>CAWEXF010000017.1:0-43197 GCA_963812925.1 uncultured Pseudomonadota bacterium | reverse complement strand
CGGGTGCACAACGTGCGGCACGGGGGTCGGCGCAGCCTGCTGTGGCGGCGGATTCGCCACAACCGGCGGCGGAGGTGGCGGCGCTTGCTCAGGCGTCGGCGCGGAGCTTGGCGGCGCGGCAGCTGCCGTCGGCTGATTGGGATTGGCTGCCGCCGGCGTGCTCGCTGCCGGCGGGGCCGCGGCGGGCACCGTCTGCGGCGCCTGCTTGGCGGCCAGCTGAGCCTGCATTTGCGCAAGCTGCGCATCCTTCAGCTGCAGCTGGCGATGGTCGTCAGCGACTTGGGATTGCAGAGACTGAACCTGTGCCTGCAACTCCTTGACGTCACCGGAGGAAGTGCCCTCGGCCGAGGTCGATCCGCCGGCACCGGCGCCACCCGCGGGAGCGACCAGTCGCAGTCTTCCCGGGCCGCTCTCGGCGTTCCCGGCTTGCTGCGAGCTGCTGCGCCACGCGGCGTATTGCCGGTGAATCTCCGCCGTAGCGGCGGCGGCCGAGATGGCCGCGACCGCATCGTTGTCGGGGATGCGTAGCACCGCGCCTGAGCGCAGCAGATTCATGTTGCGCGCGAAAGCGGCGGGGTTCTGCTGGTAGATGGCCACCATCCAGGCGCGCGTGGGACCGGAGTCGACTCCGGCGCCGCTCAAGTGGTTGGCGATGCCGGAGAGAGTCTGACCGCGGCGTACGACGAGCGAATGAGGCTGGTCACCGGAGTCGGTCGCGGCAGTGGAAGACGCAGCGCCATTGGCAGCCGCAGTCTCGTCAGAGCCTGGCGTCGGCGTGGCGGGCGTCGCCGCCGGAGCCGGTGCGGCCGGCGCCTGCGAGCGCGCAATTTCCCCCTCACGGGGTGCGGTTGCGGTGGCGGCGGGCGCGACCTGCTGGCTGGCAGCCTGCGACTGATTGGGCACGTACACCGGCGGATCGAGCAGCACGGTGTACTCGCGAATCAGATGACCGCGATCCCAGTTGGCCTCGACCAGCAGCGTCAGCACCGGATCGGTGACCGGCTGGTCCGAGGACAGCTCGATGACTTCCCTGCCGTCGGCCGAGTGCACTGCTTTGACGTGCACACCGCTCAGGAACTGCGGCCAGGTCAGGCCGTAGCGCGCAAAGGTGTCCTGCGACGCGAGCTGAACCTGCAGGTTCTGCAGCGCATCCGGCGTAACGTCGAGCAGCTCGATCTGGGCCTTCAGAGGCTGATCGAGAGGTGAAAGGAGACGGATGTCCCCGAGGCCGAGAGCGAACGCCGCTGAAGGAACTACCAGCAGCAACGCCACCGCCCGGCTTGAGCGTTTGGCGACCATTTAGGACACCCCGGAAGGCATCATTGAGTTGAATACATTGCTAAAACAAAGGGATGGCTGCATCTTGGCAGTCTCATCCGACCGGGGTGGCAATATAACTTAATTGGGCGGAAAGCCAAAGCGACCGCAGCACGGTATGACGGAACAGGCAACCACGACCCATAAGTTAAGTCCCCTTTCGGTTGCGCCGATATTTACGTATCTGCAGGACATAAACTGTGTCGGCGATCACCGTCGGGTGATGTCCGGTGTCTCAGACCGGACATCGGCGTTCTGCGCCGCGGTGGCGCAGGTAATGGTCCATCAGCACGATCGCCAGCATCGCCTCGGCGATCGGCGTGGCCCGCAGGCCCACGCAGGGATCGTGCCGGCCGGTGGTGACGACCTCGACCGGCTGGCCTGCCATATCGACCGTTCGGCCCGGCACCTGGATGCTCGAGGTCGGCTTCAGGGTGAGATGGGCCACGATATCCTGGCCGGACGAGATTCCGCCGAGCATGCCGCCGGCGTGATTGCTGGCGAATCCCTGCGGCGTGAGCTCATCGCGATGCTCGCTGCCGCGCTGCCGGACCGCGGCCGTGCCGGCGCCGATCTCCACCGCCTTGACGGCATTGATGCCCATGAGGGCCCTGCGCAATATCGGCATCCAGCCGGTCGAACACCGGCTCGCCCAGCCCCGGCGGCACGCCCGTCGCGATCACCGTGACGCGCGCCCCGATCGAGTCGCCTTCGGAGCGCAGCTTCCAGAGCAGCGCCTCGAGCTCCGCCACCCGCGCCGGGTCGGGACAGAAGAAGGGGTTCTGGTAGGCGAACGCCGGATCGCGCGCTTCGAGCGTGAGCTCACCGACCTGACTCAGATAGCCGTAGATGCTGGCGCCGAGCCGCGTCGGCCAGGTATTTGCGCGCGATCGCGCCCGCCGCCACCCGCATCACCGTCTCGCGCGCCGATGAGCGCCCGCCGCCGCGATAGTCGCGTAGGCCGTACTTCTGCTGATAGGTGTAATCCGCGTGGCCGGGCCGGAAGCGGTCCTTGATCTTTTCGTAGTCGCGCGAGCGCGCGTCGGTGTTCTCGATGAGAAGCCCGATCGGCGTGCCGGTGGTGCGCCCCTCGAACACGCCGGAAAGAATGCGCACCTGATCGCCCTCGCGGCGCTGGCTGACGAACTTCGAGGTGCCGGTGCGGCGGCGGTCGACATCCTGTTGGATATCCTCCTCCGACAGAGCGAGTCCCGGCGGGCAGCCGTCGACGATGCAGCCGAGGGCGGGACCATGACTCTCGCCGAACGTCGTCACCGCGAACAGCCTGCCGATCGTGTTGCCTGACATGTGTCGGATTACCTGAGTTGCTCGGCGGTGAGGAGAAAGACACCGCCGCCGCCGCGCTCGAATTCCAGCCAGACGAAGGGTAGCCGCCGGAACGCCCGGCGCACGGCCGCCTCGGTGTTGCCAACCTCGACGATGAGCAGCCCCTTGGGTAGCAGGTGCGCGCCCGATTCGCGCAGGATTACCCGCACCGAATCGAGCCCGTCGCGCCCCGCCGCGAGCGCGAGCGGCGGCTCGTGCCGATACTCCGGCGGAAGTCCTGACATCTCCCGCCGCCCCACGTAGGGCGGATTGGCGACGATGATATCGTAGCGCTCGCCGGCGAGGGCGCTGAAATGGTCGGAGCGAACGAGGCGCACGCGCCGCCCGAGGCGGTGGCGGCGGACATTGATGGCGGCAACCTCGAGCGCCGCCGGCGAGATATCCGCGGCGTCGACGCGCGTGCGCGGCAGGGCCTTGGCGCAGGCGATCGCGATGCAGCCCGAGCCGGTGCCGACATCGAGAATGCGGCGTACCCGGCGAGGATCGATCCACGGGGCAAAGCGCCGCTCGATGAGCTCCGCGATCGGTGAGCGCGGGATGAGCGCCCGCCGATCGACGTGAAAACGCAATCCGGCAAACCACGTCTCACCGGTGAGATATACGGCCGGAATCCGCTCCTCGATGCGCCGCGTGAGCAGCTCGTCCACGCGCTCGATGTCGCGGCTGCCGACGCGCCGTGAGTAGATCGCGCGCGCGCCCGAATGCGGCAGCTGCAGGGCATGGAGCACCAGGGCCGCGGAGTCGTCCCACGCATTGTCGGTGCCGTGCCCGAAGAACACGCCCGCGCGGCGCAGTCGCCGCGTCCCGCGCGCGATGAGGGCCAGCACGGTGGGCTTGCTCTTCGCAGTGACGGCCGCCCGCCGGGGCCGCGATTTCGCGGTGTGGGATAATCTCCTCATGACTGCTCGACTCTTTTGGACCCTCGTGGGCTTGGGCGCCCTTTGCGCCGCGCTCGGCGGATTTCTGCTGGCCGGTGAAATTGACAGCTCCCGGCCGGTGCTGGCAAGTGGCACGTGGTTGCCGGAGGCGAAGCCGATCGCCGACTTTCACCTGATCGACAGTCAGGGACGGCCCTTCAGCCGCACGTCCCTCATCGGTCACCCGACGCTGCTGTACTTCGGTTTCACCCATTGCCCCGACGAGTGCCCGGACACGCTCGCCGCGCTGGCGCGCGTCAGGAAGCAGGCGCAGCTGCCCGGTCTGCAGGTGCTCTTCGTCACGATGGATCCGCAGCGTGATACTCCGGCGGTGCTCGCCGGTTATCTGCGGCATTTCGACCCGAGCTTTCTTGGCCTCACGGGCGACCCCGCCGAGATCCGCCGCATCGCCGCCAGTCTCGGCATCGGCATCACCCGCATCAACCTGCCGGGGGGCGGATACGACTTCGATCACACGATGGCGATCCTGTTGTTCGACTCCGGCGCCCGGGAAGTCGGAGTGTTCACGCCGCCCTTCGACGCGCGGCAACTGGCGCAATCCCTGCGTGGCGTAGCGCCGGAACTGCGCGCCGCGGCCTGACGAGCATGGATGCAGCAAGAAAGCCCGGGACGGATTCGCCGACGCTGCGAGCGCGCCTCTTCGTCGCAATGCAGTATCTGCTGCCGCAGCACTTCCTGTCGCGGCAGGTCCATCGGCTGGCCCGATGCCGCATCAAGCCGGTCAAGAACGCGCTCATCGGCGCCTTCGTGCGGCACTTTCGGCCCGATATGAGCGAGGCCGCGGACCCCGAGCCGCACGACTATCCGAGTTTCAACGCCTTCTTCACTCGCAGTCTCCGGCCTGGATCACGTCCCAGCGATCCGGATCCGCGCGCGCTCGTGTCCCCCGTCGACGGCACCGTGAGTCAGATCGGCCGGCTCGACGGCCTGCGCCTGCTGCAGGCGAAAGGCCACGACTATTCCCTCGAGGCGCTGCTCGGCGGCGCGCCCGCGTGGGTGCAGCGCTTCGCCGGCGGCTCTTTTGCGACACTCTATCTCGCCCCTTTCAACTATCACCGCATCCACATGCCGGCGGCCGCGGCCGTACGCGCCGCGTGGTTCATTCCCGGAAAGCTCTTCAGCGTCAACACGACCACCGCGGCCGCCGTCCCAGGGCTCTTCGCGCGCAACGAGCGGGTCGTGTGCGCGTTCGAGGAGGGCAGCCTCACATTCGCGCTGGCGCTCGTCGGCGCGCTCTTCGTCGGCAGTATCGCGACCGTGTGGCATGGCGACGTGACGCCCTGCGCCCCTCACCGGGCGAAGGAGCTGCCGCTCGATACCGGGCGTGCACCGCTGCGGCTCGAGCGGGGCGCGGAGCTGGGGCGATTCAACATGGGATCGACGGTCATCCTGTTGCTGCCGCCGGGCTCGGCCGAGTGGTTGCCCGATCTGCAGGCGGGGTCACCCGTGCGCGTCGGTCAGACCATGGCGCGGCTTGCCGCATATGAACGGTGATTGGCGCCCCACCGCCTCGCGGGAGATGTTGCAGTTACGCGCCGCGCTGCTGGCCCGCGCCCGCGGGTTTTTTGCTGCCCGCGCCGTGCTCGAGGTGGACACGCCGATCGTGGTCAACGCCCCCGTGACCGACGTGCACATCCACTCCGCGCAGGTGATGTTCGCGGCGGCTGATCCGCGGGACACGACCTCCCGGCCCTACTTTCTCCATACCTCGCCGGAGTACGCCATGAAGCGTCTCGTCGCCGCGGGGGCCGGCGATATCTATCAGATCTGTCACGTGGTGCGCGCGCTCGAGCGCGGCCGGCTCCACAACGCCGAATTCACGCTGATCGAATGGTATCGCCTGGGTTTCTCGCTCGATGCGCTGATGAGCGAGGTCGAGGCGTTGGTGCGTGAGCTCCTCGGTCGCTCGCGCGCTCATCCCGCCGCCGAGCGGGTGAGCTATCGCGAGGCGTTCCTGCACGCGCTGGCGCTCGATCCCTTCACGGCGTCGCTGACGGAGCTCGCGGAGCACGCACGGCGGGCGGGCTTCGACGGCGCGGCGACGGACCGGGACGAGCTGCTGGAGCTCTTGATGGGCACCGTCGTCGGACCGCAGCTCGGCCAGGGCGGCTTGACGTTCGTGCACTCCTATCCCGCGAGCCAGGCCGCGCTCGCCCGCCTCGACCCCGCTGACCCGCGCGCCGCACAGCGTTTCGAGCTCTATTGCAACGGCATCGAGCTCGCCAACGGCTTTCACGAGCTCGCCTCCGCGCGCGAGCAGCGCGAGCGCTTCGAGCACGATATCGCGGAGCGACGCCGCCTGGGCATGCCCGTCACTACGCTTGACGAGCGTCTGCTCGCGGCGCTGGAAGCCGGCCTGCCGGACTGCTGCGGCGTGGCGCTGGGCTTCGATCGCATCCTGATGCTCGCGGCGGGCGTGGAGCGTATCGATGCGATCCTACCCTTCCCTATCGAGCGGGCCTGAACGGCCAAACAGGCGATCCCATGACCACCTATCACAGCGAGCCACATGACTTCACCGACAAGCGCGCCGGGTACGAGCGCCTGGCCGCCCAGCTGCGCAGCCTGCTCGGCGGCGAAACCGATCCGATCGCCAATGCCGCCAACACCGCCGCGCTCATTTTCGATGCGCTGCCGGAGTTGAATTGGGTGGGATTCTACTTCCTGCGCGGAGGCGAGTTGGTCGTGGGACCTTTTCAGGGCAAGCCGGCGTGCGTGCGCATCCCCCTCGGCCGCGGTGTCTGCGGCACGGCCGCCGCGAGGCGCGAGACCATCATCGTCCCGGACGTCAACGCCTTTCCGGGGCACATTGCCTGCGACGGGGCCTCGCAATCCGAGGTCGTGGTGCCGCTCTTCGCGGCGGACCAACTGGCGGGGGTTCTCGATCTCGACAGCCCGCGGCTCGCGCGCTTCGATGAAGTCGATGCGCGCGGCTTGGAGCGGCTCGCGGCTCTCTTCGTGGAAGCGAGCCTTATTTGAAGCGCTGGATCCGGGCATCCTGCCCGGCCCAGCGCGGTCGCGAGCAAAAGCGCGGTTTTTGCTCGTGACCTCCGCCACCTGCGGCGGCGGGGCACATCCCTGTGCCTGCATTACATTTCACTTACTGCTTGGCGCGAGAGACGTACTCGCCGCTGCTGGTGCTGACGCGGATGACCTCGCCCTCGTTGATGAAGAGCGGGACCCGCACCACGGCGCCGGTCTCGAGCTTGGCAGGCTTCTGGCCGCCGGTGGCGGTGTCACCCCGCAGGCCGGGGTCGGTCTCGACGATCTTGAGCTCCACGTGCGCGGGCACGTTCACCACCAGCGGCTCGTTGTTCCAGAGGGTGACGATGCAGACCAAGCCCTCCTTCAGCCACTGCGCGTTATCGCCCATGGCGGACTTGCCGGCGGTGTACTGCTCGAAGTTGTCCGGCATCATGAAGTGCCAGAAATCACCGTCCTGGTAGAGATACTGCATCTCCGTATCGACCACGTCCGCCGCCTCCAGCGACTCGCCCGACCTGAAGGTGCGCTCGATGGTGCGGCCGGTCTTGAGATTGCGCACCTTGATGCGGTTGAACGCCTGGCCCTTGCCGGGCTTCACGAACTCGTTCTCGACCACGGAGTACGGGTCGCCGTCGAGCAGGAGTTTCATACCCGAGCGGATCTCGGCGGTGGTGTAGCTGGCCATTTCTTTCTCGCGGCTGGGGCGGCAGAATGCGCGGCCGCCTCCTCGAAGGGCCGCGTATGATAACGGCATCGGTCACCCCCCGCCAGCTCGAGCCTGGGACCTGGCAGCAGGAGCTCGCTGCGGCAATCACCAGCCCGGAAGAGCTCGCCGCTGCGCTCGGCCTGAGCCCGCGGGCACTCGTGGGCGCGAACGCGGCCAGCCGGCACTTCCGGTTGCTGGTGCCCCGAAGCTTCGTCGCCAGGATGCGCCGGGGCGACCTCCAGGACCCGCTCCTGCGTCAGGTGCTGCCGGCGGCCGCCGAGCTCACCGATGAGGCCGAATACGTCGCTGATCCGGTCGGTGAGCGCAGTGCTCTGCGCGCGCGCGGCCTGCTACAGAAATACCGCGGCCGCGCTCTCCTCATCACTACCTCGACTTGCGCCGTGCACTGCCGCTACTGCTTCCGGCGGGAATTCCCTTATGCGGAGCAGAACGGGGAGGCGCCACGCTGGAGCGAGGCACTCGCCGAGATCCGCGCCGACGCTTCCCTCGAGGAGATCATCCTGAGCGGCGGCGATCCGCTGTCGTTGAGCAATGCCCGGCTCGAGAGCCTCACCCGCGCGCTGGCCGCCATCCCGCACGTGCGCCGCATTCGCGTGCATACACGCCAACCGGTCGTGTTGCCTTCCCGGGTCGACGCAGGACTGCTGCAGTGGCTGCGCGCGGCCGTGTTACCAACTGTGCTCGTATTGCACGTCAACCATCCCAACGAGCTCGATGCGGAGCTTGCCGGCGCCTGCGGCAGGCTGCGGGCGACCGGGGTCACCCTCCTCAATCAGTCGGTCCTGCTGGCGGGCATCAACGACGACCTCGATGTGCTCTCGGAGCTGTCACGGCGCCTGTTCGATGCCGGAGTACTGCCCTACTATCTGCACGCCCTCGATCGGGTGCGCGGCGCGTCGCATTTCGCGGTTCCCGATGAGCGCGCGCGGGCCCTGGTGGGACGACTGGCCGGCGCAACTGCCCGGATATCTCGTACCCCGGCTGGTGCGCGAAGTGCCGGACGCGCCCGCCAAGGTCACGCTCGGTCCAATTTTTTGAGACGCACGACAACCGGGGCCGCGCCGGCCCGAGCTAGAATTTTGGCCTTCGCGCCCACTGACCTGCTGCATCAACGGAGAGCACTTTGACCGAGCAGAACCCGGTTCCGCTCATCGTACTGTCTCCCACCCGGGACGCGGTCGAGGCCATCAACAGCATCCTGCGCCGCGCCGGCCATCCGGTGCACTGCACGTGGATCCCGGCGCTGCGGGACCTGCCCGACGCTCTGCCGCAGATCAATCCTGAGCTCCTCATATTCGCTCCGGGCCCGGAGGACGAGATCAAGAGCGTCATCGAAATACGTGACCAGGCGGCGCCCACGGTTCCGGTCATGTCGTTGGCGGAAGCGGTGGACGAGGGAGTCATCGCCGATGCGATGACGGCGGGTGCGCGTGACGTGGTCTCGCTGACCAGCCCCGTGCGCCTGGCCGCGGTGATGGTCCGTGAGCTGCGCGCCTTCCGACTGCAGCGAGCGCTCACCTCCACACTCAAATCCGCACACGACGCGCGCAATCAGCTGGAGAGCGTGCTGCAACGCTCGAACGACGCGATCGTGCAGGTCCAGGAGGGCATCGTCATCGACGCCAACCCGGCGTGGCTCGAGCTCTTCGGGGTCAAGGACTCGCTGGTCGGTCAGCCGGTGATGGATCTCTTCGACGAGGCGACGCAGCCGGCGCTCAAGGGCGCGCTCGCCGCCTGCCTGCAGGGCCGTTGGAACGACCTCGCGCTCAAAGCCACCGCCCTGCTCCCGGATGGCAAGACGATGGCCGTCGAGATCGTGCTGGCGTTGGGTCACCATGATGGCGAGCCGAGCGTGCGGCTGGTGGTACCCGCCAAAGCGCGCGATGAGCAGAATCTGGTCGAGGAGCTGAGCCACGCGGTCCACTCGGACCATACGACCGGCTTCCTCCATCGACGCGAGCTGATGGAGGCGCTGCATGCGCGCCTCGAGGCCCCGAGCCCCGGCGGTATGCGCTGTCTGGCGTTGATCAAGCTCGACGCGTTCGCGGAGGTGGAGCGCGACGTCGGCGCCACGGCCAGCGAGGACGTCCTGATGGGAATCGCGGCGCTCCTGAAGGAGACGCTCTACCCCAACGAGATCGTCGGGCGCTTCGGCGGGGTGAGATTCCTGGCATTACTCGAGCGCGGCAACGAGAACGACATCCAGGCGTGGGGCAAGCAACTTCTGGCGCGCGTGCAGAAGCACGTCATGCGTGTCAACGAGAGGACGGTCACGGTCACCTGCACGGTGGGCCTGTCCATCGTGCCTCCCAGCACTCCCAAGCTCGACGCCATCGTGGCCGACGCCATCGAGGCTTGCGCCAAGGGCGTCAAGCAGGGTGGCAACCAGGCGTTGACATCCGGACGCGCCGACGTCGAGAACCGCGTCCAGTCGTACGATCAGGTCTGGGTCAAGCACATCAAGGCCGCGCTCATGGAGAACCGGTTTCGCCTGGCGCAGCAGCCGGTGGCGAGCCTGCAGGGCGATGACCCGGAGATGTGGGACGTGTTGGTTCGCATGGTCGACACGCAGGGTAAGGAAGTGCTGCCGTCGGAGTTCATGGCGGCGGCGGAGCGCAACGACCTGCTGAAGAACATCGACCGCTGGGTGGTCGGCGCCTCGCTCGCCTTCGCCGCCCAGCGGCGGCCGCAGTGCCTGTTCGTGCGGCTCTCGAAGGATACGGCGCGAGACGCGACCTTCATCGAATGGCTGGACGGACACATCCGCTCGACGCGCGCAGAGCCGCAGCGGGTCTGCTTCCAGGCGACCGAGGAAGTGGCAGCGAGCTTCCCGCAGGTTCGGACCCTGGCGGGCGGCCTGCGCCAGCGGGGATTCCGCTTCGCGCTGGAGAGCTTCGGCTCCGGGCGCGATCCGCAGGGCCTCATCGGGTCGGTGCCGCTCGATTTCGTGAAGATCGACGGCGCCCTGGTCCAGAGCCTGGCGCGCGATACGCAGCTGCAGCAGCGCGTGCGCGGCCTGGTCGACTCGGCCAAGAAGCGCAACATTCAAACCATCGCGGAGCGCGTCGAGGACGCCAACACCATGGCCGTGCTGTGGCAGCTCGGGGTGCAGTACATCCAGGGCTACTTCGTCAACGCCCCCGAAGAAGTCGTGATGGGCTGACCGCCGTCAGGCCGGCGGAGGCAGAGCTTCGAGTCGATCCACCTTCCTCGGCCAGCCGCGCGGCAACACCGCGCCGCGCTGTGCGCGCTGACCGCGGTAGGCCTTGAGGTCGCCCCACTCCAGCGTTTTCTGTTTCTCGCCTGCCCAGATCACGAGCGAGCCCTTCGGCGCCACCACGGCGATTCCGCTCATCAGCTCGGCGCGCGCCGCCGCTTTCTTGCCCGGGATGTCGTACAGCTTGTTGCCCTTGCCGCGCGGCATCTCCGGTACATCCCCGACGGGGAAGGCGAGTAGCTTGCCCTCGCTGCTCACCGCCACGACCAGCGACTCCGGTGACGGTACCCACGCAGGCGGCAGCACCATCGCGTTATCCGGGACGTTGAGCACCGTCTTGCCCGCGCGGCGGTCGGTGATCAGCTCCTTCAAGCGCACCGTGAAACCGTAGCCGGCGTCGCTCGCTAGCAGCCAGAGATCCTCGGGCTCGCCCATCATGACGCCGGCGAACTTGGCGCCGTCGGGCGGATTGAGGCGGCCGGAGAGCGGCTCACCCTGGCCGCGGGCCGAAGGCAACGAGTGCGCAGGCAGCGAGTATGTCCGGCCCGTGCTGTCGATGAACACGGCGGCCTGCAGACTCCTGCCGCGAGCCATCGACTGGAAGCCGTCGCCGCTCTTGTAGGAGAGCGAGTGGGGATCGATCTCATGGCCCTTGGCGGAGCGTACGAAGCCGCCAGTCGACAGCACTACCGACACCGGCTCGTTGGGAATGAGGGTGGTCTCATCGATCGCCTGGGCAGCCTCGCGCTCGACGATCTTGGTGCGCCGATCATCGCCATGCTTGTCGGCGTCGGCGCGAATCTCGCTCGCGACCAGCTTGCGCAGCTTGGCCTTGCTCGCCAGCAGCGCCTCGAGGCCGGCCTTCTCCTGCGACAGCGACTTCTGCTCGTCGCGGATCTTCATTTCCTCGAGCTTCGCCAGGTGCCGCAGGCGTGTGTTGAGGATTTCCTCGGCCTGCTCATCGGAGAGCTTGAAGCGCTTGATGAGCACCGGCTTCGGCTCATCCTCGCGGCGGATGATGCGAATGACCTCATCGAGATTCAGGAACGCAATCAGCAGTCCATCGAGGATGTGCAGCCGCCGGTTGACCTTGTCGAGCCGGAACTGCAGCCGCCGGGTGACGGTCGTGATGCGGAACTCGAGCCAGCCGGCCAGGATGTCGCGCAGACCCATGACCCGCGGCCGGCCATCCAGGCCAATGATGTTCAGATTGACGCGATAGCTGCGCTCCAGATCCGTGGTCGCGAACAGGTGCTTCATCACCTCATCGAGGTCGACGCGGTTGGAGCGTGGCACGATCACCAGGCGCGTGGCATTCTCGTGATCGGATTCGTCGCGCAGATCCTCGATCATCGGCAGCTTCTTCGCGCGCATCTGCTCGGCGATCTGCTCGATTACTTTGGTTGGCGACACCTGATAGGGAAAGGCGTTGACGACGACATTGCCGTCCTCGATCACGTAGGTGGCGCGCGCCTTGAAGCTGCCGCCGCCCTTCTCGTAGAACTCCTTGAGGTCCGCCCGGGGCGAAATGATTTCCGCGCCGGTCGGCAGATCCGGCCCTTTGATGAATTTCATCAGCTGCGCGGTGGTCGCCTCGGGCTCCTCCAGCAGATGGATGCAGGCATTGGCGACTTCGCGCAGGTTGTGCGGCGGAATGTCCGTGGCCATGCCGACCGCGATGCCGGTCGTGCCATTCAACAGCAGGTTGGGCAGCCGCGCCGGCAGCATCGAGGGTTCCTCGCGCGAACCGTCGTAGTTCGGCACCCAGTCGACGGTGCCGTCGGACAGTTCGGCGAGCAGCACCTCGGCGTAGCGGGTGAGCTTGGCTTCCGTGTAGCGCATGGCAGCAAATGACTTGGGGTCATCCTGGGAGCCCCAGTTGCCTTGGCCGTCCACGATCGGATAGCGGTAGGAGAAGGGCTGAGCCATGAGGACCATGGCTTCGTAGCAGGCGGTGTCGCCGTGGGGATGGAACTTGCCGAGCACGTCGCCGACGGTCAGGGCCGCTTTCTTGTGCTTGTTGGGGGCGGCGAGGCCGAGCTCGCCCATGGCGTAGATGATGCGGCGCTGCACGGGCTTCAACCCATCGCCGAGCGACGGTAGCGCGCGGTCCAGGATGACGTACATGGAATAGTCCAGGTACGCCTTCTCGGTGAACGTGCGGAGCGGTTGGCGCTCTACGCCTTCGAAGTTCAGTTCCTGGTCTTGCATGGTGGGAATGATCTACTAGACCTGTACGTCTGCCAGGTTGCCTTTTTGCTCCAGCCAGTCGCGGCGGTCACTCGCACGCTTTTTGGCCAGGAGCATGTCCATGAGTTGGTCGGTGTTGTCCTTGCCGTCGATCGTCAGCTGGACCAGGCGGCGGGTGCGGGGGTCGATCGTCGTCTCGCGCAGCTGAGTGGGGTTCATCTCACCCAGGCCCTTGAAGCGGATGACGGTGGGCTTGGTGCGGGGATTTTCCTTCTCGATTCGCTTGAGAAGCTGGTCGCGCTCGCCGTCATCCAGGGCGTAGAAGACTTGCTTGCCGGCATCTATGCGATAGAGCGGGGGCATGGCTACGTGCACGTGGCCGTTGGTTACCAGAGAGCGGAAGTGACGGAGGAAGAGAGCGCAGAGGAGAGTGGCTATGTGCTGGCCGTCGGAGTCGGCGTCGGCGAGGATGCAGACTTTGTGGTAGCGGAGCTGGCTCAGGTCCTGGGAGCCGGGGTCGACGCCCAGGGCGACGGCGATGTTGTGCACTTCCTCGGAGGAGCCGATCTCACCGGGCTCCAGCTCCCAGGTGTTCAGGATCTTGCCGCGCAGCGGCATGATGGCCTGGAAGTCCTTGTCGCGTGCTTGCTTGGCGGAGCCGCCGGCGGAGTCGCCTTCCACCAGGAAGAGCTCGGAGCGGCGCGGGTCCTGGCTGGCGCAATCGGCCAGCTTGCCGGGGAGCGCAGGGCCGCCGGCGACGCGCTTGCGCACGACGCGCTGAGCCGCTTTGGCGCGCTCCTGGGCGTTGGCGATGGCGAACTGGGCGATGCGCTCGCCGGCGTCGGGGTGGCGGTTGAGCCAGAGCGCCACGGAGTCGCGTGCGAAGCCTTCGACCAGGCCGGCGGCATCACGCGAGGCCAGGCGCTCCTTCATCTGGCCGGCGAACTGCGGCTCGTGAATCTTGACGGAGAGGACGTAGCTCGCCTTGTCCCAGATGTCCTCGGGAGTGAGCTTGACGCCGCGGGGCACCAGGTTGCGGAACTCGCAGAACTCGCGCACGGCCTGCGCGACGCCGGACCGCAGTCCGTTGACGTGGGTGCCACCTTCGGTCGTCGGGATGAGGTTGACGTAGCTCTCGCCGATCGCGGTCTCAGCGGCCGGCGCCCACACCAGCGCGAAGTTCACCGCATCGCTCTCCTCCTCGCGCTGGCCGGTGATCGGCTCGTTGGGCAGGCGCTCGTTGTCGGCCAGCTCCTCGAGGAGGTAGGCGCCGAGGTCGCCGGTGTAGAACCACTCGTCCTTCTCGCCGGTGGCCTCGTTGGTGAAGGTGATGCGCAGGCCGGGGCAGAGCACGGCCTTGGCCTTCAGAGTGTGCTTGAGCTGCGGGACGGAGAACTTGTCGGAGTCGAAGAACTTGGGGTCGGGCCAGAAGCGCACGGTGGTGCCGGTATTGCGCTGGCCGACGGTACCCACCACTTCCAGCTTGGAGTGGACTTTGCCGTCCCTGAAGCTGATGTTGTATTCCTTGCCACCGCGCTTGATCCAGCACTCCAGGTTCTTCGACAGCGCATTGACCACGGAGACGCCGACACCGTGCAGGCCGCCGGAGAACTTGTAGGTCTTGTCGGAAAATTTGCCGCCGGCGTGCAGGCGGGTGAGGATGAGCTCGACGCCGCTCACTTTCTCCTTGGGATGGATGTCGACCGGCATGCCGCGGCCGTCGTCGGCGACCTGCAGGGAGTTGTCCTTGAAGAGGGTGACGTCGATCTGCTTGCAGTAGCCGGCGATCGCCTCGTCGACGCTGTTGTCGACGACCTCGTGGGCCATGTGGTTGGGCCGGGAGGTATGCGTGTACATCCCGGGGCGGCGGCGCACGGGCTCCAGGCCGCTCAGGACTTCGATGTCGGAGGCGGTGTAGGACTGATTCATCGTCCGCGGATCTTACTTCAAGTCGTGAAGTAGCGCGGCTCTCACGGGCCCGGGAACCGGATCGACGGAATGGCGGTAGTGGTCGTGATCGACGCCGGCGCCGAGCGCCGCGCCGCTCTGCAGAGAAGAGACCATGGCGGGGGTGAGCTCGAAGCGAAGGAAATGCACCGCCGAGGTCTTCTCGGCGTTCTCGCGCTCGAGATCTTCGTCGGCGATCGCATACACGCGGTCGTGGCCACGCACCTGCACCCAGCAGCGATCTTCGAGGCCGATGAGCTGCGCGAGCTGGCGCTGGCGCTCATCGACGTCGGGGAACTCGACGAGGAGTGTCGCCTTCCAGTTGCTGCCGTCGGGGATCAGCGGATTGTAGGCGTCGAG
This sequence comes from uncultured Pseudomonadota bacterium, assembly GCA_963812925.1. Lineage (GTDB taxonomy): Bacteria > Pseudomonadota > Gammaproteobacteria > Steroidobacterales > Steroidobacteraceae > 13-2-20CM-66-19. The sequence goes on along the minus strand of CAWEXF010000017.1, from coordinate 28,169 downwards.
CTCCTCGCGAATCCCCTCGGGCTCGAAGACGCGCTCGGCGCGCAGCATTTCCTGGACTTGATACTGCATGGTCAGGCGGTCCTCGAAGGACCAGGTGACGTTGGGGCCGACCGCGAGCTTGCGATTGCGCTTGTGCTCGAGCACGCGGGCGCGGAAAGCGGCACGCTCGCGGGCATAACGCTCGAGACTCATGAGATCTTCGACGGTGAGCTGGTCCATCGCGCGCTCCTATATCCCGTAAGCCAGCCGCAGGAGGCTGAGCGGATGTTCCGGCTCCCGTCCGCCCTCGAGGCCGCTCTGGATCTGCTCGCCGGCCATGGGGCAGTCGCTGGCGTAATGCTCGGCGGCCGCTGACTGGACACGCTGGATCACGGGCCGGCCGATCTTCATGGAGGCGGCGCGGAATTCCTTTTTCACGCCGTAGGTGCCGTTGTGTCCGGAGCAGCGCTCGATCGGCTCGACGGTGGTGTCGGGGATGAGCCGCAGCACGTCGCGAGTCTTCAGCCCGATGTTCTGCACCCGCAGGTGACAGGCGACGTGGTAGCTCACTTTGCCGAGCGAGCGCTTGAAGTCCGTGCGCAGGAGGCCCGCGCGATGGCGGTGCATGAGGTACTCGAAAGGATCGAAGATGCGCTTGCGCACACGCAGCACGGCAGCGTCATCGGGAAACATCAGGGGCAGCTCCTGCTTGAACATCAGCACGCAGGAGGGGATCGGGGCGACGATGTCGAGCCCGGAGTCGATCGCGGCCAGCAGCTGCGGGATGTTGTACTCCTTGTGCTCGGCGACCGTCTCGAGATCACCGAGCTCGAGACGCGGCATGCCGCAGCAGCGCTCCTGCGCGACCAGGGTCACCGGGATGTCGTTGTGCTCGAAGACGGCGACCAGATCCTCATTGATCCGCGGGTCGTTGCGATTGCCGTAGCAGGTGGTGAAGAGCGCCACTTTGCCCGTCGTCTCCGGAGTCGGGATCGCCTTGGTATCGGCACCCTCGCCCAGGTGGCGCAGGCGCTTGCGCGCCGTGCGGGAGTGATACTCCGGGATGGGTGCGGTCCGGTCGACACCGAGCGTCTTCTCGAGCACCACGCGGCCGAGACTCGAGCGGTTGACGGCGTTGACGATCTCCGCGACGACAGGAATGCCGGCGATCTTTCCGACAGTATCCGTCGCGGACAGCGCACGACTGCGGAAGCCGACGCCCTCCTTGCGGTCGCGCACCGCCTTCGCACGCAGCATCAGATGTGGGAAATCGACATTCCACGGATGCGGCGGCACATACGGGCACTTCGTCATGAAGCACATGTCGCACAGATAGCAGTGGTCGACGACCTGCCAGAAAACCTTCTTGTCGACCCCGTGCACCTCACCCTCAGAGGAGGCGTCCACGGCATCGAACAATGTTGGGAAGGCGTTGCAGAGACTGAAGCAGCGGCGGCAGCCGTGGCAGATGTCGAAGACGCGCTCCAGCTCCTTGGTGAGCGCGGCCTCGTCGTAGAAAGCGGGATTCCGCCAGTCGATCGGATGGCGGGTGGGCGCCTCGAGGCTACCCTCGCGGCCTGCGGCGGGCTGGCCGCGGTCCCGTACCGTCGGACTCTGTGGACGTAGTGCTCATGTACTAAAAGGATAGATCAGGCACAGAAACGTGCCCCGCCGCCGCAGGTGGCGGCGCCTCGGGCAAAACCACGCTTAGCCGCTTCGGCGTTGACCGAGGCAGCGCTGGGCCGGGCAGGAGCCCGGCTCCAGCGCCTTCAAACTATGTCTCAAATCGCGTCGAGCGCTTTCTGGAAGCGATTTGCGTGCGAGCGCTCGGCCTTGGCCAGCGTCTCGAACCAGTCGGCGATCTCGGCGAAGCCTTCGTCGCGCGCCGACTTTGCCATTCCGGGGTACATGTCCGTGTACTCGTGGGTCTCGCCCGCGATCGCAGCCTTCAGATTGAGCTTGGTGTCGCCGATCGGCAGGCCGGTGGCCGGGTCGCCCACCGCCTCGAGATACTCGAGGTGGCCGTGCGCATGGCCGGTTTCGCCCTCGGCCGTCGAGCGGAAGACCGCCGACACATCGTTGAATCCCTCGACGTCCGCCTTGGCTGCGAAGTACAGGTACCGGCGGTTCGCCTGGGACTCGCCCGCGAACGCGTCTTTCAGGTTCTTCTCGGTCTTGCTGCCTTTGAGATTCATGCCGCTCTCTCCTGTCTTAGACTGGGTCTAACGTGGGCTGCGACTGTAAGCCCCAGGTCTCGGCACGTCAATCGCATTGACCGGCGCCGCCACGCCTGTATAAGGTGCCTCGTTTATGCCCGAGAGCAAAACACCTGATTTCGAGCAGGCGCTGGCGGAGCTCGAGGCGCTGGTCGAGCGCCTGGAGCGCGGTGACCTGCCGCTGGATGAGGCCCTGAAGACCTTCGAGCGGGGTGTGGAACTCACGCGACACTGCCAGGGGTCACTCAAGACCGCCCAGCAGCGGGTCGAGATACTACTAAAGCGTAATGGCCAAGTGGAACCCGAGCCGTTCAATATGGCCGAAGCGCAGGATGGGACTTCCACAGCCCAAAAATGATCGCCTGCGGTTCTGTTGTAGTTATGCAACAATAGACTCCTGGGAGTGCCGCGGCACGCCGGTGTAAACTGCAAAAGATGACTTCCCCGCCGAACGCTTATCCTCTGCTCGACGCGATCGAGTCGCCGGCTGATCTTCGCCAGGTGCCTGTGGCGAAATTGCCGGAGGTGGCGCAGGAGCTGCGCCAGTTCCTGATCCATACCGTCAGTACTCGCGGCGGCCACTTCGCTGCCGGTCTGGGCGCGGTCGAGCTTGCCGTCGCACTGCATTATGTCTTCGACACGCCGCATGACCGGCTGGTCTGGGACGTCGGACATCAGGCCTATCCGCACAAAGTGCTGACCGGGCGGCGCAACCTGCTGCACACGATCAAGCAGCCGGGCGGCCTCGCGCCTTTCCCGACACGGTCGGAGAGCCCGTACGACACGTTCGGCGTCGGCCATTCCAGCACCTCGATCAGCGCGGCGCTGGGCATGGCGGTGGCGGCTGGTCGCCTCGGCGAATCGCGGCGCGTGGTGGCCATCATCGGCGATGGCGCGATGACCGCGGGCATGGCTTTCGAGGCGTTGAATCACGCGGGCTCGCTGCCGACCGATCTGCTGGTCATTCTCAACGACAACGACATGTCGATCTCGGAGAACGTCGGCGCGCTCTCCAACTACTTCGCCGCCGCCCTCTCCGGGCGTGTCTACAGACACCTGCGCGAAGGCGGCAAGAAGGTGTTGAAGCCGATCCCGCCGATCTGGGAGCTCGCGCGCCGCTCGGAGGAGCATCTCAAGGGCATGGTCCTTCCCGGGACGCTGTTCGAGGAGCTCGGCTTCAACTACATCGGTCCCATGGATGGCCACGACGTACGCGCGTTGGTCAGCACGCTGCGCAACGTCAAGAAGCTCGGCGGCCCGCAGTTCCTGCACGTGGTCACCCGCAAGGGCAAGGGGTATGCGCCGGCGGAGGCCGACCCGATCAAGTGGCACGGCCCGGGTCCCTTCGATCCGGTGAGCGGCACGATCTTCAAGGAAGCCTCCTCCGGGCCCACGTACTCGCAGATCTTCGGCAAGTGGCTCTGCGACATGGCGGAGCAGGATCCGCGCATCGTCGGCATCACGCCCGCCATGCGCGAGGGCTCGGGCCTGGTGGAGTTCTCCAAGCGCTTCCCCGATCGCTATTTCGACGTTGCCATCGCGGAGCAGCACGCCGTCACGTTCGCCGCGGGACTCGCCACCGAGGGTCTGAAACCCGTGGTGGCCATCTATTCAACGTTCCTGCAGCGCGCCTACGACCAGCTCATTCACGACGTCGCCCTGCAGAACCTGCCGATTCTCTTCGCGCTCGACCGCGCCGGAATGGTCGGCAGCGACGGCGCCACGCACCAGGGCAGCTACGACCTCTCCTTCCTGCGCTGTATTCCCAACCTCGTCATCATGGCCCCGAGCGACGAGAACGAATGCCGGCAGATGCTCTACACCGGTACCACCCTTTCCTGCCCGAGTGTCGTGCGCTATCCGCGCGGCACCGGCCCCGGCGTGCCGCTCGAAAAGGCCTTCACCGCGCTCCCGGTCGGTCGCGCGCTGGTGAAGCGCGAGGGTCGCTGCGGGCTCGCGCTGCTCGCTTTCGGCCCGATGTTGGAGCCGGCGACGCGCATCGCGGAGCGGCTCGATGCCACGCTGGTCAACATGCGGTTCGTGAAGCCGCTCGATGAAGCGCTCATTCTGGAGCTGGCCGGCCGCCACCGCGCCTTCATCACCCTGGAGGAGAACGCCGTTCAGGGCGGCGCCGGCTCCGCCATCGCCGAGCTGCTCGCGGCCGAGGGCGTCTCCCTGCCGCTGCTGCAAATCGGCATCCCGGACCGGTTCATCGAGCACGGCTCACGCGATTCCTGCCTGGCCGCTGCCGGCCTGGATGCCCAGAGCCTCGCCGCCACCGTGGAGCGCTGGTGGTCCCTGCAGCCGCACGATCGCATTCGCTCGGTCGGCAGCGCCTGAAGGTTGAAAAAGCAACCTTCCGCCCGGATCTAGGCACATACCTCGATAGATATAGGTGCGGTGTGCACCGATCCGGTAGGCTTGAACCATGACCCCTCCTCCCGCCAGCGCCAAGTCGACGCGGCCCTTTCTGGCCGAAGTCGAGGACGTACAGGGCCGGGCCGACACCCGTCGGCTGCCCATCAATCGCGTCGGCATCAAGGACATCCGCCATCCTGTGCGCGTGAAGGACCGCTCCGCCGGCGAGCAGCACACCATCGCCACGTTCAACATGTACGTCAGCCTGCCGCACAACTTCAAAGGCACGCACATGTCGCGCTTCGTGGAGATTCTGCACGGCGAGCGGGAGATCTCCGTCGAGTCCTTCGGGGCCATGCTCGCGACCATGACGCAGCGTCTCGAGGCGGACACCGGCCACATCGAGATGACCTTCCCCTTCTTCGTGATGAAGCGGGCGCCGGTCTCCGGTGTGGAGAGCCTCATGGATTACCACGCCAGCCTCATCGGCGAGCGCAAGGGTGATCACACCGAGATGTGGGTCAAGGTGGTCGTGCCCGTGACCAGCCTCTGCCCCTGCTCCAAGCGCATTTCCGAGTACGGCGCGCACAACCAGCGCTCGCACGTGACCATCTCCGCGCGCCTGCGTCACCACATGTGGATCGAGGAGCTCATCGAGATCGCCGAGAGCGAGGCCTCATGCGAGCTCTACGGCATCCTCAAGCGTCCCGACGAGAAATTCGTGACCGAGCGGGCTTACGACAACCCGAAGTTCGTCGAAGACATGGTGCGCGACGTCGCAACCCGCCTCAACGCCGATGAGCGGATCGCCGCCTACGTCGTGGAGTCGGAGAATTTCGAATCCATTCACAATCACTCCGCTTACGCGCTCATCGAGCGCGATAAAGACGCCGCAGCGACTTGAGCGTTGGCAAGCGGCAAGGTGACCTCGGCGCGTAGCCCGGGTTCGTTGCTCTCCAGTGTGAGACGTGCCCGGTGCAGGCGCGCTATCGCCGACACCAGCGACAGCCCGAGCCCGCTGCCCTCCAGTCCGGAACGCTTTCCCACACGCGCGAACGGCTGTCCCGCCCGCAATCGGTCCTCCGCCGGCATACCCGGACCGTTGTCGCTGATGACGAGCTGCGCGCGGTCAGCCAGCCGTTTCACCGCCACGTCGATCCGCCCGCCCGAGGGCACGTACTTGAGCGCGTTCTCCAGCAGGTTGGTGATGAGCTGGGCAAGCAACTGCCGGTTGCCTTCGACGATCACTCCATGATCAGCGCGCGCTGCCAGCGTCAGGCCCCGCTCGCGCGCCACCGGCTCGAATAGCTCACCCATTTCCTCAGCCAGCTCACCGACATCCACCGGCGCCGGCGAGGCGAGCGGCGCTCCTGATTCCGCGAGTGCTATCTGCAGTAGCGTCGCCAGCGTGCGTTGCAGGCGGTCGACTTCCCGCAGCGACGACTCCACCGGCTCCCGAATACCCGACTCCAGCGCCGGCAAGCGCAGCACCGCGTCCATCCGTGTCCGCAGGCGATGCAAAGGCGCGCGCAAGTCGTGGGCAACACTGTCGAAGGTCGCACGCAGCGTGCGCGTTTGCTCCTCCAGACGATCAAGCACGCGATTCACCGAGGCAGCAAGGGCATCGAACTCGTCACTGGTGCCGACCACGGGAAGCCGGTGCCCCTGCTCGCCTGACATGATCCGCACGCAGGTTTCGGTGACATCGCTGACACGGCGCGCGAGGCGGAAGCTGAAGGAGAACCCGGCGATCCCGGCCGCCAGGATCGAGAGGCCGATGCCCCAGAGCGTGGCGATCTGAAAGGTCCGCACATACCTGCGATCCTGCGACATGTCGGTGCCGACGAGCAGCCAGTCGCCGTTGGGGAGCTTGCGCACCGAGGCGCGCACGGGGTGGACGGAGCGCTGACCGGGCTCGATGGACTCGATGCGAAACTCCGGCCACGGCTCGGCCGGCGCGCCGTCGAACGGCCAGTTGGTGACGTTGCCGGCGAGGCGATCGAACTTCGGGTCCGCCAGCATGTAGACCGCACCGATCCGCCCCCAGCTGTCGATGCGCAGGTTGATCTCGTCGGTGACTCCGGGAATGCCGCTGCGTATGTACTGGTTCTCGAGGCTCTTCAGCTCCGTGTCGATGATCAGGTCGACGTCGCTCGTGATGATGCTTTGGGTCAGCAGGTAGGCGCTGCCGAGCGTCACGCACACGGCCAGCGTGACGAGGAACGTGTAGCCCATCGACATGCGGAAGGCGGAGGTGTTGAAGAGCCCCCAGCGGCGTCCCTCCTTCACTCGTCTTCCTCCCTGAGGACATATCCCGAGCCGCGCACGGTGTGGATGAGAGCCCGCTCGGCGCCGCGATCGATCGCCTGGCGCAGGCGGCTGATGTGCACGTCGACGAGATTGCTCTGGGGATCGAAGTGCAGGTCCCAGACGCCCTCGAGCAGCATCGTCCGCGTGACCACCTGCCCCTCCCGCCGCATGAGGAACTCGAGCAGCTTCTGCTCGCGCGCCGTGAGCTCGATCTCGCGGCCGGCCCGTGCGACCTTGCGGGCAAGCAGGTCGAATTCCAGATCCGCCACCCGCAGCACGGTCGCCTCCGCGGCGCTCGCGTGCCGGCGCAGCAGCGCCTCGATGCGCGCCAGCAGCTCCGCGAACGCAAACGGCTTGGTGAGATAGTCGTCGCCGCCGGCCTTGAGGCCGCGGATGCGATCGTCGACCGTACCGAGGGCGCTGAGGACCAGTACCGGCGTCGCGAGCCGCGCCCGCCGCAGCTGTTGAATGATCGCCAGCCCATCGATGTAGGGCAGCATGCGGTCGGTGACGATCAGGTCGAGCTTGCCCGCGAGGGCGCGGGACAGCCCCTCACGCCCGTCGGCGGCGTGATCGACCGTGTAACCGCTCTCGCGCAGTCCCTTGACGAGGACCCGCGCGGCCTCGGTATCGTCCTCGATGAGCAGGATGTGCACGGGCCGGAATGTACAACAGAATGGTTTGAAGCGCTGGATCCGGGCTCCTGCCCGGCCCAGCGCGCCGCGATCAAAAAGCGTGGTTTTTGCTCGCGGCTCCGCCACCTGCGGCGGCGGGGCACATCCCTGTGCCTGCAATCGGACGTTCAGGTGTTGCCGGGAGGGAAGACTGCTTCCGCACCCTGCAGCCGCCCGATCAGCGACCGCAGGAATACCCGGTTGAACCGCAACTGACACGACGCCGACACCTGCTCGAGCAGGGTCGAGCTCACCTTGAGCACCGTCACCGCGCTCGCGGCGCGGATGGTGGCCGTTCGCTTGGCACCCGGCACGTAGCTCGCCTCGCCGAAGCAGTCGCCGTCATCGAGGACACCGATGCGCCGCCCGTGCCGCTCGACCGCGCAACCGCCGGAGACCAGGATGTAGAAGCGGTCATCCATCTCGCCTTCCTTGACGATCTCCTCGCCCTGCGAGTAGTCCTGCCAGCTGCTCGCGCGCAGCACCTCCCAGATCTCCGCATGGGAGAACTCGTGGAAGAACTTCAGGCGCCGCAGGACGCCAAACTGTTCCTGCCGGTCGATGCGCGCGTTGGCCTCGCGCAACCGCTGGTGCACACGGGTCAGCTCCGCGGCGAAGTCGAGTCCGCTTTTCTGCCGCTTCGGAGGCTCCTTCTGCAACGCGGTCGCCACCACGTTCTCCAGCTCCTCGGGCACGTCCTTGCGCAGCGTGTGGATCGGCGGCGGCGTGGCGTAAACGATCTGGTGCAACAGTTTCTGCAGGTTGCCGGCCCGGAACGGACGCGAGCCCGTCAGCAGCTCGTACATCACCGCGCCGAGCGAGTAGAGATCGGAGCGATTGGTGAGCTCGAGGCTCTGCACCTGCTCCGGCGACATGTACGAGGGGCTGCCCGCAATGCCCTCGATGCGCGAGATCTCCGAGTCCGACACCAGCGCGATGCCGAAGTCGATGATGCGCACGTCGCTGTCCTGCGTGAGCATGATGTTGGAAGGCTTGACGTCGCGGTGGATGACGCCGCGCGTGTGCGCGTAGTGCAGCGCCTTCGCGCACTTGAAGATGATCTCCACCGCGTCGTCGATTCTGAGGAGGTTGTCCGGGCGGCAGTAGGCCGCCAGTGTCCGCGCGCCGTGTACGTGCTCCATCACGATGTAGCAGTGGCCGTTCTCCTCGCCCGCATCATAGATGGGCAGGATGTGCGGATGCTGCAGCATCCCGACCAGGTGCGCCTCGGACAGAAACATCTTGCGCGCCGTGTGCGCGCGCTCTTCGTCCGCGCCCGGGTCCATGTTGTAGACCTTGATCGCGACGTCGCGCCCGTAATAGGCGTCATGCGAGAGATACACCGCCCCGGTGCTGCCACGGCCCACTTCCTTGATGACCATGTACTTGCCAATCCTCTCCGGAACGCCGCGCGATGCGGCCTTGGGCAAAGCAGTAGGTCCTTTGGCGGGTGCGGACATGGAGTAGCGGCGGCTTTTGGAACGTCCGAGAGGATACGGACAGCGGCCGCGGGTATCTGTGATGATTGGCGCAAATCGCTCCCGGCGATTTGCGCGGCCAGCCATCTGACAGGGATTCATCCCGCGGCCCAGGGAACGGCCCTGGACCGCTCAATAAGTTGCTTTCGAACTCGTTATGTGAAGTCACATCGGTTATGTGAAGTCACCTGAAATGATCGTAGCCGGAATGCGAGAGGCTCATCACGGTGCCGTCGCGAAGAACGTCCGCGCCTGGCATCTCGCGCAGCGTGCCGATACGCGTATAGCCCCAGCGCTCCGGCGGTAACTCCGCCAGGAGTCTCGCGACATGAACGGGGCGCACGCTGAAACACAATTCGTAATCATCTCCGCCGGTGAGCGCGAGCTCGCGCGCCCGTTCCTCGCCCACCGCGCGTACCAGCGCCTGCGAGACGGGCAAGTCACGATAGGAGATCTCCACGCCGCAGCCGCTGGCACGTGCCAGCTTGGACGCATCTCCCAGCAAGCCGTCGGACACATCTATGCAGGCATTGGCGTAGCGAGGCAGGCATTCCCCGAGTGCGAGCCGCGGCGCGGGGTATAGAAAGCGGTCCCGCAGATACGCCGCCATCTCATCGTCGGCGGCGAGTTTGCCCTGCTCGATGGCGAGACCCGCGGCCGCATCGCCGGGAGTTCCAGACACGAAGACGGCGTCCCCGGGCTGGCCTCCCGAGCGGAGCAGCGCCGATGAGCGCTGTACGTGTCCAAGGACCGTGACGGTGACGCATAGCGGCCCGGATGTAGTGTCGCCACCGACGAGCGCGACTTCGTGATCGCGCGCCAGTGCCGCCATGCCCGCCGCAAACTCCGACAGCCACGACTCTTCGGCTCGAGGCAGAGTCAGTGCGAGGAGAGCCCAGGCAGGACGGGCGCCCATGGCGGCGAGATCGCTCAGGTTGACGGCCAAGGCGCGGTGGCCGATGGAGGCCGGCGGCGAGCCGTGCGGAAAATGTACGCCGTCGACCAGGCTATCCACCGCCGCGACGAGCTCCGCGCCGGCGGGGCACTCGAGAATCGCCGCGTCATCTCCCACACCCACGCGGACATCCGCGCGCCTCGCACCGCATCCACGGAAGTACCGCTCGATGAGGTCGAATTCCGACAGAGACACGTGTCAATGCTCGTTGGGACGGAGAGCGCGCGCCGCCCGATCCAACACCGCGTTGACGTACTTGTGGCCGTCGGTCGCGCCGAAGCGCTTGGCCAACGCCACCGCCTCGCTGATGGCTACACGGTACGGCACGTCCTGGCGGTGGCGTAGCTCGTAGACGCCGATGAGCAGCACCGCATGCTCTATGGGATCGAGCCGCGCGGGACCCCGATCCGCCCACGAGGACAGGTCCGCGTCGAGCGCTTCGCGGGCGCGCCAGACACCTTCGACCAGCTCGCGGAAGTACTCGCCATCCGCCCGTGGCATATCGTCCGCATCGCGGAACTCCTGCACGAGGTCCTGCCACGGGGCTTCGTTGAGTTGGCAGCGATACAGCGCCTGCATCGCGAGCTTGCGCGCGACCGAGCGCTGGCTGGAGAGCGTGCGGGTCGAAGGCTCAGTCGGCATCGGGAGGTCGTCGCGCATCCAATGTCAGGATGAGAGGCGCGCCATGAGGCTCGCCATCTCCAGGGCGGCCGCCATGGATTCGCCACCCTTGTTGCCGGCGGTCGTAGCCGCCCGCTCGAGCGCCTGGTCCACGGTCTCGACGGTGAGGACCCCGAAGATCACGGGCACTCCGGTCTCCAGGCTCGCAAGCTGCAGGCCACGCGCGCATTCACCGGAGATGTACTCGAAGTGCGGCGTATCGCCGCGAATCACACAGCCGAGCGCCACCACCGCGTCATAGCGCCCCGACAGAGCGAGTTTGCGCGCGACGACGGGGATCTCGAAGGCGCCGGGTACCCGCGCGACCAGCAGGTCCTCCGCGGGACCGCCGTGCTCCAGCCACGCCGCGGTGGCGCCCTTGAGGAGACTCGCGACGATGAAATCGTTGAACTTCGCGGCGACGATGGCCACCTTGCGGCCGCGAGCGACGATTTCGCCCTCGAGAACGCGCGGTACGCTCAAACGTCCTCTCCGACGTAACTCTCAATCTCGAGACCGAACCCCGAGATGCCGTGTATCTGCTTCGGTGCCGACAGCACCCGCATCCGACGCACCCCGAGATCCTTCAGGATCTGCGCGCCCACACCGAAGGTCCGCAGCACCTCGCCATCTCGCTGCGCAGTGGGTGCGCCCGAGGACGCATCAGACTTCCCATCAACGTTCCCCGACGCCGCCAACGTTCGCACCGACTCCAGCAGGTCGCCGGACGACTCACGGTCCCGCAGGATCACGATGACGCCACTGCCGGCGCGCGCTATCCGCTCCATAGCGGCCCGCAGCGTCCAGGCCAGGGGGTCTGCCCGAATGCCAAGAAGGTCGCGCAGTGGATCCACTACGTGTACACGGACGAGCGGAGGCTCGTCACCCCGCAGCTTGCCGCGAGTGAGCGCGAGATGCACCTCCTGGCTGACGCGGTCCTCATATGCATAGAGCGTGAACTCGCCGAGCTCCGTCTGCACGGCCTGCGCCTTCACCCGCTCGACGGAGCGCTCGTTGCGCAGCCGGTAGCGGATGAGGTCGGCGATGGTGCCGATTTTCAGGCCATGGCGCTTGGCGAAAGCCTCGAGCTCCGGCCGCCGCGCCATCGTGCCGTCCTCGTTCATCACTTCACTGAGGACTCCCACCGGCTGCAGGCCGGCCATCCGACAGAGGTCCACGGCCGCCTCCGTGTGGCCCGTCCTCACGAGCACACCGCCGCGACGCGAGCGCAACGGGAAGATGTGGCCCGGCCGCGCGAAGTCGAGCGGCTTCGAGCTGATGTCGGCCAGCGCATGGATGGTGGCCGCCCGGTCGCTCGAGGATACGCCCGTCGTCGTCCCGGCGCGCACGTCGACGGACACGGTGAAGGCGGTGCGATGCGATTCGCTGTTGCTCGCGACCATCTGCGGCAGGTCGAGGCGCGTCAGCCGGTCTTCCTCCATCGGGACGCAGATGATGCCGCTGGTGTAGCGGATCATGAACGCCACGGCCTCCGGCGTCGCAAGCTCGGCCGCCATGATCAGATCGCCTTCGTTCTCGCGATCCTCGTCGTCCATGATGAGGACCATGCGTCCGGCCTTGAGGTCGGCGACGATCTCCTCGACGGAGTTCAGGCCGGCGGAGGCGGCCGGCATGGTCGGTTTGCTGGAAATGGGCAGGACTTTCGACATGGGTGCGCCTCGGAGTAAGTGCCCCAAGTATACCTGCGGGGTTTAGCGGCGGTTCTACTGGGCCAGGAGCGGCAATACGGCTGCTTCCAGCGCCTGCTTGGAGACGCCGGACGGCCCCTCGGCCTGCAACTGGGCGCGGATCACCCCGTGGGCATCGATCACGTACGTGATCGGGACCGCGATCGGCTCCCCGAAGCCATTGACCTTGGCCGCGCTGGCGAGCGCCCCCGGGTAGCTGAACTGCTTCATCACTTGCCGCACCTGGGCGACATCCGACGCCTCGTCGATGCTGAGACCGAGGAGATCGAGCCCGTGAGAATGATAGCGACGGTAGAACGCATTGAGCGTCGGCATCTCGACGCGGCAGGGGGAGCACCAGGTCGCCCATACGTTCACCAGCACCACCTTGCCGCGGAGCTTCGCGAGGTCGAACGGATGACCATCGAGCTGCGGCACGACCAGCTGCGGGGCCGGCTGATCGACGGCGGGCGGCGGGGCAGCAAGCGCGAGCGGCGCGGCCGCGAGCAGAGCGGCGGTCAACAACAGGCGCCACAGAGGGAAGTTCACGAATGTCCGTGACGGCGACTTCGGCATTTTGGGCTCCGGGGAAGCGATCGCCGTAATGGTGCCACAGGCCATAATTGATGGCAAGCGAGTATCGGTATGAGCAGGTGGTGACCATGAGCGCACTGAGCGACCGCTGCGATGATTTCTGCCGCCGATTCGGACTGCGAGTGCCGATTCTGCTCGCGCCGATGGCAGGCGCCTGCCCGCCGTCCTTGAGCATCGCCGTCGGGGAGGCTGGCGGCATGGGTGGCTGTGGCGCCCTGCCTTTCAGCCCGCAGGAAATGCGCGCGTGGGCGGAGTCGGTGCGGGCAGCTTCCGCCGCACCGTTCCAGATCAACCTCTGGGTACCCGAGCCGCCGCCGTCCCGGAGCTCGGAGCATGAGGCGCGAGTGCGCCAGTTTCTCGCACTATGGGGCCCGCCGGTTCCGGAGAGCGCAGCCGACGAGGTTCCCCGCGACTTCGAGACTCAGAGCGAAGCGCTGCTTTCGCTGCGGCCCGCCGTTGCCTCCTCCATCATGGGCGTTTTCCCCGCCGCGCTCGTCGCGGCTCTCGAGAACGCGGGAATTGCCTGGTATGCGGCAGTGACTACGGTCAAGGAGGCGATCCTCGCAGAAGCTGCCGGGGCGGATGTCATCGTTGCGCAGGGAATGGAGGCCGGGGGGCACCGCGGATGTTTCGATAACGCAGCGGCGGAACAGCAACAAGTGGGGCTGTTCGCGCTTCTGCCGCAAGTGGTCGACGCGGTGCGCGTGCCAGTGGTCGCAACGGGGGCAATAGCCGACGCGCGCGGCATCGCCGCGGCATTGCTGCTCGGCGCCAGCGCAGTGCAGATTGGCACCGCGTTTCTCCGTTGTCCGGAAGCTCAACTCCCGCAGGCCTGGTCCGACGCTCTCGGCGCAGCCCGCCCGGAAGGTACAACTCTAACTCGCGCCTTCAGCGGTCGTGCAGGTCGCGCTCTACTAACGGACTACGTCCGCGCCGCCGCTGCGCCCGACGCTCCTTCGCCCGCACCCTATCCCGTGCAGCGCGGGCTCACCGCTCCCATGCGGCGCAGGGCAATCGAGCAGGGCACGCTGCGAGGAATGCAAGCCTGGGCGGGCCAGGCGGCGAGCCTGGCTCGCCGCGAGTCCGCTACACGAGTCATTCCCCGCCTGTGGCGCGAGGCGCAGGATCTTCTGCGCGCTTGATGCGCTCAGCCGTATCGGCGGCGACGGGCGAGCCCGATTCCGGCGAGACCCAGCGCGAGTAGGCTCAGCGTGGCCGGCTCAGGGACCGTGCCGCCGGAGCCGGAGTTGGGGTTCTGGAACGACACGTTCATCGTGCTCGGTCCCGTGATCGTGGCACCCGCGACCAGTCCGACCGTCGAATTACTGCAACCCGTTCCCGACGGCAGACCCGTGCAGGTCTCGGTGCCGACGTACAGGAAGGAGAAGTTGGTGCCGGCGTCGAAACTGCCGTCGGTCATCATCGGAATGAGGTAACTCTTGCCTCCCGAGTTCAACGTCAGCGTCATGTCAGTCGACGGCGAGGCGTAGATGTAGTTCCAATAGTTCGGGTCGCTGCCGTTGCCGTAGTAAGCCTCAGCGATACCCTCCGGCATGCCGGCGCTGACGGGCGCACCGGAGTAGGTCGTAACGAATGACCAGGTGCCCGACGTGAAGCCGGTGACACTCGAAGTGAACGAGCCTCCGAGGGTGCAGGTCGCGGACGCTATGCCACTGCAAGTGCCCTGCTCGAAGCGCAGCAGCTGATAGCCACCATCGCCGCCATTGTAGACGCCGATCCCGGTGAAATCCTGGGTCGATGCGCCGAGAGACAGATCGATGGTGCCAGCGACAGCGGCGCTGGTTGCGGCCATGAGCCCACAGGTCATGGCAATACTCAAAACTCGCTTCATCAGATTCCCCGTTTTTTCGTTGTTTGGTATGGCGCCAGGCAGTCTCGCCGGCGGGTTCCGCCTACCAATGCAGATTCCATACCCGAGGCCGAAAGCTCAATCCAATCAGCCTCTTAGGGATTGCGAGACGAGGGGGACTCGCCGAATATGTAAACTTATCCGTCACCAGAGCAGTTCTACACCCCACTAAGGAGCCGCTCGACGTAGCGAGCAATCTGGTCTACCTCAACGTTGACGCGGGTTCCGACACGTAAGTCGCCAAGGGTCGTTACGGTTTGGGTGTGCGGGATGAGGTTGATGCCGAACGTGACACCCTCCACCTCGTTTACTGTGAGACTCACGCCGTCGATCGCGACGGACCCCTTGCGGGCGATGTAGCGCGCCAGAGTCGGCGGCACGGAAACCTCGACTCTCGTTGAGCGCGCATCGCCGCTCATCGCGCTGATCTCAGCGACACCGTCGATGTGGCCGGAAACGAGGTGTCCCCCGAGGGGATCGCCGGCTTTGAGCGAGGTCTCCAGATTGACAGAAGAGCCGGGCGCAAGATCGCCGAGTGTTGTGAGCGAGAGCGTCTCGCGAGATACGTCGGCCGCGAACGTACGGTCGCGCAACTCGACTGCCGTCAAGCAACAGCCTTGCACACAGATGCTGTCACCTACGCTAATTCCAGAAGGGTCGAGTCGATCGAAGGCTATCAGCAGCCGGGCGTCTCCGCCGCGCGTTTCACGACTCACCACTCGGCCCACGTCTAGAACGATGCCCGTGAACATTTGCTACCTTCCTCCTTTAATTGCCTGCGGCCGCAGCCGTAATCGAACGTCATCGCCAATCTGACCGGACTCGACGACCGTGAAGTTGGGCGCCTCGGGCAGACTTCGAAGCTCGCTCATCTCAACCAGCGGCCGCGCCTGCGGGCCGAGCAGCTTCGGCGCGACATAAAGAATCAGCTCGTCAACCAGCATCTGACGCAGCAACGCGCCGGCGAGACGCGGCCCCGCCTCGACCCACAACTCGTTGATCTCGCGCTCGCCGAGCCGGTCCAACATATCGGGCAGACTCAAGCGGAGCCCGCCAGCGGTCACCGCCGTGGAGGTCTCCGAGGCAGGTAGTTCCTCGATTACAGCGCCGCGTTCGACGAGAACGGCACGCCGACTGGCGAGCTCGACTTCAGCCGCGCTTTGATCTGCGGCCGTCATGATCAGGACGGTGCCTCCGACCGTCAGAATCTTCGCACCAGGCGGTGTCTGCAACCGAGCGTCGAGCACGACCCGCAAAGGCTGCAGCCGCGGACGTCCCGAGGGCGGGTCGGGCAAGCGCACATCGAGCCGCGGATCATCGGCGAGCACCGTGCCGATACCCGTCAGAATTGCGGAGCTGCGGGCACGCCAGTGCTGCACATCCTCACGCGCGGCCGGACCAGTGATCCACTGACTCGCGCCGTTCGCCAGCGCCGTGCGGCCATCGAGACTCATTGCGAGCTTCACCCTGACCCAGGGCCGCCCGGTGCGCATGCGCTTCAGAAACCCGGGATTGAGCTCGGCAGCTTCCGCCGCCAACAGGCCCGGCTCGACGGCCACTCCCGCGCGCCGCAGCGCCTCCGCGCCGCGACCGCTCACTCGTGGGTTGGGGTCTTCCACTGCAAAGATGACGCGCGCCAACCGCGCGGCAATTAATGCGTCGACGCAGGGAGGCGTACGTCCGTAATGGCTACACGGCTCCAATGTCACATAGGCAGTTGCGCCGGCAGCTTTGGGGCCGGCTGCGCCCAACGCGTTGATTTCGGCGTGGGGCTCACCCGAGCGCTCATGCCATCCCTCGCCGACGATCTCCTCGCCCTGCGCAATGACGCAACCGACCCGTGGATTTGGATGGGTCGTCTCGAGACCGCGCTCGGCGAGCTCGAGCGCGCGAGCCATCGCTCTGCGATCAAAGTCGGTGAACACGGATGGTCCGCCTCACTTGTTCGGCTCCTCCGATGAGGACGGCTCCGGCAACAGAGAGAGCTGATCACGATCCGGCGCCGGCTGTCGTTTCGGGGGGCGCTTCTGCTGCCGGGCAGGCTCATTGACCTCGCGCTGATCGCGGAGCTTGCGGATCTCCTCGTGGAAAGCCTCGACATCCTCGAAGTGCCGGTACACGGATGCGAAGCGCACGTAGGCGACTTCGTCGAGCTGCCGCAGCTCCTCCATCACGAGCTCGCCGACGACTCGCGCCGGCACCTCCCGGTCGCCGAGCGCGCGGACTTTGTGCGTAATGCGGCTCAGCGCCTCGTCCACCTGTGCGAGCGGCACCGGCCGCTTCTCCAGCGCCTTGTCCATCCCGGCGCGGAGCTTGCCTTCATCGAAGGGCTCGCGGGTGCGGTCGCCTTTGACGACCATGGGCATCACCAGCTCCGCGGTCTCGAAGGTCGTGAACCGCTCGCCGCAGGCGAGACACTCGCGGCGGCGGCGGATCTGCCGTCCCTCACCGGCAAGCCGGGAATCGGTTACCTTCGTCTCGACGTGGCCGCAGAACGGGCAGTGCACGAATTTGCTCGTTCGGACCGCAGCCCCGCCCGGACTGCGATCTCCTACTGACCGTAGACGGGGAAGCGCCGGCAGAGCTCCAGCACCTGACCGCGCACCCGCTCTACGGCGGCATCGGCGCCGCCAGCATCCAACACGTCGGCGACGAAGTCGGCCACCTGCTCGACCTCGCGCTCCTTGAAGCCCCTCGTAGTTGCAGCCGGAGTGCCGATCCTGAGGCCGCTCGCGATCGCGGGCGGACGCGGATCGTTCGGCACGGCGTTCTTGTTGACCGTGATGTTGGCCTTGCCCAGCGCCGCGTCAGCCTCCTTGCCGGTGATCGTGCGGCCGATGAGGCTGAGCAGGAACAAGTGGTTGTCGGTGCCGCCCGAGACGATCTGATAGTCGCGGCCGGCGAGCCTCGCGGCCATCGCGCGCGCATTCGCCAACACCTGGCGCTGATAAACGGCGAACTCCGGCTGCAGCGCCTCGAGCAGCGCCACGGCTTTCGCCGCGATGACATGCATCAGCGGACCGCCCTGCGTCCCCGGAAAGATGATCGAATTGAGCTTCTTCGCAATCTCCTCGTTCTCACGCGCCAGAATCAGGCCGCCACGCGGTCCGCGCAGTGTCTTGTGCGTCGTGGTCGTGACGACATCGGCGTGCGGTATCGGGTTGGGATAGATGCCTGCCGCCACGAGCCCCGCGACGTGCGCCATGTCCACCACGAAGTACGCGCCGACGCTCTTGGCGATCTCCGCGAAGCGGGCCCAGTCGATCACGCGCGAGTAGGCGGAGAAGCCCGCGATGATCATCTTCGGGCGATGCTCCTCCGCCAGCCGCCGCACCTGCTCGTAATCGATCTCGCCCGTATCGGGGCGAATGCCGTATTGGGTGGCGCGAAAGAACTTTCCCGAGAAATTGACTTTCGCCCCATGGGTGAGGTGACCGCCGTGATCGAGGCTCATCCCCATGATGGGATCGCCCGGCTGCACCAGTGCCAGATAGGCGCCGGCGTTGGCCTGCGATCCGGAATGCGGCTGCACGTTGGCGTAAGCCGCACCGAAGAGTTTCTTGGCCCGATCGATCGCGAGCTGCTCGGCGATGTCGACGTACTCGCAGCCGCCGTAATAACGCTTGCCCGGATAGCCCTCGGCATACTTGTTCGTGAGGACGGAGCCCTGCGCCTCGAGCACCCGTGGGCTGACGTAGTTTTCCGACGCGATGAGCTCGACGTGCTCCTCCTGGCGGCGGCGCTCGCCCTCGAGCGCGTGGTAAAGCTCGGGGTCGAAACTGCGGATATCCAGGCTCTTGGCGAACATTCGGGGCCCTGTCGAGGAAAGCGGAAAGAGGCGTGGGATTGTACCGGAAGCCCCTCGCCTTGACTGGCCGGCAGGCGACCGCAGCGTGCCCCACGGCGACAGGGGGCCGGGAGGGGTCAGTCTGTCGGGGACCCCATCAGGCTCTCCACGACCGCATTCCAGGCACTGGCGAGATTGGCGCGGTTGTAGCCCCCGCCACCGAGCGCCAGCAGCCGCCCGTGACCCAGCCTGTCCGCGAGGGCCGCGAGCTCGCTAGCCGCGCGCGCGTGCGCCCGAGGTGTCAGGCGCATATGCGTCAGCGGATCTCCCTCGATGCTGTCGGCGCCACATTGCAGGATGAGGAACTCAGGCTCGAAGCGCTCCAGATGCGCCATGACCCGCGGCCACACGTCGGCGAAGAGGGTGTCGTTCGCACCCGGCGGCAGCGGTAAATTCAGCTTGGTGCCCTGGGCGGCACCGCGACCCGTCTCCTCCTCGCCGCCGGTTCCGGGATAGAGGTAGCGACCATCCTCGTGCACGTCGGCGAAGATGACCGCGGGGTCGCTTTCAAAGGCGTAGAAAACGCCGTCGCCGTGATGCGCATCGATGTCGACATATGCGACGCGTCCAAGCCCGAACCGGCTGCGCAGCAGCTCGATGGCGACGCCGCAGTCATTGAATACGCAAAAGCCGGCGGCGTGGTCGCGCGCCGCGTGATGGAGTCCTGCGATCGGCACGAATGCACGGCGGAAATCGCCCGCCATGATGCCCTGGGTTGCGGTCAGGGTCGCGCCCACCACGCAGGCCGCGGCTTCGTAAACACCTCGAAAGGCCGGCGTATCGCCTGCATCGAGATAGCCCTGGCCGCTCGTGGAGCGCTCCCGCACCAATTCGAGATAGCTCGCGGTATGGAACGCGCGCAGCTCCTCGTCGCTGGCATCGCGTGGCTCCAGCACCCGCACCTTGCGATCGAGCGACCGTGCCCCGAACTCGCGCAGGAATGCCGCGTGCCGATCGGGCCCGAATGGGTGGCCGTCACCGAAGCCGTAGCGCGCGAGGCGCTCGCCGGCGATCACCACGACGTTGTCACTCATGCGTGAGTCTCTAAGGGGTAGCCTAGGCTAACACAGCCCGGGCGGAGCCCACCTGCCCAAGAGGCGCCCAGTCGATGATAATGCTCGCTCGCTGCCTCACTCGAAGCTCGACAGGAAATGGCTCAATACATCTTCACCATGCAGGGGGTTGGCAAGGTCGTCCCCCCGAAGCGCGTTATTCTCCGCGACATCAGCCTCTCCTTCTTTCCCGGCGCCAAGATCGGCGTGCTGGGCCTGAACGGGGCGGGCAAGTCCACGATCCTCAAGATCATGGCCGGCATCGACAAGGAAATCGAGGGCGAAGCCCGCCCGCAGAACGGCATCCGCGTCGGCTATCTGCCGCAGGAGCCACAGCTCGACGCCGCGAGTAATGTGCGCAGCACCGTCGAGGAAGGCGTCGGCGAAACCTTCAAGCTGGTCGAGGAATTCAACCGCATCAGCGACCGCTTCGCGGAGCCCATGGAAGATGACGAGATGAATGCTCTCCTCGAGCGGCAGGCGAAGCTGCAGGACGCCATCGATACCGCCGGCGGCTGGGAGCTGGAGCGCAAGCTCGAGATCGCGGCGGATGCGCTGCGCCTGCCGCCCTGGGAGTCGAAGATCGACACCCTGTCGGGCGGCGAGAAGCGCCGCGTCGCGCTGTGCCGCTTGCTGCTCTCCGCTCCCGACATGCTGCTGCTCGATGAGCCCACCAACCATCTCGACGCGGAATCGATCGCCTGGCTCGAACGCTACCTGGAAGAATATCCGAGCACCGTCGTCGCCGTAACGCACGATCGCTACTTCCTCGACAACGTGGCGGAGTGGATTCTCGAGCTCGATCGCGGCCACGGCATCCCCTGGCACGGCAACTACTCCTCGTGGCTCGAGCAGAAGGAAGCGCGGCTGAAGCTCGAGGAGCGCGAGCGCGAAGCGCTGCGCAAGGCGCTCGAGCACGAGCTCGAATGGGTGCGCCAGAACCCGAAAGCGCGCCAGGCGAAGAGCAAGGCGCGCCTGCAACGCTACGAGGAGCTCGCCTCGCGCGAGTTCCAGGAGCGCAACGAGACCAACGAGATCTACATCCCTCCCGGGGAGCGCCTCGGCGAGCTCGTGATCGAGGTCAAAGGGCTGCGCAAGGGTTACGGCGAGCGTCTCCTCATAGACGGGCTGTCCTTCTCACTGCCGCGCGGCGGCATCGTTGGCATCATCGGCCCCAACGGCGCCGGCAAGACGACTTTGTTTCGGATGTTGACCGGCGGCGAGCAGCCGGATGCCGGCGAGATCCGCGTGGGGCCGACCGTGAAGCTGGCCTATGTCGATCAGTCGCGCCACGCGCTCGACGACAAGAAGACCGTCTGGCAGGAGATCTCCGGCGGCCTCGACATCCTCAAGGTAGGGAACTACGAGACCCCCTCGCGCAGCTACGTCGGGCGGTTCAACTTCAAGGGCTCGCAGCAGCAGCAGACGATCGGCGAGCTGTCGGGCGGCGAGCGCAACCGCGTGCATCTCGCCAAGGTGTTGAAATCCGGCGGCAACGTGCTGCTGCTCGACGAGCCGACCAACGACCTCGACATCGAGACGCTGCGCGCGCTCGAGGAGGCGCTGCTCGGTTTCCCGGGCTGCGCCGTCGTGATCTCCCACGACCGCTGGTTCCTCGATCGCATCGCGACCCACATCCTCGCCTTCGAGGGTGACTCGCAGGTCGTCTGGTTCGAGGGCAACTACCAGGAGTATGTCGAGGACTTCAAGCGCCGCAAGGGCGACGCAGCGGCGCAACCGCATCGCATCCGTTACAAGCCGCTCACCCGTTGACGACGTGACAGACCCGCCAGCCTCGGCGAAGCACGAGAGCGAGACCCGGGGGCTGTTGCCCTGGATTGGCCCGCTGGCCGCTCTGCTGGTGTTCGGCGCGGTCGCGTACGTGCTGCACGGCGAGCTCGCGCGCCTGCACTTCGACAGGGTCTTTGCGCATCTCGAGTCGATACCGCGCCGCCGCGTGCTCGCGGCGCTGGGCACCACCGCGCTCAGCTACTGGGTGCTGAGCGGGTACGACGTGCTGGCGCTACGCTATCTGCGCAAGCGGCTGCGCTACGGCCAGATTCTTTTCACCTCCTTCATCGCCTGCTCCTTCGGCCACACGCTCGGCTTCGCGGCCTTCACCGGCGGCGCGATTCGCTTCCGTCTCTACGCGAGCGCGGGCGTCACTGCGGTGGAAGTGGCGACCATCGCCGCATTCGCCAGCCTCTCCATCGGTATCGGGCTGGCCACCCTCTCGGGCATCTCCCTATTCCTGTCGCCGGCGCAGAGCGCTGCCGTGCTGCACTTGGGCCACAGTCTGACGTTCCTCGTCGGCGCACTGCTCCTCGCCGCGGTAACGGCCTACGCACTGTGGTCGGCGCTGTCGCGCGGCGTGCTCGAGATACGCGGCTGGGCGCTGCGCGCGCCCGGGCCCACGATCGGGCCGCCGCAAGTGGTGCTCAGCGTGATCGACCTGAGCCTTGCGGGCTCGGTGCTCTGGTGGCTGCTGCCGTCGAGCGCGCACATCGGCTTCATCCCCTTCATCGGCGCCTACGCCATCGCGGTCATCGCCGGAATCGTGAGCCACGTGCCGGGCGGGATCGGCGTCTTCGAGACGGTGATGCTGCTCATCCTGCGCGGCATTCCCGCCGAGTCGCTCCTCGGCTCGCTCCTCGCCTACCGTGCCATCTACTTTTTCGTGCCGCTCCTCTTCGGCGCCACCCTGTTCGCCTACAAGGAGCTGAGCGCCTCGCGCGCACATCTGGCGCGTGCGCGGGAGCGCGCCGCGATGTACGTCGCGCCGGTCGCCCCACAGATCGCCGGCGCCCTCACCTTTCTGGCCGGCACTGTATTGCTCGTCTCCGGAGGGACGCCCGCAATCAACTCACGCCTGGCGCTCCTGCACCGCTTCATCCCGCTCGCGCTGCTGGAAATCTCGAATCTGGCGGCGAGCGTCATCGGGCTGGGACTGCTCGTGCTGGCGCGGGCGCTGTTCCGCCGCGTCAGAGCCGCTTATTCCATATCCGTTGCGCTGTTGGCCTGCGGCATCGCCGCCTCCCTCCTCAAGGGTCTTCGCTACGAGGAAGCGATTGTGCTCGCCCTGGTGCTCGCCGTGTTGGCTCTCGGGAAGCGCGCTTTCTACCGCCCCACATCCATCCTCGACGAGCGTTTCAGCCCGGCGTGGGTCGCGAGCATCGCGGGGGTCATCATCCTGTCGATCTGGATCGGCATTCTGGCGTACCGCTACGTGCCTTACTCCGAGCGTCTGTGGTGGACGTTCGCGCTGCACGCCAACGCGCCGCGGATGTTGCGCGCCTCCCTCGCGGTCGTCGTGCTCGGGACGGCATATGTCATGCTGAACCTGCTGCGACCGGCGCGCCCCGAGCCGGCCGTGGCGAGCACCGAGGATCTCAACCGCGCGCGGGCCATCATCAACCGCTCGGACAACTGTCTGGCGAACGCGGCGTTGATCGGGGACAAACGGCTACTCTTCAACGACTCCGCGGACGCCTTCCTCATGTATCAGGTCTCCGGCCGCAGTTGGATCGCGCTCGGCGACCCGGTCGGCTCGCGCGGCGGCGTGGAAGATCTGGTCTGGCGCTTCCGTGAGCTCGCCGCCCGCCACGCCGGCCAAGCGGTCTTCTACCAGACGAACGCCGAGCGACTCTCCTTGTATGCGGACCTCGGCCTCGCGCCGCTCAAGGTTGGCGAAGAAGCGCGGGTCCGGCTCACGGACTTCTCGCTCGACGAGCCCGCCCGCGCCGCTCTCCGACACTCCCACCGGGACGCGCTTCGGGACGGACTCACGTTCGAGATGATCCCCGCCGGCGACGGCGAGGCGCTGATGCCGGAGCTGCAACGTATCTCGGATGCCTGGCTCGCCAGCAAGGCGACCGGCGAGAAGCGCTTCTCGGTCGGCTATTTCTCGCCGCAGTACCTGCGCCGGTTTCCGCTCGCCGTGGTGCGCGAGGGCGGCGCGCCGGCCGGCTTCGCCAACCTCTGGACCACTGATACGCGCGCCGAGCTCGCGGTCGACCTCATGCGTTTCGGCCCGGCAGCGCCGCCGGCGACCATGGATTTCCTCTTCATCGAGCTCATGGCCTGGGGCCGCGATCAGGGCTATCGCTGGCTCAACCTCGGCATGGCGCCGCTCCCGGGTCTCGACCGTCATCCGCTCGCGCCCGCCTGGCACCGCGTCGGCAATTTCGTGTTCCGCCACGGCGAGCATTTCTACAACTTCGAGGGGCTGCGGCGTTACAAGGCCAGGTTCGATCCGCAGTGGGAGCCCAAGTATCTCGTCGCCCGCGGCGGCATCGCCCTGCCGCGCGTGCTGATGGACGTCTCGGTATTGATTGCCGGTGGCATAAAGGAGATTTTCACGGCCTGATACGACATAACGCGGCACCCCGCGAAATGCGGATTGGGCTGTCGCCGATGGGCTACAATCGCGACACCGGGTGACAAAGAAGACGCCGGAGAACCGCCGCAGCCGAGGCGAGTCTCGTGGAAGCCCGCCGTTCGCGTAACATGTCCATTCACATCGACGCATCGAGCCGTCTCGTCAACAGCCAGGAGAAGAGCCTGGCGGTGACATGTCCGCATTGCCAGGTCGTCGCCCACCTGACGGTGAGCGCGGTGCCCCGGTTCGAGGAGCTGCAGGCCTCTCGCCCCGCTCAGGTAGGCATCGTCTACAGCTGCGACGCCTGCCACTCCCCGGTTTTCCTGCGCTTCGCCGTTCGCATGTACGCCGCCAGCCGCATCGAGCTGTCGCCGCAGTTCATCGAGGTGGAGCGCGCCCGCGAGAAATTCTCCTTCACGTATCTTCCCGAGGAAGTGGAGCTGCTCTTCAAGGAAGCGCTGGCCTGCTTCTCCAGCGGCGCCTTCAACGCCTTCGCCTCGATGTGCCGCCGCACGGTGCAGGCGGTGTTCGCCGATCTCGGCGAGGCGGGCAAGCTGCGCCTGTTCGACGAGCTCAACGAGGTGCGGGAGCTTGCGGCCCTGTCCACGGAGACCTTCGGCAAGCTCAAGAGCATCCTCTTCGGCACCGCCACCGACCCCCGTCCCAACATCCCGCTGCTCGATGGCTATGAGGCCGGCATCGCCCTCGAGGTGATGAAGGACCTCCTCTACGAGGCCTACGTCCGCAAGGGCAAGCTGCAGCAGGCCATGTTGGTACGCCGCTTCTTCCTCGACGAGACGCAGACGAACATCACTCCGCTTAGCAATGCGGGTTGATTTTTGATATTTTGACATAATGGAGTCGCCTAAAGGGCCCAGCGTTCCAGCCGATAACCCGGGCATGTTCGACGGGGCCGACACAGTAGTGCTGTACGAGGAGCTCGCCTTCCAGGACGTGCTCCCGGTCCTGTGGCGCGTCTCCCCGGGGCTGCTCGAGCCCGATATCGCTGCCGGCCTCGCGGAGCGCAATCTGCAGGTGCTGCAGGCCTGGGATGCGATGGAAGAGCACGGACCGGTCGAGAAGCCCGACGAGAACAATCCCTACGCCGCCGACATCCTGCGCCTCGAGCGCAAGATGAATCTGCTCCTCGACCTGGTCGGCCAGATCCTGGCCGCCAATCGCCCCCGGCCGTCACCCGCCTCCGTGCGCTTCAACGCGCTCGGCGCGGTCTGGCGCGGCACGGCTCCGCTGCCGGAAGCCGGCGCGCAGGGCGTTCTCGAAGTTTATCTGCACGACTGCCTCGCGCAGCCCCTGCGTCTTCCCGGCCGCGTGACCAACGTCACGCCGGACGGCAACGTCAAGGCACGATTCATCCCCCTCGGCGAGGCCGTTGCCGACGTCATCGAGAAGATGGCGTTCCGCCGCCATCGCCGCCAGATCGCCGGGACGCGCACCAGCGTCCGGCTCACCCGCCCGAATATCGAGCGCTGACCGCACACCCGCCCATCACCTTGTGACAGCGGTCACGGAGCGCGACCGAAGCTGTCTCCACATACGAGCAACCGGAAGCGCATCACAGCTCCCGCCGGCGCGCGTGCGCACCATGGCGGCGCATGGGGTTCGCGCAACAAGAACTTGAGATGTGTACGTGGGAGTCTAAATGGCGGCAGCGCAAAGTTTCTCGGCCCTCGCACCGGGCAAAGACGAGAGCGCTCCGTCCGAGATAACCTCGACTGCGGCCGCCGCGGCGCGGCTACCGACCGGAAACTCCGTCCCGATCCGTGAGGTCATCGCCCTCATCCGGCAGGTGGCCGCTCACGACTCCACCGTGCTCATCCTCGGCGAGTCCGGTACCGGCAAGGAAGTCACCGCGCACGCCATCCACGACCTGAGCCCGCGGCGCAACCGCCCGTTCGTCGCGGTGAACTGCGGCGCGATCCCGGCCGAGCTCCTCGAGTCCGAGCTCTTCGGCCACGAGAAGGGCTCCTTCACCGGCGCGATCGCGGCCCGCAAGGGCCGCTTCGAGATCGCCGAAGGCGGCACGCTGTTTCTCGATGAAATCGGCGACATGAGCCCCTCGATGCAGGTAAAGCTGCTGCGCGTGCTGCAGGAGCGTGTATTCGAGCGTGTCGGCAACCACGTGTCGATCCGATGCAACGTCCGCATCATCGCGGCGACGCATCGCAACCTGGAGGAATCGATAGGCCGCGGTACCTTCCGCGAGGACCTCTATCATCGCCTCAACGTATTTCCCATCGACATGCCGCCGCTGCGCAAGCGCATCGAGGATCTGCCGCTGATCGTGCAGAACTTCGTGGCGCTGAACGTGTTGGACGGACGGCCGGCAGTGCACTTCGCACGCCGTACTCTCGCTGCTCTGGCACTCTATCCGTGGACGGGCAATGTCCGCGAGCTCGGCAACCTCATCGAGCGGCTATCGATCACCGCCGGCGGGCGCATCGTGCAGATCGAGGACCTGCCGCCGAAGTACCGGCCGGTGGCGGGCTGGGTATGGGAAGAGCAACAGCCGGTCATCGCCGACGACGAAAGCGTTCTCGGTGAAGAGGAGACGCTCGAGCTGCTCCAAACCGGCAGCGGCGACGCCGTCGCGGCAAGCCCGCCACAGCTCGCCGTGCCCGATACGCTGACCTCGCTGCCTGAAGCCGGCATCGATCTGCGGGCACACCTGCTCGCGATCGAGCGCGCCCTGGTCCAACAGGCGCTCGACCGCGCCAACGGCACCGTCGCGCACGCCGCGCGCCTCCTCAACCTGCGCCGCACGACTCTCGTCGAGAAGTTGCGCAAGCTCGGCATCGAGGCGGCGACGGAAGTTTGACGCACGCGCGGCGGATTCCTGCCGCCAACGTGACAGCGTTCACGCTTTTCCGCCGGTTTGCGCCCGGCACGGCTTTTGCACCCTCCCTCGCGACGAAGCGGCCCCATGAATGGGAGGTTGGATGTCCGAGACTGATGAAACTCCGTTGGCGAGCCCCGCCGGCGTCGGGTCCGGCGCGCGGCGCACCGAATCCGATCCGGTCGCATGCGCTCCGAGCTCTCGGCGCCTGGTCGATCTCGCGCGCCGCGTCGCTCTCAGCGACTGCACGGTTCTCGTAGTCGGCGAGTCCGGCACCGGCAAGGAAGTCCTGGCGCGTTACATCCATCGCCGCTCGCCCCGCGGCGGCCGGCCGTTCGTCGCGGTCAACTGCGCCGCCATTCCCGAGAACATGTTGGAAGCGATGCTGTTCGGCTACGAGCGCGGCAGCTTCACCGGCGCGCATGCAGCGCATCCGGGCAAATTCGAGCAGGCCCAGGGCGGAACACTGCTGCTCGATGAGGTGACCGAGATGCCTCTCGGCCTGCAGGCCAAGCTGCTGCGCGTGCTGCAGGAGCGCGAGGTCGAGCGCCTCGGCGGCCGCATGCCGGTCAGCCTCGACGTGCGCGTCATCGCCACCACCAATCGGCGGCTGCGCGAGGACGTCGCCGCCGGCCGCTTCCGCGAGGACCTCTATTACCGTCTCAACGTATTTCCGCTCGCCATCGCGCCGCTGCGGCTGCGCCGGGACGATGTTCTGCCGCTTGCCATGCAGCTGCTGACGGCGCGCTGCCGTCCGGGCGAGCCCATTCCGGCGCTGAGCGCCGAGGGCGCCCATCTGCTGCTCACCTATGGCTGGCCGGGCAACGTGCGCGAGCTGGACAACCTGCTGCAACGTGCGCTCATCCTGGTCAACGGCCCGGTGATCCGGCCCGAGCACATTCAGTTCGAGCTCGCGAACGAGCTGTCTCAGCCGGGCGCGGGTGCGGCAGCCGCGGCCGCCGCCGATGCGAGCCGCTCGCTTGCCGGCTCGCTGGTGCAGGCCGAGCGCGATCTCATCCTGGATGCGCTGCGCAACAATCAGGGCAGCCGCCGCGAGGCGGCCGAGCGCCTCGGCATCAGCCCGCGCACCCTGCGCTACAAGCTCGCCCGCCTGCGCGAAGCGGGCATCGACGTACCAGCCGCCTGACGGGGTCCACCATGAGCCAGATGGAAATCGACCGGGTTCTCGCCCAGATCCGCTCTCTCTCGACTCAGATGCAACCCAACGCGGCGCAGAAGCCGGCCGCGCCGGCGAG
>CAWEXF010000016.1:0-64749 GCA_963812925.1 uncultured Pseudomonadota bacterium | reverse complement strand
GTGGAAAGGGAGGGACTCGAACCCTCGACCCCGGCATTATGAGTGCCGTGCTCTAACCAGCTGAGCTACCTTTCCACTGTTCTTCGATGCCGGACGCCACCCTATTCGGATCGTAGGTGGACGGCCTGCCCAGGAGGGGGGCGCATTGTCCTTGGGGCCTGCCGGCAGTGTCAACCCGCCCCGCCAGCCACCCAATAGTCCAGTCGCGCCCAAGCAGAAGGTGTATACCTACCCGGCCGAGGGCTCGCTTTGCGTATAACGACAACAATTAAGTCCGGGGCAGGGGTATCCCGCTACCTGCGGCTGTACCGAGTACTGTCCCAGGCGCTGGCCGATGGGCGGCTCAGCCCGGAGGAGACCATGCCGAGCGAGCCTCGCCTCATGCAGGTTTACGGCATCTCCCGCTCGACCGTGCGCCGGGCCCTGGCGCGGCTCGAGGCGGAAGGCCGCATCGAGCGCAAGAGAGGCAGTGGCACCTTCGCGCGGCAGCAAAAGCAGGCCGCGGCTTCCAAGGACTTCTCCCAGGTGCTGGATAGCAAGGCCACTCGGCCGGCGGCCGCCACCAGCCGGACCATTGCCTCCCGATTCCTGCCGGCACCTGCGTTCCTGCTCGACGAGCAGCCTGGTTTCGGCGAGACCGTTCTGCTCATCCGGCGCATACGCTACGTCAGCCGCGAGCCGATCGTGCTGGAGAGCGCATACCTTCCGGAAGAAATCGGCGCCGGACTGACCCGGCGGCGCCCGGGCGCCGACGGTGGCGGCATCCTGACTGTGCTCGCAGCGCATGGTCATCACAGCACCAGCCTCGAGCAGGAATTTGCGGCCTTGGAGGCCGATCCTCTTGCCGCCGACAGCCTGGATCTAGCCATCGGCGAGCCGGTTTTCAACGTGCGCACGCTCGCACGGGATCGGGGGCACCGCATCCTGGCGTACGTCGACTGTTTGTATCGTCCCGACCGTTACCAGGCGCACGCCACGATCGAGATCAGCGATGAGAAGCGGCGACGGCGCCGCAGGGAAAGGCAGAACTGAGACGCCTCTCATGGCCTCGACACGCCACCCGCGACGCAGCAGGTCTTCCCTGACAAGGGATACCGGCCCCGCGAGCCGACGCTTCGACGACGGGGTGGCTCGATACTATCGACTCTACGAGCTTCTCTCCGCTGCCCTGCAGGACGGCACCATCCCACCGGAGAGCGCGCTGCCGAGCGAGCCACAGCTCTGCGTACGCCACGGGATCTCCCGTACCACCGTCCGCCGCGCCCTCGATCGGCTGGAGCGCGAAGGACGCATCGTGCGTCGGCGTGGAAGCGGAACCTACGCTCGCTCGCGGCGTGCGCAGACGCGCGTCTGTTTCGAGTTACATGCCCTGTCCGAAATACAGACAGCGCTGGATTCCTGCGCCGCGACGCGGACACTGCGTTTCGAAGCGACCCCGGTCCCGCGGGTCCTGCGCGCGCTCGCGGCCGAAATCGGCTCGACCGCGTATGTTCTCGAGCGGCTTATATCCAACAGCCATGGCGAGCCGCTCGCACTCAACGCCGCCTATCTGCCCGATCCCATTGCCCGCCGCCTGCAACGTCCGATCGGGAGCCGGGCATCCCTGATCACACTGCTGACCCGCCTCGGACGGCCCGCCGCCGTCGTCAGGTGCTCGGTAGGCGCCGTTCCGGCGGATGCCGGTGCCGTGCATGCGCTGCAAGTGCCGCTGGGGTCGCCTCTTCTCAGAATCCGCGCGGTTCTGACCGGCAATGCCGGCGAGCTGCGGGCGGTAGTGGAAAGTCTCTGCAGGTCGGACCGTCTGCAGTTGAAGATCCTGGAGCCGCGGCGGCGCTGACGTCAGCGAGCGTTGGAATCGGGGGTCCGCGCGAGGAGGCTCTCGAACGCCTCCACCGGCAGCGGCCGGCTGTGCAGATAGCCCTGCGACTGCTCGCATTGCAACTCCCTGAGCAGAGCCAACTCCTCCTCACGCTCGACGCCCTCCGCGACGGTACTGAGCCCGAACGCGCGCGCCAGCGAGATGATCGTGCCCACCACGGCCTGCGCGGTTTTGTCGCCCGCCAGCCGGCAAATGAAGGAGCGATCGATCTTCAGCGTGTCGACCGGCAGATCAGCGAGACGGCTCAGTGACGAGTAGCCCGTCCCGAAGTCATCTATTGCAACCTGGACGCCCTCGTCGCGCAAAATCTGCAGCGTCCGGCCGAGGAACATCGTGTCATCGAGCAGGGCGCCCTCGGTGAGCTCGATGTCGATTCCGCGCGCGCCCGCGAGGTTCCGGCCCGCGGCCGCGAAGAATCGCGCCGCGAACTGCCGCTCGCGCAACTGCAGCGGCGAGACGTTGACGGCCAGGCGGATGGGCTTCAGCCCCTTGCCGGCCCAGCGCTCCAGATCACGTGCGGCCTGGCGCACCACCCAGTCGCCGACATCCACGATGAGACCGGTCGACTCGAGCACCGGCAGGAACACCGCCGGGCTGACGACGCCGGTCTGCGGATCGTTCCAACGCAACAGCCCCTCGGCGCCGACCAGCTCGCCGGTCGCAATGCTGACCTTCGGCTGGTAATGGAGCATGAACTGGTCGGCATCGAGCGCCATGCGCAGCCGCCGCTCGAGAGCCAGGCGGTCGGCGACTTCCGAGCTGAGCTCCCGCCGATAACGCAGGAATCGCTCGCCGGTGTTACGCGCCTTGTGCAGCGCCGCCTCCGCGTTCTGCAGCAGCGCCTCCGCGTCAGCGCCATTCTCCGGATATCGTGCCAGTCCCGCCCTGACGGCCACCGGGATCTCGTGCCCCGCCGTGGCGAGCGGCTTGCCGAACGCCGCTGTGATGCGGTCATGGATCAGCCGCACCGCCTCCTCGTAGGAGGGGCAATCCAACACCACGGCGGCGAAGTTGCCGCCCTCCAGATGTGCCAGGCCCTCACTGCCGCCGAAGTTGCACCTGAGAGCATCGGCGACAAACTGCAGGACCCGGTCGCCGACGTGTCGGCCCAGGGAATCGTTGATCGCTCCCAGACCCTCCACATCGAAGGCGACCACCACGACCTCCTGAGTCTCGCCGGCGCGGCGGCCGAGCGAGCGCGCCACCCGTTCGCAGAAGAGCGAGCGCTTGGCGAGCCCGGTGACCGGATCGAAGTAGGAGAGGAAACGGACGGTATCCTCCTTGTACAGGTACTGGAGCGCGAAGGAGAGGTTGGCGGCAACCTCCCGCAGCATCCGGATCTCCTCCTCGCCGAACATACCGGCCTCGGCGCCCCCCACCGTGAACGTCCCGACCGGGGTGTGCTCGATGAGCAGCGGAATCGAGGCCAGCGAGCGGATTCCAAGTGTCTCGAGCTTGTCGCCGAAGCGCAGGGGGCCCGCCACTTGCGTCACATCGTCGCAGACGGCGACTTCGCCTGTGCGCAGCGCCCGGTCGGTGACACTCTCACCCGCCTCGCTCCTGCCGCTATCGTCCACCCTGAAGGTGAGCTCCTCCTTGAATTCGCGACCGGCGCCCCCCCACGCGGCTCCGCGCGCGGTTCGCGTCCGCGGATCGATCAACACCACCAACGCGCAGACGTAGTTGCCCACTGCATGAGCGATCCGACAGGCCTCCTCGAGCAGCTCCGTGCGGTCGCGGACACGCACGACCGCGGCATTGATTCCCGAGAGCATTTGCAGAACGCGCGTGAGGCGTGCGACGCGCTCCTCCGCCTGACGCCGCGCGCGGTC
The DNA here is from genome assembly GCA_963812925.1 of uncultured Pseudomonadota bacterium. GTDB lineage: Bacteria > Pseudomonadota > Gammaproteobacteria > Steroidobacterales > Steroidobacteraceae > 13-2-20CM-66-19. The sequence goes on along the minus strand of CAWEXF010000016.1, from coordinate 61,038 downwards.
CGACGCGGCCTCCGCCAGCGCGCGCCTGACTGCCGGCCCGAGTCGCGCAAGGTTGGTCTTGAGCACGTAGTCGACGGCGCCATGCTTCAGCGCCTCGATGGCGCGCTCCTCACCGATCGTGCCGGAGACGAAGATGAACGGGATATCCGGCGCCTCCGAGGCGGCGATGGCCAGCGCCGACATGCCGTCGAATCGCGGCAACGTGAAATCGGACAAGACAATATCCGGCCGCTCGCGCAGCCCCGCGCGAAATTCCGTCTCGCTCTCGACGCGCTGCCAGGCGCAGCCGAGGCCCGCCGTCTCAAGCGCTCTGACGGTCAGCTCGGCTTCTGCAGCAGCGTCTTCCAGGATGAGGAGGCGTAAGCCGTGCTCCATTTCCTCTTACCTTCGCCGGACGACAGCCCACGATACGTAGGCCGGGCAGCCCTGTCACCTGCAAACGCGACAAAATGGCGCATCCGTGCCGTGACCCGTTTCTCAAACATTGAAACGGAAGTGCATCACATCCCCTTCCCGCATGACGTATTCCTTGCCCTCCAACCGCAGCTTCCCGGCCTCGCGGGCCCCAGCTTCGCCGCGCAAGCCGACATAATCCTCGAAGGCGATGACTTCGGCGCGGATGAAGCCGCGCTCGAAATCGGTGTGGATCACTCCCGCGGCCTGCGGCGCCGTCGCCCCCACTCGCACCGTCCAGGCCCGCACTTCCTTCGGACCCGCGGTGAAGAAGGTCTGCAATCCCAACAGGCGGTAGGCGGCGCGGATCAGGCGGTCGAGTCCGGGCTCGCTGAGCTTCAGCTCGGCCAGAAACTCCGCACGGTCGCTCTCCTCCAGCTGGGCGATCTCCGCCTCGATCGCGGCGCAGACCGGTACCACGGCGGCTCCCTCCTTCGCGGCGCGCGCCTCGATGGCGGCCAGCAGTGGATTCGCCTCGAAGCCGTTCTCCGCCACGTTGGCCACATACATGACCGGCTTTGCAGTCAGCAGGTGCAGGTCCCTGATGTCTCGCTGCTCCTCCTCCGACAGACCCAGCGCCCGCACCGGTCGCACCTGATCGAGTTGGGTCTTCACCCGCTCGAGCAGCGCGCGCTTGCGCAGTGCGTCCTTGTCCCCGGCCTTCGACGCCTTGGCGGCGCGGTCGAGCGCCTTCTCCACGCTGGCGAGATCCGCCAGAGCGAGCTCGGTATCGATCGTCTCGATGTCGGCGAGCGGATCGACCTTGCCCGCCACGTGAATGACATCGCCGCTCTCGAAGGCCCGGACCACATGCGCTATGGCATCGACCTCGCGGATGTGCGACAGGAACTGGTTGCCGAGCCCGGCTCCTTCGGAGGCGCCCGCAACCAGCCCCGCGATGTCGACCAACTCCACGGCAGCCGGGATGATCTTCTCCGGATGCGCGATGTCAGCCAGCCGCTGCAGGCGCGGGTCCGGCACCGGGACCACGCCGACGTTGGGATCGATCGTGCAGAAAGGATAGTTCTCGGCGGCGATCTGCGCCCGGGTGAGGGCATTGAATAGCGTCGACTTGCCGACGTTCGGCAATCCGACGATGCCGCAGCGGATGGACATACAACGAACTCCTGCTAGTGACCCACGTGGGCAGGCACAAGGATTGTGCCCCGCCGCCGCAGGTGGCGGAGGTCGCGAGCAAAAACCGCGTTTTTGCTCGCGACCGCGCTGGGCGGGGCAGGGTGCCCCGATCCAGCGCTTATTTTAAGAACCTGCGCCGCCACGGGCGTGCAGGTGATTCATCGCTTTCTGCGCGCCGTCGCTCAACATCACCGGGACGGCATCGGCGGCCGCGAGCACCGCCTCGCGAATCAGCGCGGCCTCCGTCGCCGGCGGGCGCCCGAGCACATAATCCAACACGGCGCCGCGGTCGCCCGGATGGCCGATGCCGAGCCGCAGCCGCCAGAAATCATCGCCGAGCTGGGCGATGAGATCGCGCAGCCCGTTGTGGCCGCCGGCACCACCGCCTTCCTTCAAGCGCACCGACCCGGGCGGAAAGTCGAGCTCATCGTGAGCCACCAGGATCGACTGTGGGGGAATACGGTAGAAACCGGCGACACTCCTGACCGACTGACCGCTCAGGTTCATGTAGGTCATGGGCTTCAGCAGCCAGACGTCCGTACCGCCGATGGCGGCGCGCGCGAGCTCGCCCTGATGCCGTGCCTCGTGCCTGAGGCTCACACCCGTGCGCCGGGCGAGCTCGTCCACGAGCTCGAAGCCGGCATTGTGCCGGGTACGTGCATACGTGGGGCCCGGGTTCCCGAGCCCCACGATGAGCGTGAGCGGCAGACCCGCCATGCGCCGCCGCTATTTCTTGCCGCCCTCCTTTTTGGCCGGAGCGGCCTCCTTCTTTTCTTCGCCCTTCTTGGCATCGGCCCCGGCAGCGGGCGCCGCGCCGGCGGCAGGCGCCGCACCGGCAGCAGGCGCTGCGCCTTCGGCAGGCGTCGCGGCAGCGGCGGCTTCCGCAGCCACCGGCTCCGGCTCCGCCGCACGCGGGGCATGGATCGAGACCACCGGCGTGTTGCGATGCGCGAGCTCCGGGATCGTGACCCCGGGCGGCAGCGGGATGTCGGCGAGGAACTTGGTGTCGTTCAGGCTCATCTGCGACAGATCGAGCTCGAGGAATTCCGGCAGATCCTTCGGCAGGCAGCTCACCTCGACGTCGGCGCGCATGTGCGACACGATGCCGCCTTCCGTCTTAACGCCCGGGCTGATGCTCTCGCCCTTGAAGTGGATGGGCAGGTGCAGGCGGATCGCCTCATTCTCGACGACGCGTTGCAGGTCGACGTGCACGACGACGTTCCTGGCAGGATGCATCTGCACATCCTTGATGATCGCCTCCTGCGCGGCGCCGTCGATCTTGAGCTGCACGATCGAGGAATAGAAGCGCTCGTCACCGATCATGGTGAGGAGGTTCTGCTGGTCCAACACGAGCGCCTGCGCCTCCTTGTGGCCGCCGTAAAGAATGGCCGGAACCTTGCCGGAGCGACGCAGGCGGCGGCTCGCACCTTTGCCTTGCGCCCCGCGCGCGTCCGCGCCGAAGCTGAATGAAATACGCATGATGTTCTCCGAACGTTGATGACAAAACGCGCCAGGGCTCGCGACCAAGCCCGACGCAACCGAAAAATTCAATCTACATACAACGAGCTGACCGACTCCTCGTCGCGGATGCGGCGGATCGTCTCCGCGAGCAGCCCCGCTACCGAGAGCTGGCGGATGCGGCTGCAGCCGCGCGCCGCGGCCGAAAGCGGCACGGTGTCCGTCACCACCAGCTCGTCGAGCGCCGAGCGCGAGATCCGCTCCACCGCCTCACCCGAGAGCACGGCGTGCGTGATGTAGGCGACCACCTTGGTGGCGCCCTCGTCCTTCAGCGCCTGCGCTCCGGTACAGAGCGTGCCGGCCGTGTCGACCATGTCATCGACCAGCACGCAGCTCTTGCCCTCGATGTCGCCGATGATGTTCATCACCTTCGACTCGTTCGGCCGCGGCCGGCGCTTGTCGATGATGGCGAGCTCCGCATCGTCGAGGCGCTTGGCGAAGGCCCGTGCCCGCACCACGCCGCCCACATCCGGCGACACGATCACCACATTCCGATACGCCTGCTTCCATGCATCCCCGAGCAGCACCGGCGACGCGTACACGTTGTCGACCGGGATGTCGAAGAATCCCTGCACCTGGTCCGCGTGCAGGTCGACCGTGAGCAGCCGGTTGACTCCGGCGCTCGAGATCATGTTGGCCACCAGCTTCGCAGTGATCGCCGAGCGCGTTGCACGGGGCCGGCGATCCTGCCGCGAGTAGCCGAAGTAAGGCACGACCGCGGTGATGCGCGCCGCGGAGGCGCGGCGGCACGCGTCCACCATGACGAGCAGCTCCATCAGCGTGTCGTTGGCGGGCGGACACGTTGGTTGCACGATGAAGACGTCGCGGCCGCGAACGTTCTCCATCAGCTCGATATTCACCTCACCGTCGCTGAAGCGGCCGACATAGGCACGCCCGAGCGGCGTTTGTAGATGCCGCGCGACGTCCGTCGCCAATCCCGGATTGGCGTTGCCGGCAAACAGCGCCAGTGTATCGCTCGTCGTCATAGGCTCGTCGGGCCAACCGCCTCAAAATAAATGGCTGGGGTGGAAGGATTCGAACCTCCGAATGGCGGGATCAAAACCCGCTGCCTTACCACTTGGCGACACCCCAACAACACTACAGGGAACGATGCGCCGGTGAGATATTAAGTCCCCGCGCCACGAAGCTCGTCCACTCGTCCGGTACGCGCGCCGCGATGCGCTCCGCCTCGATGGCAGTCGCGCAAGACGCGAAGATACAGGAGCCGGTCCCCGTCAGCCTTGCCGGCGCATATCGCGACAGCCAATCGAGCGCCGCGGCCACCTCGGGGCAGCGCGCCCGCACCACCGGCTCGCAGTCATTGCGCCCGCCGGCCTCGAAAAAGGCGCGTATTGTGATGACGGGGGAATTTCGTGTCAATTCAGGGCTCTGGAAGACGTCCCGGGTGCTCACCCCGACGCCGGGATGGATGACCACGTACCAGCGCCCGGGGAGCTCCACCGGGGTCAACCGCTCCCCCACCCCCTCCGCCCAGGCGGAGAAACCTCTAATGAATACAGGCACATCCGCGCCGAGAGGCAGGCCCAGGCGCGCCAGCTCATCGATCCCGAGCCGGCAGTCCCAGAGCGTATTGAGCGCGAGCAGGGTGGTGGCGGCGTCGGAGCTGCCGCCGCCGAGGCCGCCCCCCATGGGGATGCGCTTCTGCACCCGCAGGGTGGCACCCAGCCGTGCACCCGATGCAGCCTGCAGGGCCCGCGCCGCGCGGACCACGAGATCCGAGTCCGGCGGCACATCCGCTGGGCCCTCCGGACGCTCGATCGCGCCGTCGTCGCGGACAGCGACCACCACGGTGTCACAGAGATCGATGAGCTGAAAGAGCGTCTGCAGCTCGTGATAGCCGTCCGCTCGCCTCCCGGTGACGTGGAGGAAGAGATTGAGCTTCGCCGGCGCCGGCCAGAGGCTGTCGTGGCGCGCCTCAGCCGCATCCGCGCTCATAGCTGCCATCCGTCCACGACCATCCGCACCCGCACATCCTGGCGCCGCAGGGTGAGCAGCCGGGGCAACCACTCCGCCCCGACCGGCATGTAGGCGGTGTAATCGATCTGCCACCCACCCTGGGTCAGTTGTGTGACGCGCTGTTGGGAATCGAGCTGCACGGAGGCGGGCGCGGACGGGTCCGGGTCCGGCACGCCGAGCACCCAGTACCGCAGGCTGGCGAGCGGCGGCTCGAAGCCGAGCTTCTCTTCGAGCTGCGCGCGCGCGGCGGCGTTGCCCAGGCGCTTGCCGTTCGAAGTGACGACGCTGAGATCGTCTCCATCCGCGGTTACTTCCACACCGCCCGCTCCGAGGGGGCCCGTGAGAGTGAGATGCGTCACCGCGGCGGACTGCGTCCAGCGCAGCCCGGCGTTGAAACCCTGATTGCCGACAGCGACCGCGACACGCCCATTGAGGCCGAAGCGGCCGAGGGCCTGGAGCTCCGGCCGGCGCACGCTCCACGATACCGAGGGAGCGGGAGAGACGGGAACGGTCTGACACCCGGCCAGCGCAAAAACGAGCGCCACGGCAAGCGCGAGGCCGGCCAACGGGATGCCGGCCGGAAGGAGTCGCGTGTCATTTCGCATTCGGGATGTAGCGGGCGACGACCGCCTGCAGCGCCTTGGAGTCGGGATCGCGCGCCAGCGCCTCCGCCCACACCTTGCGCGCGGCCTCGTGCCGGCCGGCCACCCACAGCGCCTCGCCCCAGTGGGCCGCGATCTCCGCATCGTGGCTGATGTCATAGGCGCGCTCGAGCGGGGACACCGCGCCGGCCGCATCGCCGCGGCGGAAGCGCACCCAGCCCATGCTGTCGAGTACCGCCGGATTGTCCGGCATCATCTCCAGGGCACGGCGGATCAGCGATTCGGCGCGCGGCAGGTCCATGTCATGATCGGCCAGGGTGTAGCCGAGCGCATTCAACAGCGTGGGATCGTCGGGCCGCGCGGCCAGCAGGTGCTGCAGCGCCTGCACCGATTCGCTCACGTGACCAGCCTGCTCGAGGATGATCGCGCGCTCGTACTCGAGCGCCGGGTGTTGGGGATGAGCCCGCAGCCCGACACCCAGCAGTCTGAGCGCGGCATCGGCGCGGCCGTGGTCGCCGAGAAGCTGCGCCTCCGCGACGGTCAGATCGACGCTCTCCTCGGGATGCTGCCGCGCGTACTCCCGGAGAAGGGCGAGCGCGTCGCTGGTGTGATGCGAGCCGAGGAGCAGCGCCGCCGCCTTCTCCCGCGCCTCGAGCGCCAGCGCCGAATCCGCCAGCTTGCCGTAACCGGCAAGCGCGGCGGCGACATCGCCCTGTCGCGCCGCGATGTCGGACAGATACATCAGCGTGCTGTCGTCCGCCTCACCGCTCTCGGCGAGATCGGCGAAGCGCTGCTGCGCCTCCTGCATGTCGCCGGAATCGTACGCCAGCACCGCGAGGCGCCGGTCGACCTCACCCCGGGGCGCATCGGCGGTGCGCAGCCGCTCGAGCTCCTGGTGCGCATCCTCCACCCTGCCGAGCTCCTGGTAGATCTCCGCCAGCTCGAACATGCCGTGCCGCGGATCCTCGCGCATCAGGCCACGTGCCGTCGCGATCGCCTTTCCCGGCTCGCCCAACACCACATAGGCCCGCGCCAGCACACGGTTGGCTTCCAGGTTCTTCGGGCTCTCCTGCACCGCACTCAGGGCGTAACGCTCCGCGCTATTGGCGTCATAAGCCTCGAGGGCCAGCTCACCGAGGAGTGTCAGCCTCGCGGGCGACGCGCCCGCCGTGTCGATCATGCCGTTGAGAGCCGCGAACACCTCCGGCGGCTCGGACTCCTCGAGCAGCAGCGTGGTGAGATCGGCGAGGCCGCTGTCCGCACCGCCCATTGGCGCGGCACTCTCCGCGTGCCGGCCCACTGTGCCGCGCCGGGGCGGCGGCGGCGGTGCGCTGAGGAAGGCCTTCACCGCGGCGCGGGCATCGGCAATGCGATAGAGCTTCAACGCCACGGTCGCATACATGGCCAGCGCCTCGCGACTCTGCGGATCGAGGTCCCGCCAACGCTGCGCGGACGCCCAGGCCGCCGGGAGATCCTCGCAGGCCAGCCCGACCTCGCTCGCCCGATGCGCCACCGGTGCGGAAGCGATCTGCGCTGCCCTGGCGTAAGTCTCGGCGGCGGTCTTGCAGTCACCGCGCTGCAGCGCGATCTCCGCCACTATGGTCAGTGCGGCGGCATCGGGCTGCGGCGGTGGGGCCTCCTTTTCCGGCATCGTGGCACAGCCGGCGGCGAGTGCCAGACAGAGGGCAACGACGCTACGACCGCAATGAATCGGGGGACGCACACTCGTAACTATAGAGCCTCCCCGGCCCGCGCGCATGGCCTACAATGCCGCCCCCCGCAAAACTCACAATCATGAAGGAATCCATCCGCCAGCGGCTCGAGAAGCTCGCCGATCGCTTCGAGGAGGTCGGCCGGCTGCTCGCCACCGCCGATATCGCCGGGGGCTCGCCGCAGTTCCGCGACCTCTCCGTCGAATACGCTCGCCTCGAGCCGCTCGCCGAGCGGCTGCGGCATTACCGCGAGCTGGAGCGAGACCTTGCGGCGGCGCGCGAAATGCTCGCGGACTCCGACGCCGGTATGCGCTCACTTGGCGCCGAGGAAGTCGACCGGCTGCAGGCGGGACTCGAGGCCACGGAATCTCAGCTGCGCGAGCTTCTCCTGCCCAAGGACCCGCGCGACGACAAGGGCCTTTTCCTCGAGGTGCGCGCCGGCACGGGCGGCGACGAGGCGGCCCTGTTCGCGGGCGATCTCTTGCGCATGTACGCGCGCTATGCCGAGGCCAGGGGCTTCTCGGTCGAGGTGCTGAGTGAAAGCCCGGGCGAGCACGGCGGCTACAAGGAGATCATCAGCCGCATCGCCGGCCGCGGGGCGTTCTCACGGCTGAAATTCGAGTCCGGCACCCACCGCGTGCAGCGGGTCCCGCAGACCGAGGCGCAGGGGCGAATCCATACCTCGGCGTGCACCGTCGCGATCCTCCCGGAGCTCGAGGAGATCGAGGAAGTGGCGATCAACCCCGCGGACCTGCGCATCGACACCTATCGCTCCTCGGGCGCGGGCGGCCAGCATGTCAACAAAACCGACTCCGCGGTGCGCATCACCCACCTGCCGAGCGGCATCGTGGTCGAGTGTCAGGACGAGCGCTCGCAACACAAGAATCGCTCGCGCGCGATGAAGCTTCTCAGCGCGCGCCTGCTGGCCGCGGAGGAGGAGAAGCAGCGCAGCGCACAGGCGCAGGCGCGGCGACTGCAGGTCGGCAGCGGCGACCGCTCGGAGCGCATCCGCACCTACAACTTTCCGCAGGGGCGGGTCACCGATCACCGCATCAATCTCACGCTCTACAAGCTGGACAAGGTGATGGACGGCGATCTCGACGAGCTGCTCGATGCGCTGCAGCAGGAGCACCAGGCGGAGCTCCTCGCCGAACTGGAATGATCTAACTCTCGATACGCAAGCGGCGGAACCAGGCCTCCGTGCCCTGGTGCTGCAGGGCGATGTGTCCTGCCGCAACAAGCGCGAACTGCGGCCATTCGCGGAACTTGCTGCGCCCGATCCGTTCCTTCACCTCCTCGCTCTCGAGGTCGTAGCCGAGCACCTGCGTGTCATCGATCCAGTGCTCCACCAGGCTGCCGCGCACGACGAGGCGGGAACTGTGATAAGCGTTGGCGATATCCCGCTGATCGTGCCAGGGCGCGATCAGGCCGTAGAGCGCTCCACAGGAAGTCAGCGCGTTGGCGCCGTCCTGGTGATGCTCGTCGTCGAGAAGCTGCATCTCCGGTCCGGATTGCCATGAATGCTCGAGCTGCTCGTCGACCCGGTAGAGCACGCCGGAGCTGCCGCCGCGCGGCATCCGCCACTCGAAATGGAGCGTGAAGTCGCCGAAGCGCTCGCGTGTGATGAGATCCACCGGCGGTCCGCCCGCCAGCGCGCGCAGCACATCGTCGTCCAAGCTCCAGCTTCCCTGGGGAAACTGCGCCTCGGAGTAGCCGCGCCAGTCCGCCGTAGTCAATTCGCGCTCGGTCATGGAGTTGATTATATGCGCCGGGCGCCATGCGCGACGGAACTATTGGCTCTGTTTCACTTCCCGCAGGTAGGCAGCGCCGCCGAGATTGCGCATCTGTGACAGAATCCACTGCTGCTTCCACGCAACAAAACGCGACGGCCGGTCGACGTGCCAGTGTGACGGGTTCGGCAGCACGGCCGCGAGCAGCGCCGCCTGGCTCGCAGTCAGGCGCGCAGCGGGCTCGTGATAGAAGCGGCGTGCCGCCGCCTCGACGCCGTAGAGGCCGGGGCCGAACTGCGCCACGTTGAGATAGACCTCGAGGATGCGCTCCTTCGGCCACAGTGCCTGCAGTAACACGGTGAAGTACGCTTCGATCCCCTTGCGCGCGAAGCTGCGGCCGGGCCAAAGAAAGAGATTCCGCGCCACCTGCTGCGAGATCGTACTGGCGCCGCGCAGCCGCCTGCCGCGCTGCGCCGCGCGCACCGCGCCACGGATGGATTGCAGATCAAACCCATAGTTGAACGGGAAGGTCTGGTCCTCGGATGCGATCACCGCGATCGCGGCGTGCGGCGAGATGCGCTCGAGACTCACCCAATGATAGTCCGTGCGGTAGTCCCTCTCGCCGGCGAACAGCGCGCCGATACGGGCCTCGAGCATGAATGCGCTGGTGACGGGCGGCAGCCAGCGCAGCAGCGCCACCGGTACGACCGTCGCGACCACCCATGCGATGATCGCGAGCAGCACCCAGCGCCGCAGCCGCGCGAAGACCCCCCGCTGCATGGTCGCCGGAGCTATTTGGCGTCTGATCCCAAGCGTTGCGCGGACACGATCACCACATCCTCGAGCGGCGCGTCCTGGTAGCCCTGTCGGCGCCCTGTTTTGACGGCCGCGATCTTGTCGATGACGTCCATCCCCTCCGTGACGCGGGCGAAGACCGCGTAACCGAAATCGCGCGCGCTGTGGTCGAGGAACTCGTTGTCGGAAAGATTGACGAAGAACTGCGAGGTGGCGCTGTCGACCTCACTGGTGCGCGCCATGGAGAGCGTGGCGCGCTTGTTCTTCAGCCCGTTCTTCGCCTCGTTGCGGATGGGCTCGTGGGTGCGCTTGTTGCGGAACTGCGCATCGAGCCCGCCGCCCTGGATGACAAAGCCCGGCACGATGCGGTGGAAGATCGTGCCGTCGAAGTGCCGCTCATCGACATAGCGGAGAAAGTTCTCCACGGTGAGCGGCGCCTCCTTCGCATGGAGCTCCACAGTGAAAGCGCCGTGCGAGGTCTCGAATCGAATCAGGGATGTGTCGGCCATTGGCCCTCCGTCATGCGCTCGCGCCCGGCGAGATCGCGGTGCGAGCGTACTTGAGCGAAGCCGCGCGCCACAAGCGCACCCGCAACCGCAGCAGCCTGGGTCACGCCGTGCTCGAGCAACAGCCAGCCGCCGGGCTCGAGATGCGCGGGCGCCGCGCCGATGATGGCGCGCAAGGCCGCGAGGCCGTCATCTTCGGCCACCAGCGCGAGCCGCGGCTCGCGCATCAGCTCCGGCTGGGCGAGCGCCGGGTCGCCCGCGGCCACATACGGCGGATTGCTCAACAGCAGATCGAACGTTCGCCCGGGCAGGCAGGCCAGCCAGTCGCCTTGAACCATCTCCGCGCGCTCGAGGCCGAGGGCCACTGCGTTCGCTCGCGCGACGGCCAGCGCCGCCGCGGAAATGTCGGTGGCAACGATCCGCCATCCGGGCCTGGCGCTCGCCAGCGCGAGGGCGATCGCGCCCGAGCCGGTGCCGAGGTCCGCGGCCTTCGCTGCGTCGCCCGGATAGAGCGCAAGCGCCCGTTCCACCAGCAGTTCCGTCTCCGGACGTGGGACCAGAACCGCGGGACTGACGGCGAGCTCGAGAGTCCAGAAATCCTTGTGCCCGAGAATGTAGGCCACGGGCTCGCCGGCGGCGCGGCGCTCGATGAAAGCCAGGAAACTCGCGGCGGCATCGGCCGCGGGCACCTCCTCGCCATGAGATCGCAGTCGCGTGCGACCGACACCCAGCGCCTGGGCTAGCAGCAGCTCCGCGTCGAGCCCCGGAGTGGTGCCGGCCTCGCGCTGGCTGACCGGTGCCAGCAGACGCTGCACGCCGGCAGCGAGCAGCTCGGCGACCGTCGCGGTTCCGGATTGCATAGCAGTCGTAGTCATCGCAAAGCTAAGATGCCCGCATGCCAAATGCCCTCTATCCGCCGCTCAAGCCCCGCTCGTTCGCGGAGCTGCTCGATGCCGTGCTGCAGATCTTCCGCCTGTCGCTGCTCAAATGCCTGCCCTACGCGACCCTGGCCATCATCGCCGGACAGCTGTCGACGCTCTATTATCTCTGGCGCGGCCGCTTGCCGGTGCTCGACACCAACGACCCGGTCGGGGTCACGATATACGGCGTCGGGACCCTCATCTTCGTCATGCTGGCGATGACCATTCTGCTGCGCCAGTCCACCATCGCCGCCGGACGGCCGGTGGCAGGCTCGGCCGATCTCGTCGACACGCTGCGCCGGGCGCCTGGCATCGTGGCCATCTCGCTGCTCGCCGGCGCGGCGGTCGCAGTGTTGATGGCACCCGCGCTCGCCCTCGCACCGCCCTACCGGACCGCCGGCATCATCGTGATGCTGGCGCCGGCAATCTATGTCTGGATCGCCCTGTCGTTCGCGCTGCCCGCGTTGATACTCGCGCGCAAGGGCGTGCTCGCCAGTATCGCCTACAGCTTCAGGCTCGTTCGCGGCAACTGGTGGCGGGTTACCGCGATGTACTGCGTCGGCGTAGGAGTAATTTTGACCCTCTGGACGCTCGTCGCCGCGATCGTCACGATGGCAATGTCCGACGACGGAGCCGACGATGCGGCACTCACTCGCGCGGTCAGTTCAGCTGCAATCCTCGCGGTCTTTGCGGTCGGACTGACGTTCTACTCGGCGTTGACTCTGGCGCTGTTCGGCGACCTCGAGGTACGAAGGGCGACCTCGCGCTGACGGTCACCCCTCATATCCCACGATGGGTGCCAACCACTTTTCGGCTTGCTCGAGCGTCATGCCCTTGCGGCGCGCGTAATCCTCCACCTGATCGCGGGCGATCTTCCCGACGGCGAAGTAGTGCGCCTCCGGGTGCCCCAGGTACCAGCCGCTCACTGCCGCCGTCGGATACATGGCGAAGGAGTCTGTCAGGCGGATCCCGGTGCGGCGCTCGACATCGAGCAACTGCCAGAGCTTCGCTTTCTCGGTGTGGTCGGGACAGGCCGGGTATCCCGGCGCCGGGCGAATGCCGTGGTAGTTCTCGCGGATGAGCTCGTCGTTGGTGAGCGACTCCGCGGCCGCGTAGCCCCAGAGCTCCCGCCGCACCCGCTCGTGGAAGTGCTCGGCGGCGGCCTCGGCGAAGCGGTCGGCCAGCGCCTTCAGCATGATGCTCGAATAGTCATCGTGCGCCCGCTCGAAGCGGGCGACGTGCTCCTCGATCCCGAATCCGGTCGTGACCGCGAATGCGCCGATGTAATCGCGCACGCCGCTCGACTTGGGAGCAATGTAATCAGCGAGACATTCATGCGGCTGGCCGGGCGGCTTGCCCTTCTGCTGGCGAAGGAACGAGAGCGTCAGCAGCGGCTGCCCCGGTCCTCGTCGGCGTACACCTCGACGTCATCTCCCACCGCGTTGGCCGGGAAGAGTCCGATTACGGCCCGCGCCTCCAGCCACCTCTCGGCAATGAGCTGTTTCAACATGCGGCGGGCATCGGCGTACAGATTGCTCGCCGCCTCGCCTACCTTCGGATCGGTGAGCACGTCCGGGAATTTCCCGGTCAGCTCCCAGGCGTTGAAGAACGGCATCCAGTCGACGTAGCCGAGAAGCTCCTCGAGAGGATACTTCTCGAAGCTGCGCACGCCCGGCACGCGCGGCGCGGTTGGCGCATATGCGGCCCAGTCGATGCGGCGGCGGTTGGCCCGCGCCCGCTCGATACTGAGCTCGGGCGCCTTCACCTTCCTGCCGGCGTGCTGCTCGCGCCGGCGCTCGTGCTCCTCGTTGACCTTAGTGACGAACGCTGCCCGCTGCACCGGATTTGAAAGCGTCTGACAGACGCCGACCGACCGCGAAGCGTCCTTCACATAGACCACGGCCGACTTGTACTGCGGCGCGATCTTCACCGACGTATGCGCGGGTGAGGTGGTTGCGCCACCGATGAGCAGCGGCAGCTCGAATCCCTGCCGCTGCATCTCGCGCGCGACGCTCACCATCTCATCGAGCGAGGGAGTGATGAGCCCGGAGAGGCCGATGTAGTCCGCATTCTCGCGGCGCGCGGTGTCCAGAATCTTCTCGCAGGGCACCATGACACCGAGATCGATGACCTCGAAGTTGTTGCACTGCAGCACGACACCGACGATGTTCTTGCCAATGTCATGTACGTCGCCCTTCACGGTCGCCATCACGATGCGGCCGTTGGTCCGATGGCCGCCGGATCCTGCCTTGCTCTTCTCGATGTAGGGAATGAGGTGCGCCACCGCGCGCTTCATGACACGGGCGCTCTTGACCACCTGCGGCAGGAACATCTTACCGGCGCCGAAGAGATCGCCGACGATGTTCATGCCGTCCATCAGCGGCCCTTCGATGACCTGCAGCGGGTACTCGAAAGCGAGCCGCGCCTCCTCGGTGTCTTCGATGACGAAGTCGTCGATTCCCTTGATCAGCGCATGCTCCAGCCGCTTGGCCACGGGCAACGACCGCCACTCGAGGTCCTCCTTGCGCTTCACGCCGCCGTCGCCCTTGAAGCGAGCCGCAATCTCCAGCAGCCGCTCCGTCGCGTCCTGGCGCCTGTTGCGGATGACATCCTCCACGGCCTCGCGCAGCTCGGGGGCGATCTCCCCGTAGATCGCGAGCTGGCCGGCGTTGACGATGCCCATATCCATGCCGGCGGCGATCGCGTGATAGAGGAAGACCGAGTGCATCGCCTCGCGTACCGGATCGTTGCCGCGGAACGAGAATGAGACATTGCTGACGCCGCCGCTCACCAGCACGTGCGGCAGCAGCGCCTTGATCCTGCGCGTCGCCTCGATGAAGGCCAGCGCGTAGCCGTTGTGCTCCTCGATGCCGGTCGCCACCGCGAAGATGTTGGGATCGAAGATGATGTCCTCGGGCGGGAAGCCGGCCCGTGTCAGCAGGCCGTAGGCACGCTCGCAGATGGCCACGCGCCGCTCGACCGTATCGGCCTGCCCCTTCTCGTCGAAGGCCATGACCACCGCCGCCGCGCCATAGCGGCGCACCTTGCGCGCGTGGTCGAGAAAAATCTCCTCCCCCTCCTTCAGGCTGATGGAGTTGACGATGCCCTTGCCCTGCAGGCACTTGAGTCCCGCCTCGAGCACGCTCCACTTGGAGGAATCGAGCATCACCGGCACCCGCGCGATGTCGGGCTCCGCGGCGATGAGGTTGAGGAAGCGCACCATCGCCGCTTCGGAGTCGAGCATGCCCTCGTCCATGTTGATGTCGATCACCTGCGCGCCGCTCGCGACCTGCTGGCGCGCCACCTCGACCGCCGCCGCGTAGTCGCCTGCCTCGATGAGCTTGCGAAAGCGCGCGGAGCCGGTCACGTTGGTGCGCTCGCCCACGTTGACGAACAGCGACTCCTCGTCGATCGCGACCGACTCCAGCCCGGCGAGACGGGTCTTCACCGGAACCGCGAGAATGGCGCGCGGCGCGCACCGGCCGAGCCCCTGTCGCAACATGCGGATGTGCTCCGGGGTCGTGCCGCAGCAGCCGCCGAGGATGTTGACCAGGCCCGAGGCGGCGAATTCCTGCAGGATCTCCGCAGTCTCTTCCGGGGCCTCGTCGTATTCTCCGAAGGCGTTCGGCAGGCCCGCGTTCGGGTAAGCGCACACCCGCGTATCCGCGACACGCGCCAGCTCCTGGATGTAAGGACGCAGCTGACGGCCCCCCAGCGCGCAGTTGAGTCCCACCGAGAGCGGGCGGGCGTGGCGGACGGAGTTCCAGAACGCTTCCGCGGTCTGGCCCGAGAGAATCCGCCCGGAAGCGTCGGTGATGGTGCCGGAGATCATGATCGGCACTTCGATGCCGCTCTCGTCGAAGAGGGACAACGCCGCGTAGATCGCAGCCTTGGCGTTCAGCGTATCGATTACGGTCTCGATGAGGAGGAGGTCGACGCCACCCAGCAGCAGCGCGCGCGCCGAATCGAGATAGGTCGCCGCCAGCTCGTCGAACGAGGTGCTGCGGTAGCCCGGATCGTTGACGTCCGGGGACAGCGAGCACATGCGGGTGGTGGGCCCGAGCGCGCCCGCCACGAAAGCCGGCCGTCCCGTCGCGCTGGCGTACTCGTCCGCGGCCGCGCGCGCCAATCTCGCGGCGCGATAGTTCAGTTCCGCAACCAGCGCCTCGGTGCCGTAGTCGGCCTGCGACACCGAGTTTGAATTGAACGTGTTGGTCTCGATGATGTCCGCGCCGGCCTCGAGGTACGCGCGGTGTATGCCGCGGATGACGTCGGGCCGCGTGAGCGTCAGGATGTCGTTGTTGCCCTTGAGATCGCGGCCGTGCTGCAGGAACCGCTCGCCGCGATAGCCGCGCTCATCCAGCCGATGTTGTTGCACCATCGTGCCCATGGCGCCGTCGAGCAGCACGATGCGCTCGTCCAACAGGCGCCGCAGGCGCTCGCGCCGCTCGCGGCGCTCGGTTTCATCGACCGGCGTCACCGCGAAAGGCGCGGCGGCGACGCGCGGCGCCGGTGTACCGGCCGGTCCGGGCCGGTCGGCCCGCGGAGCGGAATGGGCGCAGGCGCTCATTCAGGCCCCCATGGCCACGGGACTGGCGGTCGCCTCTCTGCTCGGGCGTGCTCCCAACGTGTGGCAGATGGCGTAGGTGAGCTCGGCGCGATTGAGCGTGTAAAAGTGGAAGTCGCGGACGCCATGTCGCTGCAGCGACTGAACCTGCTCTATCGCGACACTGGCGGCAATCAGCCGGCGCGTCTCCGCATCGTCGTCGAGACCATGGAAGCGCTCCGCCAGCCACTGCGGGATGCTGGCGCCGCAGCGCGCCGCGAAACGCAACACCTGCGGGAACCGCGTGATCGGCAGGATTCCCGGCACGATGGGCGCGCCGATCCCCGCGGCTGCGCAGCGATCGCGGAAGCGGAGGAAAACTTCGACGTCGTAGAAGAACTGCGTGATGGCTCGCGTCGCACCGGCGTCCAACTTGCGCTTGAGGTTGTCGAGATCGAATTGCGCCGACTGCGCCTCGGGATGTACCTCGGGATAGGCGGCGACCGAGATATCGAAATCCGCAACCGTCTTGAGGCCCGCCACCAGATCCACGGCGTAAGCGAAACCGTCGGAGCGGGGCTCATAGCGCACGATCCCCTGCGGCGCGTCGCCGCGCAAAGCCACTATGTGCCGTATGCCTTCGTCCCAGTACTGGCGCGCGATGTCGAGGATCTCACCGCGGCTGGCGCCGATACAGGTGAGATGCGCTGCCCCGGTCAGCGGAGTCTCCCGTAGGATGCGTGTTACGAGCTGGTGCGTGCGGGTACGCGTCGAGCCGTCAGCTCCATACGTAACGGAGACGAATCGCGGCGCCAGCGGCGCCAGACGTTGCACGGAGCGCCACAGCGTCGCTTCCATCTCCACATCGCCGGGCGGGAAGAACTCGAATGACAGGTTCATCGCAGGTGCTCCTTTGTTCAGGCCGCGCTCGCCGCACCGCGCGGCCGCTCCGCCGACAACACTGCCGACGCGGCCAACACATGTTGGCCGTCGGCTTCGATGGGACTCATGCGTTCGCAGGCCAGGCCGGCCTCACCTAGCAGCCGGCGCAGCCGCGCCAGCGGATGCTCCACTACTCGCGCGCGCGGACGCTCGAGCGAGTCATACCGTTCAAACAGCAGGAGATGTCCGCCGGGCGAGAGTGCGCGCCGCGCTGCGGCGAGCAGGCCGCCGAGCGCCTCATCGGAAGGAGTTCCCAGACGATCGAGCAGCACTGCATCGAATGTGCGGCCGAGGCGCGCTAGGTCGCGCGGCCCCAGCGCATCGCCGCCCGCGGCCAGGAGCACGCGGCAGTGCAAGCCCGCGCGCTCGGCCATCGAACGCGCCAATTGTGAGGAGCGGCGGGAGTGGGCGAGGATGGCGCACTCAGCGCCCATGCCCGCCGCCGTCTCGATCAGCTCGGGATGATCGGCCCCGACGAGCAGCACGGCGCCGGCCGGGATCACGGCCTCGGCCGACTCCACGAAGCCTCGCAGCTCTCTCCCGAGACGCGACGCTGCCGGCGCTCCCGCGCCCACTCCGTCGCCTTGCGGCGCCTGCGCCCGCTCCCGGTCGCGCGCCAGTAGCGGATCCGCGCGATCGAGCTGCCCGAGCAGCCCCTGGACGAATCCAGCCGCAGCACCACCGCGAGCCAGGGCGTAGTGCACCCATTGCCCCTGGCGCAGCCGCTCGATCAGCCCGGCCTCCCCAAGAATTTTCAGGTGCCGCGATACCCGCGGCTCGCTCTGACCCACGATCTGCGCGATGTCAGAGACGCTGAGCTCGCGAGCGGCGCACAAGGCAAGCAGCCGCAGTCGGGTCGGTTCGCCGGCAGCTCGCAGCCAAGTCAGCAGCAGATTGGGGGGCGTTGAGGGCATCGCTAATTATAAATACTTGCACAAATCTTTAAATGCAGTATAGCGAAAGCCACGGACCGGCGCAAAGCCGGCTTCATCGTCTCAGGGGTGAGTCAATCTCAATGAATGGCGGACGAATTGCCACCGGGAGCGGGACCATCACCAAACAGAGCCTCGACGTCGCCCGCATCGAACCGATAGGGCCGATGGCAGAACTCGCAGGTGACAGTCACCGAGCCCTGCTCCCGGAGCACGTCCCGGACTTCCTCCGGTCCCAAGGCCCGGAGCAAGCTGGTCACCCGGCCGTGGCTGCAGCGGCACTCGAACTGCACGGGCGCGCCGCGGAAAAGCCGCATGTCGTGGGCTGAAAAGCCACGCCCGAGCAGCTCTTCCACCGGACATCGCAGCAGATCATCCGGGCTCAAGCGCTCCATGCCACGCTCCGCCTGCTCCCATACCTCGCGCATCTGATCCTCATCAGTGGCAGCGTCCTCGGGCAGCTTCTGCACCAGGACGCCGGCGCCGCGCTCGCCGTCCGCCGCGAGGAGAACGCGGGTCGGAAGCTGCTCCGAGCGAGCAAAATAAGCCTCCAGCGAGCCGGCGAGCGAATCGCCGTTCAGGGGCACGATGCCCTGGTAGCGAGTGTTGCGCTCGTCAGCTTCCACCGTGACCGCAAGGCGACCCTCGCTCCCGACGAGGCGGCGGAAAATGCTTTTCCCAGCGCCACCGGCCTCTTCTGAGGCGCCATTTGCGGACAGCGCCGACACTGCCGCGGCGTCGAAGCGCGCAACCGCGCGCAGACGGTAATCGTGGGTGCATTGCGCAACGAGAAGGCTCACGGCCCCATTTCCCTGCAGCTGCAGCGTCAACTGGCCGCGGAACTTCAAGGTGGCCGCGAGCAGCACGGAGGCGGCAACGGCCTGGCCGAGAAGCTCGCGCACGGGCTGAGGATAGTCGCGGTGGGCGCGCAGCTCGCGCCAGGCGCCTTCCAGACGGACCCAATGGCCGCGGACGGGGCGGTTCTCGACGATGAAGCGACGAACCTCGTCGCGGGGCGTGGCTGAGGGTTCCATGCCCCCCAGAATGGGGCACGAACCCCAATTACTCAACCGGGGAGTTTCTTCTTCAGCAGCTCGTTTAATTGACTTGGATTCGCCTTGCCCTGTGTCGCCTTCATCACCTGGCCGACGAAGAAGCCGAAGAGCTTGTCCTTGCCGGCGCGATAGTCGGCGAGCTGCCCGGGGTTCTTCGCCATCACCTCCTCGATGGCGCGCTCGATGGCGCCGGTGTCGGTGATCTGCTTGAGGCCCTTCGACTCGATGATGGCATCGGCGCTCTCGCCGCTCGCCCACATGGCCTCGAACACCTCTTTGGCAAGCTTGCCGGAGATCGTCTGATCGGCGATGCGCGCCAGCAGGTCCGCGAGGCGCGCCGCCGGCATCTTCCCCGCGCCGACGTCGAGATTCTCTTTGTTGAGCGCGGCGGCAAGCTCTCCCATCACCCAGTTGGCGGCGAGCTTCGGCTCGCGCGGCACGGCGCGCACGACTTCCTCGTAGTAGGCGGCGAGCTCGCGGCTCGCCGTCAGCACGCCGGCGTCGTAAGCCGAGAGTCCGTACTGCGACGAGAACCGCGCCGCCTTCTCGTCGGGAAGCTCCGGCAGGCTCGTGCGCACTGCCTCGATGAAGGCCTCATCCAGCACCAGCGGCAGGAGGTCGGGGTCGGGGAAGTAGCGATAGTCGTTCGCTTCCTCCTTGGTGCGCATGGAGCGCGTCTCGCCCTTGTCCGGGTCGTAGAGGCGAGTCTCCTGCACCACCTTGCCGCCCGACTCGATCAGCTCGATCTGACGCGCGGTCTCGTACAGGATCGCCTTCTCCACGAAACGGAAGGAGTTGATGTTCTTGATCTCCGCGCGAGTGCCGAGTTTGGCGGCGCCCTTCGGCCGCACCGACACATTGGCATCGCAGCGAAAAGATCCCTCCTGCATGTTGCCGTCGCAGATTTCGAGGTAGCGCACCAGTGTGTGCACCTTCTTCATGTAGGCGACGGCTTCCTTCGCGGAGCGCATGTCCGGCTCCGAGACGATCTCGAGGAGCGGCGTGCCGGCGCGGTTGAGATCCACGCCCGTGAGGCCGCCGAGGCCCTCGTGCAGCGACTTGCCGGCATCCTCCTCCAGGTGCGCGCGGGTTATGCCGATGCGCTTGGTGCTGCCGTCATCGAGCACAACGTCGAGAGTGCCCTGCGCCACGACCGGCAGCTCGTACTGGCTGATCTGATAGCCCTTCGGCAGGTCCGGATAGAAGTAGTTCTTGCGCGCGAACACCGACTGGCGGGCGATGCCCGCGCCGATCGCGAGGCCGAAGCACACGGCCATGCGAACCGCCTCGCCATTCAACACCGGCAGCACGCCGGGGAAACCGAGATCGATGAGACTCGCCTGGGCGTTGGGTGGCGCGCCGTAGGCCGTCGCGGCGCCGGAGAAGATCTTCGACCGGGTGGCGAGCTGCGCGTGGATCTCGAGCCCGATGACGGTTTCCCACTCGGTCGTCATGCGAACCGCTCCGGCGACTGCCGATGCCAGTCGGTCTCGAGCTGGTAACGGTGCGCGACGTTGAGAATGCGCGCCTCGGCGAAATGCGGGCCCACGATCTGCAGGCCGACCGGCAGTCCCCCTACGAAGCCACACGGAACCGACAGCGCCGGAAGTCCCGCGAGATTGGCGCCGATGGTGTAGATGTCGTTGAGATACATGGTGATGGGATCGTCGGTCTTGGCGCCGATGCGAAAGGCGGCCGTAGGACTCGTGGGACCCACTAGAACATCGACCTCGCCGAAGGCTCGTTTGAAATCCGCGGTGATCAGCTGCCGCACGCGCTGCGCCTTCAAGTAGTAGGCGTCGTAGTACCCAGCCGAGAGCACGTAGGTGCCCGTCATGATGCGGCGCTTGACCTCGGCTCCGAAGCCCTCGCCTCGCGAGCGGCGGTAGAGGTCCTGAAGGTCGCGCGGGTCCTTGCAGCGGTGGCCGAAACGCACCCCGTCATAGCGGGCGAGGTTCGACGAGCACTCGGCCGGCGCCACCACGTAGTAGGCAGGTACCGACAGGGGCAGGTTCGGCAGGCTCACCTCAATCAGGCTCGCTCCCAGTCGCTCGAGCACCTTGAGGGCATCGCGAATCCGCAGCTCGTTCTCCCGATCGAGCCCCTCGCCGACGAATTCCTTGATCAGGCCGACCTTCACGCCCGTGAGCGGCGCATCGATCCCCGCTAGATAATCCGGCACGGGCGTATCGACGCTGGTCGAGTCGTTGGGGTCGTACCCCGCCATCTCACGCAGCATGAGGGCTGCGTCCTCGGCGCTGGTCGTGAGGACGCCACCCTGATCGAGGCTCGAAGCAAAGGCGACCATGCCGTAGCGCGAGACGCGCCCATAGGTAGGCTTGACGCCGGTGATGCCGCATAGCGCGGCAGGCTGACGGATCGAGCCGCCGGTATCTGTGGCGGTCGCGCCGGGCACCAGCCTCGCGGCCACCGCGGCGGCGGAACCGCCGGAAGAGCCGCCCGGCACGAAATCGGTGTTCCAGGGATTCCTGACCGGGCCGTAGTAGCTGGTCTCATTCGAGGAGCCCATGGCGAACTCGTCCATGTTGAGCTTGCCCAGGGTGATGGCGCCGGCCGCCTTGAGCTTGGCGACCACGGTGGCGTCGTACGGCGACACGAAATTATCGAGCATCCGTGAGCCACAGGTGGTGCGCACTCCCGCCGTGCAGAAAAGATCCTTGTGGCCGATCGGGACGCCGGCAAGCGCCCCGCCCCTGCCGGCGGCGAGGTCGCGATCCGCCGCCGCGGCGGCCGCAAGCGCCTGATCCGCGGTAACCGAGACGAAGGCATTGAGCGCCGGCTGGCTGGCCTCGATGCGCGCCAGATAGGCGCGCACCAGCTCCACGCTGGAGAACTTCTTGGCGCGCAGCCCGGCGGCGAGCTGCGTCAGGGAATTCCTGTGAATCGCGGTCATTCTATTACTTTGGGAACGAGATACAGTCCCGCGGCCACCTGTGGCGCGCTCGCCTGATAGAGCTCGTGGGCGTCCTGCTCGGTGACTGCGTCGGCGCGCAGCCGCTGGCTGAGACCCGGCAGCGGATGGGCCATGGGCGCGACGCCCGCCGTGTCGGCGCGGTCGAGCTCGCCGACCAGGTCGATGATTCGCGACAGGCTCTCCTGGTACACGGGAATCTCGGCCGGCTCCAGCTCGAGGCGGGCCAGGTGTGCGATGCTTTCGATCTGCGCGCGCGTGAGGGCCATGGGGGCGAAAAAGACGAATGAGAAAAACAGCGCAAAATCATACATGTTGCCTTGCTGAATGTCCCCTCGGTTGCTAGATTACGCGCCACTTTCGGGGGGTCCCCGCCGTACGCTTCTTCTTTCGGACGCTTCATGCTCAAACGCTTCCGCGGCTATTTCTCCAGTGATTTGTCAATCGATCTGGGGACTGCCAACACCTTGATCTATGTCCGCGACAAGGGCATCGTCCTCAACGAGCCCTCCGTGGTCGCGGTGCAGGACGAGCCCACTCGAGGTGGCAAGATCATCGTCGCCGTGGGGCAGGAGGCCAAGAGCATGCTTGGCCGTACGCCGGGCCACATCACCGCAGTGCGCCCGATGAAGGACGGCGTGATCGCCGACTTCACCTATACGGAGAAGATGCTCCAGTTCTTCATCAATAAGGTGCACGGCAATCGGATGCTGAAGCCTTCCCCGCGCGTGCTGGTCTGCGTGCCGTTCGGCTCCACGCAGGTGGAGCGGCGCGCGATCCGGGAGTCGGCGGAGGGCGCGGGCGCTCGCAACGTCGGCATCGTCAGCGAGCCGATGGCTGCCGCGGTCGGCGCGGGCCTGCCGGTGCACGAGCCACGCGGCTCCATGGTGCTGGACATCGGCGGCGGCACTTCGGAGGTCGCCGTGCTGTCGCTGAACGGCGTCGTGTACGCCAACTCCGCGCGCATCGGCGGCGATCGCTTCGACGAGGCGATCATGAACTACGTGCGGCGCAACTACGGCATCCTCATCGGCGAGGCGACCGCGGAGCGCATCAAGATCGAGATCGGCTCCGCCTATCCCGGCCAGCAGGTGCGGGAACTGTCGGTGAAGGGCCGCAATCTCTCGGAGGGTGTGCCGCGCAGCTTCACGCTGAACAGCAATGAGATCCTCGAGGCGCTGCAGGAGCCGCTGCAGAACATCGTGAGCGCGGTCAAGCAGGCGCTCGAGCAGACTCCGCCGGAGCTCGGCGCGGACGTCGCGGAGCGCGGGATCGTGCTCACCGGCGGCGGCGCGCTGCTGCGCGACATCGACAAGCTCCTGACGGAAGAAACGGGACTGCCCGTCGTCGTGGCGGACGATCCTCTCACCTGCGTGGCCCGCGGCGGCGGCCGGATCCTCGAGCTCATGGACGAGATGGGCCCCGGCCACTTCGGGCTCGAGTAGCGACAGGAGCGCTGAAAGATTAGTGGCGGGCTTCTCAACAGGCGCGGGTAGACCGCTGCAGGGGCGCGGAGGCTCGCCCGGCTTCCGCTTCTTTCTCTACGCGGTCGTCTCCATCGGCTTCATGATTCTCGACCAGCGGTTCGACTGGCTCGAGCGGGCGCACTACGTCCTGCAGGCGGCCAGCTACCCGGTGGAGCTCGCCGTCGGCTCACCCGTCGAAGCATGGCACTGGATTCAGGCGAGCTTCGCAACCCGCGATTCGCTCGAGGCCGAGAACCAGCGGCTGCGCACGCAGTTACGCGGTCTCGAGCTGCGCTCCATGCGCTATGACGCACTGGCGCAGCAAAACGCGGCTCTGATTGGCTTGCGCAACTCACTGCCTCCGGTCGCGGCGCGCTGGCTGCCGGCCGACATCGTCAACGTCCAGCTCAACAGCCTGCGCCAGCGCGTGCTCATCGACCGGGGCTCGGTGAACGCAGTCGCCGCGGGCCAGGCTGTGCTGGATGACGGCGGCGTAGTCGGCCAGACGATGCACGTCGGCCCGTGGAGCGCCGAGGTGATCCTCATCACCGACCCGGAGCATGAGTTGCCCGTGCAGATCGAGCGCACGGGGCTCAGGACGATCGCCGTTGGGGCCGGCGACTCGACCTCCCTCGGCCTACCCTACCTGCCCGCCAATGCCGACGTCCACGTGGGCGATGTCCTCGTCACCTCGGGTCTCGGAGGAGTATTTCCTCCCGGCTATCCGGTCGCGCGGGTGACGGAGGTGCACAAGGACACGGTGCAGCCGCTCGCGCACGTGCGTGCCGCGCCGTTCGCGCATCTCGATACCGACACCGAGGTCATGTTGATCTGGTTCCGTCATGACAGCCCCGCCGCGCCTTTGAAGGAGCGCAACGGCAAGCTGACGACCGGCGACCGGAGTATCCAGCCGCTGCCCGTGCCGCCGAAGCCGCCGGCGCATGCGCCGTCGAAGAAGCCGGATCAGCCGCCAACATGAGCGGCTCCAGCCCACGCATTGCGATGCTGAAGAGCGTGGTAGGCGCGCTCATCCTCACACTGCTGCCGCTGCCTTCGTGGCTGGAGATCATCCGGCCCGGGTTCCTCGCCATCACCGTGCTCTATTGGTCGATCGCCGCGCCCCGCGCCGGCGGCATCACTCTCGGTTGGGTCTGCGGCCTGCTGCTCGATGCCTTCGAGGGGCCGGTACTCGGCGAGCATGCGCTGGCGCTGGCGTTCCTCGCTTACATCGGCGTGCGCGAGCATCAGAGAATCCGCTCCAAGCCCATCTTCCAGCAGGCGCTGATCGTGTTGCCCCTGCTCGCCGTCTACGAGGGTGTCCTCTTCGCCATCGACGGCTGGAGCGGCCACGCGTTGACGACGCCGCTGCGTTGGCTGCCGACCGTCACCGGCGCTTTGGTCTGGCCGGCGGCGGCGGCGATCCTGGCGCGCAGCTACCGGCCGCAAACATGAATGCTCGCGCCGCAAGATGGTGCTGACAGATGTCCCCCGTCCGCATCAAGGATCATTGGCGAGAGCAGCGGATATTCGAGCGCCGCGCGCTGTTCGCAGGCGCGGCGATGGTGCTGCTCGCGCTCGCTCTCGTCGGGCGCCTGTATCTGCTGCAGGTGAGCCGTCACGATTACTACGCGGCGCTGTCGGCCGAGAACCGAGTACGTACCGATCCCATCCCGGCGGCGCGCGGACTCATCCTGGATCGCTATGGCGAGGTGATCGCCTCCAACCAGCCGACATTCCAGCTCGAGCTGATTCCCGATGAGGTGCCGGATCTCCAAGGATCGCTGCGCCGTCTGGTGAACCTCGGCCTGCTGCAGGCCGATGACATCCCGGAGCTCATCCGGACCATCAAATCCCGCCGCACCTTCGACAACGTGCCGATTCGCCTCCACCTCTCCGACGAGGAGGTGGCGCGGTTTGCGGTGCGGCGCTACGAGTTCCCCGGCGTCGACATCACACCGGAGGAGGCGCGCTGGTATCCCGAGGCCTCCCTTGCCGTCGATGCCATGGGATACGTTGGCACGATCAGCGAGCAGGACCTCGCCCACATCGATCGTGAGGCTTATGCCGGCACGGCCGTCATCGGCAAGACGGGCGTGGAGGCCACTTTCGAGAAGCGGCTGCACGGCAGCAACGGCTTCCGGCAAATCCTGGTCGATGCGCAGGGCCGCCCGGTACAGAAGCCCGGCGTCTTCGGCAAGGACCTGGAGATGAAGGCGCCGACGCCCGGCGATGATGTGGTCCTGTCGCTCGATCTGAAAGTGCAGAAGGTGGCTGAGGCGGCGCTCGCGGGCCAGGCAGGCGCGGTGGTGGCCATCGACCCCCGTAGCGGCGACATCATCGCACTCGTGAGCGCGCCGGGCTTCGATCCCAACCTCTTCGCCCGCGGTATCACGGAGAAGCAGTATGCGGACCTGGCGGGCGACCCCAACCGGCCCCTCTATGATCGCGCGCTGCGCGGGGAGTATTCGTCGGGCTCCACCATCAAACCGGGTTTGGCGCTCGGCGCGCTGACCGACGGCGTGATCGATCCGGACAAGCCGGTCTTTTGCCCCGGCTACTATCGCCTGGCCGGCGGCCGGCACATCTGGCACGACGCGAACCACGAGCATCACGGTGAGACGGATCTCGATCACGCCATCGCCCGGTCCTGCGACGTGTATTTCTATGGGGTAGCCCATGAGATGGGCATCGATCGCATCTCCGCCTGGCTGCCGCTTCTCGGCTTCGGCCGGCCGACCGGTATCGACATCGGCGGGGAGAAGCCGGGTCTGGTGCCATCGCGGGCCTGGAAGGAAACGCACTTCGCCGATCCGGCCAACAAGGTGTGGTTCCCGGGCGAGACCGTCAACCTCGGCATCGGCCAGGGCTACTTCCTGGTCACACCACTGCAGTTGGCCCACTACGTCGGCATCATAGCGACACAGGGGCGTATCTGGCGGCCGCGGTTGGTCACGGGGCTGCGCAGTCCCGACACGGGCAAGATCGCCTGGTTCCCGCCCGTGTATGAGGGGTACCTTTCCAACATCAGCGCCGATTCCTGGAAGCGCGTCATCCATGGAATGATCGGCGCGACTACCTATGCGGACGGTACGGCGTCTGCGCAGATGCGCGGCTCGCTGTACACCATCGCGGGCAAGACCGGTACCGATCAGGTCGTGAACGAGGCCGTGACCGGCAATCTGGGCGAGGACAACGGCTTCAAAAAGATCAAACAGCAGTACCGCGACAACGCCTGGTTCATCGCCTTCGCTCCCGCCGAGGCGCCGCGCATCGCGGTCGCGGTGATCGTCGAGCACGCCGGATTTGGCTCCACCGGCGCGGCACCCGTCGCCCGCAAGGTGATGGACGCCTATCTCCTCGGGCCCGACGGCAAGGTGCTGCCCGCGGCTCCGCGCGGACCGTATTCGGAGCCAGCCGGCCTCAAGCCGAAAGTGCAGCGTGCCGTGCCCGCGCTCCCCGCTCCGACGCCGCCCGCGCCCGTCCAACAGGCGGCGAACCGTGCTCGACCGGACGCGGTGAGTGTTTCGGCAGTCAGATAGCGTCATGATCGACCCCGTATGATCTACGAAGAAGTCAGCTCCGAATCGCGCGCTCGCCGTACCCTCTCCGGTGCGGCGCGAGTGCTCTCGGCACTCAGGATGGACGGTCCGTTGGTAACCGCGCTCGCGCTCACTGCGGCCTACGGGTTGGTCGTCCTCTACAGCGCCTCGGCGGAGAACCTGCCGATGGTGCTGCGCACGGCGATGCGGCTCGTGCTGGGCACGGCGGCCATGCTGGCGCTGGCGCGGGTCAGCCCGAACTTCCTGCGGCGCATCGCACCGTGGCTGTATGCCGTCGGCGTTTTTCTCCTCCTCGCAGTCGCGGTCGTCGGTCATACGCGCCTCGGGGCGCAGCGCTGGCTCAGCCTGGGCCCCATCCGCTTCCAGCCCTCGGAGCTGATGAAGATCGCCGTACCCATGATGTGCGCGTGGTATCTGCACGAGCGTCCCCTGCCGCCTCGCTGGCCCAACCTGCTCACGCTCGGCCTCATCATCCTGGTCCCGGTGGCTCTGGTCGCCAAGGAGCCCGACCTGGGTACCGCGGCGCTGATCGCAGCCGGCGGCGCGCTGGTCGTGTTCCTCGCGGGACTCAGGGTTCGGGTCATCGTCGGGATGCTGCTGCTCGTCGTTGCGGTGGCGTGGTTCGGACTTCGATTCATGCATGACTACCAGCGCCAGCGTCTGCTCACCTTCCTCAATCCGCAGTCGGACCCCCTCGGCGCCGGCTATCACATCATCCAGTCGCAGATCGCGATCGGCTCGGGAGGCGTGTTCGGCAAGGGATGGATGAACGGCAGCCAGGCGCAGCTCGATTTCCTGCCGGAGCGCACCACGGACTTCATCTTCGCCGTCATCGGCGAGGAGTTCGGCCTGCTCGGGCTGGCGGTGTTCCTGCTGCTCTACACCTTCATCATCGGTCGCGCGCTCTATCTCGCCGTGCAGACGCCGGACACGTTCTCCCGGCTGCTCGCGGGCAGTATCGCGCTCACTTTCTTCGTGTATGTGTTCATCAATGCCGGAATGGTGACCGGGCTCCTCCCGGTCGTCGGTGTCCCGCTGCCGCTCGTCAGCTATGGGGGAAGCTCGGTGGTGACCGTGCTTGCCGGCTTCGGTATTCTGATGTCGCTTCACGCCCACCGGAAACTCATGGGCTCTTAAGTGTCCCGCTCCATACCGACAACACTCGCGCTGCTCGCCGTCGCCACGCTCACCATCGCTTTGGGCTGCGGCGACGCCGCCGCGCACGCAGTGGAGTCCGAGCCCGGTCAGCCGTTTCCGCGCGCGCAGCTTGCAAGCTTCGCCGCGCAGGTCGCGCGGCGCGACGGACTCAAACGGCGGGCAGTCCTCGAGGTGCTCACGCACGCGCGGGTGCAGCCGAAGATCATCGACGACATGAACCGTCCCGCGGAGCGGGTGCTGCAATGGTGGCAGTATCGGCAGATCTTCCTCACCGACAAGCGCATCGCGGCGGGTGTCGAGTTCTGGCAGGAGCATCGCGACTCACTCGAGCGGGTGAGCGCGGAGCAAGGCGTGCCGCCGCAGTACATCGTCGCCATCCTCGGCGCGGAGACCTACTACGGCCGCATCACGGGCTCGTACCGCGTGCTCGATGCCCTGGCAACGCTGGCCTTCGACTACCCGCCGCGCGCGCACTACTTCCGCAGCGAGCTCGAGCAGTTCCTGGTGCTGACCCAGCGGGAGAAAATCGATCCGCTGTCGGCGCGGGGGTCGTATGCCGGCGCCATGGGACCGCTACAGTTCATGCCGTCGGCGTATCTCAGATACGGCGTCGACGGCGACGACGACGACCAGACGGACCTCTTCAACGACTGGGATGACATCTTCGCGAGCATCGCGAATTATCTGCACGAGTGCGGTTGGCAGGCCGGCGGCCCGGTCGTGGCCGATGTCAGGATCGATCCCGGCGCCACCTTCCAGATCGATCCGAGCAATCTCACGCTTGACGAGACGATCGACGGCCTGAATGCCCAAGGCGTGCGGGTGGGCACCGCCGTGCCGGGAGACACGCGGGTCGTGCTGCTCCTGGCGGAGCAGCAGGATGGCCCGACATACCGTGTCGGCTTCAACAACTTCCACGCGCTCACCCGCTACAACTACAGCGCCCTTTACGCAATGGCGGTCGACGAGCTGGCGCGCGCCATCGCGTTGCGGCTCACTCCTGCCAATCCTGGCATGACGCCGGCGGCTGCGCCCACGGCGAAATCAACCGGCAATGCGGATCGCATCACCCGATCCGCTCAGTGAGCGCGGCGCGTGAATACCGCGGCCTACGCCTCGCCGGCGCGCCGGCGCCTCATCTGGATGATTGCGCTGGCGGGGCTGCTCGCAGGCTGTGCCACCACCCGGCAAACCCAACTGGCGCCCCCCGTCAAGCTGCCGCCGCTGCCGCAGAGCATAGGCTCCATCCCCAATGCCGTGCCGCGTTTCGAGCCGCGTGCAACCCACGGCAACCCGCCCTTCTACGATGTGGACGGCAGACGCTACTACGTGTTGGCCACAGCGCAAGGTTATGACGCGACCGGCGTGGCGTCCTGGTACGGGCCGACCTTCGACGGGCTGCGGACCTCCGATGGCGACCGCTACGACATGTACGCCATGACCGCAGCGCACAAGACACTGCCGCTGCCTTGCTATGTGCGCGTCACGAACCTGAGCAACGGTCGCAGCATCGTCGTGAAAGTCAACGACCGCGGCCCCTTCGTGGCCAACCGGCTGATCGACCTGTCGTACGTTGCCGCGGCCAAGCTCGACATGCTCGGAAACGGCACCGCGCTCGTCGAGGTACAGGCCATCACCGCCGAGAGCGCCCCCGTGCTCAACCGGGCGGCGGAGAGCCCGCCCCCGACGCTTTACGTGCAGGTCGGCGCATACGCGCTACGCAGCAATGCCGAACGCGTAGTCACAAGGCTGCAAGCGGCCGGGTTCCCCGGCGCGTTCGTCTTCGGGCCACCCGCGACGCGCAGCAGCCTGTACCGCGTGCGCATCGGGCCGGTGAGCAGCGTGCCGGAATTCGACGCGCTCCTGGCTCGGCTCGCCACCCTGGGCTACCCCGGCGCGCGCCTAGTCGCTCCGTAACACGTACAATCCGCGCTCACGCTTCCCGCAAACTCACGAGGATTTTCGAGGATGACCCGCTTCTTCTCCGCCCTGCTCGCACTCTCCACCCTCGCGCTGGCCACCGTGGCGGGCGCCGCCGCACCCACTCCCCCCGCCCCGGACCTCGATGCGGGCTCATACATCCTGATCGACAGCCAGAGCGGCAATGTGATTGCGCAGAAGAACGCCGACGAGCGGATGGAGCCGGCCAGCCTCACCAAGCTGCTGACCTCGTATGTGGTCTTCGCCGCGCTGAAGGACGGCCGGGTGAAGATGGACGACCAGGTCACGATCAGCGAGGCCGCCTGGCGTACCGGCGGCTCGCGCACCTTCGTCAAGGTGGGCAGCCAGGTGCCGGTCATCGATCTGGTCAAGGGAATGATCGTGCAATCGGGGAACGACGCCACCGTGGCGCTGGCGGAGCGCGTGGGCGGTACGACCGCGGGCTTCGTGCAACTCATGAACGAGTACGCTCAGCGGCTCGGCATGAAGTCATCGCACTTCGTCGATGTCGACGGCCTGCCGGATCCGCAGCACTACACCACCGCCCGCGACCTGGCGACGGCTGCCAACGCGTTGATCCGGGACTTTCCCGAGTATTACTACATCTTCGGCATGAAGGACTTCACCTGGAACAAGATCAAGCAGCCGAACCGCAACGGTCTGCTGTGGACGGACCCGTCGGTCGATGGGCTGAAGACCGGCCACACCGATGAAGCGGGGTACTGCCTCATCGCCTCCGCCAAGCGCAATGGCACGCGCCTCGTTTCGGTGGTCCTCAAGGCGCCGAAGTGGGCCTCGCGCGAGTCCGACACCGAGGCTCTCCTCAACTACGGCTTCAATTTCTTCCAGACGGAGAAATTCGCCACCGCGCACGCCGCCATTCTGAAGCCGCGCGTGTATGAGTCGGCGGCGGGCTATGCCACAGTCGGCGCCGAGAGCGATCTCTACGTGACGCTGCCGCGCGGGCGTGCCGCCAGCATCACGACCAACGCGGGCTTGACCAGTCCGCGGTTGATCGCGCCGCTCGCGGCGGGAACCGTCGTCGGCGAGTTGACCGTGACCGACGGCACCGGCCAGGTCGTCGGGCGGGAGCCGCTGGTCACGCTGGAGGCAGTCCCCGCAGGCGGATTGATCACGCGCGCGACAGATGGCATTCGCCTCTGGTTTGTCAAATAGATTGGCGCACGTTCATGGCTGATCCCTTCCCGATCTGTTATCTGAACGGCGGATACCTGCCGCTGGCGGAGGCCCGCATCTCGCCGCTCGATCGCGGGTTCCTCTATGGCGACGGCGTGTATGAGGTGCTGCCGGTCTATGGCGGCCGGCCGTTTCGGCTGGAGGCGCACTGCGGCCGCTTGAGCCGCAGCCTCGCCGAGGTTCGTATGGATGACCCGCACAGCCGGGCGGAGTGGTGCGACATCTTCGCCACGCTGATGGCGCGAAATGGCGGCGGCGATCAGTATATCTACTGGCAGGTGACGCGCGGCGCGGAGCGCGGTCGCAATCATGCGCCGCTTCCCGACATTCCGCGTACGGTGTTCGCTTTCTGCGCCCCGCTGCCGGTCGCTTCGCCTGCGGTGTTGGAAAAAGGTGTATCGTGCGTCACCGCGCAGGACACTCGCTGGGCGTCCTGCAACATCAAGTCGATAGCGCTTCTTGCCAACGTGCTGCTGCGGCAGCTGGCCGTGGATGCCGATGCCGCCGAGACGATCCTGCTGCGCGATGGCGAGCTGATGGAGGCTTCCGCCTCGACGGTGCACGTGGTCATCGGCGGGGAGCTGCGCACACCACCCAACTCGAGAAAGATCCTGCCGGGAACGACGCGTGGAGTGGTGGAGGAGCTGGCTGCGCGGGTTGGCGTGCCGTACCGGGCCACCGCCATCAGCGAGACGGAGCTGCGCCGCGCGGACGAGATCTGGATCTCCGCCGCGACGCGCGAGGTACAGCCCGTGACGACGCTGGACGGCAAGCCCGTGGGCGCCGGGCGCCCGGGCGCCGCGTGGCGCCGGGTATATGATGAGTTTCAGCGTTGGAAGCAGGAACTGCAGCACCAGCCATGGCGATGAGCGACCCGCCGCCGCTGCTCGAGTTTCCCACCGACTATCCGATCAAGGTCATCGGCCGGCCTTCCGATGATTTTCGGGCGCGCGTGCATGCCATCGTGCTGCGTCACGTGCCGCTCATCGAGCCGGAGAGAGTCACGGAGCGGCTGAGCGAAAACGGCAACTTCCTGTCAATTAGTTACCGCATTCGGGCTGAGTCGCGCGAGCAGGTCGAGGCGCTGGCCACCGATCTCAAGTCCTGCGAAGGCGTGCTCACGCTCATTTGAGCGCTGTAACCGGTTTGTCACCGGCGAATAACCGGCGCGCTACTGACGGCATGGGGGGGTGCCGGTACGATCGATCGCGTGTCGATCACACTCGATCAATGCACCAAGCGCTACCAGAGCGTACCGGTCGTCAACGATGTCTCGCTCGAGATCGGGGATGGGGAGTTCTTCGTCCTTCTCGGGCCCAGCGGCAGCGGCAAGAGCACGCTGCTGCGCGCTATAGCGGGGCTTTCGGGGCTGGACCACGGACGCATCGCGCTGCATGGGCGCGACGTCACCCATGTCGCCGCGAGACGGCGTGGGGTGGGCCTGGTGTTCCAGAACTACGCCCTGTTCCGGCACATGACGGTGGCGGAGAACATCGAATTCGCGCTGCGGGTGCGGCGGGTCCGTGCGGCGGAGCGGCGGCGGCGGCGGCAGGAATTGCTGCGCCTCGTGGCGCTGGACGGCTTCGACGAGCGGCTGCCCGGGCAGCTCTCCGGCGGGCAGCAACAGCGGGTGGCGGTGGCGCGGGCGCTGGCGCACAAGCCGGAGGTGCTGCTGCTCGACGAGCCGTTCGGCGCGCTCGACGCCAAGATCCGTGAGGGACTGCGCGGGACCATCCGCGAGGTGCAGCGGGAGCTCGGGATCACCACCATCCTGGTGACCCACGATCAGGAAGAAGCGTTCGCCATGGCCGATCGGATCGGGGTGATGAACTTCGGCAGGCTGCTGGAGATCGGCAGCCCACAGGACCTCTATACCCGCCCGACGACACGGTTCGTGGCGACATTCCTCGGCGCGGCCAATCTGCTTCTGGCGCGACAGGGCAGCGACGGCACGCGCTGGGGAGCATGGCCGACGGCGGTGCATGGCCCCGGCGTCGGCGTGCCGCGCGAGCGCGAGGTTGTTGCGGTAGTGCGGCCGGAAGAGATCGAGATCGCGCGCTCGCGCGAGGCACTCACTTCGGCGAGCTATCTGGGTCACGGCGTCGTGGAAGAGGTGGTCTTCACCGGCGCGCTGGAGCGGGCGCGTATCCGCCTCGATGAGGCCCCCGACGCTCCAATTCTGGCGCACGCCAACGGGGAAGGTGCCGTACTCCTCGAGGCCACGCGCGCCCAGTTCGAGCAACGCGCCTTCGCGATCACACCTGGCCAGAACGTCACCGTCGGTGTCAGGCGGGCGCATATCCTGCCGACTCCGCTCTCCAGCTTCACGATCTGCGCGCCCAACAGCTCCGCTGCCGAGAGGCTTGCCGGCAACCCATTCCTGCTGGATCTCTCCACGCGCATGAAGACGCGTATCCGCAGGCATGTGGAACCCTTGTTGGGAGACTCGACGCCGATCCGCGACACTCCGGCATCGCTGCCCGGTACGACTGTCATCGCGGCGGCCGGCGACGTGACGTCGGATACGAGGTGGCTGTTGGAGCACGGCGTGGAGGAAATTCTCATCCTGCCGGAGCATGCATCCTCCCCGCAGCGGGTGCTGATTCACTGGACGGACGAATCCGCGCGCAAAGCGACGCTGGCAGTCTCCGCCAGCGTCCTGCGACATCTTGCGGCTGAAGCCATCTACGTCGACGTGCTCCCGGAAGAGACCCTCGCTCCCGAGCGATCGTCCGGAATCCGAGCGTTGCTCGATGCCCGATCGGAAGCGCGCGCAACACATGGCCTGGAAATCCGGACGGAGATGCGCTTCGGTGTGGCCGCACAGGCTCTGCAGCAGCGGCTGGACGAGGCGCCGGGACAGATGCTCATCGTCGGTATCGCGAGCACGAGTCAACTCGCCGGTGAGTTCGGGGCGCTGCTCGCCAAGCCGCGCTGGCCGGTGCTGCTGGTCCATCGCGAGCGGGAGGCGCCGGCGCACAGTCGCTCCGCGGCGTGAGCTGACCCATGAGAGACGGCCAACCCACCGTCCTGCCCGGATTCGGGCTGACGCTGGGATTCACTACCTTCTTCCTGAGTGCCGTGGTGCTGCTGCCGCTCGCCGCGCTGGTGCTGCTCGCCGCCTCGACACCGCTGCACCAACTTCTCGACGCGGTGGCGAGCCCGCGGGCACTGGCGTCCTACCGACTCTCGTTCGGGGGCGCGCTGCTCGCGGCCTGCATCAACCTGGTTTTCGGCTTCATCATCGCCTGGACGCTCGCCCGCTATGAGTTCCCCGGGCGCAGGCTCATGGACGCGATGATCGACATGCCGTTCGCGCTGCCTACGGCCGTCTCCGGAATCGCACTCACGGCGGTCTTCTCGGCCAACGGCTGGCTGGGACGTTATCTGGCCGAGATCGGCATTCATGTCGCCTACACCCGTCTCGGTGTCATCCTGGCAATGACGCTCATCGGGATGCCCTTTGCCGTGCGTACGGTGCAACCGGCGTTGCTCGAGGTCCAACGGGATCTGGAAGACGCCGCGGAGACGTTGGGAGCCGGCCGGTTGTACGTGTTCCGCCGAGTGGTCGTCCCCGCCGTCCTTCCGGCGATACTCACCGGATTCACCCTCGCCTTCGCGCGCGCTCTCGGCGAGTACGGCTCGGTCATCTTCATCTCCGGCAATCTGCCGATGAAAACCGAGATCACGCCGCTGCTCATCGTGATCCACCTGGAGGAGTTCGATTACCGCGGCGCCGCAGCGCTCGGTTTCGTCATGCTGGCGGCCTCGTTCGTCATCCTCCTCGCGATCAATCTCCTGCAGGCGTGGGGACGGGACCGAATGGTCCGGAGAGGCACGTAATGGCGGGCGGCGCCCATTCCGGGGCCCTCGAAGAGCTCGAATCACGTCCCGGGCGCGACACCATCGCCGGCGCGCTCGTGCGCCGGGGCCTGATCGGCCTGTCCGTGGCGTTCCTCGCGGCACTGCTGCTTGCGCCGCTCGCGGTCATCTTCGTGACCGCATTCCAGAACGGAGTGCGGGCCTATCTGCACAGCTTCGCCGACCCGGACACCCAGGCCGCCATCCGCCTGACGCTGCTCACGGCGGCCGTCGTGGTGCCGGTCAATACGATCTTCGGGCTCGCCGCCGCATGGGCGATCGCAAAATTCGAGTTCCGCGGCAAGAGCCTGCTCATCACCCTGATCGACCTGCCGATCGCCGTCTCGCCGGTCATCTCGGGAATGCTTTTCGTGCTGCTCTTCGGCATGCGGGGCTGGTTCGGGGCCTGGCTGGCGGCAAACGGTATCAGCCTGGTGTTCGCGATCCCGGGTATCATGATCGCAACGCTCTTCGTGACGTTCCCCTATGTCGCGCGCGAGCTGATCCCGCTCATGCAGCAGCTCGGCAACGACGAGGAGGAGGCGGCCATCACCCTGGGCGCCGGGGGCTGGATGACCTTCTTCCGTGTGACCCTGCCCAAGATCCGGTGGGGACTGCTTTATGGAGTCATTCTCTGCAACGCGCGCGCCATGGGAGAATTCGGCGCAGTGTCGGTAGTCTCGGGCCACATCCGGGGATTGACCAATACCATGCCGCTCGCCATCGAGGCGCTCTACAACGACTACGACTTCACGGGCGCCTTCGCGGTCGCCTCGCTCCTCACCCTGCTCGCGCTGCTGACTCTGGTGCTGAAGTCGCTGGTGGAGCGCGCCGGATATCGCCGGCGCTGATCCAATGCGCGACTTCCTGCGGCTCCGTCGATTGACCGCGCTCTGGCCCGATCCGGCCAACACCAGTCTGGCGTGGTGGATGTCCGCCGTGCAGGTGCTGCTGGTGCTGCTGGTGGGCATTGGATTGTCGGCCACCGCCATCGGCATGCTGCGCGGCCTCGCCGAGAGCCAGGGCAAGGCGCGGGTGCTGCTGGCGGGCGCCACGGCCCATGAGGATGTGCGCCGGATGACCGAGGACGCCCTCAACTCGGCGCGCGTGCTGGCGCAGCGTCCGACGCTGCAACGGCTGCTCGATCAGCATCAGAACGAGGCACTGTCGCCTTTCCTGCAGCGGTTCTGCGATACCTCACAGCTCGATGCCTGCGCCGTTTTCTCCGGCGCGGCGCTGCTCGCGGCCACCGGCCCGACGCTCGACTGGCAGGGAATCAAGTCGGAGAGCGCCGAGCAGGGCCCGACCTTCCTGGTGCTGCCGACCAACGTGCGGCTCGCTGGCCTCGGCGCGTTCGTGTCCATGCCGGGCCCGGGGGACATCCGCATCTACGTGCTGCGTCTCCTCGACGCGCGGCTTGCCCATGAGCTGACGGACCGGGTCGGGACTGAGATCCGCTTCCTCGATTACCGTTCCTACACCGCCGATCCGGTGACCGGCTACACACCGCTCTATTCCGCGGCGCTCGCGGACGGGCACTCGGCAGTGCGGCGGATCGACTCGCTCGGAGTCTACGAGGCGAGCGTACCGCTGTTTGCATCGAGCGGTGAGGCTATCGGCTTCATCGATGCGAGCCTGCCGATCACTCTCGTGGAAAGCGCGACGACCCGGCTCATCCGCAACCTGGTTCTGACCACCTTGTTTCTCGCCGCAATCGCGGTGCTTGCCGGCACGATCCTGAGCCGGCGCGTCGTCGGGCCCGTCAAGGCGCTCACCGACGCCGCGGTGCGCATCGGACAAGGCGATTTCTCCGTCTCGATTCCGCCCGGCGGCGCCGCCGAGGTCGGCGCGCTCGCCAATACCATGGAGGACATGCGCCGCAATCTTCTGGAGCTGACGGGAACGCTGCGACGGCGTGAGGCTGAGGCGCAGGCGGTGCTCGGGGGCATCGTGGAAGGTGTCTACGCAGTCGATCAGCATCGCAACGTCCGCTATCTCAACGCCCAGGCCGCGCGTCTCCTGCGCATCGACCCGCGGGAGGCTGTCGGCCGCTTCTGCGGCGATGTACTGCAGCCGCTGCAGGAGGAAGGCAGGCGCCCGTGCGAGTATCGGTGCCCCATCCTCAGAGCGCGCTCCGAAGGCAGCGCGCAGTGCGTCGAGCGGCTGCAACGCGGCGCCGAGACGCGGACTGCGGTCATCACGAGCGCCGCACCTGTCGATGGACTTCAGGTGCAGGTGATCCGTGACGAGACGGAGCTCGAGGCGGTACGCCGCGCCCGCGACTCGGTGCTCGCCAACATCTCACACGAGTTCCGCACTCCGCTCGCCGCGCAGCTCGCCTCGATCGAGCTGCTGCTCGACAATCTCGACACCATGGCGCCGGCTCAGCGCCGGGAGCTGACCGAGTCGCTGCAGCGCGGCACGCTGCGCCTCACCCGGCTGATCGACAATCTGCTCGAAAGCGTGCGCATCGAGTCCGGCCAGCTCGCGATCCGCCGCCAGAGCGTCGATCTCGCGGAGGTCATCGAGGACGCGCGCGCGCTCATCGGCTCGCTGTTCGCGCTCAGGCGGCAGCGCCTGGAGGTCTCGCTTCCCGAGGAGCTGCCGCTCATAGAAGGCGATATACACCGGCTGACGCAGGTGTTCGTGAACCTTCTCGCCAACGCCAACAAGTTCGCGCCGGAAGACAGCACGGTGCGCATCGGCTGCGCGGCCGACGAGGGGCGGCTGGCGGTGTGGGTGGAGGATGAAGGCCCCGGGCCGTCTTCGCCGGGCGGTGAAGGGCTGTTCGCGCCCTTCAGCCGCGGCGCGGACCAGGAGCCGGAGCCCGGAGGCCTCGGACTCGGCCTCTGGATCGTGCGCTCCATCGTCGAGCGCCACGGCGGCACGGTGACGCTGGAGCGCACCGGAACGAACCGAACCCGGTTCACGATGACCATACCAGTGGAGGTGACAGCGTGAAAGTTCTGGTGGCGGACGACGACCGCGATCTGCGTGACCTGGTCGGCTTCACGCTGACACAGGCAGGCTACCTGGTCATCAAGGCCCCGGACGGGACGGCCGCCATACGGGCGGTCGCCGACGAGGCGCCCGACCTGGTCATTCTCGACATCAACATGCCCGGCGCGACCGGGTTTCAGGTCTGTGAAACGGTCCGGCGCAACTCGCGCGTACCCATCATGATGCTGACCGTGCGCGGTGAGGAGGAAGACCTGGTGCGGGCCCTCGAGCTGGGCGCGGACGATTATCTCACCAAGCCCTTCAGTCCCCGCACTCTGCTCGCGCGCGCCAAGGCGTTGCTGCGCCGAGCCGGTACGGAAAGCGCATCGGTTCTATCGTCGGGAACCCTCACTCTCGACACGGACGAGCATACCGTGCGCATCGGCGAGGGGGAGACCATCCGCCTCACCAAGCTCGAATTGCGGCTGCTGCAGATGCTGCTCGCGAACGCGGGCCGGACCGTCAGCTCCGATCGCCTGCTGGTGCACGTCTGGGGTCATCGCGGCTCCGGCGACCGCCAGCTCTTGAAGCAGCTCGTCCATCGTCTGCGCCAGAAAATAGAGCTGGATCCGGCCGCGCCGCAGCGGCTGCAGACCGCCTCCGGAGCCGGTTACAAGCTGGTGGTGGAGTAGCCGGGGACTGGCGTCCCGGCGCGACCTCTCAGGCCGCGCCGGGAAAGCTGCACCAGGTGCGTGTCAGAACCAGAGCTGCGCCCGCGCTCCGATGGTGTTCGGCTTGTCCTCGCCCGCCTTGCCGAGATCGGCCTCCCCATGCTCGTAGTCCAACACGAAGCGCACGTGGTCGTTGGGGTAGTAGTTCAGCCCTACCGTGACGACCGTGACCTTGTCGGCCGTGGCATCCGCTGCTTTGGCCCCCGCCAGAGCGAGCCCCTGGAACGCGCTATCGTAGCCGTCGTTGCGGGCCTCGTCGT
Organism: uncultured Pseudomonadota bacterium; assembly: GCA_963812925.1. Lineage (GTDB taxonomy): Bacteria > Pseudomonadota > Gammaproteobacteria > Steroidobacterales > Steroidobacteraceae > 13-2-20CM-66-19. Next base: position 22,167 of record CAWEXF010000016.1, on the reverse strand, counting down.
AACGTACGGCGACTTCCCATGCGCCGTAGCTGTGCGCGGGGGCGATGCCGAGGTATGTGGCATCCTGAGTGTTGTACTCGCGCGTCTCGCCCGTCAGGGTGTATGCCGCCGTAGCCGTATAGGCGGTTACGGTGTTGTCCGGCTCACCGAACTGGGTAAACGCAATGTTGTCGTATTCCGCTTGCACGTACGCCGGGCCGTAAGCCCCGGCGAGCTCCCCGCTGAGCGCCCGCGAGCGCGGCCTGGCGCCGGTGGTGCTGGAGACAGGATAGCTCGCCAGCGTCAGCTTCTCGTCGCTGTCGTAATAATTGCCGTACGCGTAGGCCGCGGTAAGCGCATTGGAGCCAGCCGTGCTGCTGCCCGCTGCGGCAGTGGCATCGATGATGGACGCCCCGATGTGCAGCCAGAGATCTTTATCGACTATCGGCGCATACGCGATGCGGGCGTTGTAAGCCGAGCCCTGACTAATCGTATCGGTGCTGCCCGTCTGCTTGTGCAGGGACGACGCCGAAGCGCCGAGCCACAGATTGTCACCGTCGGTGAAGGCGTGGTCATGCCACTCGTAATACGCGCCATTGGTATAGGTCGCCGCCGCGTTGACACCGCTCGATGAGGCGATGTTGCGCTCGAGAAACGGCGTATCGGGATTGCGCGCGATCTCATCCAGGCTGGCCCACGGCTTGTCCTGGCCGAGGAAGAGCGAGCCATGGGGCAACAAGCCGTGCTCGAGCCACGCCCTTTGCAGCGCGCCCGAGACCGTGTCGTAGTCGATGTGGTAATTGAAGCTGTACACCTTCCCTGCCAGGGTGATCCAGGCGCGCCGGAACCTGAAGGCGTCATTCGAGCTGCCGTTGGCGACGCCGCTGCCGATCTTGCTGCTGCTGTCATTGTCATCGGCGTAGGCGTCGAACTGGATGAGGGTGCCGACGGCGGCTGAAAAATCGCCGTTCGACGACACGACCTTGATGCCGCCGGTGGTCGTCACCACGTCGGCGTGGGCGAGACCCACACCCGCGGTCGCGAGTGCAGCGACCACACCGCTTTTGATCAGGATTTTCATGCGCAATCGTCTCTCTCTGTTGCCATGTTGTTTCAATCTGTCTGTTTGAGCGGACCGACTCGGATCTGGTGCGCGCAGCGGGCCTTGTCGTTTTGGGGCCACGGTGCTCCCGGGCGGCCCGCGCAGCGTCCACGACTCCGTAGACCTGCTCTCATGACGGCATAGCTTATTCGGTCGATGGTTAGTTTCCGGTGTTATGTTGTTCGAATTGAAACCGGTTTGTCACCGCGGCAAGACCTTGCCGGCACCGGCCCGCACGCCGGCGGCGCAATACCCATCCGTCACCGAAATAAGACGGACTTTGCCACCGCCCTTCCTGCAGGATGCCCGCCATCCCCGCCGTGGCGGCGGAGCGGGAACGGAGGCTTTATGACGATAGTGGCATTACCTGATGAAATCTCCGCACAGCGCGTGGCCGGCAGGGTTTCGCTGCGCACCTGGCTCGCCGACAGGTGGGCAATCCTCTTCTCGCATCCACAGGACTTCGTACAAGAGCAGTTGGAGATGGACCGCTGGCTGAGTGTTTTGAGTCGCAGCTTCAGCGGCCATGACGTGGCGACCCTCGCGCTGGCACCGGCCGGACATAACGCCGGCGAGAGCTGCCTCGGCCGGCTGGCCGCCCTGGGCGGCGAGTTTGCCGCCGTGCTGGCGCTCGATCCGCCGCTGCCGGGCCTGCTGGCAGACGTGTCGGCGGGAGCGCTGCGCGCTGAAATCGCCCACAGCGGACTTCGGTTCGCCATGATCATCGATCCGAATCTGCGCTGCCGGCGCGTGCTGAGTTATCGCCTGCCGGTCGAGCTGCCCTCGCCGCTCGATCTGATCGGCTGGGCCGTTGCCCTGCGCAAGCGGGACGACGCCTTCAGGCCGGTCAGAACGGACTGGCACGGAAGCGCGCGCCAGGCCGCCATAGGTGCCGCCCGCCCCGGGACCGCACTTTGTTGACCAGGCAGAAATGGGGGAAGACATCGGCGTGGGCTAGAATCGGAACCGCCCTGCCCACCTCAAAAGGAGCCATCAGTGGACGACGCCAGCTCTGCTGCGCTCACCGCGGGGCGGCTCACGGCGTTTTCCATTCTCGGCATGTCGATCTATGCCGCGCAGGTGCCGATCGGGGTGTATGTGCCGGCGATCCTCGCGCAGCGTTACGGGCTGCCGCTCACGGCCCTGGGGCTCATCTTCTTTGTGACCAAGTCCTGGGGCGTGCTTGCCGATCCGCTCGTCGGGATGCTGAGCGACCGGACACGCAGCCGCTTCGGCCGGCGACGCAGCTGGGTTCTCGCTGGCGGCGCAGTATTCGGCGTCTCGACGATGGCATTGCTGCCGCGGCGGTCAGCCGCGGCGCTCAGCAACCCCCTCACCGCACGGATATCGTCATGACTCCGGTACTCGATGCCGTGCAGGTAGCCGGACGGATCGGCGCCGAGATCCGTGGCATCAGGCTTTCCGGAGACATCGATGATGCCACCGTCGCCGCCATCCGCCACGCGCTGGTGCGTCACAAGGTGATCTTCTTCCGCGACCAGACACACCTCGATGACTCGAGCCAGGAGACTTTCGCGGCGCGGCTCGGTGCGCCGGTCACCCATCCGACGGTGCCGGTCGCCGACGGTTCGCGCTTCGTGCTCGAGCTGGACTCGCGCGACGGCTTTGCCGCCTCCGCCTGGCACACGGACGTCACATTCCTGCCCAACTATCCGGAGGCCTCGATCCTGCGCAGCGTCGAGGTTCCCAAGGTCGGAGGCGACACGCTCTGGGCGAACACGGTATCGGCTTACGAGGCGCTCCCGGAGCCGCTCAAGGTGCTGGTGGCCAACCTGCGGGCCGTCCATACCAACCTCCACGACTACGCGAGTGTCCTCTGGAGCACGTCACAGGAGCAGTTCGAGCGGCATCGCACCGTGTTCACCTCGATGGTCTACGAGACGGAGCATCCGGTGGTTCGAGTCCATCCGGAGTCAGGCGAGCGCTCGCTGCTCGCCGGTCATTTCGTCAAGGGCTTCGTCGGTCTGAGCAGCGCCGACTCGCAACGACTGCTGGCCGTTCTCCAGGAACACATCACGCAGCCGGAGAACACGGTGCGCTGGCGCTGGCAGGTCGGCGATGTCGCCATTTGGGACAACCGCGCCACCCAGCATCGGGCGGTCGTCGATTTCGGCAGTCAGCGGCGTCACCTGCGGCGCGTGACGCTCGCAGGGCCCGTTGCGCTGGGCATTGACGGTCGGCCAAGCAGATTGCTCAGGGCGGCGCCGGGAGCCCCGGCCGGCAGCGATCCCTGATCCGATGTGGCAGCGGGGGTACGCTGAAAGGCGCCCGCGACAGCGGTTTTCTTATGTCCAAAGGGCTGGCAGATCCGGCTGATTTGCGCTCTCCCAAGCTTCACCGCTGGCGCGCCGTAACAGAGCCGTAATCTTTCTGAAATACGGTTGTCGCACAAAGGCCGCACAGTACGCCCCGGCTGCGCGGTCGACGACGGCGGAAAAGCGCCATTGGGATTCCCGATATAGATGCCCGCCGACCGCGCGCATGGGCCACCAATCCCACCAATAATCAGGAGCCTCAAGATGACGCGCCCGAGCATCGATCTCTTTCGTTCGCACCAAGTTCCCCGCTCTCGTTGCTATGCGATAGCCGCTGCGGTCGCCGTCTCTCTCGGCGCGGTCTCGGTGCCGGCTCTTGCGCAGACCGCGACCGCCCCGGCCCCCGCCATTGACGCGGGCCCGCTGACCCTCACCTTCGGCGGCTTCACGGAGCTTGCGACCATCTATCGCAACCGTAATGAATCAGCGGACGTCGGTTCGGACTTCAATACCGGCATCCCGTTCTATGACAACTCGAACAGCCAGATATCGGAGTTCCGCGAGAGTGCGCGGCAGAGCCGGTTCTCGCTGCTCGCCCAGGGCGAGGATTTCGACGGGCTGAAGCCGGAAGCCTATATGGAGACCGACTTCCTGAGCTCCGGCACGACGTCGAATTCCCGTGAGAGCAATAGCTATACCCTGCGCATGCGGAACTTCTACGGGCGGTTGCAGACGGACTACGGGCTGGACGTCGTTGCGGGCCAGAGCTGGAGTCTCGCGACCCTATACAAGGACGGCCTGTACGTCCGCGACGAAGACTCACCGATGACCATAGACGCCCAGTACGTCGCGGGATTCAACTGGACCCGCAATCCGCAGCTGCGCGTCGTCGAGCACTTCAGCAAGGCCTTTTCGCTCGGCGCGTCGCTCGAGAGCCCGCAGACGGTGACCTCTAACGGCATCAACTCCACCGGCCTGCCGTCGGGCACCACCTTCCCGCCCTCGAGCGTCAATTACCAGAACTCGGGTGACTCGGCCGGACTGGAGAACAACACCACGAGTTACACGGATGACCCCGCGCCCGACGTTATCGTCAAAGCAGCGTTCGACCCCCGCTTCGGGCACTACGAGGTCTACGGCCTGGGCCGCGAATTCCGCTCGAGCATCGACAGGTCGAGCAGCACCACCACTGGCGGCGGTGTCGGCGGCGGTATGATCCTGCCCGTCGTCCCGAAGATGCTGACGTTTCAGGTGAGTGCCCTCGCCGGCAAAGGCATCGGCCGATACGGCTCGGCGCAGTTGCCCGATGTCACGATGAAGCCGACTGGAGCCCTCACCCCGATCAAGGAGTACCAGGCCCTCATCGGACTCATCCTCACGCCGACCGATCGGCTCAGCGTCTACGCCTACGGCGGCCGCGAGAAGGAGAGCTCGACCTACTACAACGTCGGTGGCGCCACTTATGGCTACGGCGCGCCGGAGTTCACCAACTCGGGATGCTACGCCCTCAGCGGAACCTGTGTGGGCAATACGAAGTCGATCGATGAGGTGACCGGCGGGTTCTGGTGGAAGTACTACCAGGGCCGGATTGGCAACCTGCAGTTCGGCATTCAGGGCGAGTATCTGCAGCGTGACGCCTTCACTGGCGTCGGCGGTGCCCCGGAAGCCAACATCTTCATCGGCATGGCATCCTTCCGCTACTACCCCTACCAGAAATAACCTACCGAGCGCCCGCGTCCGGGGAGCCCTCTGCGGGCTCCCCGGATTGCAGGCCCGGCTCGTCGTAACCGATACGAGACCCGCGCTCGACTGACTTGCTACCGTCGGCGCCGGGAAACTATGCACTCACCCGGATTGGCGTGAGCTTGCATGAATCTGAAATGGCTGGAGGATTTCCTCACACTCTGTGAGACGCGCAGCTTCACCGAGGCTGCTTCCAGGCGTTTCCTGACCCAATCGGCGCTCAGCAAGCACATGCGGGCGCTGGAGATCTGGCTGGGGGCGGGAACGCTGCTCGACCGATCCACGAATCCCATCGGAATCACCAGTGCCGGTCTCGCCTTCAAGGAGACGGCATCGCAGATCGTCACCCTGCTGAATTCCGCACGCCGAGCCGCCGCGAACGGCAGGATCGACACCAAGAACATATACGTCTCGTCCACTCATTCGCTGTCCGCGACATTGGTACCGGCGTTGTCAAAGCTCCTGAACGAGAAGCTTTGCGATCAGACGGTGTGCCTGCACGTGGCCGCCAACAACTTCGGCGAGGCGTTGTCGCGCTACGAGCGCGCCGAATGCGACTATTTTTTGTGCTATGCCAGCCCTTCCCATGGTGTTGCGCTCGATCATGACGAGCACTCCAAACTGACTCTCGGGACCGATTATCTGGTTCCGGTCAGCATACCCGCCGAACGGGGCGGCGGGCCTTACTATGCGCTCACGCGCGCTGCCGAACGCCCGCTGCCTTATCTGGGGTATACGGAAGAATCACATCTCGGCAAGTTATTGCGCAGCCATGCCGCGTTTGCGCATATTGCCGACAGGCTGGTGGCGCACGCGAGGAGCGCCCACGCGGAGACATTGCGGGCTGGCGCGCTCACCGGCCTGGGGATCGCATGGCTGCCGTACAGCCTGATAAGAAGCAACCTGGAAGACGGCGCCCTTGCGCTGGCGAGCAACGATGACGCCCATTACGTCCCGTTGACTATAGATGTCTATCGTCAACGCGAAGCGTCTCGTGACGAAGTCATGAAGTGCTGGGAAATCTGGCGCGCCCACGCTCTCAGCCTCGACCATCTGACGCCCGCGCTCCCGGGAATCAGCTGGCGGTGAGCCTCTGCCGGTCAGGCCTTCCGGGCCGCCGCAGCATCGCCTGGCTGACGGAGCTCGGATGTCCGCCAATCCGCCGGCAAGCCCCGGCGCCGCCGAACCTGCGCCACATCGAGCAGCATGTTTCCGGCCCAACGGTACACATTGTTGTCCATGACCGTGCGGCGCATCAGTCGCATGCGCTCCCTGCGCTCTTCCCGCGGCATCGTGATTGCCGCCTCGATCGCGGCCGCCGTCTCGGAGATGCAGAACGGGTTGACCAACAGGGCCTCGACCAGCTCGCGTGAGGCGCCGGTGAACGCGCTCAGGATGAGGACCCCGTCCTCGTCGTCACGCGCGGCGACGAATTCCTTGCAGACGAGATTCATCCCGTCGTGCAGGCTGTTGACCAGACAGAAATTCGCGGCCCGGAAGAGCTCGAACACCTGTTCGGCGGACTGCTGCCGGTCCACGAGCACGATCGGTTTCCAGGAGGAGCCGGCGAATCTGGCGTTGATCCGCTCCGTCTCCGCCAGCGTTTCACGCTGCAGTGCCTGATAGGCCGGCAGCTTGGCTCGCGATGGTGCCGCGACCTGTAGCAGGGCGACCCGGCCGCGCAGATCCGGTCGCCGCAGGAGCAGCGCCTCGAGGGCGTGAAAACGCTCCAGGATCCCCTTCGTGAAATCCCAACGCTCGACGCCGACACCCAAGTGCACGCCCGGGGCGATTCCGTAGCGCCGGCGGATCCGGCCGCGCGAGACGGCGACCGCAGGCAGGTCCTCGAGCTGCGGCGGCGGCCACTCTATCGATATCGGGTAGGCGTTCACACGACAGACGTGTCCTTCCGTCGTGACCGTCATCAGCTCGTAATCGACACGGCACTCCAGGAGTTGCTCCGCGGTGGCGAGAAAATTGAGGCAGTACTGACGCGTATGGAACCCAACGACATCGGCGTCCAGGAGGTGCCTCACGATCTCGTCCTTCCACGGGCACACACCGAATGTCTCGGCGCTGGGCCAGGGGATGTGCCAGAAGAGCGTAATGGTCGCGGCGGGCTTGCGCTGGCGTATCAGCCGCGGCAGCAAGGCAAGATGATAGTCCTGGATGAGGATGACCGGATCGGGTCGGCGTGCTTCCCGCGTCACGGCGGCCGCGAACCGCTGATTCACCGCCCGGTATGCCTCCCAATCGGCCTCGCGAAAGGCTGGCCGCACATACGCGAGGTGGCACAGCGGCCATAGACCCTCGTTCGAGAATCCGTCGTAGTAGCCCTGCTCCTCCTCCGGGCGCAGCCACACTCGCCTGAGCACGTAGGCAGGGTCCTCGGGCGGTACCCGGATCCGATCGTGCAGGTCGACCACCTCGCGGTCAGCCGCGCCGCTGCCATGCGCCACCCATAGCCCTTCGCAGGCGCGCACGATCGGCTCGAGCGCCGTCACCATGCCGCTTGCGGGGACCTCCACGTGGCGGCTGCCGTCGGCGCCGCGATTGTGGACGTAAGGCTCGCGATTCGACACGACGATCACCTGCGGCGAGCCGAGCTCATCCTTCACCAGCCGCTGCAGCGTCGCCGAGGTCCAGCTCGAGCGGTAGTCGTCCTCGGCTCTCTGCCGGGCCTGAAAGGGTCGCGACAGCGTCTCTCTGATAGAGCGGAACATCCAACCTCCTGCGTGGGCTCCATGGAGTGCCCGGAGATGCTGGGCGGCGGGCGGTTGGAAAGTCAAGCACATCCCGGTGACGGAACAGTTACCTCTCGGAGATCGCGCTCGAGCGCGAGCGGAGCCATCGGATCAAACATGATGGACAGCCGGGAGACGAATGACGGCAAAATCGAACAGAGGGGGGAAGTTCAATCACCGCCGCTCATTCGCCGGCCCGGCGTCCATGGATACGATACTACGGCCCGGCGGGCCGACAAGTAACACTTTTGCATACCGACATGGACTCCCGGCATGTAGTGTCACCGCTCCGATACCGGGTGGCGACCGATTTCCAACCAGCGCTCATCTAGACTCTGGAAAACAACGACCGCGGCCCTGCACGAGGCCGCCGGCACACGCACCTCGATTTCAGGCAGGCCACAATCATGAGCACTCCGGCGACTTCGGCTCCGATCCAACATCAGGCGGCGCAGCCGTCCGGCTGGCGCGAGCTCTGGCTGAAGGAGGATTGGTGGGCGGTCTGGCTGGGGCTCGGGATCGTGCTGGTCGCATACGCCCTGTTCGCACACGGCCAGAGCCTGGAGTGGATCGCCGTCAGCCCCGCGAAATGGTCGAACTGGTCCGATATCGTCAACCATTTCGCCGCGAGCTGGCCGCGTTACATCGCGCAGTTCGCTCTTTGGGCCGCGCTGTTCTCACTCGCGCTCCGGGCGCTTGGATATGACGTGCGGCAATTCCTGCCCGCATTCCTCCTGGTCTACCTGTTCGCCGTTCTCATCTTTACGCTGGGGCAGTGGAGCGAGGCCAATCGATACAACCTGGAGCCGCCGCTGGTCGCGCTCGCGCTCGGGCTCGTGATCTCCAACGTCGTTGGGCTACCTGCGTGGCTCGACGCCGGCTTCCGCGTGGAGTTCTACGTCAAGACAGGCATAGTTCTCCTCGGCGCCACCTTGCCATTCACACTGATCGCCTGGGCCGGCCCCGTAGCGCTCCTGCAGGCCTCGATCGTCTCGTTGGTGACGTTCTTCGTGATCTTCACGACCGGTCGTCGTTTGGGCCTCGATCAGCGATTCGCAGCAGTCCTCGGCGCCGGAGGCTCCGTCTGCGGCGTCTCCGCATCCATTGCGATCGCCGGCGCTGTGGGCGCGCGCAAGCAGGATGCGTCGGTCGCGATCGCCACGGTGATCGCCTGGGCAGTCGTCATGATCTTCGCGCTGCCACTCGCCGCCCGGCTGTTACATCTGTCCTCGGGGGTCGCGGGCGCGTGGATCGGCACGTCGGAGTTTGCCGATGCAGCGGGACTGGCAGCTGCGGACGCGTACGGTCATATGGCCGGCAGCGTGCCCGGCATCGCCGGCACTCCGGAACAGTCGCTCTTCGCCTTTACGCTAATGAAGGTCATCGGGCGTGACATCTGGATAGGCGTGTGGGCCCTCGTGCTGTCTGTCATCGCCACCACGCGTTGGGAGGCGCAAGCGACGGGTGCCAAGCCGGACTTTACGCAGGTCTGGTGGCGCTTCCCCAAGTTCGTCCTTGGATTCCTCGCAGCCTCCGCGCTGGTCACGGCGGTATCGGCTCATTACGGTCAGTCCGCTTATCACGACACGGTCACGCCGCAGCTCGTCACACCCCTCAAGGACCTGAGAACCTGGGCGTTCATTTTTTGCTTCTTCAGCATCGGGCTGACTACGCGCGCCCGTGACTTGGCGCGGATCGGCCCGCGACCATTCCTTGCTTTCTCTGCCGGTGTCCTCGTCAACGTGATACTGGGCTTCGTTCTCTCCGCCTGGGTGTTTGCGCCGCACTGGCAAAATTTGCGCTGACACTCATTCGTCACTCCGGTTCGACGGATTTTTCTACCGCTCCTCGGGCAGGATGATTACCCGCCGCTGTCGCGGCGGAGGGCAACGAACGGAGGCTCGAGCATGCGAACCATCGCGATCATCGGTGCGGGATTTTCGGGAACCGCGACGGCTGTGCATCTCCTGAAACTTGCACGCACTCCGGTGCGGATCCTGCTGTTGGATGACCATCCGGAGCTGGCCTCAGGCCTGGCCTACTCCGCCGACCACCAGGATTGCCTCCTCAACGTGCCCGCCGGCCAGATGTCGCTAGACGCCTCGCGGCCAGGAGAGCTCGTCGACTTCAGCGGGCGGCAGGGCGTGCGGACGGGCGCGCAAGACTTCATATCGCGGGCCCTCTACGGCCGTTATCTTTCGGCGAGCCTGCAGGATGCGATCGAATCCTCGGGATTGGTATGCGCCCGTATCTGGGGACGAGCCAAGGGGCTCACGCAGCTTCACAACCGCGCACACTTCTGGCGGATCGATCTCGACGACGGTCATCTGCTCTTTGCCGATGAAGTAGTGCTCGCTTTGGGCAATCCGCCGCCGGCGCGCGTTTCCGCGCTGGAGCCGATCCGCGAAACGCGCTACGTACGCAATCCCTGGAGCTCCTGGCCACAGGAGAGGCCCGAGAAAGCGCCGCGGCGCGTGCTCCTCCTCGGCACAGGTCTCACAATGGCCGATGTCGCTCTGCGTCTGGCGCTACGTGGGCCGGAGCCTCCAGAGATCCTGGCTTTGTCCCGACACGGTCGTCTGCCGCAGCCCCAGGCCGTGTTCAACCGAACGACATTGCCAGGCAATGCGATTGCAACCATCCGCGCATCGAGCGGATCGATTCGCGAGCTCGTGCGGGTTGTGCGCGCGCTGTCTCACGAGGTCACGGATGACGGAGGCGATTGGCGTGAGGTGATCAACACGGTGCGGAAGATCGCTCCCGAGCTGTGGGCGCGTCTCAATATCGCGGAGAGGCGGCGATTCCTGAGGCACGTGCGCCCTATATGGGAAGTCCACCGCCACCGACTGCCGCCGGTCGCCGCGGAGGAGCTGCAACGATTGCGGGACGACGGGAGGCTCACCGTCCTGGCGGGCGCCATCGAGAGCGCAAATATCACGCGTTCCGGGATCGAAGTATTCTGGCGACCCAGAGGTAGCCGCCACCAGGAGCGCTGTGTCGTGGGACGGATCCTATGGGAACGCAGTCTAGCCGAGCAAATTGCCTCCAACTAACCGCGAGGGCTGCCGGCCAACAGGCATCGCCCGATCGGATTAGCCTCGGCTGGCGCTTGCTCGCTCACTGCCCGCGCGCATAAATCTGATCGAAGACTCCGCCGTCCGCGAAGAACTTCTGCTGGACGCTCCCCCAGCCGCCGAAGTCGCCGATCGTCGCGAGGTTCATCGTCGGGTACTGCTTGGCGAACTCGGCCGCGACATCGGGGTCGCGCGGGCGGTAGAAGTTGCGCGCAATGATCTCCTGCCCTTCCTTGCTGTACAGGTACTGGAGGTACGCAGTGGCGAGCGGGCGCTGGCTATGCTGCAGGGCATATTGGTCCACTACAGCTACCGGCGGCTCCGCGAGGATGCTGACGGACGGATAGACGATCGTGAGTCCATCATTCGGCTTCTCGCGGATGGCCAGCATGGCCTCGTTTTCCCAGCCGATGAGCACGTCGCCCAGTCCGTGCTCGACGAAGGTCGTCGTGGCGGCGCGAGCGCTCGTATCCAGCACGGGGACGTGTTGGAATAGTTGGCGCAGGTATTCCTCGGCGCCGGCATCACCGCCCCCGGGTTGTTTCAGCGCCCACGCCCACGCGGCCAGGAAGTTCCAGCGGGCGCCGCCGGAAGTCTTCGGATTGGGCGTCACCACCGACACGCCCGGCTTGATCAGATCGCTCCAGTCGCGGATGTTCTTCGGGTTGCCTTTGCGTACGAGGAACACGATCGTCGAGGTATATGGAGAGCTATCGTCCGGCAGTCGCGTCTGCCAGTTGAGCGGCAGCAGCTTCCCCTGCTGTGCGATGACGTCGATGTCGGCCGCCAGAGCCAGCGTGACCACGTCGGCACTGAGGCCTTCGGCCACGGAGCGAGCCTGCAGCTCCGAGCCGCCGTAGGACATGCTTATCTGCACGGTCTGGCCGGTCTTCTTTTTCCAGTACTTCTCGAAGGCGGTGTTGTATTCACCGTAGAGCTCGCGTGTCGGCGAATAGGAAGCATTGAGGAGTTTGACCGCGGACGCATCGGGGCGGGAGCAGCCGGAGACGCCGATGACCAGGCCCAAGGTGATGAGCGCGGCTGCTCGGAGCAGCTTCTTCTGGATGAATTGCATTACCACTCCTCTCAAGATAGCTGGCAATGCTGGAGTGAGGGCAGTTACACCGTCAGTCGGATGACGGTGACAGATCGGTTATGAACATCCGTACAGGTGTCCAAGCAGATGCGGCTGCAGCGCCTCGGCCGCGTCGGCCACGGAATCGACCGCGCTCAGGTCGGCCAGGCGGGTCATCTCCAGATCTGGAAAGCCGCAGGGATTGATGCGGCGGAACGGCTCGAGGTCGGCACTTATGTTAATAGCGATGCCATGGTAGCTGGCGCCGCGGCGCACGCGGATGCCGACGCTCGCCAGTTTGCGGCCATCGACGTAAACCCCGGGCGCCTTCTTGCGGCACTCTGCCACGATGCCGAGCTCGGCGGCATAGTCGATGACGCTGCGCTCGAGGGCGGTCACGATGTCACGGACACCCAGACCCGCGCGCCGCAGATCCACCATTGGATAGACAACGAGCTGACCCGGCCCGTGATAGGTGACCTGGCCGCCACGATCGATCTGCACGACTGGGATGGCCCCCGGAGCGATCACGTGATCGGGGGTGGCGTTCATGCCGAGCGTGAACACAGGGGGGTGCTCGAGGAACCAGATCTCGTCGGGAGTGTCGGGACCGCGCTGATCGGTGAAGCGTTGCATGGCACGCCACGTAGGCTCGTAATCCACGAGCCCGAGGTTGCGCACGATGTGGGGGGGAGCGGACCGCGCGGCAGCGTGCGCCCCGGCCATCACATTGCCTTGCTGCGTGCTCAAACGGCCTTCTTCTCGGACGGAAGACGAGCGTTGTCGAGTCCTGCGTTGTTTCGATTGAGCGCCTGCTCCGCGCGATAGCTGGAGCGCACCAGCGGCCCGGAAACGCACTCGAGAAAGCCCAGTGACAGAGCGCTCTCGCGGTAGCGATCGAACTCCGCCGGGGTCACGTAGCGCTCTACGGGCAAGTGGTTGACGGTCGGCCGCAGGTATTGTCCGAGAGTGACTATGTCAACTCCAGCCGCGCGCAGATCGGCCAGTGTTTCCTCGATCTCCGCGGCGGTTTCACCCAGTCCGAGCATCAGGCTGCTCTTGGTCAGCACGGCGGCCCTGTGTTGCTTCGCGTGGGCGAGCACACGGAGCGTCTGGTCGTACCCGGCGCGCGGATCCCGGACGGGATGGGTCAGGCGGCGCACTGTCTCTATGTTCTGCGCGAAAACATCCAAGCCGGAGTCGACGACGCGCTCGACGTCCGGCAGCACCCCCTGGAAGTCCGGCGTCAGCGCCTCCACCGCGGTGTTGGGATTACGGCGCTTGATGGCCTGAATACAGGCCGCGTAGTGCCCCGCCCCGCCATCAGGCAGATCATCCCGGTCGACGGAAGTCAGCACGACGTACTTCAGCTTCATCAGCTCGACACTGCGGGCGGCGTTCTCGGGCTCATCGGCATCCAGCCAGCCACGCGGATTACCGGTGTCGACGGCGCAGAAACGGCAGGCGCGGGTACAAACCGCACCCATGAGCATGATGGTGGCGGTGCCCGCATTCCAGCATTCACCGATATTCGGGCACTTCGCCTCCTCGCAGACGGTGGCGAGGCGGTGCTCCTTCACTATGCCTCTGACCGCCTGAAAGCCGGTGCCCGCAGGCGCCTTGGCCCGCAGCCAGGACGGTTTGCCGGCCCGTGCCGGGGAGCCCGGCGCCCATGCGGAGCCCGCGGCAGATGCCTTGATGCCGTCCCGGATTGCAGTAAACCCTTGAGACGTAACGTATTTTTCACCGCTGCGCGGACTCTCGCGGGGCGCGGTCGCGCCGTCGGCGACGACGGGGATGTCTTTGAGGCTGGCCATGGCGCTCATTTTACGCCACCGGCTCCGAGAGGCCGCTCAAGTGTCTCGCGCTGCGCGCTCTCTGGCGTCGAGCCATGCCAGCCGCTCCGGCAAGCCGATGTCGAGCCATTCGCCCCGGTAAATCTCGCCGCGCAGGCGCCGCGCCGCGATCGCGCGCTTGAGCAGCGGCAGCAGCGGAAACTTACCGGGTGCGCACCCCGCGAAGAGTTCCGGCCGATAGATCCCGATGCCCGTGTAGGTGAAGCGGTCGGCCTCGCGCTCCACCACGAAGTCACCCTCCAGCCCGAAGTCGCCACGCGGATGATGCGGCGGATTGGGCGCGAGCAGCAGCCGCGCGTCGGCGCCTTCCTCCAAAGTCAGAACGCGGCTGAAATCCATATCGGTCCAGACGTCGGAATTGACCACCACAAACGGGTCCGGGCCAAGCAGCGGCAACGCGCGATGGATGCCGCCGCCCGTCTCGAGAGGCACGGGTCCCTCCTCGCTGTAGGCGATGTGCACGCCGTAGCGGCTGCCGTCACCGAGGGTGGCGCGAATCTTTTCCCCGAGCCAGGAAAGATTGATGACCACGGACCTGATCTCGGCTCTGGCCAGCGCCTCGAGGTGATAGACGATGAGCGGCTTGCCGGCAACCGCCACGAGCGGCTTCGGCAGGGTGTCGGTGATCGGCCGCAGCCGCTCGCCGCGCCCCGCCGCAAGCAACATGGCGTTGCGAGGCCTCGCTGGCGCCAGTGCAGTCACGCCGGTGGCGCCGCCTGCCGGGCGACGCGCTCGTTGGCACGCGGCAGCTCGGGGGCGACGCGGCGCTCGAGAAACGCTGAGAGCTCGGCCAGCTCCGGATACAGGCGGCAGGCCTCACGCACGTACTCGAGCGTCAGCGGCAGGTCGCGCAGATACCCCGGCTTGCCGTCGCGGTACCAGAGGCGCGCGAAGATGCCGAGCACCTTGATGTGCCGCTGCACACCGATGAGGTCGAACCAGCGCAGGAACTGCGCCGGGCTGCCACCGACACGGCCGCCGCGCGCTTGCAGCAGCGAGCGATAGCCGCTCACCCACTCGAGCACGCGCTCCCGCGGCCAGCAGATGTAACAATCCTTGAGCAGTGACACCAGGTCGTAGCCGATCGGCCCGCGCAGCGCGTCCTGGAAGTCGATCACACCGGGATTGCGCTCCCCGAGCACCATCAGATTGCGGGAGTGATAGTCGCGATGCACGAACACTTCGGGCTGCGACAGCGCCTCGCCGATCAGAAACTCGAAGGCCGCGACGATGATCTCGCGCTCCTCGCCGGAGAGCTCGAGCGCGAGATGCCGGTCCAGGAACCACTCGGGCATGAGTGCCAGCTCGCGGGCGAGGGGTGCGCGGTCATAGGGCGAGAGCTCCGCGGCCGCGGCAGCGCCGCGCAGCTGGATTTCCGCGAGCGCCTGCAGCGCATCGCCATAGAGGCGCTGCGCGTCGCCGCCGGCGCCGAGCTGCGCCAGGTACGGCGTGCTGCCCAGATCTTCGAGCAGCACGAATCCCTGGTCCACGTGGGCCTCATATACGTGCGGGACGTGGATTCCGAGCGGCTCGAGCAGCGCCGTAACGCGTAGATAGGGCCGCACGTCCTCGGTCGCGGGTGGCGCGTCCATGGCGATCAGCGTGCAGTCCTCGCAGACCACGCGAAAATAGCGTCGGAAGCTGGCATCACTCGAGGCGCGCTGGATGCGCACCGGGCGCAGGCTGAGGTCGCGCGCCAGCCAACCCTGCAGGAGCGCGAGTCTCGCATCGTTCTCAGGCATTCGCCCATTATAATGCCGTCCCACATGCGTCGTTGGAAACCATTCTGGACCGCCCTGCTGTTGTTCGGCGGCCTCACCCCATTGCTGCGCGCCGACGAGCCGCCGACTCCCCAGGCGAGCCCGACCCCGGCGACACCCCCGGCGAAGCCCGCCGCGTCCGGGGCCAGCGGCCGCCGGCCTGCGGCCGGCCAGAAATCGATCGCGGCCGGAGGCCCCGTCAGCCTGACTGGCGACAATATGGTCGGCGCCAACGGGGTGATAACCCTGACCGGGCACGTGATCGTCCGCCAGGGAAATCGCACGATCAAGGCGAATCATCTCCAGTACAACCGGAACAACAACTCGGTGCGCACTCAGGGCGGCATCGACTACACCGACCCGGTCGCGCATGTCACCGGCTCGGGCGGCACCTACTCCCCGACCGCCGGTGCCCACATCGAGTCGGCGACCTTCAGCCTGGTGCAGCGCTCGGCGCGCGGCGCCGCCAGGGAAATGCAACTCAGCCCGCAGGGATTGATGCGTCTCGAGCATGTCACGTTCACGACCTGTCCCGTGAACGACCAGTCCTGGGTGCTGCGTGCCACACGGATCGCGCTCGACACGAAGCAGAAGGTGGGAACGGGCCGCGACGCGGAGATCGACTTCAAGGGTGTACCCATAATGTACCTGCCCTGGGTGTCGTTTCCGCTCGGCAATGTCCGCAAGAGCGGCTTTCTCTTTCCGGTGCTCGGCGACAGCTCCACCAGCGGCGCCGAGATCTCAGTTCCCTACTACTGGAACATCGCCCCGAACGCTGATTTCACGTTCCAGCCGATGGAGTACAGCCGCCGCGGGCCGGACGTCGGCGGCGACTTGCGTTACCTGACGCAAGACCAGCACGGCGAGTTCTCGTGGGACTATCTGCCGTACGACACCGTATACCATTCGAGCCGCAGCAACATAAAGCTCTTCAACGTCACCGACCTGCCCGACGGCCTGCGGCTGACCCTGAGCGGCGAGAACGTCAGCGACACGCAGTATTTCGAGGACTTCTCGTACGGACCGGAGGGCACGAGCACTCCCTTCCTCGACCGCAGTGCAGTGCTTTCCTATCGCGACCTGCACTGGAACATCGCTGCCATGGCCGACGACTACCAGACAATCGACAGCACACTGGCGCTCGATCAGCGGCCCTACACGCGTGTGCCGGACGTGACGATCAACTCCGATTTCGGCTGGGGGCCGGGGGCCCTGGTGAGTTACGGCTTCAATTCCGAGGCGGTCGACTTCCAGCGCGCCACCGGCGTCACTGGCTGGCGGCTCGATCTCAACCCTACCACCTCGCTCAACTTCGTCGGGCCCGGCTACTTCGTGCGCCCATCCGTCGGCTATCGCGTGACCCAATATCAGCTGTCGAACACGGTCCCGGGGGAGCCGGCGCAACCCTCGCGGGCGCTGCCCATCGCGAGCCTGGATACGGGCCTGCAGCTCGAGCGCGATGCCGGTTCCCACGATCAGCGCACGATCACGCTGGAGCCGCGAGCGATGTATCTGTACGTGCCGTACCGCAACCAGTCGCAGCTGCCGGTGTTCGATACCGCCGTTCCCGATCTCGACCCGGTGGAGCTCTTCCGCACCAATCGCTACGTCGGCACGGACCGCGTGGGTGATGCCAATCAGGTCAGCCTGGGGGTGACGACGCGGCTGCTGAACGCCCTGAACGGCCGGCAATATCTGACGGCGACTCTGGGGCAGGAGTTCTACTTCACCAATCCCCGCGTGACCCTGCCCACGGAGGTTCAGCGCACCGACCGACGCTCGGACCTGGTGGCTCAGCTCGCACTGACCGCTTTTCAGGACTGGAGCGCGGATGGCGCGCTGCAATGGGACCCGCAGAGCTCCCAGTCGCAGCGCGCGGAGATCGAGGTGCAGTACCGTCCAGCCCCCGACCGCGTCATCAACCTGGGCTATCGCTTCGAGCGCGGGATCCTCGAAGACTCAGACGTGGGTACTGGCTACTATCCGCCGCAGGCGACGGTCACGACGCCGCTCTGTGGCACTCCCGTGACGCCCAGCTGCAACGTGTCGCAGGTGGAGCTCTCCAGCGCATGGCCGGTCACCAAGGTCTGGGACATCTTTGCCCGGGAGGTTTATTCCCTGGCGGACCACGGGGCACTGGAGAGTTTTGCGGGCTTCCAGTACAAGGCCTGCTGCTGGAGCATCCGCCTCGGCGCCCGCCGATACGTCGGCTCTCGGCCCCTGACCAGCACCGCCCGAATGGGCCCGGAAGACACCGGCGTGTGGCTACAGCTGGAACTCACGGGGCTTGCCGGGGTCGGATCGGCATCGGATGCCTCTCTCGTTGAGGCCATTCCCGGGTACACTCCGGCGGAAGCGAGTTCCCGATCATTTCTGGGCCCTTATTAGGGCCATTCCACGAGGATAGCAGAGCAAATGCGGCGGTTTTTCTCCATCGGCACCACCTCCATGGTGGTACTGCTTTTGGGCGCGCTGGCCATCCAGGGCCGGGCGCAGGCACAGACGCGTGATCTCTCGACCCAGGGCACATTGCTCGACCGGATCGCCGCCATCGTCAACGACGGCGTGGTGATGGAAAGCGAGGTCGACGCCCAGATGAAGGAGGTCACGGCCCGGCTGCAGGCGCAGAACATGGCGCTGCCGCCGGAGAGCGTTCTGCGCAAGCAGGTGCTCGATCGCCTGATCCTGCAGCGGATCGAGCTGGAACAGGCGGATCACGACGGCATAGCCATCTCCGACGACCAGGTCAACGCGGCGCTCGTGGACATAGCCAAGCGCAACAACATCGCCTTCTCCGAACTGCCCACGGTGCTCGCGCAGCAGGGGATCGATTATGCAAGCTATCGCGAGGAGATGCGTCAGCAGCTCACGCTCGGCCTGCTACGAGAGCGCGACGTGCTGCAGCGCATCGTCGTCACGCCACGCGAGATCGACCAGTTCCTCGCGAAGCAGACCAAGCAACCCGTGGGCAATCAGGAATACAACGTCTCGCACATCCTGATCTCGGTGCCGCCGAACGCCACCCCGGACCAGCTCGCCCAGGCTCAGCAGCGCGCCAATGATGTCTACCAGCGTGCCAGCAAGGGCGAGGACTTCGGCAAGCTCGCGGTTGCCTACTCCAACAGCGAGGATGCGCTGCAAGGCGGCTCGCTCGGCTGGCGCCAGGGCTCGGAGCTGCCGACCTTTCTTTCCGGTCTCATCCTGGGCCTGAAAGCCGGTCAGGTCGGCGCGCCGCTGCGCACCCCGACCGGATTTCACATCGTCAAGCTCAACCAGGTGCGCACGCCGCAGCACAAGGACATGATCGCGCAGATCCACGTGCGTCACATCCTCCTGAAGACCAACGCGCTGCAGGACGATGCGGTGGTGCGGCAGAGGCTGCTGCAGATCCGGCAAAAGATTCTGAGCGGCGGTGAGACCTTCGCGGTCGCGGCCGCCGCCTCCTCGCAGGACCCCGGCTCAGCCTCGGAGGGCGGCGATCTCGGGTGGCAGAGTCCCGAGGTTTTCGATCCGAGCTTCTCCGCGCAGATTGAGAGCCTGAAGACGGGCGAGATCAGTCAGCCGTTCAAGAGCCATTTCGGCTGGCACATCGCCCAGCTCCTCGGGCGGCGCAACCATGACGCGACGCAGGAAGTGGTGCGGCTGAACGCGATGGAGTCGATCCGCGCCAGCAAGGCCGATGAGGATACGGAGCTGTGGCTGCAGCATCTACGCGATGACGCCTACGTGAAGGTCATGACCGGCTGATCGGCCGCAGGCGCATATGTGTCGCGCATCGTACTGACCTCGGGAGAGCCTGCGGGCATCGGGCCCGACATCTGTCTCGCCATGGCGGCGCGACGGCTCGATTGTGACCTCGTCTGTCTGGGCGATCGGGAAATGCTGGCGGAGCGCGCGCGCGCTCTCGGGATGAGCGTCGAACTACGGCCGTACGACGGCGCGTCCCACCAACACATACCTGGAACACTCGCCGTGGAGCATCATCCACTGCGGGTGCCGGCTGTCGCGGGCCGACTCGATGCGCGCAACGGCCCATGTGTCCTGCACCTGCTGGAGCGCGCATGCGACGGTGCCCTCAGCGGCGAATTCGCCGCGATGGTCACGGCGCCTGTCCACAAAGGTGTGCTCAACGACGCCGGCATCCCTTTCACGGGTCACACGGAATTCCTGGCTGATCGCACCCGCACGCCGCGGCCGGTGATGATGTTGGCGACGACATCGCTGCGCGTTGCGCTTGCCACCACGCACCTGCCGCTTGCGCGCGTGAGCGCTGCGATCACGGCCGACTTGCTGTGCGAGGTGCTGGCAATCGTCGACCGTGACCTCGCCCGATGGTGGGGCATCGGCCGCCCGCGGATCGCCGTGTGCGGCCTCAACCCCCATGCCGGCGAGAGCGGCCATCTGGGCGATGAGGAGATTCGGGTGATCGCGCCCGCGATTGCCCGCATGCGCGAGCGCGGTTTGGCGATTTCGGGACCCTTGCCCGCGGATACGATCTTCGTGCCGCGCGTGCTCGCCGATTTCGATGTGGTGCTCGCCATGTACCACGACCAAGGCCTGCCGGTAATCAAGTACTCGGGCTTCGAGGACGCCGTGAACGTGACGCTCGGCCTCCCAATCCTGCGCACGTCGGTCGACCACGGCACCGCACTCGACCTGGCGGGCACTGGGCTCGCTGACGCCGGAAGTATGGCGGCGGCCATCGACCTCGCGGTGCAGCTCGCGTCGCGGGCCACGTGATGCGCCCGCCAGGTCGCGGCGCCAGGCCCAAAAAGCGATTCGGCCAGCACTTCCTGCACGACCCGGCCGTGATCGAGCGGATCGCGGCTGCGATCGCGCCGGCAAGCGGCGATGCCCTGGTCGAGATCGGCCCCGGCCGTGGGGCGCTCACTCGCTACCTGCTGGAGTCCGACTGCGCCTCGCTCGATGCGATCGAGATCGACCGTGACCTCGCCGCCACGCTGCGCGAGGAGTGGAGCGGCGACTCGCGCTTCTGCCTGCGCAACGAGGATGCGCTGCGGGTCGACTTCGGCGCCCTGGCGCGGCAACGTGGCGCCAGGTTGCGAGTCGTCGGCAACCTTCCCTACAACATCTCCACGCCGCTGCTGTTCCATCTCCTGCAGAACGTGGGCGACATCCGCGACCTGCACGTGATGTTGCAGCGCGAGGTGATCGCCCGCATGGCTGCCCGAGCCGGTGACCCTGCGTATGGACGCCTCACCGTGATGCTCTCACCTTGGGTGGAGGTGGAGCATCTGTTCGATGTCGGTCCCGGGGCTTTCCAGCCGCCGCCGCGGGTATGGTCGGCCGTGGCGCGGCTGGTGGTTCGAGCCGGACCGGCATTTCCGGTGTGCCCGGCGTTTCCAGCCGTCGTGGCCGCGGCCTTCTCGCACCGTCGCAAGACACTCCGCAACGCTCTGCGGGGCCTCGCGACCGCAGAACAGATCGAGAGCAGCGGGGTGGATCCGTCCGCCCGGCCGGAGACAGTTTCGCCGGCCCTCTTCAATGCCATCGCGAGCAACGTGAAGCTGCCGACCGGCGCGCCCTGAGTTAGGATTGTGTCAAGCCGCCTCCGGCGGCGGGCGCATCCCTGTGCCTGTGGCTTCACCGAGGGCCGGCTCATGTCTACATATCCCTATCGTCGCATCCTGCTCGTCGTCGACCTGACCGAGGACAGCCTGCAGATCGGCAGGCGCGCACGCGATCTGGCGGCGACTCTCGGCGCCGAGCTGGAGCTGCTGCACGTGGTGGAATTCATGCCGGTCGAGCCGATGGGCGAGACTCTCATGCCGGCGGTCCGCATCGAGGATAGAGCTGCTCGTGCGCGCGCGCCAGCGTCTCGCTGCGCTGGCGGCGGAGCTCGGTCTCCCGGACGCCCTTCACCGCGTCGAGTCCGGAAATGTCAAAGCGGAGGTCGTCCGGGTGGCCCGTGAGCGGCAGGTCGATCTCATCGTGCTCGGCAGCCGCGAGCGTCACGGCCTCTCCATTCTGGTGAACTTCACCGAGGACACCGTCCTGCATGCCGCGCCCTGCGACGTGCTCGCGGTGCGGGTCGGCAAAGCCGCGCCCGGGTAAAATCGGTCGCATGAGCCAGGAGTCGCACAAGATCCGCGTCGAGGTCACCACCAGCTACCTCGACGAGCAGTCGAGCCCCAGCGAGCAGCGATATGTCTTCTCGTACACCATCACCATCCGTAACGAGGGTCACCGCCCTGCCAAGCTGCTGACGCGGCACTGGATCATCACCGATGCGAATGGCAGGGTGAAGGAAGTGCGCGGCGAGGGCGTCGTCGGCGAGCAACCCCACCTGGAGCCAGGGCAGGGCTTTCGTTACTCGAGCGGTGCGGTCCTGGAGACGCCGGTCGGCACGATGGAAGGCAGCTACCAGATGGTGGACGCCGACGGCCAGCGCTTCGATGCGCCCATCGCGCCCTTCCGGCTCGCGATTCCCGGAATCCTGCAGTGAGCCGCTATGCCATCGGCGACATCCAGGGCTGCTGTGATGAGCTGCAGGCGCTCCTGACCCGGATTGGGTATTCCGCGGATCGCGACCGGCTG
>CAWEXF010000015.1:0-53529 GCA_963812925.1 uncultured Pseudomonadota bacterium | reverse complement strand
TGAGCACGAGACTGGCTGGCACAGCGCTTCTGATTCTCATGCTGGGTGTCATCGAGCCGGCATTTGCCGCCGGTGCGCCGGCCACGACGCCCGCAGGAGTCCCGCTGGATACGCCCTGGAAGGCAAAGATATACGAGCTCGCGCATTCCAAGTTCCTGCATCCGGCCTGGGGCTGGCAGCATTCGGAGCGCAATTACCTGTTGGCCATGCGGCTCGCACGTGGCGATGGGCTGCATGTCGATGAGGACGTGTTGTTTGCGGCATCGTTTCTCCACGACATGTCGGCATTCATGCCTTGCAAGGACCCTAAAATGGAGCACGGCGACTGCGCGGCGCAACAGGCGCGGGCGATGCTGCGCAATACCGGCTTCCCGATGCGGAAGCTCGCGGCGGTGCAGGCCGCCGAGCGCGGCCACATGTTCTACAGCAACCCCGGAAGCGATCCTGCCGCGATCGTGCTGCACGACGCGGACTCGCTCGACTTCCTCGGTGACATCGGTGCGGCGCGCCTCATCGCGCTCACCGGCGTCAATGCGCCGAGCTTCGCGCCAGCGGTGAAGGCGCTGCGGGGATTCGTCGCGCAAATACCGCCGCGGCTCATCACCAAAACCGCGCGCCAAATCGGCGCCGAGCGCGCGGCGGAGCTCGGCTCGTTCCTCGATAGATTACAGGCCGAGTCGTTCGGCGGCCGCGCGATGTAAAAATGAGCAGCGGCGGCTGGCAGTTCTGGATCGATCGGGGCGGTACGTTCACCGATATCGTCGCACGGGCTCCCGACGGGAGTCTGCGCACTCAGAAGCTGTTGTCGGAGGAGCCCTGAGCGGTATTCGGATGCTGCCGTCGAAGGCATTCGCCGAATTTTCAGCCTGGAGAAGGGCTCGGCGATCCCGTCCCATGCCATAACGGCGGTCAAGATGGGAACGACCGTCGCGACCAACGCGCTGCTCGAACGCCGCGGCGTGCGCACACTGCTCGCCATCACAACCGGATTCCGCGACGCGCTGCGCATCGGCTATCAGAACCGGCCGCGGCTCTTCGACCGGCATATCGTCCTGCCTGAGCTGCTGTACGAGCGAGTACTCGAAGTCGAGGAGCGCCTCAGCGCCCAGGGCGAGGTCCTGACTGCCATCAAGCTGGAAGAGGCGCGCGCGGAGTTGGTACGGGCCTTCGCGGATGGCATCCACGCGATCGCCATCATCTTCATGCACGGTTATCGCTTCCCGCAGCATGAGCGAGCGTTTGCGCAGCTCGCCCGCGAGATCGGCTTCACTCAGATCTCGGTGAGTCACGAGGTCAGCCCTCTCGTCAAGCTGGTGGGGCGGGGTGATACGACTGTGGTCGACGCCTACCTTTCTCCGGTGCTGCGCAAGTACGTCGATCAGGTGGGCGGCGAGCTGGGAGCGAGCGTGCGGCTGCTCTTCATGCAGTCGAACGGCGGGCTCGTGGAGGCCTGCAGGTTTCACGGCAAGGACGCGATTCTCTCCGGACCGGCCGGCGGGATCGTCGGCATGGTACGCACGGCCACCGAAGCTGGCGCGGAGCGCGTGATCGGATTTGATATGGGTGGTACGTCTACCGACGTGTCGCATTACGACGGCGAGCTGGAGCGTACGTTTGAAACGGTCGTCGCGGGTGTGCGGATTCGCGCGCCCATGATGCACATTCATACGGTGGCGGCCGGCGGCGGCTCCATCTGTCGCTTCGACGGCATTCGGCTGCGTGTGGGACCGGAGTCAGCGGGCGCCATTCCCGGGCCGGCATGCTATCGCCGTGGCGGACCGCTGACCGTTACGGACTGCAATGTCATGCTGGGACGTCTGCAGGCCGACTTCTTTCCCCGCGTCTTCGGCTCGAGTGGCGACGCACCGATCGACCTCGGGGCGGCGGCGACGCAGCTCAGTGCCATGGTGGAAGAAGTCGCGCGAACCGCGGGGGCGCGAAGATCGGCGCAGGAGCTGGCGCACGGATTCCTGCGCATCGCCGTGGAGAACATGGCGAATGCGATCAAACAGATCTCGATCCAGAGAGGTCATGACGTCACTGCGTATACGCTGGCGTGCTTCGGAGGGGCAGGCGGGCAACACGCCTGTCTGGTGGCGGACGCCCTCGGCATGCGCCGCATCCTCATCCATCGACTGGCCGGCGTGCTGTCGGCTTACGGAATGGGGCTGGCGGACCTCCGTTTGATCAAGCAAAGGGCGGTGGAGGCGCCGCTGGCGGACGCGCTGCGAGCGGAGTTGCGGCGTGTCCTCGCGGAGCTCGAGCGTGCGGGCGTGGCGGAAATGACCGCCCAAGGCGTGACCTCGCGCAACATCAACGTGCTGCAGCGGCTACACCTGAAGTACAAGGGAACGGATCTCGCCCTCGTGATTCCCTTTGGCGAGACGCGCGCGACGGCGGCTGCCTTCGCCGCCGCACATCGCGCGCGATTCGGTTTCGATATGCCCGCAGGCGAATTGATCGTCGAGGCCGTGTCAGTCGAAGTCGTTGGTGAGGGTGACGTCCCGAGCGGGCCCCGGAGCCTTCCTGTCGCAGCGGCTGCGCCACCCCCGGTGCGGGCGACACGGGCGATCTGGTTCGGCGCCGCGGCGACCGAGTCACCGATCTACTCTCGGGACGATCTGGAATTCGGGCACATGGTCTCCGGCCCGGCAGTCATCATCGAGGCTTCAGCCACCACCGTCGTGGAGCCCGGCTGGCGCGCGAGCGTTGACGGCCTCGAGAATCTGATCCTGGAGCGTGTGGAGTCATTGCCGAGGCGCGTGGCAGTTGGAACGGATGCCGATCCGATCATGCTGGAAGTATTCGGCAATCTCTACATGTCGATCGCCGAACAGATGGGCGTCGCGCTGCAGAGCACTTCACGGTCGGTCAATATCAAGGAGCGGTTGGATTACTCCTGCGCCGTGTTCGACCGCGATGGCGCTCTGATCGCGAACGCGCCCCACATGCCGATTCACCTGGGGTCGATGGGCGAGAGCGTGAAGGTGGTCATTGCCGCCAGGCAACGCAAGGCGGACGGCCGTGGAATGCTCCCTGGCGACGTCTACGCGCTGAATGCCCCTTACAACGGCGGCACGCACCTTCCGGATATCACGGTCATCATGCCCGTCTTTGACGCGTCGGCGACCGGCACGGATGAGCCGCTCTTCTATGTCGCCTCACGCGGGCACCACGCCGACATCGGCGGCATCACGCCCGGCTCCATGCCGCCGGGCAGCCACACGATCACGGAGGAGGGCGTGCTCATCGACAACTTCCTGCTGGTCGAAGCCGGCCGCTTTTGCGAGGCGGAGACTGTCGCGCTCTTGCGCAGCGGCACCTACCCGTCACGCAATCCGGAGCAGAACATCGCCGATCTCAAAGCGCAGGTCGCAGCCTGCGCCAAAGGCGCGGAAGAGTTGCGGCGGATGGTCCGGCAGTTCGGTTTGCCGGTGGTGACTGCATACATGCGGCACGTGCAGGATCATGCCGCGGAGGCGGTTCGCCGCGTTCTCGATGTCATGCACGACGGCGAGTTCGCGTATGAAATGGATGACGGATCCGTGATTCGGGTTCGCATCACGATCGATCGCGCATCCCGGCGCGCCAGGATCGATTTCAGCGGCACGAGTCCGCAGCGGCCCAACAACTTCAATGCGCCGCCGGCCATCTCCCGTGCCGCCGTCCTTTATGTCTTCCGCACTCTCGTCGACGACGATATCCCGATGAATGACGGTTGCCTGTTGCCGCTCGAGATCGTCATTCCGGAGGGCTCGATGCTCCGGCCCCGTTATCCGGCTGCCGTCGTTGCCGGCAATGTCGAGACCAGCCAGACGATCATCGACGCGCTCTACGGGGCCTTGGGGGTTCTCGCCGCGGCTCAGGGCACGATGAACAACTTCACTTTCGGCGACGGCGAGCACCAGTACTACGAAACCATCTGCGGCGGGTCGGGCGCGGGGCCCGACTTCGACGGTACCGACGCTGTCCACACTCATGCAACCAACAGCCTGATGACGGACCCGGAGGTGCTGGAGTGGCGCTTCCCGGTGCTTTTGGAGCGCTTCGAGATCCGCAGGGGATCGGGGGGCAAGGGTCGCCATCACGGGGGCGACGGCGCCATCCGCCATGTCCGTTTCAGAACGGCCATGACCGCGGCGATTCTCTCGAACCGACGCCGCGTGCCGCCCTTCGGTTTGCACGGTGGTGATGCGGGCCAGCCTGGCAAGAATGAGGTTCGAAGGGTGTCGGGAGCAGTAGAGCGCCTCGCGGCAACTCAGGTCGTGGAGATGGGCCCGGACGATGTGTTCATCATTGAAACGCCTGGTGGCGGTGGGTTTGGGGCGAGCAGCTGAACTCAGACCCTGAAAATTTATCCCGATTGGGCACGGAGCGAGCTACGCAATGAGCCCTGTCCAGAACGCCGCAAGTACGTCCATGTAGGCTCGCCGATCGCCGTCCTGGCGATCAGCGTCTGGCCAGGGCTCATTGCGCACCTCGCTCCTTCTCGTGAACGGGGCGAAAATGGCTGCTCGGGGCTTAGGAGACTGCTCTTCTCATCATCAGACGGCGGGGCCGCGCAACCGTACTTGCGGCGTCCCCCGCCAGACCCTTTGCAAGTGAGACCCCGGCCTCCGAATGTCACAATGGCCGCATGATCCTCGGCGAGCTCCAGATTCAACAGTTGAGGATCTCTGACAAGTCAATCGTGGCGCTGCCGACGCCGGGAATGGCGATAGGGCCGCCGTCCGTTACCGAGGCTATGTACTGATAGCTGCCCTGGTCGGGTGACCGATGGAGGTGGAGCGTTTGATGCTTCAGATCTACCACCCATACTTCAGCGACGCCGTGTCGCGCATACAGTGGTACCTTGACATCGAGATCGTAGCGCAGCGTGGAGTCGCTGACCTCGACGATGAGGAAGACGTCGGCGGCTGACGGATGCCCGCGGTCGCTGCGACCAACCCTCGGCCTCATGACCACGAGGTCCGGTTCCGGCTGCGAATACCTGCCGAGCCGCACTGGCATCTGACAGCGGACCCGCGCGCGGCCCGTTACGGCCCGGTGGAGCAGCTCATCGAGCTCTTCCACGGCGTCGCCGTGCCGGTCTCCAATCGGTGCCACGTGAACGACCTCGCCCTCGATCAGCTCCACACGCGCATCCGGCGCGATCAGGCCGGTCCGCGCCATGTCGTAGTATTCGTCGATCGTGATCCGGCGATGAGGGGAGACGGATTCCGCCATGGGTTGGCTTCGCAGCTTTGGTCGCACGAGTCTACCGCTCCCGCCGTACTCAGTCACGGCGGCAGGGTGTCAGTGAGGGGGCGGCGCGGCAATGCGATTTACCTGCGCGTTTGTTTAGAAATGCGACTCTGCGGTCCTCAGGGGTAAAGCGGCGCCAGGCCGTCGCGCTGGCGGCTTGTCTTGCCGAGGGGCGCGGGCAGGTCCGTGAGCGCCGCGGCGAGTCCGTCGCCTTGCCACGCTCCGCCGGCATAGCAGGCGCGGTCGAGATCGCGGAGCAGCTCGGCCACGGCGGGATCGCCAATCCTCGTGGCGACGGCATTGATGCCTGCTGGAGTAGCGCCCCAGAGGGCCGTCGTCCAGGCGAGCAGGTGCGCTCTTGCGGCCTGCGGGTCGTTGGCTTGGCACGCTGCGCGAAACGCTGCGCGCTCTTTCGCGGGATCGGACCGGAGTTGGCGCGGGGCGGTTTGGATGGCGGGGCGCACGGGCCGCGGCGCAGCTCGCAACCGGCGGCGTGACCACAGCCATGCGCCCAGCGTCGCCAGCCACACCACGGCAAGGCCGATGCTGACCCACTCCCACTCGGAGGGGGAGCGGCTGGGCGTGGGTTTCGGTGCCGCCGATGTCGGCGGGGCAAGTCGGGGCACAATCGGCGACGTTTGCAATTGCGCCGCGGGCGCCGGCGGGGCCGAGGTGGCGGCCGCGGTGTTGCCGGGCGCAGGAAGGATGGTCAGGGTGCGCGCGGGCAGCGTCGCCGCCCGGAGTTGGTTGGCCTGTGTGTCCCACCATTTGACCGTGAGCGCGGGAATCGTATAGCGACCGGGCGAGTCGGCCATCAGCGCAATCGTCTGGCTACGGTTGCCGACCAACTTCCCATCCCGGGTGGAGTCGTCCAGTTTCGGTTGGTCGGGATACGCCTTGAGCCCGGAGGGAAGGCTCAGCAGCGACGAGAGGTCGGGAAGCTGCGCCGCGGTGAGCCCGGTCGCTTCCAGATCGAGATCCAGGGTCAGCGGATCGCCCGTTTGCGCGGTGAGCCTCGTCGGGTTCCAGGCGGCGCTGAGCGTGACAGCACTGGCTGGCAACCAATAGCTGCCGACGGCACTCGCCGGACGAGGCTGTACCGTAAGTACGATCGGGTTCCCGCTCAGGCGTATGGGGCGAACGGTGCGCAACGTTCCGCCGAATGGAGAGCCGCCGAAGATGCCGGCGAACGGATCGCGACCTGCCGCCGACGAGGGTTGCGTGACGGTGACCTCCGCGTCGAGCACCGGATCGGGCAGCGTCAACTTGCCGCTGTGCAGGGGAAAGAGCACGTATTGCCGCGTGACGACCTGGTAGCTCTGGCCGTTGCGTTCCGCTTGGCCGCTCTCGTCCGAGCCGAGCCGCTTGACGACGACATCGCTGCTCTCCGGCAGCTCGAGATCGGCGTGATAAAGGGGCTCAGCCATGAAGAGACGGACGGTCAGTTGGACGGCTCCCTCTACGTAGGGCTGCTGTGGAGACGCACTGGTCTCCATGAACACCGCAGCCGCGGCAGGCGCGCCCGTTGCACCCGGCTGGCCGCCCCCGGGTCCGGTCACATCGAGCGAGAGCGGCTGGCTTTGCTCGCCATTCCATGAAAGAGGCGGGATCGTCAGGTGTCCGGTGACCTTCGGAGCCAGTGTGAGGACGACCTGCGTTTTTTCGGAGGCGCTGCCGTTGACGAGCTGAAAGATCGTGCTGCTGCTGGTGCCCACGATGTCGAAATCCTGCTGCAGCGAAGTGATATCGGGCTGACCGCCGGTCTGTCCGTCACGCTCCAGGGTCAATTGCACCGTCTCGCCGACTGCGACCTGAGACGCGTCGAGTGACGCCTTCACGTCCGCCAGTGCCAGGGTGGTCGCCGCGCAACCGACGAGCGTGAGAAGCAGGATGCCCGCGCTCCGAGCTCTCACTGTGCGCTCTCCGGTGAGTTGCCGCCGTCCTGCTGCCGGATGATGTGCTCGATGAGGAACTTGCGGCGCAGCAGGCCCGCAGGGCTATCGGGGATCTGCCGCAGCCACTGATCGAGAGCCATTTGGCGCTCGGTCTCGGGCCGCGGCTTCGGGGTCTGGGCACCACCTGCCAGCAGACTGTCAGCTTCGGGGCTCTTGGCTGCCGCGCCCCGTTGTCGCTGTGCACGAGCGAGCGCCGCGGCCTCGGCCGCCTCGCGTTGCTCCTGGCCGGAATTGCCCGGCTGCTTGGCGCCGGCCTGTGAGCCACTGGATGCCGCCTGATCGCTGCCGGTTGCTTGCGAGCTACCGGCCCGCGACTGTTGCGGCGCGCCCGATTGCTGTGATCCTGATGATCCCTGCCGACCGCCGCTGGAGTTCCGCGGTTGCTGTCCCTGTGAAGTGCCCGTTTGACTGCCCTGCCGACCATTGCGCGACGAAGACTGCGGTGACTGCTGCTGCCCTCGTTGCTGTTGCCGCCGCTGTTGCTGCTGCAGCGCGCGCTGCACCAGGTCGCGGTTGTGGCGGATGTCTCTGTCGGCTGGGGCCTGCTTCAGCGCCGAATCGTAGGCCGCCAACGCCGCCTGCAGCTGCCCGGATTTCGCCAGCGCGTTGCCGCGGTTGTATTCGGACCGCGCGTCGGTGAACGGAGCGAGAAGCTGCGCCGCCCCCGCGTAACTGCCCGCCTGCAGATCGGCGTACCCGCGCCGCCGGGGGTCGCGGAAGAGCTCCGCGGCCTGCGCCGGCTGCCCGGCATCGAGCAGCGCCTGGCCTTGCTGGTCCGGCGTGCGCCAGAGGCCGGACCAGACGCTCGCTGTGTTGGCCGCGAGCGCGGCCTCGCTCAGGAGCGCCGCTCCACCGAGTAGCGCCACAGCCGGCAGTACGACTCTCGATGCCCTCATACCCAACCCCGCCTGGCAACCAGCGCGGCGAGAAGAAGGAGCGCGGGCAGCAGCCACACGCCATCGTTGAGCCAGCTCGAGAGCTTCACACGCGCGGCGACTCCGGAGCTGATCTTGCGCGAGCCGGCTTCGTGCAGTGCGGCTATGAGCTGCGGGAGCGCGCTCAACGGTACGAAGCGGCCGCCGCCCGCGGTCGCGACCTGCTGCAGAAGATCACCGTCGAGACGGCTCAACACGACCTGACCGCTCGAGTCACGGACGAAGCCACCGTTGCCGTCCGGCTGTGGAGCGCCGCCGCCCGTGCCGATGCCAACGACATTCACGTCAATACCGTGACGATGTAACTGTTGCGCCGCCACGAGAGCTTGCGCGGGATCGGTGAATCCGTCGGTCAGCACGATGACCTGACGGTCTTTTCCCGGCGATGCCTGCAGCAGGTTGAGCGACTCCTCGAGCCCGGGCGCCAGACGGTCACCCGACTCCGGCATCAGGCTTGGTGCCAACGGCTGCGCCAGATTGCGAATCGTTGCCACATCGCTGGTGAGCGGCGCCACGGTGTAGGCCTCTCCCGCGAACGCCACGAGCCCTACGCGCGCATCCTGCGCCGCGGACAACAGATCGTCGACCGCATAACGCGCCCGTGCCATCCGGCTTGGCGCAACGTCCGCCGCATCCATGGAGGGCGCCACTTCCAGGGCCACTATCCAGGCAGCCGGCGCGCGGTAGGCGGGCGTAATCTGACGCTGCCAAGTGGGTCCTGCGAGCGCGAGGACGGCCAGCGTCCAAACGAGCCCTATGAGCGGCCAGGGCGAGCCCGCGGCGCTGCCGCCGTCGCTCAACCGCAGGAGCGACAGTAGCTCACCATCCAGCAGCCGCTGCCATGCTCCGTCGCGTCCACGGCGGCGCGCAAGCCAGACGGCTAGCGCTACGAGCGGCGGCAGCGCCAGAAGCCAGTAGGGATAAAGGAAGTGAAAGCGGCTCATGAGGTCAGATCCGCTCCGCCATCAGCCACGCGGCCGGCAGGCTGAGAAGCAAAGCAAGCGCGAGCGGCCAGGTGAACCATTCCGCGGCGGGCCGCAGCCAGCGCTTGTTGCCGGAGACTGGCTCGAGCTCGTCGATCTCGTGGTACACGGCGCTCAGTGTCGCGGCATCGGTGGCGCGGAAGTATTCACCGCCGGTGATGGCCGCAATCTTCTGTAACAGATCCACGTCGAGATCGCCGTTGCCCAGGGTGAGCCCGAACAGGGATTGCTGCTCGGCCGCGCCCACTCCGATCGTGAAGATGCGCAGTCCCGTCTGTGCCGCGAGCTGCGCAGCCTGGAGCGGCGGCATGACCCCGGCGTCGTTGCCGCCGTCAGTGAGCAGAATCAACACCGACTGCCGCATCGAGGCTCCGCCCGTGCTCTCACGCTGGCGCAGCTGCTTGATCGCCAGCCCGATCGCATCGCCGATCGCCGTCTGTGGACCCGCGACGCCGACCACGGCCTCGTCCAGGAACTGATGCACGGTCGGGATATCGGTCGTGAGCGGTGCCTGCAGATAAGGTTGCGTGCCGAAAAGAATCAGGCCGATCTGATCGCCGCGGCGCTGGTCGATGAATTGTCCGGCGACCTCCTGCACGACCTGCAGGCGGCTCTCGCCTCCCTCCATGTCCTGCGATGCCATGGAGCCCGAGCAGTCGATCGCCAACATGACCTGCCGCCCGGTCGTGGCCACCGGCAGCGGTTGGCCGAGCCATTGCGGCCGCATCCCGGCCAGTACCAGCAGGGCCCAGACGGCGGTCAACAGTGCCAGCGCGCCCCGCGGCAGGGTCGCGGTCGCCGTAGGAGCTGCGACCGATGCGGCAAACGGCAGGTACAGGGCGGCGCCATTCGGTCCGGCGGCGCGGCGCATCCGCACCATGAGCCAGGGCAGCGGCAGCAGCAGCGCCATCCATGGCCAGGCGAGGTGAAGCATCAGCGCTTCTCCGGGTGCGCCGCTCGTGGCGCGCGTCGCGCCTGACGCACGAACGCATCGGCGCCCGCAAGCCAACAGTCGCGATCATCGCTGGCGCTGCCGCCGAAGGCGGTCGCGAGCAAGGACCGCCCCGCGTCCCCCGCCAGCTGGCTGCCGCCCTGGGCGGCGACGAAGGCGAGCCAGGCATCGCCCGTCAGCCGCGCAACCCGCGCGGGGCCGAAGACCGCCATGGCGAAACGGCGCAGCAGACTCTCGATGGCGCGCGCACTGGCGACGAGGTCGGAAGTCCTCCGCACGGATCGCGCGCAGCTCGCGCAGCGCCGCTCGCCGGCTTCTGCGGTAGGGATCGCGCCACCACCATACAACGGCGGCGGCCGCGGCGAGCAGCAGCACGGCCAGCAGCCACCAGCCCGGAGCTGGCGGCCACCAGCCGGGCGGCGGCGGCGGGTGAGCGGGAGCGAGTTGTGACAGCCAGCTCGGAGTCATGCCGCCGATTGCCGCGGCCGCAGCAGCGGCCGCAGGACATCCTCCACCGGCTCGCGAGTGTCGAGTCTCACGACCGGAGCCGCGTTGTGTTGCGAGAGGGCGGCGATGCGTGCCTCACGCTCCTGCCAGGCCTGACGCCAGCGCTCGCGTGTACGCAACCCGTCCAGGATGCGTAGCCGGCCCGGCAAGCCGGCCCGAAAGCGGCCGTTCGGCAGGCCTTCTTCCTCCAACGCATCGGTGACCCAGAAGAGCCTCAGATCGGCGTGTGCGGCGAGCGCCGTCCAGAGACTGATCGCTTCCTGCCGCAGACCGGCAAAGTCGCTGATCGCGAGAATCTGGCTGCCCGGACGCACCAGCGGCAGCAGCGCGCGCAGCGCCTCCTCCAGCGCGAGCGGCGCGGGCTGCCCCGGCGCCCGCGGTTGGGATTGCAACAGCGCCTCCAGCAACGGCAACACCCCGGTCTGGCGGGCGCGGGCCGGCAGGATCCGGGTCTGCGCGGCCCCATGGGCGATCACCGCGCCCACGCGGTCGTCGCCGAGCGATGCGATCCATGCGAGCAGCGCCGCCGTGCGCACCACGAGCGCGGACTTCAATTGGCGCCGCGTGCCGAAGAAGAGGCCGGGTTGCAGATCGACCAGCAGCCACACCGGCCGCTCGCGCTCCTCGCGAAAGAGCTTGGTATGCGGCCGGCCGCGCCGGGCCGTGACGCGCCAGTCGATGTTGCGCGGGTCATCGCCGGCGACATACGGGCGCACTTCCTGGAACTCCAAGCCGCGGCCCCGCTGCGCGCTCGAATGCGCTCCGAGCAGCGCCGCGCGCGCGGTCTTGCGGCCGTGCAACGACAAGCCGTGGGCGGCGCCCCGCAGCGCCAGCAGCTCCGCGAGATCGGGCACGATCATGGTGCCGGGACCCGGCTCAACAGCTCCTCGATGCAGGCCTGCGCCGACACGCCGCGCGCCTGTGCCGTGTAGTCGAGCAACAGACGATGACGCAACGCATCGGGAGTGATTGCCTGCACGTCCTCCGGCGTGACGAATTCGCGCGCATCGAGCCAGGCGAGCGCACGCGCGCCGCGCTCGATCGCGATCGCCGCGCGCGGGCTCGCTCCCCAGCGCAGCCATTCGCGCAGCTGCGCACTGTAGGGCTCCGGCCGGCGCGTGGCATCGACCAACGCCGCAATGTAATCCGCGACCGGCTCCGAGAGCGTCAGGGCGAGCACCTCGCGGCGTGCGGCAAACACCGTGTCCTGCGCAATGCGTTGCTCAGGCGGCGGCAGCTCCCGCCGCGTAATCGCCTCGCGCCGCGCCAGCGCCATGATCGCCAGCGTCGTGGCCCGATCGGGGTAATCGACACGCGTGTGCAACATGAAGCGGTCGAGCTGCGCCTCCGGCAGCGGATAGGTGCCTTCCTGCTCGATCGGGTTCTGTGTCGCCATCACCAGGAAGAGTTGCGGCAGCGGGTAGGTTGCCGCCCCGACGCTGATCTGCCCCTCCGCCATCGCCTCCAGCAGAGCGGACTGCACCTTGGCCGGCGCGCGGTTGACCTCATCAGCCAGGATCAGGTTGTGAAAGAGTGGTCCCCGCTGGAAGCGGAATACTCCTTCCTCCGGGCGGTAGATGTCCGAGCCCGTCAGGTCCGCGGGCAGCAGGTCGGGGGTGAACTGCAGGCGCTGGAAGTCGGCATCGAGCGCGTGCGCGAGTGCCTTCACGGCCCGCGTCTTGGCGAGTCCCGGAGGACCCTCGACCAACAGATGCCCGTCGGCGAGCAGTGCCACCAGCAGCCGCTCCACCAACGACGCCTGACCGATGATCTGGCTGCTCAGGTATTCCCGCAGCCGCAGGAAGGCTACGTGGGCGGCGCTGCCCGTGCGGGGGGGCTTCGCGCCGAGGGGGCTCGGACCAGCAGTCGTCATCGGTTTCCTCGCTTTGGTTTTTGGAGCCGGATTGACCACCGGCCGGCGGCTCCGGTTCCATGAACATTTTACCCGGCCGCGGGGTACCCATAGCCATTACCCCGGCCGGAAGCGGCGGGCGTACAATTTGTCCTCGAGACGAAGCACTCCCCGCGCCGACACCGGCTTTACCGTACGGAGGGCGACATGAGCGCAGTCCTGCTAGCCGTGTTCAATGACTTCGACACCGCCGAGCGCGCCCGCCTGGCGCTGTTCCGCGATGGCTTCCCGACCGACCGCATCGAGCTCACCTGCCGCCACGAGCCAGGGCGCGCAGCGAGCGAGCCGGCCGGCTCGCTTCACGACCGGCTCGCACAGTACTTTCACGCCCTTTTCGCGCCAGCCGACGGGGCCCAGCATGCCCATCGACTTGCGGACAGAATCGAGCAGGGTGCTGCCACGATCACGGTCCTGCCCCGCGGTGATCTGGAGGTGCGGCGCGCCGCGGAGCTCCTCGGACATGCCCGTCCGGATGAATTGCTGGACCGTGATCTGCAGGACCAGTCGTGGGAGTTTGCCGCCGCCCCGCGCAGCCTGCCGTGGGTCCGCACGCTCTGGATAGAGTCAGGGCCGGACGCGCCACATTGCGTGTACTGCCGCCTGTTTCCAGGAAGCGCTCACGGCTCGCATTGAGCGGCGCTCAGGCCGGTAGACGGCGCTCGGCCAAGCTTGCCAACAGCGCGGCACCCGCGGGCAGCGCCTCGTCGTTGAAGTCGAACGCCGGGTGGTGCAGGGGCGGGCTGCTCTCGCCCTTGCGGCTGCCGACCCAGATGTAGGCGCCCGGCACCTGCTGCAGCATGAAGGCGAAGTCCTCCGCCGTCGCCGCGGGGGCATCCACCCGCAAAGCCTGCCCAAAAAGGGCGCTGGCGGCGTCGAGGGCGTGCTGCGCGCACGCCGGGTCGTTGACGGTTGTCGGATAGATGCGGCGATACTCCAGTGTGGCGCTGCATCCGGCTGCCTTGGCGGTGAGCTCCACCCACTCGTGGAGGGTCGCTTCCAGCTTGTCCTGCACCGCGGCATCGAACGTCCGCACGGTACCGCAAAGCTGCACCTCAGGCGGCAGTACGTTGAATGAGGTGCCGCCCTGGATGCGAGTGATGGACAGCACCGCGGTCGCCGCGGGATCGATACGGCGGGGGATGAGCGTGTGGGCGCCTGTCACGATCTGCGCGGCGCAGAGCACGGCATCCGACGTCAGGTGCGGCATTGCGGCGTGGCCGCCCACCCCGCGCACCGTGATCGTGAAGCGGTCCGAGGCCCCCATGATGGGGCCGGCCCGGGTGGCGATGGTGCCGGCGGGCAGCGTCGGCCAGTTGTGGAGGGCGTAGACCTCGGCGCAGGGAAACCGCTTGAAGAGGCCGTCCTCGATCATTGCGCGGGCGCCAGCCAGTCCCTCCTCCGCCGGCTGAAAAAGCAGGTGCACGCGGCCGTTGAATCGGCGCGTCTCGGCCAGATAACGTGCGGCGCAAAGCAACATCGCGGTGTGGCCGTCGTGGCCGCAGCTGTGCGCAACGCCGGCATGAACGCTGGCGTGCGCGGCGCCGGAAGTTTCCTGGATCGGCAGCGCATCCATGTCGGCGCGCAGGCCGACCGCCTTGCCGCCGGCGCCGCCGGCAATGACACCGACCACGCCGGTCTTGCCGATGCCCTCGTGCACCTCGATGCCCCATTCGCGCAGCAGCTTCGCGACTACCGACGCCGTCCGACTTTCGTCATACGCCAGCTCCGGATGGCGATGCAGGTCGCGGCGCACCTCGCGCATGTCAGCCGCCAGCTCGTTGATGCGGGCGAGAAGGGGGGAGGGCTGTGTTGGCGCGGGTTTGCTGGGGCTCATGCCCCAAGTATAGAGAAGCGCGGGCGTCCGTGCCCGCGTGAAGCCCCTGGGGTCAGGCCGCGGGCTGGTGCTCCGGGGGCACGTCCGCGCCGGGTTCCGCGATCAGCACTTTGCTCAGCTTCGGGCCGACCCAGCGCTCGATATCGTCGATGATCGTGAAGCCTGCCGGTACGACGATCAATGTGAGCCCCGTAGACGTGATGAGGCCGCCGATCACCGCGATCGCCATCGGCGCGCGGAAGGAGTCGCCGATCGCCCACGCCACCGGCAACATGCCCGCGACCATGGCGACGGTCGTCATCACGATGGGCCGGGCGCGCTTGTGACCTGACTCCAGGAGGGCCGTCAGCCGGTCCTTGCCGGCGCGCATCTCCTCGATCGCGAAGTCGACGAGGAGGATGGCGTTCTTGGCGACGATGCCCATCAGCATCAGGAAGCCGATCATCACCCCGAGGGACAGCGGGTTCCCACTCAGCCACAGCGCGAGCACGGCGCCACCGAGAGACAGGGGAAGTGACGACAGGATCGTGATCGGCTGCAGCACACGCACGAAGAGCAGCACCAGCACTGCGAACACCATCAGGACCCCGGTCCCCATGGCGATGCCGAAGTCCGTGAAGAGCTCACTCATCAGTTGCGCGTTGCCGGTGTCGACCTGCCGCACGCCCTGAGGCAGGTGCTGCAGCAATGGCAGAGCGTGGATCTCTTTCAGCGCCGTGCCGAGCTCGATGCCGTTCAAATCGGCGTCGATGGCGACACGAAGGCTCTGATCATAACTGTTGATGGTGGTGGGTCCTTCCCCGAAGCTGAAATCGGCGACCGCCTTCAAGGGCACCGTACCGCCGGCGGAGGTCGGCACCGGCAGGTTCTCGAGAGCGGTGAGATCCTGCCGCGCCGAGCGCTGCAGGCTGACCAGGATCGGCACCTGGCGATCGGGCAGGGTGAACTTGGCATCGTTCTGGACCAGATCACCGAGCGTGGCGATGCGGATGGTGTCGCTGATGTTGGCCACGGTGACGCCGAGACGCGCCGCGAGGTCGAATCTCGGGTGGATCAGGATCTCGGGTTGCGGCAGGTTATCGTCGGAGCCGACATCGACTATTCCCGGCAGCGAGCGCATCTGTTCCATGATCCTGCTGGCCGTTCGGGAAACGAGTCCCAGGTCATCGCCGGTCAGGTCGATGGTGATGGCGTGGCCGTCGGAATCGCCGTTCTGCGTTTGGAAATTCATCCGCGCGTCGGGAACCGCTTTCAACAGCCCGAGAACGCGGTTCTGCCAGACCTGCTGGCTCACATTGCGTTTGTCGCGCGGCACCAGTGTGATGTAGAGATCGGCGATATTCAGGGTGCCGTCGCCAACCGACTCATCGACGCTGGCCGTTTCGGGCTGTTGTGCGATGATGTGGTACACATCGTCGGCGATCGTCTTGGTGTCATCCAGCGACACGCCGGGCGGCAGCTCGATGTGCAGGGCGGTGCTGCTCGAATCCGAATCGGGAATGAAGGATTTCGGCATGAGCATCAGGCCGACGATGGACACGGCGAAAAACAGGGTGCCGCAGATGATCGTCTTCCAGCGATGCCGTATGCACCAGCGCAGCACCCGGAGGTAGCCCGCCATGACCGGGCCGTCGCTTTGCTCGTGGTGGCCCCCGTCCGACTTCAGCGCGTACGCGGCGATCACCGGAGTCAGCAGTCGCGCGACCAGCAGCGAAAAGAAGACGGCGGCGGCGACCGTGAGCCCAAACTGCCTGAAGTACTGGCCAATGATGCCTCCCATGAAGCTCACCGGCATGAATACGGCGATGATGGTGGCGGAGGTCG
This sequence comes from uncultured Pseudomonadota bacterium, assembly GCA_963812925.1. Classification (GTDB taxonomy): domain Bacteria; phylum Pseudomonadota; class Gammaproteobacteria; order Steroidobacterales; family Steroidobacteraceae; genus 13-2-20CM-66-19. The sequence goes on along the minus strand of CAWEXF010000015.1, from coordinate 37,383 downwards.
CTATGACGGCGAGGCCGATCTGATCGGCGGCATCGAGCGCCGCCTGAAAGGCGGTCTTGCCCATCTTCTTGTGGCGCACGATATTCTCGATCTCGACGATGGCATCGTCCACCAGCACGCCGGAGACGAGCGACAGCGCGAGCAGGCTCACCTGGTTGAGCGAGAAGCCGACCCATTGCATGAACAGGAAGGTCGGGATGGCAGCGAGCGGGATGGCGAGCGCCGAGATGAGCGTGGCGCGCACATCGCGCAGGAACAGCCACACCATCAGCACCGCGAGGATGGAGCCCTCGATGAGCGCGCTCATGGCGGAGTGGTAGTTCTTTTCCGTGTAGGCCACCGTCGTGAAGGTCCGGTTGATCCTGACGTCGGGAAACTGCTTGCGGAGCTGGTCGAGCCCCTTCTCCACTCCATTCAGTACCGACACATCCGAGACGTTCGGCGCCTGGGACACCGCGAAGGAGATGGCCGAGCGGCCGTTGTAGAAGTCATAGCTGCGGATCTCGGCGGCGCCGTCGCGCACGTCGGCGATGTCCCCGAGCCGCGCGAACCGGCCGCCCGGCAGCACGATCTGCGTGTTGGTGAGCTGTTTCACCGTGTCGGCTCCGCCCAGCACGCGGATCAGCTGCTCGCCGTCGCCCAGGTCCGCCTGGCCGCCGGGCATGTCGATGTTGAGATCGCGCAGCTGATCATTGACCTGCGAAGCGGTGATGCCGAGCGCCTGCATGCGGGCCGGGTCGAGCTCCACGTTGACCTGCCGGGCGACGCCGCCGTAGCGCTGGACCTGCGCCACGCCCGGCACCGTCAACAGGTTCTTGGTGATGTTGTTGTCGATGAACCAGGACACGGCCTGCGGCGTCATGCCGGCAGCGCTGACGTCGTAATAGGCGATGGGACCACCGCCGACCTTGATCTGCTGCACGATCGGCGGCAGGATGTCCTGGGGCAGGTCGACCTGTACCTGGTCGACGACGTTGCGCACGTCGTTCACCGCGCGATCGATGGGCGTGCCGATGCGGAATTCGATATCCGTCTCCGCGCCGCCTTCCTGGGCCACCGAGGTGATGTGATTGATGTCGCTGACGCTGGCCACGGCGGCTTCTACGCGGCGGACGATCTGAGTCTCGACCTCCTCGGGGGCGGCGCCGGGCTGGTTGATGTTTACCGACACCATCGGATACTGAATGGGCGGGTTCAGCGTGACCGGCAGCCTGATGAACGCCACCGTGCCCGCGAACAGCAGCACCGCGAACAGCACCATCGGCAACACCGGGTGCCGGATGGCCCAGGCGGAGATGTTCTTCATGTCTGCGGCGCTCCCGTCGAGGTGACGGTCACTTTCTCACCGCTGTGCAGGAAGCCGCCGTCCACCGATACAACTTGCTCTCGTCCTGACAGGCCCGCGGTGATGACGACGCCGTCGGGGATCACGCTGCCCACGCTGACCGGGCGGCGCTGGACCTGGCCATCAGCGTTCACCACGTAGACGTATGAGCCGTTGTTGTCAGCCATGACGGCGGTCTGGGGCACCACCGGCCGCCGCGCCCGGGCAAGCGTCACCAGGCTGCGCGCGAATGCGCCCGGCCGCAGCGCGGGATTGGGAGTCAGCGCGATGCGAACCTCGCCGAGGCGGCTCTGCGGATCGATCACCGCCCCGAGCAGCCAGATCCGCCCGACGAACGGCTGCGGGTTGCCGATCAGGTAGACGGCGGCCGACTGGCCCACCCTGAGGGCCGCCATGTCCTGCTCGGCGACCTGACCGATCATCTCGACCTGGCCGCCGTCCTCGACGTCGAACAGCGCCGGGCCGCCCGAGGCGGCGATCTGACCGACCTCGGCGTTACGGGTCAGAACGAGGCCGTCCACGGGAGCGACGATCCGCGTCAACGCCAGCTTGGCACGCATCACCGCCAGCTCGGCGGCCGCGACCTTGATGTTGGCCGCGTCCATGATGGAGGCGGCCTGCAGCTTCTCGATGTCCTGGGCCGACAAACCGCCGGCCGGCCCGGCGGCGACGCCGCGCCGGTATTCGGCCGCGGACAGCCCGGCCTGCGCGCGCGCCTGGTCGAGCGCGGCGCTCAATTGCGCCACCTGCGGCGCGAGCACCGAGTCATCGAGCTGCGCCAGAACCTGGCCGCGCCTCACCTGGTCGCCTACCTGCGAGTACACCGCGACGATCCGTCCGGTGTCGCCGGAGTTGCCGATCGGCAGCTCGTGAAGAGCCTCGATCGTGCCGGTGAAGTTCACGTCGCTCGCCACCGGCTGTACACCGGGCGTTACCACGCTCACGAGGGGAATGGAGGTACTGGCCGCGAGGGTCGCGGGCTTGGGTGCCGACGCCCGGCTCATCCAGACGGCAGCGCCGATAGCAACCGCGGCGGCGATTCCCGCGGCCCCGAACAGCCATTTGCGCCGCGATCGGTTCCGCGCCGGATCGAACACCAGCACGTTGGCTTCCGCATCTTCTTGCAGCTGAGCGCCCATGAAAGCTCCTAGACCAGTCCAACACCCTTAGGTACCCGCACGACCACCGTGCCGGCGATCTTGTCGTGCCACGCCTGATGCTCATGATCGACGGCGATCCAGATGAATCCCAAGCCACAGATCACGAGAGAGAGAAAACAGCCGAGGGCGCGCACGATCGCGGTACCCCAGTCGAGCGGGGCGCCGCCGATGCGCACCACCTTCAGATCGCAGACGATGCCGCCGACCGTGGTGCCCTTCAGCTTCCACATGATGGCGCCGTAGGTCGCCAGCACCAGCAACGTCCCTCTGTCTTCATGGTGCAGCCAGCTCGTGGCCACGCCCACGAGGATCAGGTCGATCAGCAGGGCCAGCATGCGGATCCAGAATCCGGCGCGGGGCAGCGCCGCTATGTCCAGCACGTCGGGCGCACGGGCTGCCGGCGCGCCCGGTGGAGGCGGAGGCGGCGGCGGTGAGCCCGCGGCGGCCGCACCTTCGACGGCAGGGTTGCCGGTGCCGGGGTCGACCGCGGCGCTGGCCGCCCATGACGGCGGCGGGGCTGCCGCGCCGGCAGTACCGGCCGGGCCGCCGCTCGCTCCGCTTCCGCTGGTGTCAGGTCCGCCTGACGCGGGCTTCGCGGGTGCCCGTCTGAACGCGAGCAGCAGCGTGTAGATCACCGCGCCGAAGCCAAATACGCCGACCAGTGTATAGAGCATGAACCCGAGGATCGGGACCATGTAGAGCACCAGCACGATCACGCCGCCGACCAGCACCTCGAGCGCCACTCGCGCGGGGATCTGCGAGTTTTCGAGCCGCAGGCAACGGCTGCCCAGCCAGGCGATCGTGACCACTCGCCCGAGGATGGCCACGCACATCAACGCGATCGCTAGCAGAGGAATGACCGGGATGCCGATTACGGTGATGCAGAGGGCCAGCAACACCACCGGCAGGAGCAACGTCACGATGATGGTAGTGAGGATGGACGCGCCGGGATGCATTTCCAGGGTGCGCACGCAGCGCCGTACCCCGTCCTGGAAAACCGCCGCGATCAGGACGTAGAACGCAAGCATCGCGAGCGCGAGCCACCACGCCCAAGCCACGTCGAGATCGGGAGCGAGCGGCCGACCGAAGAGGAGGCAGTGCCGGACCCAGGCGTGCAGCCAGTCCACGTCGCCGAAAATTCCGGACATGACGCCGACGGTGCCGCCGTGTATCACGGTCGTGGAACTGCGTTCGATCGTCCCCATGACTTCCGTGACGTCACCGTTGATCACTGCCTGAGGTCCGAGCTTCACGTTGCCCAACACCGCAACGACATCGCCGTCGACCTTGCCGTTGATGTAGGCGTTACCCAACACAGCCACCGCGCCGCCGCTGCCGACGGTTCCGTTCACAGTCACATTGCCCATCACCGCGACGACGGAGTCGGACACGTCGCCGTCCGCCTCGGAGTTGCCCATGACGGCGACCACGTCCTGCGCGCTCTCGCCGGCAGGTAGGGTGGAGTCGTGTCCGATCGAGACGATCTGTCGATCGCTCCAGCCAGTCGAGCCATCGCTGTCCCCGGCCTGCGCCGGGACCATGCAGCCGGCGAGGCATGCGAGCATGGCGCAGGCCAACACCCAGCGGAGGAAGTTCTTCATGTCAGGTGAACCTTGGAATATTCGGGTCTGGGATAGAGCAGCGAGTAGCCGACCGCGACGAGCGCGAACAGGGCGGCGTAAAGAGTCGCGGTGGCGATCAGTCCGCCGAGAAGCCACTCGCGCGGGATGCTCTGAATGATGTGAGCGGCGAGCGCGCCGAGCGATGCGAGAGTGTGTCCGGTGCCCTGCAGTGTGGCGAGCGGGCCCGCGATCCGCGAACGAGTCGCCGCGGCCAGGCGCGTCGCCAGCCACAGCGACAGGACCCACACCAGCGGTACGCAAACAGCGCAGCCGGTAATGACCGGCACACGTACCATGGCGGGCCAGGACGCGATGCCCCGGCGCCACCACGGCAGCCGCGCCCGCGCCGCGAGCTCGCCCAGCACGCGCGCCTCGAGCGAAGCGGGCGCCTGCCGCAGCGGCTGATCCCGCAGCACCTGGCTCACCAGGCGCTCGAGCTTCTCGTCGGTCTGATCTCGTGAGCTCATGATTGTGCACCGGGCTGGGTAGGGGAGTGCAGGCGCCGGTCGTCCGGCGCACCAATGCCGCCTTGGGCCAGGAGGCCCGCCATGGCGACTCTGCCGCGCAGAATGTCTGTCTTTACCTTGGCGAGGGAGATGCCCAGCCGGTCCGCGATGTCCTGATAGGGCATCTCCTCGTAATGGTAAAGCACCAGGGGAATGCGCTGATGGTCGGGCAGGCGCTCGAGCGCCCGCTCCACCCGCGCCCGCCGCTCATCGGTCTCCAACTCCGCCAACACCGTGTCGAAGACCTCGGTGGCGGAGTCGAGCTCCTCGTCGCGGGTATCGTCCGAGAATATCTCCGAGAAGAGGCGCCAGCGCTTACGGTGCCGGGTGAGATGGTTGAGGGTCAGATTCGTGGCGACGGTCTTCAGCCACCCGCCGGCCTTCGGGCTCGAGCGCAGATTGTCGAAGCTCTGATAGGCGCGCAGGAACACTTCCTGGCTGATGTCCTCAGCCTGGGCTGGGTTGGACGTCAGCCGGACGGCTGTCGAGAAGACCATATCCTGGTAGGCGCGCATAAATGCTGCGAACTCATTCGGGTCGATGGGCCGGGGGCTTGCCTGGTGCACGGGTGTGTCATCGTTTGGGGCAAGAACACGGCGGGCGCCGGAAAGTTACAGCCACGAGGCGCCCCCGGGGGCCCCGCCGCCAGGGACCGTCACCGGTATGGCAAGGCTACCATCAGGGGATGGGCTGGCGCCTGGGCAGGGCTGTAATTATATGCAGTAGAGCCGCTCCGCTCCAGCCCGATCAGCGCTTGCCGCCTGCATAGACCATGTAGACGTCACTGCGTTCGTAGTGCGAGGGCTCCGGGCGTGGCGCGTGCACGAAGCCGGCGGACTCGTACAGGGTGATGGCCGGCGTCAGCTTGCTGTTGCTCTCGAGGAAGAGCTCGCGCGCGCCACGCTCGAGGTAAGCGGTGATCACGGCCTGGATGAGCTTGCGGCCGATGCCGAGTCCCTGGTGTCCGGCGGTAACGGCCATCTTCGAGAGCTCGAAACGGGCGCCGCCCGCGCTGAGCAGGGCGCAGGTGCCGACGATCTCGCCACGGTAACGGGCCAGGAAGATCGCGCCGCCGTCGCGCAGTATGCGCATGGGTCTGGACAGCACCTCCACGTCGATGGGCTCGACACGAAAGTACTTCTCCAGCCATTCGACGTTGAGCCGCTTGAAATCGGCGCCATGGCGGCGCTCGAAAGGGATGATCTCGACGGCGGCCGGCTCCTCGAGCCGGGCGCGGATCCGGGCGGCGAAGCCGCGCGCTTCGAGCGCCCGGTCGATGGCTGTCAGATGTTGGGAAAACGGATGCTCGGCCTCCAGATCGGACGCTGCCGCGACGATGGCCCTCCAGACAGGCTGCAGGCGTGCCATGACGCTGCGGCCGCGCGGCGAGAGCGATAGCAGCCGGCGCCGGTCATCGCGCGGATCGGGCGCCTCCCTGATGACGCGGTGGCGCAGGAGCTTGCGGCTCATCTGACTCACCGCAGGATGGGTCTGCCCCAGTCTTGCGGCCAGCTCCGAGATCCCGAGCCGGCCGTGATCACGCAACAGAAAGAGAATCGGGAAGCAACGGGACGGCAGCGCGACGCCGGCGGCGCGATAAACCTCATCCACTCCGGCGTAAAGGGCCTCGCTTACCTTGCGCATGCGCGAGCCCAGGAGCAGCGAGCCGTAGTCGTGCAGCGTCGTCATGTGCCCTCCATGCCGGGCACTATATCCGTAAGTACTTACGGATCGCAATGCCGGCTACAGGCCGCCGCTGACGTCCAGCACCGAGCCCGTGACGTAAGAGGCGGCATCGCTCAGCAGCCAGACGATGGCCGCGGCGATCTCATCGGGCCGTCCCGGCCGCCCCAGCGGCGTCGCGGCGCCCAACTTGCGGGCCCGATCCGGATCGCCTGTGGTCGCATGGATCTCGGTCTCGACCAACCCGGGCCTGACGGAATTGACACGGACACCCTCGGCGCCCAACTCCTTGCCGAGCCCGATGGCGAGCGTGTCGAGCGCGGCCTTGGATCCCGCGTAATCGACGTAGGTCCCCGGCGAGCCGAACCGCGCCGCGCCGGACGATACCAGCACTACCGAGCCGCCGCTGCCGCCGCGGCTTCGCGACAGCACGCGCGCCGCCTCGCGGGCGCAGAGGTATGCGCCGAGGACATTGACATCAAACATTCTCTGCAGGCGTTCAGCGCTCATGTCAGCGAGGCGCATGGCGGGCGCGGTGATGCCGGCGTTGATGACGACGCCACGCAGCGGTCCGAGATCCGCTTGTGCTTTGGCGAACATCGCCACCACGTCTGCCTCCACGGAGACGTCGCCACGAATGGTGGTAGCGGCTGCGCCGCGCTTTTGCACTTCCGCCGCCGTCTCCGCGGCGGCCCGGGCATCATTGTGATAATTGATGGCGACGGGCCAGCCGCGGGTAGCCGCAAGCAAGGCCGTTGCGCGGCCGATGCCGCGCGATGCGCCGGTTACCAACACGGTATTCATGGATCGCATTTTAGTCGGCAGTGGTACGTGGGTGCACCCCGATTTAGGGGTAGGTGGCACTTGAGCCAAACGGTTCGATACGCTACGAAGCGTCCTCACGATCGGGATGCTAAGGTAAGCCGCGCCATGAAGACGCAAGTCGCACGCACGACAACCAAACGACCCCGCAGCTGCGCGCTCCGCGCGGCGATCTGCGCGGTCGGCATCGGCGCGGCCGCGGTGGCCGGTGCAACCTCGGAGAGCGGTGCATCGCCTCAGGAGGGCATGGATGACGCCTGGTGGACCGGCCCGCTGCTCGCACCCAACGCAGCGACGCTGCCGCAGGGGCACTGGCTGATCGAGCCGTATGTCTATGACAGCATGACCTACGGCCAATTCGACCGGAACGGAACGCTGCAGAGCACGGGCGCGGCGCACGACTTCGGGTCGCAGTCCTACATCGAGTACGGTCTGATCGACAGGTTCACGGTGGGCCTCATACCCCGCCTTGGGGTGCATGAATCCAGCGCCGGGCAGGACTCGTCCGGTTTCACGCTGGGCGACACTACACTGCAAGGGGCGTTCGGCCTGACCCAGTTCCATCAGGGCAGTTACGTTCCGGCCACTGCATTCGTGATCCAGGAGACGTTTCCGACAGGCAAGTACGATCGGCTCAGCGGGCAGACGGATGGCGCCCTCGGCAGCGGTGCGTACTCGACCACCGTGGCGCTGTACTCGCAGATGTATTTCTGGATGCCCACGGGCCGCATCCTTCGCGCGCGCCTGGATGTCACATATGAAGCGTCACAGTGGGCGTCGGTGCATGGCATTAGCGTCTATGGCACCTCGGCCGGCTTTGACGGGCGAGTGCGTCCCGGCCCGAGCGTCTTTGGGGATCTGGCGTTTGAGTACAGCTTCACGCAAAGCTGGGTGCTGGCGATGGATTTCTGGTGGGAGCACGATGGCAACACGCAGGTGCAGGGAGGTTACGTGCAGACGACTGCTGCAGCGCTGCCGGCCTACCTCGTGCAGAATTCCGGATCGGATGACCTGTTTTATGTCGCGCCGGCGGTCGAATACAACTGGAGTCCCAGCATGGGCGTCATTGCCGGCGCCAGAATCACCGCCGCGGGCCGCAACGTCGGTGCGACGGCCACTCCCGTGGCGGCGATCAATATGTACTTCTGAGGAAGGAATTTCGTGAGCTTCCCAACGACGACTCACCTCATGGCGGAGCTGCGCTCGAGACGCATTTCGGCGGCCGAAGCGCTCGAGCAGGCCATCGGGAGGATCGAAGCGAGAGACGGCGACATCAATGCGGTTGTCGTCAGGGACTTTGAGCGGGCGCGCGCGGCCGCCGCCGCCGCCGATGTTGCGCTCGCCAAGGGAGACCAGCGCCCACTGCTCGGCGTGCCGATGACCGTCAAGGAGTCATTCAATGTCGCGGGGCTGCCGACGACGTGGGGCGTAGCGGGTGCCGAGGCGACACGACCACTGCACGATGCCGTCGCGGTGGGCCGCCTCAAAGCCAGCGGGGCGGTCATCATCGGCAAGACCAACGTCTCGACTCATCTCGGCGATTGGCAAAGCGTCAATGCAGTTTATGGGCGAACGCGCAATCCATGGGATCTCGCGCGCACGCCGGGCGGCTCCTCCGGCGGGGCCGCGGCGGCGCTGGCTGCGGGATTCGTGGCGCTCGAGCTGGGCTCGGATCTGTTCGGCTCGCTGCGAGTCCCGGCGCATTGCTGCGGAGTGTTCGCTCACAGGCCGAGTCAGGACCTGATTCCGATGCGCGGTCATGCTCCGCCGAGTACTCCGGAGCTGTCTGTCGCAGTCGACATTGGGCTCGGTGTGGTCGGCCCCCTCGCGCGCTCTGCAGGCGATCTGATGTTGGCTGTCGATGTTCTCGCGGGTCCCGACGACCCACAGGCGACCGCATACAGGCTCGTGCTGCCTGCGGCGCGCCATGCGCAGCTCGAAGACTTCAGAGTGCTGGTGCTGCAGAATCATCCGCTGCTGCCGCTCTCGGGCGAGGTTGGCGGTGCGATTGAGCGCTTTGCGAATGATCTCCGGCGCGCCGGCGCAACGGTCGCGGATACGAGCCCACTGCTGCCGGATCTCACCCACCTCACGGAGACCTTCAACTGGCTGCTGATGGCGTTGCTCGGCGCCGGCTTCCCGGACGTAACATATGCGAGCCGGAAGGAGCGGGCGGCGCGACTGTCAGCCGAGGACAAGAGTCGCGAGGCCACGCAGGCGCGGGCACTGGTCTCGAGTTACCGCGATTGGTTTGGCGCGCAACGCCTGCGCGCCGCCATCTCGCATCAATGGCGGCAGTTGTTTCGAGAGTGGGACGTGGTGGTTTGTCCGGTAATGCCGACCACCGCTTTTCTGCACGACGATGCGGACATGGATCAGCGGACCATCGATGTCGACGGCCAGCGGATTCGCTACGGATTGCAGGCGGTCTGGGCCGGTCCGGCCGCATTGTCGGGCCTCCCGGCCACGGCAATGCCGGTCGGCCTCGGCCGTAGTGGGCTGCCGGTCGGCGTGCAGATCGTCGGGCCTCATCTCGAGGATCGCACGACGCTCGCGTTCGCGCAGCTCGCCGAGCGGGAGTTCGGCGGCTTCCGGGTCCCGCCTGGGTTTTCCTGAGCGCTAGTGGGTTCCGCTCAGCGCGACCTGACCGGTCTCGAGCAGCGATTTGAGGTTGGACAGAACTTTCGGCCAACCGCCGGAGACTGCTTCGATGAACTTCGAGTCGCTGCGCTCCATGACGTGAGTAATGGTGAGCTTCACGGCGTCCTTCTCGGGCTCGAGCTCCATGGTGCAGCGGGAGTAGCCCTCGACCCGAAGCTCGGGCTTGAATTCATTGCGCCACTTGATGACGAGGCGTCTGGGTCGGTCGGCTTCGACCACTTCGCCCGAATCTGCGAGGCGTCCGTCCGGGAAGACGAGCTTCCACGCGGAACCCGGCAGCCAGTCCGTCTCCGGCTGCATGCCGAACCAGTATTGCTTCATGGTGGCCGGGTCGGTCAACGCGGACCAGAGCTTCTCCGGCGTCGTGCGGATGTAGGTCACGTACACGTAAGTCGATCTATTCATCACGCTCACCTTCCAGAAGTCGCTTCAGGTCATGCAGCGCCTTGAGGCGCGGCTTCTCGAATTTGTGAATCCAGCGCTCGTAAATCTCCTGCAGCGGCACGGGGTTGAGAAAGTGCAGCTTTTCCCGTCCGCGCCGCACGGTAGCCAGCAGATTGGCGGCTTCCAGAACGCCAAGGTGCTGCGTGACGGCTTGACGCGTCATGTCCAGGTGCTTGCACAAATCACCAAGGGTCTGACCGTCGTGGGCATACAGGAGGTCGAGGAGCTTGCGCCGGCTGGGATCCGCCAGCGCCTTGAACAGCAGGTCGGGGTCGTTCATCCGGGGATCCGATACCGGGAGGATAATAGGCAAGTATTAACTTGCATGTCAAGCGACCGCGTGAGCGCAAGTGCCGGCGCAATTGATACAATAATCGGCTATTGGGCCTGTAGCACAGCGGTTAGTGCAGGGGACTCATCGGGAGAAGGTGCCTGTGCGCGGAAACGTGCACAGTGGACGGGATGAATTCAGGGGAACCTTCGAGCTGCGGATTGCAGAGCAGCTCATGGCAATCCTGAGCCGAGCCGGCGGTACACCGCCGGAAGGTGCAGAGACTACCTGAGGGCTTCAGTGCCCTTAATGACAGGCAGGAGCATCCCGCACCCACACGGACGGAGTGAGTCGCCGAAGTCGGCGGCGCACGCCGTTCACGGGTGAAGAGATAGTCCACTCCCGGCGGAAACGTCGGGGCAGAGTGAATCCCTTGGTCGTAGGTTCGAATCCTACCGGGCCCAAACCAATTCAGTAGACTTTCTCGACGGCGGATTTGAACGAGTAGCCGACCCCGCGCTCGGTGACGATATAGATCGGCTGCGAGGGGTCCGCTTCGATCTTGCGCCGCAGACGCAGTATCTGGACGTCGATCGCCCGATCGTAGACCTCGTTGTCATAGACCCGGCTCGCCTCGATCAGCTGATCCCGTGTCATGACGCGCTGCGCGGACGCAAGCAGGGCGGCCAGCAGGTTGAATTCACCGTTGCTGAGCTCGATATGGCCACCGCCTTTCGCGCTCAGGCGCCGCGTGCGCAGATTGAGCTCGAACTCGCCAAAGCGGAAGGCACGAATCTCCGCCTCGCGAGCCTGTGTTGGTGTCGCCGCCTTGGCGCGGCGCAGGACCGTGCGGATCCGTGCCAGCAGCTCGCGCGGGCTGAAGGGCTTCGTGAGATAATCATCGGCTCCGAGCTCGAGACCCATCACGCGGTCGGCTTCGTCGCGAACGCCTGTCAGCATGACGATGGGAATTGCGGATTCGTCGCGCAGCCGGCGTGCGATCGCCATGCCGTCCTCGCCTCCCAGGCGCAGGTCCAGGACGATGAGATCGATCGCCGACTCGGCGAGGATCGCAGACATTGCGGCGCTCGTGTGAGCAACGCTGACGCGCAGGCCGTTCTCGGCCAGATACTCCGTCAGGAGCGTCCGGATCGCGGCATCGTCATCGACGATGAGGATATGCGGCTGCATCGCTTCTGCCATGGTCGCCACTCCGGCTGCCCGGCCCAGGCAGACGCTACTATACATCAGCAAGGATCCCGTCGACCGCCGCCACCAGTTCCTGGCGAGTCAGCGGCTTCGCCATCACGCGTGCAACGCCGAGCTCGCGAGCCAGCACGCCGTTGGAGGAGAGACCCAGGCGGGCTTGGGTCGATAGAGCAACGATCGCAGCCCCCGGATGCACGGCTCTTACGCCGCGTATCAGCGGTTCGATCTCGCGCTTCGAGCCGGAGACGCTCACGATGACGAGGTCAGCGCCAGGCATCTGGCGATCGGGAGTCCGCGCCGAGTTCTGTACGATGTGGCCCGCTCCTCGCAGCCATTCGCAGAGGAGTCCATACATGAGATCGTCGCTCTCGTAGACCACAATCATTGCCATGACGACATATCACTCGCATCGCGTTGGGGCGCGATTTCGCGTCTGCTACGACGGGTTACGGCTGTAACGCCACCTTCGAACCGCCGTCAGCCGGCACGAGCGCTGCGGCCCAGCAGCCTGGCCAGAGACTCGGCGAGGTCCCGCCTCTGCAGGGGCTTGCGCAGCACCTCGCTCACGCCGGCGGCGCGGGCGCGCGCCGCCAGATCAGGGCCGCCGTGGCCGCTCATCAGCAGGATGAGCGCACGGCGGCGCATCGTGGAGATCTGCCGCGCAAGCTCGGTACCTGGCAGCTCCGGCATCACCTCGTCGGTGAGGATCGCGTCGAAGCGGCGGGGATCGTTCCTGAACGCGTGCAACGCCGCGACGCTCGATCCGAAGCCTACGGGCTCGTACCCGAGCTCGGCGAGCGTCTCCTCGGCGAGCGACAGGAGCGCCGGGTCGTCATCCACGATCATGACTGTCTCGCCATGGCCGTGTGGCAGCTCGGCAGCGGGGGCGGCCGCGGGCCGCGCCGCCTCGGAGCTGGCCGGCAGCCATACATGAAAGGTCGCGCCCTCGCCGACCGCGCTCGACACTACGACGGTGCCACCCAAGTCGGCAACGATGCCGTGTACGAGCGAGAGACCCAGCCCGGTGCCTTCACCCACCGGCTTGGTCGTGAAAAAGGGGTCGAAGATTCGATCCATGATCTGCGGCGCGATGCCGGTTCCCGTATCGCTTACCATCAGACGTATATAGGCTCCCGCGGCGAGTTGTCCGCGCCTGAGAGGGAGCGGTGCAGAAAGCTCGATCCGTTTGAGTTCAACGCTCAGGACGCCTCCATCGCGCATCGCCTGTACTGCGTTCGTGCAGAGGTTCATCGTTACCTGATGCAGACGCGTCTCGTCGCCGATCACGGTAGTGTCCGGAGCGAGGAGCTCCTGTTCGAGTCGCACATTCGGCGGCAGGGAAGCTCGCAGCAGGTGCAGCGTCTCGACAATTACGGCCTGGACACGGACCGGCACCCCCTCCGTCAGACCGCTGCGGCTGAAGCCGAGGATTCGGTCGACGAGTCCGCGGGCACGACCGGCGGCCTGCATGATGTTATCGAGATAGCGTCGCAAAGCGCTGCCCTCGGGCGCCTGCTGCTGCCCGAGCTCGCCGTAACCGATGATCGCGCCCAGGATGTTGTTGAAATCGTGCGCGATGCCGCCCGCCAGCGTTCCGATCGCCTCCATCTTCTGCGACTGCCGCAGTGCCAGGTCCGTCTGCTCGACGCGCCGCAACTGTCGCACCAGCACTACGATCGTCGCCGAGCCGAGCAGAACGAGCAGCAGCGTTCGAATCGCGCCGTGGATCGTCTCCTGCTCGACGATTGCGAGCGCGATGGACTCGCTCCGGGTGACGGCAACCATGAGGGGCACGGAGGGAACGGCCGCTATGGCGATGAACTCCCGTTGGCCGTCGATCGGGCTGCGGATGCGAGCGGCCGTTCCCTGCTGGAGTGAGGTCAGCGCGGCCAGCCTGTGCCCGATCAGCGCCGGCGCGGCCGGGCGCTGAACCAGCAGTGTGCCGTCATCGCGCAGCAGCTCGACTGTGAACTGACCCCGAAGCATCACTGCCGCATAAAGATGGCTCAGGTCGGTGAAGTCGACGACCGCGCTCACGATGCCGGCGAATCGCCCTTGGGCGTCGAGGATCTTCCGGGAGACGATGACGGCCGACCGCCCCGACCACGTGAAGAGCGGCGGCGTGACGAAGAGGTCATCGGCCGCGGAGCTCTGCTGCGCGACGAAGTAGGAGCGCGCCGACAGGTCTTTGCCAACGGGCACCGTGTCGTCGGAGGTATACCTGACAATGCCGTGCGCATCGATTATGCGCATCGCCCGTACTTGCGGGACGCCGGCCACGCTCGCGGCCAGAGTCTGATCGATCTGCGCCGGTGGCAGCTGAGCGTGGTCCGGGTACCAGCGCGCCATCCTCTTGAGGATCAGATCGGTTCCGGCCCAGCTCCAGGCGGTCTGTTCGGCGAGGGCGCTGGTGAGATTCTCCACCTCACGATTCGTCGATATGACGACATGCTGGTATGCGCGCCAACCGTCGTATGCCGAGGACGCCGCGAATGCCGCAATGATGATCGGTCCAAGCAGAACGAGGGCAGCGCGTAATCGAACGTACTCCCCTGCATCCCCGCCCGGTCGCTGGCGCCTGATAATGTGTTGCATCAGTCCGCAGGCTGCCGAGTATCGGCGGCGAATATCGTACCAGAACGTGGTGCTCATCCGACTTTTCCGCCCGCGCCATCGACTCCGCGCCAGCTGCCGCCAGAAGCGGCTGGGCAGCGTCAGGCAGTCGCCAACACTGTAGGACTCGAAGCCGCGCATTGCCGAGAGCATGAGGTCGGGAAAGAACGCCGAGCAATCCGTTCCGTCGCGCCGGGTCGCGGCGCGACGGAAGCGAGTGCGTGCCGCCACGCTGACTTCACCGGCGCCCACCGCCGTGGAAGCCACCCCATGGAAGCCGCCGCCATGGAAGCCGCCGCCATGGAAGCCGCCGCCATGGAAGCCGCCGGCCCGGGCACCGCCCGGGGCGAATCCACGCGCAAGCGCGAACCCTCCGGAATGGAAGCCGCCGCCGAAACCGGCACCGTGATCAAAGGTGCCGACGTGTCCGAATCCACCGACCTGTCCGAAGCCACTGGCGTGTCCGAATGCACCGGCGCGTCCGAATGCATCAGGTCCGTGGTGATCGAACGTCAGATCGTGCGAGACGTACGGGTGGTGATTGAAGTAGACGCCGTCATGGTGCCAATCCGGTGCCCAGTGGTGCCAACCCCAGCCGAAACCGCCGAACAGGTCGATTCCGATTCCGAACCCGAAATAGACGCCCGGCTCATCGACGAACAGTCCTGGAAACCCGACCCAGTCCGGATAGAAGCCGATGGGGGCACCGTAGATGACCCACGGGTCGTAATCGGGAACGTAGACGACATCGGGATCGGCCGGCTCGATGACGATCGTTTGTCCCTCGCTCGTGACCGTCTCCTGCGGCGTACTCTTGAGATTGCCGGCCTGCTGCGCCCGCGCGCGCATCTGCTGCACCGCATTCATCACTGACTGCGAGTCCTGCATATAGGCCCCGCCGAGCGAGGTGGTCCATGACAGGTTCTTGTCCATCATCGCCAACACCGACGGAAACTGTGCCAGCGCCTTGACGCTGTCAGCCCAGGGTTGCGCATTGACTGCGTCGGCGAGAGTGCTGCCTGTCAGTTGGGCATGCACCCCCATCCAGCGGTCCGCCTCCACGACTTGAGTTGGATAGGTCGCGGCAGCGAGAACCTCCGCCACGAGCTCATCCGGGTACAACGCAATGGGCGCGACCAGCTGGTCGAGCTGACCGGGAGTGAGCGGGGCCGCCACATCGGTAGAGGGAGAGTCCGCTGGTGTCGCCTCCACGGCGCCCGCCTGGAGGGAGGCCAGTGCAAGAATGCCGCTGACGATGAGCGGAAGAGTGCGGTTCAACCGGTTTCTGGCCGGTGCTGCTGTTCGATGATTCATTTCGGTCACCTCTGCAACGCGACGGGGCATATGCCGTCCTATGTAGCCGTAATCGTTGCGGGTGAGCGCTGCCGCGGGATTTCGAGCACCGGCTCCCGGATTTCAGCTGCAACGGCCCCGGCACATTTCAACTGTAATCGACCGTCGTGGAATTGATATCGGGCGGAGGCGGCCCGGGGAGATCCTCGTTCCCTAAACCAATCCTCGGAGATCAAGACCATGACTCACAAAAAGACGCTGTTGGCAGCCGCACTCATCTGCGCGACGCTGGGCCTTCATGGGCTGGCGCGGGCGAGTCCGCCGCTGCCGGTGCACAGGCTCGCCTGGACGGTGTCGCAGACCCGTCCCGAGGGCTGGACGCAAGGCCAGCCCATCTCTTTCCTGGTTGGCGTTGGCCTGAGCGATCCGCGCCACCTGTGGCTACGCGACAGCCGGCAGCTGCCGGATACGTCGTTGGCACCGCAGACCGTTACAGGCTGGACCAAGCCGATCGGCCTGCGACTCGCAGTTCGCTGGTAAGCGGCAATCCCGCCGCACCCGATTCAAGGAGACTAATGATGATCAGTTCAGTCCGTGAAGACGCCAAGCGTCGCAAACTGGCCGGCGCCGCAGTGTTGGCATTCGCCGTCGGCGGCCTCGTGCTTTCCTGGGCGAGCGCCCATGCCACAACTCTTGACGCGGTTACGATTTCTGCTCCGGCCGTCAAGGTCGTCGGCCGCGAGCGGCTCACGAATGCTCCGCTGCAGCAGACCAGGATCAGCGCCCGCGTCGGATTCAAGCCGGTGACTCTGACGACCAACTCGGGTGTCGCACTTCTTCGCGACAGCGTGCAGACCGCCGCGTTCAGAGTCTGCGCTGCCCTGGGTCCCGATTCGTTTGGTACCTGCGTGATCCGGGCTGAGCAGTCCGCGCAGCCGCAAGTCGATGCCGCGATTACACGCGCCCGGAGCGCTACGAAGGGCTGACGCCAGCAGCGCTCGCGCTTGCCCCACCCGACTTGCGGCGTTCCCAGGGATCGTCGCAGGCCGGCGGCGGGGCGGGCACGTTTGTCGCTAGGAGGTACCCGCAGGTCGGCGCCGGGCGCTAGGCTTGCAGGACGCGTGATCCGGCGCGGAGGCTTGCCTCCCTCCGGTCGCGCTCAAGCCAAGGTAGCTCATGCCCAGCCGGAGACTTTCTACTCATCGCGCCAAGCGAGACTTCAGCCACACCGAGGAGCCGTCGGGCCGTGGTCGTGGCCCGCGCGGCGTGACGATCTCCAACCCCGACAAAGTGATGTGGCCGGATGCGGGCGACGGTCGCCCCGTCACCAAGCGGGAGTTCGCCGATTACCTTGCCGCCGTTGGCGAGTGGATGCTGCCGCATGTCGAGGGCAGGCCCTGCTCGCTCGTCCGATGCCCGGATGGCATCGACGGCGAGCGATTCTTCCAGCGCCACGCCATGCGCGGCCTCTCCACCCTGATCAGCCTCGTGCGGGTTTCGGGGGACCGCAACCCCTACCTCCAGGTCGACCGCATCGAGGGACTGGCTGCGCTGGCGCAGATTGCCGCGCTGGAGCTGCATTCGTGGAATTGCGCTCCCCAGCGGCCGGAAGTGCCCGGCCGCCTGGTGTTTGATCTCGATCCCGCGCCGGACGTCGCGTTCGACGCGGTGGTCGAGGCGGCGCGCGAGCTGCGTGAGCGGCTGCAGGCGCTGGGCCTGGAGAGCTTCCTCAAGACGACAGGTGGCAAGGGCCTCCACGTAGTGACACCTTTCACCCAACCCCGCAACAGCACACTCGACTGGCCGTTGGTGAAGTCCTTCGCGCAGCAGCTCTGCGCACGAATGGCCGCGGACAGTCCGCAGCGATACGTCATGAACATGGCGAAACGTGTGCGGACCGGCCACATATTCCTCGACTATCTGCGCAACGATCGGACCGCAACCGCGGTCGCGCCTCTCTCCGCGCGAGCGCGCGCGGGGGCGCCGGTGTCGATGCCGCTCACATGGAGGCAGGGGCGCGCGGGGCTGGATCCCGCGAAGTTCACGGTGCGCACGGCGCGGGCGCTGCTGGAGCGCAGCGGCGCCTGGAAGGACTACGCCGAATCCTCGCGGCCGCTCTTGCCGGCGATCGAGCGACTCGCAGGCCGCGCGCCGAACGGTAAGTCGGCGGCGGCCCGGCAGACGTCGACCGAGAGGCGATTGGCATGAACGCCCGCGACCTCACCGACGAGGTGGCGCCGACGAAGGCGGGCGCGCTGGAATCGGAGGTTCAGCGACGCATCATGGTGGAGCGCGCTCTTGCGGATCGCGACCGCGAGCTCAGCGACTTCCTGGACAACGCGCTCGAGGGTCTTCTCAGGGTGGGGCCCGACGGCACCGTCTTCTGGATGAACGGCGCAGCCCTCGAGCTGTTGGGTTGCGACGCGACGCAGTGCGTTGGCAAGTCGATCGAAGAGTTTTATCTCGATCCCGATGATGCCACGGAGTCGCTGCGGCGGCTGCAGGCGGGGGAGATGTTGCACGACCATCCAACGGCGCTGCGCCGCAGCGACGGCTCGGTGCGCCAGGTTCGGATCGCCGCCAACTCCCACTGGGACGCGGGCACACTGATCCACAGCCGCTGGTTCGTACGCGACGTCACTCACGAGCGGCTGGCCGAGAGTGCCCGCGCCCATCTCGCGGCCATCGTCCAATCCTCCGACGATGCCATCGTGAGCAAGACCCTGGAGGGCATCATCCGCTCCTGGAACAGGGCCGCGGAGCGTCTGTTCGGCTATACCGCCGAAGAGGCGGTCGGGCAGCCCATCACGCTGATCATCCCGCCGGAGCGAGTGCAGGAGGAGCAGGAAATCCTGGAAAAACTGCGCCGCGGCGAGCGCATCGATCACTTCGAGACCGTGCGCGTCGCCAAGAGCGGGCGCCGCATCGATGTCGCGCTCACCATCTCCCCCATCTGCGACGCCAGTGGCGTGATCGTCGGCGCCTCGAAGATCGCCCGCGACATCAGCGAGCGCAAGGCATCCGAGCAGGCCCAACAGCGCACCATCGGGGAGCTCAGGCGCGCCGAGGAGGCGCTGCGCGAAGCGGACCGGCGCAAGGACGAGTTCCTCGCCGTGCTGGCTCACGAGCTGCGCAACCCGCTCGCTCCGATCCGTTACGCGGTCGCGATGGCGAGGAAGGCGAGCAGGCCCGACACCGAGCGGCTGCGGGCGCAGGCCATCATCGAGCGGCAGGTCGAGCACATGGGCCGCTTGCTGGATGACCTCCTCGACGTGTCACGAATCACACGCGGGACGCTTGTTCTGCGGCGGTCCGCGGTAGAGCTTGCCGCGGTCGTGGCCGCCGCGCAGGAGTCGGCGCGGCCGCTCATCGAGTCCCGAGGCCATACCCTGCTCGTGCAGCTCCCCGCGGAGACACTGCGCCTGATAGCTGACCCCGTGCGGCTCGCGCAGGTGCTCGCCAATCTGCTCATCAATGCCGCCAAGTACACCGATTCAGGCGGCCGGATCGAGCTCGAAGCGAGGCGCAAGGGCGGCGAGCTGGTCATCGCGGTCCGGGACAACGGCATCGGCATCTCCGCGGAGATGATGCCGAGAGTATTCAATCTCTTCACGCAGGCGTCCCCGGCTCTGGAGCGCTCCGAAGGCGGCCTCGGTATCGGCCTCGCGTTGGTGCGCGGATTGCTGGAGCTGCACGGCGGCAGCGTCAACGCGCACAGCGGTGGCGTCGGCCAGGGGAGCGAGTTCCTGGTGCGCCTGCCGATCGGAAACCCCGGGGACGTGGCAGGTGTCCATGAGACGAGTGCGCCGGCGCACACTGGGGCGAAGTCGCTGCGGGTATTGGTAGCCGATGACAATCGCGACAGCGCCGAGACCTGCGCGGCTCTGCTCGAGGCATCCGGTCATGAAGTCAGCGTCGCGCATACGGGACGCGAGGCTTTCGACCTGGCTTGCCGGATCGAGCCGGATGCCCTGCTGCTCGATATCGGGATGCCGGAGCTCAACGGCTACCAGCTGGCGCAGCGTATCCGCGGCACGAGCTGGGGACGCCGGGCGATGCTGATTGCCATCTCCGGCTGGGGCCAGGAGCAGGACAAGCGGCGGGCGCGGGCGGCCGGATTCGACCAGCACCTGACCAAGCCCATCGACCCCAATGGCATGGAAGCGCTGCTACGGAGCGCGGGAGCACGCGAACCCTGATGCCCAGGCCCAGCCACAGGGACGTGGCCGCCGCCGCAGGCAGTTTTACGATAACTGGCCTTCGGTCGGCGCAATGGCGCAAAATCGGGGGTGCGAGCCGTCGCAAACGAAAACCAGCTGAGGAATGACATGGCTACCAAGCTCGAGAAGACCCTGAAGCGCGAAATCGACGTGGACGGCAAGGCCTACATGCTGGCCATTTCCCCGGACGGTCTCAAGCTCACTGAGAAGGGCCGGCGCAAGGGGCAGGAGCTCAGCTGGAAGGGCTTGCTCAACGGCCAGGCCGCGGCGCCGTCGGCCCCGGGCGGTGGGGCGGAGGCCGAGACCGAGTCCGAGACCGCGGCCGAAGAGTAGCCGCTACCGCAGGCAGCCTGTGATAGGCGCCCGGGGCTTGATGGTCTTCATGCAGACCGTCGTCTCGAGCTTCTGCACGCCCGGCATGCGCCGGATCTCCATCCGCAGCAGCTGGTCGAGCTGCGCGATCTCCGCGACCAGCACGTGCATCAGGTAGTCCGCCTGACCTGCCGTCGTGAAGCATTGCAGCACGGCGGGATGGCTCGAGGCGGCCGCTTCGAACTCTGCGTGGCGGGCCGCGTTGATGGTCACGTGAACGAAGGCGTGCACACGCAGGCCGAGACCCTCGGCATCGAGCTCCGTGCGGTAGCCGCGGATCAATCCGCGCCGCTCGAGCTCCCGAACCCGCTGCCAGCAGGGCGTCTTGGAGAGGCCGACCTTCTGGCCGAGCTCGGCGAAGGATACCCGCGCGTCCTCCTCGAGCAGGCGCACGATCTCGTGATCGATCTTGTCCATCGACTTCTGTTCTGTGACGCTGGCTTTAGCCAGGCCGCTGTTCTACGCGCCGGACTGGTAATAGTCCACTAGGTGCCATGACCGATGCGCGTCTACAATCGCCACATGATGTCTGCGGAAGGTCGGCAATGAGCGGCGGGCGGCCGGGCGAGAGCGGTTTGCGTGAGCTGCTGGCGCGCCTGCGCGAGCGCCTCGGCCAGTCGCGATCCGTGGACGCGGACTCCCGCAATCATCTTTCAGCCGTGGTAAGCGACATCGACGGCGAGCTCGGCCGTGGCGGCGCGGCAAGCACGCATGCGCCGAGGCTGGAGTCTCTGGCAGTCCGCTTCGAGGCGGAGCACCCCGGGCTGGCCGAGGTGATCCGTGAAGTGATCGACGCCCTGGTACGAGGGGGGATTTAGTCTTCCATCAGGAAGCTGCGGAGCTGCTCGCTGCGGCTCGGATGCCGGAGCTTACGCAGCGCCTTCGCCTCGATCTGACGGATCCGCTCGCGGGTGACATCGAACTGCTTGCCGACTTCCTCGAGGGTGTGGTCGGTGTTCATGTCGATGCCGAACCGCATGCGCAGTACCTTGGCTTCACGCGGCGTGAGCTGGGCGAGCACGGCGTGCGTGGTCTCGCGCAGCGACTCCATGGTCGCCTGATCGATCGGTGAGGCCACCGAGGTGTCCTCGATGAAGTCCCCGAGATGCGAATCCTCGTCGTCGCCGATCGGAGTCTCCATGGAGATCGGCTCCTTGGCGATCTTCAGCACCTTGCGCACCTTGTCCTCGGGCATCTCCATGCGCACGGCCAGCTCCTCCGGCGTCGGCTCCCGGCCCATCTCCTGCAGCATCTGCCGCGAGATGCGGTTGAGCTTGTTGATCGTCTCGATCATGTGCACCGGGATGCGGATGGTGCGCGCCTGGTCGGCGATCGAGCGGGTGATGGCCTGGCGTATCCACCACGTCGCGTAGGTGCTGAACTTGTAGCCGCGGCGGTATTCGAACTTGTCCACCGCCTTCATCAGGCCGATGTTGCCTTCCTGGATGAGATCGAGGAACTGCAGGCCGCGGTTGGTGTACTTCTTGGCGATCGAGATGACGAGGCGCAGGTTGGCCTCGACCATCTCCTTCTTCGCGCGGCGGGCCTTGGCCTCGCCGATCGACACCTCGCGGTTGATCTCCTTGATGTCGTTGATCGAGAGGTGGAAGTCACCCTCCAACTGCTCGAGCTTCTTCTGCCGCCGCTCGATCTCGTCCTTGAATCTGGCGAGCGGCGCCGAGTACTTCTTGCCCGCCTTGACGTGCTTGGCGAGCCAGCGGGAGCTGGTCTCGTTCTTCGGGAAGGTGGCGATGAAGTCCTTGCGCGGCATGCCGGCATCGCGCACGGCAATGATCATGATCTCCTTCTCGAGCTGGCGGACCTCCGCGACGTGGGTGCGCAGATTGAGGATCAGCGCATCGAACATCCGCGGCGACAGCTTGAGCTCCATGAATTCATCGGCCAGCTTCTTGCGCGTCTTCAGAGTCTTCGGGTCGCGCGCGCCGTGCTTCTCGATCCCGGCGAGCACGTGCGTGTAGGCCTTGGTCAGGCTTGCGAAGCGAGCGGCGGCCTCCTGCGGGTCCGGTCCGGTGTCGACGGCTTCTTCCTCTTCGCCCTCGGCGCCGTCCTCTCCTTCCTCATCGTCCTCGGCCTTCTCCTCTTCGGCAGCCAGGTCCATCTTGGTCGGATTCTGCGGCTGCGCGATGACGTCGGGCGCATTGGGATCGACGAAGCCGACGATGACATCGACCAGGCGCGCCTGGCCGGCCTTGACCGGCTCGTAGGCCTTGAGCAGGAAGTCGTGAGTGGGCGGATAGAGCGAGAGCGCGCTGCGCACCGCCTCGAGACCTTCCTCGATGCGACGGGCGATGCGGATCTCACCTTCGCGTGTGAGCAGCTCCACCGTGCCCATCTCACGCATGTACATGCGCACCGGATCGGTGGTGCGGCCGAGCTCCGCATCGAGCGCCGCGAGCGCGGCGGCGGCTTCCTCGATCGCCTCCTCGTCGGCGGGAGCGGAAGGCTCGCTGGCGAGCAACGACTCGGTATCCGGTGCCTTCTCGTACACCGGGATTCCCATGTCGTTGATGGTGTTGACGATGTCTTCGATCTGCTCCGGATCGACGATCTCCGACGGCAGGTGGTCGTTGACCTGCGCGTAGGTGAGATAGCCCTGCTCTTTGCCGCGGGCGATGAGCAGCTTCAACTGCGATTGACGGTCTTCGGGCATCACGGGTGCACGGCGCTCGAGTCCCAGGGGGCGCTTGTCCGCGGCGTGCGCAGCATTACTCGGGCCCTCCTTGGCGGCGTGACGCGTCCCCGCCTCGGGCGCGGATGCGGGCGCGGTGCCCGACCCGGCAACCTTCTTGTGCGCCGGAGCCGATTTCCCGTGAGCCTTGTCCTTTCCTTGGTCCTTGTCGCGCGCCGTGGCGACCGGCGCCGCTTTCTCGGCGGCCGCAGTCTTGGCGGGCTTTGCCGCGTGCGCGGCCGGACGTTTCCTACTGGCGGAGGCGGGCTTTTGCTTAGCTTTCATGAGTACCGAGGGGGTTTGGCGGTAGGCCTTCGATCCCCTATCTGCTGGCGGCAGTGGGCCAACTCAAGGGGCGCCAAAGTAAAGCCGGCGATTGTATTTGACCGCATCGGAAATACCAAATTCTTCATCCGTCTTCCGTCCCACCGGGGTTGGGCTTGTGGCCAGCCTTCTGGCGCATAAGCATCTGTAATTCCTCAAGTTCTTTCGCATCCAGGCGACCGGTTTGCATCTTCGCCTCGAGTGCCTCCAGGCGCCTGTCGACCACCTGATCGGCGAGCCTCGAGAGGGCGGCCTTGAGCTCCAGGGCCGCGGCCTGGGCGTCGCCCAGCACCTCCTCACGCTCGAGCAGCCGTCCCAGATGCTCTCCCCCGCTTCTGTCGGCCCAACGCTCCAGGACTTGAGCGGGAACTGAGAGCGGGTGCACACGCAGATCGTCCAACAGCTCGCGCAGCAGATCGATTCCGGGCTCCGCGCACGTGTTGAGTCCGGCGCGCTCCGCCGCGCTGATCGAGCCGGCGATCACCGGAAATCTCACCAGGCGCGCGATGGCCTGACGGATCAGGCTGCCGCGCCCGGCGCTCAGGCGCACACGAGGCTTTTCAGCCTCACCGGCAGAGGTGGCGCTCGCCGCCGGGGCGCGAGCCGGCGCCGGACCGGTGCCGGCCCAGATCTCCTGCAATCGATCGGCGGCCAGCCCCACGACTGCGGCAACCCGCGCAGTGAGAAGCTCGTGGTAGACACCCTCGGGCACCTTGGCGACGAGCGGGCGGACGCTCTCGGCGAAGCGCGCGCGGCCGTCGGCGTGACTGAGGTCCGTTTGCTCGGACAATTCCTTCACCAGGTATTCGGAGAGCGGCAGCGTCGACTCCAGGCGCCGCTCGAAGGCCTCACGGCCTTCCTCCCCCACGAGCGTGTCCGGGTCGTGGCCCTCGGGCAGGAAGAGGAAGCGGATCTCGCGACCCTCGCGCGCTTCGGGTAGAGCATGCTGCAGCGCTCGCCATGCCGCGGCGCGGCCGGCGCGGTCGCCATCGAACGCAAACACTACCTCTCTGACCAGCCGGAAGATGCGGTGGAAGTGCTCGGGCGTGGTCGCCGTGCCGAGTGTTGCGACGGCGTAGGGGATTCCGGACTGATGCAGGCGGACGGCATCCATATAGCCTTCGACGACCAACAGGCGCTCGAGGTTGGAACGGGAGCGGCGCGTCTCGTACAGCGCGTAGAGCTCGCGTCCCTTGTGGAAGAGGACCGTCTCGGGAGAGTTGAGATATTTGGGCTCGCCGCGGTCGATGACGCGCCCGCCGAAGGCGATTACGCGGCCGCGCGCGTCCCGGATGGGGAACATGACGCGATCGCGGAAGCGGTCGTAGTAGCGATCGCCTTCGCGCATCGTTCCTGCCGACGCTCGGGCCGCGTCGCGCTCGATGATGAGCCCGAGGTCGGTCAGCGCCTGCCGCTCCGCTTCGCCCGTCCCGAAGCGCTTCAGCACGCTGTTCCAGGAGTCGGGCGCATAGCCGATTCCAAACTGTGTGATGGTGTCGGCGGTCAGACCCCGGCGCGTCAGGTACTCCCGCGGGCGTGCCTCCCGCGACAGCGTTTCGGCATAAAACTTCGCCACCCGGGCCATGAGGTCATAGAGCTTCTCGGAGTCGCGCTCGCCGCTGCCGCCGCTGCCGGCTTCGCGCGGCACCTCGAGGCCGAGCCGGCTCGCCAGCTCCTCGACGGCCTCGGGGAAGGCCATGCGATCGTGCTCCATCAGGAAGCGCAGTACGGTGCCGTGCGCGCCGCAGCCGAAGCAGTGATAGAACTGCTTCTCCGGGCTCACCCAGAAGGACGCTGTCTTCTCGTTGTGGAACGGGCAGCAGGCCTTGTACTCGCGGCCGGCTTTCTTCAGCTGCACGCGCGAGCCGATCACCTCCACGATGTCCGCGCGGGCGATCAGTTCGTCGATGAAGCTCTGGGGGATGATGGGTGAATTCTACCCGGAGCTCAGCGTGCGGCCAGCTTCTCCTTCACGCGTGAGCTGACCACGCCCATGTCGGCTCGGCCCTGCGACTGGGATTTTACCAGCGCCATCACTTTGCCCATGTCCTTGGCGGAGGTGGCGCCCGTCGAGGCGATGGCGCCGGCAATCAGCGCGTCGAGCTCCGCGTCGCTCAGGCGGGCCGGCAGATATGCCTCGAGGAGAGTGACTTCGGCGGTCTCCTTCGCCACGAGGTCGGCGCGGCCGCCGGCCTGAAACTGAGTGATCGCCTCCTTGCGCTGCTTGATCATCTTCTCCAGCACCGCCAGCACTTGCGTGTCATCGAGGACAATGCGCTCGTCGACTTCGCGTTGCTTGATGGCGGCCAGCGCCAGACGGATGGTGCCGAGACGCTCCTTCTCGCCCGCGCGGAGGGCGGTCTTCATGTCCTCCGTGATGCGTTCCTTGAGGGTCATCGGCAGGAGCCTGGGATCAACGGGAGGGGCGCATGCCCTCGCGCGAGATGCGCTTCATGTGGCGCTTGATGGCCGCCGCCTTCTTGCGTTTCCGCTCCTGGGTCGGCTTCTCGTAGAATTCGCGGCGGCGCAGCTCGGTGAGAATGCCGGCCTTCTCGCAGGCGCGTTTGAAACGCCGCAAGGCGGCATCGAAGTACTCATTCTCACGGATACGGACGCTCGGCATCGAAACCTCAGGGCCTGAATACGGGCTTTAGGGGAAACGGGATGACCGGAAAAACGGGCGCGCAATTCTAGTTGAGGCTCATGGCAAAGGCAAAAAAAGCATTCCGCGTCCTCGCGATCGAGTCTTCCTGTGACGAGAGTGCCGCGGCCGTTCTCGACGAGTCCCAGGGCCTCCTGGCGCATGAGCTATATAGCCAGATCGAGCTGCATCGGGTCTACGGGGGCGTCGTCCCGGAGCTGGCCTCCCGTGACCATGTGCGCCGGCTCCTTCCGCTGGTGCGGCAAGCCCTGGACCAAGCCGCCACCACCCCGGACCAGCTGGCGGGCGTCGCCTTCACGGCCGGCCCCGGCCTGATCGGAGCGCTGCTGACGGGGGCGTCCCTCGCGCGCAGCCTGGCTTATGCCTGGGGGGTGCCGGCGGTGGGGATACACCACCTGGAAGGGCATCTGCTCGCGCCGCTGCTGGAGCCCGAGCCGCCTCCCTTCCCGCACGTCGCACTCCTCGTATCCGGGGGACATACCCAGCTGATCGAGGTCGGCGGCATCGGACGATATCGCCTCCTCGGCGACACCAGGGACGATGCCGCGGGCGAAGCCTTCGACAAGACCGCGAAACTGCTCGGGCTACCCTACCCGGGCGGCCCTGAGCTGGCGCGCCTGGCGGAGAGCGGCACCCCCGGCGCCTTCCAGTACCCCCGCCCGATGCTCGACCGGCCCGGCCTCGAGCTCAGCTTCTCAGGCCTGAAAACGGCTGTGCTGCACTCGCTTCGCGGGCGGGAGCTGACGGCAAAGCTGCGGGCGGACGTCGCCCGCGGCGTCGAAGAGGCGATCGTCGGAACGCTTTCGGCCAAGGCGGTGCGGGCGCTCGACGCGACCGGCCTGGATGCGCTCGTGGTCTCGGGCGGTGTCAGCGCGAATCAGAGATTGCGTGCGGCACTGACGGACGCGGTCAGTCGGCGCGGGGGGCGCGTGTACTATCCGCGCCTCGAGTTCTGCACCGACAACGCGGCGATGATCGCCGTGGCGGGCCTCGCGCGGCTCAAGGCCGGAGAGCACGACGGCCTTGCGATCCAGTCCCGCGCGCAATGGCCGCTCGAGACGCTTACGATGGTGTCATGACGAGCCCAACTCAATCCGACGACCGCATCTTTCTGCGCGGCCTGACAGCCGAGTGCATCATCGGCTTCATCGAGTGGGAGCGGCGCGTCAAGCAAACCGTCGTGGTGGACCTCGAGCTGCCGGTGGACTGTCGCCGCGCCTCCGTGACCGACGATGTCGCTGATACGGTGGACTATAAGAAGGTCGCCAAGCGCGTGCTGGCGTACATCGAGGCGTCCGAGTTCAAGCTGGTCGAGACTCTGGCACATCGTCTGGCCATGCTGCTGCTGGAGGAGTTCGGCCTGGAGTGGGTGCGCATCTCCGTCAACAAGCCGGGCGCGATCCGCAACTCCCGCGACGTCGGTGTGGTCATAGAGCGCGGCCGGGCGGATCTCACCGCGGCCGCGGCGGCACGCATTTGACTCGATGACGCCCATGCCTCAGGTCTATGTCGCGGCCGGCAGCAACATCGAGCCCGAGCGGCATCTCACCATGGCCGTGGCGGAACTCGAGCGGCAATTCCCCGGCATGCGCTTCTCGCCCTGGTATCGCAACACGGCGGTCGGATTCGAAGGGGAGGATTTCATCAACTTCGTGGCCGGCTTCCCGACGGAGCTCCCGGTCGAGCAGGTGTTGCAGCGGCTGCAGGCGATCGAGACTCTCTGCGGCCGGCCGCGCGAGGCGCCGCGGTGGGCACCGCGGTCCATGGACCTGGATGTGCTTCTCTACGGCGATCTGGTCTGCCAGGAGCCGCATCTCAAGCTCCCCCGTCCCGATCTGCTGAAGCGGGCGTACATGCTCGGCCCCCTGGCGGACCTCGCGCCCGATCTCGTGCATCCCACTGAGAAGCGGACCATCGGGGAGCTGTGGCAACGCTTCGATCGCGCAGCGCACAAGTTAGTGCAAGTGCGCCCAGGCTGATTACCAGCCGATGCTCCGGCCGCCGTCCACCGCGAGGATCTGCCCTGTGACGAAAGGCGCCTCGGTCGCGAAGAAGAGGACTGCGCGGGCGACATCCTCGGCTGAGCCGATGCGCTTCAGGGCGGTGCGGCTGATGATCTCGTCGCGCAGCGCCGCCTCGACGCCATCCTCCGGCCACATCACCGGTCCCGGCGAGATCGCGTTGACTCGCACCTGCGGCCCGAGCTCCCGTGCCAGCGACTTCGTCAGCATGATGAGACCGGCTTTCGCGACGCAGTACACCGGATGGCGACGCATGGGGCGCACGCCGTGAATATCGGCGAGATTGACGATGAGGCCGTTGCGCTCCCGCAGCGCGGCGGCGGCCGCCTGCGCCAGAAAGAGCGGCGCCTTGAGATTGGTGCCGATCAGGTCGTTCCAGTCGTCTTCGTGGATGTCTCCGACCGGGGTCGGATAGAAGGAGGAGGCGTTGTTGACCAGGATGTCGAGGCCGCCGAAGGCTGTCGTGGCGGCGTCGGCCAGCTGCGCCAGGGCGGCGCTGTCGAGCAGATCGCATTGCGCCAGCGCCGCCGAGCCCGGCCTGACGCCGTTGAGCTCCTGCGCCACGGCGGCCGCTTCCTCCGAAGAGCTGCGGTAGTGCAGCACTACGCTGGCGCCGGCCGCGTGCAGCGCACGCACGATGGCGGCGCCGACACGCCGCGCGGCGCCAGTGACCAGCGCGGACTTGCCTGCAAGAGGCGCGGCGAGGGTAGGCTCTGGCATGAGGTCGCTAGATTATGATGCCGGCGCTGTCAGCGGAAGAAGAAGAACACTCCCGCGCCGTCAGCGCGCTGATCCGCGAGCGCGTGGCTGCGGCCGGGGGCTGGATCCCGTTCGAGCGATTCATGGAGCTGGCGCTGTACGCGCCGGGGCTGGGTTACTACAGCGCAGGCAGCGTGAAGCTCGGACCGGGCGGGGATTTCGTGACGGCGCCGGAGGTCTCCGATCTCTTCAGCCGCTGCGTGGCGCGGCAGTGCGCGCCGATGCTGGCGGGCGATGGCGAGATCCTGGAGCTGGGCGCCGGCACCGGCCGCATGGCGGCGGCGATCCTCGAGAACCTGGCCTCGCTGGGCAAGCTGCCCGCGCGCTACGCCATCCTCGAAGTCAGCGCGGACCTCGCCGAGCGGCAGCGACAGCGGTTGGGAAAGCTGCCGCGCGAGATCCGGCAGCGAGCGGTGTGGCTCGAGCGGCTGCCGGAGCGGCCGATCAACGGCGTGATCCTGGCGAACGAGGTGCTGGATGCGTTGCCGTGCAGGCGGTTCACGCTGCGGGGCGGCGCGGCGAGGGAGCTGGGGGTGGCGGCAGAAGACGAGCCGGCGTCCGAACGCGGCAGCGGATTCGTCGAGCGTGAGGCCGCGGCGGATGAGGAGCTGTCGAGCGCAGCCGCGGCGCTGCTCCGTGATCTGCCGGCGCCGCTGCCGGACGGATACACGTCCGAGATCTGTCTACGGGTTGCCCCGTGGATCGCAGGTGTCGCGGCATGTCTCGGCCAGGGACTCATGTTGATGTTCGACTACGGGCTGCCGCGGGCACACTACTACCACCCGCAGCGGACCGCCGGCACCTTGCGCTGTCACTTCAAGCAACGGGCCCATGACGATCCCTACAGCAACATCGGCGTGCAGGACATCACCGCCTGGGTCGACTTCACTCGCGTCGCCGAGGCGGCGGTTGATTGCGGGCTCGACGTCAGCGGCTTCTGTACGCAGGCCGCGTTCCTTCTCGGGACCGGCGTGGAGCAATTCGTGGCGGAGTCCACCGACACCGTGGAACGTGCGCGGCTTGCGGGCGAGGCGCGCCGGTTGCTGTTGCCTGGCGAGATGGGCGAGGCGTTCAAAGTAATGGCGCTGACGCGGGAATGCGATGTCCCGCTCGAGGGCTTTGCGCTCCAGGACCTGCGGCGGTCGCTGTGAGCGACGCGGCGCTGGGGCAGAGCTGGGCGTCGCGTGTCGCCTTCGGTTCCCGAGCCAGCTTGCGCGCTGCATCGTAGAAGCGCGGCAGGTCGTCATTCTCCTGCCGCAACAGGCGCTCGAACCCGGGCACGCAGTCGTTATAGGTGCCCACGGACACCAGCTCGGCGTTATTGAGGCCTTCGGCGATCCATGCGTCGTACTCCGGGAAGCGGACTGCGAGACGGCGCTCGAGCGCGTGGATTTCCAGTGCCAGCTCGGCGAAGAGCTGCTGTTTGCGGCGCAGCTTGGCCGCGCGCGGCGCGTTGGACGCGTAAAGCTGCGCCAAGCGGTCACGGGTATGCCGCAGCACCGCGACGAACTGCTCGTCCTCAACCCGCTCCTTCTGGAGCTCGGCGATGCGGGCGGGTCGACCTTTGTATTGCAGCCAGCGCTTCAGCCCCTCGTCCTCGACCGTGACGGCGAACGCCTCATCGAACCGTGAGTCGTTCTGAACGTAGAGCAGCTGATGGGCGAGCTCGTGAAAGATCATGGAGGCGAGCTCGTCACTGCCGTAGCGCATCATCGTGCTCATCACCGGATCGGGCAGCTTGCCGAGCGTCGAGTACGCGGGCACGCCTTCGATCACGACGTCATATCCGCTCTGCTGCAGCCGCGCCGCGAAATCCCGCGCGCGCTTCTCGTTGAAGTAACCCCGATAGGCCACGCAGCCGGCGATCGGGAAGCACCACTCCTTGGGTTGCACCGAGAGGACGGGCGCGGCAACTACGTTCCATACGACATATGGACGGTCGATCCTGACGTAGGTGCGATAGCTGTCGTTGTCCGGCAGGCCGAGATCACGCGAGGCAAAGTCTCGGGCCTCGCGCACGTCGGCGAGCTCACGGATCATCGGCTCCGGGGTCTGCGGATCGTCGATCACCTGCACGATCGGCTTACGTCCGTGGATCACGTGCCACTCGCCGTTGGCCGCCTGCAGCAGATAGGCCGTGCTCGTGCAGCCCGAGAGTGCGGCAAGCATCACGGCGGCGAGCGCAAGCCGCGTCGCCACGCTCACGGCGCGCATGCGGGCGGGGACTCCCTTCTCGGTTAACATGGGCGCATTATGCAGGTGTATTTGGTCGGCGGTGCCGTGCGGGACCGGCTGCTTGGGCGTCCCGTGAAGGAGCGCGACTGGGTCGTGGTCGGCGCGTCACCGGAGGAGCTCGAGCGGCAGGGATTCGTTCCGGTCGGGCGCGAGTTTCCCGTTTTCCTGCACCCTGATACACACGAGGAGCACGCACTTGCGCGCCTCGAGCGCAAGGTGGCGCCCGGGTATCGTGGGTTCACCACGCAGTTCTCACCGGATGTGACGCTGGAGGAGGATCTGCGCCGCCGCGATCTCACGATCAACGCGATGGCAGAGACCGCCGGAGGAGACATCGTGGATCCGTATGGCGGCCGCCAGGATCTCGAGGCGCGGCTGTTGCGGCATGTGTCGGAGAGCTTCATCGAGGATCCGGTGCGGGTCCTGCGCGTGGGTCGCTTCGCGGCGCGTTACGCCGAGCTCGGGTTCCGTGTGGCGGCAGAGACGCTCGCGCTGATGCGCAGGATGACCGAGTCAGGGGAGCTCACCGCGCTCGTGCCTGAGCGGGTCTGGCAAGAGACCGAGCGTGCGCTCGGCGAGTCCCGCCCCGACGTGTTTTTCGAGACGCTGCGTGAATGCGGTGCGCTGCAGGTCATTTTTCCGGAGCTGGCCGCGCTCTACGGCGTGCCGCAACCGCCGCGCTGGCATCCGGAAATCGACACGGGCGTGCATGTCATGCTGGCGCTGCGCTATTCGGCGGCTAGCGGCGCTTCCACGACGGTGCGCTTCGCCGTGCTCATGCACGATCTCGGCAAGGCGCTGACCGCTCCGGAGCACTGGCCGAGCCACCGTGGGCACGAGGAAGGTGGCGTACCGGTGATCGAGGCGCTTTGCGCGCGACTCAAGGTGCCGAACGGATTTCGGGATCTGGCGGTACTCACCGCGCGCCATCACGCCGTGGTTCATCGCGCGGCGGAGCTGCGTCCGTCAACGGTGTTGAAACTACTCGAGACTACGGATGCATTCCGCCGTCCGGAGCGATTCGAGGAGATGCTGCAGGCGTGCGAAGCCGACGCGCGTGGCCGTACGGGTCTCGAAGCGCAACCCTATCCCCAGCGCGACCTGCTACGCCGTGCGCTTGCCGCAGCTGCCGCGGTAGCGCTGGACGCAAGCGAGCGTGAGGGCCTCGCGGGCCCTGCCATCGGCGAGAAGATGCGCGACAAGCGGCTGGCCGCGATCAAAGCGCTCGACTAGCTGTTGGTCTTGCGGGCCGCGTTGAGCTCGGCCGGGCCGGTGAAGGGGCCGAGGTAGAAGGGCAGCAGCGCCATCAGGTGCTGGGGCGAGATGCCGAGGCGGGCGAGCCCGTTCCGGGTGCAGACGCTGTTGCTGATGAGCGAGTTGAAGTTGTCGAGTGAGAACGGCTTCCCTGGCAGCAGCCCGAGGACCGCGGCCTGCAGCCAGCCGAATAAGTCCGGGAGCCTGAGGATGCGGCAGGGAAGCTGCGCCACGCTCGCCGTCATATGCACGATCTGCTCGAGCGTGACGACCTCCGGGCCGCAGAGCTCGTAGGTTTCCCCGAAGCTCTCGCGTTGGTCGAGTGTCCTGACGAACGCGTTCGCCACGTCACCAACATAGACAGGCGCAAAGCGCGCCTGTGAGCGCGCCAGCGGCAGGAAGCCGCCCGATACGCCGAGGAGCGAGGCGAAACGGTTGGTGAGCGAGTCGCCGGGGCCAAAGATCACCGAGGGACGGAAGATCGTGTAATCGAGGTGAGCGCCGGCGGCGCGAATGAGGGTTTCCGCCTCGCCCTTGGACCGCAGGTAGCGGCTCGGTCCGCGCTCCCGATCCGCGCCCACCGCGCTCATCTGCAGCAGCCGCCGGATCTTGGCGCCGCGCGCGGCGGCGACGAGCTTCGCGGCGAGATCGGCATGCACCGCCTGGAAGGTGGCGCGGCCGCTCTGGTTGAGGATGCCGACGAGATTGATGATCGCGTCCATGCCGGCGAGAAGCTGACCGAGCGTGCGCAGGTCGTGCACGTTCGCGGTGATGAGCTGGACCGTCGAGAGCACCCGCAGATGCTGGCCACGGGCGGGGTTGCGTGTGGGCACACGTACCCAGTGTCCTGCGTTGACCAGGCGTGTGATGAGCTCCGTGCCGACGAAGCCGGTGCCACCCAGCACGCAGATGTTCAGCGGCGATGGCATCTCAGTGCCGGTGCCCGGGCGCCGGCTTGCCGGGGGTCGCGGCCGGCGCGCTGACCAGGGTGCTGGCCAGCGTGTTGGCGAGAATGGCGCGGCGTTGCTCGCGCCGGCCATCGCGCAGCAGATCGATGGTGACCGGATCGCCGACGCGCAGCAATCCGATCGCTTCGCGCAGGTCGGTGTTGGATCCGATCCTGCGACCTGCTATGGCCGTTACGACGTCGCCCGCGCGGACGCCGGCCTTGTCCGCGGGTGAGCCGGGGATCACCTGCTCCACGAGTCCGCCCGCCGCCTTGTGCAGCCCGAGCGAGCGCGCCACCGCGGGGGTGACCGCGTAGATGCTGAGGCCGAGCTGCCCCCGATCCACGGCGCCGTACTCGATGAGCTGGCGCATCACGCGCCTGGCCGTGTTGACGGGAATGGCGAAGCCGATGCCGATATTGTCGCCGCTGGCGGAGAGGATGGCCGAGTTGATGCCGACCAGATCGCCCCGCAGGTCGACCAGGGCGCCGCCCGAGTTGCCGGGATTGATGGATGCGTCCGTCTGGATGTAGTTCTCGAAATCATCCGGGCTGAAGCCGGAGCGCTTCAGGCCGCTGACTATGCCCGAGGTGACCGAGTGCGGCAGTCCGAACGGGTTACCGATCGCCACCACGAAATCGCCGACCGCGAGCCGCGCGGAATCGCCGAAGCGGATCTGCGTGAGGCCATGGGCTTTGACCTTGACCACCGCGATGTCGGAAGGCGGATCGGCGCCGACAACGGTGGCTTTGAGCTTGCGTCCGTCCTGCAGGGTGACCGTGATGCTGGTGGCGTGATCCACCACGTGGGCGTTGGTGAGAATGTACCCGTGTTTTGCATCCACGATGACGCCGGAGCCGGCGGCGGCGAATGGCTCCTCATCGGCACCCTGTCCGGGAAGGCCGTGGAAGAAGCGGTTGTAGAAAGGATCATCGTGCTGCTCGTCGCCATCGCTGTCGCTGTCGGGCATGACGCCCCGTGTTGCGATAGTGACGACCGCCGGGGACACCTTGCGGATCATCGGCGCG
The DNA here is from genome assembly GCA_963812925.1 of uncultured Pseudomonadota bacterium. Classification (GTDB taxonomy): domain Bacteria; phylum Pseudomonadota; class Gammaproteobacteria; order Steroidobacterales; family Steroidobacteraceae; genus 13-2-20CM-66-19. The sequence goes on along the minus strand of CAWEXF010000015.1, from coordinate 3,243 downwards.
AGCGAAGGAACGCGCATGCCGCCAATCGCGGCGGGTATGGCGGCCGAGGCGGCCACGAAGGGTGTTCCTCCCAAGACCGCCGCGAGCAGGGCGGTGCAGGCGAGATGCCGGGGATTCATGGGGCTTCCGGGTGACGGAGCCCGATTCTACTACATAAGAAGGACCCGGCCGGTCGCTGCGCCAGGGGCGCAACTTCCGGCCGGCTTGTCGGCTCAGCGGGACGAGGCCGCGACGGTCCTCAGGCCGCAGCGACTTCGATACGCCGGGGCTGCAGCTTCGCCTGCTTCGGAATCGTCACCTCGAGCACACCCTGGGTGTGCTTGGCGCTGATCGCGTCGAGGTTGGCGCTGTCCGGGAGGGTGAAGCGCCGCAGGAACTTGCCACTGCGCCGCTCGAGCCGCCGGTAGGCGCCCGAATTCTCCTCGGTGCGCGAGTGCCGCTCGCCACGGATCGTCAGAACGCCTTTCTCGGCGGTGATCTCGATGTCCTTCGGCTCCACGCCGGGGACATCAACCAACACTGCGAAGCGCTCGGGCTCCTCATGGACGTCGACCTGCGGGATCCACCAGGCGCCGTCGGAATCGCCGGCGTCAGCGGAATAAGCCTCATCGAGCTGCCGATGCAGGCGGTTGACGAGCGACCAGGGCTCGTAGCGGAGAATAGTCATGTTGTATACCTCCAATCGTGAAATGAATGTCAGGCCCGTCGGCCTCACTATGGCGTTGGAAGCGATTTGCGGGCGGCGCGGAAAGTTTCAAGTGTGAGTCGATTCGCGCGTGCGCAAGGTTGCGCGGCGGCAGGGCGGTCGCCGGGAGGCCGGGCGCTCCCCCGGGGGACGGCTCCGCGGGCTGCGAAACCAATGGCCGGGCGCAGCCAAGGCGCTGCCGCGGCGTGTGAGCATGCTGTGCAGAACGTGTGGGCTGCCTGGGCATACCAGATATTGGGGTCGGCCATACCTTGAAAAAGCGGCGTCCGACAAAATCTTATGGTGGGTATGTCACAGCCCGAATTGTCGTAACTATCTGTTTTTTAACCGTAATATTTGCATGGTGAAATATGTCCGAGAATCTTGACGCCTGCCAGGGTGCTCATTAGGCTCTGTACCCCGACACAAGATCTTGTGCCCGCCAGGCGGCGCCATGAGATTGGGCGGTCGGGGAGGTTCAGGGGGTTGCCGGCTGCAAGACAAAGAGCAGCGTAGCGGTCATCCCGGTACGCGTTGCTCCATGAGATCCGCGCAGGCCGTAATCCCCTGTGATCCGTAAAGCAGGCGTGCTAAAGACAATCGGAGCGCCGCGGACACATGAATACCGTCGTGAAGATCGAGCCGAAGGACGTCGATGCGATTCCGTTCCAGGAAGCATCGCTTGATATCTGGGACAAGAAATACCGCCTCACCGCCAAAGACGGTTCGCCCATCGACAAGACGATGGACGATACCTATAAGCGTGTTGCGCGCGCGCTTGCCGACGTCGAGCGTGAAGAGGCGCGCGACCATTGGTACGAGCGCTTTCTCTGGGCGTTGCGCCGCGGAGCCATTCCCGCTGGGCGTGTAACTTCCAACGCGGGTGCGTGGGAGCACAAGCCGGCGACCTCGACGATCAACTGTACGGTGTCGGGGACGATCCGCGACTCGATGGACGACATCCTGCGGAAGGTTCACGAGGCTGGCCTGACACTCAAAGCGGGCTGCGGCATCGGCTACGAGCACTCGACGCTGCGGCCGCGAGGCGCGTATGTATCCGGCGCCGGCGCCTACACGTCGGGTCCGCTGTCGTTCATGGATATCTACGACAAGATGTGCTTCACGGTCTCCTCGGCGGGCGGCCGCCGCGGCGCGCAGATGGGCACGTTCGACGTCGGTCACCCCGATGCCATGGAGTTCATCCGCGCCAAGCGCGAGAACGGCAGGCTGCGGCAGTTCAATCTGTCGCTCCTCATCACCGATGAGTTCATGGCCGCGGTGCGCGGCAACCGGGAGTGGAAGCTCGCGTTCCCCATCACCAGCGCAGAGATGGAGGATGAGCACCCCGATCTCACCGACACCTCCAAGTTCGTCTGGCGCGAATGGCCGGTGCACGACGGCTACGTCGTGAACGAGGAAGGTCTGGTTGCCTGCAAGGTCTACAAAACCCTGCCGGCGCGGCGCATGTGGGACGTCATCATGACGTCGACCTACGACTTCGCCGAGCCTGGCTTCATCCTCATCGACCGCGTCAATGAGATGAACAACAACTGGTGGTGCGAGAACATCCGCGCTACCAATCCGTGCGTAACGGCGGATACACGACTTGCGACGCAGTTTGGGCTCGTCCGGATCGGCGATCTCTATGACGCGCGGGTCGATATTCAAGCGACGGTGGATCGCCGGGCTCTCGGCGACAGTGAGGGCGGAGCAGCGGTGCGTCCTGCCGTGCCTGCCTTCATGACGGCTCCATCCGCGGACGTATATCGGGTAGTTACTGAAGCCGGCTACGAGATCAAGGCCACCGAGTGGCATGACTTCTACACGACGCGCGGCAAGATCAAGCTCCAAGACCTCAAGCCTGGCGATCAGCTGCTCATCCAGTCCGGTAAAGGACAGTTCGGTGGGTGTGGTCACGAAGCGTTCGGCGTGCTACTCGGGCTGATCACCGGGGACGGACACATCACTAATCGCGGCAAGGGACAGCAAGCTGCCGTGGTCAACTTGTGGGGTGCGGATCGCGACTACGCTGACGTCCTCGTCTCCTACATCAACGACGTGATCGCCGGCTGGTCGAGGCGCTCCAGGGATTACCGTGTTAGCGCAGTTGCGGTGCCGGAGCGAAATCTGATCATGATTCGTTCCGTGATCCTGATGCGCTACTTAAAGGAATTCTTTGGAGTAAGCGCCACGTGCAAGACGTCCGTTCCAGAAATCATCTGGCGCGGCAGCGAAGCCTGTGTGAAGGGTTACCTCCGCGGGTTGTTCCAGTCGGATGGAACGGTGCAACGCGATGATAAGAACGCCTACTGCACGATCCGCCTCGCATCAAGCGTGCCTAGCCTGCTGAAGGACGTTCAGGCTCTGCTGGTCAACTTCGGTGTTTTCTCTCGAATCCTGAAGCGTCGCGCGGCTGGTGAGAGGACGCTTCCGGACGGAAAAGGTGGGTCTCGTGTCTATGCCTGCAAGGCGGACTACGAGCTCATCATAGGTTCCGAGTCGCGAGATCGATTCATAGAGGAAATCGGCTTTCTCACGGATGAAAAGAACGCCAAGTA
>CAWEXF010000014.1:0-136254 GCA_963812925.1 uncultured Pseudomonadota bacterium | reverse complement strand
CTCGCGGAGCGCCAACTTCGATCTGCGCCTGCACGATCTCAGCGCCCTTGCGGCGGCCTACCACGAGGATATCGGCGGCACGATGAGCCTGTCCGGCAAGGTCGCGGAGCAGGGCCGGAACACCACTCTCGATGTGAGCGCTACGGGTGACCTGACCGGCGCGAGCCTTGCCTCGAAGCTGCTCGGCAGCGATATGCGGTTGCACGTCGCGGGCAGCATGACGCCGGTCACCGTCAATGTCGACACGCTGGAGCTATCCGGGCGGGCGCTGTCGGTTACGGCCGATGCGGAGGCTGATCGCTCCGGACCCGGCGCCTCCACCCGCTTCGTGCAGTCGGTGCGCGCGCACTGGCGGGTCTCGTTGCCGAAGCTGGCGCTGATCGATCCATCGGTCAACGGCTCACTGCAGGCCACCGGCTCAGCGGACGGTCCGCTGCAATCGCTGACGACCGACGCGCAGGTGCGGTCCACTGTCGCGCTGCGCGGAGCGCCGCCCGGCACGATCGCAGCAACTTTGCAGGCGCGCGGGCTGCCCTCCGCACCGAGCGCGGCGTTCCAGGCAAGCGGCACATTTGACGGCGCGCCTCTCCGGCTCGAAGCGTCTCTCAAGCAGGCGGTGGCCAACACCTTCCATATCGTCATCCCGCGGGTGAGCTGGAAGAGTCTCGCCGTCAACGGCGATCTGACTGCTGGCCGGAACCTGGCGGCAGCCCGAGGGAGCCTCCATTTGCGCATGGCGCAGCTGGACGATCTGCAGCCGTTGATCGGCAAGCCCATGCGCGGTGCCATTGCGGCCAACATCGATCTCACCCCGGCAGCGGGCGGCGCCCGCACGCGATTCGATCTCGTGGCGAGCAACATCGTGGCGGCAGGTGTGTCGGGAAATGCGCGCCTTGCGGGCGTGGGCCCGCTCAATAATCTGCGGATCGAGTTCGCGGCGCAGTCGCCCGACATTCACGGCACGCCGGCGGATCTCTCGGCCGGCGCGGTGCTCGATGCGACCCGGCGAGTGCTCGACCTCGATCGCTTCCAGGTACGCTATGAGGGGCAGACGCTGCATCTGGTCTCACCGTCACGCCTGATGTTCGCGAGCGGAATCAAGGTGCAGAATCTGAGGCTTGCCGCGCAGAGCGCCGTCATCGCCGTTGATGGGGAGCTCTCGCCGGCGCTTGACTTTCGAGCGTCCATCCATCACGTCGACGCGAAACTGGTCGATGCGTTCGTGCCGAACCTGCTCGCGCAGGGCACCTTCAATGCGGACGCGCAGCTGCGCGGGACCCAGGCTGCACCGGTGGGCCAGGCCTCGGTCGAGCTCACGGGGCTCAAGCTCGCCAACCAGGCCGCGCAGGGGCTACCGGCCGTCAACATGCGCGGCTCGGCGCGATTTCGCGGCCGCAACGCCAATATTTCCGCGGAGCTCGATGCGGGCTCGCGGTCGCGAATGACGATGAGCGGCACTGCGCCACTGAGCACGACCGGCACGGTGGCACTGAGGTTGGCAGGTAGGATGGATGTGGCGCTCGTGAACTCCATCCTGGAGCAGCGTGGGGAGCGCGCCGGCGGTACCCTCACAGTGAATGCCTCGGTGTCGGGCGCAGCCAGTGAGCCGCAGATCCGAGGCGTAGTGCAGCTTGCGGATGGGGATCTGCGCGACTACGCGCAAGGGGCCCACCTGGACCACATCAACGCACGCCTGGTCGGCGGGCGGGGCATTCTCAAGATCGCGAGCATGACTGCGCGCGCAGGCCCCGGGCAGCTCTCCGCCAACGGTACAGTCGGGGTGCTACAGCCGGGCATGCCGATGGATGTCTCGCTGGTCGCGCGCCACATCCAGCCGATCACGAACGACATCATGACGGCGAATCTCGATACCAACATGAAAGTGGTTGGAACCCTGCGCAAGCGCCTTGATGTGACCGGCACCGTCCACATCAACCGCGCCTCGATCACCATTCCCAATGGGCTGCCGCCGAGCGTCCAAACCCTGAATGTGATCCGTCCGGGACAGGCGCCGCAGCCGCCGTCCGCAGCTGCATCGCAGCTCGTCATCGGCCTTGGCATCGCTCTCGATGCGCCAGCGGCGATTTTCGTTCAAGGCCGTGGCCTCGACGCTCAGCTCGGCGGCCGGCTGAACATTGCGGGCACCACCAACAACCCCCAGGTGAGCGGCGGCTTCAGGATGATCCGGGGCGTCTTCTCACTCGCCGGGACGAACCTCAATTTCACCAGCGGCAAGGTGAGCTTCAACGGACAGGGCCTGAAGGGTGGGATGGATCCCTCGATCGACTTCGTTGCGCAGTCGAGCGTCGTTTACAACGGTCCCACTACGGTCACTCTGACCGTCTCGGGGTTCGCGGACTCCCCGAAAATCTCGCTCTCCAGCACGCCGTCGCTGCCGCAGGACGATCTGCTGGGACTGCTTCTCTTCGGCAAGCCGGCCTCCCAGCTCACGGCGGTACAGCTCGCGGAAATCGGGTATGCGCTCGCCAGTCTGAGTGGTATTGGCGGGGCCGGGGGCGGGGGCGGGGGGAGCAAGTGGAATCCCTTGACGTGGGTCAAGAAGGCGTTCGGCCTCAACACCCTTTCGGTCGGAAGCGCAACCCCACAGAACCAGACAGCCGCGAACAGCAGCTCCCAGAGCAGCTCGACGAGCGGTGCGAGCCTGACGGCCGGAAAGTATGTCTCCAAGAGGGTCTACGTCGCGGCGACGCAATCGACGACCGGGTATAGCCAGGTACAGGTGAGCGTCGACCTGAACCAGTATCTGAAGCTGGTAACCCGTCTTGGCAACGGGACTGCAACGGCGCAGGGCACGACCCCCGAAAATGATCCCGGAAGCAGCATCGGCCTCGCCTGGCAGATGCCGTACTGAGCACAAAATCGCCCGGTTGCAGTATGATGGCCGCCCTTCTTCGCGGGAAGGACCGGCCCTCGCCCCGTAAGCGCCTGGGCCGCAAGCATTTTCTCCGGGTCGGAGAGATGGCCGAGTGGTCGAAGGCGCACCCCTGCTAAGGGTGTAAGGGTCAAAAGCCCTTCGAGGGTTCGAATCCCTCTCTCTCCGCCAGTATTTTTCCTTTTGATTCCGCAAGTTGCGCCCGGCCTCGGGTGCTCTGGTGGCGTATTGGTGGCAAATCCGGGGGCGCTCAGGGGATCGGTGTTGGCGTTCGCCGCGGGCCGAGTAGTTGCCCGTGTGGCGACGCTCGCCAAAGCAGTCTCAGGCGGACGCGACTCCATTCCGCGTTTGATCGCCTCGATGTCCGACTCCTTCGCACCCTCAGTCCAGGCTGCGTAGACCTCGAGCATCGTCTGTACGCTGTGGCCGTGTTGCTTCGCGACCCATAGCGGGTTCTTGCCGACCATGAGGTTCCAGCTCACCGACGAGTGCCGCGCGTTATACGGGTCACGATACCGGGCCTTCAGGGTACGCAACGTCCGCCGCCACCGGACCCACGGGTATTGAAGATTGCCGATCGGGCTGCCGTCCTCTTTGAAAAACAGATGGTCATGCCGGATATTCCCGGCGAGCACCAGGCGCGCACGCAGAGCGAGATGCCGCTTCAACACGTCGAGTGCGCGAGGACAGAGCTCGACCAGGCGGTCTTCACTTGTCTTCGTCCGATCTTTGTCCCGCGCCATGACGCGCGCCTTAGTGACGCTGATCTTCCCCTGGCCGATATCGCAGTCGGAGACGAGTAAGGCGATCTGCTCGGATGGCCGCAAGCCGGTGAAGAAGCGAAACTCGTCATAGTTGCCCTGCGCCGCGCCCCAGTCGCGGTGCAGCGCGGCGATGAGCGCTTCCCCTTCCTCGATCGAGAACGGGTCGACTACCGGTCGGTCCTTCTTCGTGATGCGAAAGCCCTTCAGGCCGGAGGCAGGATTGAATTTTTCGGGATGGTCGCGATAGCCGTACTCGAACGCGCACCGCAGTGGGCTGATGACGTTGTTATAGGTCTTCTTCGAGAGTTTGCGGGCGTCGGCAATCTTGACCAGGTCAGAATACTTTACCTTGTCGAAGAGGGCGGTGCCGATCGCCGGACGCCACACGGAGTCCAGAATCTTGCGATAGCTCTCGTATGTCGCGAAGGCGAGATCGCTCTTCGACATCCGCGACTCGCAGTGGGTCATGAACGCATTGAATACATCGTTGCAGGTGCGTGCGCCGCGCGCATCACCGCCCAACTGTTCCATGTAACGGTAGTCGGGAAATTCTTCCGCGAATACGAAGGTGCCGCTGGTGATACGGCGTTTGATCTCCTGGAGCTGAACACGTGCACGTCGCAGGTTTGCCTCAGATGGCGCCCGCTTGATCGTCGGTCGATAACGCACACCCTCGAAAACGAAGGTCAGCTCGATTCGGTCGGCGCCCTTGGGCGCGACCCCGCCAGTTATGGATTTTCGACCCACTTGTGATACCCCACCATGTCGATCACGATGTGGCCGTCCGGAGCGTGCTTCCAGACCTTGCCTTGCTGCCAGTCACTGCGCTCGATCTTGCGCTGCATGGCCTTCACTGAATACCCCGTCAGCAGTTGCGCCAGCGGCAGCAGTACGTACCGTGCGGGCGAGAGTACGGGAGCTTCGTGGAAAAGCCGCGGCGCCTCCCGGATGGGCGAGGGCGCAGCGATTCCGGCCCTGTCGAGGTCGTACCCATCGTCCGCCCCGGATATCGCTCTGCGTAGCACGACTGCACCTGTCTATCACATCGCACCCGATCCGAGTGCTTGCGAGGACTAGATTCTGCCCTCGTGCCGGTCCGGGCCAGCCGCATATGCGATGAACTACCGCAGTTCCGCGTGGTGCAAGCGCCGACCGGTCGGCAGGTCGTGAGCCGAATTGCGGTTGCCTGCAACGGAATGCACCGACCGCACTGAGCGCCAGTCCCGTGGTGCTTTTACCAGCGGGAGGGCCTATTCTTCAGCGGAACTCCGGGGCTGGAGGACGCCCGGCTCAATCTCCCGCAGAAGCTGGCGAACCTCCTCGACCGTGCACAGGCGCTCGTCAAGGAGCGCTCCGAGCAAACCTTCGAGATAAGTACCCATCGCTGCCGCAACCGCGGCCGGCGGATAGCAGTCGAGGTTCGTGACCAACCCGTCCAGTTCCTCGATGCATTCCTCGACCACGTCGTCATGATCCGACTCATCGACTGGAAACACGGGACTCTCCCGTCTGTCAGCTGGTAAAGCCCCCACTGGTGGTGCGCTGTTCTGCTGTGATGAGACCCAGTTTCTCCAGCCGCGCTTCAATCGCGCGGAGCGTGCGTCCGTGCTTGTGCGCCATTGCTTCCGGCGATTCCGCACTCCTGAATTCCGCGACTAGCCTGCTTTCCTCTTCGGTCGTCCATGCCTGGCCGACGTTGTCGGGGAGCTGCGCTCGACGCTGCGCACGGGCGGCCGTGAGCTCGAGCGCCGAGAGTCCCGCGAGCAGTGCCCGCAGTACATCGGCGTGCTGCAGCACTGTCTCGCGCGGCAACTCCTCGCTCGTGACGGGATCGATCCCCTGGATGAGCGACTGCAATATCTGTCTTGCCCTGGGCTGCTTCATGATGGTCTACCCCTCGGCTAAGCGGGTTCGATACTAAAATCGTATCACATGCAGCATCATACACTCGATACTGTTTTCGTATCAATGGGGCTGATACGGTATTAGGAGCATCTCCGTAAATCTCCCGGGGGTGCCATGAAATATCCCGCCCGCCAGCGGGCCATAGTCTCCGCCCTTCGTAGGGCGCGCGAAGCGGCCGGGTTCTCGCAGAGACAGCTGTCCGAGAAGCTGCGGGAGCCGCCTAACTGGATTCAGCGGATTGAGTCGCTCGAGCGGCGAGTGGACGTGGCTGAGTTCATCGCGATTGCCGGGGCGGTCGGCGCCGACGCCGTGGATCTACTTCGGGAGGCGCTTGGAGGCTGATGGCGACCGAATTGATTGCTTCCAGGCGTCTTCGGGCAAAAAGACCTGAAGACGAGCATTTTGACATTGAGGTCGGAATAGGTAGACCCATTTCCTGCGGTGATCAAGAATGGAAGTGCGCGGTCTTACTGGATGGTCTGCACGATGGGCTGGCGGACCAGCACGGCATTGATTCCTGGCAAGCACTGATGCTCGCTCAAAGGCTCGCTCGACAGCTGCTGGAGTATTTTCTTGAGGACGGGGGCCAGCTCTTGGACCCCGAGACCGGGAATAGCCCCGTCGAACTCTCGGCGATGTTCTCAGGTGGAACACTGTAGCGGCGTGAGGTGGTACTCGGTGAAGTCCGGTCAGCAGGTTGGTGTGTCAGTAAGGCGGATGCGGAATGGCGCTGGTCGGTAATCATGCTTACACGCCGACATGCCTCCAGCCCTTGAAATCAAGTGGCGGAGGTGCTAACCCCGAGTCCGTGGCCGGCGTTGAGGGCACGACGTTCTCGAGGAAAAGCACGACGTTGCGACCGCGTGGATCCGCCGTGCTTGGGAATCGGATGCCGTCGATCTTTCCGCCTGCGAAACCGAAGTCACGGAAAAACTCGGTAACCACCTGGGATGGGATGTAATCAACCTGAGCCCGATCATCCCGGTTAACGGGCTGCATGATAGCGTCCGTGAACTCATGCAGGAAGCGGAGGCCAAGGCGCCGACGGCGATCGGGGTTGGCCCAGATGGACGGCACGTCAGGCAGGCGAGCCAAATCGAGCACCCGCAGCGGTCGATTCAGACGGAATTTTCCGACCTTTGCGGCTCGCCGGTGAATTTCCCGAACTGCTGTACGCGCACCTTCGGCTCCATAGAACATGGGAATCCCTGGGGGATTCATCCGGTTCGTCTGCAGAGCCAGCCGAGCCGGTGGGGGGCCGAAAGTGGAGGCGTCGAGGGACGCTCCTCTATGAATGCCCGTCCGTGCGCGATAGAGCTCCGTGCTTGCGCTGAGTTCGTTGATGAGCCCGAGCTCATCACAGAGCCGCGATATGGCCCTCAACAACTCGACGTGCGAAAAGGAATCAGGGTCGTCTCCGGACCCGCCCTGATCGTGAAAAAAAAATCTTCGCCGGTGTTTTATGGTCTCGCAAAAAGTCTCCCAGCTCATGCGCAGGGCGACGTCCTCATCGAGCCTCAGCCAGTCATAGTCGCACCACAGCTGAGCATCGAGACGGAGACATATCGCGTAATAGAGGTGATCATTCCGGTCGCGGGGCAACTCGAGACCCACCTCCTCAAATACCAGCTCTGAGGTGAGCCAGGTGGTCCCCTGGTAGCCGCCTTCGGCGCTCTCGTAGGGCAGCTGATCTGCCGCTAGGCCCCAGAAGCTCGAGAGGCACTCCTCGAGGTAATCGCAGAGTTCCTTAAGCTCAACGGTTGGCGAGTCATATCGCCCGCAGGCATCGCAGCCTCGGGGTCCACCCTGATCTCGGATCCACCCCCTCACGTCCGGGTCGTCGACGCACGCAGAGCAGACCCGATCGAGGCCTCGCCCTATTGCTTCGGCGCTGCTGAGCTTTCCCGTCCTCTGTGACAGATTCTGCATCGTATGGTACATATTAACTACATCTTTTAGTGACAATACTTGATATCAGATAAGATATCAACTACGATACCGCAATCCCGGGATAACCCCGGACCAGCCGAGGAGCGGACAAGGTGCAATCATGAGCAAGCTCAGCCAGAAACGCGTCGTTTTCACCTTCGACGAGCGCAGTCTCGAGAGCCTGAAGCAGATCACCGAACAGGGGCACTTCACGTCGATGGCAGAAACTGTGCGCGAGTCGCTTCAGATCAACCGGGCACTCCAGCGGCAGGCCCAAGGCGGCTTCACCGAGGTGGTCGTGAGAAATCCCAAGACCAAGGAAGAGCGCGTCATGGTGATTCCGAGCCTAGAGGATGCTGTGAAGGCCTGACCCCCATGCAGACGCCAATCGAGGGTCCCGACGGGCCAGCCGATGAGGAAATCGAGGCGGGCGCTGTCGAGGAAATCAAGGAGGTCAGCTTCCGCCCCGAGGAGCATCGCGCCCAGACTTCGCGCTGGTTGGCATTTGTGATCGTTGGGTTACTCGCTGTCTCCGTGGCCGCGCATTACACGGTGATCGCTCTGCTCTTGATGAAAGGTCAGGCTGAGGCGGCGGCCGCTCTGGGTCGGATCTTCGAGGTATGGCTACCCATCATTTCAGGGCTGACCAGTGCCGCTGTGACCTACTACTTCACTAAGGAACGCTCGTAAGGAGAAGGACTGTGGCCTCAACCTGCGTAAACGCATATGCCTTCCTGAATTCCGGAGAGCTCGCCTGGCCCGTGCGCACGTACACCGTGACCCGACGGGACGGCTTCGCACTCGACCATGGGCAGCGGGGTTTATTGAAGGATGCGGCTTACGCGCTGCGTAAGGAGCATGCTTTCCAGTGTCGCGGATGGGGTTTCGTCGTCGACCCGGACCCGCGTACCGTCGTTGTGCCGGGCGCCTGGCAGATTCCATCACGATCCGAGGCTGACGGACTTGTTTTCGAACTCACGGGTGAGTTCACCGTCTCCGCCGCCAATACCGCTCACGATCGGATCGTGAGCGGTATCCTCCGCGAGGGTTTGAAGAAACACATCAAAGAAACCCGCTTTGCCGAACTTGGCGCGCTTTGGCAGGACTTCGGCAGGTTCTGTCAGCGGCCGGAGTTCCGGGACGGAGAGCGATTTGCGTTCTGCCGTTCTTTCTCTGCGAGCGCAAAACGCATGGCAGATGAGCGTTGGGCAGTAGTGATCGGTGTGAGTACGTCAGTCATCGATGGCTATTCCATCGCCGATTACTTCAGCCGCGGCGAGACGCAGGACTTGGCCGACGCACTCTCGTGGAGGCGCACGTCCTACAAGCGACGCGACGCCTCCCCTGCCGATGTGCGAGTGTACGTGAGTGGGAAAGGCGGCGGTCGTATCGTCAGTCTGCATGACCCCGTGGAGCTCGAGAAGCTCTGCGTGCAGACTCCTGCTCCAGTCGCCCCAGACGGCCTGATTTGTTCGGAGTTCAAGCGTCCGCGTGAGCAAATGCAGGCGTCGGTCCTCCACCTGGTGGTCGACACCCAGCAAACCGAAGAACTGCATGCCGAGACCATCATCGAACCGGCCGAACGATTGGCGCTATCAGGGACCGTCGTAAAGCACCTGCAGGGTGCCGACATGTACGGCTCAATCCTGAGGCTCGACGAGCAGCCCTGGGACGTGACTTCGCGCACACTGCTCATCAGACCTCCCGCAATCAGAGTGAGGAGCGCTCGTGGAACGGCCGTCATTCAGTGCCCCGAACCCGTCACTCCGCGCGCCTTACACGAGCGCGCTCGGCGCCGGAGTGAGCACGTGATCCGGCACGGCTTTCTCGTGACCCGGCCGATGCGGCCGCTGATTTGTGTTCATGAGCAGGTCGGGCCCTCGCGTGCGCGTCGACTGCATCGCGATGCCACCGAAATCCTCCGCCATCACGGCGTCGGCAACGTCAACTTCGACTATGCCCTCTACGGGGATGTGGCCGCCTTGAGGCGTCTCGTCCAGGAAGGCGGCAACGACACCCTGATAGCAGTCCTGCCAGCGGATGCCAACGCGGCGTCCGAGACGCATGAGCGCATCAAGCGGACGATCGAAGTGCCCTCCCAGTGCATGCAGGCGCGTAATGTCGTCCCGGCAAGCTGGGCCACTCGTCCGGCCGACGAATTTTATCGCCAGGACCCGAGGCGTGCTCGACAGTGTCAGAACCGACTGGAGGCCGTGATACTCAACCTCTTGGTCAAGCACAACTGGGTACCGTTTGTTCCGGCAGAACAGTTCTACTACAACGTGCACGTGGGGCTGGACGTCGGTGGGCTTCATAACACCGACGCGATGGCATGCCTGGGTTATGGTTTCAACGACGACTCCGGCGAGCTGGTGTTCCGCCTCGGGGAAATCCCGATTCGCGGGCAGAAGAAGGAGCCGATACCGTCCGACGATCTCTATTCCGGCCTGGTGGATCTCTTCGAGCATGTGGCTTCTTTGCTCACGGATGCGGGAGTTCAGCCGGACTTCACGCGTACGCTGTTCTATCGTGACGGCCCCCTTCTCGGCCAGGGCGATTCCTGGAACGAGGGGGAGGCTATCGCGCGACTTCACACCGCGATGGCCAAGCGTGGCTGGGTCGGGAGTGTGCCGCTTTGGACCGCGCTTGAGGTCATGAAAGAGGCGGAGGGGCTCCGCGTTTTCGAGCTCGATCCTGAGGCTGTGAATCCCACTGTTGGGCGCTGTACTTATCCGTTCGCGGATCGCCACGTCGCACTCGTCAATTCGACGGGTCGCCCTTATCTTTCCCAGGGTACTGCGGCGCCTATCAAAGTCCGTATGGTTGATTTCGTCGGGCGCGCCGACTTCCGAAACGCACTTCAGGATTTTGTGTGGCAGTGCGATCTCGGTTTCACCAAGCCTGACATGGGCTTCTCACTGCCCTGGGTGCTGCACGTTGCAGATACGGGAGCGCTCCAGGCGTCTCGCTCATACAAGGTGACGGGCATAGCGGCGTAGGCTAGGCTCGTACTACGCTATCTACCCACGCTCTGTATCGCGGAGCACTCAGGCGTTGCCGCAGAATAGCACTCACTGCAATTAATTCTGAACCGGCCAGCCGGGCAGCGTCCGCCTCGCTGACATTTCGTAATGCTGCGTACCTTTCGGCAGTCATTGCCGGGATCGAAAGGGCGGTGCACGACTCAAGGGCCGCGTTCACGGCACTTTCAAGGAGTTCCTGATCACCGAAGACGAGTGCTGACCTGTCGATTTCGTTGCGCTGCCTGATGATCGCGACTTCTTCCTCGAGTGACCACGCATCGTCCGGCCAGCCGAGCCGCTCGGCCGCCAGCACCAGAGCCGACGCTCGCGTCATATGCGGCGGATGCTGGCCCCCTGCACCGATCGCTCGTTGCGGATTCGAGGCGAGTAACCGGGTGAAACAGGCAACGAACGCCGGCCCGATCGCCCAGAGTGCCGCTACGTCGCTCGCGATCTCGTGCGCCCAGTCGCACTGATCGCGACGAGGCTTCCAATGCGATTCGAGCGTCCCGAGGCGTTGGTCGGACAACCGTGCGGTAGCCCCTCCATCGGCAGCTCCTCTCAATTTGAGGCTCCTAATCCGGGAATTCAGTACCGCACCGAAACGGTCGGCAAAACCATTGTGGGGCCGATAGAAGGAGTCGTGGGCCAACTCGTGAAACAGCCATCCGTATTCGGAGAGGTCGATGTCAGCCAGCCGATCGGAGCCGGGGAGCGAAAGAACCCGCATAACATGTGCGTTCTCGGGATCTTCCGAAGGCATCGGCACACGGGTGAAGCTCCAGCCATCACCTGCATAGCGCGGAATGATCGCTCCGCTGAGTCGAGCGCCGGCCTTCTCCCACTCCTCCCGAATCTGCGTGATCAGCTCTGCGTCAAAGATAAAGCGCGCCCCTAAGGCCTCTGGCAGAAAGCGCTTGATACTCCTTACGGATCCTATGGCCACGCGCAGCTGCTGCGGCGGGTGTCCGGCATCAACGGCGTGCGACACGCCGTCCAGAAGCCCAGACAGGCGCGCTCCGACTTCACTGAGCGGCGACGTCGCAAACCGGGCCGTCAGCGATGCGGAAAGCTCCCGAGCTTCGCTCAGCAGCTCAGCACGAATATTCCCATCCGATGAACTCACGTTTTCGCTCCCCGATCTGATATCCCGGCAGCTTGATAGATCGAAAGTGGGACACCTTTCAGCCCCGCCCTGCATCGTACCTCAGCACGGATATCAGAGACTGGGGCGAGCTTTCACGGCTCGCCCGTTGCCGGTGTTCTGGCGAATGCGCGCCGATGCAGCGGGTTGCACCACTCTGCAAAGTGCCCTGATCTGCTCCATCGCCTTTCCTCTTCTCCGTTTGGCGCGGTTTGCATTGTCGCGCCGTCCTGGTTTCGTCGAGAGCCTGTCCCCTGACCACCCGGTCGGCGGGGGACAGCCGGCAATGCTGCCGTCTACGATTTGCGAGAAACAGAAGCCCCTGGCGACGTGCGGGGTCTTCGAGGCGGCAGGTCGAGCGATCGAAGGAGTTTTTGGAGCGAGAGATCGGACGTGACCAGGCACTGCACCTTATCGCCGGCGCCCGCGTTTTTCCTCTGACGTACTCGCTTCACGCGCTCGATTACGGCAAGGACCGATTCCAGTCGAGGGGTATTCGATTCCGCGGCGTGGCCTTCACTGCAGTGCACCCGACCGCCAATGTCGGTTTCCCTTAAAGAGGGTACCGGTGCTCGAATACAAACAAGCAGTTAGCTCGAACTCCCGAGCCCTTAAATGCGGTACTGGGACCACAAAGAGGGTACTGGCCGACGCAGATGCGGATATCGACAGGTGTCCGCAAAGCACTGCAAAAGAAGCGATCCCGCAAGACCGGCCGGTGCAGGCCGGTGCACCGGTCCCATCAATAAGGCCCAAGTACCCCGTTTACGGTCCTCGGTACCGTCATTAGGGAAAACGACAGCCAACCTGCAACAAGCAAGTAAGGTGCTATCTCGGAGCAATTGCAGGATAGCCTTCGCGGCAGCTCGTGTCAGACACTACAGCGTATGTCAGGCGGCAGTCCTTGTATGCAGTGTCGTGTCTCTCCCGAGACGAAGATGCGTTTGCACGCGATCGCCGAGCAGCGCGGCGTCACCGAATCTGCGCTCCTGAAGAAGTTCGTCGATGTCGCGCTGCTCCAGAGCGCAGGCACGCCAGACTCGAACCTCGCCCGGCAGGTCGATCCTATTCCTCGGAACGCGCGCTTGTTCGTGCGGCTGCGACCGGATGACCATGTGCTGCTGCGGGAGCGCGCCGCTGGGCGAGGAATGGCCGCCGCCACGTATGCCTCGATTGTGCTTCGGACCCACCTACGGGGCCGTCGCACGGATTCCTGACCGCGAGTTCGCCGAGCTCAAGCGATCCGTGGCCGAGCTTGGCGCGATCGGCCGCAACCTCAATCAGATTGCCCGCATTGCGAACGCGACGGGCCAAGTGGCCGGCCCGAATCGGCAGGATCTGCAAGCGATTCTGCGTGCGTGCACGGCGCTCCGCGACCATGTGAAGGAACTGGTTCGGGCGAACACCGCCAGCTGGGACACTTGATATGCCGAAGCGTCGTATCGTCGATCTGCGGGAAAGTCAGCCCTTGCTTAACGTTGCAAGCTACGGCCGGCGTGGACCGGGGCACCGCCCGCTCTCCCAGGCGGAGATTGCGCATATCTCCCGCACGATCCGGCGTACGCCCGAAGTGGTCGTCAAAGTCTCTGGCGGAGCGCGAAGCCTTCGAGGGGTCGCCCAGCACCTCGACTACATTGGCCGACAGGGTCGCGGAGAAGTGCAGACTGACGACGGCGAGCGCCTCCAGGGGAAGGGGTTCGAGAAGGAACTCCTCGAAGACTGGGATCTCGATCTCGAAGCGCAGCGGCGGCGCAGCGAGCGCGCCATTGCCGCAGGACGCAAGCCGCCTAAGCTGGTCCACAACCTGGTGTTTTCGATGCCGAAGGGCACGCCGCAAGATAAGGTGCTGCGCGCGGTGCAGGTCTTCGCGCGGGAGAAATTTGCGCTGAAGCACCGATACGCTATGACGCTGCACGTCGACCAGGGCCAACCGCATGTACATATGGTGGTCAAGGCGGTGAGCGAGCAAGGCGTGAGGCTCTACATTCGCAAGCCGATGCTGCGCGAGTGGCGGCAGGACTTCGCCAAGTACCTGCGAGACCTTGGCGTGGAGGCGAACGCGACGGAGCGGGCTGTTCGCGGTGAGACTCGAGGGACCAGGCGGAACGGCATTCATCGTGCGATGCTGCGCGGGGAGTCGACGCACATGCGGGCGCGTGCCAACGCGATCGCACGCGAGCTTGCGGCGGGCGGACTCACGCCGGATTCGGGCAGACGGGTACTGCTTGAGACGCGGAAGGCGGTGCTCGACGGCTGGCGTGGCTTGGCAGAGCTCCTGGAACGAGACGGAAATCCACAACTGGCCAGCACTGTCCGCCGATTTGCGGACACGATGCCGGCGCCGCTAACGGAGAAGGAACGCATGGCACGACAAATCGAAGCGCGGCTCGTTGCACCTCGGCCGCGAGAGCAGGCGCCGACGAGGTAATCACGATTCGGAGCCATAGGTCAGATCCATTGACCTCGAACGGCACGTGCGGGGCGAAGACGCATGGAAACCGGCAAGCAATTGGCTACCAGATTGCTACAGGACGTCGCCGAAGTCACCCGAACTGGTTGGGGTGTAAAAAACCGCGCAAATCATGCGGTTACGTCGTCCGCCTCCGTTTTAGTTGGGCGAGGCTTGTCTCCCCTTCTCGGCCGGCGGATGGAGAGCGGAGAGTTAGCGAAGGCCCGCGTCCAGAGCTGCTGCACGCGCTCCGAGGTCGAGCCAACCGGGCGAAAATATGCCCGGGAAGGGAGGTCATGCAAGTCGAGTCCGGCTATAGTGAACCGCTTCACGGGCACTGGTTGCGAGAATCCATTAATCTTTGCCCCTGCATTACCAAACATCTCGTAGTTTAAACGGGATTATTAGAAGCTTGCCGTAGGAGGACCCTAACGTGTCAGCCGAGATGCTCGCCCCCGATACGAAGCGTCGTCAGTTGAGTGACTTGATAGGCTTCGTCAAGACACGGACGCCGAATGTTCCAAATTACACGTTGCTACTTGGCGCAGGTGCATCCGTAACGTCAAACGTACGTAGCGCAACAGACTTGGTCGACGAGTGGCGTAGAGAAATGTACGCGAGGTATTGCAAAGACCTCGTGAAAATGCCGTATAGCCCCGAAAATGCACGTGCGCTCTTCGCGCAGGAGCATGGGCAGTGGTATTCCCCACAGCGCGAGTATGCTTCTCTATTCGAGAAGAAATTTGATTTGCCGCGACAGCGGAGGATGTTCGTCGAGCGCGAAGTCGACGGCAAGCAACCTTCCATGGGCTATGCCTACCTCATAAGGCTTATTGAGGAGAACTACTTCAATACGGTGTTCACCACCAATTTTGACGATCTGTTGAACGAGGCATTTCACCAATTCTCTGAAGATCGGCCCATCGTATGTGCCCATGATTCGTCAATATCGAGCATTACGGTTACATCCAAGCGACCCAAGATCATTAAATTGCACGGTGACTACCTGTTCGATGATATAAAAAGTACTGTCCGGGAGACTGAATCACTTGAAGAAAACACTAAAGCCAAGTTCACCGAATTTGCTAAGGATCATGGTCTTATCGTAGTTGGCTACAGTGGCCATGACCGATCAATCATGGAAGTTCTTCATGCCCTTCTCAAGCGTGATGACTACCTCAAGCACGGGCTGTATTGGTGTCGGCGAGCAAGTGACCCGGTAAGCGAAGACTTGGCCAAGCTGCTCTGGAAGGATCGAGCGTATTGGGTAGAGATTGAGGGATTTGACGAGCTAGTAGCTCAGCTACACGAAGACTGTATCGGCGCAGGTTTGCCAATTAGTACAGCTCTGGTCTCCGATCATCCAAAGATACTCATATCGAAATTCTGTGAGAGTAGGTATCTCCGGGAATCTTCGTCACCTATTATTCAGCGTGACTTGGCAAAACTAAAAGACGAGTTGAACAATGAGGCGCTTGTTGAATCCATCAGAACTCTGACGCGACGTGATGACGACGATCAGCGCCCACAGTATGTTTTGACTGACAGAGAGTTCATTAAGTTAATGGCGATCAAGCAGCTAGTGCGCGACCGTCAACTCGACAAGGCCGAATCACAAATTGCTTCCGAGCTGAGTGCGACAACAGATGTTGAGTTTCGCTCATCGCTCTATCAAGTGCGACTGCGGATCGACGATTTAAGGGAGAATATTGATGGCGCCATAAGAACTTGTGAGGCGCTCATTGAGTTAGATCCAAAAAACGCATCATCATACCTCGAGCGCGCTCAAATTGAGCGAACTCAGGAGAGGCGTCTCGCTTCGATAGCAAAGGCAATTGAACTTGATCCTTTCTATCCGCAGGCTTTCCGAGTGAGAGCGCTAATGCGCGAAGAGCAGCTGGACGTAGCTCCGGGGGCGGAGTACGACAACCTCATCAGTGGTATTGAGGCGGACTACGAGCGCTCTATTGAGTTAGATCCGTCGATTACGAACCCCGGCTGGGGGGCTTGGGTGGATTTTCTTCTTCAGTACAAAGCGCCCGCGAAGGGGCGGTTTCAGAAGGTAGAGGAAATTCTGGCGAAAATGAAATGCCTGGACGCATATAGTCCGAACTACCTGCGATTACGCATCAAATACAGCCTGCGTCCGGATATCGAAGCGAAGGAGAAGGGAGAGACATTAGAAGCGATACAGCAGGCCCTGGATGCTCAGCCGCACGGGCGGCGACGGGTTATAGAAATGGTCATGCTGACTGCGTTACGTAAGTTTGGAAAGAAAACAGAATTATTGGCGCGGCTTAGCGAAATGGAACTTGAGCCGCGGGCGCAGAAAGATGCGGAGTTGGTCGATTTTCGAGCTAAGATGCATGCCGAGGTTGAAGGTAAGGTTCACGACGCAATCAGAGTGCTTCAATCATTTCAAGGCATACGACGTAATGAGATGATAGCGATGCGGCTCGTTAAGTATCTATGTTATGTCGAGCGGTACGAGGACGCGCAATCGTTCCTAGATGACGTCGGAAGTGCCTATAGCCGGAAGTTATGTGACGAAATGCGGATCGGGATTGAGACGGCTCGCGGAAACTATGACCGTGCTCTGCATCTAGTGCGGAGGGTGAAGCAGGATGCGATATTTCCGTCAGAACGGACGGTCGAGGAAACGAATCTCCTGTTATTGCTTGGGAGACACTCGGAGGCGGAATCGGGCGCTCGGGCGGTACTCGAATCAACGAATTATTCACCGAATCTTGCCGCGTTGATCATTAATCTTGAGCTCGCGAGACAGAGGCAGGGGTGTAAAGTCGACAAGCCGAGGCTTGGCAAAGCAGTCGAGGCGAATTTTGGTGATGATGCGGTTTGTCTCGGTGCTCAATTCCTTATGGATGACAAAGAGCATGCTGCCGAGCGGCTCCGCAAGCTTGTCGAATTGGATAGGACGGATGCATACGACATACGTGGATGGTCGATGTTTGCGACGCCGCCGGCGCGAAACTGGGTCAAGACGGTTTTGAGTGCTAAAGGCCTTGATATCAGCGAGCTCCAGTTAAATGAACCCAAGCTGGCCAGCGTGGGCGGATAGTGGTGCGTGCGACGATCGAGGCTGGCGAAAGGGCGTTTCGACAAGGAAAATCCGTACGTGGCATGCAGCGGACGGGTTCAACGCTGAAAGCGGCCGGGCCTTTTACGGCCTTAGAGTTTCTGTTGCTGGTGGCGAATCTGGTGGCAAATTCGAAGATTCAAGGGGATGGCAGGGGC
This sequence comes from uncultured Pseudomonadota bacterium, assembly GCA_963812925.1. Lineage (GTDB taxonomy): Bacteria > Pseudomonadota > Gammaproteobacteria > Steroidobacterales > Steroidobacteraceae > 13-2-20CM-66-19. The sequence continues at coordinate 118,892 of CAWEXF010000014.1, read as the reverse complement.
CTAAAATCCTAAGGAATCCCGTAGACTACTGATTCTTCAGAGCGCTGCGTCGAATTCGAATCCCTCTCTCTCCGCCAGATCAATAAGTTGCGTCGACATCAGCAACCGTGGTCGAGTCGCTCGTACGAAAACCGAAGCGAAATCCGCTGTTGGTTTCGCCGCTCCCTCCCGCTGCTCGAAGGCATGGATCTCCGACGTCCTGCCGGCCTTTTGGGGCTTTTGCGGCTTCATGCGCCAGGGGATCGCCGTTCGGAATCTCGATTCCTGGCTGAAATCTGGCGATGATTACACCCTATGCATAGGGTGCGCTGGTGGGGCGCCCGCGTCGGCGAGCCTGCACGGCGAAGGCATTTTGGCCGACTACCAATAATTACTATATAGTGGTAACTCATCGGAGGCCCCAGATGAGCAAGACCACCAGTATCAGTCTCGGCGAGCACTTCGAGAGCTTCATCGACCAGCAGCTAGCCAGTGGGCGCTACGGGTCCGCCAGTGAAGTTATCCGCGCCAGCCTGCGCCTTCTAGAGGAACGCGAGCACAAAATAGAGGGCCTTCGAAAGGCCTTGCTCGACGGCGAGCGTAGCGCCGACGTCGGCGAGTTGGATATGCGCAAGATTAAATCGAAGGCCCGGCGCGGCGCAAAATCCGGCTCCTGATGCGCAGTATTCATGTCCGTGAGTCAGCCGAGAGCGATCTCATCGACATCTGGCGATACTCCTTCGAGGAGTGGGGCGAGGTCCAGGCGGACAAGTATCTCGATGACTTGGACAGCGGCATCAGCAAATTGGCGGATAACCCCGAGATCGGGATGAAGCGCGACTACGTGCGTGACGGGTACCGAGTGGTGTTTGTGGGCAGTCACGCTGTCTATTACACGGTCACGCCTGATGCTGTTCATGTCGCTCGAGTCTTGCACGGGCGCATGGATCCGGACAGGCATCTGGAATAGAGAAATCCCTGCGGTTGTTCGTTCGCTTGCCCTGGTCACTCGCGCCCTATGACAGCTTGAGCTCAGGGTATGTCAACGAGTGTTTTGTGCCCTTTTGAGACACTCGCGACTGACAGCTTTGGAGAGCCTAAAATTTCGCCAAAAGACGGGAGATGACATGCGCGTAGCCCCAACCTTTGTTCTGCTCGCGGCTCTTGCTTTGCCGGTCTTCGCCGCTAGCGCGGATCCGATGACACGTTTCAGCTACTATGCCGGCGAATGGTCGTGTTCCGAGGGTACGATCGGGGGTTCGGCGCACAAGAGCATGTGGACGTTCCTTTTGAAAGATGGTTTGATGTTCCAGTCGGTCGTGATACCGCAACAAGGCGATATGTCGGCGCCTTACGTTGACAACGCAACCTTTGCATACGATGCGAAGAACGGCCGGTACGTAGAGACTGAGATGGACAACACCTCCACCTGGTACGTGTCGATCGCTAAACCCGATACGAGCGGCACGATTCGCTGGAGAGACATCGCGTCCTCGGCGCAGCCCGGACGTTGGGACATGATTCCCGTCGACGCCGATGAGTTCATCATAAACAGCCACCCCAGCGTCAACGCGGAGAAGCCGGACTATAGAGCCATCTGCAGGCGCGCCTCCAGCGCGTAACGACGGGCCTTGAGAGCTTTCGATTACGCGGCGTACGCCTCGGTGACCACTTCGTCGAGTGTGGCGACCGTCCGCTCATGGCTGCACTCCGCCCATCAGCATCCCAGAGGCACATGCCGACCCGACGCGGTCAGTTATCACTGTCCGCGTAAGGGCACGCGTTCGTCAAATGGGTGCTTGCTTTACCGTTCAAAGCAGCTGCTTTGGGCGTAGTCCGACAATCGTGTCGCCAGTTGATCGAACAGTAGTCGGATTCGGCGACTGCTCCGCAAGTCGCGGTGCATCACGAGCCAAACCTCCATCGGATATATGAACTCGGAGTGGAGCACAGGAACGAGATTCTTGTCGCGCCTTGCGATTCCCAGTTGACTTGGACCGATTCCGAAACCCGCACGCAGAGCAGCGAGCTGCGCGAGGTCACTATCGTAAGCGGGTGGATGGCGCGCCTTGACAATCTCGCGGCGCCGCACAGGATTCGGTGCACGACCGTAAGCGACACGTCGGGCACTGCCTTGCGTAGAACGAGTACCGGCGTGGCGCAGCTCGTGAGTACGTGAGCACACACGCGACTGACAACAAGAGAGATCCAGCCCCCGGAAAACAAAAGTGTCCCCAGCCAGTGCGGCGGCGTCTCATTCATCGCGAAGGGCTCGGATGGGATTCGCTCGGGCGATGCGCTGCGCGTGCGCGAAAATGGTTAACCAGGCGATCCCCAGCGCAATGGTCCCGGCGGTCACGAAGTAGAGGGGATTGAGTATGATTCGGTACGCGTAGCCCTCCAGCCACCTGTGTAAGTAGTAGTAAGTAACGGGCCACGCGAGCGCGTTGGCAATCAACACCGGGATCGAGAATTGCCACAGGAGGAGTCGCACAATTTCATTCGTGCGCGCACCGAATACCTTGCGGATTCCTATCTCCTTGGTGCGACGTGCCGCGGTGAAAGCGGCAATGCCGAAGAGGCCAAGGCAAGCAATGAAAATGGCGATACCAACAGATACGCTAAGCATGACACCCTGTCTTTCATCACTCCGGTATAGCGTTCCAAACTGCTCGCTGAGGAAATATCTCCATAAATATGTGTCCGGCGCCAAAGCATGCCAGGTTCTGTCGATAAAGGCGAGCGTCGCCGGAACGTCTTGTCCACTGAGGCGCACAGAAAGCAAATTAGTGCGCGTTTTGTCGTCGAAATACACGGTGGGCTTCACGGGTTCCCTGGCACCATCAAACTTTACATCCCCTAGCACGCCCACGATGTTAACGTGATTGATGTTGTACATGATCGTCTTCCCGATCGCCTGCTGCGGTGTGTAACCGAGCCGAGCGGCCGCGGCTACATTGATGAGGATGTTGTGCCCCTCATTGGTCGGGAAAAGGCTGTCGCCCTCACTGCTGTCAATCAGCGAATCCACGTCTCGGCTCTCGGAGAGTAGCCGTCCGGCAACCAGGGACATGCCGTACAAGTGGGGAAAGTCTGGGTCGATCAATATCCTGTTAACCGTAATGACACCCGGCTGCCCTGGAAGTCGGACCAGGCCAAGGGCGCGGTCATTCTGGAAGGGCACGGCGCTTGATAGCGCCGTGGTGAACACGCCGGGATAGCTGCGTAGGGTCTGTGCGAGGGTTTCGCGACTGCTTGGAGTAAGCGCTGCCGCGTTGATAACGACGATGTTGCTCCGGTGGAAGCCCAGATCGAGATCACGCGCAAAACTGATCTGCTTGTACACAACGATGGTTGCGATGCCGAGCCCGATCGAGACGGCGAACTGCAGCACGACCAGAACTGAGCGCAGACGGTTTGAGCCGGGCTGACCCGAGCTATTGGTCCGTAGCACCGTTGCGGGCGGAAAACTGGACAGCGTCAGCGCCGGATAGATGCCGCTGATCAGTCCCGCGGCGATCGCGATACCGACAATCATGAGCGACAGCGGCCAGTCGCCGAGGTAGTGGAAAGCGATCGGGCGTTCCAGAAAGCGATCGTAGGTAGGCAGCAGAAATTCGACCATAGCGAGCGCAAGTACTAGCGAGCAAATAGCCATGAGCACCGACTCGCCCAGGAACTGAGTTATCAGCTGCCAGCGGCCTGCACCCACGCACTTGCGCAGTGAAATCTCGCGAGCACGCAGCATGGCGCGGGCAGTCGCCAGGTTCATGAAATTGAAGCAGGCCACCAAAACGATCAGCAACCCGACCGTCGCAATACCATAAACGGTGATCCAGCTCCCGGCGGGCGTCAGGTTATTGGAATATCGGGCGGATGAGAGATGAACATCCGTGAATGGTGTCAGATGCATTTGGTACACCTGACTTCCTCGGATGTTCAGCTGCAAATACTGGAGCGCAGCGCTTAAACCCCTATCCAGTATCGGCGTCAGCTTTGCGATCACTGCCTGAGGATCAGCGCCGGACACAAGAGTCACGTAGGTGTAGTACCAGGGAAAAGTCCAGTTCTGCTTTTGCTGCTGACTGACCCTGTCAGCAACAGAGGTGTTCGGCATGACCACATCGGCCACAAGTTGGGAATTGGTCGGCAAGTTTCGCAGCACGCCTGTAACCTTCAGCACGATCGTGCCGCTCTCGCAGGTCTCATCCGACTTGTCACACTTTGCCTTGGCTACCGTGACGGTTTGTCCGAGCGGATTCGCATTGCCGAAGAACTTCCTGGCAGTATCTTCTGACAGGACCAGGGATTCTGGCTGCATGAGAACTGTGGCTGGATCTCCCGTCACCAGGGGCAGTCGGACTACTTGCAGAAAATTGGGGTCGACCACGTCCACGGCCTCGAGGAACTGCCGGTTCCCAACCGTCATAGTGATGCCTTCAAGACGCAGGCGAGTCGCCGCTGTGACTTCCGGAATCTCCTCCTGCATGGCGGCCGCCACGGGAAAGGGGACTGAAGCGTTGTCCGTGGCGGGGCTGCCCGGTATATGTTGGGTCAGCTCCAACCGGTAGAGCCGAGTGCTGTCCGGCACCCACTTGTCGTAAGATGTTTCATCGCGGATAAACAGGATGATGAAGATGGCGCAGGCCAGCCCCAATGCCAGGCCGGCGATATTGATGAAGCTATAAAGCCTGTGCTTTACCAAATTGCGCAATGCCGTGATGAAGTAGTGCCAAAACAAGGTACGTGCGCTCATATTACTCGCCGATTGTTCGCGGTGGGAACGGGACTGTTGAGTGGCAAGGAGACCGCCGGTGGGAGTTGCTATTCATAGTGCAGCGCACGTATGGGCGGTCAGGATCGTGCATGCCGGCAGCCCTGCGATATTGATGTGGGTATACAGCTTATGCTGGATAAAGTGACGCGCCGTCTTGACGAGGCAGTTGTGAATCACGCAGACCATATTCGCCGCCTCACACCGCCGTTGGTACATCCGTGGATGGGGCATCCGTCTCGCGATCGGCTGACTGTCTACCGATCACATTTGCCATTGGCTGTCCACCCGATTGCATCCAGTCCACTGAGCAAACTGCATGCCAGAGGAAAGCTTCGGATTATCAATAACTTGAAGAGCCCAATCAGCATCAGAGTGTCCGTCTGTGAACACTCTGTTCGAATTCGATCACTTCGGACATGTTTCCGGTTCACTGGGGCCCCGCAGCGCGCTTCTGTAGAAACACTTTCTCGTTTGGCCAGAGGTTCAGAGGTTCGTCGTATCGAGTTGGCATGCCGATCGTGACAGACGCCCATGCACAGTGGAGGATTTGTCAAGATGCGGCGCGAAGACTTCTCCATGCGTCGCCTATTTGCGCTTCGACATGAACTCAGTGGCGTTCTGCTGCCGCCGGAGGTGCACGATTCAGTTGACGTACCGCTACAGATGGTCCTTCGGGCGGTACGGACGCGCCGGGATGATCACCGCCCCGTAGTGGGCGGCGAGCTCCTCGTACGAGCGCTGCAGCTCCGGCTCGTACCGATCGGCACGCGTGACGCCGACCTTCGGGTTATCCGGCACGAGGATCGTGGGAGCCATCCCGTAGAACTCCAGCGCCCGCACGTGACTGCGCGAGCCAGTCGGGCAGCGTCTGGGTGCGGGTCGCCTCCGCGTATGCGTAGCCGCTTGCTCCCGAGCGCGCAGACGAACAGCTGCGCCCGGAACGACTCCTCGCCATGCGCCCCATAGATCGGCACCGTGCGTCCGGCGTAATCGACGAAGAGCTTCTCGCCGGCGAAGTGCCGCTGGCGCATCGAGCGCTTCAGCCGCTGCTCCCAGCGCCGGTAGCCCTGGCAAAAGGCGCTGCGCCGGTAGGCAGCTGCCCCATGCCGGCTCGACGTACTCTTCCCACAGCAGCTGCAGCGTCACATGCCGATGGCGCTTGAGCTCCGTGTGGATCCAGGAGCAGTCCGGCGGCACCAACTTCGGCGGCTTGCCGGCCAGGCTCGGGCCGAATACCCGCTGCTCGAGCTCGCTCTCCGGCAGCGTCTCCGCATCGGCGGGGCTGATCCCCGCCGCGCGCACCGCCCGTAAATACTTCGAGACCGCACCGACCGACAGGCCCGAGCGCCCGGGCGATCGCCCGCACGCTCAAGTTGCTCGCCTGCAGGGCGATCAGCTGCTTCAACTTCGACATGGAGATCCTCTCGTTCGGCATCGACCTGCGCTCCTGCGGGACAAAAAGCCCCAAGGTTACGCGGTCGGCCTGCCGATCAATCTCCAGCCGCCGGCTCCCTCCGCCACGATCGTGAACAGCAATTCCGCGATCGTGAACACCGCGCCACGCAGCGGCGCCAAAGTGTTCACGATCCCGTGGAACGCTGTTCACGTTGCCGTGGAATCCGTGTTCACGATCCCGTGGAAACCCTGTTCACGATCGCGTGGAATACGCAGCCGGAGCGGGTACAACCCAAGTTGCTGTCATTCATCGGCGCTCTCCACGTCAGAAGTTCGGCCAATCATTAGCGCTTTGAGGGTGTTTACGTCCTGCACAAGCTCCCCACAGAACGAGGGGCCGCTTTGCTGCAGTGATATCAGAACCGTGAATGACCGCCCAGGGCCGACAGTGACTATGCGCCACGGGGCGATCCCGACCCCATCCGGACAGATGACCCTCCGCCTAGCGGTCACTCCGGGCGCCGGTAGCGGACATACAGGATCGCAGCCCAGACTAACCAGGGGTCGATGGTTTCGGGCTACGGGTGTACCAAGCACCCACAGCTGGAAGCACGAGAATGATCACCACCGGAATGGTTAGGGCAAACTGCAGCCAATAGCAGGTCACCTGAGCTGGATCGTGCAGGCGAGCTAGATTGAGCGGCGTCATCGCGCAACCTATCACGCCGCTAATGACCGTTAACCAGCGCAACCAATTGCGTTTACGCCAGAGTCCGTACATCCAGGGCAAACAAATCGCGGAGATGAGAAGCCAGCCGCGGACGGCCCGATACGGATATAACCAATCCGTCATGAGAGAAATTCTGACCAATGCTATAACGAACTGGCCGGCCATAAGGGCAATTACAATCAGTACGGGTCGCGGGGGCCAGCTTAGTCGAGATTCGGCAGCGGTTATTCCCGACGTGGCCATCATTTCCCCCAACAACTAATTGGGCCATTTGGAATGGCCGCTCTCGCGTAATTGTAACGGTGCAATTCAGTGACCGCACCTGGCCGCACCCGGCTTGTCGGTAGCCCTGGCCGAATGTTGAAGATGAGCTCTGAGCCGCTAGAATATGGTTGCGCAATCCAGGATCCCGGCCTCAGTTCGAGGATATTGTCTCATGCCCTTCTTGGCGATGGCGGCATATAGGTGCGACGTAGCTGGCGAGCCCACCGACTCAGTCGACATTCAGGTTCGATATTTCGAACGGGGTACGGTGCGGGAGATCGAGGAGGCGCTCCGCTCGGAACCACCGCACTCGTACGAAAACGAGAGTGGTGAAATAGTCAGCTGGCCACTCGCGAGTATATTGGCGATCGAAGGATTCGATAACCCCAAGAGCGGACGCGAAGTGATCGGATTCATCACCGGAGCCAATGAGTTCGCTCAATGGGCAAGCGGCGAGGGTCAGTGGCCATATATAGCCACGAGAGAGCTGACGGCAGTTCGCGCCTCTCAGGGCGAGTTTCGCATCCGCTTCTCAGTCGGGCAGCCATACCGCGTCGGTCCCGGCGAGTGGGTCTGCGCTGTGAAACTGAACGGTCTCCACGATAACCTCTCGGATCAGCACGCGGCAGATTCCTTCCAGGCATTAATGCTGGCGCAAAACTTGGCGCGATCGCTCCTTACCGCGTTTGTGGAGGAAGGCGGCCGGCTGCTCGATAGCCCTGGTGGGAACATAGTGGATATTGAGCATCTGTTCCGCACTGGTGTGAATTAACGAGGCGCGCAGAGGCGTGAAGAGCATCATCCACGGTCTCGAGCGACTGCTATGTGGAACGTTAGCCGCGATCCTTGAGTAAGGACTCCGGGAATTGGGCGATTGCGTTGGTGGTTCGTTGGCTGGGACGTCGGCAAACGGACTCCAGCAGAATTGCCCTGGCGCGTAGATATCCGCAAATTCGCGAAGGCCTGTGAGAGCGCCCCGAATCACGCGGGCTGCGGCTCATGCAATTTGGTCTACAATTGAGCCGACGGCTTATGCTTATTGTTTGTGGCGGGACCGGGCAGGTAAAGTGATCATTGAGCACGTAACGCGCGGTCTGCTAGTAGAGCTACCGCCGCACATGCCGGGCGTCATTGGATATGTCGAAAACGGCGGAGGTCACGCCATTGGCGCCACGGTCTTGACCGGAAAACCGTACTCCGCCAAGCTCGCACCGGATGATGACCTAATTCGCGCTTTGAGAGACAAGCATGGGCGAGAGCTCGAAAACTGGTGGCGAGAAAAGTTCGGGTTCGGCTTCGACTGCCTTACCCGGTCGGAAGCTCGCTACCTCGAAAAGTCCGCGGATGCTCAAGTCATCCGAGATCGAATTACTGAGGCAGGACTTAAAGGCGGCCCTGGCACACCTTAGGGCGGTCCGGAACCGGTAGGCCCTTCCGATTGGCGATGTCGGCCAGTCGTGGCTGCGTGGCTACTCCTTGACCGACTAGGCCGCGATTCAGTGCCAAATCGAGTGCCAAATCCGGGTTTTCGAGGGAAGGAGAGGGGGTTGGAATCCCAAGGAGTTCAGTAACTTACTGATCCGGCTTCCCCCTCCGCCGGGTTCGAATCCCTCTCTCTCCGCCAGAATCAATCAGTGTAAGGCCTCAAGACTTCGGTGGCAGACTGGCACGAGCTTTTGCCAGGAGCCGTTCATATGGGGTTTGCCCATCGAGGGCCCCGTGCGGTCGGTGGTAATTGTAGTAGTCCTCCCGTTCTCGAAGCTTCTCGTTGAACAGGTGGATGTCATCGGTGATGCCCGTCTGGATGACCTCATCCACGAAGCGAATCGCGGAAGTCGGTTTGCAGGCGTCGTAGACCTTGAGCACTCGGATGCGCGCGCAGTCATCGATGGCGGTGAACTGGCATAGGCGCTTTTGCGTGCCTGCGATCCGCTCGAGGAACTTTACATCCAATTGCAGGCGATGTCTGAGCTGAGGCTTCTCGTAGCGCAGCCAGGACCGCCCCCGCGGGCGATGCTTCTGATTGGCGGGCAATTGATGATCACCACAAGCTCCGACCGCACATTTTGAATGCCACGCCCGATCAGGCCCGGAGTGACCTTATGATAAAATCTCGCCACCGGTCCGATCACGTGTCGATCGAGCGCGCCTTCAATCGCATAGTCGCGACGATTCTGCCGTTCCCAAGGATCGCCCGGTGCCGATGCGACCGGCGTATCGTGGCTGGCCGCTAGTACGGGCGCGACGCCGTCGAGCAACGTGGTAGCGAGCACGACGGTGAAGAAGATGCTGGCGCGGCTGCGCATGCGCCACCCGACACGAAGGTGTTTTGACAACTTGACGGATTCGATAAGCAACGCAACTTTTTTAGCCACGAGTTCGGCCACGCGCGCACACCGGGGTGTCGGGCGCGGTGAGTAGCCGGGCGTCGCTCGCCGCTCGGTTGGTTTGCCTGTGCGCCGACCGGGCTTGGATCATCGTGATCCTGGCTTTGGTATACGTAGCGTCGGTCACGGCGTACGCGGTTGACCACTTCGCCATCAGCACCAACACTTTCGAGTTGCTTTCGGCCAAACTGCCATGGCGAATTCGCGAAGCGGAATTCAACGCAACGTTCCCGCAAGCCGGTCCGCCGATCGTTGTGGTCGTCGACGGCGTAACGCCTGAGGTCACAGAGGCGGCCACGACCGACCTTGCGCAAGCGCTGGGCACCGAGCATGGGTTTTTCCGCTCCGTTAACCGCCCCGACTCCGGAGCCTTTTGGGACCACAATGGCCTGCTTTACGCCTCGACCCAAGAGGTGCAAGCAACCATGAACCGGTTGATCAAGGCAGAGCCATTTCTCGGTCCAATGGCCGCTGACCCATCACTTCGCGGCCTGATGGGGGCGCTGTCGCTCGCTCTGCAAGGCGTGAATAGTGGGCAGGCCTCGCTCAAGAGCATCCTCGGCCCCATTCGGCGACTGGGTGAGGCGCTGGAAGGCTTGCGTGATGGCAAGGTAGTCTACTTCTCATGGCGCAATCTCATCGCCGGAGGTGCTCCGGACAAACAGGAATTGCGTCACCTGATCCTGGTAGATCCCATTCTCGACTTTGCACGGCTCGAGCCAGGCGAGCTACCCATCGCGGCCATACGCGCGGCGGCAAAGGCGCTTCAGCTGGATGCCGCGCACGGCGTGCGTGTGCGCATTACTGGGCCCGTGGCTTTACAGGACGAGGAAATCGCCACGCTCGGGCAGCGCGCTCCCCTGATTGCAGCACTCGCATTCGTGGCCATTTGCATGATGCTGTGGTTGGCGGTGCGTTCGATTCGGCTCGTCGCCGCCATTCTCGCGACCACGTTGACAGGTCTCGTGAGCGCGGCGGCACTGGGCCTTGCCGTTTTCCACCGGTTCAACGTCATCTCGGTCGCGTTCATTCCTCTGTTCGTCGGTCTGGGCATCGACCTCGGCATCCAATTCACCGTTCGCTTTCGGGCCGAGCGGGGAACCCACGATGATGTTCGCGGCGCATTGGAGGCGGCCGGGCGTGCCATGGGTCGGTCGCTGACGTTGGCGGCCACGGCCGTCGGCGCGGGCTTCCTTGCTTTTGCGCCCACCGCCTACGTTGGTGTGTCTCAGCTCGGAGTGATAGCCGGGTTCGGCATGTTCATTGCGCTCGCGCTCAATCTGACTCTATTGCCCGCCCTCATTCAGCTCACACGGCCGGCGCGAACGCCGGTGAGGCCAACCGCTCCGCGGCTGTCCTTGGTGGACAATTTCGTGTTGCGCCGTCGCGTGATCGTGGTTGGGATCGGTGTTGCCTTGGGGATAGTTTCCGCTGCGCTCTTGCCGCTTTTGCATTTCGACTTCAATCCGCTCCACTTGCGTAACCCCAGATCCGAATCCGTCGCCACCCTGTACGACCTGACGAGCGACCCGCTGCGGTCGCCAAACACGCTCGAGGCAATCCTCCCCAACCTCGGCGCGGCCGACCAGCTCGCGGCCCGAGTCAGGGCGCTCCCGGAGGTGTCCCTTGCACGGACTCTCTCCAGCTTCGTACCGGCTGGTCAGGCGCAGAAGATCTCGATCATCGCCGATGCGTCGAACCTGCTTTACCTCGCGCTGGATCCGGTCGTCGTTGCGCCACCGCCGAACGACGCTCAGGTGATCGACAGCCTGCTCGAGACATCCAGCCGGCTACGCCAAGCTGCGACCCACGACGCATCGGGCGGCGCTGCTGCCGCAGTGCGGCTCGCCGATGACCTCAGGGATCTGGCGAAGGCGGTACCTGCGGTGCGAGTCCGGGCAGCCCAGATGTTGATGCCCAGCCTCTTGACTGTGCTCGGACAGGTCCGTGATTCGCTGCAGCCTCAACCGATCACCCTCACCACGCTTCCGCCGGAGTTGGTGCGGACCTGGCTGGCACCCGACGGACGCGCGCGGATGTCCGTCACGCCAAAGGGAGATGCCAATAACGATCAGGTACTCAGTCGGTTCATCGCCGCCTGTATCAAGCTAGTCCCGCAAGCGACCGGTGCGTCGCTCAGCATCCAAGAGGCCGGACGAGCGGTGGTGGGCGCCTTCGCCGAGGCCGGCGCGTTGTCGTTCGCCGCAATCACGGCCCTTTTGCTGATCACTTTGCGCCGCGTGCGCGATGTGGTCATCACCATGGCGCCGATCGTCTTGACCGGTTTAATGACCATGGGCAGCTGCGTCATCGTCGGCCAGCCGCTGAATTTCGCCAATATCATTGCGCTGCCGCTGCTGTTCGGAATCGGGGTGGCCTTTCACATTTACTTCGTGATGGCCTGGCGCGGCGGCGCGGCACACCTGCTGACTTCTTCCCTGGCGCGGGGCGTGTTCTTCAGTGCGCTTGCAACCGCCACGGGTTTCGGCAGTCTGTGGGCCTCCAGCCATCCGGGGACGGCCAGCATGGGCAAGCTATTGATGATATCGCTGGTATGGACGCTGGTCTCGGCACTGCTGTTCCAGCCGGCGTTGATGGGGATTTCACCAGCGACGCGCGCATCCGATACGTGAAGTCGACGGCGGCGCTGTGATGGGAAATGAGGCGGGTCCGGACGATCTTATCCACGCCGCGGACGACAGCGTCTGCGGGATCAAGCGAGGCTTTTTATCAGACGGCTCCCCTTGGCAGGCTCCTCAGATACGCTTACGCTTGCTTGGCGGCTTGGAACTATGTAGTTTCCAGCGCAAAGCGCTTGGTATCGACGTGCGCCTCGCATGATCGGTATCAGGACCGAAGATCAACCGGGGGTCATTCGCGGAGACATCGATGGGCTTGATTCATCCCCTCATGGGGATTGTCGGCCTTGCTGGCCTGACGATCGCGGCCGGATACGCTCTGCTCGCCGTCATAGCTGTGCTCGTGTGGCGGATGCGAAGGATGCCGAAGGAGAGCCGGCCGCAGCTTCCGCCGCTCACCATACTCAAGCCGCTGTGTGGCGCCGAGCCGAGCCTGTACGAGAATCTGCGCTCGTTTTGCGAGCAGGATTACCCCGAGTTTCAGATCGTCTTCGGCGTGCTCGATCCGGCCGATGCTGCGCTGTCGGTGGTAGAACGATTGGTGGCCGAATTCCCCTCCCTGCCGATCGCCGTCGTGATCAATTCGCAACTGCACGGTGGCAACCGCAAGACCAGCAACTTGATCAACCTGCTCGCGCAAGCACAGCACGACGTGCTCGTCATGGCGGACAGCGATGCCCGAGTTGGACCCGACTATCTCAAGACGGTGTCGGCGCCGCTGCTCGACAGAGAAGTTGGCCTCGTGACCTGCATATTCCGCGGAATTGCCATCCCGCGGCTCTGGTCGCGTCTCGGCGCGATGTACATCAATGAGTGGTATATGCCCTCGGTGCTGCTCGCGCGGCTTTTCGGTCACCAGGGCTATGTTTCCGGTCAAACCATCTGCTTACGGCGTGAGACACTGCAAGCCATGGGCGGCCTGCAGGTAATAGCGGATCACCTCGCCGACGACCATCAGTTGGGTGAACGGGTTCGAGGATTGGGACTACGGATCGTGCTCTCGCACTACTTGCCGACCGTCGAGCACGATGAGGCTAGTTTCGACTCGTTGAACCGCCACGAGCTACGATGGATGAGCACCATACGTATCCTGCGACCTCGAAGCTTTCGCTTGATCTTCCTCAGCTTCAGCTTGCCGCTTGCGGCCTTAGGGATCGTCCTGAACGCCGCTGACCCCGTGCTCTCCACGGCAGCTTGGGCACTTTTCGAGTTTACGATCGTCGCGCGGCTCACGTTGTACGGCGTGTATCGGCTCCGAGACGATCGCAGCCTGCTCTCGGACCTATGGCTCGTGCCTGTGCGGGATCTGCTCATCTGCTGGGTATGGTGGCGCAGCTTCTTCACCTCCCGCGTTACCTGGCGTGGCCGGGAGTTTGACGTTGATGCCCACGGCATCATGCATCGGACTCCTTGAAGTACCCAAGCGCTGCACACGCTCCGCGTGAGGCGAGCTTCGTAATCGAGAGCGAAATCTGAAGATCGCCGCATACATCGGGGGTGTGCTCGGGCTCGCGCTGCTAATCGTTCTCGTCGTTCGCTCCGACTTCATCGGGATGCTTCAGGTATTGGGACTAGCCGGCTGGAGGCTGCTCTGGCTGATCCCCTATCGAGCGCTGTTTTTTCTCCTCTATGCCATTGGCTGGTTCGGTTTGATCCGGCCCTACGATCCAAACCAGCACGCCGGGCTCGGATATGTACTTTGGGTCACCTCCGTGCGCGAGGCGATCGACCGGCTGCTCCCCGTCGCCAGTGTCGGTGGTGGGGTCGTCGGTGTTCGCTTGCTGCGCTGGCGGGGGATTGCGGCGACGCCCGCCAGCGCAACCGTCATCGCGGAGATTCTATTGACACTGATCGCGTCCTATCTGTTCGCGGTCGTGGGTCTGCTCCTGCTCATCGATGCCAGGGACGCCGGCTTCGAATACCGTCATCTGATCCTCGCGTTGCTCGTCAGCCTTCCGATGCCCGTCGTAACCGCGTTGCTGCTCCGCTACGGCTCCGTGTTCGAGCGCCTCGCAGGGCTTTTGCGTCCCCTGGTAGGTGCAAGCGCCATGTCTGCAGGAGCGATGGCGTTGGACCAGGAGGTTCGCGCCTGTCTGCGCCGAGGCCGAGCGATGCTGGTCGCCGGCAGCCTACAGTTTATGGCCTTGGTCTCGGGTTCCGTCGAGATCTGGTTTGTCTTGCGTTTGTTCGGGCACCCAGTGGGTATCCGCGCCGCCCTCGTCATGGAGAGCATGACCCAGGCCTTACGCCATTTGGCCTTCATCATACCGGGTGGTCTCGGCGTGCAGGAAGGCGCCCTGGTGCTCTTCGGCCATGCACTGGGCGTGAATAGCGAACTGGCGCTGGCCGTTTCGATGGCCAAGCGTCTGCGCGAGGTGCTGTGCGGCCTGCCGTCGCTCGCATCCTGGCAGTGGGTTGAGGGTCGGCGCCTTCGAGGACCGACCCGGAATCCATCGTAACGGCTCGTTGCCGCGCGCTTTACCCGGGGGCGGGGTGTTACTTCCTTTCGGCGTAGAGTCCCCAGAACCATTCCGACAGGAAGGATAGGGCCGCCAACGCGAGCGCGCCATTAACTGCCTCGCCGAGGGCGTTCGGACTGGATATGACTCCAAAGCCCACAAGTCCTGCGGCTGTCGCACCAAGCCACAGCACCGGGGCCGATATGAAGCAATGGCGACGGCCACAGCGTAGCGCATTGAGTGCGCACCCCGTTCCCATCCACGCCAACGCCAGAGTCCATATAAGACCGGTCTGCGCGAGCGGTGGATGCCAGAAATTTGTAGATATTCCGAGGGCAAGCGGCAGGGCCCACCAAAAGATGATGCCGATCGGCTGGCGCAACCAGTCTCTAGACCTGGCAGGCCCTAGCGGTGCGCAGCTTTTGGGTTCCGTCATTCCAAGGTCACCCACAACAGTCCCGACCACCTTCGGCGCGCACCAGCTGAACGGGCGGGCACGGCACTGAGCCGTACGAACAGAACACGCAGCAATCGCCGGGTTTGGGTCTCAACATCGAGCCGCACGCAGTGCACTCGAAGAAATAGATGCAGGCATCCACCGGCATGACCTCAATGTGTCGTGCGCGACAGAATGGGCAGATCAGTTCCGAACTTATGACCGGAACGGTCGAAGGTGCTGTCGCCGTCATTTGGAAACAGCCGCCGGGCCGATGCCGTCCATCATGGCGTGCACTTTCGCGGCGAAGACACGCGCATCGAGATGCGGAAACTGTGGAGTGTTCGGCAAGCCACCGAGCTGATGCATGAGGAAGGCAGGCTCGGGGGGTGCCGCACCACCACTCCAGACCGCGTCGGGTCGGTAGATGAGCCAAGTGTCCCACGCATACACCCACTCGTGGCCGTTCCAGTAGTGGAGCACATGCGACATCTGTCGACCGAAATCACCGGTCGGATTCCAGTAAAGCTTCGATGTCGACGACCGCAGTAACGCTGCGGCGGCCGGAATGTCCTTGGCCTGACCGCCGATGACAGGCTCGAACACGACATACACCTTTACCGGCGCGCTGGCGCTCAGGTTGGCGAGGAGGTCGGCACCCATGTCCGCCATCCCGCGCAGGCACCCCGGACAGATGGGGTCCACCAGGAACACGAGCCTCACCTGGCCGCGTTCGCGATTGAAGTCTTCGCGCAGCGGCCCGTCGTCGGCCCCGAGCACGGCGTAGTGGGCATTGGTGGCGGCCGCACCGCGGCTACGACTACAACCTGCGAAACCCAGTACCAGCATGACCGCGAGTACAGCAAGCAAAAGCTTGGACGATTGCATGGACCGCTCCATCACCAGAACGATGCCAGGCGCGGCAGGTAGGAGGCGATGTCGACGGAGATGACGATCAAGGCCCCGATCCATACCGCGATGCGCAAGCCCTTACGATTTTCTACCGCACAGGTCCTGCCCTTCGCGCTTGACCGCGTGCGATAGGCATACCAGAATCCCAACCCTACGAGCAGGAGTGTCACCGCCACCACTGGAGACTGGAGGCCGGCCAACCTGGCGAGCATCACAGCCCCGCCCACGCCGAGCAGAGCCACGGCCCAGGGGGCAACGCAGCAGGCGCCAAAGGCGAGCGCCAATGCACTCAGGGCAACCGCGCCGCCGGTAGCGCCGAGAATCTTGGGTTTGTCACTCATCTTGAAATAGCCTGGGGTCCTACCGAACCGTGTCGCCATTCCTGTGAACGCGGTAATCCTAGGACCGTAGTCAACTACGGAGTCAATATGGCTGTGCGGTGCACCATCGGTGCTCTTGCCCGACAGGCCGGAGTCAATGTGGAAACCATCCGCTATTACCAGAGGCGCGGCCTCGTACCCGAGCCTGCTAAGCCCCTGGGTGGTATCCGGAACTACGCACCCGAACATGTGCAGCGCCTCCGCTTCATCAAGCGGGCACAGCAGCTGGGCTTCAGCCTCGAGGAGGTCGGGGAGCTGCTGTCTCTGGAGGATGGTCTGCACTGCCGGGAAGTGGAGGAGATCGCCGGGCAGAAGCTGGCGACAGTGCGCCAAAGGATCGCGCAACTCAAGACAATCGAAAGCGCGTTGGCCACGCTGGTCCGGAAGTGCAGCAGCAACAGGGGGAGGGTCCGCTGTCCGCTCATTGCAGCGCTTGAAAGTGCCACGGCTTAGCCACGGTTCTCGCGACCGAACCTAATACTGGCTGGCCGGCAAAGGTGCGATTCGGCAAGATCATGCGTCGGGCGTTATCGGCCGTCCGTAGGAATTCATTTATAATTCAACAACATAAGATTAGTTTCCGCTCATTTCGCCCGTTTCGTTCATTGCGAATAGGATCTACGGCGGATACTGGTATTAGCCAATAGCGTGTAGAGGGAATTGGTCTATGAAGAAGTTCAAGCACGAAGCGGAATTATTCAAAGCGGCCTTGATAGCAGCCATTGAATATGCAGAAGGCCGCAAGGCAGTGGAGTTCGAGTCGACGGATTCGGCAAGCGACAAGGCGCTGTACGTATATCGGTTGCTCGTGCACGACAAGGTCATTTCGCCAATGCCTGAAGAACAGGTCGGCGAGAAGACGATTCGCCATCGGCTCGCGGCTTGGTATGCGCATCAATTGCCCGGCGGCCACCCCTTGCTCGACTAGGCACCAGGCGCGTCACGAAACTGTTTCGCTACGGCGCCCCGGTCCGTTCCGACCACATCGAGTAACGGATCATTCCGGCCGTGTAATATGCGTAGTAATCCAACCTGAGGAGCCTGCGTGGAGACGATAGGCGAAGATCTGCGCCAGATGATACGGACGCCACTTTCCCGCTCGCATGTTGAGGCATTGCGGGCAGCGGGGAAGGTAGTGACGTATCCCAAGGGCACGATCATGACCCAGCAGGGCGAGAAGGCGAACCGCTTCGTGTACGTCGAGGAAGGCGAGATTGAAGTAGTCAATCCGTTCACTGGCGAGCGCCATTATCCCTCGACCATCGGGCCGACTCAGTTTATGGGGGAGATCAGCCTGCTGTACGGCGGTACCGCCTCCTTGCCGCTGCGCACGGTAGTCGATACGCGAGTAATCGAAGTACCGCGTGAGACCTTCCTTACGCTCATGTCGCAGATCCCCGAGATGTCGGACATCATCATCACCGTGTTTGCGGCCCGACGCCGCCGGCAACTCGAGGATCGTCGCAGCGGCCTCTACCTCATAGGCGAGGAGGCCGATCGCAACGTGCGGCGCATCGCCGAGTTCGCGAGCCGCAATCGGTTACCTTACGCATCGGTGCCCCTGCACAGCCCGGAAGCCGAGGCATCGGCTAAGAGTTGCGCAATCGATACCAGAACTCCTGCCGTTATCTTCGGCAGCAAAGTACCGATCACGGATGCGACGCCGGATAAGATAGCGCGGCTCCTCGGGCTCAATATCGACTTCAGCGGCGATGAGCATTTCGATGTGCTCATCGTCGGTGGCGGGCCGGCTGGCGTGGCGGCGGCCGTTTATGCTGGCGCCGAGGGTCTATGCGCGCTGGTCGTCGAGGACATCGCTTTGGGAGGTCAGGCGGGAGCGTCGAGCCGAATCGAGAACTACCTGGGCTTTCCAACCGGCATCTCTGGCGGGGACCTCCTGTGGCGTGGCGAGGTGCAGGCCATGAAGTTCGGCGCACGATTTGCGATACCGCGCCGAGTCACGGCGCTGGAGGCGCAGGAGAACGGCGCCTTCTGCGCCACCTTCGAGAATGGCCAGCGCGTGCGTGCCAGTGCAATCGTAGTCGCGAGCGGGGTGCAGTATCGGCGGCTTCCGCTGCAACGACTCGCGGATTTCGAGGGCTCAGGCGTGTACTATTCGGCCACCGAGATGGAGGCTCGATATTGTAAGGACACCGAGGTTGTAATCATTGGCGGCGGCAATTCTGCCGGCCAAGCTGCGATGTTCCTATGCCGCTCAGCGCGGCGCGTCCGTGTGCTGGTACGGGGTTCCTCGCTCGCCGCTTCGATGTCGAGCTATCTCACCAGCCGCCTTGAGGCTGAGCCGGGTATCACGATCGAGTATCACTCAGAGGTCACGGCACTGGAAGGCGGCGAGCATCTGGAAAGCGTCACCATCCGCAACGCCGAGACCGGGCAGTCGCGCAAGGTCTCGACGCGGGCGCTATTTATCATGGTGGGTGCGGCGCCAAACACGGAGTGGCTATCGGGTTTGGTGAAGCTCGACGACAAAGGATTCGTCGCCACCGGCCTCGGCCCACCGGCTGCGCCGTTTGCGACTTCCTACCCCGGCATTTTTGCCGTTGGTGACGTGCGGGCGGGGTCGGTAAAGCGCGTGGCCTCGGCGGTGGGCGAGGGCTCCGTCGTGATCTCCAAGGTCTGGGAACACGTCAAACAGAACACTACCTGAGGCGCGGCAGCAGCACCTTCCGCCAAGGGGCAGCGTCCGTTTCGCCACACTGAAAGACACTATCATGACGAGATTCGACCTAACCCCACCAAGTTCAGTTCAACGCGAGGCGATAATTGCTCGCCTCACCGACGAGGAACGCGACGTGTTGCTCGAGCACGGCACTGAGGCCGCCTTCTGCGGTGTGTTTCTCGACAACCACAAGGATGGTGTTTACACGTGCCGCTTTTGTGGTTTGCCTCTGTTCCGGTCGAGTGCGAAATTCGACTCCGGTACGGGTTGGCCCAGCTTTTTCGAGCCGTATAACGAGGCCCACATTCGGCGGGTGCGCGACGCCAGCTATGGAATGGTCCGCGTGGAAGAGGTCTGTGGGCGCTGCGGTAGCCATCTCGGGCACGTTTTTCCGGACGGTCCGCCGCCGACGGGTGAGCGTCATTGCCTCAACTCCGTATCATTGTCGTTTACAGAGCAGGGAGAGGCATTGCCGGACATACTCGGGCGTGGACCTCCGGAAGGTCGAGTGCCCGCGTAGCCTAAGCCCAGCGCCTGCGTCAGAACCACGGTAGCGGCGCGCCGCTCAGGTCCCCGACAAGGCCTTCTGGAACTGCGCGCTCTGCAACATGGAGCTCACGGTGTTGACGATCGCATCAGAGAGGACCTCGTAGTAGTCCTCCAGCTCATAGGATCGTCCGAATCGCTTCGCCTCTCCGGAAGCGGTACCGCTCCAGAGCACTTTCCCATCTCGGCCCACCACGGTCAGGTGGACTGCGACCTCGGATCGGTACAGCGAAGTCTCTCTCACGAAGAACTGCGTCACCTCGCCTTTGATCGTGACCGTGCCGTTGCTGTCGACCGTCTTCAGGCCGGCGCTATCGAACAGCCCACGCATGTGCGTACTCACGAACGACCCGACGTCGTCCATCGTCGTCACGGGCTTTGGCTTCTGATCCTCGCGATTCTCCCCGATTGCCTGCTTATCGGCGCGCAGGTCGCGGAAAGCATCGAACTGCACTGACGCCTGCGACATTTCCGCGGCGCCAAGCCGTAGGTCCGAAGTAGGTCGCCATTTCAGGGGAACGTTAAGGAGCAAAGCCGCATGAGCCTGTACCCCAAAAGTGGCCGCAACGACAAGAAGAAGGATTCGAGCGCGCATGGCGGAGCAGTCTCCAATTGCCGGTGGAGGCGGGTGGAATGATACGATGCCCGGCGGCGAGCTGCAGCCACCAGCACTTGGGCGTTGGCCACGGATGGGAGCCTTACACCACCAACCTGAATGCCGCACCGTCGCGGACGACGTGGCCGGCGGTGGGGGCGGCGAAATGGGTGCCGATGACGAGGATCGTCTGGTCGGCCCATTCGGCGAAGAGGCGCGCGCGGGTGAGAGCGGCGGCCTTCGGGTCGTTGTCGCCGAGCGACCAGTCGGGGTGCGCCAGTTGGCAGGGATGGTGGGACATGTCGCCGGTGATCACCGCCCGCTCGCCCTCGGACTCGATCATCACGCTGACGTGGCCTGGCGTGTGGCCGATGGAAGGCGTGAGCCGGATCTCCGGCGAGATCACGTGGTCCAGCTCCACCAGCTCGACGAGGCCGGCGTCGAAGATCGGCTTGACGCTATCGCCGAGCATCGCTTGCTGCTCCTCGTCATCGTGGGCGCTCCAGAAGTCGTACTCGCGCCGACCGATGAGGTAGCGCGCCTTCGGGAAGGTCGGCACCCACTTGCCGTTCTCGAGCATCGTGTTCCAGCCGACGTGGTCGACGTGCAGGTGCGTGCACACCACGGCGTCGACTCCGTCGCGCGACCAGCCCGCCTCGCCAAGATGCTGCAGGAACGGCGTCGCCAACGGCTGGCCGCCGGTGATCTCGCGCGGCCGGTCGTTGCCGATGCAGGTGTCGACGACCAGCTTCAGCCCTGGCGCCTCGACCAGCAGCGCGTGGATGCTGAGCTTCAGGGTGGTATCGTCCTCGCTGACGAAGTGTGGATAGAGCCACGCCAACTTGCGCAGCTCCGCGGCCGTGGCCTGCGGGAACGCCATGGCCGGCACCGGCAAATCCATCTCGACGATGCGGGTGATCTTCACGCCGCCTACCTGCCAGCTCAGCATCGCCCTCACGCCTCCTCGCTCAAGGTTCGACCCGACGGAGTTTAGGGGCCCGCGGCTCAGGTTTCCATCCGGAAGGCGTCGCGGTGGCCGAGCTGGTTGTGCTGGCTACCTGCATCCGATGCGGGAAACGCTGGCATTCTTCAGAAAGTCGGGTTCGAAGAGTGGGGGCGGATCGGAGACCATGTAGCAATGGTCGCTTACCCAGTAGATCTGCTCGCCCCCCTCCGATCGGTACGATTCCCCGGCGTAATGTGGTGATGATGCAGAAGGCACGCCCAGCGTGATCGCGCTTTTGCCGCCCGCGGGGAAGCCGAAGGAGATGCGCTTGCCGGGCTGGAGAATCTTGGCCACGGACTGGCTCACTTCAGCTTTCCAGTCGATCGTCGGGCCGCTCGGCCTTATCACAGGGAGAGCGGGAGGAGCGAGGGTGATAGGTTCGGTAATCGGTGGCGGAGAGGTCTCGTTGAGCCGCGGGGGCGCGATGGGCGAGTGCTGACGTGCGGGGTGCGTCAGAATGAAAGCTGTGATGGGGGTGACGGTGGGAGAAGACGTGCTGACGGATCGAGACGTGCTCAGAAGCGCTCCGATAACCAGAGCGTGAGCGCCCGCCACCGCGACCAGGACGAGGTACCGGTTCCTATTAGGCGTTGCGAGCGTTTCCACGCTATCGCCTTGCAGCCAAGCCCGATGCGGTATGACTGCCTGCGGCCCGGTCCGGTTCCGCTTGCACCGGTAGATGTTCGGGTACGCCAGCTCGCGTGCGCCAAAACTATCTTTCGCGGTGACGCAGAGCGTCGACAATCAGCGCAAAGGCGGGTGATGACTGGCGGCGGCTGGGATAGTAGAGATGGTATCCCGGCCAAGGCGGGGACCACTCCTGGAGTACCCACGCGAGTTGTCCCTTCGAAAGATGGGGTCGCGCAAGATCCTCCGGGATGTAGGCGAGACCGTAGCCTTCGAGCGCCGCATCGCGAGTCTGAAAGATGCTGTTGAAGGTGAGTTGTCCATCAACGCGGACTTTGAGCTCTCGGCCGTCGCGCTCGAAATCCCATGCCCAGAGACCGCCGTAGGTCGGCAAGCGCAGATTGATGCAGGAGTGCGCCACGAGATCCTGTGGTGTCTTGGGCGGTGCGTGCCTGGCGAAATAGGACTTCGCGCCGACCACCGCAAAACGGATGTCGGGGCTGATGCGGACCGATACCATGTCTTTGGCGACCTGCTCGCCCAGGCGCACGCCGGCATCGTATCGGTGAGCGGCAATATCGATCAGGCCGGCCTCGGCATTGATCTCGACCTTCACGTCCGGATAGCTCGATAGAACCTTGGCGAGCTTCGGCCAAAGGATGGTGGTCGCGGAATGATCGCCGGCCGTGATGCGAATCGTTCCGGCCGGTTTGCGCCGCAGCTCGTTGAGGGCCGCAAGCTCCGCCTCGACCTCCTCGAAGCGGGGACCAACGGTGCGCAGGAGCCGCTCGCCCGCCTCGGTCGGTGAGACGCTGCGCGTCGTCCGCGTCAGCAGTCTGATGCCGAGCCGCTCCTCGAGACCCCGCATGGAGTGGCTCAACGCCGACGGTGAGACGCCGAGCTGTGCTGCGGCCCGGGTGAAGCTCCTGCTGCGGGCGACCGCCAGGAAGGCTTGCAGGTCGTTGAAATTCTCGCGCGCCATTCATGAGATTTTCTCACAACCTCATGCGAACTCCACCCACTAATCGTTTTGCGGCCAAGACCGTAGATTGCCTACCGGGAACGACACTGAGGTAGACACCCATGCGCGCGACCATCATGCATGCCGCCGGCGACGTCAGGATCGAAAAGGTCCCGGATCCCACCATCATTGAATCTACCAATGCTCTGCTCAGGGTGACGCGCGCCTGCATCTGTGGCAGTGATCTGTGGCCGTATCAAACCATGCAGCGATCCGATCGCGGTCAGCCGAAAGGACATGAAGCCATTGGCGTCGTTGAAGCCGTCGGTACCGACGTGCGCACCGTGAAGCGGGGTGATGTGGTGGTGATGCCGTTCGCCTCCTCAGACGGCACTTGCATCTTCTGTCACGAAGGCCTGCCGACTGCGTGCGTTCACCTTAGTTTCTTTGGCAATGCGGGGAACGATGGCGCGCAAGCGGAGGCGATCCGGATTCCATATGCCGATGGGACGCTCTTTCCCCTCCCGGTCGGGAAGGACGACGCGCTGATGCCCTCTCTTCTCACGCTCTCGGATGTCATGGGAACGGGTCACCACGCGGCCGTGGCAGCCAAGGTTGGTCCGGGTAAGGATGTCGCTGTCGTGGGCGACGGTGCAGTAGGGCTCTGCGGCGTGATCGCGGCCAAGCGTCTGGGCGCCGAGCGCATCGTTCTCCTTGGACGCCATCCTGACCGCATTGCTCTTGCGCGCGAGTTTGGCGCCACCGACATCGTGAGCGAGCGCGGACCCGAGGCGATTGAGCGTGTACGCGAGCTTACCGGTGGTCACGGAGTCCACGCGGTGCTGGAATGTGTGGGTCTTGCCCAGGCCATGGAAACAGCGGTCGAGATCACCCGCGCGGGTGGGGCGATCGGGCGTGTTGGGGTGCCACAGGATGCCGCCATGCCCGGCTCCCAGACGGCCTTCTACCATAACGTCACGGTGGGCGGCGGTCCGGCTCCGGTGCGTGCCTACATCCCAGAGCTCCTACCCGACATTCTGGAGGGTCGCATCCAACCTGGACGAGTCTTCGATCGCGTCGTGGACCTCGACGGAGTCCCCGGCGGCTATCGGGATATGAACGATCGCAAGGCACTCAAGGTGATGGTGCGGCCATGAGGATGCCTATGCCTACCTGGCGTACCGCAGCACTTCATCATCGAGTCGAGGAATGAAACCTATGCAAAAACGTGAACTCGGCCGCAGCGGCCTCAAAGTCTCCGCCATCGGGCTGGGCTGTATGGGCATCAGCTTCAGCTATGCCACCCACCTGTCCAAGGAGGAGGGCGTGGCGCTGATCCGTGCCGCAGTGGAGCGGGGTGTGACCTTCTTCGATACCGCCGAAGTCTATGGCCCCTTCACGAACGAAGAGGTCGTTGGCGAGGCGCTGCGTCCTCTTCGCGAGCGGGTCGTCATCGCCACCAAGTTCGGCTTCGACATCGACCCGAGCACCGGTCAGAACCGAGGTGTCAGCAGCCAGCCGCAACACATTCGCCGTGCGGTCGAGGGCTCGCTGAAGCGTCTGGGTATCGAGACGATCGACCTCCTGTACCAGCATCGCGTCGATCCGAACGTGCCGATCGAGGACGTCGCAGGCACTGTCGCGGCGCTGATCACTGAGGGCAAGGTCAAGCATTTTGGCATGTCGGAACCCGGGGTCCAGACTCTACGCCGCGCTCATGCAGTGCAGCCGGTGGCTGCGCTTCAAAATGAGTATTCGTTGTGGTGGCGAGCGCCGGAGACGAATGGGATTCTCCAAGCCTGCGATGAGCTCGGCATTGGCTTTGTGCCTTACAGCCCGCTGGGGAAAGGTTTCCTGACCGGCGCGATGAGCAAGGACACGAAGCTGGCAGAGAATGATTTCCGCAGCTCTGTCCCGCGCTTCTCTCGCGAAGCGATGGAGAAGAACCAGGCGTTCGTGGACCTGTTGCGGCGCGTCGCCGAGGAGAAGGGTGCGACCCCGGCGCAGATCGCGCTCGCCTGGCTGTTGGCTCAGCGGGCATATATTGTGCCGATCCCGGGGACGACCAAGCTCCATCGGCTCGAGGAGAATATCGGCGCTGCCGATGTCGAGCTGACCCGGGACGATCTGCGCGAGATCGAACAGGCGGCCTCGCACATCCAGGCAGAGGGTGAGCGCTACGCGCCGCAGCATCTGGCCATGGTCGGCCGCGACGCGCGACTACCCCTATGACTCAAACGACCGCCAACAGCTCGCAGCCCTCAATCCTCGGGACTCGCCTCGAAGCGCAGCACCCCTTGGCGGAACCCTCGAGTGCGCACAGCGCCGACGATCACTCCCACGATCATCCAGCTTGCGCCGACGATCTTTGCGGCGTTGCTCAAGTTGACCCACAGGAGCAGACAGGTGACGAATCCGGCCGCGGGCGGCCAGAGGTCGCGCAATCTTTTCTTGGGGTTGCGCACGTAGTAGCGCGCGAGGGCGGCGGCGTTGACGCCCATGTACGCGAACAGCGCTCCAAAATTCAGTATTTCGGCTCCGAGCCCGTAGGAGATCAGAAACGCCCCGCCGAGCGCGATGAGGCCCACGAGAATCACGTTGTTGCGCGGAATGCGGCGTCTTCGAGTCGACCGCGCCGAAGAACGCCGGCGGCAGGGCGTTGCTGCGGCCCATGCCGTAAAGGAGTCTCGCCGCGCCCAGATGCGAGCCCACGCCGGAGCCGATGCCTGCGACCAGAAGCGCAAGATTCATCACCACGAAGAGCCACGGTCCGGCGGCTCTCGCTGCGACCTCCACGAACGCGGTGTCGATATCCTTGAAGGGCAGAGCCGTGGGCCATACCAGCTGTGCGGCATATACCTCGATCGCCGACAGAATGCCGACCACTACGCAGGTCCCGACGGTCGCGAACAGGATGTTGCGGCGAGGGTCCTCGACCTCCTCCGAGAGCGTCGAGATGCCGTCGAAGCCTATATAGGTGAGCACGGCGATCGAGGTGCCGCCGAGAACCGCGCCGGCGTGGAAGGTCTTGGGGTCGTAGAACGGGTGGGTGAAGAACCCCGGGGAGCCGTGATTGTGATGCCAGACGTACCATCCCGCGCAGACGATGAACACGAGAACGACGGCGCCGGTAGTCGCGGCCAGCGCGCCCGAGATGCGCGCGGAGCTCTTGATGCCGACCAGGTTCACGGACGTGAACAGCGCGAAAAATGCGACTGCCCACACTGCATACGGGACCTGTGGCGCGAAGTTCATTGCCGCCCGGCTGCACCATACGATCGAGATGAGGGGATTGAGCACATAGTCCATGAGCATTGCCCAACCCGTCACGTAGCCCAGGAGCGGCGAGAACTCCCGCGTCACATACGTGAAGGCCGAGCCGGCGCTGGGATACGCCTGCGCCATGCGGCCGTAACTGATCGCGGTGAATGACCATCGCAATCATCGCGAGCAGGATGGTGGTCACGACGTGACCGTCTGGCCCGCGCGCTCAGGACGCCGAAGACCGGCATGGGCGCGGTGAGCTGGATCACGATCACTCCGTAGAGGATCAGGTCCCATCGGTTCAGCGCCCGCTTGAGGCGTACAGGCTTGTCATTCACCCGGTCGGCACTCCGCGGAACCATCACGGGCCGTCTGGCAGCTCACGTTGGTCGCAGTGCGCGGCGCAGGCTCTTGATGTTGGCGCAGGGCCTGCGCCGCGGCGCAGACGGCGCCGATCAGCCCCGCGCGATCGCCAAGCTGGCTGGGGGCGATGGTGACAGGTCGTGAGAAGAGGGCGGGAAGGGCCTGCTGGACGCGCTGCGTACAGCTCGGGACGCACACCGATGCTGCCGCCCGAACACGATGAGCTCCAGATCGAGGAGCGATTGCAGTGTCGCGACGGCGAGTGCCACCCAGCGCGCCGTCGTGTCGAGGACCGCCGCCGCGACTTCGTCGCCTTCCTCGAGGAACCTGAAAATATCACGTACCGTCACGGCCGCGGTTCCACCCTGGCGGCGGTATCGATCGACGATGGCGAGCGAGCCGACCTCGAGCTCGAATGAGCCGCGGCGAGAAACGGCGTCTGCGAAGTCGGGTCGCGGCCGAGCGGCAGGTCCGCGATTTCCCCCGCCGACCCGCGCGCCCCCCGAAACAGCTTGCCGTCGATGAGAAGGCCGAGCCCCGCGCCCGTTCCGAGCGCCAGGAACGCCGCGTTGCGGCATCGGCTGGCGCAACCGAGCGTCTGCTCGCCGAGCATCGCGAGATTGACGTCGTTCTCGATCGCCACATCCGGCCCGAAGCGGCCGCGCAGATAGCCGAGGACATCGAAGTCCTGCAGCCCCTCGATGTTTGGAGTCAGGGAAACACGGCCCGTGAGCGGATCGATCGCTCCGGGAACTGCCCACCATGACATGACGCACCCGTGTGGCTTCGATTCCAACGGCTCGTGCCAGCTTGTCGGCGCAGGCGGCGATCTGTTCTGCCACGTACGCGCCGCCGCGCGGGTCCGTGGGCTCGGTCAATTCCGCGACGATCCGACCGCGCGCATCCGCCATGGCTGCGGCCAGCTTCGTTCCGCCCAGGTCCGCCGCAAAGCCATGGGCACTCTCGCGTGACATCGACTTGCGCTACGGCGCGCGGGGTGGCGGCAGAGGCAGAGTCGCTGCGAGGTCCGCAACGCCGAAGAGCTCGTCATGGAGCCGGCTCAAGGCGACGGACAAGGCACCTACGACGCCGGCACGCTTGCCGAGCGTGCTGGCGCGGATCTCCACCGGCCGCGGCGCGAGCCGCAACAGCACGCGCGCGACCTTGTCCGCAAAGTCCGGCCGCGCCCCGACCGAGCCACCCAGAACGATCAGTTGCGGATCCACGGTTGCGATGACTGTCGCGGCCGCAAGCCCGGTCAGCCGCGCTGTCTCGTCGATCACGCCCGCGGCAAGCGGATCGCCTGCCTGCGCTCGCTCAAAGACCTGCCTGACCGAATCGACGTGCGGAACCGCCGGCTTCCCGGTATCGCCGCATGACACCGGTGGCGCCCACCTGATACTCGAGGCAGCCCTGCAGGCGGGACTCGGCTTGCAGCGGATCGCCGCCGATCGGCAGGTAACCGATCTCACCGGCGGCGCCGTTCTCGCCGCGAACGAGCTGGCCATTGACATAGAGTCCCAGGCCAACTCCGGTGCCGAGCGCGAGGAAGGCCACGTTGGCGACGTTTTGCGCGCAGCCGTGCCATATTTCCCCGAGCAGCGCCAGATTGATGTCATTTTCGATGGCGACCGCGCTGCCGAGTTTCTCACCCAGCAGGCTCACGACATTGAGATTTCCAAGGCCGCTGATGTTGGGCGCCATCTCGATGGCGCCACTCTTGGGGTTCACCACTCCAGGAGTGGCCAACACGATGGAGCGAATCCGGCTGGGGTGGGTGTGGTTGTCTCGCGCCAGACGGCCGGCAAGCCGGGCGATCTGCTCGAGCGCCCACGCGCCGCCGCGGCTGTCGGTGGGTTCGTCGGCCTCGGCGAGGACTCTGCCGGCAATGTCGGCCAGAGCGACGGTCAATCGGGCTCCCAGATCGATGCCAAGCACCTGACCCGCTTCCGCGCTCAACTCGTACAACACGGCGGTTCGTCCGACGTTGCCGCTGCTTCGTCCGACCGGCCGAACCAGTCCCTGCTGATCGAATGCGTCGATGACCTCGGAGGTGGTCTGTTTCGACAGACCGGTCACCTTGGCAAGGTCCGCCCGGGAGATGGGGCTGCGGTGGAGGAGGGCCTCGAATACGCTCCGCCGGGACAACTGGCGGGTCACGCTGGCCATTGGCTGTGAAGGCATGGATGTCCTGGATTGATTCGTCATCTCGCCGAACTATTATAAGCTTGGCCGCGAATAACGCTACTGCCTTGACACTAAATTACAAGCGGCGCAGTATTGATTCGTCAGGGGTCCGAATCAATAGAAGTGTGTAACACACCGAAGAAGAGGGCAATCGGGTTTGCGGTCGTCTGGCTGGCGACGATGGGGGTGGCGACCGCCGCGCCTGCGGGATCCATCGGCTCGCTTCTGCCCCAGCCCGCCCGCGTGCGCCCTGCCGGAACGGGCGTACTGACGATCGCCAATGGCGCCCTGGTCACGGTGCTTGGCGCGGATCGCCGTCAGGTTCTTCCCATCGCAGATCGGTTCGTGCAGTTGGTGGCAGACACGCGTGGCCTGCAGTTGCGCACGGCGGCTGTGTCTGGCGCGCGTCCGGCAATCACGTTCGATGTCGATCCGCACGCGAGAGTCATGGGGAACGCCGGTTATCGCATCGTGGTAGGCGCCCAGAGTATCCGGGTTTCCGCGCGCTCGCCGCGTGGGGCGTTCTACGGGGGCGTGACCCTGTGGCAATTGCTGACGCCGCCCGGTTGGATCCGCGGCACCCCGGCCGACATTGCCGAGGGCGTGATCGACGACCACCCGCGGTTTCGCATGGCGTGCGCTGCTGCTCGATTCGGGACGGCACTTTCAGAGCGTGGCCGACATCAGAAAATTGATCGATTGGATGTCCCTCGACAAGCTCAACGTGTTGCTCTGGCACCTGACGGAAGATCAGGGTTGGCGCCTCGAGATCCCCAAGTACCCCGCGCTTACGAAAACCGGCGCCTGCCGTAGGACGGTGGGCCTCGATGTCGAATTGACCGGTGCGCCCAACAGGCCGTACTGCGGCTTCTATACCGAAGCGCAGGTGCGCGACATCGTGCGCTATGCCGCCGCCCGTTTCGTCACCGTGGTGCCCGATATCGACCTTCCCGGCCACTCTCAGGCTGCGGTGGCAGCGTATCCGTGGCTTGGCGTCACCGGCAAGGATCCGTCAGTGTGGACGGACTGGGGTGTCAGTCCGTGGTTGCTGAATCCCAACGAGAAGACGTTGCAGTTCGTCGACCACGTCCTCGACGAGGTGATGCGGCTGTTCCCATCGCGGTACGTCTCGATCGGGGGCGACGAAGCCGACAAGCAGCAGTGGAACGCGTCGCCGCAGGTGCGTGCCCGGATGCGGCGGCTCGGGCTGGCGAACATGGATCAACTCCAGGGCTGGTTCACCAGCCGGGTCGCCGACCATCTCATCAGGCACGGTCGTACGCCGGTCGGCTGGGATGATGAGCTGCTCGCGGGCGCGGCGCTTCCGACATCGGAAGTAGTGATGTCCTGGCACGATGACGCTGGCGAGCGCGTCGCTCTTGAAGCGATCAGGCAAGGCCACGACGTGATCCTGAATCCGCAGGGAGCGCTGTACTTCGACCACTATCAGTCGGACTTGCCCGGCGAAACGCCGGGACAGCCTCCAGTGGTAGCGCTGCGGCAGGCCTATGACGCGGCCATCGTTCCGGAGGGTGCTACCGCCGCCGAAGCGAGCCACGTGATCGGCGTGCAGGCCGATCTGTGGACGGAATTCGTGCCGACTTTCGCACGCGACCAGCGCGCTTTGTTCCCGCGCATCGCCGCGCTGGCGGAGCTTGGGTGGTCGCCGGCGAGCGCACATGACTGGAACGGTTTCCTGCAGCGCCTCACCGCGGAGCTCGCACGTTACCGGGCACTCGGCATCGGATATGCCGATACGGCGTTTGCACCGGGGTTCGATGTGACTGAAGGTCCCCAGGGAATGCTGCGCGTCGTGCTTGCCAACCAAGCGGGCTTCGGCAACTTCCGCTACACGACGGACGGCTCCGTGCCCAGTTCGGAGTCCGCACAGTATGCCGGTCCGCTGCAGTTTTCCGCGCGTGACAAAGTGACTCTGCGCGCGGCGACATTTGCGCCTGACGGATTCGAGCTTGCAGCGCCGCGCACACAGGTGCTCGATGCCTCGGCTCTGCTCAGCCGCGACAGCAGCCAGCTCGCAGCCTGCTCGAAGGAGCCGGAAACGCGCTTGGACGGCGTTCGGCCGGCACGCGGCCCCAGGCCGGTTTACCAGGCGGATGTCGGCGACATGTGCTGGCTCTGGGAGCGTGCGCCGCTAGGGGCCATCAAACGCGTCACTCTGACGGTCGGCCGTGTGGCATGGCGCTTCGGTGACGAGGCCAGCGGGGCGGTCGTGCGCCCCAAGGCCAGCGCGGCCGGGGAGTTCGAGCTCCATGCCGGCTCCTGCACCGGACCATTGCTCGCCACATTGCCGCTGGCCGCCGCGACGGCGACTTGGGGGCAAACCGAGCTCGACGCAAATGTTTCGCCGCCGCAGCGGAGTCCGGTTTCCAACCTCTGCATCTTCGCCACCGGCGATCCTCGCGACGGCCAATGGGCGCTGGCGCGAGTGGCATTTTCGAAAAACTAGGCAGCACGTGGAGAGGTAAAGCCTGTGTCCAACCTACATCGCAAACATCCCGTGTCGATTGCCGTTTCCATGGCCCTGCTCTCCGCCATGGCGGCAACGGCCACGGCAGCGCCGGGCACGGGGGCCCCGGTTGATACGCCGGAGGCGCAGGCTGTCTCGCCGCAAGACACGGCGACGACGCCATCGCCAAAATCCAAGCCGAAGCCCGGAGAGGTAGCCAGTGGAAGCGAGCAGACGGTGCTGTCTACGGTCACCGTCGTCGGAGTTCGTGCTTCACAGATGCGCGCGATCGACCTGAAGCGCTTCGCCCCCGACATTCAGGACAGCATCTCGGCGGAGAGCATCGGCCAATTGCCCGACACGACCATCACGGACGCGCTGCAGCGCATCACCGGCGTGCAGATCGACCGCAACGGTGGCGAGGGTACCGAGGTAGACGTACGCGGCCTGCCTCAAGTCGGCAGCATGCTCAACGGCGAAGTATTCATTACGCCGGACCAGATCACATCGCAGGAACCGGATTTCGAAACGCTGCCGGCGACGCTGTTCAATCAGGTGGACGTCATCAAATCGCCGGTCGCAAGCCAGACCGACGAAGGCATCAGCGGCTCGCTCGATCTACACACCTTTCGTCCCTGGGACCTGCCGCACGGATTCACCTTCAGCTATAACGCCGACGGGGAACGCGGCGACGTTGCTCGCAAGCTGGGACCGGAAGCGAGCGGTCTGGTCTCCTTCAACGACGATGGCCGCTGGGGTCTGCTGCTTTCCGGTGATTACTCCGACACCAGGCGGAATGGCCCCGAAAGTAACAACGCGGCCGGGGGAGTAGGGGCGCCAAGCGCCGGCTCGAGCGAGGGTCTCGACCAGTATGGCGTCATTCTGGATGGCGAGAACGCCGAAAGCGCGGGCGGCTACGCAGGGTTCGTGGGCGCATGGAATGGCCTGCCGATTCCTTCCAAGATCGTGCAGAACCCAGACGGTAGTGTCGATGTAAACGGCGACGGCAAGTCCAACGGCGTGTTCATGGGAAGCCAGAACATCGGCCTCTACGAGTCGAACATCGAGCGCAAGCGAGAGTCCGGCAATGCTTCGTTCCAGGCCGATCTTGGTGACGGATTCACACTGACCAGCGACTACTTCTACTCGCAGCAAAGGCAGTACAACCGCAACGTCGGCCTCCAGTTCAATTCGACCGACTGGCAGGGCGCGACGTACGTGCCGCTGCAGTCGCACGACACGGGCGCCACGGCGCTGAGTCAGTACAATACGCCGCCGCCAGACCCGGCTTGGGCAGGCTCACAGATCTACACCACCCAGGAGTACGAGAAGTGGCCGGGTGACGTCGAATCGTACTCGCAGCTCCAGACCACCGGCTCGGTCGCGCAGAACGCCAATCTCGAGATCAAATTCGACAACGGCGGCGACTTCAAGGGGAGCCTGCGCGGCGTGCGCGAGACGGCGAGCCAGGCATACATGGAGACCGATCTCAACATTTCCGATTCCGACGGCTGCCTCTGGCCCAATCAGCTGATGCCCGATGTCTCTTCCAGCGAGGCGCCGTCCTGCGGCACCTTCATCTATCCTTCCCAACTGGGCGGCAACAGAGTATTCAATCCGATTGGCATTCCCGAGGATTCGGAACCGATCATCGCGAATTTCACCGGCAAGTATCTCACGGTCGGCCTGCCGGCATCGATGGCCGCCAATTTCGCCAACCCCAACGGCTGGACGTTCAAGACAATCGAGTCCTCCGGTGACGACTACAGCGCCGACGCCGGGATCACCGCGCTGCGCTTCGATGGACACTATGACCTTCATCACGGCGTCCACCTCGACTTCGGTGTCCGCAACAGCATCCATACCGCCAATAACTACGCGTACACTCTGGTAACCCCCGTATACGCCGGCATGGGCGCCAGCGACCCGAACGGATGCCTGGTGCGCTATGTCGGCGCCGATGTGATCCTGGCTGGAGGCGGCCCCGGCTCGTGCAGCGCCGGCAACTCGGAGGGCTACTTCCGCGCCGGCCCGCTCTCGGCAGTACAGATGGCGAACACTCCGCCGGCGCTGGCCGGCAACTGGCAGGAATACACCAACATCCTCAACTCGGGGATCAACTTCTGGGCTGTCAATCCCTCCGCCATGGACAATGTATGGGGATTCTGGAAGTCGCTTTATCCTGACACCACGACGCAGGAGGATCCGGGCGATACCTGGGCGGTGTGGATGAAGGAAACATCCGCGTATCTGCAAACCGACGTCGCCGAGTGGGTGGGCGATATGCTGTTCAGCGGTAACGTTGGCGTGCGCGTGATCCATACCAACCTGGACATCACCCAGCATCTGGACGGCCTGCCGGGGTTGTACGGTACCAATGCCGCGGACATAGGCACCTCGGACACGGAGCGTGGTTACTACGACGTCCTGCCGGATATCAACCTGGCACTGGACTTGACCCAAAAGCTGACGGCCCGCTTCGCCGCATCGAAGAACATGCAACCGCTCGATCTCCAGACCTGGGGTGGCGGCCTGTCGTTGAACTACTCGCTGGCGTACATCACGAACCCGAACGGGACCAAGACACAGCTGTACGAAGTGGCGCAGGGCCAATCGAACGGCAATCCGAAACTCGACCCGTGGCGCTCCACGAATTACGGCGCTTCGCTCGAGTACTACATCAACCCCGTGAGCATGGTCGACCTCGAGCTGTTCCGCATCGACGTGGAGAGCTTCATCGAAAACGGCAACGTGCAAAATTGCGATCTGCCGGACGAGGACGGTGTCGTACGCCATCGCTGCATCTCGATCATCGAGCCGGTGCAGGGCGGCGGTAACAGCATCCAAGGCGCGGAATTCGACTATCGACAGGGATTCACGTTCCTGCCGTGGCTGCTGCGCTATACCGGCACGGAATTCAACGTCACGTACGCCCCGAGTAAGTCGGGACAGTTGGATCTGGCCGGACACGCGATTCCATTCCAGGACAACTCGACCGAATCGGGGAACTTCATCCTCTGGTACCAGGACAAGCGCTTGCAGGTCCGCGCCGCGTACAACTACCGCTCAAAGCGAGCGGTGGAGAATGACGTGGGCAGCATAATGGGATTGGAAATGTACGAGGCGCCGCAGGCGTACATCGACGCGTCGGTGCAGTACATGATCGACAAGTACGTCACGGTGTACGTGAACGGTAGCAATCTCACCAACGAGTACGAGCGATACTACCTCGTCTGGCCCAGCCAGGAAGGGCACACGAACTACTCCGAGCGCAGTTACACGGTGGGCCTGCGCGGGCAGTGGTGATCGGAACGCGCGATGCGAATCCCGGCTGAACGCATGCTGCGGGCGATGGTGGTGCTGGCCGCGCTGACCGCCGGGCCGCTCGCTTGCGCTGCAACGGCCTTCGCACCCACTCGGGTGGATGGCGGCGCAGGTTCCGCGACCGCCATTGCCCATTGGGAAATTCAGACGAGCTCCAAAGCGCAGCAAAGCGGCGCCGTCGTCTCCTCTGCCGGCTTTGCAACCACCGACTGGTACCCGGTGAGCGGCCGCGCGACGGTGATGGCGGGGCTGCTGGAGAATGGCACATACAAGAATCCGTTCTATAGCGACAACCTGCGTACGGTAGCGGAGCCCGACTCCAGCGGAGAGCTGCTCGTCATTCCATGGTGGTATCGCACCGAGTTCACCCTCGGCAAGGGAGCGCCAGGAACACGTACGTTGCTGCGAGTCAATGGCATGATCGCGAGCGCGGACGTCTGGGTGAACGGGCACTTGGTTGCCGACCATGCCTCCGTCGCTGGCGCCTATCCCGTGCATGAGTTCGACGTGACACGCTGGGTGCACGCGGGCGCGAACTACTTCGCGTTGCGCGTGTATCCGGGCGACCCGAGAACCAGCCTTTCGATAGGCTGGGTAGACTGGAACCCGACACCACCGGACAACGACATGGGACCGTGGCGGGGTGTGGACATCGTCCGCACCGGGCCGGTCGAGCTTCGCTTTCCGCAGGTGATTTCGACGCTGTCGCTGCCGGACCTCGCGCGCGCTGCGCTAACGGTGAAAGTCGAGGCCCGAAATCTCGATGCGGTGGCACATGACGCAACGATTACTGGCCAGGTGGCCGGAGTCTCACTGCGGCGCACCATCCGCCTCGCTCCCGGTCAGACGCGGACGGTGTCCTTTTCGCCCACGACCGATGCGGGCCTCGCCCTCAGCCATCCGAAGGTCTGGTGGCCGGTCGGCATGGGTCCGCATCCGCTCTATCGATTGCAGATGGCTGCTGAAGTTGCTGGTGCGGCCTCTGATCGGGCGAGCGCTACGTTCGGCATACGGAGCGTCAGCTCGGAGCTCACCGAGCAGGGCTATCGGCGGTTCCTCATCAACGGCAAGCCGGTTCTGATCCGGGGCGCGGGTTGGGCACCGGACATGTTTCTGCGCGACGATGCCAAGCGCATGGAGGTGGAGTTCAGCTACGTCCTCAACCTCGGGCTCAATGCCATCCGCAGTGAGGGCAAGCTGGAAGGCGCTCGCTTCTACGACCTTGCCGACCGCGACGGCATCATGATCCTGCCCGGGTGGGAATGTTGCGACAAATGGGAGTCGGCAGCCAAGACGGGTGGTGAGCCATGGGACGCTGCGGACGCGGAAGTGGCTGCAGCCTCGATGGCGAGCGAGGCGCGGCTGCTGCGGAATCACCCGTCTGTGATCGGATTCCTGATCGGCAGCGACAATGCCCCGCCGGCGGCCATCGCCAGGATGTACGTCGACACCTTGCATGCCGAGGACTGGCCGATGCCCATCATTGCGGCGGCATCGGAGCAGGGCACGGCAGAGACCGGACCGTCCGGCATGAAGATGACGGGACCTTACGACTGGGTTCCGCCCGCGTATTGGTATGCCGACAAGCTGGGCGGCGCGTTCGGGTTCAACTCCGAAACCAGCGCCGGCGCCAGCATCCCGCCGCTCGAGGATCTGATCCGCATGCTGTCGCCTGAGGAGCAGCAGGCACTTTGGCAGCGCCCGCAGGAACGGCAGTATCACGCCTCGGCCGCCTGGTCGCCATTCGCGAGGATCGCGACGTTCGATGACGCGCTGGCCAAGCGATATGGCGCAGCCAAGAGCCTTGCGGATTACGTTGCCAAGTCACAGGTCGAAAACTACGATGACGTCCGCGCGCAATTCGAGGCCTTCAACGCGCACATGGATGCGGCAAACCCTTCGACCGGCGTGATCTACTGGATGCTCAACAACGCGTGGCCTTCGCTGCACTGGCATCTATACGATTATTTCCTGAACCCGGCCGGGGCGTACTTCGGCGCAAAGAAGGCGAACGAGCCGGTGCACATCCAGTACTCGTACGATACGCGCGCGATCATGCTGGTCAATCACACGCTCGTCGATGCGCATGGATTGCAGGCGCTCATCCGTGTACGCAACCTGGATGGCACCGTGCGTTACTCCCGGCGCCTGCACGACATCGATCTCGCCGGCAACAGCGCCCGGCAGTTGGCGACGCTGCCGGCGGTGGCTGGCCTGTCGCGCACCTATTTCATCGAGCTCGAGCTCGCTGCCGCCGACCGCAAACCGATCAGCCGCAATGTCTACTGGCTTTCCGCTCAGCCCGACGAGCTCGACTGGAGGCATTCGAACTGGTACCTGACACCCGTGACACAATACGCGGACCTGACTGCCTTGCAGTCATTGCCGATAGCGACGCGCCAGGTTCGCGCGACGTTGCGGCGCCAGGGGGCCGATGCCACCGTCACTGTTACGCTGACGACACCCGCATCGTCCAGGGCGGTGGCGCTGTTCCAGCACGTTTCGATCAGGCGATCCGCGGGTGGCAAGCCGGTGCTGCCCATCCTGTGGAGCGACAATGATGTCACGCTGTGGCCCGGTGAGTCGGTTACCGTGACCGCGCAATTCGCCGCGCAGGGGACGGGGGCGCCGGTCGTCGAGGTGAGCGGATGGAACGCTCCAACCCAGAGCGTCCCGGTCGCCATGGCGGGCCGGACGAGCGCGCCGCTGGAAAAGAATCACTGAATCGCGCGGACCGCGTACCATTCGCGGGTATCTGATCCGGAGGAGAGTGCCTGCATGCCTGCCGCACCTGAGGTCGCGAAGCCGGTCCGAAAGTTCCACTTCATTTCCGGGCTGCCGCGCGCGGGCAGCACGCTCCTCGCTGCCATCCTCAGCCAGAACCCACGTTTCCGCGCGGGCATGACCAGCCCGCTGGCGGACATCATGGGGGTGGTGATGGCGGAGGCGAGCAGCAAGAACGATTTCTCGTTCGACGTCTCCGACGCTCAGCGCGTTGCAATGCTCCGCGGACTGGTTGAGAACTTTTACGCAGGGCAGGCGGACGCCGGCGTCGTATTCGACACCAGCCGGCTATGGTGCAGCCGGATGCAGTTGCTCGATACGCTGTTTCCGGCCGCCAAGGTCATTGCGTGCGCCCGCCAGTTGTCCTGGGTGCTGGACAGCATGGAGCGGCTGGTGCGCAGGCAGCCGGTCGGCGTCAGCAAGGTGTTCCGGTTCGACACCAATACCACGGTGTACTCGCGCGTCGAGGCGCTGACCGATCCGCGGGGCATGGTAGGGTTCTCCTTCCAGGCCATCAAAGATGCGTTCTATGGCCAATATGCCCCGGGCCACCTGCTGGTGCTGACCTACGAAAGCCTGGTACGCAATCCGTCGGCGGCCATGCGCGCGGTCTACCAGTTCATCGGTGAGCCCTGGTTCGAACACGACTTCGACCACATCGCATACAACGCGGACGAGTTCGACGCCCGGGTCGGCATGCCCGGCTTGCACACGGTGCGCCCGAAGGTTGAGCCGATCGAGCGCACGTCCATCCTGCCGCGCGAAATCTTCAGCCGCTTCGTGAACGAGTCGTTCTGGATGGACCCGAAGAACAACGTCAGCCAAGTCCCCATCGTGTAGGGGACGACAGCGACCCTGCTCACGCGGCCGCGACGGCCTGCGCCGGGGCGGCCGCGAGATCGCGCAACGCGCGATGCACGAACTGTACGGTGATCGAGCCTTCGCCGACGGCCGAAGCGATGCGCTTGACGCTGTCGGAGCGCACGTCGCCAGCGGCAAATACACCGGGTATGCTGGTCTCCAGCAGATACGGATGTCGCGGCAGCCGCCAGCCCGCGAGCTCCTCGCGCGTCAGATCGGGACCGGTTTTGACGAAGCCGTGGTCATCGAGGGCCACGCAGCCGGCGAGCCAGCTCGTGTTTGGCGATGCGCCGGTCATCAGAAACACGTGGCGCAGCGCGCGCGATTCCGGTGCGCTGTCGCCCGTCGCCCACTCCACTTGCTCCAGCCGCTTCGCACCGGAGAGCGCCGTGACCTGTGTGCGGGTGTGCAGGGTGATGTTGCGGGAGTCTTCGATGCGGCGGATCAGGTATGCCGACATGCTTTCGGCGAGGCCCGCCGAGCGCACCAGGACATGCACGTGGCGGCACGAGCCGGCGAGAAACACGGCGGCCTGGCCCGCCGAATTGCCGCCGCCGACGATGGCGATGTCCTCGCCGTCGCACAGGCGCGCTTCCAGATGGGTGGCGGCGTAGTAGACACCACTGCCGAAGAAGCGACACGCATTGGGGACCTCGAGCATGCGGTAGCGCGCGCCGCTTGCGATGACCACCACGGAGCCCCGTAACCGCCGGCCATCGGACATCTCCACGGCATAGGGCCAGTCGTCGCAATGCAGCCGCACGGCCTCCCAGGCGATGCTGAGCTGGGCGCCGAACTTTTGCGCCTGGGAGAGGGCGCGGCCCGCGAGTGCGGCGCCGGAAATGCCGGTGGGGAAGCCCAGATAGTTCTCGATGCGCGAGCTGGTGCCGGCCTGGCCGCCGGGCGCGAAGCTGTCGACGATGCGCACGTCCAGCCCCTCGGAGGCTGCGTACACGGCGGCCGCGAGCCCGGCCGGGCCGGCGCCGATGATGATTACATCGTGCACCACGCTGTCGTCGGGCTGGCCGTTGATGCCGAGGCACTCCGCGAGAATGGCGTTGTCAGGGTTCCTGAGCGCTTTGCCGCGGCACACCACCACGGGAAGGTCCTGTGGCTGGACGTGAAAGCGGTCGAGCAACGCCTGCGCATCGGGGTCCTGATCGATGTTGATGTCGGCGTAGGGGCGCGCGTTGCGCGTCAGGAATTCGCGGATCCGGAGCGTATTGCCGGCGTGGCTCGAGCCGAGCACCGTGACGTCGCCGGAACCGAACTGCACGATGCCCATGCGTCGCAGAATGAAGGCGCGCATCATCAGCTCGCTCAGCTCGGCATCGCTCTGCACCAGTCGCCGCACGTCGTCGAGCCCGACCTGCAGGACCGTGCCCGCCTCGCGGACGCGGATTTGGGCCAGTGCCGGCGTGCCGCGCAGTGTGCTCATCTCCCCGGTAAAGTCGCCGGCCGTGAGCAGGTTCAACAGGTTGTAGCCGCAGGTTGCCGTGTGTGCGTCCGAAGTCGGCGCCAGGGCTTCGATGCTGCCGGCGGCGACGATGAACAGACCGGCCGGTCTTTGACCGACGTCCAGCAGAATCTCGCCGGCTGCGGTTTCGCGGCGAGTGGAGTGCGCGGCGAAACGCGCGAGCTGTGCCGGCGTGAGCTTGGGGAACATCTGCTCGCGTCGCTTTTCGTAAAGATCCATGGCCATGGACGATCTCCGGCTCAATCGAGTTGCAGCACGACCTCGTCCACGTAGCACCAGCTCCAGTCCTCGCCCGGCTCGATCGAGCTCATGATTGGGTGCTGCGTGGCGTGGAAGTGCTTGGTGGCGTGGCGGTTCTTGGAATCGTCGCAGCAACCGACGTGGCCGCAGGTGCGGCACAGCCGCAAGTGCACCCAGCCGTCACCGAGCTTCAGACATTCCTCGCAGCCGCGGCTGCGCGCCTGGTCGGTGCGGACGAAATCCAGGTGATGGCAGCGCGTGGTCATGGCACCTCCCACAAGGGTCGCGTGCCAGTCTACACCCTGGCGCGGAGCCGCACGGCCGCCCATCGTCGCGCAAGCGCAACGGACCCGGGGGCCGACTGTGTCGTTGGCGGGACAGGGCGGCCGTCGCGACGCTGGTGCAAGTTACGGCGGGGAGAGACAATATGGGAGGGTTGAGAGCTGCTATGACCGGGTCCTGCCGGCAACGGGAGTAGAAGGATAATGATCACACTCCGTATCAATGGTCTCGAGCGCAATGTGGACGCCCCGAGTGACATGCCGCTCCTCTGGGTGCTGCGCGACGTTCTGGGCATGACGGGCACTAAGTTCGGCTGCGGCATTGCGCAATGCGGCGCCTGCACCGTGCACCTCGACGGGCAGCCAGTCCGGTCCTGTCAGCTCGCCGTCGGGTCGGTGGGTAGTCGCGCCATCACTACGATCGAGGCCGTTGGAGCGACACCGGCGGGCGCGCGAATCCAGAAGGCGTGGCTGGAGCTCGAGGTCATGCAGTGCGGCTATTGCCAGTCCGGTCAAATCATGTCCGCGAGCGCCCTGCTCACCGGGACTCCCAACCCCGATGATTCGGACATCGACGCGGCCATGGCGGGAAACATCTGCCGCTGTGGGACGTACGTCAGGATCCGAGCCGCCATCAAGCGCGCCGCCAGCTATGAATAGGCCCGTATGAGTCGTCCGGCACGTAACACTGTCATCGGCGTTGGCGTAATCGCAGCCCTCGGGCTCATTGCCTGGTTCGGGCTCGTCGCGGAGCCCGGCCCGATGGCGTTTGCCGGCGGCAAACGCATTGCGCTCGCCGCTTACCGCGGCATTGATCCCACAGGCGTACCGGCGAGCCTGGCGAACGCGAGCCCGCTCGTGCGCGGCGAGTATCTCGCACGTGCCGCAGACTGCATGGCTTGCCACACGACCGGGAGCGGCAAGCCCTTTGCGGGTGGGCTTGCCATCCGGACTCCATTCGGAACGCTGTACTCCCCGAACATCACACCGGACGCTGCGACCGGCATCGGTAATTTCAGCGACCGCGATTTCCTCCGCGTGCTGCGCGAAGGCGTGATGCCCGACGGCACACGACTTTACCCGGCTATGCCGTACGCCGCGTATACCTACATGACGGATGCGGATGCGCTCGCCATCAAGGCGTATCTCTTCAGCCTGGCGCCCGTGCAGGCCAGGACTCCACCGGACACGCTCCGTTTTCCGTATGACCAGCGTTGGTTGATGGTCTTCTGGCAAGTCCTGTACGACCCCGACACCCGTTTCCAGCCCAGGAGCGACCGCAGTGCGCAGTGGAACCGGGGTGCGTATCTCGCGGAGGCGATGGCGCATTGCGGCGACTGCCATACACCGCGGAATCTGATGCAGGCGCTCGCCAACCGCGCCAAGTACTCCGGCGCCACCGCGGCGGGCTGGACGGCTTACAACATCACCGCGGACGACCGCTCGGGAATCGGCTCGTGGAGCGATGCCACGCTGGCGCAATATCTTGCGACAGGCCATGCCGCGGACCACGGCACGGCCTCCGGTAACATGGGCGAGGCGGTCGACCGCAGCCTGTCATACCTGACGCCGGCCGATATCCAGGCTCTCATGGCCTATGTGCGCACTGTACCGGCCGTGTCCTCGCCGGGCGAGCCGGCGGTGCGAATGAGCGCGGCGCCCGACTCCCCCAGAGAGGGCGTGTCGGCAAGCCTCGATCCGCGCGGCAAGCAGGTTTTCGAGGAGGCCTGCGTGAGCTGCCATTCCTGGAGCGGGCGCAGCATGCTCACCGCTTATGCGACGTTGACGGGCGCGCGGGCCGTGAACGACCCAAGCGCAACCAATGTTGCGCAAATCGTGATTTCGGGGATGAGGCGCAAGAGTGGAGGCGGGACGATCGCCATGCCGGCTTTCGGGGCTGCCTACTCCGACGTCGAGATCGCGGCCGTCGCCAATTACGTCACGGAGCGTTTCGGCAGCGCGGGGTCCAGCGTACATGCGCAGCAGGTCCGCCTGCTTCGATCGCAGAGCTCGCAGTGATCGATCACACTGCTGCCTCTACCGCGTCGAAGAGCGACTGCAGTCCGAAAGAGACGTCGACGATGACCCCGTTCACGAAGAAGCCTGGGGTCGCGCGCAGGTGGCTGCGCGTACCGCTGTCGATGTGCTCGCGGATGCGTTGCAGATAGACTTCGTCGTCCATCCCCGCGGTGAATGTCGCCATGTCGAGATCGAGCCGCTCCGCGTAGCCTTTCAGGTGTCTGAGCTCGAGATGCGGCTGATTCGCGAACAACAGATCGTGCATGGCCCAGAATTGACCTTGTGCTCCGGCGCACTCGGCAGCTTCGGCCGCCCGCAGCGCGTGCGGATGAATCGACTCCAGCGGAAAATGTCGATATGCGAAGAGGACCTTACTGTCGAAACGCTCGAGAAGGAGCTTCACCGACGGCGCCGCCTGCTTGCAGGTCGGGCACTCGAAATCCCCGTACTCAACCACTGTGATCGGAGCGTGGGGATTACCGAGGACGTGATCGTTCGCGTCGATGCCGTGCGCAAGGTCGAGACGATGATGCGTGGCCATGGGATGAGTGTCCACCTATGGGCGCAGCGTGTCCAGGAGCAGCAATGACACCTCCGGCTTGCACGCAGCGTCGACATAGCTCGCGCGTTCCGGTCGGACCGGTTCATCTGGTCGAAGCGCACGCCCGTGTTGAGAGTGAGATTGGAACGCAGTCGCCACTCGTACTGAGCGTACCGGGTCACAGTCGCAATTGAAACTCATTCGCAATTATGAAACGCGGCCGCCGGCCACCCCCGAGGCAGAAAAGCACGTTCGTCCAAACGCCGGCACGAAGAGCACGCCAGTTGTCGAGAGGGCGTCCTATGCTTTAGTGTCACCCGGGGTCGGCGCCGCGGGGAGCGCCCACCAGACGCTTCGCGGACCCGTCCAACCAGTCAAGAATACGAAGTCATGCCGCCTGTCCAGATCGATTGGAACAAGGTCTTTGAATTCACGTGGCGAATTCTCGTCTTCATCGTCGCCATCGCCATCATCGTCGTGGTCACCGGCAATTGGAACCGGTGGGAGGGTCGGCAGGGCTGGCAAAGTACGGACGACGCCTACCTGCAAGCGGATCTGACGCCCATCGCGGCGAAGGTGACCGGCTACGTGCGCGAGCTTCCCATTCAGGATTACGAGCGCGTCCACAAGGGGCAGGTGTTGGCTCGCCTGGTCGACATCGACTATCGGGCGGCGGTCGACGAGGCGCAGGCAAGCATCCTCTCCGTCGCCGCCCAGGGACAGGCGCTGCAGGCGCAGCGCCAGCTGCAGCTCGCCAATGTGCAGGCGGCGCGGGCCGTGATCGCCGCCACCGTCGCCGCGTGGCAGCAGAATGGTCGCGATCTTGCGCGGCAGAGTAAGCTGCTGCGGACGGGGTCCTCTTCCACCGAGGCACGTGAGAAGCTGCAAACGCAGCACGCACAGCTGCAGGCGCAGATCGCCGGCAGCCGAGCGCACGAAGCGGCCGCGGAGAGCGAGCTGGCCGTGCTGCAGGCGCAACTCAAAGGGAATGCGGCGGCGCTCGTGGCGGCGCGGGCTGCACTCGCCGGGGCCGACCTCAACCTGGAGTACACCACCATCACCGCGCCGCAGGATGGGGTCCTCGGTCAGCGCCAGGTGAAGCCCGGGGAGCTGGTCGGCGTCGGAACCCAGATCACCTCGCTGACCCCGCTGCCCAAGGTCTGGGTGATCGCGAACTACAAGGAGACGCAGCTCACTCACATGGCAGTCGGACAGAAGGCGCGGATCCGGGTCGATACCTTCCCGGGGCATACGCTTCGTGGACACGTCGAGGCATTTGCGCCTGCCTCGGGCGCCGAGTTCGCCCTGCTGCCGCCCGATAATGCGACCGGGAACTTCACCAAAGTCGTGCAGCGCATATCGGTCAAGATCGTGATCGACGATGCGGATGGCCTGAGGGACCGGCTCGTGCCGGGCATGTCGGTCATAGCGAGCGTTTACGCGGTGGATCGCAAGCGGAAATGAGCGTTCCCGCGCCAGCACTCCCCGCCAGGCCCCCGGCCGGCATCATCGCGCCCGCCAACGTCTCGCCGCCCACCTCCATTCCGTGGCTGGGGCTGTTCGCGGTGCTCATGGGCACGTTCATCTCGACCCTCAATACCCGATTCTCCTCGTTCGGCCTGGCGGACGTACGGGGGGCGGTGCACGCAGGGTTCGACGAAGGCGCCTGGATCACGACGGCGCAAACCACCGGGCAGATGTTCGTTACGATCATTGCTGTCTGGATGGGGGCAGCCTTCGGTCCGCGCCGGGTTCTGATGGGCGCCTCGATCGCATTTGCGGTGATCATGTTCATCGCCCCCTTCTCGCCCAACCTCCCGACGCTCCTCACGATGCAGTTTCTCAGCGGCCTGGCGAGCGGA
This sequence comes from uncultured Pseudomonadota bacterium, assembly GCA_963812925.1. Classification (GTDB taxonomy): domain Bacteria; phylum Pseudomonadota; class Gammaproteobacteria; order Steroidobacterales; family Steroidobacteraceae; genus 13-2-20CM-66-19. Next base: position 74,449 of record CAWEXF010000014.1, on the reverse strand, counting down.
TTCTTCATTCCACTCACCTTGAGCTTCATCCTGCTCAACATGCCGCCCAAGTACTGGCCGTTCGGCATTGCGCTCTATGCGCTCAATCTCGAGCTGTCGCTCAACGTCTCGGCCTCGCTCGAGGGCTGGTACGTCGACCACCTCTCCTGGGCGTGGATCTATTGGCAGAACGTGCCGCTCGCTTTCCTGATGTCGGTGTGCCTGAGTCGCGGCGTCCCCGTCAAACGGATCACGACGCGGCCGCCGGCCGATCTGTTCGGTCTGGTCGCGGGCGGCACCGGTCTCGCGCTCATTTATGCGGCGCTCGACCAGGGCAACCGGCTCGATTGGCTCGGTTCGGGCCTCATCTGGGGCCTGCTCGGCGCCGGAATCCTGCTGCTCGTGGCTCTGTTGGTGCACGTACTGCGCTCGGAACGACCGGTGCTCGATTTGAAGATCGTGTTCGGCGCACCCATGCCGAGCCAGTTCGTGTTGATCGCGTTCCTTCGCCTCACGATATTGTCGACGAGCTTTCTGATTCCGCTCTTTCTCACCAACGTGCGTGGGTACCGGGCGATCGAGGTCGGCTATAGCCTCGTATGGATCGCCGCGCCTCAGCTCATTTTCTGTCCGCTCGCGGGCTTGATGTTGAGCCGCACCGATCCGAGACTGGTTACCTCCATCGGGCTCGTCTTCATCAGTGTCGCCTGCCTGATGGTCGCCTACAATCTGACTCCGATCTGGGGGTCGTACCAGTTCCTGCCGTCCCAGCTCCTGCAGGCCCTCGGCCAGAGCTTTGCGCTGTCCGGCATCGTCTTCTTCGGAGTGCTGCACCTGCGGCCGCAGGACGCCCTGACGTTTGGTGCCGTGCTGCAGACCGGGCGTCTTTTCGGCGGCGAGCTGGGCGCTTCCTTCATGGCGACTCTTACGCGCGTGCGTGAGCAGATCGCCTCGAACCTGATCGGACTGCACGTGCAGGTGGGCGATCCGCGGGTCATCGCGTCAGTGCAGCACCTTGGAGCCGTTACGACGCGCGTGATAGACCCGCCTGGCGCGATTGCGCGTGGGCAGATCTTACTGAGCGCCGCCGTCCGATCCGCGGCGACGACGCAATCGGTGATAGACGGGTTCGTCGCGATCGCCGTGCTGGCGGTAGTCGCGTTGCTGATCGTGGTGTTCCGAAGCGCCGCGCCCGAAGGACCCGCGTCGCCACCGCCGCTCTTCCCCTTACGAGGAGCGGCAGGAGCGAAGCCCTCATGACCGCGGCTCGGGCAGGCTTACTCTCCGTGGCCATGCTGGCGATTGCTGCATGCGCGGTCGGCCCTAACTATCACGCGCCGAAGCTGCCGGCCGGCGCCGGGGCGCCCTTCGTGTCGGGGAACTCCGCACTGGAGACGACAGCTGCTCCGTCAGATGCGTGGTGGCGCTTGTACAGCGACCCTCGTCTCGATGGTCTCGTGCAACAAGCGCTGCAGGCCAATCTCAACCTTGCCGCAGCGGATGCGAATTTCGCGGCGGCCCGTGAGGCCGTTACTGAGGTCCACGCCGCGCGCTATCCGTCCACCGACCTGACGTCGCAGGGCGTATATGGCCGCGATCCGGTCACGGAAGAAATCCTGGAGCTCGGGGGGCACCACCCGGAGAACCTCTGGATCTATGAGGACATCTTCGAGGCCGCGTATGAGGTCGATCTGTTCGGTCGCGTGCACCGCGCCATGGAAGCGGCAAGCGCCAATGCGGAGGCCGTCAGCGCCGCTCGAGACGACGTGCGCGTAGTGGTCGCGGCGGATACCGCGCACGCTTACGCCTCGATGTGCGCTCTGGGAGAGCAGCTCAACGTCGCGCGCGAGTCGCTCAGGATCGTACGCCAGGAAGCCAGGATCTCGGAAAATCAGTTCCAGGCCGGCGCCGGATCGAGTTTCGACGTGGCGCGCGCGCAGGCACTGGTCGCCCAGGTCGGCGCGACGATCCCACCGCTCGAGGGCGAGCGTCGGGCGCAGATCTTCGAGTTGACGGCGCTCCTTGGCCGCACCCCGGCCCAGGCGCCACGGGGCCTGGAATCGTGTGTCGCGCCGCCCCATCTCGCTTCGCTCATTCCCGTCGGCGACGGGCATGCGTTGCTCAGCCGCCGTCCCGACGTGCGCGAGGCCGAGCGCCGCCTTGCTGCAGCGACCGCTGATATCGGAGTGGCGACGGCAGCGCTCTACCCGAGCATCCATCTGCTCGGCTTCTACGGCGGCGCCGCCTCGGAACTCGACCAGCTCAACACCAACATCGGACGGGTCTGGGGAGTTGGCCCCTCGATAAGCTGGTCGTTCCCCAACATGGCCGGTCCGCGCGCCCGGGTACGCGAGGCGAAGGCCTATCAGGCCGCGGCATTGGCGCAATTCGATTCGGTGGTGCTGACGGCACTGAAGGAGACGGAGCAGGCGTTGACTGCCTATGGCGCGGCGCTCCAGTATCGTCAGGCGCTGGGCGACGCTCAGCGGAAAATACAACGTACTTTCGAAATTGCCCGCAACGGCTACGCGGCAGGCTCATCGAGCTATCTCGACCTGCTCACGACCGAGCAGTCGCTGGTGGCGATCAATGCCGCGGTTGCCTCATCAGATGCCGAGCTGGTCGGGGCGCAGATCGACCTCTTCAAGGCACTGGGCGGCGGCTGGGAGCCACCGCCTGCCAGATCGGCCGCCGTCCGTAGCCCGCAGCGACATTGAGCTCACGCGCTTGCTGGCGGGAACGTGTCTACCGTGGTGACCACGGCGGAACCCATCTCCAGGGTGCGGTGCACCGGACATTTGTCGGCAATTTCGAGCAGCTTCGCGCGCAGCGCGGCATCGAGCTCGCCCTCGACCGAGATGACCCGCTCGAAGCGGTCGATTTTGCCCTCGCGCCCTGCAGCCACGGCGCCGCAATCCGCGCAATGCTCAGCCGGAGTCTTGCCATGACGGACGATGACGGATACTCGGCCGAGCGCGAGGTTCTTGTAGTTGGCGTACGCGCGCAACGTCATCGCCGTGCATGTCCCGAGTGCGACCGAGAGGTAATCATAGGGGCTCGGGCCAGAATCGCGCCCGCCCGCCGCAACTGGCTCGTCGGCGATCAGCCGATGGCGGCCAAGAGTGACCGAGTTCTGATACGTGCCCTGTCCAGTCTCGCGAATGAGCGCGCCGGTGCTCTCGTTCTCGCGAGCCGCCGGGGCCTCGGGGATGTATTTCGACGCCCACGCATCGATCACGCGCGCAGCGTACGCAGCGCTACCGGCATTGGAGAGCAGATGATCAGCGTCGTCGAGCGACACGAAGCTCTTCGGATGCCTGGCGGCTAGAAAGATTTTCGAGGCATGCTCGATACTCACCACAGTGTCATGCGGGGCGTGCATGACCAACAGTGCCTTGCCGAGTGAGCTTATTCGATCCGCCAGGCGGTACTGCTCGGCGTCCGCGATAAAGCTGCGCCGAATGCGGAACTGGCGCCCTGAGAGCACAACCTCCGCCTCACCCTTGTCGCGGACCTCCTCCAAAGAGGTGCCGAAGTTCTCGAGTACATGGGCGACGTCCGCCGGTGCGTTGACCGTTACCACCGCGCGCGCCTCGGGAATATCGTGAGCGGCGGCCAGCACTGCGGCGCCACCCAGGGAATGGCCGATCAGGATGGCCGGGGCGGAATAATTGTCCCGCAGGTAGGCGGCGGCTCGCACGAGATCCTCGACATTGGAGGAGAAGTTCGTATTGGCGAACTCTCCCGCGGATGACCCGAGGCCCGTGAAATCGAAGCGCAACACTCCGACTCCGGCGGCCGCCAGGGTCGATGCGATGCGCCGCGCAGCGAAAATGTCCTTGGTGCAGGTGAAGCAGTGAGCAAACACCGCAAAGGCGCGCGGCGGGCAGGCCGGCAGATCCAGGCGTGCGCTGAGCTCGTGACCGTCGCTGCCTCTGAACGAAGCACGGATGCCTGAAGTGTTTGATGGGGAAATCGCCATGGAGTCCCTCGCTCTAGCGGTGCTTCGACTACTGCAGGCTACCGCGGTCCTGCCGAGCTTTCCAGCCGCGTGCTAATCTGGTCAGGGGATCGCCCCACCGCCAACGAAGGGGTACATGCACGATGAAAGGGCAGGCGGCTACGGGGCCGGCGGCGGCGCCTGCGCCGCAAGGTCCACCAAAGGTCTGTCTCGATGTTCAGAAGGGCGACAATCTGATTGAGGAGTTTGCCGATCGCCTGAAGGAGACGATTGCTGCGTCGGGCGCCTTGAGCCTCGCATCGGCAACCGATTCCTGCGACCTGCAGCTGCACGTTCCGGGCAACCTGCTTCGCTTCGAAACCGCGGGCGGTGTCATGGTCAGTACGGTAGTGATTGTCACCTCGTCGTCGGGCCGCTACCTTTCCACGAGCATAACCGCCTGTCAGGCGAGCAACCTCAAACCCTGCGCCGTACGCGCCGTCGCTGCCGCCAAACTCGCTTTGCTGATGGCGGCGAACGGCGGAACCTGAGGCTTCGACCAGGGGTAGATGTATACTTGACTGATTAATAGAAAAGAGGGTAGGGGGGTATCATGGGGGCGACCGAGGCTGTCGCGCGACCGCAGTCCGGCCGCGTTTCACCGGGTCTTGCCGATAACCGTCGGTGGGATCGCAATTTCTTTCTGCTGATGGTGGGGCTGCTCTGGCTCGGAATCCTGATGGGATTCGTGCCGGACATCATCCACCGCGTTCGGGTCCACCGGCTGTTCCCGGCCGTAGTCTATTTTCACGGGGCCGTATTCGTCGGTTGGCTCAGCCTGTTGACGGTTCAGGTTCTACTCATCCGCTCGCGACGGGTGGACCTTCATCGCGAGCTGGGAATGGCGGGCGTCGCACTCTATGGCGCGATGGTCGTGCTGGGTATCACGACCGCGGTGGTGGTGGACTACGACCTGTTTGGCACGCCCCACAGCGATCCGTCTTTTTTCAGTATTCAGCTTGCGGACATGCTGGCGTTCACCGTCCTGGGTGGCTGCGCAATCGCACAGCGCAAAAACCCGGACGCCCACAAGCGCCTGATGATCATGGCCACCATCTGCATTGCCAACGCAGGCTTCGGCCGCTGGTGGGGTCCTGGCCTGGAGAGACTCTTCGGAGATGGCTACTGGGCGATTTGGGCCCAGGGGTATCTCAGCGACTTCCTTCTCATCGCCATGATCGGTGTATATGACCTGATCAGCCGGCGCCGGCTCTATTCCGCCTACATTCTCGGAGCGGTTTGGGGGTTGGGGCTCGAGTTCGCCGCGGTCTGGTTGTATGTGATGCCGTGGTGGAAGCCTGTGGCCACGACGCTCATCGGCCGCTAGATACGATCGGCAGCTCGATGTAGCTGGCATTTTCCGGTGCGTGGTAGATGCGCTCCGTAGCCTTGACGTAGTCGCCGGGCTTGGCGAAGAAGATGTTCTTCACGTAAGTCTGCGGGTTGCGGTCATACAGCGGGAACCAGCTGGACTGCACCTGCACCATGATGCGGTGGCCCGGGAGGAACACATGGTTGGCCGTCGGCAGGTCAAAGCTGTAGAGAAGAGGCTGGTTCGGCGGCAGCGCGTGCGGATCCGAGAAGCCGGTGCGGTAGCGGCCCCGGAAGATATCCATGGCGATGCCGAGCTGATAGCCACCGAGCTGCGGCTCATCGGCGACCTGGTCGGGGTACACGTCGATCAACTTGACCACCCAGTCGGAGTCGGTGCCGCTGGTGGCGGCAATCAAGTGCACTTCCGGCTGGCCGGCGATGGTGACCGGGTGGGTCAGCACGGTGGACTCGAAAGTCAATACGTCAGTGCGCCCTGAAAACTCCCGCTGATCGTCGACCAGCCATTGGAACCAGGTCTGGTCGCCCGTGTAGCCGACCGGCTGATCGGGGCGGGTGCGAAAGGGTACCGGCTTGGCCGGGTCGGAGACATAGCTGGTGTCCTGCGACTCTGCGCCCGTCGGTGCCGTGAAGTCGGCTTTGCCCTCGGCGTGCAGATAGAGCGGCGTCGGTGTGATGCTGCATCCGCTGGCGCAACCTTGCGGCCAGGAGCTGAGCCGCTCCCAATGATCGGCGCCGGTGACGTAGGCGGTCACCGGAGCGACCGGGTTCGGCGGCGCGTCGTTCTTCAGGTAATGGGCCAGGAAGGGGGCGAGGATTTGCTCCTGGAAGTACGTGCCGGTGTCGCTGCCGAAGCGGATGGCGCCGAGATGATCGGCGGCCTCGATTTCCTGGCCGTGGTGCCAGGGTCCCATGACCAGGTACACCATGTCGTTCCCGGTGTCCTTGGGCTTGACGGCCTTGTAAACCGCCATCGCGCCGTAGATGTCTTCCTGGTCCCAGAGGCTGTCGACCAGCATCACCGGTACTTTCAGCGGCTGTCGAGCGAGGATCTTGTCCATGGCCTGCTCGCTCCAGAACGCGTCATACGCCGGGTGCGCGGCTATCTTGTTCCAGAAGCCGATCTGGCCCATGCCGTACGCCTTGGCCATGGCGCCGGCCGAGACGTAATGCATGTAAAGATCGAAATCGTCGTAATAGTTGCTCCACCATTTGGCGGTGTTGCGGCGCGTGGCTTCCTGCTCGTAGATATAAGGCAGGTTCTGCTCGCGGAACGCTCCGTTGTGGAACCAGTCGTCGCCCATCCAGCCGTCGACCATCGGGTTCATCGGCACCACCACCTTGAGCGCCGGGTTGGGGTTGATGAGGGCTGTCAGCGGCTCGTAGCCGTCGTACGAGATGCCCAGAATTCCGACCTTGCCGTTGCTCTCGGGTACGTGCTTCACCAGCCAGTCGATCGTGTCGTAGGTATCGGTCGACTCGTCCACGGGCGTATGGTTGAGAGGCCCGCGGAAGGGACGGTTCATCACGAAGTCGCCTTCGGAGCCGTATTTGCCGCGAACGTCCTGGAGGACGCGGATGTAGCCCCCATCCACGATCACCGCAACGGCGTTGTCGTAGCCTTCGAGCGCCGTGCCCATGTTGCCGCTGCGCTGGCCGTGCTCGGTCTCGGTGACCATGCTGGTGGCGTCGTAAGGTGTGCGCGTCATCAGCATCGGTGCATCGTGCGCCCCCTTGGGAATCATGATCACCGTGTGTAGCTTGACGCCATCACGCATGGGGATCATTACATCCCGGATGGTGTAACCGAAGCTGGAATGGTCGGGCCTGAAGTGAGCCGGCGTCTCACTGGGCAAAGAGGGATATTGCGGCGGCGGTGGCGCGGCGGCGGCGGCGCTGGAGACCAGAAAGATCGCCAGCAACGCGTGCAGACGGTGGACCGATAGTGTCATGACAGGATTCCCCTCGACCTCAACAACACCGGAGCCGGCGGGAATGCTAGCAGATCGCGCGGCGCCTTTGGCGGCGATCCGGAAGCATTCAGCCCAGCAGTTTCAGCAGCTCGTTGACCGTCCGCCAGTTACGCGCGGTCGCGGGGACGCCCAGGCAGCGCTCGACCCTCGATCGCAGGACCGAATCGGCGAAGCCGTCCGGCGTCCAGAGATAGAAGACACCGCCCTCGAGCGCGAATGCCTCCCGACCGGCATCGACGCGTCCCAGCGAGTCGATGTCAGGTGACTTTGGCGGGGAGTCGAAGAAGTAGAGATGCAACAGCTTGTGATTGTGCTGCGCGTCCGGGAAAGGGTTGGCGCGGACGGCGGCGGCCAGCTGCGCCTTGCTGATCACCAGCACAGCGGGCGCGCAACCGAACTTCCGCGCGACCAGCCGGGCTATCTTTGCCGCCAGCGCGCCAGCATCGCCGCTCGCGCTGCGGAACACTATGTTGCCGCTCTGGATGTAGGTGCGGACCGCCCGGAACCCCGCGGTCTCGAGCGCGCTCGCCAGTGCCTTCATCGGCACTTTGTTCCTGCCCACGACATTGATCCCTCGCAGCAGTGCGAGCCAGGTAGTCCCGGCGCGGCCGGAGGGTGCCGCTTTCACGTCAGTCCCAGCCTGAAGCACATCTTCCTGCGCTCCGCGCCGGCATCCAGCGGGTATCCTGCGGGAACGTCGAATACTCCAACGCATTCGGCGCCCAGCCGCTCGAGAGTACGGCGACTCGGCGCGTTGTCGGGCTGGCAGGTGATCCAGAGGCTCGTCATGCCGTGTCGTTTCGCCAGGGGGATGATCAGGCGGCAGGCTCTCTCGGCGTAGCGCCGGCCGCGATGAGCCGGCGCCACCGCGTAACCAACATGTCCGGCATAACGGATCACATCCTCGCTCCAGCCCACCCTCAGGCGGATGCGCCCCAGGTACTGGCCGCCGGGATTCTGCATCCTGAACGAATAGGCGGGAACGCCCCAGGGACCGTTCGCGGCCGGCGTGCACTCGGCGAGGACCAGCCGCAAATCACCGTCCGCGGGCAGGGCGACATCGAGAAATTCGAACGGGTTCGCGGGCGGCATCGGCCGAATGTTTGGCGACATAATCTGGCGCCGGCGATGATAGCGAATGCGAGACACGCTTCACAATTTTCGCGCGGCCGATGCGCAGTACGTCGTCAATGCGCTACACCGGCGAGGGTATCGTGGTCTTGAGAGGCGTTCCTATTTAGGCCCCCGCAAGGGGCGGGTTACTTTGGGTGTTTCCGGCGCCGGTGTGAATTTTTCGGTCCTACCAGATTTCGTCGCCATCGGCGGCCTCATCGCCGTCTTTTGGACGCTGCTGCGGCGTACCGGACAGAACCGCCTCAATTTCTGGCTCGTCGGGTGGTCGCTGCTGCTGGTGCACATCGTGGCGCTGTTCGTGGCGCAGAACACCACCGGCAGCGCCGACGGCGCCTATTCCGTCGCCGTCGGCATGTTGGTCATCACTGCCAGCGCCTTCGTCTGGGCGAGCAACGAGCAGCTCGATATCCGCTGGCGCAACCTCTCGATCGTGGTGTTCAGCGCGTTGCCGGACGTCGCGTTGCTGAGCTGCATCACCTGCGGCCTCGAGTCCCCCTGGCTTTACACGGTGCTGACCGTGATGGGAATCGGCTCGACCCTCTGGATGATGCGAGCCTGGCGCGGCGCGCGCGCGGAGCCCAGCATGCGCTGGCGGACCTCGCTGGTGCTGGCCGTGTATTCCGTGCAGGGCGCTCTGCTGGCTTTCCACCAGCCGGACGAAGCGGTCAGCTGGATGCTCACCTGGCACTACCTGGCCGTCGCGGCCTTCTATCGGGTGACCGCGTCGCGTCCTTCCGCCAGCGTGCGTTTCACCACGATCAACTTCATCGCGTGGGCATTCGTCTTTCCCGCCAGCGACCTGATGGCGGTCCTGTGGCCGAACGCGCACGTCGACGCCGAGGTGTGGAACCTGCCCAAGTTCCTGGTCGCCACCGGCATGACATTCACCCTGCTCGAAGAGCAGCTGTCGAAGGCGGAGCACGCCTCGCTGCACGATGAGCTGACCGGCCTGCCGAATCGGCGCATGCTCGCGCGCCGGCTGCACGAGACCATGGATCATGCGCGGGCGATGGGCACCTTGCTGGCGCTGGTCGTGATCGATCTCGACGGCTTCAAGGAGATCAACGACACGCTGGGCCATGCGGCGGGCGATGAAGTGCTGCGCTGGGCGGCGCGGCAGTTTCGCGCCCAGCTCAACCAGGAGGACGTACTGGCGCGGTTGGGCGGCGACGAGTTCGCCGTCATTCTCACGGATATCCCCGATCGCGATGCCGCGCAGCGGGCGGCGCATAGCCTGCGCTGCGCGCTCGATTCCGGCATGCTGATTCTCGGCCGGCAGCTTGCGATTCGCGCCAGTATCGGCTTCTCGTTGTATCCCTACGAGAGCGACAACGCGGATCGTCTCTACGCGATCGCCGACCGCGCGATGTACGACCGCAAACCGCGCCGGCAGGATCAGGACCTGGTGCACGACGCCAGCGGCTCACTGTCAGCGTAACCGGCCGGGGCGCTGCCCCCTTTATGTACACCCATGGCGGTTGCGCCGGCTGCTCGCGTGGAGCATGCTGCAAGGAGGCCGCACGCGTGACGGTCCGAGCCGGTATGAACCCTCATCTTTTCGCCGCCTACTGCCTCGCCGCTGCAATCCTCGTCCTGCTACCGGGGCCCATCGTCACGCTGATCGTCGCCAATTCGTTGAGCCACGGCAGTCGGGCTGGCCTCGCCACGGTGGCCGGGGCGAGTATCGGCAACGTGATCCTGCTCGGCGCCACCGCGGTGGGACTGATCGCGTTCTTCAGATTGCTGAGCGAAGTCTTCGAGATCGTCCGCTGGGCCGGGGCAGCCTATCTGATCTGGCTCGGGGTCAAGGCATGGCGGACTCATGGCGCGCCGGACGGAGCCATCACCCCGGCAGCGGCGCGCTCATCGGGTGCCGTGTTTCTGCAGGGATTTCTCATCGCGCTGACCAACCCGAAGGCGATCCTCTTCTACATCGCGTTCCTGCCGCAGTTCATCGATCCGCGCCTGCCGGCCGGGCCACAGCTTCTGCTGATGAGCGGAACGATGATCGCCATGGCGTTGCTGTCGGACAGCGGCTATGCACTACTCGCGGCCCGCGCGCGGGGCTGGTTCACCGTGCCCAAGAGGCGCCGGCTGCAAAGCCGGATCTCCGGGACATTGTTGATTGGCGTCGGCTGTGGTCTGCTCGTCGCGCGCAGGGGACGCTGATCCGTCCAGGCGGTAAGCCGTCCGTGAGACGACGCTCCGGGTCGACCGACTGGGCGCACGCAACCCCCGGGGCTCGTCCGCTTCGCGCTCTTGCGAGTCTGGAGCTTCGCAAGCGCTTCGAGGCCGCGCTGGCTGCCGGCGACGGAGGGGGAGGGGCGCACTGCATTCACGAGCTCTGGATGCGCGCCGAGCTCGGCCTCGATATCGACTCGGCTCTGGATCTGCTCTGGAAGCGCGCCGCGGGCTCGATCCCGGAATGGCTGCCGATGACCCATGTCGAGTGGCTGCCGTTGGTTTATGAGATCGCCGCGGGTTTTGCCGCCGTGCGCAAGGGGCGATCCAACGTGTACCTCGTGCTCCTCGACTACCGCGAGCGGCGCGGCGCTCCATTCGGTATATATGTAGGGATGAGCGACTACACGCCGGCGGCGCGATTCGATCAACACAAGGCCGGCATCCGCGCCTCGGGCAGCGTGCTCAAGCGCGGCCTCGAGGTTCTCACCGGCCCGACACTGCATCTGCAGCGCATTGCGCGCGCGGAGGCCGCAGGAATCGAGGCGAAGCTCGCCGCGGCACTCGGCGATGCCGGTCTACTGGTTCAGGGCGGTCACTGAGGCCTCAAAGACCGAGATCGCTCAAGCCGGGATGGTCGTCCGGGCGCCGCCCGAGCGGCCAGCGGTACTTGCGGTCGGCCTCGGCAAGCGGCAGATCGTTGATGCTGGCGTGGCGCCGGCGCATGAGCCCGCGCTCGTCGAATTCCCAGTTCTCATTGCCGTACGAGCGGAACCAGGAGCCGCTGTCGTCGTGCCACTCGTACGCGAATCGGACTGCGATGCGACTGCCGGCGAAGGCCCACACCTCCTTGATGAGCCGGTAGTCGAGCTCCCGCGCCCACTTGCGCTGGAGAAAGGCGACGATGTCGGCGCGTCCATTGATGAACTCCGCGCGGTTTCGCCAGCGGCTGTCCTCGGTGTAGGCGAGGGCGACGCGCTCCGGCTCGCGGGTATTCCAAGCATCTTCGGCGGCGCGCGCTTTCTGCGCGGCCGTCTCCGCGGTGAAGGGAGGCAGGGGCGGGCGGCTCGACATGTGCAACCTCCGGGATGTGCGCTCAGTTTAGTCAGGCGGCGTCTGCCAGGAAATCCGTGATCGAATCCCGGCTCGGCGTTATGCCTTTCAATTGCAGAACCGCGCCTGCATTGCCCCGATGATAGGTTCCGTGCAGGCACACGTGCAGAATGATCTCGCCGCGCCGCATGCGCGCCGCCTTGCCGCTGGTGAAGACGAAGTCAATGGACTGTTGGAGCTCATCCGCCGTCAAGCCATCGACATAGGACGCGTACCAGTCGTCGACCTCATGCGCACTGTCGGCGAGGGCTGTCAGCTCGGGGATCGTCTCGGAGCGCGGTGCTCGAAACGCATGCGGCAATCCCTGCAGATGATGCTGGAAGATCCTGTCGACGGCGTGCATGTGGTCGAGAACGCGGAGCATGATGGCGGACTCCTCGCGGCTCAGCCGGTCGAGGTTCCGGCCAACCACGTCGTACAGGCCGTGATCGGCCCATCGTTTGATGGCAATGAGTTGCGAGTAAGGCTGCGCCATGGCTGGTCTCCGTTGCTATTTCACGTGCGGAATGCATAATACGAGCGATAGCTCTCATTTCGCTACTCGCATTCGGAGCATGGCAGATGGCCCTCAGAGCGCTGACGAATCCGCGGAAACAGCCGTCGCAGGAACGATCACGCGCGACGGTCGACGCCCTGGTCGAGGCGACAGCTCGCATTCTGGTGCGGGAAAGTTTCGACAAGGCAAGCACCAACCGCATCGCCGAGGAAGCGGGCGTGAGTGTCGGCTCGCTCTATCAGTACTTCCCCAGCAAGGAAGCGCTCGTTGCCGCCGTGATCGACCGCCACAAACAGGAGCTCATGCAGGTCGCGCGTGACGCCCTCGCCAGGGTCGCGAGGCTCCCCATGAAGGAAGCGGTCCGCAGTCTCGTGACCCTGGCGATCGAGACGCATCGCGTCGATCCCCGGCTGCATCGTGTCCTCGCCGAGCAGATCCCACGTACGGGAAAGCTCAGGAATGTGGAGGCCTTCAACCGGGAAAACTACGGGCTCTTCAGGAGCTACCTCGAAAGCCATCGCGACGAGATTCGTGCCGTTGACCTGGATCTCGCGGCGTTTGTGTGCGTGACCTCGATAGAGGCGCTGACGCATACGGCGGTGCTGCACCACCCGGAAATGCTCGCCGATGATGCGGCCGGAGCCCTGGTCGAGGAGGCGACGCGGCTCATCGTCCGATACCTGCAGTAGAATGCGCCGATGACCGAATCGCACTCGCTGCCGATCATCCTCGTGCCCGGGCTGCTTGGTTCGCCGCGCCTCTACGGGGAGCAGATCCCGGCCCTCTGGCGCCTGGGTCCGGTGACCGTGGCCACTCACACGCTGGATGACAGCATGGGCGCTATTGCGCGCCGCATTCTCGCGAGCGCGCCGGCGCGATTTGCGCTGGGCGGCTTGTCTATGGGCGGATACGTCTGCTTCGAGATCCTGCGTCAGGCCCCGAAGCGCATCGCCAAGCTCATGCTGCTCGACACCAGCGCCCGACCTGACGCGCCGGAGCAGAGCTCGCAGCGGCGCTTGCAGATTGAGATGGCCAGGACGACGGGGCGGCTCGGTGACATCGTGGACGGGCTCTTCCCGCGACTGGTGCACGCGCGTCGCTGGGGTGACGAGTCGCTGCGGCGCATCTGCCGCGCCATGGAGCAGGACGTTGGCGTCGCAGGGTTCATCAACCAGCAGACGGCCATCATGGCTCGCCCGGACTCACGGCCTGGAATGGCCAAGATCCGCTGTCCGACGCTGGTGATCGTCGGCGACGGTGACGTGCTCACACCGCCGGAGCGTGCGGAGGAGATCGCGAACGGAATACCGGACGCGCGCCTGAGCATCATCCGGGATTCCGGTCATCTCTCGACGCTCGAACAGCCTGCCGCGGTGACGAGGACCATGGTGGAGTTCCTGAGCGGATAGCGACTTTCGGCGCTGCGTGGAGATGGCCGAGCGCTGGCGGTATAGTGAGACCATGACGACGCCGGCCGGCGGAGTCGCTGCTCGACTGCGGTTGCGGAGGTAACGTGACGGCGCACTATCTGCTGAAAACAGAGGCCTCGGAATATTCGTTTGCCGACTTGGCTCGCGACAAGGAAACCATCTGGGATGGAGTATCGAATCCCACGGCGTTGCGGAATCTCCGTGGCATGAATCCCGGGGACAAGCTGGTGATTTACGAGACAGGGGATACCAAGAGCGCGGTGGGGGCGGCGACTGTCCTTTCGATTCAGGGAGCGGATGGGAAGGAACCGAGAGTGAAAATCAAAGCCGCGAAGCCGTTGCCGCGAGCGGTGCCGCTTTCCGAGATCAAGGCAAACAAGCTCTTCGCCGATTCGCCGCTGGTGCGCCAAGGACGCCTGAGCGTCGTACCTCTCAGTGAAGCGCAGTATCGCTATATCACCGGTCAGAACCAATAGCCGACTATCGCCGCCGGGAATGGACGCGGTGTTCGCATGATGTGAACAGGTATGCATTGCGCGTGTGCATGCCGACCTGGTTGCGAACGTAGCTCCACGACGTTATATCCAGTGTTGCTTGGTGCAGTTTTGTGTTGACAACCTGCACTCCGAGCGTATGCTGCGCGGCTCTTTTCCGATCGCCTAACTCAATGCATCGTCGCCTACGTCGCTCAAACGCCATGGGTATGCATACCGAAGCAGATTCATCGGAGCTCTCACGCGATGCGTCATGCAGTCGAATCGGGCTGCCATTGGCGCTCCGTGTCGATCTCGAGGATGTGCCTGGCACCGTTCTCAACATCAGAGCGTTGCGAGCGTTCGATCTGGCGCCGGCGCGGTATCCGATTCATCGGGTCGTGTGCTGCGTGGCGCGCGGCGCAACGGTTCAGCTCTTCGACGATCTGGCCATGCGCTCCGGATTTGCCGCGCAGCGTCTCGGTTCCGGATCGCTGTTTCTTGAAGGGCCGGGCGTGCTCGCCATCCTCAAAGGCTCCCCGAAGGCTCACTACACCTCGTGTAGGTTCACGTTGTGGACCGACACCCCGGAGCGGGCGGCCGCGACTGAGGCGCTGCTGCTCGAAATTGTCGGCGAGCGGAGGATGCGCGAGGAGACGTTTACCATCGACTGGCGGTTCGGGAGGGGAGACGGCGGTCTCACGGGGGTCTCGTTCGAGGAGCTCGTCGATCCAGCGTTGCTGGATGAGGCCTATCCAGCTCTCAATGAGCCGGTGATGCGATTCATGGAGCGCTATCTTGCCGCTCCGGAGACCATCCTCATCGTTCAAGGTCCACCTGGCACGGGCAAGACACGTCTGGTGCGGGCCATTCTCGGGGCGCTCGCCAGGCGCACGAGCGGGCGAAGCAGCGTGCTCTACACCGCGGACCGCCGCGCGCTCGAGAGCGATCAGATCTTCATTGAGTTCCTAACGGAGGAGCATGACGCGTTCGTGATTGAGGATGCGGACCATATTCTCACGTCGCGTGCGAACGGCAACATGGACATGCACCGATTCCTGGCGATTGCCGACGGCATCGTGCGGGCGCAGGGCCGAAAGATTCTTTTCACGACCAATCTTCCCAACGTCGGCGACATTGACGAAGCCTTGCTTCGTCCGGGGCGCTGCTTCGCCAACGTGAGAACGCGGGCGCTCGGCCCATCGGAAGCCGCAAGTCTGGTGAGACGCATTTGCCGCGGCGAGGGCGAGCTGTTCGACTGCGTAATGGGCAGGCTTTTGCGCAGCGGCACGTCGCCCGTCACGCTTGCGGCGATCTACCAGTGCCTGCCGCCTGATCTGCGCTGACCGGCGTCCGGCAACCGGCGGCTCGCCTTGCCAGGGAGCCGCTGCGTCCCACTTGCTCGCAGCCGGATCACCGCCTACGCTTGAGGTAGTCGTTCCAGCCTCTAGGAAGCCTCTGATGTCGGTAGTCCTGCTCGAGCGCCCCGGCCCGGGAGTGGCGCTGCTGCGGCTCAACCGCCCGGATCGTCTGAATGCGCTCAACATGGAGCTGCGGGAGACTCTGGCCTCGCGTTTCACTGATCTCGCTTCGGACGACGCGGTTCGATGCGTCGTGATCACCGGTGATGAGAAGGCATTCGCAGCCGGCGCCGATGTTGCAGAGATCGCGCAGCGTACGCCCACCGATCCGGCGTTCGCGAGAACGCGGGCCGCCTGGGCTGCGATCGAGCGGTACCCGCGACCCATCATCGCGGCGATCAATGGGTTCGCGCTCGGCGGCGGCTGCGAGCTCGCGATGCATTGCGACATCATCATCGCAGGGGAGGGCGCAAAGCTCGGGCAGCCGGAGGTCAAGCTGGGGATCATGCCTGGAGCCGGCGGCACGCAACGGCTCGTGCGCGCGGTGGGCAAGTTCGCAGCCATGCGGTGGTTGCTCACGGGCGACCTGCTCGGCGCCTCCGACGCACACCGTCTCGGCCTCGTGTCCGAAGTGGTGGCGGATGGTGAGGTCCTGAAGCATGCGCTGGAGATTGCGGCGCGCATCGCCGCGCTGCCGCCCCTCGCCGTGGCTGCCATCAAGGACGCGGTAGTGCGCGGCGCCGACCTGCCGCTCGAGGCCGGGCTACGCCTCGAAGGCCAGAGTTTCCAGGAGCTGTTCGCCACCGAGGACCGGGCCGAGGGCATGCGCGCCTTCCTCGAGAAGCGCAAGCCCGAGTTCAAGGGGCGTTAGATGTCAGGTAATGCTGAGCCGCTTGACACGATAGGCGTCATCGGCGCGGGCGCGATGGGCGCGGGCATCGCGCAAGCGGCGCTGACCGCCGGACTCGGGGTGATCATGCATGATGCGAGCGCGGCGGCGCTCGCCAAGGCCCGCGGCGAGATACACTCGCGAATCGCGCGACTGGCGGAGAAGGGTCAGATCACCGCCGCCGCGGCCACCGAAGCCGAGGGCCGCCTCACGCTCGCGGAGCGTCTGCAGGAGCTTGCCCCCGCGCAGATCGTGATCGAGGCCATCATCGAGCAGCTGGAGCCGAAGCAGCGGCTGTTCACGGCGCTGGAGGAGATCGTGTCCCCCGCCACGGTGTTGGCGACCAACACCTCATCACTCCCGGTTGCCGCGATTGCGCGCGTCTGTCGGCATCGTGAGCGGGTTTGCGGACTCCATTTCTTCAATCCGGTGCCGCTCATGCGGCTCGTCGAGGTGATCCGCGCGACGGATACGTCGGAGCGCACGATGGAGCGCGCGCTCGCGCTCGCCGAGCGCCTGGGCAAAACGGCCGTGAAGGTGCGGGATGTGCCGGGCTTCCTCGTCAACCTTCTCGGACGTGCGTACATCACGGAGGCGCTGCATATCCAACATGAGGGCGTCGCGCCCGTGGCGACGATCGACCGGATCATGCGTGAGGCCGCGGGCTTTCGCATGGGACCCTTCGAGCTCATGGATCTCACCGGCATCGACGTCAACTTACCCGCGACACGCGTTGTTTACGAGGGTTTCCAGCACGATCCGCGGCTGAAGACCACCGCCCTGCACGAGTCACTGTTTGCGGCAGGTCAGCTGGGACGCAAGACCGGCCGCGGGTTTTACGACTACGGCGAGGGCAGGGCTGCCTCGACTTCTGACGGCGACGATGCGAGCGCAGCGCCGGCGGCGGCGCCCGCCGTCTCAGCCTGGATTGCCGCGGGGGCACAGGGACTCGAAATACTCGCCGAGCGCGGCTTGAGGCTGGTCACCGCCGCGCAGGCCGAGGTGATTCTCGTGAGCCCGGCTGCGGGCGAGGATGCGGCGACCGCCGCCGCGAGGCTCGGACTCGAGCCGGCACGGGTCGTCGCCGTCGACCTCCTGGGAGTGGAGAGGGGCTTTCTGACATTGATGCCGCCCGTTGGCGGTGATGCGGCGGCGCGGAAGCTCGCCGCCTTCCTGCGCGGCACGGGTCTCGCGGTGGCCGTGATCGGTGATTCGCCCGCGTTCGTGGCGCCGCGGATTCTGGCCATGGTGGTAAATCTCGCCTGCGAGGTCGCGCAGCTCGGGATCGGCACCCCGGAAGACATCGACGTCGCGATGCGTCTCGCGCAGAACTACCCACGCGGCCCCTTCGAGTGGGGCGAATGGCTGGGCACCGAGCGCGTTCACGACACGCTGCGGCGAATGCAGGAAATCACCGGCTCGGATCGCTACCGTCCCAGCCTCTGGTTGCGGCGGCGCGCGTTGCTCGCATTGCCACTGCGCACGCGGCAGTGATCGGCTTGACAAGCCCCGCTCTCGGCGCGCAGGATTAAGAAACCGGTTTCAGACCGGGTGAATCCGGCATTTCACGGGCGCTTCGGTGGTTCCAACAGGCAGATGGCGGCGACTCCACGCAGCATTCGCATCGCGCTCGTAGCGGCACTCGGCGGATTCCTGCTCGGCTTCGATGCGACCGTCATATCCGGCGCCGTGCCGTTCATTCGTGACTACTTCGGCCTCGGCGGCGCCGGCGGGAGTCTCGCACTCGGCTGGGCGGTGAGCAGCCTCGGCTGGGGCGCGATGGCCGGCAATCTCTGCACCGGCGTGCTGAGTGATCGCTATGGCCGCAGGGCGGTACTGTTTTTGACGGCGGTGCTCTTCTTCGGCTCCTCGCTCCTGGCAGCGACCGCGCACTCGTATCCTGCCTTCATCATTGCGCGCATCCTCGGCGGGCTCGCCGTCGGCGCCGCGATCCTCACCGCGCCCATGTACATCGCCGAGATTGCGCCGGCGGAGCAGCGGGGCTTTCTGGTCGCGACCAACCAGCTGATGATCGTCATCGGCATCTCCGCCTCTTTCTTCTCCAATGACCTGATCCTGACCACCGGAGCCGGGAGCTGGCGTTGGATGCTCGGCGTGGAGGCAATTCCCGCGCTGGTATTCCTCGCCTTGCTCACCACGGTGCCGGAAAGCCCGCGCTGGCTGCTCGCCCACGGCCGCCGCCGGGAAGCGCTCGAAGTCATGCGGGCCGTTCGTGGCCGCGAAGCGGTCGCAGAGCTCGAGAGTATCCAACTGCCGCCGCCGGCGCGGCGTGGCGGCGGCTGGTCGGCACTCTTCGGCAGGCGCATGCGCTTCGTCATGGTGTTCGCCGCCGGGCTCGCGTTCTTCCAGCAGATCACCGGCATCAACGCGGTCCTGTATTACCTGCCCACGATATTCGCGCAGGCGGGCGGTGGGCTCGAAAGCGCCTTCCACCAGGCCGCGATCGTGGGCGCGGTGAATTTCGCCATGACGATCGTAGCGATGCGGTGGATAGACAGGTTGGGCCGCAAGCCGCTGTTGGTCGTGGGCACGAGCGGCATGGCGGCGGCCCTGCTTGCCATCGGCTGGGCCTTTCGTGCCGGCTCCGGGGGCACCGTGTCCGTCGCCCACCCGACGATCGTGCTCATTGCCGTCATTGCCTTCGTCGCTTCGTTCGCGATCTCGCTGGGCCCGGTCACGTGGGTGATGGTGGCCGAGATCTTTCCCAACGAGCAGCGGGCCCTTGCGGTTTCTGTCGTCGGCTTCTGGAACTCGCTGGTGAGCGCGACCGTCACGCTGGTGTTCCCGTGGGAGACCGTCCACTGGGGCGCCTCGGGGACCTTTCTCGGTTACGGACTGCTGGCGGTGGCGGCCCTGGTTTTCATCCTGCTCCTCGGTCCCGAGACCCGCGGCAAGACATTGGAGGAGATCGAGCAGGCTTTCCTCGGCAGGCGCGTGTGGCAGGCTCGGCAGCGTTGGGTGCGACATGAAGCAAGATCGGGCGATGGCCCGACAGCGACCCCGGGACCCGTGCGATGAACGCTCAGCGGCAGAAACCCGGTAAACGTGGACCACGTCCGCGCCGTGCCGTGACTCTCAGAGTGATTGCACGCGAAGCCGGCGTCTCGGCGAGCACGGTCTCGCGCATCATCAACGGCACCGTCAAAGTCAGTGAGGAGCTGAAAGGCGCCGTCGAAGCCGCGATCGCGCGGCATGATTTCCGTCCCGACGCGGCAGCCCGGGGGCTTGCGCTCGGGCGAACGCTCACCATCGGCGTGTTGAGCCAGTCGATCGACAGCCCGTTCTACGCCGAAGGACTGCGTGGCGTCGAGCTGCGGTTGTTGCAAGCGGGTTATGCGGCGCTTTTCATGAGCGGCAATTGGAACGAGGCGGACGAAGAGCGCTGCATGCGCGAGTTCATCGACCGGGGAGTGGATGGCATCATCATGTTCTCGGGTCGCCTCAGCGATGCGGCCGTAAAGGACTTCGCCAAACGCGTCCCGATCGTCGTGACCGGACGGAGTGTGAAAGCGCCAGCAGTCTGCAGCCTGCCGATAGATGATCGACAGGGCGCCGCGCTGGCGATGCGGCATCTCATCGGACGAGGACATCGCCGCATAGCCTTCATTGCCGGTTCGGCGAACCATCCGGATGCGCTCCAGCGCCTGGCGGGTTACAAGGCAGGACTGCAGGAGGCGAGGATTCCGTTCGATCCGGACCTCGTGGAGGCCGGCGATTGGCATGAGGAGGGCGGCCTCAGGGCCACGATGCAATTGGTCGAGTCAGGCCGCGAGTTCACGGCCATCTTCTGCGTCAACGATCAGACGGCACACGGCGCCTATCTGGGCCTGTTTCGCAAGGGACTCTCGGTGCCGGAGGACATCTCAGTCGTCGGCTTCGACGATCTGCCGTCGTCCTCGTACACCCTGCCGCCACTGACCAGCGTCCGTCAATCCGTGGGCCTGCTGGGAGAACGGTCGGTGGAAGGGCTACTGGCCCTGATCACCGGGCGGCGGCCACGCGTCGAGTCACCGGCTGTCGAAATCGTGGTACGCGACTCGACACGCCAGCTCTGATTCCGATCGAGAACGAATACGTGCGGCCTGCGCCGCGAGGTGATCCTTTGCCCATGAGTGATTCAGCAATCGAGACGCTGGCGCGGCGCTTTCCGCCGGGCTTCCTCTGGGGAGTGGCGACCAGCGCGTACCAGATCGAGGGTGCCGTGGCGAGCGATGGACGGGGACCCTCGATCTGGGACGAGTTCTGCCGCCTGCCGGGCGTCATAGCGGACGGCTCGAGCGGCGAGACCGCTTGCGACCATTATCATCGGCTGCAGTCGGATCTCGATCTGATGCAGCGGCTCGGTATTCCCGCGTATCGCTTCTCGATTTCCTGGCCGCGGGTGCGCCCGGAAGGAGGGGCTGCCAGCAACGAGGCGGGGCTCGCGTTCTACGATCGCCTGGTGGACGGCCTGCTGTCGCGCGGCATACAACCGCTCGCGACTCTGTACCACTGGGACCTGCCCGCGCGGCTGCAGCGCGAGTCCGGCGGCTGGGCGGCGCGGGGCACCGCCGAGGCGTTTGCCGACTACGCCGGGATGATGGCGGCGCGGCTGGGAGACCGTGTCAGGTCATTCACGACGCAGAATGAGCCCTGGGTGACCGCTACGTTGGGTCATGAGATGGGTGTGTTCGCGCCCGGCATCAGGAGCCGCGCCACGGCCATGCAGGTCTCGCATCACTGCCTGCTCAGCCACGGTCTCGCCGCCCGGGCAATACGAGCCGCGCGATCGGGTGTGTCGGTGGGAATCGTGTTGAACCTCGCGCCAGTCTACCCCGCAAGCGACGCGCCGCAGGACGTGCTGCAGGCGAGGCGCGACGACGGCCTGCTCGTCAGGTGGTACCTCGATGCACTGTTGCTTGGGACATATCCTGAGGATGTGCTCGACTATGTTGGCGCGGATGGTCCGCACATACGTCCCGGTGATGCGCAGATCATTGCTGCGCCGCTCGACTTCCTGGGCGTCAATTTCTACAACCCGATGGTCTCGGGAGTAGGCCGGCGCTGGGTTCCGGCACGGCAGGGCGCGCCGGTAACGGACATGGGATGGGAGGTCGCGCCTCGGGATTTCAGCGAGTTCCTGCTGCGGCTGCATCACGACTACCCCCTGCCGCCGCTCTACATTGCCGAAAACGGCGCCGCGTACCAAGACCGGGTGGTGAACGGTCAGGTGGATGACGAGCCGCGGCGCGCCTATCTGGAGTCTCACGTGCGTGCCGTCGCGGATGCCATCTACCAGGGAGTCGACCTGCGGGGCTACTTCGTGTGGTCGCTGTTCGACAACTTCGAGTGGGCTCACGGCTACGGCAAGAGATTCGGTATCGTCCACGTCGATTACGCCACCCAGGAGCGGCGGCCCAAGCAGAGCGCCCTGTGGTACAGCCGGCTGCTGCGTGCCGTTCGTCAGCTGGGATCGATGCGAGTGACCGACCCGCGCCAGAGCACCTGCGAGGGGATGTCGCGGTCTACCGGCAGCGAGCTGCCATAGCAGAGGTTGAGCAGATAGTTCAGCGCGTTGGTGGCGACCTCCCGCCACGGAATGAGCACAGTCGTGAGCGGCGGTACGGTCAGCGCCGATAAAGCGATGCCGTCGTAGCCCATGACGGAACACTGGCCCGGCACGTCCACGCCGGCCTCCCGCAGATAGGAGATGGCACCGATCGCCATCTCATCGTTGGCGCAGAAGAGGGCGCTGAAAGGGACGTCGCGCTCGAGCAGCTCCCGCACACACGCCCGACCGCTCTCCGGCGAGAAGTCCCCGCGCGCGCGTGGGATGCGCTGCGGATCGATTCCGAAGCCACCCAGTATCTCGTCGAAGCCGCGCATTCTGAGCGCATTGTCGTGAGCAGTCTTCGGTCCCTCGATGACCGCCAGGCGACGGTGGCCCGCCTCGCACAGTGAGCGGGCCGCGGTGGCCCCGGCCGCGCGGTGATCGGGGTTGAAGCAATGCTCCTTGAGCCCGGGGATGCTGCGGTTCAGCAATACGAATCGCGGCTGGCGCTCGGCGATCCGCGCGACATCCGCGGGCCTGAGTGCCGTGCCCATCGTGATCAACCCGTCGCAACCGCGGTCGGCGAGGAATTCCGCGCCCGCGAGCGCATCCTGTCGCTCGCTCTCCGGCGACTGGCCGAAGTCCACGACCATCTGCCGCCCCGAGGCGCGCAGGGCGGTGTAGATGGCGTGCAGGATCGGTGTGTAGAAGGAGCCGGCGATGAGGGGTACGAAAACCCCGATGGTCTGTGATTGTCCCTTCTGCAGCGCGCGGGCCGCGTGGGAGGGACGGAATTTCAACTCTTCTATGGCCTTGCGGACGCGCCGGATGGCCGCTTCGGATACCGGCCCGTTGCCCGCGATGACGCGTGATGCGGTGCCGAGCCCGACACCGGCACGTTTCGCCACATCCTTTATTGTTGCCATTCGACTCACCCTACCAGAATCTCTCGACGGTCGCCGTAACCAACGCGGCGACGCCAACCCGTATTGACAGTGCGCTGGCGGTGGATCATAGTCCATTTTGATGGAATCGTTTCCACTGCGAAATGGAAACGCTTCCGTCCGAGCGCCGCCCGAGTTCTTGACATCTGCATATGAGACGAGCAGACTCGATTGCAACCGGTTTCAGAAACCGCTTGCAGCGTTGCGCTCGAGCAACAGCGACAACCAGGGGGACCAGCGCGTGTACAACCAGAAGACACGGTCCGTGAATTCCTTGCAGAGGGGAGGCATTCGATGAGCCGCAAGACTTTGCGTAATGCGTTGAAGAATGAGTGTAAGAAGAACGCGAAACCGAACGGCACGGGGCGCGCCGCCTGTTCCAATATCGGTTTCTCGGGATTGGCGCTGGGATCGATCGCCTTCGGCGTTAGCGGCGGCCTGCACGCCCAAACCGCCGCGCCGGCGCAGGATCAGAACGGCGTGCCGAAGCCGACCACGGGCGCCGAGCAGTTGCAGGAGATCGTGGTCACGGGCATCCGCGGCTCGTTGCAAAGATCACTGGAGATCAAGAAGGTGTCGCTCGGCGTGGTGGATGCCGTCTCCGCCGAGAGCATCGGTCACTTCCCGTCCAGCACCCTCGGTGACGCCATGGAGCACGTCCCGGGCGTGACGGTGCAGCGCGGGGTATCGGACCTCATGGACACGCAGGTCCTCTCCAACGGTAACGCCTCCGCCGTCACTATCGATGGCTTGGGCGGGGACTTCGTCGAGACGCTGGTCGACGGGCGGCCGCAGGCCGGCGTCGAAAATAACAGCCGACAATTCGACTTCGCCTCCATGGGCGCGGACTACGTGGGCGAGGTCGACGTTCTGAAGAGTCCGGACTTCAGCATCTCTTCCGGAGCCGCCGGCGGCACGGTCAACATCAAGCTGCCGAAGCCCTTCGACCACCCCGGGTTCCAGATGCATGCGCTCGGCTCGGGCAGCCTTTCCCAGCGCGACGGCGAGGCAACGCCGGACGTCGGCGCGCTCATCAGCGACACCTTCGACGATAACCGTTTCGGCGTCCTGATCGAGGGGGAATACAGCGACAAGAAGACCCTCTCGAATCAACTCGACAACCAGGGGTGGGAAGGAACGTACTTAAACAGCTGCCAGATGGCTGGCGGGCCGACCTGCGTCAATGCGGCAGGGCAGGCGCTGCCGCTCGGTGCCAATGTGGACGCCGCGGGGGACGCGGCCGTCAACCCGACCAACACGAGGCCGAGCTGGTACATCCAGAACTACTCGCTGTTCGTGAACCGCACCGACGACCGCAGCAA
This sequence comes from uncultured Pseudomonadota bacterium, assembly GCA_963812925.1. Lineage (GTDB taxonomy): Bacteria > Pseudomonadota > Gammaproteobacteria > Steroidobacterales > Steroidobacteraceae > 13-2-20CM-66-19. The sequence goes on along the minus strand of CAWEXF010000014.1, from coordinate 50,271 downwards.
GAACGGCCGCGCCGTCTTTCAATGGCATCCCGCTGATGCGGTGCTGGTGACCGTGGACACCAACTATTCCGACGACCGGGTGCTGGGCGATCGCGCTCACTTCAGCAATTGGTTCAGCTCCAACCAGTTCTACAACGTGCAGACGGATGCCAACGGCACGATCACCAATTTCGACTACGGCCCGGCGCCCACCGACCTGCAGGCGGATTGGGACGGCAGCTACACCAAGAATATCAATTACGGCCTCAACGTGTTGTGGGACGTCTCTGATACGTGGTCGGCGGAGCTCGATGCCGATCAGTCGGCCGCCTACCTGAATCCGAATGGCCAGCTCGAACAGGTCGACGCGGACGTGGGCTATGGCCCCTCGAGTGGGGGCAGCGAGAACGGCTACGTCGGCGGCGTCGCCGTGCCGGGCGGTGACGGCCTGCCCTACCAGACGGCGCCAGGCCCGAACAGCAACGGCAGCAACTTCCTCGGCCTGGATCCGTTTATCATCGGCTCGCACGTCATGCCGCTGGAACAGCCGATCGACACCGACTACGTCAACCAGGCGAAGGTGGACGCCACCTGGGAGGGGGACTCCACCAAGGTGAATTTCGGCCTGCAGTTCGTCGAGAACACGCTCAACAATCGTACCTACAACGACTTCCAGAACAACGCCTGGCAGCTCTTCTCCGGCTACGGGCCGCTTTCTGGCAACACCGGCGGCGTGGCTCTCCCGCCGTCTCTCTTTTCGGGCGGCCTCAGCACCGCCAACTTCCTTCCTGGTTGGAGCGGCAACGGCAATCTGCCGTCCGCCATTCCGTATTTTAACCCGTTCGCCGTGTACAGTTACCTGGCGAGCCTGGGACCCAGCGCCGCAAATCCGAATACCATCAATGCGGGCTACCCGGCCTATACGGGTGGGTTCCTCCCGCTGGCGCTGAGTATAAGCTCGGTGTTTGGAACCCAAGAGAAGACTTACTCGCCATTCGTCACCGTCGTGCACGATTTCGAATTGGGCGACATGCCGTTGAACGCGCGTCTGGGCTTGCGTTACGACCGCACCACCGTCGACACGATCGGGCTCGGGGACAAGTTGCAGTCCCTCACCGTGGAGTCGGCGGATCATACGGCATTTGTCTTCAACTTAGGACCGACCTCGACGATCACCGCTCCGAACGACTACAATTATTTCCTGCCGAGCCTGGACCTCAACCTGATGGTCCGCCCCGATGTGAAGATCCGCTTCGACGCGTCGCGTACGCTCACCAAGCCGCCGCTGGCGGACCTCAACCCGGCGCTTAGCGAGAGTGGCCGCGTGGGCGCGCTCACGGCGACCGGAGGCAATCCGCAACTACTGCCGCTGACGTCGGACAACCTCACTCTGGGAGCGGAGTGGTACTACGCGCCCAACGACTACATAGCGGTCGAGGGCTATTTCAAGCGTATCAGCCAGTTTGCGCAGCTCGAGACATTCGATACGACGATCAATGGCGTGAGTGATCCGACGACCGGTAAGTTGGCGCAGTTTGCCGAAACCACGTACGTTAACGGACCGAGCGCAAACGTGCATGGCGTGGAGATCACCTGGCAGCAGATGCTGCCCCTCAACTTCGGTTACACGGTCAACGGCAATGTCATCGGCACGAACAAGCCCTACAACCCATACATATACACCAACCAGTTCGCGCTGCCTGGCGTCGGCGATTCGGTGAACGTCATCGGCTTCTACGAGGCGCACGGATTCCAGGCCCGGGTGAGCTTCAACTGGCAGGCGACGGAGTTCCTCTTCTTCGGCCAGACGCAGAACAATTCGCAGACGGGCACGGAGCCGACGTTCCTCGAGGCGTCGAAGACGGTGGACTTCACCACCAGCTACGACATCAACAGGAACGTCAACGTATTCTTCGAGGCATTGAACCTCACCGACGCACAGTACGTCACCCGCGGACGTTTCGAGAATCAGATCCTGGACATCATCGACTACGGACGCACATTTACGCTGGGGGCCCGCCTGAACTTCTGATTGCATCATGCAGCCCGTACGAGCAGTGGTCATCGTCGGCGGTGGAACCGCCGGTTGGCTGACCGCAGGGATCATTGCCGCTCGCCATCAGCCTCGGATGAAGGCGGGCGGCCTCTCCGTGACGCTGATCGAGTCTCCGGACATCAAGATCATTGGCGTCGGGGAAGGGACGTGGCCGACGATGCGCTCAACCCTGGAAAGGATGGGAGTATCGGAGACCGCGCTCTTCCGGGAGTGCGATGCGGCCTTCAAGCAGGGAGGCAAATTCGCCGGCTGGACGACAGGCGCGGAGGATGACGCTTACTACCACCCGCTGATGGTCCCGCAGGGCTTCTCCCAGGTGAATCTGGTGCCGCACTGGTTGCGCGAGGGCCAGGGGCGAAGCTTCTGCGACTTCGTGACGCCGCAGGGGCGGCTGTGCGACGAGGGACTGGCGCCGAAGACCATCACCCATGCGGAATACAAGGGATCGGCCAACTACGCCTATCACCTGGACGCGGGCAAGTTCGCGCCTTTTCTGGCCAAACACTGCGTGGAAAAGCTGGGCGTTCGGCACGTGCTCGCCGATGTCGTGCAGGTCAATCAGCACGAGTGCGGTGACATCGAGAGCGTGCTGACCAAGCAGGCCGGGGAGATCTTCGGCGATCTCTTCATCGACTGCAGCGGCTTCTCGGGGCTGCTCATCGGCAAGACCCTCGGAGTTGGGTTCAAGGAGTGCGGCGATGTTCTTTTCTGCGATACCGCGCTTGCGGTGCAGGTGCCGTTCTCGACCCCGGATGCGCCCATGGCCTCGCAGACCATCTCGACGGCACAGGAGGCCGGCTGGACCTGGGACATCTGCCTGCCCAGCCGGCGCGGGGTCGGCTATGTCTACTCGAGCCGCCACCAGAGCGAAGAGGCGGCGCGCGCGACGCTATTGCGTTACATCGGTGCCGAGCATCGCGAGCTGCCGGTGCGCAAGATCCCGATCCGCGCCGGCCATCGCGACACCTTCTGGAAGCGGAACTGCGTGGCGGTGGGACTCGCCAGCGGATTCCTCGAGCCACTCGAGTCCTCGGCCATTGTCCTGGTCGAGCTTTCCGCCAAGCTGCTCGCCGAGCAGATGCCGGCGTGCCGCGAGGTCATGCACATCGTCGCCAAGCGGTTCAACGAGGTGACGTTGTACCGCTTCGGCCGCATCGTGGATTTCCTGAAGTTGCACTACGTGCTCACCCGGCGCACCGACACCGCCTTCTGGCGCGACAACGTCGATCCGGCGACGGTACCGGAGCGGCTGCGGGATCTCCTCACCCTGTGGCAGTACCAGTCGCCCTGGTTCTTCGACGAATTCGACCGGCTGGAAGAGGTCTTTCCCGCCGCGAGTTACCAGTACGTGCTCTACGGCATGGGGTTCGAGACGGATGTATCGGCCGCCGACACAGCCGATAGCGAGCTTCTCGCCTCGAGGTTGGTCCGGCAGAACGAGCGCCTCACAGATGAGATGCGCACGCGGCTGCCGAAGAACCGTGAGCTGCTGACGAAGATCCATGAGCACGGACTGCAATCCGTTTGAGGTTGGATGAGCCGCCCATGACCCAGATCGTTCCGCTCAACAGAGATGCGCATCGGACACTGAAGGTGGATGGCCGCGCCTCGGCCGGCTACGGCGACAACCAGCACTTCGTGCAGGTGATCGTCAATGAATTCGCCCAGCTCGTGGTCCGCTATCCGATCCTTTTCACGAAGAACCCCGGTACCGGACACTTGTACTGCGGGGCCATGTTGGGCTTTGACGAGGGCGAGAATCTGTTTCTGGAGGAGTGGCGGCAGCGCGAGTCCTATCGGCCGCTCGCACTGCAGCGCCTGCCCTTCTATGCCCACGGACCGGAGATCGGCATCGATCTCGATCACCCGCGAGTCGGCGCCGAGAGCGGCCAGCCGCTCTTCGATCATGCCGGGCGGCCGAGCCGGTACCTGCAGGGCATCATCTGGGCCTTCCAGGATCTCAGGCCGGGCATCGAGACGACCAACGTATTCATCGCGCGCTTGCTCGAATTGAAGCTGATAGAGCCGATCGACATCGAGGTCGAGCTCGATGATGGCACGAAGCATCAGTGCGCGGGCCTCTACACCATCAACCAGGACGTCCTGGCGAAGCTCCCCGACCCGGTGGTGGTGGAGCTCTTCCGGCGCGGCTACCTCACGCTCATTCATTTCATGATCGCCTCATTGAAGCAGTTGCCGCTGATGGCGCACCGCAAGAACTCGCGGCTTCTCGAGGCCACGAGCAATGTCGCCGGATTGCGCACTTGAAGTCCGCATTCAGAGGGCTCGTCGTCCTGATCCTGCTGGCCACCGCGATCCCGGGGGGGCCCGCGGCAGCCGCCACGACCAACCGCCCGTGGCTCGACCCCGCCCTATCACCGGAAGAGCACGCGAGCATGGTCGTAAAGGCGATGACGCGGGAGGAAAAACTCGCGCTGGTGTTCGATTATTTCGGCTCCCTGAAGCCGGACGTGTCCTATCGTCCGCCGCCGGGCGCACGCATGGGGTCGGCGGGTTATGTGCCGGGCATTCCCCGCCTTGGCATTCCACCACAGTGGATCACCGACGCGAGCCTCGGTGTCGCCACCCAGAGGGAGTCCGCGGACGCTTATCGAGAGCGGACTGCGCTGCCGTCGGGACTGGCAACCGCGGCTACCTGGAACCCGCTCCTGGCTCGTCGCGGCGGCGCAATGATTGCCGCGGAGGCGCGCGCCTCTGGTTTCAACGTACTGTTGGGTCCTGGAGTGAACCTGGTGCGGGAGGTGCGTGGCGGGCGTGATTTCGAGTACGCCAGCGAGGATCCCCTGTTGGCGGGCACGATCGCCGCGGCCCAGATCCAGGGTATCCAGTCGCAACACGTCATCGCGGCGCTCAAGCACTTCGCGCTCAACGACCAGGAGACCGGGCGCAACGTCCTGAACGCCGACATCGATCAGGGGCAGGCGCGCCAGTCGGATCTGCTCGCCTTCGAGCTGGCGATCGAGCAAGGCGGCCCCGGCACGGTGATGTGCGCCTATAACAGGCTGAACGGCGTGTATAGCTGTGAGAACCGCTGGCTGCTGCGGCAGGTGCTCGAAGGCGACTGGGGCTTCGCCGGCTATGTGATGTCGGACTGGGGCGCAACCCACAGCACCGCGGCCGCTGCGCTTGCCGGGCTCGACCAGGAGTCGGGCTGGATCCTCGATAGTCAGCCGTATTTCGGCGCGACGCTGCGACGAGCCGTCGTGGCGGGCAAACTGCCCGTGACACGCCTCGACGACATGGCGAGACGGATCCTGCGCTCGATGTTCGCCGTCGGCCTGGTTGCGCACCCGATCAGCGATGATCCGGCGCCGATCGACTTCGCCGCCGACGCGATGGTGTCCGAGGCCGACGAGGCGCAGGGCATCGTGCTCCTGAAGAACGCCGGCGCGATTCTGCCCCTGCGGCAAACGATGAGCCGGTTACTGGTCGTCGGCGGACACGCTGACCGCGGCGTGATTTCGGGCGGCGGCTCCTCTACGGTGTTCCCGGTAGGTGGCAATGTCGTGCCTGGCCTCGGCCCGAAGGGTTTCCCTGGGCCGGTGGTGTATCTGCCCTCATCGCCGCTGGCGGCGCTCATGGGACAGAGTCCGATGACTCAGGTCCGCTACCTGTCAGGAGAGGACATCGAGCAGGCGGCGCGGCAGGCCCGGTGGGCCGATCACGTGATTGTATTCGCCACCCAATGGGCGGCGGAGAGCGAGGATGTATCGCTGACTCTGCCGGATAACCAGGATGCATTGATTGCCGCAGTGGCGGCGGCAAATCCGCATACCGTGGTGGTGTTGGAGACAGGTGGGCCGGTGCTGATGCCCTGGCTGAGCGAAGTCGCCGGCGTCGTGGAAGCCTGGTATCCGGGCAGCAGCGGCGGCCCGGCGATCGCCCAGGTGTTGTTCGGCGCGATAGATCCGTCGGGCCGGTTGCCGGTGACTTTTCCCGAATCTCTGGCGCAGCTGCCGAATCCTCAGCTGCCCGGCGCGAGCGTCCCGCAAGGCAAGCCGTTCGACATCGATTACCGCGAGGGGGCCGCGGCCGGATACAAGTGGTACGAGAAGCAGCGGCTGGCACCGCTGTTTCCCTTCGGCTATGGCCTCTCGTACACGAGGTTCCGTTACAGCAACCTCGCGGCCCGGGCGCAGAACGGCCGCCTGATCGTATCCTTTGAAGTGACCAACGTCGGCGGCCGCGCCGGAGCAGCCGTGCCGCAGGTATACGTGGGCCCAAAGGCGGGCGGTTGGGAGGCGCCGCGGCGGCTGGCGGGATGGTCGAAGGTGAGCCTCGCGCCGGGCGGCTCGGCCGCGCTGTCCATCACGGTGGATCCGCGACTGTTGTCGACATACGACGAAGGCGCGGCGGGCTGGCGCATTGCGCCGGGCATGTATGACGTTTGGCTGGGAGAGTCTGCCGCCGATACCAGCCTATCCGCTGAAGTGTCGCTTTCGGCTTGGCGCCATGCCGCTCGATGGACGGCCGCTGTGGCCCACGATGGCACCGGCTCGGGGCTGCCGTCGTACTGCAAGGTGATCAGCGCGGCGGCGCACCAAGCGGGGCCAGCGTGGACAGATAGGTCAGGATCGCAAGCAGCACGATGAAGTATGCGGTTACTCCATGGCCGGATGATGTCTCGGCTGGAGGCTCTTTGCCGAACGCGCGGTAGGCCGCGCCGCCGGCCACCAGCAGCACCAGAGGTTGCGAAAGATAGGCGGCGAACACGAGCGATGCCAGCGCGATGCAGATGCGGCCGGTGCGCGTGACGGCCGCGATGGCCTGTGCGCCGTCCAGCCGCCAGACGGGAATGAGGTTCATGAGGTTGATGAACGCTGAGAAGCTTGCGAGCGCGACCCAGAGTCGCTCCTGGGTTCGCAGCCATATCAGGCCACAGACGGCGGCGCCAAAAGCCCCGGCGAGAGGCCCGGCGAGACTTACGAGCGCGCGTGTATCGGCGGTCACGCCAGCCGCGGTCCAGCGCACGTAGGCACCGAGCCCCGGAACGAACATCGGGAGCTCTGCGGCCAGGCCGCGCCGCCGTAGCGCGATGAAATGTCCGAGCTCGTGCACCAGGATGAGAGCGGCGAACCCGATTCCGAATTTCGCCCCATACAGTCCCCAATAAAGTGCGGCGAAGCCGGCGAAACTCAGCAGAAAGGGCAGCTTCAGCAGCGCGAGGAAGACCTTTCCTTTGGCAACGAGCAGCGCCAGCGGTGCGAGCGGACCCAGCCTGCGCGCCCAGGCGGGCGGCTCGCTTTTAGCCGATTTGGGGTTGTCCCGCCCCAGCTCGGCCAGCTTGGCGCGCACCCAGGCGGCCTGGGAGGAATCGGCGGGAAGAAGCTCCAACACCGCCTGCCACTCTGCCCGTGCAGCCGCCGGCTCCTGGCTCTCCTCGTGGCGACGCGCGCTCGCCGCCAGCTCCTCCAGCCTGGGCGCATGCGCCAGCGCCTGGCATTGAGGACACACCAGAATGCCTGGCGCGAGGGATGCGCCGCAGCGAGGGCACCGATCGGGCGGGGCTATGACAGCCAAGCCTCGTCCATGTCACGTGGCTTTTGCCGGTGCCGCCGTATAGGGCCCGGATACGTTGAGAGTGCGACCGGCCGTGAATTGCCAGGCAAAGCGCAGGCCCACGAACAGAATGACCAGACCGATGAGCCCGTGCACGGGATCCTGAAGATCCAGAATCGGTGAGGCAATGCCGACCCACGCCAGCACGGCCACCGTCTTGGCAAGGCTCACAGGGGCGCCGGGCTGTGGCTGTGCCGTCTCTTGCGCCTGATTCCGGTGGTGCAGTCGGATCTGCTCGATCGCAATGGGCACGGCCGACATCGACACGGCGAAATACGTCAGCAACACCGCCACCACCTGATAGCGACGTCCTCCTACGCCGCGCGACCCCATGTGCATCGCCTTCCCGACGATGTAGCCCACCGCCACGGACACCCAGCCGATGATGAGGCCGGTAGCCAGGGCGAAGGCGACATAGAGGGCAAATCCGACAACCGCGCCGCCTATGCCGAAGAGGAGTGCGCGCACGAACGCCGCATGCGAGTCCCGCGGTATCTGCGCGCGCAGCTTCTCGGTGCAGGCGCTACAGACAGGCGCGGCCTTGATCTGGAAATAGGCGCCGCTGATCGGCTGGCGACACGCGGCACACTTCACGCCCGAGGTGTTGGGAGAGTACTCGGCGGTGGCGAATTGCGGTGTTTGAGATTGGCCGGCTTCCATCGCCGCAGGAATGTATCTCAGAACCAATCGGGTGTCGAATCTTGCGGCCGCGGCCCGCGGCGCGGTGAAAATGCGGTCCGCTTCACGGTGTCGGCGCAAGGGGAGAGTGAATAAGTAAAACAGCGCCCACAATCAACAACAACATGGGATGAAGGTCACTGTCCACGGAAGTGCGATATGTCAGGGTCGTGCCATGAGGCAGTGAGGGCATTGTCGTGGCCAGAAATCTGCATGTTCAGGCGCTCGATGAGCGCCAGTCGCTCGAATTCAGCGAGCAGTACCTGCTCGACCGACTGCTGGCCGCCGGCGTCGGCTGTCTCGATGATTGGATCGCACTCTCCCCGCGAGCAAGACGCAACATCTTCGGCATCACTGCCGGCATGGCCCGGGCGATCGATCAAATGGCGAAAGCGCGGCGGAAGTGAAATAAGGCCTCTGCCCCTGGCGCGCGGGCGCGCCTTGCAATAATAATGCGCCCAGCGTCCGATCGCTGGAGGAGGGGTTGGTCATGAGCTCGGCTTCCGATATTCCTGGTGTCATACAGCTCCGCTCGCAACATTCCGTCAGCGCTACCATCGATCGCCTGGAAGCGCTGCTGAAGCAGCGGGGAATTCTCGTCTTTGCCCGCATCGACTTCAGCGGCGATGCGCAGCATGCGGGACTACGCATGCCGGCGGAGCAGATGCTCATCTTCGGTAATCCCAAGGCGGGCACTCCGCTCATGCTTGCCGCGCCGACCGCGGGTCTCGATCTGCCATTGAAGATGCTCGCGTGGGAAGCGTCCGACGGGAGCGTCTGGGTCGCTTACAACGATCCGCAGTACGTCGTGCAGCGCCATCGTCTGGCCAGCAATTTCGCTGCAAACCTGGCGGCCGTCGTGCCGCTGATTGAGCAAGCCGCCGCCGAGTGAGCTGCGCGAGGCCGCTTCACTGCAGAAATGCTTTGGCGACGTCGACCAGCCACTGACGAATAGCGTCCTCGGTATTCGTATTCATCCTGGCCTGCAGTGCCGCTTCGATCGGCGCTGTGAGCGCGCGGCAACGCTTGTTCAGCTCGCGGCCTTCATCGGTGATCATCAGTCGCAGAATGCGCCCGTGGACGCGATCCGGCTCCTTTCTGATGGCGCCGCGCATCTCGAGTGCGCGCACGATGCCGTTGATCGTCTGCGGTGTCAGCATCGTCAGCCGCGCCACATCGGCGGCTGAAACAGCCTCGTAGGCACGGATCATCGTCAGCACCGATTGCTGCGGATGGGTCATGTCCTCCTTCGCGAGCGCACGATCGAGCGCGAGCCGCGCGGCTGCGTTCGCCTGTCGCAACAGATAGGTGAGGTGACCCTCGGGCCCGCGCTTTGCCTCTCCCACCAGCGGCAGGTGCGGCAGGCCTTCACGGGTATCCTTGACCATGTTGTCAGTGCGCTGATATCATATCAATGCACTGATAATATCAGATCCATGGCGCGGCAGGAGAGACATAGATGATCAACCCCAGGCCCATCGTCCTCGAACGGGGATCCGTTCGGCTCGAGCCGATGAGCGCGGAGCATGTCCGTGGGCTTCAGGAAGCGGCGCGCGATGGTGCCCTCTGGGAGCTTTGGTTTACCGTGGTGCCACCTCCCAATGAGACGGCGGCCTATGTGACCGCGGCTTTGCAGGGGCTCGCGGACGGCCACATGCTTCCCTGGGTGGTGCGTGACCTCGAATCCGGCGCCGTCATCGGCAGCACGAGGTACCACGATATCGTCGCCGACATCGACCGGGTGGAGATCGGCTACACCTGGTATGCCAGGAGTCGTCAAAGAAGCCATGTCAACACGACTTGCAAGCTCATGCTTCTCGAGCACGCGTTCGAGACGCTCGGCTGTAAGGTAGTGGGCCTGCGCACTGACAATTTCAACTTCCGATCGCAGCAGGCGATCGAGGGGCTGGGCGCGAAGAAGGACGGCGTGATCCGCCACCACAAGGGCCGCCCGGACGGTACCGTGCGCGATACGCACATGTACAGCATCATTCTGGCCGAATGGCGGGATGTGAAGCGTCATCTGGAATTGCGCCTGAAACGGCATTCCGATCCCGCTTGATATCGGCCCGTGACTCTGGCGCGCGGTACTGAGCGGATCGAATCGGCGCGACTGACCTTGCGAAGGATCGGGCACGGCGATTTCGACTTCTTCGTTGCCTTGAATGCTGACCCAGAGGTAGTGCGATACCTACCGCACGGGAAGCCGCGAGCGTCTGCGGAGTCGCTCGTGTGGCTCGAGTCCGTCCGCCGGAGCTACGAGGACCTCGGACTGGGGCAGCTGGCTGTAGTACGCAAGTCTGATGGTGCGCTGATCGGACGCTGCGGCTTGAGCGACCTGGCGGTGGAAGCGGCAGCAGGCGTAGCCGCGGGTCCGCGGGGATGGTACCAGCGCGACGACGCACCGCCCGGTGCCGAGCTCGTATTCGAGCGGGAGCTCGGATATACGTTCCACCGGAGCAGTTGGGGGCAGGGCTATGCGAGCGAGGCCGCGCGCTGCGTTTTTGAGTATGCCCGCGAGGTATTGCGGCTGCCGCGGGTGGTCTCGCTCATTCATCCGGACAACTTCCGCTCCCTGAGAGTCGCCCAACGGTTTGGAGTGCGACGCGAGGACGCCGTGGAGGTGCTGTCACGTCATGTATGAGCGATTCGTCTGGCCCATCGCGGATTGAGGCGGCATGTTAGCATTGGGGTGGCGGAGGCTTGCTGCTACCGGTAGGACACCTTGATGCATCCCGAACCCGGCGAACCGGCGAATCCCAATCTCCGGCCACTCCTGCGCTTTGTCCGCCGTCCGGCATTTGCCGCCGTTCCGCCCGGCAGGCTCGTCGTGTGGCATTGGCTGTTCGTGACGTTGCTCGTCGGCATACTGATGAGCATCGCTTACGGATTGGTAGTTCTACAGCGCGTGGTTCGGCTTCGCTGGTGAGGCATCGCTCCGTGTCCCGGAGACCTGGCCATTCGTTACGTTCTCCGTAGCCGAACTCCGCTAGCCGCCAACTGTGCGAGCATACTGTCCGGTCCGACCAGGTGGTAGAGGCCCACCACGATCATGGACGGCAGATCGGCATTCAGCATCGCATGCACCCGCGGAACCCAGAGCTGATTTCTCTGAACATCCATTGCTCGATAAAGCTCCGGGTAGTCGCGTGCCATCCGTGACATCCAGGCGGTTGCGGGTGCCGCATTGCCGCTGTCCCATTCCGCATAGATCCGCTGCCCACGCTCCTGACCCATCAGGACCTCATCGATGATGTACCGGAGGTACTCCATCTCGGCGGCGGGTGACAGTCCTGCGAGCCAGCGGGCGACATCCGTCAAGGTCGTGAACTCACTGCTTACTGGAATCGACAGCGCCTGCGCCTTGGCGACCAGCACCTGGTCGGCGTTCGGCTCGTTGTAGGGCGGAGCCGAAAAAAGGGCGCCTTCCAACGCTTGAGCCGCAAGCCACGGGCGAAATTGGGCCAGCGACTCGACCGGTACCCTGACTGCCTTCGCTGCTGCCGCTAGTCGGGCGCGCTGCCCCGCATCGAGGCGGTTTGCGAGGCTTTGACCTCGAGTGATCCCATATTCCTGCATCAGGGCCTGCGCGTTCGCCTTTTGTCTGTGATTGGTCTCATTCCAGAGATGTCCGCACCCGCGAAGCAAGGCCTCAACGTGTTCATCCTTCCATGCAGTCGCGCGGGGCGGTGTGTGTCCCAGTAGAAACACTTTGCCGCGCCCGAGAGAAACCTCCCATAGGGGAAACCGGCCAGCGGACTCCGCGTGCGAAGCCAGGGCGGCCCCGCCAATGGCTGCGGCAGAGAGATACTGCAGCATTCGCCGTCGAGTGAGCGCTGCTGTTCGAGTTGGCATCGTTTCCCCTTCATTGGACCGCGAATAACGGTTGCGACGCCGCTCAAGAACACGGTGGACTGCAAAAGGTTGCAGCCCGGCTTTGGGGAAGGCGGAAGGTGCCCGGATCGCGTTCGTTCGATCGACGCCAAACACGTGGGTCCATGGGAACTGCCCGTGATCGGGGCGGTGCGCGATCCCACCGCCGTGCTCATTCGACCCGACGGATATGTGGCGTGGGTCGGTGAAGCGAGTCAGCTGGGGCTCGCCGAGGCACTGACCACTTGGTTTGGGCCGGCCACGGCGACCGGGTAGGTCGGTCGGCTCAGTATGCAAATTCGGTGTTATTGACGAAGCCCAGCTTGGTCAGCTGGTTGCGCTGCGCTGCCGCGAGTACCTTTGCCACGACGTCATATTTCACATAGGGATCGGGTCGCAAATGGATCTCGGGTTGCGGATCTTTATGACTTTCCGCGCGGAAGTAGCCCTCGAGCTGCTGCAGGTTCGCGACGGGTGAGCCGTTCCATACGACCGTGCCATCGAAGTCGATATCCAGATCGATCACCTCGGGTCGCGCAATGTCACGGGCAGGGGACTGCGGCAGGTCCAACTTGACAGCTTGAGTCATCATCGGAAGGGTGATGATCAGGGTAACGAGCAGCACGAGGAGTACGTCGATCAGAGGGGTCGTATTGATCTCGCAGATCGCAGGCTCTCTCTCCGTAGCTGCCGCCTGCCGCGGGAAGAGCGCCATTCCGTGAGGGATGTCAGCCATCGTGATGCCTCCGGCAGATGAAGTCATGGCGGGAGCGCTTCCAGCGCAGCAATCCTGCTTGATCAGGATCGATGCCCAATAGCAGCCCAGAGCGAGTCTCAAGCGTGCGATTGACCCTTGTTGGTCCGACAAGTCCGCAAGCCACTCTTCCTGCAACCGCCCCGCGAGGGTCGTTGGCGTTCTGTGGGCGGCGTGCTCGATCACACGACGAGCGATCGCATCGAGATCGTACCCGTTCATGCTGGAACTCCTCGGCCAGAGATTTCCACAAATCTCTGTGCCCTCTACCCATAATCGTAAGTCTACATAGGGTTCGGCTGCCGCGCAAGCGACCGTAATATGTGCCCCCTACGGCCCTGCAGAGGCGAACCGATGGTTGACGATGTCCGTGTGTCATGGAGCTTGCCCGAGACTTTCTCCTTTGAAGGTCAGGCGGTGCGCTTTGGGTGCCTAGGCCCGGCAGACCGTCCCCCGCTGGTGCTCGTGCATGGGACACCGTTTTCCTCGGTCGTCTGGCGCCGCATTGCCCCGCATCTGACCGAGCGCCGCCAGGTGTTTTATTACGATCTCCTCGGTTACGGCCGCTCCGAAATGCGGCCGAACCAGGACGTCTCGCTGGCAATCCAGGGGCGATTGTTCGCGGCACTGCTGCGCCACTGGCGTCTTACCAAGCCCGATGTCGTTGCGCACGATTTTGGCGGATGCACGACGCTGCGCGCACATCTCCTTCATGGCTGCGACTACCGCTCGCTTACCTTGATCGATCCCGTGGCTCTGGCTCCCTGGGGGTCGCCCTTCGTGCGCCACGTGCGTGACCACGAGGCAGCGTTCGCCGGCCTGCCGCCCTATATTCATGCAGCGATTGTCCCCGCGTACATTGCAGGCGCAGCATTCCACCCCTTGTCGGCGTCGAGTCTGCAGCTCTACGTCGAGCCCTGGCTCGGCGCATCCGGGCAGGCTGCCTTTTATCGGCAGATCGCACAGATGGATCAACGCTACACCGACGAGATCGAGTCACGGTACGGCGAAATGCGCTGCCCGGTGAGTATCATTTGGGGAGAGCAGGACGGCTGGATCCCGATCGAGCGCGGCCACGAGTTGGCGAGGCGAATCCGGGGATCAAACCTGCGCGTCGTACCAGAAGCCGGACATCTGGTTCAGGAGGATGCGCCTGAAGCGCTGGTAGCCGCGCTCCTGCGCGACAGCGCATGAAGATAACCGGTCGCTGCTGCGGCCGCACGCGATTGTGTAATATCCGCGCATGGCAGCCCTCACAGAAGGCATCAGCGCGCGCTCCTGGCTCTTCGCTCCCGGTGACAGCGAGCGCAAGATGGAGAAAGCGGCGGCGGGTCCCGCGGACATCGTGCTCTTCGACCTCGAGGACGCGGTCGCCGAAATGGAGAAGCCCAAGGCGCGAAGCCAGGTAGCGGCGTTTCTCGCCGCGCAGCCCGCGGATCGCTTACGGCTCTGGGTGCGCATCAACCCGTTGCAGGGCCCACATGCGCTGGCGGATCTCGCGGCGGTCATGTCCGGCCGTCCCGGCGGCATCATGCTGCCGAAAGCGCGTCATGGCGCGGATGTCGGGCGTCTGCATCAACACTTGTCGGACCTGGAGGTCGCCGCCGGCGTCGAGCAGGGCGCGACCAAGGTGATCGCGCTCGTGACGGAAACGGCGGCAAGCATGTTTACTACCGGAACCTATGTCGGTGCGCCGCGGTTGGCGGCGCTCACGTGGGGGGCGGAGGATCTGGCGGATGCGGTGGGCGCTACGAGCAACCGCAACGCCGATGGCAGCTATGCCTTCATGTATGAGATGGCGCGCAGCTTTTGCCTCCTTGGGGCCGCGGCGGCCGGTGTTACCGCCATCGAGACGATCCATGGCGACTTCCGCGATGAGGCCGGCCTTCGTCGCCGTGCGCAGGAGGCACGCCGGTCAGGTTTCCGCGGCATGCTCGCCATCCACCCGGCGCAGGTGGAGGCGATCAATGACGCCTTCACGCCTACCGCCGAGGAACTGAAGTCGGCGCAGGAGATCGTCGATCTCTTCACGGCAAACCCGGGCATCGGCGTCGTCGGCCACAAAGGCGCGATGCTCGATCGACCGCACCTCGCGCGCGCGCAGGCAGTGCTCAGGCTTGCCGGCAAGAGACCATGAAGAAGGGGGAATCGAATGGCAGGCCGCTGGTTTGATGAATGGCAGGTGGGCGATCGGATCGCCCATGAGATTCGGCGAACGGTGACGGAGACCGACAATCTCCTTTTCTCGACGATGACTCACAACGCTCAGCCGCTGCACATCGATCTCGAGGCCGCGAAGGCGAGCGAGTTCGGCCAGATACTGGTCAACGGCACATTTACGTTCGCGCTCATGATCGGCCTCAGCGTCGGTGACACGACGGTGGGCACGCTCGTCGCCAATCTCGGCTACGACAAGGTCACGATGCCGAAACCGGTGTTCATCGGCGACACGATCCGCGCGGACACCGAAGTCGTGAGCCTGAAAGAGAGCCGCTCACGCCCCAACGCAGGTATCGTCACGTTTCAGCACCGTGCGATCAACCAGAGGGATGAGGTCGTATGCCAGTGCTTGCGGTCCGCCCTCATCAAGCGGAAGCCCGTGTAACCTGACCGCGCGATCGCGACCTCAGCGCGAAGTCGGCATCGCGAACTCCGCGCCCTCGGGCGCGCTTGCAGGCCAGCGCTCCATGACCGACTTCTGGCGCGTGTAGAATCGCACGCCTTCCTCGCCGTAGGCGTGCATGTCGCCAAACAAGCTGTTCTTCCAGCCGCCGAATCCGTGCCAGGCCATCGGCACGGGGATGGGCACATTGATGCCAACCATGCCCACTTCGATGCGTCTCGCGAACTCACGCGCCACTCCGCCGTCCCGGGTGTAGCAGGCGACGCCGTTAGCGAGCTCGTGGGTGTTTACGAGGCGAACAGCCTCGGCGGCATCCTTGACGCGTACGCAGCTCAACACGGGCCCGAAGATCTCCTCCTTGTATATGGTCATGTCGGGCCTGACGTGGTCGAAGAGGGTGCCGCCCAGGAAAAACCCGCTATCGTATCCGGGTACCTTCAGGGTGCGGCCGTCGGTCACCAGCTGCGCCCCTCCACCGACTCCGGCGTCGATGTAGCCCGAGATCCGCTCGAGCGCCTGGCGGGTCACAACCGGGCCCATTTCGACATCCGCGTCCATGCCATTTCCGACCCGCAACGTCCTCGCCCGCTGCGCAAGCTTGGGAACTATGCGGTCCGCGACATCACCCACCAGCACCGCGACGCTGATCGCCATGCAGCGCTCGCCGGCGGAGCCGTAGGCCGCCCCGATCAGGCCATCGACGGCTTGCTCGAGGTCGGCGTCCGGCATGACGACCAGATGATTCTTGGCGCCGCCCAAGGCCTGTACTCGTTTGCCGAGCTCCGCGCCGCGGGCATACAGGCGCCGCGCGATCGGGGTCGAGCCGACGAAGCTCAGAGCCTTGACCTGCGGGTGCTCCAACAATGCATCCACGGCGGTCTTGTCACCCTGCACGACGTTGAAGACGCCATCGGGCAGGCCGGCCTGCTTGAGCAGCTTCGCCATGAGCAGCGAGGCGGAAGGGTCGCGCTCGCTGGGCTTGAGAACGAAGGTGTTTCCCGCGGCGATGGCGACGGGAAACATCCAGCAGGGGACCATGCAGGGAAAGTTGAACGGCGTGACGCCAGCGACCACGCCGAGGGGCTGGCGCAGCGTCCAGTTGTCGATTCCCGTCGAGACCTGGTCGGTGAAATCACCCTTCAGGAGCTGGGGGATGCCGCAGGCGAATTCCACCACGTCGATGCCGCGCATGACTTCGCCTTGCGCGTCGGAAAACACCTTGCCGTGCTCGGCGGTTATGAGAGCCGCAATCTCATCACGATGCTCGTTGAGGAGTGCGACGAACCGGGCGAGCACGCGCGCGCGACGGATAGGGGGCGTATCGGCCCATTTGGGCCACGCTGCCGCCGCAGTCGCGACCGCGCGCGCAACGATCGCTGCATCTGCCATGGTTACACGGCGTGCGACCTTTCCGGTTGCGGGATTGAAGACGTCCTGCGTGCGGGCGTTGTCGACTGACACCGCCTGCCCGCCGATCCAGTGCCCCACGAGGGAGCTGTCGGGAGCGGAAAAGGAGAGGGGCGCTGTTGCCATGGCTAAGGTCCAAAGGAGCCTGCACCAAGTGTAGGAGCGCCGCCGGCGGTTGAGAACCACCGCCGAACGATTACAATGTTCAATAATTTGAACAATCGAGGCGCGAAACCCGATGAGCAGCCATGACTTCGAGGCGGCGCTGCCGGATCTTCACATGCTGACCGTGATCGCGGAAACGCGCAGTCTCACCCAGGCTGCGCGCCGCCTCGGGATCGCGAAGTCATCCGTCAGCATGCGCTTGAAGGACCTGGAGCGCACGCTCGGTGTCCCGCTGGTCCGCCGCACCACACGCTCGATCTCGCTGACCGCGGCGGGTCAGCAGCTGGTCGACGAGACCGGGGCCTCGTTCGCGCACATCGAGCGCGGCGTCGCCGGAGTGAAGGATCTCGCCGGCGCGCCGCGCGGGCTTGTGCGAGTGACCGCCCCCGTGGCCCTGGGACGCCAACACATCGCCCCCGTGATACCCGCGCTGCTCGAGCGCTATCCGGAGCTGCGGCTCGAGCTCGATCTCAGCGACCGATTCGTGAACCTGACTCAGGAAGGCTTCGATCTGGCGGTGCGGCACGCGAGCCGCGTCCCCGACTCCCATGTCGCCACCGTGTTATGCGAGAGTCGCTCGCTGCTGCTCGCGAGCCCGAAGTACCTCGCCCGCCACGGCCTGCCGGAGCATCCGAGTGAGTTGGCGGCGCACGAGTGTCTGCTCTATCTGCGCGACGGCGGCTCACCCAGCTGGTCCTTCGAGCGGCGCGCCCGGGTGCCCGAGCGGCTGAGCGTGCCGGTGCGCGGACCGCTGCGGGCCAATAACAGCGAGGTGTTGCGCGAGGCTGCAGCCGCCGGGTTGGGCGTGGGCATGCTGCCCGATTTCACCGCCTGGAGCGGCGCCGAAAGCCGCGAGCTCGTGCCGGTGTTGCCGCAGTGGCGGCCGGTCGGCTTCTTCGGCGAGCGGCTGCAGGCGATCCGGCCCTGGTCACCACGGACGCCGCGCGCCGTCCAGTGTGTCATCGACCACCTGCGCCAAACCTTCGCGCGCGGCTTCCGGCCGCCGCCGGCCCTGATTTGACAGAATATCGCCCGCGATCTAACCTGCGGGCGTCGGCGCCGCAAGGGGCGGACAAAAGCCCCGCCGGCGCTCCAACTCGGTGGGTGATGTGCTCCTTCGCGAGATCAACCTGAAGTAGCAGTCAGCACGGAAGGCGCCGGGGCGGCGGCCCGCCGCGCCCGGCGCCGGACGGGATGGCAACTTCCGCTCATCGCGGTGCTCCGCCAGCCGTGCTGTTGGCACCAAGATGCGCCGTCGGCAGCCGGCCGGCCAGCCACACGATGGTGACGGCGACGCAAACTCCCCAACCCACCTCGCTGATGCGCGCCAGAAACATGCGCTGCGGCGAGCCAACGTGCGGGACGAGGAGGATGATGGTCGCGGTGATCCCCGCGAGCCGGCTGGCCGAGCCGACATTCAGCACCCAGCAGGTCAACATCGCCAGGACGACGGCCAACGCGTAAACAATCAGGTTCTGCCCGAGCGCAAAGAACGTGCAGAGCCCGGTGAGGCCACCCACGGCTGCGCCGATGAACTGGTCGCGAGCGGTCGTCTGAGTCGCGCGAAACTCAGTCTGCGCCACGGAGATGGCGGTGATGGCGCTCCAGAAGCTCTGATTCAGGCCGATCGCATGCGCCGGAATGAATGCGAGCAGCGCGGCACAGGCGGAGATCGCCCCATGGTGAGCGCCGGCGGCCAAGCGGCCGAGCAGCGGCAGAGCGCCTCGCAGGCTGACGACACTGGCGTTGAGATCGGACACTTGCGCCCTGGCCGGGTTGAAATGG
The DNA here is from genome assembly GCA_963812925.1 of uncultured Pseudomonadota bacterium. Taxonomy (GTDB): domain Bacteria; phylum Pseudomonadota; class Gammaproteobacteria; order Steroidobacterales; family Steroidobacteraceae; genus 13-2-20CM-66-19. The sequence continues at coordinate 31,371 of CAWEXF010000014.1, read as the reverse complement.
TCGGCGGGGGCGTGAGAACGAGTGGCGGGCATCAGTCCTCCGAGACGCGGTTATCAGGACAGCATTCTAAGCAGGACCCGCTCCAACCGGGGCTTTGTCGCGGCGGCGGTGCTAGACTCGGCCGTATGGGCGAAGCCAGCTCCGAATCCGGCGGCACTCACCGGCGCCAGGGCGCAAAGCTGCGTTTGCCGCTCAAGATCACCACCATCTCCTGGTGGGATCTCATCCATACCCTGGCCCCGATTCTGCTCGCGAGCGCGGCCGCCATCTGGCTCGCGCTGCACTTCGTGCGTCCGCTGCCGCCGCGTACGCTCGTCATGAGCGGCGGACCCAAGGGCAGCTCGTTCGAGAACTTCGCCGAAAAGTACCAGGCGTTTCTTGCCACCGACGGCATCCAGCTCAAAATCATCCCGTCGGCAGGCTCCCTACAGAATTTCCAGCGGCTGACCGAGCCCCACTCGCACATCGACATCGCGCTCGTGCAGTCGGGCATCACGGAAACTGCGTTGCAAGGCGGCAGCACCGCGGACCTCGTTTCCCTCGGCAGCATGTTTTATCAACCGCTCACGGTCTTCTATCGTGGAGTCTTGCATCATGGACGGCCGCGGCGACCGATGTTCAGGCTGTCGCAACTCGCGGGCAAGCGCATCGCGATCGGCAGCGAAGGCAGCGGCACGCGGCTCCTCGCGCTGGCACTGCTCAAAGCCAACGGAATCGTCTTGGGTGGACCGACGCAGCTGCTCGACCTCGAAGGAGAGGCTGCCCGCAAGGCGCTCGTCGGCGGTCAGGTGGACGCGATTTTCCTCACGGGAGATTCCGCTCCACCGGAGACGATTCGCGCCATGCTGCACGCCCGCGGCGTGCTGATGTTCACGTTCCCGCAGGCGGATGCCTACACCAGGCGCTTCCCTTACCTCCACGAGCTCGAAATTCCCGAAGGCGCATTCGACCTGGGTGCCAATCTGCCGCGTAAGCCGCTCATCATGCTCGCTCCGGCGGTCGAGTTGATGGCCCACTCGGACCTGCATCCGGCGCTGTGCGATCTGCTGATCGAGGCGGCTCAGGCGGTGCACGGCCGCGCGACCCTGCTGCAACACATGCATGACTTCCCCAACCCCTCGACCTACTTCTTCCCGTTGGCCACGGAGGCCGAGCGCTACTACAGATCCGGCGACAGGAGCCTCGCCTATCGCTATCTGCCTTTCAAGCTGGCGAGCCTGGTGACCCGGATCGCGGCGGTTCTCGTGCCCATCATCATCATCCTGATCCCGGGGTTGCGCTTCCTGCCGAGCCTCTATCGCTGGCGGGTCAACAGCCGCATTCACCACCGTTACGCGGAGCTGATGGCTCTCGAGCGCGAATCGCTTGGAACTCTGACACCGGAGCGGCACGCCGAGCTGCTCGAGCGCCTGCAGGAGATCGAGCGCTCGGTGATTCTGCGCAAGACTCCCGGCTCACACGCCGATCAGCTCTATCAGCTGCGCGAGCACATTGCGTTCGTGCGCAACAATCTCGCGCATGCAACGGTGCGCGAGGAAGCGCGGACCGCCGCGGCCTGAGGGATCAGTTGACCGGCGCCGCCGGCGGGAAAGGATGACCGTTCAGGGTGATCATGCCGCCGGCAAGCTCGAGATGCGTCGTGACGGCGGTGGCTCCGACGGTGAGATAGCCCTGTTGCTCGAAAGAGGTGAGCTGGGCCGCGACTTTGGGGTTGGAACCGCTCATCGCCAGAAACCTCTGCAGCAGCCCGTTGTCCAGCCGCAGGTCCGCGGTGACATGGGCGTGGCTCCGTAGCGCCATGATGGTCGCGGGCAACTGCTGCAGGTCGGCGGCGGCCAGCCCGGGCGCGCTGAGCCGTGCCGAGAGCAGGAAGCTCCCTTCGGGCATCGTGAAGCTCACCTGGCGGATATTGATCACCGGATCGTGTAGCACCAGATCGATGCCATGTTGGCGGAAGGCAGCGAGCATGCCGGCCTGAAGCTGCGCCTGATTGCCGCCGGCCTGCAGCTGCGCCGCGCGCAGCGCATTCGCGAAGGCGAGGAGCGAAGGCCCATGGATGTGCTCGAAGCTCTCCGAGTACATGACGTTGGTCAACTGCACGGCCGCGACCTTCGCGGCATCGCTCGCGACATCGATGCGGTAGCTGAAGAACTCGCCGTCGGCCTTCGAGGTGCTGGTGAGCGACACGCGCTGCAGGGAGAAGTCACTTCCCGGGCGCGGGCCGTTGCCGTTGACACGCTCGATGGTGAACGTGCCGGTGCCGACGTAAAGGCCTTCGAGCGCTTTGTCCTCGGCGCCGGAATACTCCGCGGCCGTGAGCTCGAATACGCCGCCCTGCGTGCCCTGAACGAGCAGGTGCGGTGCGCTCAATCGGGCCGACCAATGGGCCTGATCGTGGGTGGCGCTGAAGGTGCCGGTCAGTCCTCCCCAGACGAGATTGGAGCCGTCAGCCAGCCGCAGGCTGAAGGCGGGGCTGGTCATGTCCGAGGTGGCCCCGCCGAAGAGACCCAGGGTGGAATGGAACTGCAGGAACGGCTTCGAGCCGATCACGCCCGACAATTGCCGCTGCAGCGCGGGCGGCAGGACGACGGTCGAGTCGATTACCGCGAGCGCCGGCGTATGTAAACCGGGAAACGGTCCGTGCTGAATGTTGCTTGCGACCGTGATCGTGATCGAGGAGGGAAGGGCGGCGCCGAGCTTCATCGCCTGCAGCGCCGTACCGCGCAAGCCGTAGGTCGTGACCACGGAGGAGCGGTACATGCCCCGGTGGTACTCCCGCTTCACCACCGTGATATACGGCAACTTGTCGAGCGCCTGCTGCTCGCTGTGTTGCAACCGGCTCTCGACCACCATGCCGGTCACCCAGGCGATGCCCGGATATGACAACACGATGATGACCCCGATGGCGAGCAGGACCTTTGTCGTTTTGCCCACTGTGTGTCTCCCTCGAGGCGTTGCCGCCTGGCGACAAGATACCACAGACCCCGGGCCGTCGCGCCAGCCGCACCTTGTGACCTAACCGCCAATTCCCGTAATTGCGGCCGACAGCTGCCACAAGCGTGTCGCATCCGCGTTGCTCTGCGCGGCGCGCGCGGGCTCAGCCGGAGCACAACGCTCGTAGTAACCGCCGCTGCAGCCGGTGACTTGTGGTGAGCTTGCGAGATACACCATGGTCTTGGCTCCCTCCGCGGGTGAGAGAGCGAACAACCGCTTCGCGAGCGTGATGCCGGTCCGGAGCGCGCCACGCGCGCTGTCGCCGAAGCGGGTGGCGACAAAACCCGGATGCAGGCAGTTGGCGGTGACACCGGTCGCCGCGATGCGCCGCGCCAGCTCGCGAGTGAACAGGATGTTGCAGAGCTTGGTGACGCCGTAACCGCTCGCGCCCGCGAGATCCTGCAGGCGATCGAAATCGAGCCTGGCGCGCCGATGGGCGTTCGACGCGGTCGACACGATCCGGGCGCCGCCCGCGGCACGCAGCCGCTCCAGCAGGAGGTTGCTGAGCACGAAATACGCCAGGTGATTGGTCGCGAACATCAGCTCGAGGCCGTCTTCGGTCAGCCGGTTGCCCGAGGAAACCAGGCCGGCGTTGTTCATCAGCACATCGACCTTCGGCTCCGCCGCTGCGATCTCGGCGGCGACACGCTTCATTTCACTCAGGCGCGAAAGGTCGGCGTAGAAGGCAGTGTGCGCCTGCTCAGCGTTCGCCGCGTGCAGGTCGCGCAGTGTAGCCGCGGCGCGTTGTGCATCGCGGGCGACGATCACGATGCGCGCGCCCTGTTCGGCAAGGCTTCGAGCCGCGACGGCGCCGATGCCGGAAGTTGCGCCCGTGATGACTACAGTCTTGCCCCGCATGCGTGGAGTGTACCGGGTAAGGCGGCCCGGAAGAGGCGAACGCGTGGTCAAACCGGTGCCGACAAAGTAAGCTCGCGGACGATGGAAAAGCACGAGCTGCGTGCCGCCGCGTCCCTGGCGGCGGTGTTCTCGGTGCGGATGCTGGGCCTTTTCATGGTGTACCCGGTGTTCGCCGCTTTCGCTCGCCACCTCGCCGGCGCGACGCCGTACAAGATCGGGGTCGCGCTCGGAATCTATGGCCTCAGTCAGGGCGTGCTGCAGATGCCTTTCGGAGTGCTGTCCGACCGGATCGGGCGCAAGGTGATGATCGTCCTCGGGCTCGTGGTATTCGCGGCCGGAAGCGCAGTCGCGGCGCGGGCGATCACGATCGATGGGATGATCGTCGGGCGACTGCTGCAGGGCGCCGGCGCGATCGGCTCGGTGGTCCTTGCCCTGGTCGCCGATCTCACCGCGGAGAAGAACCGCACCAAGGCGATGGCGCTGGTCGGGATGACCATCGGTTTCTCGTTCCTGGTTGCGATCGTGACCGGACCCGCCGTGGCAGGGTGGGTCGGCGTCGGCGGGATCTTCTGGCTGATGACCGCGCTGGCCCTGGTCGGCATCGCCATCACTCTCTTCGTAGTGCCCACGGCGCCGCCCCCGCACCTGCAGCCGGAGGCGGAGACGGTCCCGGCGCTGATCGCGGCGAGTCTGCGCAACCCGCAACTGCTACGCCTCGATTTCGGAATCTTCGCGCTGCATGCCATGCTCACCGCGAGCTTCCTCGTCGTGCCGGCGCTCCTGCACGACACCCTCGCCGTCAGTCCCCGGGATCAGTGGCTGGTGTATCTGCCGGTGCTGTTGGTGTCCGTCGCCGTGATGGTGCCGGTCATCATCCTGGCGGAGCGGCGGCGGTGGCTGAAGGGCGCCGTGGTAGGTGCCGTGGCGGCGATGGCGGTCAGTCAGATCATGCTGGCGGTGGACGGCTCGGACACCTATGTTCTGCTCGCCGGACTCGCGGTGTTCTTCTCCGGCTTCAACATCATGGAGGCCAGCCTGCCCTCGCTCGTCACCAGGACCGCGCCGCGAGGCGCCACCGGCACCGCGACGGGAATCTATTCCAGCTCGCAATTCCTCGGTATTTTCGCCGGCGGTGTTGTCGGCGGCTGGGTACATCAGGCGGCCGGCACGACCGCGGTGTTCCTGTTCGCGGCCGCGGTCGCCATTGCCTGGCTGTTGGTTGCCGCGACCATGCGCGGCCCGGCCCTGGGGTATGATAGCGGCCGAGTACCGATCACGGCCCGGAGGAGCCCCGACCGATGACACCCGACTGTCGTCAATCGCGGACATAGAGGGATGCGACTGCTTCGCCTCGCGGCGCTCGCCGCATTCCTGTTCCCGCTGACCGCGCTGCCCGCACGCGCGGGCGGTGCGCCGTTCGATCTCGCCGGACCCCAACTGCAGGTGACCGTGGGACGCGGGCACGAGACGCTGCCCATCGCAGAGGTACCCAATCTCGCGGTTGGCGATGATCTGTGGGTCCGCGCCGATCTGCCGCCCAATCAGTCCCAGCGCTACCTGCTCGTCATCGCGTTCCTGCGGGGCGCCACCAATCCACCGCCGCGCGACTGGTTTCACGTCTGCCAGACCTGGAAGCGCGGCTGCGCGCAGAACGGCCTCAAGCTCACCGTGCCGGAGGGCGCCGGGCAGGTGCTGCTCTTCCTGGCGCCGGAGACGTCCGGGGACTTCAGGACACTGATGGGCGCCGTGCAGGGCCGGCCGGGCGCCTTTGTGCGTACCTCGCAGGACCTCAATCAGGCGACGCTCGACAGCTCGCGGCTCGAGGCCTACCTCAGGGCCGTGCATGCCCTCGATGAGAGCGCGCCGGACAAGCTCAAGGAGGACGCGCCGCTGCTCGGCCGCAGCCTCGCGATCAAGGTGAACGCGAGCTGTCTCGACCGCATTCCGGAGCTGCAGGCGCCCTGTCTCATGCAGGGCCAGGACGCGCTGATCCTGAACGACGGCCACAGCACTTCGATCGTCGAGGCGCTGACCTCGGGCCCGGCGACGGATCTGGCCATGGAGGCGAGCTACACGCCGCAGCTGAGCTACGGCTACTACAGTCCTTATATTGCCTCCGTGATCGACATCGCGCGGATCTTCGGCTCCTTCACGACCGCGCAGTACCAGTACATCCCCGCGCTCGCGACGCAGCGCGGTGAGGTTCTCGCGCTCACCCTCAATACCCCGCCGTCATTCCACGTGCCGAAGTCGGTGCTGGTGACGGCACTGCCGGCCGTCGAGCCACCGCAGCCGCCGCCGCTGCACGCCGTTGATCCCAAGGAAATCTATTGCGCGCGCAAGAGCTCTCTCGTGCTGCCGGTGGAGGGAGCGCCGCTGGTATTCTCCACGGGCTACGCGCACGACCTGCATCTCACCCTGACGGGCAGCGACGGCAAGGCCATCGACCTGCCCGCAACCGCTGACGCCGAGCAGGGCGGTTTCGTGGTCGACACTTCCGGCGTGGGCGCGAAAAGTCTCGGCAACATCGTCCACGGTACCCTCAAGGGATACTGGGGCTTCGAGCCTTTCGCCGGACCGGCCTTCCAACTGGTCAACGCCCGCGCGGAGTCCTGGCGGCTGGCCGGCGATGAGAGCTCGGCGATCGTCGGCCGTGAGAACACCATTCATCTCCAGGCGAGCAGCGTCAGCTGTATCGATCGCGTCATGGTGCGCGACCCGGCCGGCAAGGAGCTCGAGGCCGAATGGAAGGCCGTGCGTCCCGATGAGGTGGAAGTGAAGCTGCCGTTGCAGGCGGCGCAGCCCGGGCAGCTGACGCTTCTGGTCAAACAGTACGGCGCCAGCCCGCCCGAACCGGTGGCCCTGCAAGCTTTCGCGCAGGCCGCTCATCTCGACAGCTTCACGTTGCACGCCGGCGATAATGAGGGCGTCCTCACGGGGAGCCGTCTGGATGAGGTGTCCGGACTGGCTGTGGGCGGCGTGGCGTTCGTGCCCGGAGCGCTCACGAGCAGCCAGGGAGTCGATCAGCTCACCATGACCGCGCAGGACGCCGCGGTCGCGGCGGCTTTGAGGCCGGGCAACGCCGGACTCGCGAAGGTGAGATTGAAGGACGGCAGGGTGCTCGACCTCGAGGCGCTGATCGCGGCGCCCCGCCCGACCGTTGCCCTCATCGGCAAGAGCGTGGCGCCCTCATCCTCGAATTCCGGCAGCCACATTCAACTAGCGAACGACGACGAGTTGCCCCAGCGTGCGCAATTGACCTTCTCGGTACGCGCGAAATCGCCTGCTGAGTTCGGCCGGGACGAGATGTTGCAGATAGCGACGGCGGACGGTTCGTACTCGACGACGCTCAGCCTTGCCAATGGGGGCATCACGCTCGAGAACCGCTCGGTCGCGATTGCCAGCCTCGATCCCGCACAGGCGTTCGGACCCTCGGCTTTCGGACCGTTGCAGTTTCGCGTCGTGGTGGGGGGCGTCACCGGCGACTGGCAGCCGCTTGCGACCCTGGTGCGCCTGCCCAAGCTGCACGAGCTCGTATGTCCCGCCACGAGGGAGCTCGCATGCAAGCTCTCGGGCAGCGACCTCTTCCTGGTCGACTCGATCTCCATCGATCCGCGCTTCGAGCATCCGGTGCAGGTCCCCGACGGCTTCCCGGGCTATGACTTGCCCATACCGCACCCCAAGCACGGGCAGCTCTTCGTCAAGCTGCGCGATGACCCCGGTGTCGTCAACCTGGCGTCGGTCGATACGCGCGAGTTGCCGCCCAGTCCGCAGGAGGAGGAACGCGCGAGTGTCCGGCATGCCGCCGCCAGCCCGCCGGCGAGCGCGCCGCCGCCGAAGCCAACACCGGCGCCGCCCAACCTCAGCTGACGATGTCCCGGGGCCCGGTCTGGCTGTTGCTCGCTGCGGCCGTCTCGACATCGGGATACGCCGCGGGCGCCGCCACCTTCGACGTGCGCCCCGAGCAGGCAGTGCTCGGCCGCCTGCTGCCTCACCAGGCGAGGCAGTTCGAGCTCGGCACGCTCCCGGCCGTGGGTAGCCGCGAGCGGTTCCGCATCTCGAGCGTGCATGGTCACATCGAGGTCGAAGGCAGCACGCCGAGCGCGCTGCTCTTCGGGTTGAACTGGTATCTCAAATACGTCGCGCGCGTGCAGATCTCCCCGAACGGAGATCGTGTGGGCAGCGCGGCCTTTCCATTGCCTCGAGCCGTGATCGAGCGGAGTACGCCGTATGCGTACCGTCTCGCGTTGAACGAGAACGTCGACGGCTACTCCGCGCCTTACTGGAGCTGGCCGAGGTGGCAGCGGGAAATCGATGTGCTGGCGCTCTCCGGGATCAACGCCGTGCTGGTCGAGCGGGGCACGGATGGCGTCCTCTACCGCACCTACCGCGACCTCGGCTACTCCGATGTCGAGATCCGCCGCTGGATCGCGGCGCCCGCGCATCAGAACTGGGAGCTGATGGGCAATCTCTGCTGCTATGGCGGACCGCTCAGCCGCGCGCTGCTGCAAAGGCGCCTCATTTCCGCGCAGAGAATAGTGGCGCGCCTGCGCGAGCTCGGCATCACGCCGGTCCTGCCGGGCTACTACGGCATAGTGCCCGCTGATTTCCAGCGGCGCTTTCCCGACGCACACGTCGTGCCGCAGGGAGAGTGGGCCGGCTTCACGCGACCGGGCTGGCTCGACCCGCGCGACCCGATGTTCGCGCGGCTGGCGGCCACCTTCTATCGCCATCAGCGCGAGCTCCTGGGCGACAGCGGCGTTTATGACATGGAGGTTTTCCAGGAGGGCGGTCAGGCAGGCGACGTACCGGTGGCGAGTGCCGCACGGGCCGTGCAACAGGCGCTGCTGGCCGCCCATCCGGGCGCGAGCTGGATGATGCTGGCCTGGCAGGGAAATCCCCGCCAGGAACTGCTCGCCGGCGTCGATCGCCGGCATCTGTTGATCGTCGATATCGACCACTCGCGTGTGCCCCGCGAACACCGGCAGAGGGATTTCCGTGATGCGCCCTTTCTCTTCGGCGGTCTGTGGGAATTCGGTGGGCGCACGACTCTCGGCGCCGACGTCAGTGGTCTTACAGATCGGCTGCAGCGTGTCGGCCGCACGAACCGCAACATGGTCGGTACAGCCGTCTTCACGGAAGGCATGGGTACCAATCCCTTCATGTTCGATCTCTTCACCGAGATGGCATGGCGCGATGAGCCTGTGGATATCGAGGCGTGGACCAGGGCATATGTCCTGCGCCGCTACGGCGCGCCCGATCCGCACGCGCTTGCCGCATGGGATGTGTTGATACACACGGCTTATGACATCCGTGTCGATCAGGTCGTCTTCAACAGCGAGCGCGACGCGGCACAGGAGTCATTGTTCGACGCGCAACCCGACCTCGAGGTCAATCGCGCATCCAACTGGTCTCCAGAGGACATGCGATACAGCGCCGCGGCATTCGAGCAGGCGCTGCCACAGATGCTGCAGGTGGCACCTGCGCTGCGCGCGAGCGAGACCTATCGCTACGATCTCGTGGATATCGCGCGTCAGACGCTCGCCAACGAGAGTCGTGGGCTGCTGCCACGAATCAAGGGCGCCTACGAAGCCAAGGATCGTCCGCGTTTCGACGGGCTCACGCAGTGCTGGCTCGGTCTGATGGATCTGCAGGACGAATTGCTCGCCAGCGACCGGTTCTTTCTGCTCGGCACCTGGCTGGCCCAGATACCGCCGTGGGCATCCTCGCCCGGCGAGCGGGCGCGCCTCGAGCTCGACGCGCGTTCCCTCCTCACCGTCTGGGGCGATCGGCAAGCGAGCGAGGCCGGCGGCTTACACGATTATGGCAACAAGGACTGGGCCGGATTGACTGGCGGTTACTATCGGATGCGGTGGCAGCGCTACTTCCATGCGCTGGATGAGTCGCTGCGTACCGGCGCTGCGCCGCAGCCGATCGATTGGTACTCCCTGGGCGCGAAATGGAGCCACGGCAGCGAGCATTACGCCGACCGCCCCGCGGGCGATGCTGCAGCGCTGGCTACCCGGGTGGCGGCCTTGGTGCGTGCGGGCGGCTGTCCCTAGTCAGCTGCACGGGCCGCCCAGGAGGCCTGAGCGCAGTCCCGGGTTGGGAGGCGAGGGGCCGAGCCAGATCCCGAGGAAGGCGGTGCCGAAGTCGTCCCCCTGAATGGTCCCCTTGACGGCACCATTCAGGGAGAATTGCACGCCGACCCCGGGGATGCGTAGAAATGAGACTCTCTGGCCGGATGCCACGGTCGTCATCCGGTTCTCGAGCTCCGTGATCCGTCCCTGAAGCTGCGCCAACTTGTCGGGCGCGCTCCTTTTGAAGCCTTCTTCCCATGCGTCGCGCAACTGACCGGCAGTGACGTGAAAGACGAACGCGAGATCGATCTCGACCGGATCCCTCGAGTTCAAGATGGCGTTCGCATCGGCTGTCGGATGCGCCACGTAGAGCGCCCCCACGTAGACCCTGATCCTGAGGAACGTGGCCTTGCGCAAACCGAGCCCATTGAGCGTCAGAGTTTCCCCGTGGGCCTGGATACGCTGTGGAAACGAAACGCCGTCGCATTCACCGGCGAAGGCCCGGCAGGGGGAGAGGAGAAGAGCCGCCGCGGCGAAGGCCGGCAGCAGGACGACGGGTGCGCGCGTGCTCATGAGGCCAAGCCTAGCACGGCGTCACGGGGCGGGCGGGGGCGCTCCCGGACCTCGATACTCGCAACCGCTGGTGCAGGTCTCGCGGATGACGATCCGGCTCAGGCCGGGCAGGCGCGGCGAGAGCCGTTCCCAGAGCCACTCCGCCAGCCGCTCGCTGGTCGGGTTGTCGAGCCCGGGAACCTCATTGAGGTACCTGTGATCGAGCGCCTCATGGAGCGGCGCGAAGACGGCCGAGAGCTCCGCGAAGTCGCACACCCAGCCGAGCTGCGGGTCGAGCGGCCCCGAGACGTGCACCGCCACGCGAAAAGAATGGCCATGCAGCCGCGCGCACTTGTGGCCGGGTGGAACGTTCGGCAGCCGGTGAGCCGCCTCGATGCGAAATTCCTTGAAGATCTCCATCCCTGGCAATTTACCAAAAAAAGCCCCGCCGTCTTTGCCGGACGGCGGGGGTGTGCGAGGAGGTGACGGAACCGTGAACCGTCAGCCGCGTCGCGCGACTGTCTGCGCATCAACGGCTGCGAGCCGGGCGCTGCCAATCTGTCCGATGGCCCGCGCGATCGCCGCGCGCTGGCACTCTTTGCTCTTGTTGACGACATCGGGGTACATCGAGTCATATCCCGGGCACACGTCCTGGGCGGCGCGCACGATGCGCCGGTAAAGCGCGCGGGTTCCGTGCTCGCTGGAGAGGTCGTGGGCGCTGAAATAGACATTCGTCTGAAATCCGCCGACGTCGTCGGCCGATGCGACGGCGGGCGATGCGAGCGCTGCGGCCCCAAGGACGCCCAAGGCGGCGAGGGCGGCGATGAAGGCGCGCGGGCGGTGGTTGGCGTTGGGGGTGAAGCGGCTCATGGTGGTGTCTCCTGTCAAGTGTCGTTTCGGGTGGTCTCATTCACTTCGATGCGCCTATGAGACTCTCGGTTTAAATGCGGCGTAAGCCGGTCGGCCACGTATTCGTCCCAGCCGGCGACGCACCCGGCACGAAGGGGCTGCGTCGCCGGGCGGCGACGGCGCCGGCCCACCTGGCCGGCTCGTTCGTTCGTACACAACTCAACGGACTCGTCCCTGTCGCCAACGGCTTCGTCCCGCGGGGCGCGGGTTTTCTAGTGCCGGCGGCAGTCATCTTCGCGTAATCTATGCGCATGGCCTCGCGCATCCGCCCTCCGTTTCTGATCGTCACGGCCTTCTGGGCGTACGTCGCCGCTTCCAACGTGATCTATGCGCACAGCATGCAGGAGAGCCTCGCGGCGCTACACGTCGCGAATTTCTTCGCCGGCTGGCAGGCGCGCCTGCTGCAACACCTCTTTCTCTATCCCTTGCTCCTGGCCGCTGTCTGGTGCTCGATCCGCATCGGCTGGCAACCGATCGCCCGGCGCCTACCGCTGCAGCTGCTGATGGGCGCCGCGTTCGCGGCCGCGGCATCGCCCGCGCTGTGGGTGGGCATGTGGCTGGTGAGCGATTCCTGGCACTATCAGGAGACGTGGGCGAGCGCCGCCGGAGTCATGGGCGAGATGCCTGGCTCGGAGCTGCCCATCTGGCTGGCGAGTGCCACGACCTTCCTCCTGACTTACGGGTTTGCTATCGCTCTGGTGAGCGGCTTCGATTTCTATCGCCGGCTCCGCGACGCGCAGATCCGCGCGGCGGCGCTCGAGCGGGCGCTCACGAGCGCGCATCTGGCCTCGCTGCGCCTGCAGCTCTCGCCGCATTCGCTGTTCAACCTGCTGCACACCATCCGCGGACAGATCGAGTGGGACCCGGCGGCGGCGCGCACCATGATCGTGCAACTCGGCGACCTGCTGCGCCGCCTGCTCAACGCCGGCGAGCGGGAATACTCACGCCTCGGCGACGAGATACAGTTCGTACGCCTCTACCTCGAGCTGCAGCAGCGGCGTTTCGCTGACCGGCTGACCGTCGATATTCCACCGCCGGCGGCACTGCCGGCGGCATGGGTGCCCAGCCTCATCCTGCAGCCGCTGGTCGAGAATGCGGTCGTGCACGGACTCGCGGGTCACCAGGGTCCCGTCGTCGTGCGGGTGGCGGCGATGAGCTCGCGTGGCACATTGATCCTTCGCGTCACCAACACCATGGCCGCGGAGCGCATGAGCGGCAACGGCGGGATAGGGCTGCGGAACGTGCGCGACCGTCTCGCGATTCAGTTTGGCGAGCGGGCCTCGTTCAGCGCGGCTCGCGATGGCAGGGAATGGATCGCGGAGATCCACATGCCGCTCCTCACCGATGTGCTCGACACCGCCGCCGCGGCCGCGGACACGGTCAGACAGGCGGCGCCCGCGGAGCCATTCTGATGCTCGATGTGGTGATCGTGGATGACGAGCTCGCGGGCCGGCGCACGTTACGGGACTGTTGCGCGCGCGTGCCCGATCTCAACGTGGTTGGCGAGTATGGCGACAGCCGCGCCGCCCTCGAGGCGATCCGGGCGCGGCCGCCGGATCTGCTCTTCCTCGACATCCAGATGGACTCGCTCGACGGCGTGTCGCTGGCTCGAGCGCTCGATCCCGATACCCTGCCGCTCATCGTCTTCGTCACCGCCTACGACCAGTATGCCCTCGAGGCATTCGACGTCAGCGCGGTGGACTATCTGTTGAAGCCATTCGACGACGAGCGCTTTCATCGCACGGTGGAGCGCGTTCGGCGCCGCCGGGACGTGGAGAGCGCCACCCAGCGGCAGGAGACGCTGGACGCTTTGCTGGCACGGATCGAGCGCGGCCTGGCGGGCTCGGACGTTCGGCCCCGGGTCCTCGCCGAGTCGGGCAGCCGCATGCACATGCTCGATGTGGCGCGGATCGAGATCGCCGAGGCGGACCGCAATTACGTCAAGCTCACCGTCGGCCGCGACACGTTTCAAGCGCGAAGCACTTTGCAACAGGCGGAAAAGACACTACAGTCGCAGCCCATGCTGCGCATCAGCCGCTCCTGTCTCGTGAACATGAACCACGTGCGCGAAGTGAGCCGCACCCCCCGAGGGGACTTCATCCTGGTGCTCGCCGGCGGCGCCACCGTCACCAGCAGTGAGGGCTTCCGCGACGCGGTGCGCCTGCACCTCGAGCGGCTGAAGGTTCGCGCGGGCTGAAGACAGTGCGCGAGCGCAGCACGCGCACTGGGATGGTGGTGCTCGGCGTCCTGACCGGCATCAATCTGCTCAACTACCTGGACCGCTACGTGGTCTCGGCTCTGCTGCCGGATCTCAAGCGCGCGCCCCTGTACCTCACCGACTTCCAGCTCGGTACGCTGATGAGCGGCTTCCTGGTGGTGTATACGCTCGTCGCGCCTCTATTCGGGCGGATCGGCGACCGCGGCTCGCGCACGCGGCCGATCGCCATCGGCGTGTTCCTGTGGAGTCTCGCGACCGGCCTGTCAGGACTTGCCGGCAGCTATTTCCAGTTGCTGGGCGGTCGGGCCGCCGTCGGGATCGGCGAAGCGGCTTATGTGACCATCGCCTCTTCGCTCCTGGCGGATTACTTCCCCGTGCGCACCCGTGGACGCGCATTCGCCGTATTCAACATGGCGATTCCTGTCGGCGCGGCGCTGGGCTATATCGTCGGAGGCGTCGTTCGCGCGCACTACGGCTGGCGGGCTGCGTTCTATGTCGCCGGCGTTCCCGGCATACTGCTCGCTGCCTGGATGTTTCGCCTTCCCGACCCGCCGCGCGGCGCGCAGGATCCGGCGCCGAACGACATCGCCGACGCGACTCCGAGGACGCAGCGAAGCTGGTGGTTGGTGTATCTGCTGTTACTGCGGCAGCGGCCATACATGCTCACGGTCCTCGGATACGCCGCCTATACATTTGCGCTCGGTGGTCTCGCTTTCTGGGCGCCCACATTCCTCGAGCGCGTGCGCGGCATTCCAGCCCTGCAAGCCTCGGCGGGATTCGGTGAAATCGTAGTCATCACCGGATTTGTCGGCACTTTCGCGGGCGGCTGGCTGGGGGACTACCTGCTGAGGTACACCCGACAGGCGTATCTGTGGATGTCTGGCGGAATGACGCTGCTCGCCGTGCCGGTGGTCTACGTGGCGCTTGCCGCCGGCGCGCCGTCGGTTTTCTATCCGGCGCTCATCGCCGCGGAGCTGTTGCTGTTCATGTCGACAGGGCCGATCAACACGGCGATCGTCAACCTGGTAAACCCGCTGGAGCGCGCTTCGGCGGTCGCTCTCAGCGTTCTCGCCATCCACCTGCTCGGTGATGTGTTCTCCCCGTCCCTGATCGGGGTTTTGTCGGATCACTCCTCGCTCGGCAACGCCGTGATGGTCGTTCCCGTCGCGGTCGCAGTGTCGGCCGTGCTGTGGTTCTTCGCGGCGAAGGCCGCCGCCGTCAGCGGCTGACGAACGCCCGCTCGATCACGTAGTCACCGGGCTCGCCGATGCCGGCCGAGATCTCGAAGTCACGCCCATCGAGCAATGCGCAAGTGTCCGTTAGCATCGCCGGGCTGCCGCACACCATGACGCGATCGTTCGCCGCATCGAGCGGCGGCAGACCGAGGTCGTAGGACAGGCGTCCGGACTCGATGAGAGTGGTCAGCCGGCCGCGGTTGGCATGCGGCTCGCGGGTGACGGTCGGATAGTAGAGCAGCTTTTCCCGCACCCATGCACCCAGCAGCTCGTGGGTCCGCAGGCTCTCGATGCGATGCCTGACCACGGCTGTCTCGCGCGCCCAGCGCACGCCGTGCACGAAGATCACCTGCTCGAAGCGCTCATAGACCTCCGGATCCTTGATGAGCGCCATGAAGGGCGCGGCGCCGGTACCCGTCGAGAGCATGTAGAGGCGCTTGCCAGGCTTGAGGTCGTGCAGCACCAGCGTGCCGGTCGGCTTGCGGCTGACCAGGACCTCGTCGCCCTCGCGGATGTGCTGCAGGCGGGAGGTGAGGGGGCCGTCGGGCACCTTGATGCTCAGGAACTCGAGATGCTCCTCGTGATTGGCGCTGGCGATGCTGTAGGCGCGCAACAGCGGGCGGCTGTCGACCTTGAGGCCCACCATGACGAACTGCCCGTTTTCGAAGCGCAGTCCCGAGTCACGCGTGGTCACGAAAGTGAATTGCGTATCCGTCCAGTGCTCCACGGAGAGAACGCGCTCGCTGCCAATCGCGGCCAAAGGGTCACCTGCCATCGCGGCTTCAGGCCGGGGATTCCGGCATACATATCTTACCGGCGCTGACGGCCGGCGTGGCGCCATTGGGCTATGCCATCATAATCATTTGGTATCAAAAGAGCCTGCGGAGGCCCAGGGGGAAGCGATGACCGATCCGGATGCGTTCGCGGCGCTGGCGAGCCGCGTCACACAGCTCGCGCGGCAGGTGGCGCGCCTCGAGGACAGCCATGCCGTCAAGTGCCTGCAGTACAAATACGGTTACTACATCGACAAGTGCCTGTACGACGAGGCGGTGACGCTCTTTGCCGACACCGGCGAAGTGCGCTTCCTCAATGGCATCTACCGCGGCAAGTCCGGGATACGGCGGCTCTATTGCAACTGGTTCCGCAAGTACTTCACCGGCGGGGTGAACGGGCCGCTGCGCGGCCTCCTGCTCGATCACCTGATGCTGCAGGACATCGTGGACGTGGCCGACGACGGCGCGAGCGCCAAAGGCAGGTTCCGCTGCGTGCTGCAAGGCGGCTGCCACGAGAGCATGCGCGAGCCGATCCCGAACTTTCCGCGCCAGTTCTGGGAGGCCGGCATTTATGAGAACACCTACGTCAGGGAGGATGGCATCTGGAAGATCAAGTGCCTCCACTACAACATGCTGTGGCGGGCCGACCATCACCAGGGCTGGGCGAACAGCGACGTGCATCTGACACCGATCACCCGCGCTTATCCCGACGATCCGAACGGTCCCGACGAGCTGCTGCCCGAAGCGCCGACGACCTGGCCCGACACGCGGGTGGTGCCGTTCCACTATCCTCATCCGGTGACGGGAAAGACGTGGGGCGAGCAGTAGATGCTCGCGCGTAGTGCGCTCCGCGCCGCGCTTGCACCGCGATCGGTCCCGAGATCCGACTGGATCGGCCCTACGCGAGGCTGCGGGCTGGCACGCCCTTTGCTTTGAGATAAGCGCTAGTTCGCGGCGGCGATGACCCCCTCACTCGCCGCCGTGCGCAAGTCACCGGTGGAGCCGGAACCCCCTCCCGGCTCCACCGGGTTTTCTATTGGCTCATCAGACGATGCGACAATCCAACGCGATGTCGGCCAACTCGTAGCCTTTTCTGAAATCGCGGATGTGCTTGGCCATCCAGCTGCGGGCTGCTTCGGAATCGCGCTTGCCGATGACCTCGAGGATCCGGCGCTGAGCTGCTGCGATGCGCGCGCGTGCCTGCGGAACCTTGTCGATCATGACGCGCAGCGACGGCTCGAGGAGGCCGAGCAGCGGCTCCTGCGCGAGGCCGAGCACCTGATTGTGTGTAGCCCGTCCGACACAACGGAAGAATTCCGCGGCGTGATGCACGGCCTTCTCGGTCTCCACGTTGTCTTCGGTGAAGCGCTGACAGGCCGCCGCGAGGCAGTCGAGGTCGATCTGAGTGCGGTTGCGGGCCGCAATCTCCGCCATCGGTGGCTCGAGTTGCGTCAGCGCCTCCCACACCTCGAAGAAAGTGACGTCGTGCAGCGCGAGAGCCCGGCCGACGTCCTTGGCGACGGCACGGTGCTGTGGCCGACTGACAGTCATCAGCTTCGACCCCTGGCGGCGCTCCACCAGCCCGCCGCTCTCGAGCTCCCGCAGTGCCTCGCGCACGGTCGATCGGTTCACGCCGAACTGACGCGCGAGCTCCGTTTCCGGTGGCAGCCGCTCGCCGTCGCGCAGCTCGCGGCTCAGGATGCGCTCCGCGATGGCTGCGGCCACCTTGCGGTAGCCGGGCACCAACAGGATCTGATCGAACTCGACGCTCATGCCGCGGTTTCGTAGAGCTCGCGGCCGATGAGCATGCGGCGGATCTCCTGCGTGCCGGCGCCGATCTCATAGAGCTTCGCGTCGCGCAGCAGTCTCCCCGCCGGGAAGTCGTTGATGTAACCGTTGCCGCCGAGAGCCTGGATCGCTTCCAGTGCGACGCGCGTGGCGCTCTCCGCCGCGAAGAGGATGCAGGCGGCCGCGTCACGCCGTTTGACCTTGCCTGAGTCGCAGGCGCTCGCCACCGCGTAGACATAAGCGCGGGAAGCGCCGAGCGCGGTGTACATGTCCGCCACCTTCGCCTGCATCAACTCGAACGTGCCGATCGGCTGGCCGAACTGCTTGCGCTCGTGCACGTAGGGCAGCACGAGATCGAGCGCCGCCGCCATGAGACCGATGGGTCCGCCGGAGAGCACCACCCGCTCGTAGTCGAGGCCGCTCATCAACACCCGGGCGCCGCCGTTCTCCGGCCCCAGCCGGTTCTCCGCCGGCACGGTGCAGTCGTCGAACACCAGCTCGCACGTGCTCGAGCCACGCATGCCGAGCTTGTCCAGCTTCTGCGCGGTGCTGAAGCCATGCCAGCCGCGCTCCACGATGAAGGCCGAGATGCCGCGTGCGCCTGCCGCCGGATCGGTCTTCGCGTAGACGACGAGTACGTCCGCGTCGGGTCCGTTAGTGATCCACATCTTGCGGCCGTTGAGCACGTAGCTGTCGCCACGCCGCTCCGCGCGCAGCTGCATCGAGACCACGTCGGAGCCGGCTTGAGGTTCCGACATGGCAAGAGCGCCTACATGCTCGCCGCTGACGAGCTTCGGCAGGTACCGGTCGCGCTGCGCGTCGGTGCCGTTCAGGCGCAGCTGATTGACGCAGAGGTTGGAATGCGCGCCATAGGAGAGCCCGACGGAGCCCGAGGCACGCGAGATCTCCTCCATGGCCACGGTGTGGGCGAGGTAGCCGAGACCGGCGCCGCCCCATTGCTCCGGCACCGTGATGCCGAGGAGGCCGAGCTCACCGAGCGCCGGCCAGAGATCGCGCGGAAACTCGTTGCTGCGATCGATGTCGGCGGCACGCGGTGCGATCTGCTCCGCCGCGAAGCGCCGCACTTGCCGGCGGATCTCGTCGATGCCCTCGCCGAGGCCAAAATCGCTGTCTACGGGTGAGTTCGCGGACATGAGCTTGTCATCCGTCGGGATATGATCGTATGATTGTCCGACAATCAGGCCATCGTGACAAGCCCATGCCCCGCATCGCCTCACGCCTCGACCCCCGCTCGCAGGAGTTCCGCGACAATGAGGCGGCCATGCGCGGGCTTGCCGCCGAGCTCAAGGCTGAAGTCGCCCGCGCCGCCGAGGGCGGATCGCCCCAGACGGTGAGCCGCCACCGCGCCGCCGGCAAGCTCACCGCCCGCGAGCGCATCCAGGTGCTCCTCGACACCGGCAGCCCCTTCCTCGAGCTGTCGCAGCTCGCCGCCCACGGTATGTACGGCGGCGGCATCTCCTGCGGCGGCATCGTTACGGGGATCGGGCGGGTGAGCGGGCGCGAGTGCGTGATCGTCGCCAACGATCCCACGGTCAAGGGCGGCACTTATTACCCGATCACGGTCAAGAAGCACCTGCGGGCCCAGGAGGTCGCGCGCGAAAACCGGCTGCCCTGCGTCTATCTGGTGGAGAGCGGCGGCGCATTCCTGCCCGCGCAGGACGACGTCTTCCCCGACCGCGAGCACTTCGGCCGGATCTTCTACAACCAGGCAACGCTCTCGGCCGCGGGTGTGGCGCAGATCGCTGTCGTTCATGGTTCGTGCACCGCGGGCGGCGCCTACGTGCCCGCCATGTCGGATGAGAACGTCATCGTGCGCGGGCAGGGCAGGGTGTTCCTTGGCGGACCGCCGCTCGTCAAAGCCGCCACGGGCGAGGACATCGACGCGGAGTCACTTGGCGGCGCCGAGGTCCATTGCCGCGAGTCAGGTGTATGCGATCACTACGCCGAGAACGATACGCATGCGTTGGCTATCGCACGCCGCATCGTGGCGCGCCTGCGTCCAGCCGCGGACAGGTCGCCGCCGCAAGCGGCGCGTGATCCTCACTATGACCCGCGCGAGCTCTATGGCGCCGTGCCCGCAAGCCTGCGGCGGCCGTACGATGTGCGTGAGGTGATTGCGCGGCTGGTGGACGGATCGGAGCTCGACGAGTTCAAGCAGCTCTATGGCACGACACTGGTGTGCGGGTTCGCGCACCTCGCGGGCTTCCCGGTCGGCATCCTCGCCAACAATGGCATACTCTTCTCCGAGAGCGCGCTCAAAGGAACGCATTTCATCGAGCTCTGCGCCCGCGAGCGCATCCCGCTCCTCTTCCTGCAGAACATCACCGGCTTCATGGTGGGCCGCCGCGCGGAGGCGGGCGGCATCGCCAAGGATGGGGCCAAGCTGGTCACCGCGGTGGCCTGCGCGCAGGTCCCGAAGCTGACCGTCATCATCGGCGGCAGCTACGGCGCCGGCAACTACGCCATGTGCGGCCGCGCGTACTCGCCGCGACTCCTCTTTCAATGGCCCAACGCCCGCATTTCGGTGATGGGCGGGGAGCAGGCGGCGAGCGTGCTCGCGACCGTCAAGCGCGGGCAGCTCGAAGCCTCCGGCGGCAGTTGGCCGGCCGAGGACGAGGCAGCTTTCAAACAGCCGATCCGCGAGCAGTACGAGCGCCAGGGACATCCTTACTACGCCTCGGCGCGGCTCTGGGACGATGGCGTGATCGACCCGCTCGAGACGCGCCGGGTCCTGGGACTCGCGCTCGCGGCCGTGCGCAACGCACCCGAAGAAGACACGCGCTTCGGACTCTTCCGCATGTGACGGCCACGAGCTAGCAACACGCATGGCAAACATGATCCGCAGTCTGCTCGTGGCCAACCGCGGCGAGATCGCCTGCCGCATCTTCCGAACGGCTCGCAGCATGGGTATCCGCACGATCGCCGTCTATTCCGACGCGGATGCATCCGCGCGTCACGTACGTGAGGCAGACGAGGCTGTGCGTATCGGTCCGCCACCGGCGGCCGAGAGTTATCTCGATGTCCAGGCGATCCTGCGCGCCGCCCGCGCCGCTCGTGCCGAGGCGGTTCATCCGGGATATGGCTTCCTGTCGGAGAATGAGGATTTCGCCCAGGCCTGCCTCGATGCAGGACTCGTATTCGTGGGGCCGCCGCCGGCCGCGATCGCCGCCATGGGCTCCAAGAGCGTGGCCAAGGCGAGTGTTCGAGCAGCGGGTGTGCCGGTGCTCCCGGGCTACGATGGCGACCGTCAGGATATCGATCATCTCGAGGCACGCGCTCTCGAGGCGGGCCTGCCCCTCATCGTCAAGCCCGCCGCGGGCGGTGGTGGTAAAGGCATGCGCGTCGTGCGCGCGAAGGAAGAGCTGCGCGATGCCCTGACGGCAGCCCGGCGGCTGGCGGAGAGCGCATTCGGCGACGGAACCCTGCTCATCGAGCGCTATCTGACGCAGCCGCGGCACATCGAAGTGCAGGTGTTCGCCGATGCACACGGCAATTGCGTGCATCTCGGCGACCGTGACTGCTCGGTGCAGCGCCGGCATCAGAAGCTGATCGAGGAGGCGCCGGCCCCCGGCCTGCCGCAACCGCTGCGCGAAGCGCTGCATGCGGCGGCGGTGCTGGCGGCGCGCAACATCGGCTACCGCAGCGCCGGTACCGTGGAGTTTCTGTTCGATGGGAGTGAGTTCTTCTTCCTGGAGATGAACACGCGGCTGCAGGTGGAGCACACCGTCACCGAGGCGGTCACCGGACTGGATCTCGTCGAATGGCAGTTGCGCGTCGCCGCCGGCGAGCCGTTGCCGCTCCAGCAAGCGCAGATCCGTCTCGACGGCCATGCCATCGAGGCGCGTGTCTGTGCGGAGGATCCGGAACGCGACTTCCTGCCGAGCGCCGGCACGCTGCAGCTCGCTGACTGGCCGCAGGGGGAGTCGCTGCGTGTCGATGGCGGCTTCGAGAGCGGTGATGCCGTACCGCCGGTATATGACTCCCTGCTCGCCAAGGTGATCGCCTGGGCGCCGGAGCGCGAGCAGGCGGCCGCGCGGCTCGCGGCTGCGCTCGATCACACTCATCTTGCCGGCATTCGTACCAACGAGCACTGGCTCAGCCGCATCCTGCGGTCCCGTGTTTTCCTCGACGTACACCACAGCGTGGCGTTGCTCGACCGAAGCGCGGCGGACTTCTCGCGTCCGGCCGAAGTCACGCCCGCGGTGCTCGCGTTGGCCGCGCTCGCGGCGCGTCACGAGCCTGCGGCAGCGCGCAACCCTTGGGAAGTGAGTGACGGTTTCCAACCCAACCTGCCGGCCCGCATCGACCTGACACTGTCCTCGGGCGGCCGACAGCGGCGAGTACGATTGGCGCTCGAGGCGGGCCAGCCGAGCGAAGTGGTTGTGCTCGCGCCAGCGGACAAATCGGGGCGGCAGGATGGCGGCACCCGCGTGCGCGTCGCCGGCGTGTCGGTAACCGAGAGTACGGTAGCTGCGGTGCTGGACGACGAGCGGCACGGCGCCCGCTGGTTCCGCCACGGCCCACATCTCCACGTGTGGATCGGCGACATGCATGAGGAGGTGCTCATCGACGATCCGCGCACCCAGGAGTTCAGCGCGAGCGCCGCCACAGGCGGACTCACGACACCGCTTCCGGGCGTCGTGTCGGCGGTAGCCGTGCAGGAGGGTCAGGCCGTCACTGCCGGCGAGGTATTGATGGTGATCGAGGCAATGAAGATGGAGCACACCATCGCCGCGCCCTACGATGGCGTGGTACGCGCGATCCACTTTGCCCGCGGCGACCGCGTACCCGAGGGCAGCGAGCTGCTCGAGCTGTCGCGCGCCGACGACAAGGCGAGTTAGATTCTGCGCAGACGAGCCGGGGCGGTTGAGACATAAGGCGAATCTCTATCGTAGAAGCGCCACGGGCGGCGCGCCCAGTCCCCGGCATATTCGACCCCGATACGCTCGCCGCGCGCGATCCGCGGCGGGCGGCTGGAGACGGGCGGCCTCTCCAGCCAGAGCGCATCGCCGCAGAGATCGGCGCCATTCAGTTTCTTGTCGATGTGCATCGCCCGGCAGAGGAGCCCAGGCCCCCAGGTCTTGTCGTCGATGCCCGTGACCGGCTCCAGCGCGCGCAGCAGCACGGCGTGTGGCACACCTGCCGCCGCCGTCACGAGGTTCAGGCAGTACCAAAAGCCGTAAATGAAGTACACGTACGCGTGCCCCGGGGGTCCGAACATGACCTCCGTTCGCGACGTCCGACCGCGGGAGGAGTGGGCCGCCAGGTCCTGAGGGCCCCGATAGGCTTCTGTCTCCACTATCCGGCCCGCGCGGATCGTGCGGCCCTCTGCACGCACGAGGTGCATCCCGATCAGCTCGCGGGCAACCGTGAGGGTGCCCCTCGCGTAGAAATCGCGAGTTATTTTCCGTGTCGGCGGCATGCGCCGTGCATGTTACAATGGCGAGTGGGCCCGTTTGGGCCAAGAGGTATGCGGGAATGGGACTGATGCGAAGGCTGATTCGGCCAAGCCACGGCTCTAGCTGGGTGGCTACCGGCGTATTGCTGGCGGCCGGGGTGGCGGGCTCACTGCTGGCCACGTCCAGCCAGGCGGCCGTCTTCACTCTGCCGCCGGATGGCAGCTCGCTCATCGGCCAGGATCAGGCGATCCAGACGCTGGCCTCCGATACGCTGCTGGACCTGGCCCGCAAGTACAGCGTCGGGTACTTCGAGATCCAAGAGGCGAACCCGAAGGTCGACATGTGGCTGCCCGGTCAGGGCACCAACCTCACCATCCCCGGCCGCTTCATCGTGCCACCGGTCGATCACAAGGGAATTGTGATCAATCTGCCGCAGCACCGGCTGTTCTACTTTCCGAAGGCAGGGCGCCACGACCAGCCGATCGTGATCACCTACCCGGTCAGCCCGGGCGAGGGTGATTTTCCCACCCCCGTCGGTGTAACCCGGATCATCCGCAAGGTGCCGCACCCTGTCTGGATCCCGACCGCGCACATCCTCAAGGCGCATGCGGAGGCAGGCGATCCGATTCCGAAGGTGTGGGCGGCGGGACCCGACAACCCGATGGGGGAGTGGGCGCTGGAGACGACGCTCAGCCGCGGTGAAATCTACATCCACGGCACCAACAATCCGATGGCGATCGGCATGTCAGTCACGCACGGATGCGTTCGCCTGTACCCCGAGGACATCGCGGCGCTCTACCCCATCGTACGCGTGGGCACCCCGGTGACCATCGTCAACGAGCCGGTGTTGGCGAGCCTGCAGGACGGCGATCTCTATCTGGAGGTCCACCCGCCGACCAACAGCGACCACGCGCCGCCGGCGCCTGACTTCGACCAGATCTCGCAGATCATCGATGCGGCGATCGGCAAGAACGTCGTCGCCGTCGACTGGGACGAGGTGCGCCAGGTGGCGGCGCAGGCGAACGGCATCCCGCAGCTGATCGGAGTGGAAGCCTATTACGGTCCGCCTGACACCGCGCCCGCGAAGCCCGCCGGCACGCAGACGACGCCGACTCAGGAAACGACGCTCAGCGGGCCTCACCACGTGCAGAGCGGATCTGCCGGAGCAACTTGACGATCGCGTTCGCGCGCGACAGCAGCGCCACGCCGGCGCTGACCTTGCCGATCCACCCGAAGACGCGCCGCTCGCGCACCATGATGAGCAGCGTCGCGAGCGACACCAGCCATGCGAACGGATGACTCGCCGCGGAGGTGGGCGCCCGCCGGGTCAGCTGTGAGAGCTGCGCCGTCGGGCTGAGCTCCGCGATCCGATAAGCGATCTCGAGCCGCTGCTGCTCGCAGCGGGCGATGAGGTTGCGCCGGCGCGCCTCCAGGTCATGCAACCGTCTCATGACTGTCCTCCCTCGTTGCCGGCGGCGCGGCGTTGGTCGTGATCGAACTGCCCGAGCGTCCCGGCAAGAAGCGGTGGCCGTTGCCGGAAGATGCGCGCGCCTATGAAACCGCAGATGCCGGCGAGGATGAGGAGTACGGCCATGCTCCCGAGGAGACCCGCCATACGGTGCGTCGACCAGACCGCGATTATCACCCCCGTCAGGGCAAACACGACCGCGAGCAGCGCACAGGCGACGGCGGCAAACCCCCACAGCAGAAGCTGCGCGACGTAGACGAGATAGATTTCCGCTTCGACCGCGGCCAGGTCGACGCGAGTCTTGAAGGAGTCGATGATCGCGCCGAGCAGGCCTCGAATGAGACCTGGCCCGCCCGCGCCGCCGGCTTCGGCGCCGGCGTCGTCGGGCCGCTGTGCGACGTGATCATTCATCAACGGCGGCCCACGAGCAGGCCCGCGAGCAACGCGATGCCGCCCACGACCGCGACCGCCGTCCAGGGATTGTCGCGCACATAGCCGTCGAGCACCTCGGCGCGGCCCTTGAGGTCGCGCTCGATGTCGGCGAGCTGACCGCGCAGCGCATGCAGCGATTGCTGGGTGCGGTCGCGCGCCTCCTCGGTCAGCTCCTCGGCGCCCTCGGCGCTCGCCCGCAGCAGCGCTTCGGCGTCCCGCACCAGAGTCTTGATGTCTTCAGCGAGTTTTCCGGCATCGAACTGTGGGCTCATGGGAACGTCCTCGGCGTAGGGTTTGGAGCCAGTTTAGCCACCGACAGCGCGCCACGCACCATAAGTAGCTCCTCGTC
The DNA here is from genome assembly GCA_963812925.1 of uncultured Pseudomonadota bacterium. GTDB lineage: Bacteria > Pseudomonadota > Gammaproteobacteria > Steroidobacterales > Steroidobacteraceae > 13-2-20CM-66-19. Next base: position 6,295 of record CAWEXF010000014.1, on the reverse strand, counting down.
AACCGGCACTACCCACACGCTCACGCGGCTGCGACCGCCGCTGATGCGCGCTTCGCTGCCCCGGGCAGCCTGGTTGGCGGCTGGATCGAGCTCGATGCCGGCCCACTCCAGGCCCGAAAGGATCCGCGCCCGGACCGCCGCCACGTGCTCGCCAACCCCGCCGCCAAAGGCGATGCCGTCGCAACCGCCGAGTACCGCAAGATAGGCGCCCAGGTACTTGCGCGCCCGGTAGCAGTAGAGCTCGACCGCGAACTGTGCCTGGGCGGAGCCTGTCTCGAGGAGCGCCTGTGGATCGTCGGGACTGCCTGCGACCCCGGCCAGACCGGAACGCTCGTTCAGCATCTCGATGACACGCTCGCCGCTAACGCCCAGCCGCCGCTCGAGGTAGGGCACGACGGCGGCATCGATGTCCCCCGACCGGGTCCCCATGACCAGCCCCTCCAGGGGTGAGAATCCCATCGATGTGTCCCGCGGCCGGCCCTGGTCGAGGGCCGCGATGGAGCAGCCGCCTCCGAGCTGGAAGGTGATGAGCTTGCCGCCACCTGGCAATCGCGGCTCGAGCTCCTGCCAGCGTTCCCACATCGCCTGGTGCGCCAGCCCGTGAAAACCATAGCGGCGAATACCGAGCTCGACTCCGAAGGCCGCCGGCAGCGCATATTCCGCGGCCACGCGGGGGAGGGTGGCGAAGAAAGCGGTATCGAACGCGGCGACGTGCGTAACGCCCGCGCCGCATGTCTTGCGGGCGGCGTCGATCCAACGAAGGGCCACCGGGTTGTGCAGCGGCGCGAGCTCCGACAGGGCGGCGATCGCCTCCCGCGCGGCGTCATCGATCAGAGTTGGACCCGTGAAACGGGTACCTCCATGTACCACTCGGTGAACCACCGTCGCCGGGCTATCCTGCAGTTGCCCGAGAAACCCGCGGAGTGCCGTGGCCGGGTCCGGGGAGTGACCGGTGAGATGCTGCGCGGCGAGCCGCCGCGGTGGCGGTCCGGCTTCAAAGGCGGCCAACTTGACCGAAGTACTGCCGGTGTTGACGGTCAACACGATCATGAGCGGTTTATATTACGCAGTAACATGGCCCGTGCATTTTGCCGGGAGGCTCCAGTGGATACACAAGCGGTACGAGCACGCCTGCTCAAGCGTCGGGAGGAGTTGCAGACCCGGGCGAGCAGAGCCAGTGCGGACTTGAGGCATGAATCCGACCCCTTGAGCGCGGATTTTGCCGAACAGGTGACCCAGCGCGAATCCGATGATGTCCTCGGTGCCATTTCGGAGTCGGCGCAGCAGGAGTTGAGCCTGCTGCAGGCGGCTCTGCGGCGCCTGGAGGACGGACGGTACACCACCTGTGCCGCTTGCGGTGAGGTTATCGAGGAGGAGAGGCTGCAGGCGGTCCCGTACACCGACCGCTGCCGCACCTGCGCCGAGAGTGCCCGCCGCATGCCCGGCTCCGCTCCGCCGAGGAAGGGTTGAGCATGAGCCGCCCGTCCGGGGTCATCACCATCACGACGGATTTCGGGCACCAGGGCCCCTTCGTCGGGGTGATGAAAGGCCGCATCCTCTCCCGCATGCCGGCGGCCCGGATCATCGACCTGACCCACGAGATCGTGGTTCATTGGCCGGCCGAGGCTGGTTTCTGGCTGGCGCGCGCCTTCGCGTACTTTCCGGCGGGCACCGTGCACGTGGCGGTCGTGGATCCCGGCGTGGGGACCTCACGGGACATCATCATAGTGAGCGCCGCCGAGCATTTCTTCGTGGCGCCGGACAACGGACTGCTCGCCCCACTGGTGGCACGGCATGCGGGCGCCGGGATCATCCGGCTGCGTCCCGAGGGGCTGGCGCGGATCGGCGTTCACCACGCCAGTGCGACCTTTCACGGGCGCGATATCTTTGCGCCAGTGAGCGCCGAGCTTGCCGCGGGACGCTGCAGCCCCGCCGATCTGGGCGAAACCGCCACCCCCGCTTCCGTCGTGCCCTCGTGGGTCGACGAGCCTGCCGTCGACCGGTCGAGCGTCTCCGGGCTCATCATCACCATCGATCATTTCGGCAATCTCATCAGCAACATCGACGCGGCGCTGATCGAGCGCTTCCGGCTGCCGCTGGTGCATGCCGGCAATCATGCTTTCCCGCTGCTGCGGACCTATGGTGATACCCGGCCAGGGGAGTATCTGGCGCTGATCAATTCCTTCGGAGTGGTGGAGATCGCCCGGGCCGAGCAGAGCGCCGCCGAGGGCTTGGGTCTCAGCCGGGGCGCCCCCATCACCGTCCGAGACAGGACTGAGTAGGTTAACCCCTTCTGGATATTGCTCTGGCGCGCGAATCCGCTATAGTTCGCTGCCTTGCTCCCTGCAGCTGATGCACTTAGTCATTGATTTAACTCAGGATTTGCACCCCTAGATGTCGGAACGAGACAACGAGAGCTTCGATCTCGACGAGGAATTCTTGGGCGGGGCCACCGAGGACAGCACGGACTACGACCGGCTGCTCGACCGAGTGGACAAGCGCGTCCGCAACCAGGCGAAACGTGGCAAGGCCGCGTGGAGCCGGCTGGAAGAAGTCCTGGCGGACAAGAAGCTCGAGAAGGACCTGCGCGACTTCGACGAAGAGGCATAACAGCGCTGCATGACGCGAGCAGGGCGGCCCGGCGTGCCAGCACTGCCGACCCGCCTGGGGGGACTGCTCGAGCTGCGTCAACTTTGGGCGGCCTCCCTCGCTGCCGCTTACCCTGCGGAATACTCCTGTGACTCGCATCGCGTCCGATTGGATCGTCCTCAAATTCGGCGGCACGAGCGTCTCTTCGCTCGCCAACTGGCGCAACATCGCCAAAGTAACCGCCGCGCGGCGTGCGGAGGGCGCACGCATACTCATCGTGCACTCGGCAGTCACCGGCATCACCGATCGCCTGGAGAAATTGCTGTCGGCAGCGCGCGGCGAGGCGCAGGAGGAAGAGCTCAAGATCATCGAGGAGCGGCACCGGCGGCTCGCTGCCGAGCTCGGTATTCCGCTCGGCCCCGACTGCGAGCGCCAGCTCGCCGAGCTGCGGCAGATCGCGGCGGGCATCGCGCTCATCGATGAGGTGAGCGATCGCACGCGCGCCCGGGTCATGTCGAGCGGCGAGCTGCTCGCGACCGATCTCGGCGCACGGTTCCTTCGCGCCCAGGGGTTGGAAGTTGATTGGGCCGATGCGCGCACCATGCTCCTCGCCGAGGAGCGCGGCGCCTCCGTCAAGGCGAGTATTCTCAACGTCACGTGTGGCTTCACTCCCGACGCGGCGCTGGCGCAGCGCCTCGCGAGCCTCGCGCCCATCGTGGTCACCCAGGGTTTCATCGCCAGCGACACCGAAGGCAACACGGTGCTGCTGGGCCGGGGCGGCTCCGATACCTCGGCGGCCTATCTCGCCGCCAAGCTCGGCGCGCGCCGGCTCGAGATCTGGACGGACGTGCCCGGCATGTTCAGCGCCAACCCGCGCGCGACGCCTACCGCGCGCCTGCTGCGCTCGCTGCACTATGATGAGGCGCAGGAGATTGCCACCAGCGGCGCCAAGGTCCTGCATCCGCGCTGCATCCTGCCGGCGCGGCAGTATCGGATTCCGCTGCATGTCTACGCCACCCAGGCACCGGAGCTTGCAGGCACGGTGCTGAGCGCGGAAGGGAGCGACGGCAATGCGCAGGTGAAGGCGGTCTGCACCAAGAAGGGCCTCACCCTCATCTCGCTCGAGAGTCCGGGCATGTGGCACCAGGTGGGCTTCCTCGCCGATGCCTTCCAGATCTTCAAGAGCCACGGCATGTCGGTGGACCTGGTCTCGACCTCCGAGACCACCGTCACGGTCTCCCTGGACCCGGCGGCCAACTCTCTCGATCAGAGCCTGGTGGAGGATCTGGTGAGCGACCTGTCGCGGCTCTGCCGCGTGCAGGTGATCGGTCCCTGCGCCTCGGTGAGTCTCGTCGGCCGCAACATTCGCGCCATCCTGCACCAGTTGGGTGACGCCTTCGAGTTCTTCGAGGAGCAGAAGATCTATCTGGTGAGCCAGGCGGCCAACGATCTCAACTTCACTTTCGTCGTCGATGAGCGCCAGGGCGACCGCTTGGTCGATCAGCTCCATGAGTTGCTCATCCGGCCGGTGCCGGGCGATCGGGTGCTCGGCCCCACGTGGCAGGAGCTTTTCGCGCAGCCCCAGCAGGCCGCGCTGCGCGCAACGCCGTGGTGGCGGGAAAAGCGCGCACAGGTTCTGACCCTGCTTGGCGACCGCGAAGCGGCTTACGTCTACGATCTCGACACCGTGCGCGCGGCGGCACGGGCGCTGCGCGCCGTGGGCTCAGTGTCGCGAGTGCACTATGCCATGAAGGCCAACCCGCATCCGGCGCTGCTCGCAGCCGTACGCGAGGAGGGCATCGAGTTCGAGTGCGTCGCGCGCCAGGAGGCGGAGCGCGTTTTGGCTCTGTTTCCGGACCTCGATCCGCGTCGCGTGCTCTACACCCCCAACTTTGCCTCGCGCGAAGAGTATGCCTGGGCGCTCCAGCGCGGAGTGCAGGTAACCGTCGACAATGGTTACGCGCTGCTCGAATGGGGAAGCCTCTTCCACGATCATGAGATCTTCATCCGCGTCGATACCGGCGTGGGGGCGGGTCACCACCACCATGTACGCACGGCGGGTGCCCACGCCAAGTTTGGCGTGCCGGTCGCCGACGTCGAGCGGCTGGTGCAGGAGGCGCGCAAGGTGGGCGCTCGTGTAGCGGGTCTGCAGGCCCACGTGGGCAGCGGGATCTTTGATGTGACCACCTGGCAACGCACGGCCCGGCAACTGGCGGATCTCGCGCAGCGCCTCGAAGGCGTACGTGCGATCGATGTCGGCGGTGGCATCGGAGTGCCGGAGCGCAGCGATCAGCCCGGCGTGGATCTCGCGAAACTCGACACGCTGCTCGCGGCCGTGCGCGCCGAGCATCCGCGCCTCGAGTTCTGGCTGGAGCCCGGTCGCTATCTGGCCGCGCCCGCCGGCGTGCTGCTCGCCCGCGTGACCCAGCTCAAGAGCAAGGGCGAGGTTCGCTACGTCGGCGTGGCCACCGGCATGAACTCCCTGATCCGACCGGCACTCTATGGTGCATACCATGAGATCGCCAATCTCACGCGCCTGGGGGAGCCGGCCACGGAGCTCGTGAACATCGTGGGTCCCATCTGCGAGAGCGCCGACGTGCTCGGCCATGATCGTCTGCTGCCGCCCACGCGGGAGGGCGACGTCATCCTCATCGCCAATGCCGGCGCGTACGGCCATTGCATGAGCTCGCACTACAACTTGCGCGATCCCGCCGAGGAGCTGGTGCTCTGAGCAGCTCGGCCAGGCGTTCCTCCGGCGGACGGTCCGGTCCGCCCCGACGACGTAGAGGCTCCACGGCGCGGCGTTGGGGTTTGCGCGGCTTGCTCACGGGCGTCGTGCTCGCAGGCCTCGTGGGGTGCGGCGCCTACGTCTATTACCTGAACCTGCTGGTCACCCACCGGTTCGAGGGACTGCGCTGGACGCTTCCCGCCCATGTGTATGCGGCGCCCATGGACCTCTACGCGGGGCTGCAGCTCTCCGGGCCGCAGCTCGAGCACGAGCTACAGCGTCTCTCCTACCACCCGGTGCCGGACCTCCAGCAGCCAGGTACTTACCGGGTAACCGGTAGTCGCATCGATGTGGCGCTGCGCGCCGTTCAGTTCGCGGATGGCAGCAGGCCGGCGACGGTGCTGTCGGTCACCTTCGGTCCCACGGGGATCCAGGACCTGCGCGACAGCACGGGCCGGGAGGTGCCGGTGACGCGGCTCGATCCGCTGCTCATCGGCAGCCTCTTCCCGGTCGACGGAGTGGACCGGATCGTCGTCACTCCCCAGGAAGTGCCGCCGCTTCTGCCGGCAGCGTTGAGGGCGGTGGAGGACCGGACTTTCGATACCAACCGCGGCGTCGATCCGCTCGCGATGCTGCGGGCGCTCTGGGTCGATCTGCGCTCGCACCGGATCGAGGAGGGCGGCAGCACGCTGACCCAGCAGCTCGTCAAGAGCTACTTCCTCACCAACCGGCAGACGCTCGGGCGCAAGGTGCGCGAGGCCATCATGGCAGTCTCGCTCGCCACGCATTTCAGCAAGGACGATCTCATGAATGCCTACATCAATGAGATCTTCCTCGGCCAGGACGGCAACCGCTCCATCCACGGCTTTGGGCTCGCGAGCGAGTTCTATTTCGGCAAGCCGCTGTCGGAGCTCGACCTGCCGCAGATCGCTACGCTCGTGGCGATCGTAAGGGGACCGACGTACTACGATCCTCGCA
>CAWEXF010000013.1:0-250502 GCA_963812925.1 uncultured Pseudomonadota bacterium | reverse complement strand
CGCTGGTTCGATCCTCGCACCAGAACTGATTCCCCTGCTGCGCCCCGAGGGGGTATACGCAGCAGCGCTGCGAACGGTTTGCCCGCAGCTGCCCGAAGATCTGGAAAGCTAGGCAGCCCGCGATTTCGGCCGCAGACCTGGCTTCGGTTTGTACCAGACCGTAGACATTCCTCTCTTACGCAGGACCGTTGTCCGGTGCGGAACCGACTTGCGCCAGCGCATAATCACTAATGCAACGTCGTACCTCTGGTGAATCGCATGGTATCTGGCTAGAATCGGGCCAAGGCGCACCATGTTGGAACTCGAGAGGCTGCGGGCAAAATGTCGGGGCAAATCAGTCGCAAAGCCTTTCTCCAGGCAGCCGGGCTCTCGGCACTGGCCGCCGGCGTCGGACCCGCGAGCGCCGCGGATGGGCTGACCGGGCACCGCGGCCACATTGCCGCTGGCGCGCCGCCGAAGGGAAGGCCCTTTATCCAGCGGCTGGATCCGGTGATGCGCCTCTACCCGAGCGAGGCTGTGCAGCGCAACGGTGCCATCCGCTTCGGACCCGCCGAGCTAGATGTCATGCTGCCCTTCTTTGGCGACGGCGAGATCATCTGGAAGGTCACCGCGCCGGTCACGGGCTCCTACCGCATCGCAGCATGCTACTCGTCGACACAAGCGGAAACGCAAGTCGAGATCGAGTGCGGAACGAGCGCGATCCGACATCGTAGCAAGCCAACCGAAGGCTTCTTTCTGCCCTATCCCGGAGGGCCTTCGGCAAGCCCAGGCTCGCCGGACCAGGACTCGTTCTGGTCGGAGCGGCAATTCTACTGTTTCGAGAGAGTCTCGCTCGCCGGCGAGCTGCATCTCACTTGCGGTGTCAACATCGTCAGAATGCGCGTGACCGGCCCCAAGGGCGGTGAGATCTTCCGCCTGCGCTCGCTCGAGCTGACGCCCCTCGGGCACTTGGCTGCCATCGCGGCCGAGAGCGAGCGGGCACGGCGCCAGCGGGCGAACACCGACTGGTTCGTCAAGGCGGCCTACGGCGTGTGGTTCAGCTTGCTGGATCTCACCACTCCGCGCCACGGGCCGCGCAAGCCATACGCTCAGGCGATCGAGGATCTCGACGTCGAGGCGCTCGCCAGCCTGGTAGAGGAAACCGGGGCGGGCTACATGATCATCAACGTGAATCACGGCGATCCCACCTGCCCCGCCCCGATACGGTCTTGGGAGGAGCTGCATCCGGGCTGGACGACGCGGCGTGACCTCATCGCCGACCTTTCCGAGGCTCTCTATCGGCGTGGGGTACGGATGCTCCTCTACATGAACCCCCCGGGACTCGGCGATCTGATCCAGGTGCCCGGACACGGCATCGACGTGGCGAAGTACAGCGAAGAGAAGTACAGCGAGATCCTGGTGAAGGTGTTCACGGAGATCGGACTGCGCTACGGCGAGCGGGTAGCGGGCTATTGGCTGGACTCGTGGTTTCAGACCGATGAGAGCTATCCCAACCTGCCGTTCGAGGCGCTCGGCCGCGCCGTCAAGGCCGGATATCCGAACCGTCTCGTCTCCTACAACTACTGGGCCTTTCCGATCGAGACCGACTGGCAGGACTACTGGTGCGGCGAGCTCACCGACCTGCCGCTCGAGCGCTTCGGCTCGCGCTACATCCGCCGCGGCGCGGGCAAGGGGCTGCAGGCCCACAGCGCCATACGGCTCGACGCTCCCTGGTTCCACATCACGCCGAACACCGCCATGGAGCCGCCCCGCTACACGGCGGCGCAGCTGGTCGATTACATCAGGACCTGCATTGCGGATGAGGCCGTGGTCAGCTTGGGCGTCGGGATCTTTCAGGACGGAACGATCGGCGAGGCCTCGCGGCAGGTGCTGCGGCAGGTCCGGCAGGCCATCAGATGATCATCCGTGGTGGGGCCGATGACACCGCGCCGGCTGACCGTCGCGCGAATCAGACGTTGAACAGCATCTCGCCGCGCCGCTCGGCAAATCGCCAGCCCCGACTCGTGCGAACAAAGCGATCCTGAAAGCCACCGACAAGTTGGAACGTCGCCTTTCGACCCTTTCCTACTTCGCTTTCGGCCGCCCTCGGCGCACCGAAGAAGAGAATTCGCGTAGAGCCAAAGGCCTTCGTAGCGGACTTCACACCGATCAAAACATTCGTGACCAGGTGCGCGCATGTAATCGATGCCAGACGTTGACGGTATGAATCAATGACCGCTTCGACACCCATTGGGCACTCCGGCTCCGCCGGCCGATAGAACACGCCTTCGGGTGCGAACAGCTCAGCGAGCTCTTCATAGTGAGCACTGTCGACAGCTTGTGCAAAACGCAAGACCAGGCGCGTGCAGTCGCGCTCTATTTCTTGGGACAAATCAGCGGTTGGCTCTTCCTTCATAGGGGAGGCTCATCCGTCAGCAGGGGCCGCGCTCTGCTTGATCTGCGCGATCGTTTTGCCCATATCTTGCATGTTCCATTCGATGTGCTCGCCCATGGCATGTATGGCTTCCTCGCACTTCCCCGCGCGCAGTAGCTCGACGATGTGCGTGTGTTGCTCGTCGCTACTGGCCTTTAGCTTTGCCGAGAGAGTGCGCTGTAAGCGCAGGTAGCGATCAGCCCGAATCAGCACCTGCTCGAGCGTCTTCAGCGTGAGATCCAGATGAGCGGGCTCATAGAGCGTGGTATGGAACTGCCAGTTGAGCTCGGCCCATTCCGCGAGATTCTTCACCTTCTTGGACCGCTCGATGATCTCTTCGGCCTGCTCGAAAATCTGCTCATTCAGGTTCGGGAATGCCCGCCGTAGCAGGAATGTCTCGAGCAGGCCCCGAAGCGCGTAGATCTCCTCGATCTCGCGCATCGAGAGAGAGGCGACAAAGGTCCCCTTGTACTTTTCTGTCTGGACGAGACCCTGCGACTCCAGCAGCACGAGCGCTTCTCTGACAGGCAACCGGCTCACGCCGAGCTCTTGCGCAATTGCTTCCTGGCGGATGTACTGCCCTGCCGGCAGCTCGCCGCTCAGAATCTTTTCCCGCAGTACGTCGGCCACCTGGTCGGCGGCAGTTTGTCGGTTGATGATCTCAGGCACGCAACACTCCCCCTCCTGGATATTGTATCAGGTATCCAGGCCACCATTGTGAGGGTCAAATGCGGCACTTGTATAACTCGCCGCCCTTCATGATGACGGACAGATGCTCGCCCTGGCCCTGTAACAGATTGATGTCCTTCAGCGGATCTCCGTCGACGACGAGCAGATCGGCCAGTGCCCCGGGGGCGATGACGCCGAGCTCACCGGTTCGGTTGAGAATTTCCGCGTTGACGACGGTCGCAGCGGCGATGACCTCCGCCGCCGGCAGTACCTCGCGCCGAATAGAGAACTCCCGCGACTGCGCCACGTGCAGCTCACCCATCAGATCCGTCCCGAAGCCCATCTTGACGCCGGCTTCCTTGCAGATGGACAGCATCTCGATACCGCGAGAATTCGCGTGCGCCAGCTTGGCCATCACGACCGGCTTCAGTCCCATTTCCTTGCCGTATCTCAAAGACTCGTCGTAGCACACGAGCGTCGGGACCATGAAGACGCCCTTGCGGGCCATGAGCTCCGCTGCCTGCCGGTCAATGAGATTGCCGTGCTCGATCGTGCGCACGCCCGCCTCCACGGCGTGGATCGTCGACCGTGAGGTATATGAGTGCGCACAAACATAGGTATTCCAAGCCGTCGCCTCATCCACCGCCGCTCGCACTTCCTCGGCACAAAACTGCCGCGATTCCAGCGGATCGTGTGGCGAGCCGACGCCGCCTGATACCAGCAGCTTGATGTGATTCGCTCCCTTACGGAGCTCCTCACGAACGGCCTTGCGCACGGCATCGGGCCCATCCGCAATCCGGCACATGCGGCTCAGCGCGCTCGCACAGCTACAGGGCTCCGAATCATCCGTGCGCAGCCGGTGATCCCCATGGCCTCCCGTTTGGCTGATCGCCTGGCCGGCGACGAAGAGCCGCGGCCCGGGGATCAGTCCACGCTCAACCGCCTGCTGAATCCCGTAATCCCCTCCGGCAACATCGCGGACGGATGTGAAGCCCCGATCGAGCATTCCTTTTAGGCGATGTGTCGCCGCTGCCGTCATCAGCGTCAGCGGCATGTCAGCCGTGAGCGCTTGATTGAGGTGGATCGCGAATACGTGCACGTGAGCGTCAATGAGTCCGGGCATGACCGTTCGTCCCTGGGCGTCGATCGCTCGCGCGCCGTCCGATTTTACCGGCCGATCGCTAACCTCCCGGATCCGGTCGTCCTCGATCACGATATGAAACCCCTCGCGGCACTCGCTAGCCTCGAGGTCGAGCAGCCGGCAATTGCGTATCACGGTGACGGTCATGAAAGGAATCTCCGAGGAAGGTAGCCGCTGCGGATTGGTTCAGCTTGCTCGCACAGTCATATCGTGAGCGCGGGCCGCCGGGCGGAATAGTCCAAACACGACCATGAAGAGAACCCCCGCGCACACCGCAAGAGTGCCAAACCCGCCTCGGGCAATGAGCACTCCCCCGAGCAGCGGCCCCAGGGCGCCGCCCAGTGTCATGAAGGCGGACGATCCGGCGTTCAGCTTCCCACTCGGATCGACGAAGCTGAGGACGCCCTGGACGTACGGCATCAGGAAAAGCGCGGCGATCGAGATGACTGGAACGGCCAAAGCATAAGTCACCGGGCTACGACTGACACAGACCAAGATCGCGACGACCGCCAAAACGGCAAGCCCGCCAAGAATCGGTAGCAGAGCACCCCGTCGAATCTCGAGTACACGAGACGCCAAGGGCCCCGCAATGGCGAGAATGGAGCCGGCGGACAGTACCCACCCAATGGACTGGAGACTGAGACCATCGCGCACTCCGATGCGCTCGCTGAACGCCCAGATGCTGCCCTGGGCGGTCCACATGAGCGTCAACCCCGCAATGGCGAGCGCTCCGGAGACATCGAGCGGCAGGGATCGAAACCAACTTTCCCCGCGGGCGGCCCGACGCGGCTCGGGCACCCAAGGCAGGAATACGAGCCCAAGCAGCGACAGCGCCACCATTGATCCAAAAGCTCCCGCCATCCCGAAGTGGATCACGACTCGCGGCACTACCAGAAACACGGCGGCACTGAAGGCCGCGTAGGCGGCATTCAACACGGCGAAGCTTCGCGTCGGATTCGAGGACTGTCCTGCCATACCAAAGATGATCGCGATGACAAGCCCCTTTCCCACTCCGCACACCAGGCGCGCCGCGCCCAGCCATGCGAGTGTCGCCGCGAAGGTGCACATGAGGTTACCGGCCATCAGCAGTACAGTGCCGACCGTACAGAGCAGGCGACCCGGTGCCCGACCGACCAGCGTCGCGGTGATCACGGACGTAAGCGCGACAGCCGCGAACTCGAGGGAGGCGATCGATCCCGCGACGGCGGCCGATACCCGGAAATGGTCGATGACCTGCCCGATCCAGATCGGTACGACCATTTGCGATGAGAAGCCGGTGCACACGACTATCGTCATGGCAGTGAGCTGCCATGCGGTCGGGAAGGACGCAGGTGCCTCGCTGGCACCGAGTCGCGGTTGAGTCAGGTTCGGCGTGCCCACGCTAACCGGCACGAGATGGCCGCCCCGTTGGTCGACGATCGTGACGGAACTGCTGAGTTGCGGGCTCGTCCACTTCAGCCTGGTCGCCCCGCAAGACGACGCCGTAGACGCTTTCCGCCGCACCACGACTCACATATCCATCGAGAACGTCGGCTCTGACCAGCTCCGGCGAACGGTCGAACGGATCGCCATATCCGCCGCCTCCACCGGTTGATGCGACAAACCGGGAGCCGCGCGCGAGGCTCAGCTGCTCGACTTTGTAGAGAGTCCGCTCGCCTCCAGACGCGGACAGCACTCGAACCGACGGCTTGCCGCCCGGTCCGCCGCCGAACAGTCCCCAGGAGGGAGTCCGTGCGCGATCGAAGTGAAGGGTTACCGCTGCATCCGTGAGCAGCTCGTACTCCTTCACGACATTGAGGCCACCGCGGTGCCGACCCGGTCCACCGCTATCGGCCCCAAGCTGCAGCCGGCGTAGCAGGACCGGATAGCGCGCCTCCAAGGACTCGGCGGGCATATTGCGGAAGTCTCCTGCGGCGGAGTGGATGACGGCGCTCGCACCATCTGCCTGTGCACTCGCACCCCAACCGCCGTCCAACGCTTCCCCACTACAGAAAAACTCCTGGTTGTCGGGCTTGCGTCCCATGATGAACACGTTCCAGGAATCCCCAGGTAATCCCGCCGCGACCGCTTCGGGCAGGACCGGAGCGAGCGCCCGGATCATGAGATCGAGCAGCAGCATCACCGGATGCGGCCGCATGCACGGCGCAGGAGACTCGGCGGCGAAAATCGACCCAGGCTCGGCAACGACCGTCATGCAACGAAAACTGCCGTCATTGATCTCCGGCGCCGGGTCCGGAAGCAGCAGCGCCAGCCCCAAGCGCACTGCAGAAATGGTGTTGGCAAAGCCCGTGTTGATATTACCCGGGCGCTGACGGCTTGAGCCTGTGGTATCGACCGTGAGCTGGTCTCCCACGACCGTGACGCGCACCCGAACCTGAACGGGCTCGTCATTTGTGCCATCGTTATCGGACGCGCCCTCCGCCTCATAGACTCCGTCCGGAATACTGCGCACGAACGAACGGAACTTGAGTTCCGTGTTACGAAAGATCTCCTGAGTGCACAGGCTCACGCTCTCCAGGCCAAATCGCCCGACGAGGTCCGAGATTCGGCGCTGACCCAGCGCTATGGCGGCGAGCTGCGCGTCGAGGTCTCCCATCAGCGTAACCGGCATACGACTGTTAAGCGTCAGAAGATCCAGGACGTCGCGAACCCACTTGCCGTGGGATCGGATCTGCGTCGGTCCCCAGCGAACTCCCTCTTGGAAGATCTCGCGTGTATTCACCGGGAAACCGGGCTCGGCGGCTCCCACATCACACCAGTGAGCACGAATGCACGCGAATCCGATGATTCTGCCGTCGTATTCCAGGGCACCGATGACATCGACGTCATTCAGATGACCTCCGGTGATGTAGCTGTCGTTGACTGTGAACACGTCGCCCGGTGCGATGTTCTCGAGCCCATACCGGTCGATGACGGCACGCACGCCTGCATCGAGCCCTCCGGTAAACAGCGGCAGTCCCGCGTATTGACCGAGGAGCTCGGCTCGCTCGTTGAAGAGGCCGATCCCATAATCGTGGGACTCGTAGATGATCGGCGAGTACGCACTTCTGGCTAGCGTGGCGCTCATGTCATCCGCAATTGCGTTGTAGGCGTTGCGAATGACCTCAGTCGTAACGGGATCTGGATGAGAGCTCACGCCACGGTCTCCTGGCTTATGATGAGGAGGTGGCCCGATCCCAGCCGTACTGCATCAAAGGCGGGCGGGACTACGGTCGTACAGGAGGACTCTTCGATGATGAGGGGCCCCGGGTAGCGCTCATCCACGGTGAGCTGGTCACGGCCAAGATAGCGGGTGGCCACTTTCTGTCCGCCAAAGATCGCCGTGCGCATATCGGTCCTACCGGCTGCGCCGGCAGCGCCCAAGGTGTTGGATGCCACGCGAGGAGTAACCGGTAGCGGACCGTGCGCGGCCAATCGCAAATTCACGATTTCCACTTGCTCGGACAGGTTGCTGTGACCGAAGAGACTGCGGTATGTCGTCTCAAAGGTATCACGCACGATCTTGGGATCGATTGCCCGGCCGCTCTCCAGCGGCACATTGATGAAGTTCTCCTGCCCGAGATAGCGCATATCCAGGGAGCGCCGATACTGCACCTCGGCAGCGCCTACGCCCTCCTCCTGCAGCACCTCGTGGAGCTCGCGCTGCAATTGAGCGAAATGCGGCTCCAGTGCCCGAGGCTCGAGCTGCCGCAGGCTCACCTGAAAGGTCACGGCGCGATCGTGCCGGATGTCGGTCTCCAGCATTCCCCAGGCGGAGAATGCTCCGGCGGAATCCGGAATGATCACGCGACGGATGCCGAGCTCGGCCGCGAGAAAGGCCGCGTGCATGGGCCCGGCGCCGCCGAAGGCGACGAGGGCGAAATCGCGCGGATCGATTCCCCGGCTGATCGTCATGGTGCGGATCGCGTTCGCCATTTGCGCATTGACGACCTCGAGGATGCCCTCGGCCATGCGCTCTGGAGACAATCCGAGCGCCGAGCCCAGACGGGATACGGCGTCCAGCCCTAGATCGGGCTGAAGCGCGATCGTTCCGCCATACCGCCGCTCGGGATTCAGCCGCCCCAGAATCAGGTTCGCGTCCGTCACGGTCGGCTCCCTGCCGCCGCGGCCGTAGCAGGCCGGCCCAGGCGCGGCGCCGGCACTGCGCGGACCGACGCGCAGCGCCCCGCTGTCGAGCCACGCGATGCTCCCACCGCCGGCTCCGATGGTGTGGATGTCGACTGTGGGCGCCAATACGGGCTGTCCCGCCCAGCTCTTCTCGGAGCTCACCGCCGACTCACCGCCGACGATGAGGCTGATGTCGAAGCTGGTGCCGCCCATGTCGACGCAGATCAGGTTCTGCTCTTCGAGCTGCCGACTCAGGACGCGGCAACCGACGTTGCCGCCGACTGGACCCGACATGAGAGTGAGTACGGCGCGCGACTCCGCCTGTTCCGCACCAATCAGTCCTCCCTGGGACTGCATCAGATGCACCCGCTGCCGGAAGCCTCGCTTGCGAAGGCCCTCCCGCAGTCCGCGCAGGTACGTGCCGAGAATGGGGGAAAGATAGGCATTCATTGCCACCGTGCTGGTACGCTCATATTCGCGCCATTCCCGACAAACCTCCGCCGAGGGCGTGACGAAAAGCTCCGGGGCTCTCTTGCGCAGATAGCTCGCCGCGCGCTCCTCATGCTCGGGGTTGCGGTAACTGTTTAGAAAGCACACCGCGATCGAGCGGATGTTGCGGGCACGAACAGTCGCGAGAACGGAGTCGAGCTCGCTTTCATCGAGTGGCGCCAGCACCCGCCCCTGCGCATCGATGCGCTCGCCGACCTCGAAGATGTCGCGTCGCCGAATCAGGGGCGAGGCGTTCTGAAAGTGCAGGTCGTACGCCTCAGGCCGCGCGCCGCGGCGCATCTCGTAGAGGTCGGCGAATCCCCGGGTCGTGACGAGAGCGCTGTGCGCGCCCTTGCGCTCCAGAAAGGCATTCAGATGCGCGGTAGTGCCGTGGAGAAAGAGCGCGACATCCGCGAAGTCCGAGCAGATCTCGCTCACTGCCGCGATCACGCCGGCAAAGAAATCCGGCGGCGTCGAAGGGACCTTGGCCAGGCGAACGGACCCGTCCTCGAGATTCACCGCGACCAAATCGGTGAAGGTGCCGCCGACGTCAACAGCTACCGCGTATCTCGCCATAGTGCCTTTTGGGCTTGAATTGGATATTGGATACAGTATACAGTCGCCCATAATGCATCACAAGCCGCCACCGGTGCGAAGCAGAACCCAGGGGTCACTTCCATGATAAAAATTCCGCCAACCATCTGGTTTCTTATCGGAAGCGCGGCGCTGAGCGTCCCGTCATTCGCGCAGGATGCAGCACTTCAGGAGGTCGTCGTCACTGCGCAAAGGCGTGCACAAAGCGCCCAGGACGTCCCGATCTCGATGACCGTCCTCAGCTCCCAGGCAATCCGTGAGGACCACATCACGACGCCCGCGGATCTTGCCTCCCAAACCCCGGGGCTGATCGCGAATGGGTCCATAGGGAGCTCGAATCCGATCTTTACCATTCGCGGCATCGGCCTTAACGATGTGTTCTCGAACAATAACCCGGACACCAGCCTCTATGTCGATGGCGTGCTCCTGCCCTTCAGCCCCATGCTGTCCTTCGATCTCTTTGACCTGCAGCGCGTGGAGGTTCTCGAGGGTCCGCAGGGCACTCTGTATGGACGCAATACCACCGGCGGAGCGATAAACTTCATCACC
Source organism: uncultured Pseudomonadota bacterium (assembly GCA_963812925.1). Lineage (GTDB taxonomy): Bacteria > Pseudomonadota > Gammaproteobacteria > Steroidobacterales > Steroidobacteraceae > 13-2-20CM-66-19. The sequence continues at coordinate 240,540 of CAWEXF010000013.1, read as the reverse complement.
AACAAGCCGACGGCGGACACTGAGGGCTACGCGCAGGTCGACTACGGCAACTACCAGCACACCGAATTCGAAGGCGCTTTGGGCGGTCGACTGACCGACACGCTCCTCGGGCGGATTTCCATCAAGACGGTGCAGCAAAACGGCGGCTGGCAGACCAATGAGCTCACCGGCAAGCAAATCGGCGCGCGCGATGATATCGCCGCCCGCGGCCAGCTCCTCTGGCAGCCGGATGAGAACACCAGCGCCCTGCTCAGCTTCGACTGGGCGACCAACAAGGACGATAACGAGCTGCGCACTCACGTGGGCTCGTACTCCTCGCCATTCTCCTTCACACCGTGCCCGGCCGAAAGCCAGCTCGGCGGGCGCGATGAAGGTCCTTGCGTGGATTTCCTGGGCTACTACGACCCATCGAAGAATCCTCGGGTAGTGGCCAACAGCAGCATTTATGGCGATCGCGATGACGGCGTCAGCGATGGCGCCGCTCTGACCGTCACTCACACCTTCAGCGCCTTCACACTCACGTCGGTCACGGGGTACCACTACTTTACCCGCAAGCTCGGCGATGACTCGGACGGCGGGGCTCTGATCGAGCTCGACTCTCTCTTTACCGATCACATTCACTCCATCACCCAGGAGCTTCGACTCGCCTCACTCGATAGCTCCTATCTGCACTGGGTCGCCGGCCTCTACGCTTCCGATGACTCGATTCACGGCGACATTCTCCAGGCGTTGGATCAGAACCTCTTCAATACCCGCGTCGATACCGACTGGCTGCAGACCACGCGGTCCTATGCGGGCTTCGGCCAGGTCGAGTGGCCCCTTACCAGCCGCTGGCACCTGACGGCCGGTGCCCGTTATACGAACGAGAGCAAGGGCATCGTGTATAACTCGCACGACCTCAACCCGTATGGCGATTCGACCCTGCCGACGCCACTCGCGGGAATCCATAACACCACGACCGCAAACAACCTCTCGGGTAAACTCGAGCTCGATTATCACCTGACTGACGCCACCATGTTTTATGGCAGCGTGAGCAAGGGCTTCAAGAGCGGCGGCTTCAAGGCGGCGATCGCCTTCAGTCCGGCCGAGCTCGCACCCTTCAAGCCGGAGACGGTCTACGCATATGAGCTCGGGGTGAAATCCACCATCCCCGACGCGCATCTGCGCTTCAACGGCGCGGTGTACTACTACGACTGGCGCAACTTCCAGGCCTACATCACGGAGGATGACGCGGGTATCAACGTCGTAGTGCTCGGCAACGCGGGCAACGCGAGGATCAAGGGCGCCGAGGCGCAAGTGATCTGGGCGCCGCTCCAAGGACTTGAGTTCACGGTCGGGACGAACTGGCTGCAGACGGAGATCGTCAAGTGGAACTCGGCGCCTGGAACCGCAGACGACGCCGGGAACCAGCTCGCGAACGCCCCCAAGAACTCGCTCAACGGAACCATACGCTACGCATTCCCGCTCGGGCAAAGCGGCCTGCAGCTCTACGTGTTGGGCAATGCGAACTATGAAGGCGCGCAGTTCTTCGCCGTGTCGAACAACCCGCAGGCCTATCAGGCCGGCTACACCCTTTTCAATGGGCGTTTCGGACTGCAGAACGGGCACTGGGACGTGTCCGCCTGGGGGCAGAATCTCGGCAACAAGCTCTACATCAGCCAGGCCTACGACAACTATCCGGGCATCTTTCCCTCCTCATGGTTCTATGCTCCGCCGCGGACCTACGGCGTCAGCGTACGCTACGATTTTTAGCCGGACACAGCTGACGGGATCAGGTTGGACATGAGATCAAAGGACTGCGCGCCCAAGGTGGCCGACTCACTCTGGGAATGGACCGCGGCGGCGGGTCCCGCGCTTGATCCGCTGGAGGGAAAAAGAGCGGTCGACGTGGCGATCATCGGCGGCGGCTTCACGGGGCTATCCGCGACCATTCACCTCGCCGAACGCGGTGCTTCCGTCGCCCTGGTGGAGGCAGAGGTGCTCGGCTTCGGTGCCTCGGGCCGCAACGGCGGATTCATCGTGCCGCACTTCGCGCGCACCGATCCCGACCGGGTCATAGGCGATCTGGGTGAGGCGGGCGAGCGGCTCGTGAAGTTGGTTGGGCATTCCGCTCAGGCGCTATTCGATCTCGTACGTCGCTATGACATCGCCTGCGACGCGCTCCAGGGCGGCTGGTTCCAGCCCGCCCACTCTCGCGAAGCCATGCGTATGGTCGAAGAGCGTTGCCGCCAATGGGCTGCGAAAGGCCAGCCGGTTCGGCTGCATGATGCGGCGGCGACTGCGAAGTTGACGGGCTGCCGCGGTTACTACGGCAGCTGGAGCCATGCACAAGGCGGGACCGTCCATCCGTTGAAATTCGTCCGCGGCCTGGCCCAAGCGGCCACCGGCCGCGGGGCCGCGCTCTTCGAGCACAGTCCGGTTCACACGCTCCATCGTGACGGCACTCGTTGGCTGGTGGAGACCCAGAACGGCCTACTGACCGCCGAAAAGGTCCTCGTCTGCACCAACGCTCTTTCGCAAGGCATACTGCCTCAGCTTGCGCGTACCGTCATTCCGGTGAATATCTATCAGGCGGCGACCACTGCCATTCCCGCCCCGGAGCGGGAGCCGCTACTGCGTCAAGGGCAATGCCTGTCGGATACACGTCTCGATCTATTCACCTATCGTTTCGATGCGGACTGGCGGCTCATTTCCGGCTCGTTCGTCGTGCTCGAGCCGGGTGCGCGCGCACGCCTCTCGCGGCGCATGGCGGCAAGGCTGCAGTGGATGCTGGGGTTACAGCAAACGCCAGGCATCGAGTTCATCTGGCGCGGAACGGCTGCGGTCAGCCCCGGCACACTCCCGGCCCTGTATGAGCCCGCACCGGGCGTGCTAGCCGGGACCGGATGCAACGGTCGCGGCATCGCCTTGTGCACCGAGCTCGGGCGCGTCATGGCCGAGCTTGCAATGGGAGCCCCGTCGCAGTCCTCCGCCGTTCCGATCCGGCCGCTGCGACCTCATCGATGGCGTTCGCTCTCGCGCTGGGGCGCGCGCTACTACGCGCTCTACGGTCGAATTCAGGATAAGCTCACTCAGCTTATGCCCTGACGCGGAACCTCCATGAGCAAGCGAATCTCTTCGGGAAGCGAAACCGAGCGGTTGGCCGCATATTCCCGCGCCGTGGAAGAGAACGGCTGGATATTCGTATCCGGCACAATCGGGATCGACCCGACTACCGGTCAACTGCCGTCCGGTGCGGAAGCCCAGGCCGAGGCCGCGTTCAGGATAATCGAGGCCGCCCTGTCAGAAGCCGGGGCCGGTCTGAAGGACGTTGTTCGCTGCGGCGTATTTGTCGTCAGACGGGAAGATGTACCGGCCGTCGCATCCGTCTTACGCCTGAAGTTCGGTGACATCCGCCCTGCGAATACGACGGTGATCTGCGAATTACCCAACCCACAGGCGCTCGTGGAGATCGAAGTGACGGCACGAGTCCCCTGAGCAGCAAGGCCCGCTGCGCCGTTGAGCTGGCTGGGCTGATCAGGGGAGCGGGATGGCAGGATAACCATGAGGCCAAGGGAAAAATTCCGCGCGGCAAGGACAAGAAGGGACGCCCCATAGCCAGTTATTGGGGAGAGGCCGAAGGCACGGTTGGAATGAAGAAAGACTCACAGGGCTCGGTGCTCAAGGACTCATTCGGGAATCCCATATATTATTTCAATCTCCGGCATCTCACCGTGAGGGCGACGGGGAAGGAGATGCTAGACCCCAACAATCCCGTGGAAATTCCGATGCAGAGCGTCTTCAAGGGATACTAGCGTCGCCTCGCGGCTCTTCCCCCAATCGGAGCATGCGCAGCATCCGGACCACCCCTACATCCGCTTCGAGCCCGCTGCCTTCTCGATGATTGTCGATTGCCTCCTGACCAGCTGGCCGTAATAGCTGGCCGACCCGAACCGCCCGTCGATGACCTTCTCGGCGGCATTCAGTGTCGTGGTTGCCGATGCTTTATCGCCTTTGGCGGCGAGCAGCTGCGCATTGACGATGTCCCATACCGCGTAGCGCCACTCCTCTGACGGGCTCTGCGGGTGAGCCTGCTGCAGCAGATACTTCGAGCGCGCGAGCAACGTGGCCGTCTGGGAGATGTCGCCGTTTGCGATCGCGAGCCGTGCCTCGTTGAGCACGACCTGGTCGAGAAGCTGGTTTTGACCGCTGCTGCGCGTGATCGAATCCGCGTGCTCGAGCTCCTGCTGAGCCGCCTGCAAGCGGCCGTTGTCCATATCGATCATCGCCAGACTGTTGAGCGGCGCAATCAGATCCTCGTGCTGAGTTCCCTCGAACCTTTCCGTCATGGCGAGCGCTTCCCGCATCAGCGGCTCGGCGTTCACGCTATCGCCAGCCATGAGATCCGAGCGTGCGATGTTGTTGAGCAGCGTCGCAACCTCGGGATGCTCGACGCCATACACCTTCTTGAAGATGGGCAATGCCTGCTCGTATTCCTTCACTGCGTCCTGATATTGCCCGGACATGTAAAGCACCGCGCCCAGATTGTTCAGCGATTCACCCGTGAGCGGACTCTCCATGCCGAGCGCGGTTTCGCGCAATTCGAGTGCCTCGCGCATCGGGCCAATTGCACCGGCTAACTCGCCGCGGTCGAGCAAGGTCGTACCGAGCGCATCCAGCGTATCGGCAAGCACTGCCTGATTCTCCGGCGTGGGCGGGCGGGCGCGATCGGCCTTCAGCGCTTCGCGGCACAAAGTCTCAGCCTCGGCGTAATGACCTTCGTCCGCCAGCACATTCGCAAGACCGGTGAGTGAGGCCGAGCGCAAGGGGTTGGAAGCCCCGAGCCGCTTGCCCGCCAGGTTGACGGCTTGCCGCAGATCGCGCTCGGCCGCCGCATCCTGACCGTCATCGTAGAGAGCGGTGCCCGCAGCGAGCAGGGTGCGCACGCGCAAGGCGTCGGGCATCGTGGCGCGAGCCTCGTCGTTCAGGGCCTGCGTCAGGATCGCCTCGGCCGGCGGATAAAGACCCAGTCCCGTATAGGCCTTGCCGATCGCGGTCTGCAACTCGGCGCTTACGCGAGGCTCGTCGGCGAGCTCCGAGTGGATCGAGCTCGCGCCCACGTCCAGCATCTGCTTGGCGGTGATTTGGTCGCCGTGGCTTCTCTCCGGATCGGCATCCTGGAACATGTCCTCGAGAAAGGTCGTGGCACGGGATGCGACTGCCGTTTCAATCAGGGCCTCGTTCCTCTGTTCACGCGCAATCAAGGCCAGCACCGTTACGACTACCGCAAAGATCCCAAGGCCGCGCACCAGACGCATCCGTCTGCTTCGTTCGTGCGCGACGGAGCGCTCGATATAGGCAACCACGCCCGCCTCGGTGTCGAGACGATGGTCTCTGAGCAGGCGTTGGCCATCGGCGAGGTCGATGTCGGCGAGGAGGCCAGCCTCCGGGCGCATCCGCCTGCCCAGTGAGCGCAGCCAGCGCAACTGGCCGCCCTCCTGCGGGCCGCTGAGCGGTGCGGCTATCCCCCTGCTTCCTGCACGGCAAGCCAACGTGCATAGCGTTCCTCGATCCGACGCCGTATCCGGAGCGCTTCGGCATTGTTCTGAACGAACTCCCGTGCCATGGGCCAGCTCGAGATCAGCGCTTCATGCGCGACACGAACCGACGCGCTCGCGCCCTGGTTTGCGTCGGTCACGAGTAAGCGCGCCCCGGCATCGAGAAATGCATCGACGAGCCGGCGCCGTGGGGTTCCTGGAGGAAACGTCGACAGAGGAACGCGTCGCGCGACGTTACGCTCGACGTCCCCTTCCTCGGTCCCTTTGGATACGAGCACGAACAGCACTGAGCCCAACGCGAGACGATCTTCCGGCGCGCACCCCTGGAGCACGGCATCGGCCTTCTTCGCGATCGCGCCCCGCAGCCTCCCGAGCTTCTCGTAGGTTGCATAGGTGAGCGTGTCGCCTTGATCCATCGATGATATCGGCCCGGTAGAGCTGATCGAGAACATACGACAGCAGCGGCAGCGCGCCGGGCTCGCGCCCGACTTCTTCCGCGATGACATCGTTGAGCGGCACGTTGGTCGTCGCATGGACCTCGAAGGCGACGTCGGCGGCCTCGGCCGGGCGACGGATCATCTGGCTCAGCTGGGCCGGTCCGGGAGGCAGCAGGTCGAGCCGACCGCTGCCTTCGGACAGGCGGATGAGCTCGGGAGTCTGGTCCGCGCGGTGCCAGAAATCCTTGCGCATTGCGGCAATGACCCACACGATTCCGGAACGCACGAAGCCCGCAAGCAGCTCGATGAAGTGCGCGCGCTGCGCCGCGGATATTCCATCCATCGTGAACAGCTCCTCGAGCTGATCGACGACGAGCAGCAGCTTCGCGCTCTCGTACTCGAGCATGCGGCCCGATCGTCTCGCGTGCACTGTCGCCTGGCCCAGCGCCGTGCCGATCGGATAAGCCGGTGCGGTCGAAGCGGTTCGCAGATGCGCCGCCAGACTCGCGACCGATTGCCCGTGACCCATAAGCTCCGGCAGTCCCTCGCTCTGCACTCGTCCGGACCGTCAGTCGGCGCGCAAGGGCATCGAACAGATCCTCGCCCTCGCCCGCGTCGCTCGGTCGGAACACCACCCGACTCAGGAACGCGGCGCCGGCGACTCGTCGTGGCACGAACAGCTTCGGTACGATGCCGGACTTGACCAGGGAGGATTTGCCGGAACCGCTCGCTCCGAGCACCAGCAGAAAGGGCGTGTCTCGCTCGGCGTTGCTCGTCAGTTGGAGCATTCCTTTGGCAAGCCATTCGTCCTGGCCGAAAAATATCGGAGCGTGCTCAAACTCATATGACTCGAGTCCTCGAAAGGGAGCCTAGCGTCCACGCCTTCGTCGTGCCGCGTCCCGAGCCTGCTCGCAGAGCATCGACGCGCCGCTCGATCAGCTTGCGCAGGTGCAGCTCCAGGACCGCGGCAAACTCGTCGTCGTCTCGTGAACGAGCTATAGGCGCCGGTGAACATGCCCTGGTTCACGAAGTGCCGCTGCCAGAAGCTGTTCAAGGCTCCGAGCTGCTGTGACTGCCGCTCGAACAGATCCGGATCGCGATATCGAACGGCGCCGGACTGCTATTTCGATACACGAGCAGATCGGGGGCGCCGCGCGTCTTGGCCGCCTTAGCGCCTCCTCGAACTCCCACTCCGTACCCGTCACCGGCATGCGCCCGTCGATGCCGCGATATTCGCGCACGCTGGTGCGCTCCGGCATGACCGTACCGAGCCGCGACCAGACGATGAACACGACAATGTCGAAGGCGCTCGGCGGCTCGATCGAGTCCTCGAAATGACCCGAGGCGACCATCGCCTCGAATTCCCACAGATACGGCTCAATGAGTAGATAGCGCGCGTAATCCTGAGCGAGCGTCTCGACGGTCAGCACCGCAAACTCGCGCGCCCGCTTCACATCCCCGGGGGAGGAAACAAAGATGCGGAATTTCGGTTTCACCCGCCGAATGCTATTGCGGGCGGATTGGCCTGGCAAACCAGTCAAGGCAAGCTCCCTGCGGCTGTCGGAGGTATTTACATATCGCCACCCCGGCTCTCCTGCTGGATCGGCAAGAATGCTACAAGCTATTGAAATATCACAGGAATCAGAGCGACCGGCACATTCTTTGCACCGCACTCTTGGAAAGATGAGAGCCTGACTGACTGGTCTTTTGTGCGGGTACATCCAACGAGCTGCTGCCGCGCCAGAAGCTCACCTCGAGAAGCTAAAGGGGGATCACGATGAAAGTCCGTACTGCAATCCTCTGCTGCACAGCAGGTCTCTTTGCCGCCTCGATCGCTCCCCAGAGCTACGGAAAGGCTATCCGCGTCGATGCACCGCCTACCTTGGGGACCTGCACGGCGGTCAGTCCGATCGACGCATTCGCGGCAAATCTGAATCCGAACGTCGGAATTTCAATAACCGGCGAATGCAACTCAACGAGCGGGGTTGATCAGGCTCTCGGAAACCCGTTCGAGAGCGGCGATAATCCCTATAGCGACGCCGACATGTACAACTGGGAGAGCTCCGGCTCGAACGTGGCGCAGGTCGCGGACTACAAGCTGTCCAGCAGCGATGAATCGGCCAACTCAGTCTCATTGGGCGGCCTGACGGAGATCGAGTTCAACTACTCGGATTGTACGGCTGTCGGGCCGGCAGACTTGACCATGGGCAGCGCGCACTATACGGCTTCATGCAGCGCCACGAACGATACGACTCTGCTGTTCAACAGCACGGCACTCGTGGGCTGGCTGGATAACAGCAATGACGTCCACGCGTGCGCCGCGGCGGTGGCAAACTGCCTTTCGGGGTCGGGATGGTCCACGACGGGCTCGACAGTCCCCGAGCCAGGCACGCTTGCTCTGTTTGGGCTCGCCGCGCTGCCCCTGTTGCTCCGCCTGCGACGTCGCATGATGCCGACTCGGGTTGATCAGTGTTAAGTTCCCGGTCCTGAACGCTTCTCCGGGGCCGACGAGCTCGAACAACGAGTGCGTCAAATCCGCGTCGTTCGTTGGTTTGAGTCCAACCCGGGACGACGCAGCGAAGCGGCGAGATAGCAGCCGAACTCCTTGGCAAAATCAACCGAGACGCGCGCGTGAACGCGGCTCTGACGGTCCAGGAATTCCGCATGGTCGTCGTGCGGCACGACCGCCCCGTGCCAAACGCCCGGATGGATGTAAAGGCCCCGGCCGCCATCGCACCAGAAGGTGGTAAAACGCTCCGGCGTCACGTCGTCTCCCGGCAAGGCAAGCGGCACAACAAAACTCTGGCCTTTCAGCGGATAGAAGAGCTGGCCGCCGTCCGGATGATAATTCGCGCGCCAGATGAGGGCGCGTTCGCGCGACATGCCCGCACCGCTGGTCGGCGCCTCTTCCGGCCATGTGCTCCAGCCGAAGAGATAGCTGTCGCCGACGGCGTTGTTCCGAGCGTAGAGGGTTTCTCCCTTCCACCAGAATTCGAACAGCCCCTCGGTTACGCCGCCCTGATCGCCCGAATTTGCATCGATCGGCCGCCAGCCCTGCGCCGGCCAACGGACGATCTCGATGGGGAAGGTCCTTGGTTCATCGACGAGACAGCCATACCCCTTGAGACGGTCGTCGCTTGCGATGACGAGCGGCGTTTCCTGTATCCGCCGCACGCCCGTTGTCGGCACATAGGCAACCTCAGTCGGATCGAAATCCATGATAACTCCCCTTCTCGCTGACGAAACCATGAGTTTATACCGATAGATTGTACATTGAGCTCCAGTCCAACCGTATTCAACCGGGACCGGCGCCGTCCGCCAGCAGCGGCGTCATCTCGCCGCCACGTTCCGCCACGGCATCGTGGCCGACCGCGAGCGTGATGAGTCCCGTCAGGAGGACGCCCCCGCCAACGACCCAAAGTCCGTAGGTAAAGCTGCCCGTCGTTTCCTTGATCCAGCCGAGGACGAACGGCCCGGCAAAACCGCCGATATTGCCGATCGCATTGATCAGCGCGATGCCGCCCGCGGCGGCCGGGCCCGTCAAGGTTGCAGCCGGCAGCGTCCAGAAGATGGGAAGGATGGCAAGTGTTCCGACCGCGCCGAAGGTGATCGCGACCACCGACAGAACGGGCGAACCGGAAAGATGCGCGCTGGCCGTCAGGCCAAGAAATCCGACCAGAGACGCCGCCGCAATATGCCACACCCGTTCTCTCGATCGATCGGAGTGGCGGCACCACCATACCATCCCGGCTGCGGCAATCGCGTATGGAATCGCCACGACATAGCCCACCACCGATATGGGAATGCCAATGTGCTGGAAGATCTGGGGCAGCCAGAGCAGCACCCCATACAAGCCGAGCTCGACGCCGAAATAGGAGAGACTGAGGATCAGGACCCTCGAATTCATCAGTGTCTTCACGAAGCTGCAGCCGTACTTGGTCTGACGATAGGATTTTTGGGCTTCCAGCGTCCCGATGAGCCAGTCCTTCTCCTCGGCGGTCAGCCACTTTACGTCCGCGGGCGTGTCCCGAAGATATTTCAACACCACGAAACCCATGATCAGCGACGGGATGGTCTCAATCAGGAACAGCCACTGCCATCCCGACAGGCCCAGTGAGCCGTCAAGACCAAGGATCACGCTTGATAGGGGACCGCCTACCGCAGTCGAGATCGGAATGGCGGTCATGAACATTCCGACCTGGCGCGCGCGCCGCGCTGCCGGCACCCAGTTGGTGAGATAATAGATAATTCCTGGGAAAAGCCCTGCTTCCGCAACGCCCAGGAGAAACCGAAGCGTATAGAAGCCGGTTTGCCCCTTCACGAAGGCCATCGCGCCCGCAACAAGGGCCCATGAGATCATAATCCGGGCGATCCAGCGCCGTGCCCCGACCTTGTGCAGCATGAGGTTGCTCGGGACTTCCGCCAGAACATATCCAATGAAGAAAATACCGGCACCCAGCCCATAGACATATGCTGAGAAACCGAGATCGCGGTTCATCTGCAGGACCGCGAAACTGACATTCACGCGGTCCAAGAAGGCGACAAAATAGAGAAAAGCCAGAAAGGGGATCAGGTTTCTGGTGACCTTCCTCGTCGTAGCCGCCTCAACGCTGGAGATGCTGGATCTCATGCCTGTTTTTATCCCGGCTGTCATCGCGAGGGATCGAGGATATCAGTAATGAAATGGGCGCCTTCTAGAGCGTGCGGGGGTCCATCCGCGACGACCGCGGCGGTCGGGGTCACGCGCGGGTCTGATTGTGCTCCTGCCCGCATCGGGACTAGAGTAGCCGCAATGGCGCCAGTCGCCAACAAAACCTGGGGGGAAGTGGCTATGAAACGCATTGCCGTGTTCGCCGTATGGATTTGCGCAAGCTGTCTGTACTTCAATTCCGTTGCTGCTCAGGAATTTACGCCTCCCCAGGGGAAGGGGCGCGGGGTCGTCGTCGTCTCGGGTGCCATGGGTGCCCGTAGTTATGAGCCGGCCGCGAAGCGCATCGCTGCCATGGGTTATGACGTGCTGCTTCTCAACAGCAACGACATGATTGGCGATCACGGCGCCGGGATCAAGGCCGGCATAGACAAGCTGCAGCACTCTGCCAATGTGCTTCCGGGCAAGGTCGGAGTGGTCGGGTTCTCACTTGGAGGCGGGCAGGCATTGGCTTTCGCAACAGGCCAGGCGGACACGGTTGCCGTTGTGGTAGTGATGTATCCCCTGACGCGACTGTTCAAGGACCATATTCCAGCGGTGGTCGGCCGCATCAAGGTGCCGGTGCTGATGCTCGCCGGTGAGGCGGATTCCTACAGAGATTGTTGCCTGATCGAAACCGCGCGGGCCATCGGTGCGGCTGCCGAGGCCGCGCACGCGCCACTGGAACTGGTCACCTACCCTGGCGCCGGTCATGATTTCATCGACGAGGGCAATCGAAACTACGACGCCAAAACGGCTGCCGATGCGTGGCAAAGAACCGAGGCGAAGCTGAAGCAGAATCTATCCAGCTAAGCCGCCACGCGTCCCATCTCACAGGCTACGGCGGATCTCGCCGACGCCGCGGCCCAGCTTCCTGCGCAGCAAAGCGCGCAGGGTCAATCCGTTTGCATAGCCGACTTGGGCGGCTATCTGGTCGACGCTGGCGCGACCCGTCTTGAGTGGCGCACCGCGCCTTGAAGCGCCATGTGTAACGCGTTACACTGTAACGCGTTACACAGAGGAAACCCAAATGGCACATGCGGCTGAGCGGATGCGGGCAATGCGGGAGCGACGTCGTGCGCAGGGACTGCGCGAGCTACGTCTGGTCGTACCTGATTCTCGCTCAAAGGCCGTTCTGCGTCGCGTCGCTAAGGCGGTAGCCCGCCTGGATCAGGCCGCAGAGCGAGATGCAATGCGCTGGATCGAAGCAGTCTCGGAATTTGACTCCCAGTGAAGCGAGGCGACGTCGTTACGGTCGCGGCATCAGGCGACTATGGGAAGCCTCGGCCAGCAGTAATTGTTCAAACTGATGCCCTACCCGCCGAGCACGCGTCAGTGGTTGTCTGCCAAATGACGTCCGATATCGCGGAAGCACCGGATTTCCGCGTCAACATCGAACCGACCGAGAAAAATGGGTTGCGAACGCGCTCACAGGTAATGGCGGATAAACCTGTGACGATCCGGCGCGAGCGCGTTGGACGCAGGATCGGGTCGCTTGATGAGACGGATATCGCTCGGTTGAATGTCGCGCTCGCATTCGTCATGGGCCTGGCCGATTGAAATGCCGCACACCGGCATAGTCCCTCGCCATGTTGGGCGCCTACGAGCATTGGGAGGCGCGTTACGCGATCTCATTCCGCGGAGCTGACTAAGGACCCCATATGGCAGTCCAAATACATGCGGTCTATGCCGACATCACAACTCTGGATGTCGACGCGCTCGTAAATGCTGCAAACACCACGCTTCTCGGAGGCGGAGGTGTTGATGGGGCTATTCACTATGCCGCTGGGCCAGGTCTTTTGGAAGAGTGTCGTAAGATAGGAGGATGCCCAACCGGTGCGGCTCGCATCACCAAGGCATACAACCTAAGGGCCCGTTGGATCATCCATGCGGTCGGTCCAATTTGGAGGGATGGAAATCAGGGCGAGCCGGAGCAACTGGCCGCCTGCTATGAAAATTCGCTTCGGTTGGCAGCCGAGCACGATCTCAAGTCCATTGCGTTCCCGGCCATCAGCACGGGCGTGTACGGCTACCCGCTCGAGCCAGCGACAACCATCGCTGTCTCTACGGTCAAGGCATTCACTGATCGAATCAATCGCTTTGAGGAAGTGATTTTCTGTTGCTTCTCTGGCGGAGGATTTCGCTGTGTACGACCGCTCGTTACGAGATCTGAAGATTTGAACCCCTGCGTCACGCCTCGACCGGGCCGCCGCCCTGCTTGCGGCACACCAGCAGAATCTCATCAACGCCCGCCCTTGCAACCATTCCGGACTCCAACCTGAGTCTCTTCTGGAACAGCAATCCCAGATGCATGATGGGCCCGTTATACCACCACATTGCCCGCTCACGATCATTCAACAGCCACCACATGCCGAGGTCCACCAACCGAGACGAGCGCGGCTGCATTCCGAACACGGCGCTGCGCTCCACCGTCAGGTGATGCCGCGTCAGCTTCGACAGCAGCTGGGTGGGGTCGTAACGTCGCTTATGGCCTACGAAGTCATCGAACGAGGTCCACAGGGCCGAATGCAATGGCACCGACATCAAAATCGCTCCGCCCGGCTTGGCAGTGCGTGATACCTCAGACAGAGCGCCGTCATCGTCATCGACGTGCTCGATGATGTCGAAGGCGCACACCAGATCAAACGAGCTGTCCGCGAAGGGCAGGCAGGTGACCTGGCCGACTACAGCTTGCGCGCCGCGTCCGCGCAGCTTCGCGACCGCGGGCGCGCTGATATCCAGGAACTGCGTGCCCTCCAGCGGCAGTCGTGGTCTCAGACCCGGTGCCACTTCGAGCCGCTGAACGGCTGTCGATAGCAGTGATTGCACCAGCGGCCAGGTATTGAACCGCTCGGGCTCGACCAGACGTGCGTCCGCCCACAGCTTGTCGTAATAGCCGCGATTCGCGTCGAGGAGCTCACGCTCGGTGAGTGCTTGGGAAGATTTGGGCTGAACGATAGCGCTACTGCCTTGCGCACTCTTGGGTCGGAGCCCCCGCCCGGTCATGTCGGGGGACGGGTAATGGCGAATGCTGCAACCTTGCCGTCCGAAGTCAGGGGGCCGATCACGACCTGCATGTTTCCCTGGGCGAAGGTCGCGTCGTAGATGTCGAGCCCGCTCGGTGCAACCCCTTTGAACTCCAGCGACTTCAAAGGACCGAGGGTTTGAAACAGCCGCTGCATGAGAGGCTGCTGCAATCGGGCGAGCGCCGCAAGGTTCGGCGCCATCTTCTGATAATCCATCCGGCCAGCCTCCTGTGCCTCGATCAGCTTGCGCGCCGCGGCCTCCGTCCCCAGGCTGGGCTTATCCTGTTTGATCCTTTCCTGCAGCTCCGCCTGCACTTCCTGGGCTCTACGCTCGGAGATCCTCTCGAGCGGCTCCAACAGGCCACTCTCGTGCATCACCAGGCCGGTGACCTGGCCACCCTGAGCGAGATTGAAGCTGACCTGAGCGGGAGCCACCTTGAGGAAGAACTCCGTGGGACTGTCCGGATAAATGTCTACCGCTGCCGGCGCCAGATTCGGTTGCAGGAGGAAATGGTCATCCTGTCTGGAGATGTGGATGACCGTATAGGTGCCCGCGAGGAAGTAGTAGCCGACGAACTTATCGAAGTCGGAGGGTTTGAAAGGTATCGCGGTGCGTGGCCGCGCCTGCTCGTAACGATTCTGCTGTATCTGCTCCGGAGTAATGGGGCTGTCAGATGATGCATCCTGAGCCTCGGCGGCCGGCGTCGAGACTATCCCGGTGAGGAGCGGCACAACCAATACAGCAGCGAGCGCCGTAACGCGCAGCGCCCGCACCGGCCATCGGTGCCTTGCCCAGTATGGTAGCCATATGAGTCCTTGATCCGGGGCGGGGTCAGGTTACGAGCTTCCGACTCTCCGGAGGGGCGAGACCCCCTCCGGATAGCGTCAGCTCACCTATGGTGTGCGTCATTCCATTTGTCGGCCGCGGCGATCTCGTGCTCGGCGGCCTGCAGGTCAGCGATTGCTCTGCGGGCATGTCCACCAAACTCGACCCTGCCGTTCGCAGATTGTGCTTCATGAATGTGTTGAATCGCCATTTCCGCGGCGCCATACGCATCCCTCAGATTGGGATGATGGACCTCATAAGCGAAAGCCGCTGTCGTTACGAGAATTGCGCCGAGCGAACCAATGACAATCTTTTTCATGATTTCCCCTTCCAGTTGTAGCATGCCGATGCAACCGTTCTACGCCGCGAAATCGGTTCCCGCAAGCCCGAAGCTCATACCTGCGGCTCGGCGTTATTGCTTGGTCGAACGCGTAGACGTTCCCGGCCTAGCGGGACCGATGGGCAGGGCTCGGGCGCGTAAGCCGCAAGGCGCCGAACTTCGACCAGGTGCCGCCCTGCCCTTGCGACTCAATCAGCAGATTCCATGTATCGCTCGATCTATCCCTTTGGAAGGTGTCGCGTAACGCCCCCTCCGCATACGGGAACACTACGATGAGGCGTTCCCCGTCGCGATGACCAGTTGCGACAACACGTGCTCCAGCCGGGTAGGCGCACTGATCTGACCCCCGCCAATGTCTGATACCTTGGAGTATAATCCTCTCCCTGTTCGAGCTGCGACTGCGAGGCAAGAGGTGCCGTCATGCTGAGCGGGTCGCCAATCGCCATGAAGTTCAACGTTAGGGCCGATCTCTTCGGCCAATTGGCGGCAATGGAAGAGGCGGGCCTTCCATTCGACAAGGTGCTCGATATCGTGCATCTGCCACCGAGCGAGGGAGCGCGTCTAAAGGCGACCCGCAAGTGGATCAGGCGCGGCGTGGGCATCGCCGAAGCCGGGCGAAGGAGCGGTTTGTTCACGCCTCTGGAGGCCTCCTTGGTGCGTATGGCGACCATCTCCGGTAGCCCGGCACGCACATATCGCCTCCTGGCCGATCAGTGCGCGCGGCGGGCGGCACGCATCAAGACAATGAGGTCGCGCATGATTCTGCCGGCGATAATCGTCGCGCTCTGGATCATCCTGAAGCCAGTGCCTGATCTCGTCGCCGGAGACCTGACCATGGGCAGCTACCTGGCAAAGTACCTGCTGCCGTGGATCGGTGTGGGGATTGCCGGGTATCTGATATTCGACCTCCTGCGCCGGCGGCGGTCTGGTGGCCAGTCACCCTGGGAAACGCGGCTTGATGGATTCGTACCGTTCGTGCCGCTCTTCGGCCCCATGGAGGTGCGGCGCAACCTTCGAGATTTCTTTGACAGTCTGGCGCTGCTTCTGGAGGGGGGCCTCCCGATACTCGAGGCCTTGCCCATAGGCATCGATACAGTCCGAAACCATGCGCTCAAATCTCAACTTGCTCAGATCAAGCCGCGGATCGAAGCGGGTGCGTCGTTCGCACAGGCGATCGCAGAGTTATCGCTCTTTGGACGCACGCAGGCGTTCGAGCCTGATTCGGACCGGCGAGGCGAGCGGCGCGTTACCCCGCACGTTGTTACGTTACTCCGCGGCTGAAACGGCGGCGATCGATCGCTTCGACGATCTCGTTGCGGAATGGATACCGCGGCTTGCCTATACATCGGCGGCGTTGCTCATCGGCTACGGATTGATCCATGGCGGCGCATTCATGCCGTCGCTTCCCCAAGAATTGCGCTAGCCAGCGCTGCAAAGTACCGGCGAGACCGGCTTCGGATTCGATCCGGTCACCTTTGCCTGCAACGACTGCCAGGCGGCTAGAGTAGCGTTGAAATCCCTGCACAGATCCGAGTAGGTACGGTACAACGACGGCACCGGCGCCTGATCACTGGTGGCCTCAACCATCTCCAGCAGAGCCGATGCCTGTCCATTGATCCTGCTGAAGCTGGTGACGCCCTTGACGGGCGGCACAGCGTAGGAGCCGCCCGAGAGGCCGATGGACGCATCATTCGCGGTGCCGGTGAGCTCGGCGATTCGCTTCTGCAGCGTCTTCGGCAAGCCGCTCGACACACGCTGCGCGCGGCAGTCGTCACCTTCGCTTCCACTCCGCTCGCCTGTTCGTAGGCGCTCTTGCTGGCGGAAATTACCGTGATGATGTGCTGCGAAAGGCTCAATTGCCGGCGCATCCCGTCCATCGCCGCGGTCGAGTCATCGAGCCGCGGATCCTCCTTCAGCAGCGCCGGCTGAGTGTAGGAAACTCCGTCCACGGTCAGTTTCACCGTATAGTTACCGGGCAGCGCCATGGGTCCTTCCGGGACGAATGGCGTCTCTTCCGGCACCGACCCCATGGATTGATCGAAGAACAAAGCCAGCGGCGCTGGGTAGCGCATGTCCCAGCTCACGCGATGCTCACCCGTCGACGTCGGCAATGGCCGCGGCGGACGTGCCCAAAAAGCAGGCGCGGGCGGGAGGGGTTGATCGAGCGGCGGAATTGGAGCGCTCGAATACGAACGCACCAGGCTCCCCTTGGCATCGAGAATCTGCACCTGCACGCTCTGCGCAGGCTGTCTCAGATAGTAATCAATCACAACCCCTTGAGGCGGATTCTCGCCGTGAGGAACCTCAGGCGGAAACGGCGTGTCCTGGTTGATGTTCGACTGAACCCGGATTGCGGTTCGGGGGCGGAACAAATGCACTTGCGGATCCGCCAGGCTCGCGGTCAATTGCTCGAGCGGCGATATATCGTCCAGTATCCATATACCGCGGCCGTAAGTCGCGGCAATCAGATCGCCGTCGTGGATTTTCAAGTCATAGACCGAGGTCGTTGGAAGATTCAACCGCAGCGACTGCCAGGAATTGCCGTCATCGAACGACACGTACACGGAAGTTTCCGTAGCGGCGAACAGCAGACCCGGCTTCTGATCGTCCGCGCGCACTACCCGCACGAAACTGCCGGTCGGTTGATCTGTCGGCAGGCCCGCAACAATGCTCTGCCACGATTTGCCGAAATCGCGCGTTCGGTAGATATGCGGTGAATAATCTCCGGTTGCGTCATTCCGCACCGCGGCGTAGGCCTCGGATGGATTGAAATGCGACGCTTGAACATCGAGAACGCCATGTATCGACATGCCTGGCGGAGTCACGTCTCGCCAGTGCCTCCCGCCATCCTCCGTCACGTAGGCTACGCCATTGTTGCTGCCCGTCCATATGACCCCGGCCTGCACGGTTGACGGCGACAACGACACCAACGCGTCACCATGATGGACTCCTTTGGGATTGGGCAACGGCGGTTTCCCCGGATGGGCGGTGAGATCCGGGCTGATCTTTTGCCAGTGGTCACCACCGTCCCGGCTCTCCCACACGTTCTGGGTGCCGTAATACAGCATGCTCGAGTTCTGTGGCGAAAAGACGATTGGAGCGGAAACCGCGCGTCGAAACGCCGTATCGCTAACCGCGCTGATGGCACCCACGCCAAAATCGACGCTCTGCGCGCCCCATGTCCTGCGATCCACCTTTTGCAGAAAGCCCAAGGGGCCGCTGGTGAATATGACGTCAGGGTGGGCCGGATCCACCGCCACGAAACCCGACTCCCAGCCGGGCAGCGGAAACCAATCGAGATCGGTGATTTCTCCGACCGAGCCTCGGCTCGCCATCGCGAATGTGCCGCTGTCCTGCTTGCTGCCATATATCCAGTAGGGATAGCGGTCATCGGTGCCGATTTCATAAACCTCGGCCGTTTTCTGGTTGTACCAGGTACTCCAGGTCTGACCACCATCCAGACTGACCGATCCCCCTTGATCGCCACCGTACACGATGTGGCTCGGGTCAGAGGGGTCGATCCACCACTGATTCGGATCGTCGCCCCCGGGCGCGCCTTTGAAGGCAACCAGGGTATGACCACCATCGGTGGACCGATAGACACAGGTACCCATCGTATAGAGGACATTCGGATCATGCGGATCCACGAGAATCTGTTTGCTCGATGTATAGATCGTCTTGGTGGCCAAGGACCAACTGGCGCCACCATCGTCCGAGCGATAAAGCCCTGCATCGCTCAACAGATACACGCGCTGAGAATGGGTGCCGACCGCGACCGCGGTCTCCCCGATCATCTTGGGTTGGTTACGACCCGCCAATTTTGTCCAGGTCAGACCCTCGTCGGTGGACTTGTACAGGCTCGTTGGCCGCGGATGACGCGAGGGCGAACGAGCCGAAGCCCCTGGAGCGAAATAGGTTTGTTCCACCGTCGCGAAAATCACAGCCGGATCGTCGTCTGCCCAGGACATATAAGTCGCGCCGGATTCGGGCTGCGTATTCAGCACCGGCGCCCACGTTCGTCCGCCGTCAGTGCTGCGAAATACGCCGCGTGTTCCGCTTTTACGATGTTCGATTCCGCGCGTGGCCGCCAGCACCAGGTCGGGATTGTGTGGGTCCACCAGCAGCCACTCTATGTCTCCGGCATTATCCAATCCGGCATTTTGCCAGTGCGCCCCGGCATCGGTGGATTTCCACACGCCGCTGCCGTAGTGGGAGCCAAACACGCTCCCCGTGCCCGCATAGACAACCGACGGTTGCGACTGCGCTACCTGCAATGCGGTAATGCCTCGGATGCCCTGCACTGCATCGGTAAGCGGGAACCAGGTGGTGCCGGCGTCCACGGTCTTCCAGACACCTCCGTTATCGGTGCCCATGTACGCAATCGTCGGCCGTCCTTCGACCCCCGATACGGAATCCACCTTTCCCGCGATGAACGGGCCGATGTTGCGCCACTGCATATCCTGAAACAGGCGCGGGTTTACCTGCGCTTGTGCCGTGCCCATCAGAAACAGGGCCGCAGTGGCGGCCACAGCGCGTCCCAACGTCTGCGTGTGCATCGCTTTAACCCGTGAACTCATGGCGGAGCCTCGACTCTACCACGAGCACCGGCGGCGAACGCCCCGCGGCGCCGGGCAATCTATCGCCGCCGCAGTTCTTTTTGTGCCTCGGAAATGATCCAGCGACGGAACGCGACGAGATCCGGTTCCTCTGCCCTCTTCTTCGAGCATGCTATGTAATAGGCAAAATCGGTCACCAGCGAAAGCTCGAACGGACGCACCAGGCGCCCGGCCGCCAGGTGATCAAGCGCCAACGCTCTGCTACCGAGTGCGACGCCCTGCCCGCTTACCGCAGCCTGGATGGCCAAAGCGCCGTCGGAGAATCTCAGCCCCTTATTGACATTGACGCCGCTGACTCCAGCCGCGCCCAGCCAGTCGGACCAGCCCGGCCAGTGCCCCGTGCCTGGGGTCCAATCCGTATGTATCAACGGGTGGGTGCGCAGGTCACTCGGACTCCTCATTGCGCGCCGCCCTTTGAGCATCCGTGGGCTGTACACGGGAAAAATCTCGTCGTCGAAGAGCCGCTCCGAAACGAGGCCAGGATAGCTGCCGGAGCCGTAGCGAACCCCCAGATCAACCCGGGAATGCTCCAGGTCGACCAACTCCACCGTAGGGTGCAGAAGAACGTCGATACCGGGGTGCTGCTCACGAAATCGATATAGACGCGGCACCAGCCACTCAGCGGCGAGCGACGGCACCGCACTGACCGTCAAGATGCGGTGGCCGCCGGAAGTCATTGCGTCAACGGCAGCCGATAGCTGATCGAAACCATTGCGTAGCGCTTCAAGACCGGCCGCCCCGTCCGGCGTCAGGCTGTAGCCGCGACCATGGCGTCGAATGAGCTTTCGCCCCACGAAGCCCTCGAGCGCCTTCATCTGTTGAATGACGGCCGCCGGCGTCACGTGCAGCTCCTCGGCCGCTGCACGAAACGTCTCGTGCCGGGCGACCACCTCGAACGCACGGAGTGAACTCAGCGGCGGCAGTCTTCGGGGCATCGTGGATCGGAAGATTTTCTAACGCTGGATCGAAGAAAATGTGACTCACGCCGGGACGCGCATGAGTCTACCATTTGACGGTGTTCGAACCCAAGCTCTCCGAAGCGCCGCGAATGAAATCCACGTGCGAGTTGGTCGAAGGTTATGAGAAGCGGTCCGACCGCGCCAAGGGCGTCAGGCCCCGCGCGCGAACCAGCAGCGGCGCCCCGCATAACGGGTTGTGGGCGGCGATATGCATTGCTCTGGTGGTCGGTCTGGTAACCCTGAGTATCTTTGGCGGCTACGAGGTCAGTCAAGTGAGCCGGCCCAGTGACGCAGAGCTCACGGCCAACTTCTTCGCTCACGAGACGGCATTTGATGAGCTCGTGCGCATGCTCGCGGTGGATTACCCCAGTCTTGTCGACAAAGGTGTTACCGCCATCGATCTCGCAAAAATGGCCAGTCTGGATACAAAGTCGGGGCGCTTGGCTACGTATAGGCGTCTGCTGCGGCAGATCTCGGTGGCGGACATTCGCTACTTCCCCGACTCCGGGAAACTCGTCCTCGTGCCCACCGGGCAGGAGAATCTGGAGCGCCCGTCAAAGTCCTACGTTTACCTACCCCATGGTCAACCGCAATCCTTCGTCCAGCATCACACCTACTACTGGCGCGGACCTGGGGTGGACATGATCACAGGTGATCGTCGTCTGGAAGGGTTTTGGTTCATACGCCACGAAATGACGATAGAAGTAGCGGTTACCCCTTACTGATGCTCGGTCATTGAGACGCGGAGTTCTACGACGAAGATGCGGCGGGGCGGCGTGCTAAGCTTAGTCCGCACCAAGAAACGTAGGACCCGGAATGACGACCGACCGACTGACGCCGCTACTTGCGCAGAGACCCTGGCTGCTCGCCGATGGGGCGATGGGCAGCAATCTGTTCGCGCGCGGGTTGACGAGCGGCGACGCCCCAGAGCTGTGGAACATTGAGCATCCGCAGCGCATCCGCGAGCTGCAGCGCAGTTTCATCGAAGCCGGTGCCGACATCATCCTCACCAATAGCTTCGGCGGCACCCGCCATCGTTTGAAATTGCACAAGGCCGAAGGTCGGGTCGCGGAGATCAACGAAGCCGCCGCGGGGCTTGCCCGCGCTGAGGCGGAACGGGCGGACCGCGGGGTGCTCGTGGGCGGCAGCATGGGACCCACCGGAGAGATCCTGGAGCCGCTGGGACCGCTTTCGGCGGCCGAGGCGCGGGAATCCTTCGCGGAGCAGGCGATGGCGCTCGCCCGGGGCGGTGCCGACATCCTGTGGATCGAGACGATGTCCTCGGCCGAAGAAACCGAAGCGGCGATCGAAGGGGCGCGCCAGGCGGGGCTTCCAATCGTCACGACCCTGAGCTTCGACACCAACGGTAGGACGATGATGGGCATCACGCCCGCAGAGCTCGCAGGCCTTTCCCAGAAACATCATCTGGCAGCCTGCGGCAGCAATTGCGGGACGGGTGCGGCGGAATTGGTTGCTTCGATCGTCAATCTTGCCGCGGCTGCCGATCCGGCGGCGATCCTCGTCGCGAAGGCGAACTGCGGAATCCCGCAATACGTGGACGGAGAGATCCGGTTCAACGGCACGCCGGAACTCATGGCCGAGTACGCTCGCCTCGCGCTCGATGCGGGTGCGCGGATCATCGGTGGATGTTGCGGGACCACGCCGGAACATCTGCGTGCGATGCGCCAGACGCTGGAGGCGCACGTTCGCGGGCCGAAACCGTCGATCGAAACCATCGAGGCACGGCTCGGGGCCTTGTCCGCGGGAGCCACGGCACAGTTACGTGGCGAGATGGATCGTCAAGCGGGCGCCGCACCCGGCGCCGCCCAGCGGAGGCCGTCGCGGCGGCGAGCGACTCACGGCGAGCCTGAAGGTAGCTCGAGCGGGAGCTAAACCGGCTGAACGGCCTACCAGGGCAGCAGCGCCGCGCGCCGGTTCTGTTGGCTCAACGCAACGCAGGCTGGAGGCACTCGCGCATCGACGCCAGCTGAAATGTTGGTCAGACACGTCGCATCGATGGAACCGCCGATGCCCATTTTTCGTTCCCTTGCTAAGGCATCGCATCACGGAGCGACACGGCCCGTGGGAGCAGTGTACAGAATGTCTCGGACTGGAAGCACGACGCTCACTGGAACTCTCGGGCCAGCGGCACCTCTACCGTCGCCCAAATCGCAAAAAGCCGGGCTGCATGCCCTGCCGGGCCAGTTTCGGGCCGACTGCCGGTTCTACGTTACGTTGCGGCACCCGAAGGGCTGCGGCGCGCTCCGCGGCCTCCTGACTTGCCTGCCTTCGCGCGGCCTTCTGGTACTGGCCGCCTACCGCCTCTCACACTACTACTATGCGTCGTGGCCGCGGACGAGTCGAACGCCATGGGCGATCATGCTGAGATTGTTGGTCCTCGTTGGCCGGACGTTGGCAATAGTCCTCGCGAAGTCCGACATCTATCATGCAACTTTGATCGACGAAGGCGTGCACCTTTCCAACGGCGGGCGGCTGACCATCGGGGCACGGCACATCGGCAGGGGCACGATCATTCATGACTGCGTCACCATCGGCTTCAAGGCGGGCGCAGACATCACGAGCCCGATGCCGATCGTAGGCGAGAATGTCTGGATCGGCTCCGACTGCGTGATTTACGGCGACATCACCATCGGCGACGGGGCCACGATACTTCCCGAGACGGTGCTTTCGATGAACGTACCGCCGCGCGCGGTAGTCGCGGGCAATCCGCCCAGGATCATCGCGCGGGAGTTCGACAACGCAAGCCTGCGACAAAGTCTCGGCACTGCTGTGGCAGAGACACAGTTCGTCCAATCATGCTCCCCCTCCGTTACGTAATTCGCGCGGATTTCGAGCGGTACCTGGGAGGAGACGCCATGTCCGCGCGGCGCGCTTACAGCGCCGTGCTGCGGTACCCGGGGCTGCAGGCACTCCTCGTCTACAGGTTCGGCCGCATGTTGCTTGGAGCCACGCGGCGCCCATGGTGGTGGCCCTTGCTGCCGCTCGCCGCCCTGCTATACCTGCTCGTGGTCGGTATCGTTCGGGCGTGCTACGGCATACGATTGTTCCAGTCGGCGCAAATCGGGGCCGGCTGCTCGATATTGCATTTCGGCGGCATCGAGATCGCCAACTGCCGTCTGGGAGAGAGTTGCTCCGTCGCGCAGGGGACGAGGATCGGATCGCGTTCCGATGCCTCCGGGCCCACCATTGGCGACAGAGTCTGGATCGGCGCTCATGCGAAGGTCCTGGGCCCGGTCTCGATCGGGGACGGCGCCACGATCGGCCCGGGATCCCGGGTCATCAAGGCCGTGCCCAAGCGCGCATTGGTACTGGGGAATCCGGGCCGAGTCGTATTTCCCGCCTTCGACAACAGCGGAATCCAACCTCGCGGCTAGTGTCACTCGTTCTGCACCACCCTATCCAGAATCAGCCCCAGACCGAACTGAAAGCGATCTGAGCTGACCGGCACCGGCCCATCTCGAAACACCTCTGCGAGGCGCGGATACTCGCCCGTAGCGAGTTGCGCCTTGGCGAAGTCGACGTCGATCTTCTTCTGCGTGGCGGCTTCGCGAAGGGCATAGCCGAAGACGAAGTCATCGACGGTTGCCAGCAATGTGAACTTCTCTTTGGTGGTTAGAGCCGTCTCGGCGAGAGCCTCCAAACATTGTTCGAAGTGGCGCATCGCATTCACGCCGGGGGCGACGGACAGCATGGAGTGGAGGGCCCAAGGATGCCGCAGGAAAGCATCGCGAGTCCGGGTCGCAATCGCCGCCAATGCTGCGCGCCAATTCGTAGGAAGCGACGGTACGAGCACCTCCGCCATGATGGCATCGTCCATGGCGCCGATGAGATCGGCCTTGGTCTTCACGTAGTAATAGAGGCTCATTGTGCCAACGCCGAGATCCTCGGCGATTCGCCGCATGGAAACCGAGGCGAAACCCTCCGCATCCGCGACCGCAATGGCCGCGGCGGCGATCTTGTCGCGGCTCAATGATTGGGGGCTTGACATTCGTACACTGTACTATTATTCTTTTCGTACAGTGTACTAATCGAGGTGCCCCATGCTCGAATCAATCAGCCACGTCGCCCTAGTCGTAAATGACCCCGCCAGGACGGCCGCGCTGTTTCGGGACTTATTCGACGCCCGCATGGTTCAGCGCAAGGACGACGAAGGCCATCTCGAGACATTCGTCAGACTCGGAAGCGCCTGGATTGTGCTGGTTGGCGCGCCGGTGCAACGTACCCGCACCGGGGACCACATAGCCTTTCAGGCTACGCCGGACATCATTGAAGCCACGGTCGCCAAACTTCAGAAGATGGGGCGCGAGTTCGTAAGGGCGCGTTCCGATAGGGCTTTGTACTTCTTCGATTACGACGACCACGTGTTCGAACTGAACACGGAGGACATCGATGAGGAGATTGGACAGTAGCAGGCTGCGGCCTGCTTACGAACCGGTGTTGGGCGCCACGTACTTGTGCTCACTCCGGGCGCTGGAGTGGTATAGATTCTCGTCCCCGCAATGCGGGCACTTGATCACGATGAGTTGGTCGTCCGACTCAGCCGGCTTGGGTCCTGCCTCTGCGACTGCGACTCCCATCACCAGTCCGCACGACCTGTTCTTGCACAGCCAGCCGGAGTACATATCTCCGGCAACCATTTGACGCGGCGCCGTCACGTCGACATGGCGCACGCCGGGTGAGCTCACCGCCTTGCGTACTGCCGTTCCACCGCTCTTGGAAGGACGCTTAATCGACATTGCCGCCTCTCCCGCGAAAGTAATGGCAAGAGCCTACCCCGGCCCCTCGAACAACGCCAGCGAAGGGGGCCTCCAGGCCCCCTTTCATCTTGCCCGCCGGGCACTATGCTCACCCGCCGGTATAATCGGCTCCATCACAATGCTGGGACTGAGGGGGACCGATGGCACTCGGAATCACTTGCGCCCGATACGGCGCCACGCTGGCGCTCATTGTTCTTTCGATTGTCCCAGCAGCACACGCAAAGTCCGCCAGGATTGCTGATGGCAAGGGTCTGCTCCGCGCGATGCACGACCGCTATCGACACGACTGGTACGAGACTCTCACATTCGAGCAGACCAGCACCACCCACAATCCCGATGGCACCAGCAAGAGCGAGATCTGGCACGAGGCCGCGTTGCTTCCCGGAAAATTGCGTATCGATATCGGAGATCCCAGTCAGGGTAATGGCGTGCTCCTCGCCGATGGCACCCTGACCAGGTTTCGGGCCGGCAAAGTCACCACTTCGAGCCCGTTCGTTCACATGCTGTTGGTCCTGGGCTTCGACGTTTATCGGCAACCGGTGAAACGCACCATCGAGCAGGTCGCCGGCCAAGGCTACGACCTGAGCAAATTCCGCGAGGACACCTGGGAGGGAGCGCCGGTCTATGTCGTGGGGGCCGATGCCGGCGATTCGACCACCAAGCAATTCTGGATCGACAGGAACCGCCTCCTCTTCGTGCGCCTGATCGAGCCTGATCAGCACGACAAGTCGAAAACCGACGATATCCGCTTCACGGACTATCGCAAGGTTTCGCCAGGCTGGGTGGCAGCCCGAGTAGAGCTCTACATCGATGGGAAAAACACCTTCACCGAGCAGTATGCCGCTATCCGCGTAAATCCCAAGCTCGACCCGGCGATCTTCGATCCGACACAATTCGCCCAAAGACGTTGGGAGAAGTGAGTCAGTCACTGACGGCGGCAATGGAGCTCGATTTTCCGATCAACGGCTCTGCTTATCGCGGCCAAAGCGATCGAGCGCCACTGCCACGATGATGACGAGGCCCTTGACGATCTGCTGCCAGAACGGAGAAACATTCAGCAGAGTCAGCCCGTTGTTCAGGACGCCTATGATGAGGCATCCGACAACCGTCCCGGCGATCGACCCTTCGCCCCCGGACAGCGAGGTGCCTCCGATTACGACCGCGGCGATCGAGTCGAGCTCATAACCAATACCCGCATCGGGCTGAGCCGAATCCAATCGTGCCGTCACCATGACGCCGGCGAGGCCGCTCAGGGCGCCGCACACCAGATACACCGCTACCTTGATCCCATTTACGTTGAGGCCGGTTAAACGCGCCGCGCGCTCACTGCCGCCCACGGCGTAGAGATGTCTTCCGAACGGGGTTCGATGACATAGAACTAACCCGGCGATGGACAGGCAAGCCACGATCCACACCGGTGCCGGAATCCCCAGCCAGGCGCCGGTACCGATGAAATCGAAGCTGGCCCCGAGCCCTGTGACCGGAAAGCCGCCTGTGTAGAGCAGACT
This sequence comes from uncultured Pseudomonadota bacterium, assembly GCA_963812925.1. GTDB lineage: Bacteria > Pseudomonadota > Gammaproteobacteria > Steroidobacterales > Steroidobacteraceae > 13-2-20CM-66-19. Next base: position 213,826 of record CAWEXF010000013.1, on the reverse strand, counting down.
CAGCCCGCGCGCCACACTCATCATGGCCAGCGTAGCGACGAACGGCGGCAACGCCAGCCGCGTGATCGCCAGACCATTGGCCGCGCCGAGGACCGCGCCCGTTGCCAGGGCGGCCAGCAGCGCCCCGCAGACCGTGAACTCCACGTGCGCACCCATGGCGGTCAGGGTGATCCCGAACTTCAGGAGCTTCGCGGCAACCGCACCGGCCACCGCCAGAACCGCACCGACCGACAGGTCGATTCCGCCGGACACGACCACCAGGGTCATGCCGATGGAAAGGCACAGATTGACCGAGATTTGCCGGCAGATGTTCCAGCCATTCTCCGCCGTGAGAAATCGGTCGCTCATGAAGCTCATCGCGACGACCATGACGAGCAGCGCGAACAGCGGCTGCAGCCGCTTGGCGGAGAAGGTCGGCAACAGCTTTACGTTCGTGTTCATGCGCTTGGTGTCTGCTCCCGTGAGCGCGGCAAGGCAGCCCGGATGAGATCCTCGGCCGTCGCATCACTGCGGCGAAATTCGCCCGTCTTGCGCCCCTCGCACATGACTGCGATTCGGTCTGAGATCTCCAGGATCTCGGCCGTGTCCGAGGAGACCACCAGGATCCCAAGCCCGCTTGCCGCGAGCTCACGTATCAGCGCGTAGATTTCGCTCTTGGCATTCACGTCGATACCTCGAGTGGGCTCATCGAGCAGCAGAACCTTCGGAGCCGTGGCGAGCCATTTCGCCAGCACCACTTTCTGTTGATTCCCGCCGCTGAGATTCCGCACGGGATCTTCCAGCGATCGCGCCTTGAGGCGAAACCGCTCGAGCAGCGGTTGCACGACCGAGGCCTCCCGTCTGGGGGTGAGCAATCCCCAGCGTGCGGTGGCTTCGGTGCGCGCCAATCCGGCGTTCTCCCGCGAGCTCATGTTCAGAACGAGCCCATCACGCTTGCGATCCTCCGGCACGAGCGCCAGGCCCGCGGCAATGGCGCCTGCCGTCGATCCCAACTCGAGCGGCTGATTCTCCACAAGGACCTTGCCATCGACTTTTGCGCCATGAGCGCCAAAAATCGCCTCGAGGAGCTCCGTCCGCCCCGCGCCGACCAATCCGAAGAGGCCCACAACCTCCCCACCACGGACATCCAAATTGACATCTCGCACGAGATAGTCGCCGCTGCGTCCCTTCCGCAGCAGCGTGATGGCCTCGACCGTCAGTAGCGGCCGGTCCGATGGAACGGATTCCTGACGGCGACTCGAGGCAATCGCCTTCTGGCCCGCCATGAGTCGGACGACCTCCTCCGGGGTAATGTCCTCATACGCGCCGGCGGCGACTACACGACCGTCGCGCATCACCACGATGTCGTCTGCGATACCGGCAAGCTCCTCGAGCTTGTGTGTGCAATAGAGAATCGCGACGCCTGCCTGCTTCAGCTCGCGGATCAGCTGCAGCAGCGAGTCCGCCTCGTGTCGCGATAGAGCGGACGTCGGCTCGTCCATGATGAGAAGCCGGGCTTCCGTTGACACGGCGCGCGCGATCTCAACGACCTGTTGCTGCCCTACGCGCAGGGCGTCGACCGGAGTGTCCGGAGCCAGGTCAAGCCCCAGTTTGCGCAACTGCGCGGTAGCCGCGCGGTTCATTGCCTGGTAATCGATGGTCCCGAAGGCGGTACGGGGCTCGCGACCGAGGAAAATGTTCTCCGCCACGGTCAGGTTGGTTGCCAGACTCAGCTCTTGAAAAATGGCGCTGATGCCCGCGGCCATCGCATCGCGAACACTGCGGAATTGGAGCTCGCGGTTCCCGACCGAGATCACACCCTCATCCGGTGTAAGCACACCGGCGAGTATGTTCATCAAAGTGGACTTCCCGGCGCCGTTCTCGCCTATCAGAGCCAGGAGGCGCCCCGGGCGCAACTGGAGGCTGATCTTCTCCAGCGCGCGCACGCCGGGAAATCTCTTGGAGATTTCTCGCCCCGAAAACACCAGTGGATCGCCCCCAGTCGTCATTGCAATGCGATGCGAATCGGAGCGAGCTCCAGAACCGGATAGCCGCGGCTGTCGTCAACGTCACCCGCCGCGAGGATGCGCAGCACCGCACCGACTTTGACGCCACCCCGCAGCCCCGCCTGACCCTGTGATTCGGCAAGGCGGTCCAGCTCCTCGCTGACGGCGTTGAACTGCGTGAATCCGAGGTCATTCATGGGAAGCTTTCCAGTCGAATCGCGCAGGGCGTTGCCGAATATCGGCCCGACCAGCAGCAGGACTCTCATGCCGCCCTGAGCTCCGACGTCCAACCACAGCCCCGTGCTGTCGATTGACGTCACGCGTCCGGCGCCTTGAAGGAGATAATACGGACTCCCGCCATAGTCAGCGGTATGGCCGTAGCGCTGCGCCGCGGCCGGCTGCGTCTGTAGTAGCTCGACCAACGTACGAATGTCCAGCGCGTTCACCGCGCCGGCAGCGAGCGTGCCATTCCAAAAACTGTCTGCAATGCGACGTGCCTGCTCGGTCGCACCGCTGTCGGTTTGTCCGGTCGTGGAGGTCATCAAGCGATGAATGTGGAGCGGAGGCCAGATGGTCAACACGCTCGCCGCCACGACCAGCCACGCGAGATACCTGACCAGGCGACTCCGCTCAACGACTGCCGTCGCGGTCGCCATGGATGAATCTCGCTACGTTGGGGCGGGTGACGAGGCTGACTGCGACGAGCACTCGCGGCGGAATGTCGCGGTCTCCGCGCAGATATTTGTCCGCGGACCGAGCCGCCAGGCGTGCGATGACCTGCGGATACTGCATGGCGGTCGCATCGAGATGCCCCGCCTCGATTGCGGCCACGCCATCCGCGGACCCGTCGAAACCAAAAACGCGCACCTCATGATCCAGATGGGCTGCCAGCAGCGCCTGGTAGGCGCCGAGCGCCATCGTATCGTTGTCGCAGAACACGGCATCGATGTCGGGGTGCGCCTGCAGGATGGAATCCATGACAGTGAGTGCCTTGCTGCGATCGAAATCGGCGCTCTGCTGCGCGACCATCTTCAACCCGGGATAGCGGCCGACGACGCTGTGGAAGCCGTTCGATCGGATCCAGGTGTTATTGTCTCCCACCAGGCCGAGGAGCTCGACGTACCGGCCGTGGCCGTTCAATTCCCGGACGAAGTATTGGCCCACTTCCACGGCGCCGGCGTAGTTGTCCGAAACCACTTGAGAGACGGTCGCCTGATCGGACTTGATCGCCCGGTCCATGGTGAACACCGGAATATGCGCGCGCATTGCCATCCGTGCGTTCGAGACCGACCCTTCATCGTCTGTCGCATTGAGCAGCACGGCGCTGTAGCCGGCGGCCACCAGGTTTTCGAAGGTCGAGGCCTCCTTGGCAGGGTCGTCCTCCGAATCGAAGATCGTCGCCCGATAGCCGAGCCGGTTGGCCTCCTGGGCCGCCGTATTGGCCAATACGACGAAATAGGGGTTGTCGAGGGTGGATACGACGATGGCTATCCGGCGTGGCTGGGTTGAGCCCGTGCCCGTGCCGGACGTGCCTGAATGGCAGCCGGCGAGAAGAGCCAGCGAGCAGAGGACGGCACCCCTGCTGATCCATCGACGACCCGGAAAGCGCAAGCTTCTGTACCCCTCTCGTATCGGCGTGAACGGCTATTCGGCGGCTCGACCCGCGGCAGCCAGAACCTGCCCCACGGCGCGCCGCCATCCCGCGTATTGCTTCTCTGCCAGTGCGGGCTCCATGGCTCGGGTGTAGACCACCTCGTCCGGCGTTGCCGGGGCCCCCAGGATCATGCTCGACCCGCACGCCCCCATCATGGCCGCCCCCACTGCCGACTGATCCGCCAGTGTCGCCACCCTGAGGCTCACCCCCACGATGTCGGCAACGAATTGCATCAAAAACGTGTTCGCGGCCGGCCCCCCGTCGGCGTGGATTTCCCGCAGCTCGACGCCGGATTCTTGCCGCATCATCTCCAATACGTCGCGCACCTGATAGGCCATCGACTCCAGCCCGGCTCTCACGACGTGGCGGCGATCGCTGTGAGCGGTGAGGCCGACGATGGCCGCCCTCGCCTCCGCCTGCCAGTAAGGTGCCGCGAGGCCGGCGAACGCGGGCACAACGTAGACGCCCTCGCCGCCCGACACGCTTCGCGCGAGCGTCTCGCACTCCGCCACCTCATCGATGACGCCCAGCTGGTCGCGGAGCCAGTTCAGCGTCCCCGCCGAGCAGGTAATGATGCCCTCGAGCGCGTAGATCGGCTCGCCATCCAGGACCCATGCAAGGCTCACAACCGAGCCTTTGACGCCCGTCGGCATGTTCCTGCCCACATTGAGCAGCACCGACGATCCGGTCCCGAAAGTGACCTTCGCGCTCCCGCTCTCGAAGCATCGATGAGCGAAGAGCGCCGCCTGCGAATCCCCCATCACGCCTCGAATCGGCACGGCTCGCCGCAGGATTCCGCCCAGCGTCGTCTCGCCGAATGCCACGTCACCCGACCGCACCTCCGCCAGACTGCCTCGAGGAACCTCCCACCAGGCGCAAAGCTTCTCATCCCATCGCAACTTATGGATGTCGTAGAGCAATGTACGGGAGGCGTTGGTGTGATCAGTGGCGAACACCGCGCCGTCCGTCAGCCGGTAGATGAGATAGGTGTCCATCGTGCCGATCAGGGCATCGCCGACGCGCAGTTGCGCCGCGAGATCTTGATGCTCTCTGATGAGCCACTGAAGCTTGGATGCCGAGAAGTAGGTGTCGACGACCAGACCGGTTTTCTCGCGGATTTCATCGGCCCGACCCAGCTCGGCCTGCCGCGCGCAGAGCTGCATGCCACGGCGGCACTGCCATACGACCGCCGGATGCAGCGGCCTTCCGGTGCGGCGCTCGAAGACGACGATGGTCTCTCGTTGATTCGCAATGCTGACGTGAGTCAGCTCGCACTCGATTCCCGGTTTGCGCTCGAGAACCAATCTGCAGACCGCGAGCAGATTCGCCCAGATCTCCTCGGCATTGTGCTCGACCCATCCCGGTCGCGGATAGTACTGTCGATGCTCGCGGCTCGCGCTGTCCAGGACTCGACCGCTCGGATCGAGCAACATCGCCTTGGTTGCGGAGGTGCTCTGGTCAATGGCGAGAATCGCGCGCACGCGTCAGTGCCCCTCGCGCAGGAGCTGCCTTCCCGCAGCGGCCAGACCCTCCATGCTGATTCCGTAGTGCCGGAAGATATCGGACTGACTGCCCGTAACCGTGTACTCGTCCGGAATTCCGATGCGCTTGAACCGCACGGCCTTGCCGGACTCGAGCAGGACCGAGGCGCACGCCTCGCCCAAACCGCCGTTGATCATGTGCTCTTCGACGGTGATCACGGCGCCGCAGCGCGCCACGCCGACGATGGCGTCTGCGTCGAGCGGACGAATCATCGGCATGCTGATGACGGTGCAGGAAATCCCATCGGAAGCGGCCAGCTGGCCGGCGGCCAGTACCGCGTGCACGACCGTCTCGCCGGATGCGATGAAGGAAAGATCCGTACCTTCACGCAACACAATCGCTTTGCCTCGCTCGTACGACAGGCCGGCGGGATGCAGGTCGTAGAGAGGCGCCTTGCCGAACCGCAGATATGTCGGATGCTGCGCTCGGGCGGCGGCCTGGACCGCACATCGGGTCTCCTGATTGTCCGCCGGCACCACGATGTCGATGTTGTTGATCGCCCGCAGCACGGCGATGTCATGAAGTGAGTGATGCGTCGAGCCCAGCGCCCCATAACTGACGCCGGCGCTGATTCCGACGAGCTTCACCGGATGATCCGAGTATGCGACGTCGTTCTTGATCTGCTCGAGCGCTCGGGCCGTCAGAAAACACGCCGGGGAAACCGCGAAGACGCACTTGCCTGAAGCGGCGAGCCCGGCGGCAATACCCACCAAATTCTGCTCAGCGATGCCCACTTCGATGATCTGCTCGGGTAGCGCCTGGCCAAAAGGCCCGAGCTTGCCCGAGCCGCGCGAGTCGCTCGTGACCGCCAGCACCTGACGATCCTGGCGGGCAAGCTCGAGCAGCGTCTCCGCAAAGACCTCCAGATTCGGGCGCCCCGGCTTCAGCGCCAGTTGCGTTGCCATGCGCCGAGCGGCCTCGCTGTACATAGATGGCGCAGGAGCGCTCATGAGGAAGGCGCGAAGTCGGCTATCGCGCGGTCGATCTCCGCAAGGGCGCGTCCGTACTCCTCATCGGTCGGCACTCCGTGATGCCACTTTACGACTCCTTCCATGAACGATATGCCCCGCCCTTTGATGGTGTTCGCAAGTACGACGGTCGGCTTCCCCGACCCCGCGGACCCGGAGAGCACCCTCTCGAGCTCGTTCAGATCGTGGCCGTCGACCGTGACCACCGACCACCCGAAGGCAGAGAACTTCATATCCAACGGCTCGTTGCTGCAGACCTCGCTCGTCGGCCCGGTGATCTGCAGTCCGTTGTGGTCCACGATGGCGATCAGATTGTCGAGCCGGTAGTGGGAGGCCGCCATTGCCGCCTCCCAATTGGAGCCTTCAGCGAGCTCGCCGTCCCCGAGCAAGGTAAACACTCGGCTAGCCGTGTGATCCAGCTTTGCGGCTAGCGCCATCCCGACGGACACGGAGAGACCGTGCCCGAGGGCGCCGGTGTTGTGCTCCACTCCGGGCACCTTGCGGGTGGGGTGACCTACGAAGTGGGAGCGATAGCGACACAGGGTCTCGAGCTCCGATTGCGGAAAGAAGCCCCGGTCAGCCAGTACGACGTACAGCGCCTCGACGCAATGGCCTTTGCTTTGCACATAGCGGTCACGGCCGGGATCGCTGAAAGTTGCGGGCGTTACGTTCAGTACCCTGTTGTAGAGAACGTTGAGAATGTCGATGGACGAAAGGCCGCCACCGGTATGCCCCGCCCCGGCATGCTTGATGATCTCGAGCAGCCGGCGCCGGTAGAGCAATGACTTCAGGGGCAGCGGCCTCACGGACGCGCGCGATCACCGAAGAAAGCGCTGTGGACCAACTCCTGCGCAGCCAGCGCGTCCTGCCGCGATTGATGTGCTCGCAACGCTTCGAGCCCAACGGAATCCAGGAGTCGATTCAGGGATTGCACCGTCGCGATGCTGCGCCGGGCCGCCTCGACCGGATCCTCACGGAAAGGAAACTGATCGAGCAGGATTGGGCCACGCCAATCGATCGCACGCAGCGCGAGCATAAATTCCAGTGTCTCCACGGGGTGCACCGCCCCGACGGTGAGATCGTCATCCCAGTCGCGCCAGTTGTCGTTGATCTCGACGCTCCGCAGCCGCCCTCGGCGCGCGATGAGTTGCAGTTCTTCGGCTGGAGTCTCCTTCGCCATCAGGGAATGCCCGAAGTCCATGACGATCCCTAAGTTCTTGAGCCCCACATCCTCGATGGCGAGAAGCGTCCGCGCCGCAGTGCTCAGCGTCATGCGAACCCGCGGCTCCTTGGGCTTGTACTCGATGGCGAAGTCCATGGAGCTGTCGGCGCTCACCACCTCGCGAATTCCGGAGACGGAGAGATCCCACAATTGCAGGTAGTCTGACTGGAAGGGATAGTCGTAGCCGTCCTGACCCGGCCAGAACTTCACGTAGCCGGCATCGAGTGCGCGCGCCACTTCGATCGCACGCTTGCAGAGATCGATCGCCTCGCGGCGGATGCCGGCATCCGGATTCGTGAAGGCACCCTTCTGGAATTTCCGGGAGTAGATCGCAGGCGTGACGGCGATCGCGCGAAGTTTTGCAGCGTCCAGCGCCGCCTTCACGTCCTTGGTGGTGACATCCGGATCGAAGGGGTAGTTGATATCGACGACGGAGAGGGATCCGACCCGTCCGGCTCGAGCAATAGCCTCGAGCGTGCCGACGGGAGGCCCATAGGCGTCGGTGGCGTAGCGATCCACGAACTGACCGAACATCCACAGACCTGCGCCGAACGATAGCGGTGTCCCGCTGCCCGATTTGAGGCTGGTTGACATTGCTTCTCCCCCCGTGTGGCCCTCAGCCTATCGAGCGTATGCTGATCTTTCCGCTGATTCTTCCCGAGTCTTACCAATTACCTCCTGTATAATAAGGTCGTGACGTCCTTCGATCCGAACCGGCCGGACTTCGCTCCCTATGGGTTTACGTGCCTCCGCTGGCACCCGTCGCGCATGACGCGCCCTGATCGGCACAACGAGATCGAGATAAACCTGCTGCGCACGGGCTCCCTGACGTATCTGCTGGGGGGCCGCAAGGTGGACATTCCGGCCAGGCAATTCAGCGTTTTCTGGGCGGCGATGCCTCACCAGATCATCGAGTTCGAGAACACCACCGAGTACTTCGTCGCCACCCTGCCACTCGCGTGGTTCATCCAGTGCCGCTTACCGGAGAAGCTCGTGCAGCCGCTGTTGCATGGCTACGTGGTCGCGGAGCCGAATACCCACCGGGCTGATGGTGACCTCGAGTTGATGGAGCACTGGGACGAGGATCTGAGCGACCACCGCAGCGACTTGAGAAAGGCAGTGCTTCTGGAGCTGGAGGCGCGCCTGTTACGCCTCGCGAATTCGTTGGTCCCCGAAGCCAGGGCCGCGAGCGCCCGACCCCGCGCGGGGTCGAGCCGTTCGGAGCTCACGAAGGTCGAGCAGATGGCGTGCCTGATCGCACAGCAGTACACGCAGCCGCTCACGGTCACCGAGATCAGTGGCTCCGTAGGGCTGCATCCCAACTATGCGATGAGCCTTTTCAAGCGCCACATCGGCACCACCTTCGTGGACTACATCACCAAGCACCGCGTTTCGCATGCGCAGCGACTCCTCGCGACGACAGATGCGAAAATAGTGGACGTCGCCCTAAGCAGCGGATTTGCGTCCCCGAGCCGATTCAACGCGGCATTCCGGCGGGAGTGCGGCTGCCCGCCCCGCGAGTATCGGCGCCAGCATCGCCTGGACGATTGAGATGAGACGGGAGGCGGCCCCATGCGGGCCGCCCCCGTCCTGGAACGCTATCAGGTCTTCAGCAGTCTGTTGTACATGTTGCGCAGAATGATCAGGAGCGCAGCGCCGCCAATCAGATACCCCAGGTTGGTCAGGATCGACGTTACGTAGTTACCTACGCCAGGCAACCCGTTGAAGAGATCGGCGACCATTGGCAGCGCGATCGCCGACACGATCACGCGCACGCTGTCTTCAACGGCGATGCCGAGCGCGACGATGATGCCCGCAATTGCGATCAACTCCATTGCGAACGGAACCTTCATGAAGGCGGCCACGATGGCAATCAGAAGGCCGATGATCCCGACGATCTTGTAGATATTCATTGTTCCGAGCCCCCAAAAGTATCAGTTTATGGTTGGGTTTTATCCGGCGACCGCACGCCCCCTGATTCTGCGGTTGGTTCACCGCGGAGCCATCCGTTGATTCGAGTTCTATGAAAGGACGTGTGCTCCCGGGCGCGCAGAGGTTACTCCGGACCCGAGCCGGTGAAAAGCGGGGCACCGCCATACCCCGGGAGCGGGAACAGGCCATCCCTGGACTATCCTTCATAAATCAAGCACTTAGTGTCTACGAAAGCCGGCGTAGCGGATGAAGGTAACGCCGGCGAGCGCAAGGATCTCGAGGAGACCCATTGCACCTCCGCCTCCCTTACCCGGTGTGCTGGTCTGTGCCATGACGTTTATGGACACGGTGGCCGCATTGGACGTCGTGCCCAGGTTGTCTTGCACCGTATATTGAAAGGTATCCAGGCCCGTATACCCCGTCGTAGGCGTATAGACGACTTCGCCGCTGCTGACGGCTGCCGTACCATGCGTGGGCGCGACGACTATGTTGATCGATGCGGGGATGAGCGTACCGCCCGCACTCGTATCATTTGCCAGGACGTTGATAGTGACGCTTTGGTCAGCCTGGACGGTGTCCGTATCGTTGTTGGCCACCGGCGCGGGTTGCACAGTGATGCTTACGGACGCTGCATTGGACACCGCACCGAGACCGTCACTCACCGTGTACTGAAATCCATCAGACCCCGAATACCCGGTTGCCGGCTGATAGGTGACTGCGCCGCTCGTCGAGTTGACAGTTGCCGATCCATGCTGAGGAGCTGTCGTAATCGCGACCGAGGCAGCGTTCAGGTTCTGGCCCGGACCAGCGGAATCGTTGGCAAGCACGTTGATCTGAATCGATTTATCGATGGCGACCACCGCGGAATCGTTCTGCGCGACCGGGTTCTGGTCAAGCGTTGTGGGGTAGTAACCGCCGAGACCATCTTCGTCGACGACGAGTACGTCCGCAGGGCCACCTTGGACGAACGTCCCGACGGCCACCCCTCGGCCATAGCCGCTCTGGCTCGTCGCGGGAATGTCGACCGGCGCAACGTTGGCGAACGGGTTCGACGTGCCGTTATTGAGGTAAATGGATCCGACCGCCGGGTGCGCGGGCGCCGGTGACGCATTCGGCGCCGGGGCTACGCACGCAAACAGAAGATCGGGCAGCCCGTCCCCGTTCACGTCCCCGACGCTGACGTCGAGACACCCGCCGCCCAGATCATTATCAGGCTGGAGCGTTTGCGAACTGGAGTACGGCTGCGACGAAGACCCGGTATTCAGGAACACATAAAGGCCTGAGCCCGAAGTCGAGAGACTCGAATTGGAGACCGCCGCGACCAGGTCCATCAGGCCATCCTTCCTGAGGTCTGCGACAGTAATCGCCTCGACCGAGTCGCCCGCCAATAGTCGTATTGGGGTGACGTTGCTGAACGGGCTGCTGGTGCCATTGTTGAGATAGATCGCGATCCCGCTCGGATCCCCCGTGGTCGACACGGTATAGGTGAGGATGAGATCGGGCTTCCCGTCGCCATTGACGTCGGCAATCACGGCCTGCTGACCATACCCAAGGTCGGTGCCGACCTGCATCGTAGTGTAATTGCCGCTCGTAAGCGGGGCGCCGTTGGTAAGGTAGATTCTGCTCGGGACATGATTGGTGTTGGCAACCGCCATGTCGGGATAGCCGTCGCCGTTAACGTCGCCAAGCGCCACATTATTGGCGACGTCTTGAGTGCCTATGGCGACGCCGGTTCCGCCGCTGAAGGGGGCTGCGGTGCCGTTATTCAGATAGATCATGTCCGGGGCATTGAAGCCTGCTATGGCAAGATCCGGAAAGCCGTCCCCGTTCACGTCCGCCAGCGTCGCAGTGCCCCAACTGATACCCGGCACGGTCGGGCCCGGAGGGGTTGCCACAAACACACCTTGGACGTTTTGGAAGGGATTCGACGTGCCGTTATTGAGGTAAACGACCGGCGGGCTGCCATTGATACCCAGCACGATGTCCGGCGCACCATCCTCGTTCACGTCGCCGATCAGCCCGCTCACAGAGCTATACACGAGATTCGAAGGGACCGCCTGGATGGGTCCAAGCTGAACCCGGGGACCGAGGATCAACGTGTAGGTCGGCGAGCTGGCCGACGCTACGGCAGAGAGGGTCACAAGGAAGAGAGCGGCCAAGCCACAAAGGAGCCGCGTGGTTCTAATCATGGTTGATAGTTCTCCCTACTAACGATCCACGCTCATTTGAATCTGTTGATAGCGCGCGGACGGTTGTAGTTTACCATGAAAATCTTGGCAGCAAAGCACCCCTCACGTCTTTGGGGTTGCTTCCGCAGGCCGTCACATCAATGGCCGGCGGCCTCCCCTTTTGCCGGCCATCTCGGCGAACACACGTTTCATCGCATTTACGCGCCCGACGTACACATGCGCTGTGTGATCCCCGCACTTCTGACCTTCGGTCAGTCTGAGACCTCTGCGCACGTATAGGTCGCCCGCCCCGGCCCCGCACAGATGAATGACCGCTGCCAGATCCTGTTTCTGCTGCAGGCTGGCGTACCGCACATAATGGTCCAGGAGAGTCGCGTTCACGGCCCTGTCGAGGTAGGCCGATGTCATCTCGATCGCGTTGCCGGGGATGACACGCATGTAGAGACTGTTGAACCAGCACGAGTGCCAGTCATCCCACGGGCCCTCCTCGACAACCTGATGGTCGTGAATACAAAGCTGCTTGGCCTGCGCGAAAGTCCCGTCTGTAAGCTGGTACATACCGACGGCGCTCGAGGCAGGACGGTACACCTCAAAGGGATGAGGTACCCAGGACCAGCGCCAGTAGGTGCGGACGATCGGATTACCAGAGCCCTCGACCTGCGCCAAAGCTGCGAGCAGCTCCGGCGTCATTATGTCGGTAGAGTACTTCTCGAAGAGCGAGTGGTACTGACGCCAGGTTTCCGGCGGAGATTTGTAGAGGGTGCCGCTGACCGGAAAGAGCAATTCGGTCGGTTTGTGTATGACCTGGTAGACCCAGTTCACCAGCAGAAAGAGGACAGCCGCGATACCCAGCACGACGCAGATCTGCAGACCACCCGGCGCGCTCCTGAAGGCCCGCCACCATCGCCGTCGCAATTGTGCGCTCGGCCACATCCGCTTCAGCCACGACCCTCGGCGGCGACGTCCTGGCGAGCTCTTGCGTCGGGCGTTGCGAATGGCGGGATTGGGCGGCATCAATGCCTGGGCCAGGCTTCAAAAATGGAAGGCAAGCTTTTTGAGCCAGGCGGCATTTGCCGTGGCCGCCGGAATCATACCCTAGTCGCCCAAGGACCATCGAGGAGTCCCTGGGGATCAATTCCAACGAAAATCGCCGCTCCGAGTCCAAGGATTATATGAAACACCTACTCTGGATCGCCCTCCTTGCTTCCACCTTCGCTTATGGTCGGGCCTCGATTCCAGCTTTGAGCCCAGAGCAGTGGCGACAGGACGTCGATTACTTCGCCCACGAAATCGCGACGAAACACCGCGATCCCTATCACTTCATAAGCAAAGCCAAGTTCGACCGGGCGGTATCCGACCTGCGCAAACGCATCCCGTCGATGAAGGACTACGAAGTAGTCGTCGGCCTGCAGCACCTGGCCGCACTGATTGGTGACGGACACACCTTTCTCGACACACGTGGCTTGTATGAGAGATTTCCGTTGGAGGTCTTCTGGTTTGGTAACGATTTAAGGGTCGTTCGCGCCGCGCCAGAATATCGCGAAGCGCTGGGGGCGAACATAGTCGCGATTGGGTCCTTCTCTATAAGCGATGTCCAGAGCAAGCTTCAACAACTGATTCCCCAAGATGAGAATCAATGGCACGTGCTGAACGAGGGCGCGGCACAGATTATGAGCGTTGAGCCGCTGGCTGCCTTAGGCATCCTCCCAACTCCGGGCCCCGCCGATTTCACCTTCGAGGACGCATCTGGCCGCCGCTTCAAACTTCGGATTCGGCCGGTCCCTGCGGGAGCTAGCGATTCAGAAGAGATCGCCAAAAACCCGGTGCCATTGCCCTTTCAGCATCCGGACGATCCCTTGTGGTTTACGTATTTGGCTGACTCCAAAACTATCTATGTGGACTTCCGTTCCTACCAGGACTTGAAGAGGCAGTCCGCACGGCTATGGGCATACATGGCGAAGCGTCCAGTAAAGCGCCTGATAATCGACATGCGCTGGAACGGAGGCGGAGACTACACCGAGGGCCGCGAATACCTTATCTATAAGATCATATACATGCCCACATTAAACCGTGCAGGACATCTTTACGTGATTAGTGGCCGCAGGACATTTTCAGCCGCCATGGTCAACGTCACCGATTTTCGCCGAGAGACAGAAGCAGTTCTGGTCGGCGAGCCAACGGGAGCGCGCCCGAATGGATACCAGGAAAACTATTGGTTCACGCTTCCCCACTCAAACCTGCGCGTCTCATGTGCGATGCTCAAATACAGGTTTCAGCCGGAATCAAAAAGTGACACCGTCCTCCCTGATCAGCCAATCAATCCCACTTGGAAGCCGTTCAGCGTAAGCAAAGACGCTGCACTGCAATGGGTTCTGGCGCAGCCCCACTAGGCCACGTCTTTTCTGGGGGGTCGCCTACACCGACAGCAACTGCCGTGAGTATGTAGTCGGCGCCTGGGTAACCAACACCGAGATCAGAGTAAAACCAACGCCGACCCTTCGGTGCGCCCGTTTCGAGTAGCGGCTAAAGTCTCAACGCCGAAGGTTGTGGCAGAAAAGCAGCCTTATAGATCAGGTACTTATCGTATTTGGTGACTTACCAGTTGCATGGAACGCTACCGCGCCTTTTTGCGCTCAGAATGAGCTCAAGGGGGAGCGTTTCCAATGGTTCGCCGCCACACAGACGTATACGAAGTTCTGGTCCGCAGCGAGTTGGCCAGATGAACACGGAGATGAAGAGTGCGCCGGTCCGGAGAGATTTACGAAGACGCTACTGAAGCGTGCGCTACCACCAACCACGTTGCCCGCGCCGTCGACCGAAAACTTCGTACTACCGTTCTTTTCGTACTGAAGTGCGTATTTCCAAGACGCACTGGGGCTGCTGTTCTGAATGAGCACACCGGTCGAAAGCGCTCCCTCGTCGGCGGTGTACACAGCTCCAATGTAGTCGTCTGTCTTCTTGTCGAGAACACCCTCCTGAACGTCGATACCATACGTCAACGTGTTGCTCACCGGGTCCACGATTGTCGAGGCGAATTCGGTTGCGGAAAGGAATCCATGGCCCTGGTTTTGCACGTTGATCAGAATTCCGCTGGCGTCTGAATTTGGACCGTTCTGACGCAACAGGACATTCAGCCCGTCGATCTCCCCTATCATTCCACCGGTCCACCAGTTGTCCTTCGACATGTTGATGGTCACACCGGTCTGCGCCGTCAGCGGACCGTCTACGCCACTACCCAAGGCGTTGGCTGTTATAGTTTCCGCCGATGCATACGCCGTTCCGTTGAGAGCAACTGGACCTATCGTGACCGGATTCTGATCCGCGACACAGATTCCCGACGCACTAGCGAACGCAAGCAGGTAAATAGCGGATCGCGGACTCATTGCGGGCCTCACGGGGAATGGAGACATGCAAATCCTACCAGCGGCAGAACGTCAACGGCATCGCCTCGTTGACTGGCCGGGTCTATTCAGCCAAGAGCTTCGCTTCGGGGTTTCACCAGCCGTGGCGCAATCCGTAACGCTGCCGAAACAGCGCAAATTGATACGGGCCGTTCTGCAATCAATGCGAAAATACCCCGGCTCTCCAGGAGCGCACCGACTCTAAGAGGGCCCACCAGTGTCACATCTCAGCTCGGAAACCTCGCCGCACTATGAAACTGCTATATCAGACGCACTCGCCTTTCGCACGCAAGGCCCTCGTATTCGCATACGAAGCGGGGATCGCCAGCAACATCGAAGTCATCCACCAGGAGACGAGCCCCACGCGGCGCAATGAGGTCGTCTTCGCGGAGAACCCGCTCGGCAAGGTCCCCGTGCTGATCCAGCCCGGTCGCCCCTGCGTTTTCGACTCCGACGTCATTTGCGCCTATCTCGATACGCTGCACGACGGCCGCAAGCTGATCCCGGCCGATGGGGAGTCTAGGTGGCAGGCGTTACGAGAGCAGGCATTGGCTCAGGGTCTCGCCGATGCCGGCATTGCGATCCGCTGGGAGACCGTTCGGCGGCCCGAGGAACTGCGCTTCCCTCAGCTCAGGGACGGATACATTGAAAAGCTCATCGCGGGTTATGACTGGTTGGAACGCGAGCTGGATGTCTCTGCGCCGGTCCATGTGGGCCATATTGCGCTGGCCACCTGCCTGGACTGGCTCGAGTTCCGCGAGCTGCCGGGCTTCCGTGATCGACGACCCCGGCTTTCGGACTGGTTCGATGAATTTCGGGATCGCCCCTCCATGCGGGCCACGCCACTCTCGGGTGAGACGCACGACTGAGTCAACCTCCACCTCCGGCCCGCGTTACGCGCGAAAAAGGTCCCTCCGAGCGCAACCGATGAAAGCGAATTGGAAAGCAGTTGCTCTTGCGCTGATTGTGGCGCTCCTGGGCGGCGGAATTCTCAACGCACCCGCGCAACAAGCCGATTGGAGCCAAGGTGTGAATTGGGACCGAGATCACCGCGAACTGCACATTCAGCACACGGTTACCACCTCTCAAATCAACTTCCCGCAATCCCTTTTCATGTATCACGTGCTGGACGGAGCCAATTCGAACGGAGAGGTGAACGGACTGAGAGGGACGATCTCCCTCACGAATCACGGCTCAGAATTCAGTGAAGTCCTTTGGGAGTTGGCCTATTGGCAGCGACAGTGCCCCGTCGATGATCAGAGCCTGGCGGGCGCGAATATCTTTTGGACCGCGATTCAAAAGAATCCCGCCAAGTCGGAGGTCACACTCCCCGTAGATCTTCATTTCCCCCACCCCTTGCCAATGACGGGATGTATCGGATTCATCTTCGCCGGAGGACCGCTTGTGAAGGGCGCCGCTGCGGTTACGATGTCTGCCGATCTTCACCTCGAGTACAGGCGGTCGGACGCCACGGCAGATGCAGTGGTGGGTTTGGCCGGTGAGTACTGCTTCGGCCAGAACTGGGGCTGCCAAAACGCAACGACAGACGACGCAGATGGCTTCGCCGTTCCTATTCAGGTGCCGGCGGGGCATCTGGTGGAGCTCTACGGCGACATCAGCGACAGCACCTTTGACGGCACGGACAATTTCGGCCCCCTGCCCAAGGGGCAGCTGTGGGGAGCTACGAACGACTTCTACCTGCTTCCAGGGGGTTGCGGCCAATTTGGGGCCAATCTCAACTCCCAGGGGTTTCCGAATCCGGTGCCCCTTGCAACCCTCCGCAGCTGGCTGCCGCACGATGCGCTACACCTGCTGAGTGTGCCCATGGATTATCAGATTCCGCCGAGCGGATCTTCGAAGGCGCCTCTTACCATGGCGGTAGAAGCCCTGCTCCCCTATCCTGTAAAAGTAAATGCTGGAGATTGCGTAGTGGTGATATACGGCAGGAAGGGTAACGGGGCGACCGACAACGAATCTCAAATCAATGCGGTGTTGACGCCCTAAAACATTAAGCGCCTTTTCTCGTATGCGTGGCGATCTGCCACGTATTCCCCCACTCGTCCTTCACCGTCGCACGTCTATCACCGTACGGCATATCCGCCGGCTCCTCGACTGAGACCGCGTTCGCCGCGATCGCTCGCCTGTAGGTCGAGTCGGCGTCTTCCACATAAACATATAGAAACGCCGGCGTCGGCTCACGAAGGCCACCCCCATCGCTGACCATGACCACGGAGTCACCGATCCTGATTTCCGCAGGCCGGGAGGGATGAACTTCGCCTCGTGCGTGGAAGACGTACTTGATGAACGCGATCAGCCTTTCGGGATCCTGCACGAATATCCGCGGTGTGACGGTATGCCAACCGTCCGGCTGGAACTTGTTCATTTTCGTGCACCTCAGCGGCAGTGCTAAATCATTTCAAGACTCGGCCTGCCCGGCAATCTACGGTGCAGAGTCCCTATGAGGCAACCCCGGATCTCACCGCGGCGCTCATTCCCGACCTCAGTAGGTCGGATCGGAGGCCGTGAACGGTGAGCAGCAGGGCTTGCCGATCGCATGCAGCTCCATGATCTCCGCGCGCGTGCCGTCCGGATCATAGAGATTGAGCTGCCACTTCGCATCGCGCCCGATCTTGGGCAGATTGTCCTGATCCTGGAGCCGGTCGCCGTTCCACAGCAGGTTGTAGGCGGCTTCCACGTTGCGCACTCCCAGCGAGAAGTGGTCGAGGATGCCTACGTCGGACTTTTTCATATCAGGCGGGATGCCGCGGCCGTGCGGCGGATCGACCACCATGTATTCCAGCCAGTCGGTGCCGTTCGGTACCTGCTGTGCAACCCACTGAGAGCTCGTGTCGGTCATGCCGCCGTACCAGTAGGGCCTGAAGCCCAGGACCCCGCGGTAGAACGTGTCCTCCAGCGCGCGGTCATGAATGATGAATCCAACATGGATGATGTGCCGCGAGAGCGGATTGACGGGGATATGCGGCGGATGCGCGGGCGGCTGCACGAACTGAATGTCGTTGCCTTCCGGATCCTTCGCATCGAACCAGCGGCTGCCGTCGGTCCCGCGTCGGATGCCAGAGACTACCGTAACGTGCCGGTACATCAGATACCGGCGCAGGCCGTTCGCATCCGTCGTAGCAAATGCGACGTGATCCATCCGGCTGAAGGACGTCCATCCCCGCGGAAGGGGCAGAACTTCAACGAATTGAGTCGGCGCAAAGTAGTAGCGCACTCCGGACGCCTGCTCAGGGTCCGTCCCTTTCACCGCGCCGAGATCGTGGACGTAGAAGTGCTGGCTCTTCACCGGGCTCGACGCATACACAGCAATATGCGACAGGCCGGTGATCGGCGGCCGTTTGGGTGGCGCCGCGTATGCGTTGGCCATCGCACCTGCAAGCAAAACAATCGTCCAAGGCATGCGTCTCATAGTGCGTTTCCCGGCAATTCTTGGTAGGTGATGAAGGCGAAGCGTTTCGCGCTGCCCCACGGCTGCATCGAAAAGCTTCCGCGATCTCCCCTCAGGTCCACCACACTCTGAATCAGGCCGTCATCGAATCTCATCACTCGCAGCATCGCCGGCCCGAAGCTACCGCCATGCCCGGGAGGCTGGCTCAGAAACGCCAGCGTGCCGCCGTCAGGTGAGACATGAGGAGAGGAATTCAAAAAGCCGTCGTCGGTCATCTGCTCGGCTTCCGAGCCGTCGGTACGCATCCTCCAGATCTGCAGCGTCCCCGAGCGCGAGGAATCGAAGTAGATGTACTGACCGTCGGGGCTGTAGACCGGACCGTCGTTGACCGTGTCGTGGGTGAGTCGCGTTTCCGGACCGCCGGCGGCGGGGATCGTGAAGATGTCAGCACGAGATGCCGAACCGCGCGTGAATGCCACGGTCTTCCCCTCAGGCGACCAAGCGTGGAAGAAGCTCGCCGCCGCGCCCTTGGTCAACTGCCGAGGGACTCCGCCGCCTTCCGCCGGAAGCAGATAGACCTGGTGCAGGCCGCCGGAAACCTTGGAACAGCTCACTGCGAGTACCTTGCCGTCGGGCGACAACCCGAAATTCCCGGAGCAGCCGACCAGGCCGCCCAGAGCGATGGGTTGCGGCGGCCCACCCCCATCCGGGGTGAGATAAGGAATCCGCTCGATGCGCCCATCCTCATAGACGAAAATGCTCTTGCCGTCCGGCGCCCAATCCGCGGATTGCATGTATGCGGGCACCGTCCGGATCACCACGGCACGGCGGTACTGGTTGGTGTACTCGATCGTCTGCAGGGTGCTGTAGAGCGTGCGCTTGGCGCGAGCCGGTACCGGCTGCAACCGCTCGAGACTCACGTGCGAGAACTCGATGACATCGGTCGTCTGCGCATCATGCGAGAGCGCTCCGAGTCCCACATAGAAAGGAGCCCGCAGGTGCACTGCAATGGAGGCTCCGACCTGATGCAGAGGCTCCCCCGCCTGGGATACGTACAGGGTGAAAACGTCGCCGCGCTTTTCCAGCAGCAGAGTCTGGGGCGCATTGATCGTCAGCTCGATGTCGGGCGTGTTGGCGCCCTGCTCGCGCCGGTACTGCAGCGCCGTCAGACCGACTCCGTGTAATGCCGCGTCCACGTACGCCGAGCCCGGGGCAAGCGATTGGCGGAACATCAGCACGCCCTTGCGATGCGGGTTGGGATCGTGGCCGTAACGGTGCGGCGGGAAAGAAATCCGCGCGGTCAGCGCCAGATCGCCCGAGGCGCGCGTCCATAGATAGTTGAAGTGATCGACGTGATACCAGGTATTGGCACCGGCCGAGGCGATGGTGTAGACGCGCCGGCTGGCGTCGTAGCGTGCGGAGCCGGCGGGCACCACATTGCCGATATTCGATTCCGCCTGGAAGAGACCGATCGCCGGCGCCTGACCGCCCGCGGGCGCCGCCGCCCTGGCCGACATCGCCGCAGCGGCGGAAATCAGCAGCGCGAGCCAGACGCGCCCGGCGGTGAAGCGGTCGTCGAGAATCATGGTAGCGCTCCCATGGAGAGGCGCTAGAGTAATCCTGTGGCGGTCCGCTGTCGATTGGCGTGCAGGCCGTTCGTATTGGGGGTGAAAATGCCTGCAATGGCGCAGGCGTCAGCACCAAAGGATCACCCCATGAAGCAGTATCTTCTCAGCATGTATCAGCCGGACGGCCCGATCCCCGGCCCCGAGGTCCTCGGTCCGATCATGCGCGACCTGAGCGCGCTGCGTGAAGAGATGAAGACGGCCGGCGCCTGGGTATTCAGCGGCGGCCTGCACGACCCTGCCACGGCAACCGTGGTTCGCCTGAAGGACCGCGAAGTGCTGACGACCGACGGCCCCTACATCGAAGGCAAAGAGCACCTCGGCGGATTCACCATCATCCGCGCTTCCGACCTGGACTCGGCGCTGAATTGGGCGCGCAAGCTTGCCCGGGCGGTGCCCCAACTCCCCATCGAGGTCCGACCGTTCCGCGAGTCTGCTGACTGAGCATGACCGACCTGCACGTTGCCGAGATCGAGCGGATCTTTCGCGAGGAGCACGGCCGCGCCGTATCCGTGCTGATTCGCGCCTTCCGCGATATCGACATGGCCGAGGAAGCGGTCCAGGAAGCGTTCGTCGAAGCGGTACAGCGATGGCCCACCGCCGGACTGCCCCCGAGTCCAGCGGGATGGATCATCACCACCGCCCGCAATCGGGCGATCGACCGCCTCCGCCGCGAAAGATCTCGCGATGATCGGCACCGGCAGGCCGTAGACATGCTCGCGCCCGACGACGCTGAGGAGGAAACCGTCGTGCCCGATGACCGACTGCGACTCATCTTCACGTGTTGCCACCCTGCCTTGGCGACGGCTGCGCAAGTGGCTCTCACACTGCGCCTTCTCGGAGGGCTCAGCACCCCGGAAGTGGCACGCGCCTTCCTCGTCTCGGAAGCAACCATGGCGCAGCGGCTGGTGCGGGCGAAGGCCAAGATCCGCGATGCCGAGATTCCCTATCGGGTGCCCGAGGCGACGGATCTGTCGGAGCGCCTGAGGTCCGTGCTGGCGGTCATCTATCTCATTTTCAACGAGGGCTATACCGCCAGCTCCGGCGACCGGCTCATCCGCGAAGATCTGTGCGCAGAGGCCATCCGGTTGGGCCGCCTGCTGCGGGAGCTCATGCCGGAGGAGTCGGAGGTGATGGGCTTGCTCGCCCTCATGCTTCTCATCGACTCGCGCCGCGCCGCCCGTCTCACGGCGGAAGGTCAAATGGTCCTCTTGAGAGATCAGGACCGCGCCCGCTGGGATCGCAATCTCATCGCCGAGGGACAGGACCTGCTTCGGCGCTGCATTGCGCGCAACCGCCCGGGCCACTATCAGATTCAGGCTGCGATCAATGCCGTCCACAGTGATGCACCCCATCTCGCGGCGACGGATTGGCGGCAGATCCTGGCGTTGTACGATCAGCTCATGGCGCTCGCGCCGAGCGCCGTGACCGCGCTCAATCGTGCCGTGGTCGTCGCCGAGGTCCATGGAATCCACGACGCGCTCGCGGAAGTCGAGCGACTGAAGCTCGATGAGTACTACCTCTTCCACGCCATCCGGGCCGATCTATTGCGCCAGCTCGGCCGCGACGTTGAGGCGAAGCGAGCATACGATGCGGCAATTGCACGCTGCGACAACATTGCGGAGCGAAACTTCCTGCAGCGCCGGCGCCAAGCGCTCGAAGAGACCAATCTCCCGCGCTGAGTCTGTGCCAGAATAGCCGCCTCAACATGGCTCACTGCTCAACGATGCACGCATGACGTCGGAAGACTCAGCGCGCCGGAGGGTTGCTCTCGTAACGGGCGCGGCCACCGGCATCGGACGTTCGGTCGCCCTGGCCCTAGCCAAAGATCAGTGGACGGTCGTGATGGCCGGCCGCCGACACCCGCCGCTCGAGAAAGCTGCCCGGGAGGGCGGGGCCCGGTGCATTCCGATGCAGTGCGACGTGTCGAGTGAAACCTCGGTGGACGCCCTCTTCAGCCGCATCGAGGCCGAGATTGGCCGTCTCGATCTCCTCTTCAACAACGCCGGCGGCGCATCCCCGCCGGCGCCGCTCGAGGATACTCCGCTCGACTCCTGGCAATCGGTCATCGACACCAACCTCACGGGTACATTCCTCTGTACCCGCGCTGCCTTCCGGCTGATGAAGAAGCAGCAGCCGTCCGGCGGACGCATCATCAACAACGGCTCGATCTCTGCAACGGCGCCGCGACCCTGGATGATCGCCTATACGGCATCGAAGCACGCGGTGACCGGACTGACGCGCGCGACGGCTCTCGAAGGGCGACGGTATGACATCGCCTGCGGCCAGATCGACATAGGCAACACCGCCACTGAGATGACTGCGCCGATGAGCAAAGGCACTCTTCAGGCCGACGGCTCGCTGCAACCGGAGCCGCAGTTCGATGTTGCACACGTTGCAGATGCAGTGCGCTACATGGCGGATCTGCCGCTCGATGCGAACGTCCTCTTCATGACCGTGATGGCCACAAAGATGCCCTATATCGGGCGGGGTTGAGCCGCGCATGGATCGTCGTCAGTTTCTCAAGAGCTCCGGTGCCACCGCCGTGGCCACTGGCATACCCGGCTCGGGCCTGTCGCTTGCCGCCGCGCGGCAGCGTGCGGACTACACCATCCGCATCGGCACGGCGCTGGTCGAGGTCGGGCCACAGCGTTTTCTATCGATGACGGCTTACAACGGTCAATTTCCGGGGCCGCTGCTGCGATTCAAGGAAGGTCGGCCGGTCGTCGTCGACATTTACAACGACACCGATACTCCGGAACAGCTTCACTGGCACGGACAGCTCGTGCCGGCGTCCGTGGATGGCGCCGCCGAGGAGCGCACGCCGCATATTCCAGCGCGCGGCATGCGCAGGGAGCGGTTCGTCCCCGGCCCGTCGGGCTTTCGCTTCTATCACACACACCTGCGCGCCGGCAGCAACCTCGATCTGGGTCAGTACGGCGGCGAGGTCGGGCCGGTCTACATCGAGCCGGCACACGATCCCGGGAGTTATGACCGCGAAGTCTTTCTGACGCTCAAGGAATTCGAGCCGTTCTTCAGTCAGGGAGGCGACATGGACATGGACTTCCTGTCGCCGGCCGCCGCCGATCCGCAGCTAAAATCCCGGGGCGAGGCCGCGATGCGCGCCTCGCTCGCGCGCGGCATGAAGAAGGGCTTCGAGGTCGGATACCGGATCTTCACCATCAACGGCCGCCAGCTGGGATTCGGCGAGCCCGTGCGGGTGAAGCGCGGCGAGCGCGTTCTCCTCCACATCCTCAACGCCAGCGCGACGGAGATCCGCAGCCTCGCCCTGCCCGGCCACCGCTTCAAGGTCATCGCCCTCGACGGCAACCCGGTCCCTAACCCGACCGATGTACCCGTGCTGTGGCTGGGCACGGCCGAGCGTATAAGCGCGGTAGTCGAGATGAACCATCCCGGTGTCTGGGTGCTCGGCGATCTCGATGATGACGATCGCGGGCATGGCATGGGAGTCATCGTGGAGTACGCCGGGGCGAGCGGCAAGCCGCAATGGATCGCACCGCCGCCCTTTCGCTGGGACTACCGGCGCTTTACCAGCTCCACTCGTTCGGCGGCGACACCCGCGGAGACGATCGAATACCTCATCGACAAGGACAATGCGGCCGCTCACGGCTTCAACCGCTGGCTGTTGAACGGGACGGCTTTCGACTCCGCCTCCATGCCCGTGAGCCGGCGTCTCACCCGTGGCCGCAGATATCGCCTGCGCCTACGGAACGCGACCGACGACATCCACCCGGTACACATCCATCGCACACGGTTCGAGCTCACCAGCATCGGGGGCTCGCCTACCGCCGGCCTACTCAAGGATGTTGCGATGCTGGGCGGTTACCAATCCATGGAGCTCGACTTCACCGCCGACCAACCCGGCCTGGTGCTCTTCCACTGCCATACCCAGGTGCACATGGACTACGGGTTCATGGCGCTCTTCGAGACGACCTGACCCTCTATCCCAACCACTCATCGAACAGCTTGCGGCCATAGTAGAAACCGGCGCCGCTGCCGATCGCGCTGAGCACGACCGCCGTCATCAGCCCCACGAGCTGCCCGACGGCCCAGCCGATCGAGCCCAGGAGGAAAGCACCGAGGCTGGCAAAGATTCCGCGCATCGTACGGGCTGATTACGCCTTCCCGGGCGCGAGCGCCGTGAACCAATGCCGGAATTATGTCGCAGACTGTAAGCAATTTCGCTCCGTCGCGGATTGCGCACGGGTGGTGCCCGAAGAACGCGCCGAACGTGAAGCCGATCGCACTCGCTCGCGGCTTCGTGACTCAAGTCCGTCCCTCGATTCGTCGATAAACGATCATTGCGACTGCCGTCCTGGGGTTACAGGAAGGGGCGGCGCTGGATTACACATAGACATATGTCGTCGAGCAACGGGCTGCAGACAATCGATTCCGTACTGATCGTCGACGATAGCGGCGTTCAGCGCGGCATCGGCGTGGCCGTGTGCCGCGAGCTGCGCATTCCGCTGGTGCACGAGGCCGGCAACGGCCTCGAGGCGTTGGCATTGCTCGACAAGCTGCCGGCCCAACCCGCGCTCCTCATCATCGACCTCGAGATGCCGGCCATGGATGGTCCCGAGCTTCTCTCGGCGCTCGGCGCCCGCGGCTTGCGCGCGCCGATCGTCCTTGCCTCCTCGCGCGAGCGCGCCCTCATCAACTCCGTGCAGGACATGGGCACGGCGCTGGGATTGCGCATCCTCGGCGCCCTGCAGAAGCCGCTCACGCTGGCGAGCCTGGGACCGCTGCTGCAGAACAAGCTGCACAGCGCCGTCGAGAATCAGGGACCGAAAGAGCGCCAGGCCGTCGACCCCGAATTCGTGCGCGCCGCCCTCGCTCGAGGGGACATCGGCGTCCACTACCACCCGCAGGTGGAGATCGACTCCGGGCGCATTCGCGGCGTCGAGGCGCTGGCCCGCTGGCACGATGCCAAGCAGGGCTGGATCGGGCCGGATGTCTTCATCCCGGTGGCGGAGCAACATGGCCTCATCCGCGAGCTCACGCTGCACGTGATGGATGCGGCCATGCGCCAGACAGCCATCTGGAACCGCCACGGACTCGATCTTTCCATCGCCATCAACCTCTCGCCCATCCTCCTCGAGCGAGGCGAGCTCGTGCAGGAGATCTCCGAGCTGCAGCAGCAGCACGGACTGCGCGCGGAGCAGATCGTCCTCGAGGTGACCGAGAGCTCGCTGCTGCGCGATCTCGCGATCGCCCTCGGCGTGCTGACACGGCTGCGTCTGCGGGGCTTTCGCCTGTCGCTCGACGATTACGGCACCGGTTTCTCCTCCATGCAGCAGCTCGCGCGCATTCCCTTCACCGAGCTGAAGATCGACCGCACCTTCGTTCACGGCGCTCATGAGCGCGACAGCCTGCAGGTCATCCTGCGCTCCGCCCTGGAGATGGCGAGTCAGCTCGGCATCGAGACCGTGGCCGAAGGCGTGGAGTCCCTGCAGGACTGGCGGCTTCTCCGTCAGTACGGCTGCAAGCTCGCGCAGGGCTGGCTCCTCGCCAAGGCGATGCCCGGCGGCGAGCTCGAGGGCTGGCTGCCGACTCTGCAGCGCCGCAGGCCGGAGCTGCAGGCCGCCTGATCACCCCTCGGGGACCCGGCGTTCCGCCCGGCGCATGCTACCCTGCGAGCGTGCATCCCCCCTTGCCTCCCAACGTCAGGCGACTGCTGGCCGCCCGCGCCGCGCGCAGCCTCGGCCAGGGAGCGATGGTCGCCAGCTTTACTCTGTACCTGCAGGCGCTCGGCTTCAGCGGCACGGCTATCGGCACCGTGTTGATGGCAGGCCTGCTCTTCGGCGCGCTCCTCACTCTCATCATCGGCCCCTTGAGCGACGGGACGAGCCGGCGCGCGCTCCTGCTCGGCTATGAGGTCGCTGCCGCGCTCGCGGCGCTCGCCGCCATGCTCGCACCCAACCTCGCGGTGTTGATCACGGCCGCGACTGTCGGCGGCTTCGGGCGCGGCGCCAACGGTGCCGCGGGCCCCTTCTCGCCCGTCGAGCAGGCGTGGCTTGCGCGGGAGGTTGCGGGTGACGAGCGCCGACGCGCGTTCGCCATCAACGCCACGCTGGCTTTCCTCGGGATGGCCGCCGGCGCGGCCCTGATCGTCCTTCCTGCGGCGCTGGGCTTCGGATTTCAGACCCTGGCGACTTATCGCGCGCTCTTCGCCGTGCCGCTCGCCGGCTCCATTGTGGCGTTGCTGCTGATCGCACAGACCCGCGAACCTCCCGCCGCGCCGAATGCCGCTCCCGCCGAGCCCCGCGCAGACGAAAAGCACGTCACGCGCACCGAGAACCGTCTGCTTCGCCGGCTTGCCGCCGTCAGTGCCATCAACGGATTCGCGATCGGCATCGTCGGCCCGCTCATCGCCTACTGGTTCCTGCGCAGATTCGGCCAGAGTCCTGCCGAGATCGGCCCCGCGCTGGCGCTCAGCTTCTTGCTCGGCTCCGCCGGCTCAGTGCTCGGCGGCTGGATCAGCCGGCACCTCGGGTCGGTCCGCTCGGTGGTATGGATGCGCCTCGTCGGCATGGGGCTCCTCGTTGCGATCCCATTCTCACCGACCTTTGTCGTTGCCGCCGTTCTCTACGCGTTGCGCTCCGCCTGCAACCGTGGCACGACGGCAGCGCGACAGGTGGTAGCGGCGGCCCTGACCCGGGCCGAGCGCCGCGGGCTCGCGGCCAGTGTGCAGAGCCTGTCGAGCCAACTTCCGCGCGCCGCGGGCCCGGTGTTGGGTGGCTGGCTCATCCACCGCGGCGACTTCGTAGCTCCGTTCCTGCTCACCGCCGCGGTGCAGGCGGTTTACCTCGTCCTTTACAAACAGTACTTCGGCGGCATCGGTACCGAGGCAACCTGAGTTCCGGTCGATGTCGCCGAGTTTCGCGCACGAGATCATCTGGCTGGTCGCCGCCCTGGCGATCTTCGCCGTCATCACGCGTCCTTGGGGACTGCCGGAAGCGGTCTGGGCCGTGGCGGGTGCCGCAGTCCTGGTGCTCGGCTCGCTGGTATCGTGGGCTCGAGCTCGGGCGGCGGTGCTCGAGGGCACGGATGTCTATCTCTTCCTTGCCGGCATGATGATGCTCGCGGAGCTCGCGCGGACGGAGGGCCTCTTCGACTGGGTCGCGGCCCTGGCAGTGCGCTGGGCACGCGGCACGCCGTCCCGGCTGTTCGGGCTCGTCTATCTGGTCGGGATCGTGGTGACGGCCCTACTCTCCAACGACGCCACCGCGGTCGTGCTGACGCCGGCGGTCTACGCAGCCGCAACCAAGGCACGCACCAATCCGCTGCCGTACCTCCTCATCTGCGCCTTCATCGCCAACGCGGCCAGCTTTCTCCTGCCGATCTCCAATCCGGCGAATCTGGTCGTATTCGCCAGTCATCTGCCGCCACTGCCGGTGTGGCTCGGCAACTTCCTGGGCCCTTCGCTCGTCGCGATCGTTGCGACGTTTTTGCTGCTGCGGGCCACGCAGCGGCGCGAGTTGAGCGAGGCTTTCGCAAGCACGGTGACACTGCCGCCGCTGACCCGCGGCGCGCGGCTCGCTGCGCTGGGCATCCTTCTAACCGCCGTAGTGTTGCTCTGGGCGTCCGCCGCGGGTCTCGAGCTCGGGCTGCCGACTTTTTTGGCCGGCGGCATCACTACCGCTCTGGTACTCCTCCTCGATCGTCACTCACCGTGGCCGATCGTCAAGGGGGTTTCCTGGGGGGTGATCCCGCTCGTCGCGGGCCTCTTCGTGCTGGTCGCGGGGCTCGGGCGCACCGGACTGCTCGCTGACCTGGGCGGAGCCGTGCAACAGCTCACTCAGCATTCCGGAAAGGCGGCCGCGCTCGCCGCCGGAGCCGGCACCGCCGCCGCCGCCAACGTGATGAACAACCTGCCTGTGGCCCTGATCGCAGGCTCGATCGGTATGGGGGCGCACGTGTCCTCGCAGCTCAAGGACGCCATGTTGGTCGGGGTCGATCTGGGCCCCAATCTCTCCGTGACCGGGTCGCTCGCGACGATTCTATGGCTGATCGCGCTGCGGCGGGAAAAGGTACAGCTCAATGGCCTGACATTCCTCCGGCTGGGGGCACTCGTGATGCCGCCTGCCCTCCTGCTTGCATTGGCAGTGATCGTGTTGCAGCGCTTGCTTTGAGCTCCGGCTCTGTACCGCAAAGTCCGTAATCCGGACCGGATGAATTCACGTAGAATCAGCGGATGAAGACTGGAAGTGGTCCGTTCTGCGCTCGGGTCCTGGGCACCATCCTGCCCCTCTTTCTGGTTACACCTCCCCTCCACGCGCAGGAGTCGAGCGCCCCCGCCAGTTCGGACTCGGCGCAGCAACAATCCGTGCAACAGGAAGAGCCCGGCTCGCCGATCCGCTATTCGCACTCGGGCCAGACCCTCGCCGAGCGCACGCTTGGGGACGGGAAGGCCTACTTCACCGCGCCGCTCCACTGGGATGCCCGCAACTGGGAATTCTTCGGCGGCGCACTGGCGACCATCGCTGTCGCCCACCATTACGACACCCAGGTCCGCAATCATTACGACGAGGGCTACAAGTCGCCTCTCGGGCCCAAGGAATCCGGCGAGTTCACCGACACGTTGCCCAGTGCCGCGCTCCTCGTCGGCACATGGGGCTATGCCGGCCTGATCGGCAGCCAGGCCGGCAAGAGCGAGGCCTGGAACATGTTCGAGTCGACCGGACTGAGCCTGGTGACGGCCTACGCGCTCAAGTACACGATCCGCCGCACCGGCCCGGATTCCACCACCGACCCCAACCGCTGGTTCGGCGGCGGCAGCTCCTTCCCCTCCGAGCACGCCACGATGGCCTTTGCGATCGGCACTGTGCTGGCAGAGTCAGGCAACCCCGACTACCGCTGGATTCGGCGCGTGATCGGCTATGGCGTCGGGTTCGGAACCGCCTACCTGCGCCTGAAACACAACGCACACTGGCTCTCCGACACCGTCGCCGGCGGCGCGCTCGGCATGGCGAGCGCGCACTTCGTCATGAACCGCAGCGCCGAGCGTGAGGATGCAGGAGGCTCGGCGATCTCCCTGGTGCCGGCGCAACGCGGAGTGATGCTAGCCGTCACCGTGGAACTGCCGAACTAGCGCCATCCCGGCCCGACATCCGGGTTGGAGAGCCAGGTCGTTACTGGGTGATCTGCAGGTTATCCAGCGGGAAGGGGCGTGCATTCCAGCTGGTATTGCACCCTGTCGTCGGATACTCGTACTCGAATACGACGTTCTGATTGGGATCGAGTCCAACCAACAGTGCCTCCGTGATATTGTCGGCGGTGGCGTAGTCGACCAGCATGGACTGATCGGCCGTCTGGTACGCGCTGGAGCACACGGACGAAAAGATCGCCTGGCCCGCATCATAGTTCCACACGTTCTGCGCCGTCATTGTTGTCGGATCGATCGTGTAAGCGGAAACGGCACTATACGTTCTGGTCTGCCCGGCAGGCTCACCCGTCGGCTGATTGGCGCTTCCCAGCCCGTCATTGAACAGCATGAGCTGACCCTCGGGATTGATCGATAGAGCGTGCTGCCCGATGGGATAGAGGCCCCCCGCCGCGAGCGTGAGCGCCTTGGCTCGCAGCGACGGGAACGTATACCAGTACTTGGTCGGATCCCCCAGGATCCACTCGATGTTGCCGGTACTGTAATCGAGCTTGATCACGAAGTTCTCGCGGCTCGAGACGATGACGCTGTCATCGCTCGGGTCGTAGATCGCCGAATTCAGGTGAAACCAGTCCTTTCCCGGCCGCACGAATGCCGACGCATCATCGCCCTGGCTCGTCATGTAGCTGCTGATTATGGCGCCAAGATCCCACTGATTCAGGATCAGCAGGCCTACCTTGTCGCGCATCTCGATGACATTGGACTCGACGTCCTCGACTCCGTTGGTCGTCGCGTCAGGCTCCGCAAGCAATCCAACTTTTCCGTAATCGATATCGTGCCCGAAATCGATATAGTCCTGTGAACTTGCCGGCAAGGTGGCCCGCTGATAACTGCCGTCCAGCCGCAGTTTGTAGACGATGGGATTTGAGTTGTCTCCGAGGATGAATGTATCGCCGACGAAGGCGCTCGACAACGACGGGGTAACGTCGGGAACGACCCAGCGAATCTCGCCGTCGGTGTCCAGGATGACGGGCGATTCGATGTTGGACTTGACGTAGATGAAGCTGAAACCGAGCTTGCTGCCCGCGGCCCGGGGCACGAGGACATCAGGCTTGCCGTATATATTCGTAGGGTCGGTGTAGGTATCGGTGGTGATGTCCACTTCAAACTGGACATTGTCTCCGCCCTGCCTCACGAGCTCCATCGAGACCTGATTGTCATAGCCCGCATAGAGGCCATAGACCGGAACGGTCAGCGTTCCATCGGCCTGGTAGCCTCTCGCCTGCAGCGCCGCGATCGAGTACGAGACATGCACTGCGCTCGATAAGGAGCCTGGTTTCGGCGCAATCGTGTATTGCACTGCGGTTACCCCGCCGAGATCGGACCCCCGTATGTGCACCATGTTGATGAACGGCGAGGGGCCGGGGTCGTTCGAGACCGACAGCGACGGCTGGCCACAGGCGGACAGGCCGAGCGGAAGGAGAAGTATGGCGATCCGAAGGACGGGGCGGGCGACAATCCGTGCTGTCGATCGGGAGACTGGCTGCGAATTGTCAGGCACGGTTGCACCACGCGATTGTCATTGGGTGACCACGAGGTTATCCAACGGGAAGGGACGTGCGTTCCAGCTGGTATTGCACTCATACGTCGGGTACTGGAATTCAAATACGACGTTCTGACTGGGATCCAGTCCAACCAATATTGCCTCCGTTATATTGTCGGCAGTGGCGTAATCGACGAGCGTGGATTGATCGGCCGTCTGGTAGGCACTGGAGCATATGGGCGATAATATGGTCTGGCCCGCATCATAGTTCCACACGTTCTGCGCGGTCATCGATACCGGATCGATCGTATATGCGGATACGGCGCTATACGTTCGCGTCTGACCGGCAGGCTCACCCGTCGGCTCATTGGAGCTTCCCAGGCCGTCATTGAACAGCATGAGCTGCCCCGCGGGATTGATCGAAAGACCATGCTGGCCGATGGGATAGAGACCGCCCGGCGCAAGCGTGAGCGCCTTGGCCCGAAGCGACGGGAACGTATACCAGTACTTGGTCGGATCCCCGAGAATCCACTTGATGGCGCCGGTACTGTAGTCGAGTTTGATGACGAAGTTCTCGCGGCTGGAGACGATGACACTGTCATCGCTCCAATCGTAGATTGCCGAATTGAGGTGAAACCAGTCCTTGCCCGGTCGCACGAACGCCGCCGCATCATCACCCTGGCTGGTCATGTAACTGCTGATTATCGCCCCCAGATCCCAATGATTGACGATCTCCGGCGTGCCGGTGCTGTTCTCCATTTCCATGACATTGGACTCGATGTCCTCGACTCCGTCGGTCTCTGCGTCGGGCTCCCCCAGCAGTCCGACTTTTCCATCGTCGATGTCATGCCCGAAGTCGATGTAGTTCTCCGGCGTCGACGGCAATGGCACCTTACCGATCCCGCCGTCCAGCCGCAGTTGGTAAACAGTGGGCGCCGTGCTGCTTCCGATGATGAATGTATCGCCGATGAACGCACTCGAGGGCGAAGAAGGCACGTGCGGAACGGCCCAGCGAATCTCACCATCGGTGTCCAGGATCACGGGCGAATCCATGTTGGACTTGACGTAGATGAAACTGAACCCGAGCGCGGTGCCCGCGGCCCGCTTCACCACGATGTCAGGCTGGCTGTATATGCCGGTAGGGTCAGTGTAAGCCTCGGTGGCGATATCCACTTCAAGATTGACGGAGGTCGCGTTTTGCAGATGGAGTATCATCGAGACCTGATTGTCGTATCCGGCGTAGAGGCCGTAGACCGGAATGGTCATACCTCGGGCAGATACATAGCTTCTCGCCTCCAGCGCCGGCATCGAGTACTCCACGTGCACGGCGTTCGAAACGGAGCCAGGTTTCGGCGCGATCGTGTATTCCACCGCGGTCACCGAGCCGACCTCGGACCAGCCTATATTGACCATGCTGATGAACGGCGACGGACCCGGGCTGTTCGTGACCGACATGGGCGAGCTGCCACCGCAGCCGTACAGGCCGAGCGGAATGAGCAGGACGGTGAGGCGAAACGCGCTGCGGAAGAGACGCCGCGCCCCCGATCGTTTCAAAATGTTAATCACGGTGGTGGCACTTTCGAAATGCTCTGCTCACGCTAGCCTACCAGCAGTCGGACCGAGCCGAAAGCACGCTGGGCGGCCGGGGACAGGTTCGCGTATCGCCTGATAGCCAGCGTATCTCGCCCTCACAGGGATCGAGAACGTTGTGCAGCACTTCCCCCGGCCCCAGTGTGCGCAGGAGCGCGAATGCGCGAATCTCCGCTCTTGGGAAGGCATCGCGTAGCCTGCCGGCCGCCGCGACTAGCGTGCGGCCGCGGGTAATGACATCGTCGATGAGCGTCAGTCGGAGCTCGCTCTCCCGATGCTCGCCACGGCCCAAAAAGTCGCCCTCGAGTGCGAAGGAAGCGTAATGCTCGAGCACCGTGGGACGCTCCCCCGCCGCTGCGAAAGCAGACTTTCTCACCGCGTATCGGCGCCGCAGGACGGGCCAGACCTCCGCCGCCAGCCCAACCTCCTTCAGGCACCACGCCAGGCGCTCGCCCACCCAGTCCCCGCGCTGCTGGGCAGCACTGCCAGGAACAGGCACCAATACAACGCGATCTCCAAATGCCGCAGCAAAGCGTCCGTGACCTACCGTCTCCAGCCAGACCCGGGCGATCAGATGTGGCAACCAGACTGCGCTCGCGGTCTTTAACCGTGCGCATAGCAGCCTTCCTCTTTCGCAGACCGGTCCGCTCCCGCCCGGCAGGTATGCGAAGCACGACGCGAAGGGCAGCGCCGCAAGCGCCGTTTCAGCCGGAGAAATCGTCTCCGAGTCCCGGGGTGTCGCGCGCTTGCTCGGGCTCTCCCCGATCGTGGGTGGCGTCGCGCTTTTGCTGGCCTTCCGAGGACCGCTGACTTTCCGCCCCCCTTGCCTGCAGGCTCCGCCATGCTGCGACCGCACGCTGGCGAATCTCGTCCATGGAAAGGGGTGGCGAGTTCTCGTGCCGTTGCCCGCCACGCACCTGCCCCTGGCTGGCGCGATACTTCAACCAGTCTCGCACCGCCTGCTGCCGCCGAGCATCCATTCCCTGAGGGCTGCGCGTCTCCGGTTGCGGCTCCGGCCTGTCGCGGGCCCTGAGGTCGGCCATTCGCCGCCGCTGCCGCTCCCGAAGCCGTTCGGCAACCTCGCTGCGTTCACCTCTTCTTTCCGCGGCGATCGCGGCCCGTGGTAAGTGTATCGGCTCCCGGTCGATGCCCTGCGCCTTGAGGCTCCGATGATCGATGCGGGCCTCGATGCCTGCATCCCGGAGGGCTTCATTGGTCAACTCCGCCCATCGCGCCCGAAGGGTTCTGAATTCCTGACGCGAAGGCGGCAATCCTCGCTCGCTGCGCGCCTCGCCCGTCATATCCAGGCCCGTTTGCGGACCCAGGCCTTCCGGCGTCACCTCGCGAGTCGTCGCGAGGAGGTGCGCATGGAAGTTCCGCGGGTCCCCCTCCGGCCTCGGCGCGTGGATCGCGAGGTCTACTGCGACGTTGTAGCGGTCAGCGATCTCTCGCGAAAAAGCGCGCGCCAGGACGACACGCTGGTCGGGTGAAAGCTCCGGGGGCAGGGCGACCATGTATTCCCGCGCCACACGCGAGTTGCTCCTCTGCTCCGCCCTCTCCGCTGTATTCCACAAGCTCGCGCGGTCACGCGCCCACTCCATAGCAGCGTCGCTGCCGCCGAATTTCGCGGGAAGGAAGATCTCCTTGTGCAGCACATCATCGCGCTTGCTGTGGTTGTACAGCGCGCCCGTGCGCTCGTCGCGGATACGTTCTCCCGCGCGGTACGCTGCAGCTGCGGTCGCCGTGCGGCCGCTGCTTCGCCCAACAGGCTTGATTTGCATATGGAAGATGGCCACCGCGCCTCCGTTCACACTCCGAACCGAATCTCTTCTCAACCACCGTGGGACGGCATGCGCACTCGCAGCCACGCGGACGATGAGGCTGTTTTCAAATACCCGGTCAGATCCGGCAACTGCTCGAGCTCCGACGCCAACACCGCCGCCTCGGTCACACGCTGCTCGCTCACATTCGTGGACCGGCGCCAGCCGCGGCCGCCGGGAAAGCCGCTGCCGTCACGGCCTCGGGACGTACTGCGGCGTGCCACTTCCCGCTCACCGATCAGCCTGGAGGCGAACTGCGAAGTGCCGCCGTGCTCGCTCGCGGAGCAGCGAAGGATCAGGGTATTGGCGCAATTCTCGACGAGCGTCTGAGCTTCGCCTGCGCCATACGTGCTGGAAACCTGCGCGACCGACTGAAACCCGAGCACGCACCTTCCGCCGAACTTCCGCAGGCGCGCCAGCGCGTCCTTCAGGCCATCGATCGCCCCTAATGCGTCCAGCTCGTCGACGATGAGCCAAAGGCGCCGGCCAGTATCCTCGTTACCCTCGTCGCACATGGTCTCGAAGATAGCCAGCCTGACCCATGTTGCGATGATGGTGCGGAGCGCCGCGATCTGACTCGCCTCGTAAGGCAGAAACAATGCGCCTCTGCCGCTGCCGATCCAATCTCGCACGGAGAACGTTCGCGCGCGCTGAGCTTGCACATGCTCCAAAGCCGCCGCCGCCGATCCGGCGACTGAGCGGATTGACCCAAACATGCGCGCGTTCTCCGGCTCCAGAAACGGCTGGGCCGGCGTGTTGGCGACGATGGGGCGAAGCTCCGCGCTCGGCGCCATGGCAATCAGCCGCCAAAGCTCTGCGGCGTTGCGCCGGCCGACCTCATGACACCGCCGTACGACGGCGGCGAGGAATGTCCGCGCATAGCCACGCCATTCCCGACCGGAGGCGTCCTCGGTCGAGGGAATGAGGCTGCTGGCGAGCTGCTCGGCGTCGTACGGCTGGCGCATTTCGGCGAAGGGATCCCATTGCACCGAGCGCGAGTCGAACGGGTTCAGAATGACATCCCCGCGCCCGGCATCGTGATAACGCGCGAGATAGCCGCCGTCCGGGTCGGTGATGACCGCGCGATCGCCCCTGTCGAGCGCCGCCACGAGCAGCTCGCGGATGGCGGTCGACTTGCCCGTCCCTGTGGTGCCGATCAGCTTGAAGTGCTTGACCTCATCGCCCGGGGGAATGGCTACGCCCGCAATCGTGAGCGGCGGCTCCGCCCGCATGAGCCGCAAGCGCGCCGCGCGCCTCTGCGCCGCCCTGCCATCGAGTATTCTCGCGCCGCGTTTGTGTGCCTCCCGCGCGCTCGACCGCCGTGAGAGCACCACAGCGACGAGGAGCGCGACGGCCAGCACTGCCTCAATCACGGTGCGGCGCACGGCGGGTAGAATCCAGGATTCCATCCATAGAGCTGACATGGCCCAGGAACCCTCCCTTTAGTAACCCTTCACGACCAAGTAGTCCGCCCCGGGCCCATAGGCTGGAGCGTCGCGGTCGACGCGGACGCACAACCTCGCTCGCGCACCGCATCTTCTGATGTCCAGCGTGCCGCCGCGTTGCTCGAGACTGGAGATGTTGGCTGCAAGCGCATCGCGTTGAGCGCGCAGAGCGGCCACCTCACCTCGAGATGGCAGCATCCAGTACGCCTCCCCCGTCCCAACCGCAGAGCACACTGCGGCGATGGAGACCGTCCACAAGAGCACCCGCACGTTGGCCGACCGCCGCAGGCTCTGCAGGGATTGCGCCGCGCGCCGGCTCTCGCTTGCAACGCTCCCGAGCCCTTCGGCAACGGTCCTTCGGATTTCGTCCCTCACGATGACATCGAGGTCACGCGTATGTGCCGCCAGCCGCTCGAGACTCTCCTGGCCGAGGCGCTGCTGCGCCTGCGCCGTCTCCATCAGCAGCCCGAGCTTCATCGCCTCATCCGTCATCGCCGTCTCAATCATGTTCCCAGGCATCCTGCAAAGCTGCTGCATCCGCCGACTGCCGGCCAGCCTCATCACCGAGCCGGCCCTTCGTCCGCAGCTCGTCGGCCGCTCGAGCCGGATCGGGTGCGGCATCGGCTCGCTTGACCGTCTCCGCTCCGGTCCGCGGCGCGTGAGCCGGCAGTCGCAGGGAGACCCGCAACCAATCGGGAGAAGAAGTGAGCTTGAGGAATCCAGTCAGGTCCGGCAGCCGCTCGATCTCAGAGTCCATCACCGCCGGCTCGATCTGGCGGTGCTCCGATTCAGTAATGGACGGCAGGAAATCGGTGGGCCGCCGGGATTTCGAGCGTGAGATCCGCACCACCTCACGCTGGCCGATGAGTCGGGAGGCGAACTGCGACGTGCCGCCATGCTCACTTGCCGAGCAGCGCAGCACGAGCGAATTCCCGCAATTTTCTACGATCGTCTGAGCCTCACCCTTACCGTAGGTGCCCGAGACCTGCGCTATCGACTGAAAGCCGAGGACGCAGCGCCCATCAAATTTACGCAGCCGCGCGAGCGCATCCTTGAGACCATCGATTTGGCCCAGCGCGTCGAGCTCATCGACGACAAACCACAACCTCTGGTCCCGCATTCGTCCGTCCTCGGGCTCGCCAACGGGACGGCTCATCGCCTCGAAAATGGCGAGCCGCATCCAAGCCGAGATGGTCGAGCGCAGCGCGGCGATCTGACTGGCCCGATACGGGATGAAGAGCGCCCCGCTGCCCGACCGCACCCACTGTTTGACCGAGAGCGGCGCCGAGTCCTGCCTGGCCACGTGCTGCAGCGCGCCGACCGCGGAGCCCAGCACCGACCGGATGGAGTCCAGCATCCGGTCGTTGTGCTCCTCGAAGAAGGGTTGCGCGGGGGTGCCCTCGACCAGCATCCCGAGCTCGCTTTTCCTGGAGACGATGAGCAGCTCGAAGAGCTCTTTGACGTCCGATACTCCAGCGGCCCGCGCCTGGCTGGTCACGGCGGAGAAAAGTGTGCGGGCGTAACCACGCCAACTGCGGTCGCTGCCCTCGTGATCGGGGATGAGCGCGAGAGCGAGCTGGTCAATGTCATACTCCTCCCGGATCTCCCCGAATAGATCCCACTTGGCAGCGCCGGGCTCGAAGGGACTTAGAATCACATCGCCGCGGCGCGCATCGAAGAAACGCCTCGTGTAACCACCGTCAGGATCCGCGAAGACCGCGCGATCGCCGCGGGCCAGCGCTCCCGACAGTAGCTCGGCAATTGCCGTACTCTTGCCGGCGCCAGTCGTGCCGATGAGCTTGAAGTGTTTGGTTTCATCCGCCTGCGGGATTGGAATGCCTGCAAGCGTGACCCCCGTCGACGCACCGCCTTCCCGCCCCCTTCCGCGCCAGCCGCCGCGCTCCGCGGCGATCTCTTCCCCGGCGATGACCGTCGTGCCCCTGACGTAGCGATGCGAACCCGCGTCGGATCGGGCCAGCACGGCTCCGCCACGATAGCCCAGAAGCCCTCCAATGCTCCCCCCTATCGCGAATTCCATCAAACCTCCGCCAGCGACGTGCGCGGCGTGAAGGAGAGGACTCGCGACGGCCACCCCTAACCCCGTGGCAATCGTGAGCGCTCCCGCCAAGACCGGTGAGCCCATGAACGCACGCAATGGCGCGCGTCCGCGCGCCATTGCTACCCACATGGGCCCCTGCACCGCGGCGAAATCCAGCGCGAGGCCCGACCATCCGTGCAGCAGCTCGCGGGTCGCGGAGCCGAATTCAGTCAGCATTCGGGCTGCTCCTCTTTCAGAGCCGCGCCTGTAGGCGGTGCCGGCGCGGTGGATCGAGGCCGATACCAGATTTCCTTGATGAACCTCTCGTGCCGCTCCACGCCGCACTGGATGACCACATCGATGAGCCGGCGCAGGAGACTGCGGATGTCGCGGCGCGCCAGCTGTCGGCCACCTTGGCTTTGCTTGACGAGCAGCACCAGTTGCTCGAAAGCCAGGGCCGCGCTCGACGCATGTAGGCTCGTGATCGACCCCGGATGCCCGGAGTTGACGTTGCGAAGATAGTCGAAGGCCTCCTCGGCCCTCAGCTCCGCGAGCAGGATGCGGTCGGGCTTCATTCTCAAAGTGGCCTCGAGAAGCTGCTTCGGCGTGACGCGCGCCAATCCCTGGTCGTCCTTGCTATAGAAAAGCCGTACGTGGTTGGGATGCAGGTCGAGCACGAGCTCGGGCGCGTCCTCGATGGTCACGAGGCGCTCGTGCGCGGGAATCTCCCGGATGAGCGCCTTGGTCCATGTAGTCTTGCCGGAGCCCGTCGGCCCCGAGACCAGGATGTTGCGTCGGCTGCGCACAGCCAGACTCATGAACGCTTCGTATCGCCGCTCGGCGAGGAGACCGCCGAGCTCGATCTCGACCTCCTCCGGGCCGGCCCTTGCCGCGCGCGTCTGACGGAATATCCCGCGCGTTGCGAGCTCCCCAACCGACCAAACCTCCTCCGAGGGGCGCCGGATGTTGACGGCCACACACCCTCGAGTGGTGGCCGGCGGCAGCGCAATTTGCACACGCTCGCCGCTCGGAAGTGAAGCCGACAGGAGCGGCGAGGTCTCATCGATCCGTTGCCGACTGAAATTTGCGACTAGCTTGGCGAATCGGCGGCACCAGTCGAGGTCCGCGTAAGCAGCAGACTCGCGGCGCCAGCCGGCGCGCGTCTCCAGAAAGAGCTCCAATGGTCTGTTGATGCAGATCTCCATCACGTCCGGCCTCGTGAGCAGGGGGCGCAGCGGACGCAGCGTGAGCTCGAGCGCGGACTCATACTCAGCGGGGCTCGAGCTCATAGACCGGCCTGAAATCGACATCGCGTGCGACCAGCACCTGGATGCGCGCCCCGTTGCGCACCCGGACGGTGGGTGGGATATTGACGGTGCTGCGCAGAATATCGTTGAGCACATCCTCCGAGGCAGTGGGGTCGAGGACGACCGTGCCGCTGCGGGAGGAGGACTGCACCTCCGATTGCACGACACCATCGATAGTAGAAACCAACACGGCAGCTCCGAATCGCTGCCAGAAATGACGATTGACCGCGCCATCGAGTCCCGACCGCCCCAGGGCGTCCGTACCTGGGGAGTCGAGCCCAACGACGACTCCGGACGGCGTGCGCGCCTCAGTCCACACGACAAACACGCGGGCACCGCCCTGTTGCACTTCGCCTCGCGTCTCACCGATCAGCTTGGTACCGCGCTCGAGCAGGACGACCGTACCATCAGCGCCGAACGTGTCGGTCGCTGTTATACACGTCGTCATGCCCGGCAGCGACGAATCGATCGCTGTCTCCAGGGTGCAATCGATGAATGTGCCCTTGGGAAGCAGCAAACGCTGCGTGGGAAGCATCTGCGCGCGAGTCGCAGTCAACACCCCTGGTCGCAACAGAGCCTGCATTGCGTCCTCGCCCGGACCGCTTGATGGCATGCGCGCTTGCGCCTGCATGTCGCCGAGTGGAACGGCTGCGGCCTGCCCTTCCGCATTACCCGTGGTAACGAAATTTGACGACGTACCACTGCCTCCACCCTTAAACACCTCGCCGGCCAGCCGGCGGTCGAGCGCACGTTGGCGCGGAGATGCCGCCGGCTGCGCGCCGTAGACGGTCGCCGAGCCTGTGGGCGCACGATCCAGAGGCTCGAGCCGAGGATCGAGGGGTAGCGTGGCGGGAACGGTCGACGTTGACGGCATACTCTCAGACTGGGGAGCGAGCCTCGGCGCGCGCGGCGGCGCTATGGTTTCGAACGTAGGCAGGGTCACCCCTTCTCCGGCCGCCTCAGGCAGAGTAGCTCGAACAGATGCGTTCACCGAAGCCGGTCGCGAAAGTGCCTCGGCGTAGTACCAAGCCAACATGCCCGCACCCACGCTGGTCATCAGCCCGGCCGCGAGCAGAGTGGTCATCCTCGACTGCAAGGAGCGCGCGCCGCTCGCGATGAAGTTGGCTCTCTCGCCATGAACCACTGCCGGGTCGTCGGATTGCGGCTGCGCTGCCGATCCGGCCGGCCGAGGCCCCCGCCATGGAAACCGGATCATGGCCCAACTCCCGGGCCCGATCTCCGCGTCACGCGTTGCACATTCGGAGCTATTGTTCCGGACGACAGCCGCTCGCCGCCTCCCGCGAATGCCCGATCGACGATACAACCCGTCAGCTTACCGCGCCGCAGGATCAGCCGGCGCGCGACCCGCTCAACCACGATGCGCCCTCCCTGAACGTCGACATTCACCAGTGACTCGCTGCCGTCCTCGTTCAAGGCAAAGACTGCTGGCAACTCGGTGTGCGCACCGAAGACCAATGTCGTCTGCACGCCATCGTCCC
Source organism: uncultured Pseudomonadota bacterium (assembly GCA_963812925.1). Classification (GTDB taxonomy): domain Bacteria; phylum Pseudomonadota; class Gammaproteobacteria; order Steroidobacterales; family Steroidobacteraceae; genus 13-2-20CM-66-19. The sequence continues at coordinate 173,536 of CAWEXF010000013.1, read as the reverse complement.
AGGCCGCAGTCGGCATCAAAGAGCGATTGCCGCAGTACCAGTAATCGTAGTTGCGGGCCCGAGCGCTCTGCGCCGCCACAAGATCCCTTTCGACCTGCACGCGATCAAGTGATCCAGGGCGCACGGCAACCGCCGGATATTCGAATCGGAGGGCAAAAATGACATCAGCGCCGCTCGGGTCCGGGGGTGCAGGGTCCACCTCGTAGTCGAAGAGATACGTGCGGCGGCTGGTGAGCACAGTGAGATTCGTTGCCACGCGAGCGGCTCTGGGCTTGAGAAACAGGTGATTGGACTCCGCCGCGAAAGCAACTCCCTTCGAGTCGCCCACACCGAGCCCCAGAAAACGCTCTCCCGGGGCGAAGGTAACGTCGATCTGATAGCCGACATAGCCTCTGAGCCGATAAACGGCATCAGTCCGATAGGGGACCACGCGGATCCGCGGGTCCGGCCGCAGCGCAGCCTGCAATGACTGCGCGCGCACGGGAGTGCTCCCCAGGCAGCAGATACACCAGAGCGTGAGAGACAGAAATGACGGCCGGCCCTTCATGTACGCGTTCCTCGAGTGGCCTTATCGAGCGGATGAATCCTGAGGGGTCACGAACACCTCGGGCTCGATGCCGAGGTCCGTCACCTCGAATCCCAGCGGGTTCCAGCTGCGCGTCCGCGGATCGTCCGGCGGCTTGCCATAGCGGTACTCGACGCTGGCGATCCAGTGAGTGACTCGCCCGGGGACACCCTCCGCCTGCCGCTCGAGGCGGGCGTAGCGCACCTGCGCGAGATCCGAAGTGCCGTTGGCACGCTTGAAAAGACTGACCGATTCAATGCGAACGGTCTCTGCGCTTCCGTCCTTGTGCACGTTCAGTGGCGAGCTCGGATTGGCTTTGTTCCACTTCATATACATCGACTGGTTGAGTCGCGCCGAGTTGAAAGCACCGCACTCCTCGTAGTTGCTCTCTGCCGTCGCGTAATCGAACTGCTCGCATACGGTGATGTAGCGAGTCAGGAAGTAGCGGGTCACGGCCTCGCCGAGCTCGGCATGGCCGGCGTACATCGGCACCAGGTCGACGACACCCGTGGAGTTGTCCACCCGGATTACATAAGGCTCGACCCGCTTCAACGGAACGAGAAGAACCAGCGCAATCGCGCTTGCGACGGCGCACAAACATCCGGCCGCGGCCACACGCCAAGCGACCGCCGCCGATCGGCTCGCCTGCGCGACCCGGTCGGCGTCCCAGGACGCCGCCTCCTCGAGGTATCCCAGAAGCGCTCGATCCGCACTCACGGCTCACCCACCCGCGTCCGCGCATCGGTCCAATGGCCCGCGTTTATCGGCGTGAGTCGCCGGTCGCAGCGCGGCGGCCGTGAGGCGCACCCCACGAAGAGCAGCAACGCAATCAGCAAAGCCCCGGTTTTCATCATGCGCCTCCCAGAACCGTCAGGCCCGTCAAGGCCGCCCTCACCGGCACCCCTATTGCCCGACCCACCGTCCCCATCGAGTTCAGCGCCGCTCCTCCGGCAAGTCCGGCCGCGATGGGCATGATTTGCCGCAGGAAAAGGAACACCAACACGGTCGCGAGCAGCATGTCCAGCGCATCATCTATCTTTATCGACGTGCCCAAGGCCGCCGTCTGCTGCGCGTATGTGGCAACCAGCTGCAGCAATAGAGCGGACACCGTCACCGTCAGAATCGTGATCAGTGCATAATTGGCCAGTTGCGCCAGCCATGCATCGAAGAACCTACGGGTCGCATCGAAAAGCAGCAACGTGATGAAGAAGGGCCCCAGGGCGAGAAGGATCGAGAGCGAAATGCTGGAGAGCGCCAACAAGAACATGGTGTACACGCACAGCAGGCCGACCAGCGCCCACGTAGCCACACCCGCGATAGCGAATCCGATGCGACCCCACCCCTCACCACCCCGAAACAACTGGTCGGCCACCGCCCCACCCTGATTCCAAATGGCGTCGATGGTATGTACCGGATCGGAAGCTCCAACGACGGCAGCGGCGAATTCCGTCGGCGCGTTATAGAACGTGTCGACGAGAAGGGTGTTGTAGAGCCATAGGTGCAAACCAACGCCAAAGACCACCGCGAGCGTCGCGATGCGCTTCAGGCCTGCCGCAAATGGCTCCTCGATGCGGCCCGTGAGCTGCAGGTAACCCCATATCATGATGTACACCGTTCCCAGTGTGACCACGGCCGGCTCGAGAATCGACGCCACGCGCGCGGTGTTCTGGCCGATGTAGCTCGAAAGCTGACCGTTCAGCCACGTCGAGAACGTCTGGAAAAAATCCATGACAGCGTCACCCACGATCAGGGCGTAGGCTGAAATCGCGTTGCGAACTGACCCTGGTCGGCAATGGCCCGCTCGCCCTCCTGCTCTTCATCCGCCCAGTGCTGCGCTTCAGCGGCCGCGACGAGCACCAGCAGCTTGGTCTGCTCGTTCTCGAGCATCGCTTGCTCGGCGCCGATCCTCGCATTGAGATCGAGGATGCCCTTCTGGTCACTCGCCGTACCGATGGTGTTGATGAGCTGCTGCAGGTCGGAAAAGCGGCCGCTGGCATTCGCAAGCGCTTGCCGGGAGACGGCTTGCAGCAGGGCGGCGGTCCCGCGATCGGCCACGAGCTGCTGCTGCGCGTCCGGAGACAGTGTGGCCAATTGCTGCCCCGTCAGCACGGCGTCTTCGGTCAGAGCTTGCTGGGCGGCAGCTGACAGGGCCGTGTACGCGCTGCTGGTGTTATTGAGGGCAGCCGTGAGCTGCCCCCAATCAGTGGGCAGGTAGTTGCGGTTTACCCCTGGCAGCAACTGCTCCATACCGCGATCGCCCGTCATCGAACGCAACTCCGACTGGGCTTCCTCGAGATGCTCCCGCGCGACGGTGAGCGCCTGCTCGAGATTCTGCACCTCGGTCACCAGCTGCGTGACTGCGGCGACGTCGATCACCGCGAACTGTGCGTGCGCCGCGGGGGCAGCCGCCATGAGAGTGAGGGCGACGATTGACATTGAAGTCTTTACGGGTGACATGAGACGCTCCTTGCTCAAAGGCTGGCCGGCCGCGCGGACAGCACCTCGAGCTCTGATTGGAAGCCGCTGAGGTCCAGACGGCAGACGACACTCTGATGCCCTTGCTTCACGAGAAATGCGCGCGCCCCCGGCTCGAGCTCCTCTTTGATGAGGGCGAGCTCGCGGTGCGTCAGGCCAAAGCCGGTCGTGTATTCCTCCGGAGCGGCATCCGCGTTGGGGAAGAAGATCTTCGTCGGCGTCTGCTCAATGATGGTGCGGCTGATCGGGCTATCGAGGACATCACCCGCACTCTGAGTTGCCAGGCACATCACGCCGTTCAGCTTCCGCCAGGTCTTCGGACCGTCCTTGGCGAAGTTCTCGAACGCCGGGTCCTGGAGCAGCCGCCAGAACTCGTCCATCCAGCAGACGAGCCGTCGGCCGTCGAGCATTTGGCGCACGAGATGAAACAGATACATTGTGACCGGGGAGCGCACCATATCGTTGTCGAGAAACTCAGTGACATCGAAACCGATCACCGGCTGCCCCTCCAGGCGCCCCGTGACCGAGTCACGCGGATTATCGAAAGCCCACGCGTATGGGCCATCGGCCGCCTCGCACCAGCGCCCCAGCCGCGCATACAGGCCCTCCGGATCGGTGGGATCCAGGAACTCGAGCAATCGCGAGAGGCGTCGTTTCTCCGGCGCGAGTGACAGCACTCCGCGCAACGCCTGATCCAGGTCCTGCTGCTCGCGAACACTGATGGGCGACACACCGCGAGGGCGCGCCAGGAGCTGCAACCAGCCGCGGAGGAATTCCATATGACCGGGACCCGTGGGCAGCTGCAAGGGGTTGAATCCCGTGGCGAATCCATTGCGCAGAGTCAGATACTCACCGGCGAGCGCCCGCACCAGGCGCTCGAGTCCGCGGTCCTTGTCGAGGACGACCTGCGTGACACCCTGCCGCGCGAGCATTGCCACGAGAAATCCGATCAGCACCGTCTTACCCGATCCGGTCGGGCCGCAAATGAAAGTGTGGCCCGCATCGCGTCGGCTATTGCCGTCCGAAGGATCGCTGGCGTGCAGAGAGAAGTAATACGCTGAATGCGCGCGAGTCGGGAAAAGGGCCAATGCCTCGCCCCAATGGTTGCCGGTAGCACGGCCCGGCGGGAAGTTGTGGAAGGGCACCATGGCCGCGAGGTTGCGCGAGGTGATCGGGGCCTTGCGAGGACGCAACTGGAAATTGCCCGGAAGTTGCGCCCAGAACGCGGCCTCGAGCGCCAGATCCTCACGCGCAACCGTCATACCGGTATCCGCAAGGAGCGCGCGTGCCTGCGCGACGCAATCATTCAGGGTGCGCAATCGCTCCTCGGGAGGACGACCCTCCGAGACCTCGTCAGGAGCGGTTAGCACTTGTAGGGTGAAATGATGATCCCCCATCACGAACTCGTTACTGGTCAGGGCATCCAACGCCTCGCCCAGTTCCTTCGCTTGAGAGACCGCGAAATCGCCCGCGTTGGCCATCCGGTTGATCTGGCGCGTGAGCAGTGCCTGACCACTCGCCTTGGATAGAAAAGCGAAGGACTGCGTGAGTACGAACGCGAACGGGGCGCTGAGCAGCCGATCGAGCATGCCGGCGATGCTCGGCGTCGGATACTCCTTGATCGCGAGGATCGCCCCTACGCGGGTGCCCGTCGCCGCCCGATACTCCACTACCTCGGCGCCAAAGCAGACCCGCGTGGTGGCAAGCGCAGCGCTCAAGGGCCCGCGGGGCAGCGGCATACGCTGTCGCTCACCGTTGGCGAGCAGCGCCAGATACTCGAGAAGCGAAGAATACCAGCGGCCCGAGTCCTGGTAGCAGCGGAGGCTCTCGGGCTCGTATCGCGCCAGCGACGCGCAGAGTGCCTGCGCGAGCTTGCGACAGACCTCGAGCGCGTCGGCAGTCTCCAGGCGTGGGCTAGCGGCCTTGAGTCGCCTGACCATCCCCGAGAGAAGTCCCGCAGTCCGGCCGGCCACCGGCCGATACAGTACTGCCAGGTAGAGCTCGTTCACCATGAGGATCTCACCCGCGAGCCGGCTTGTGTACCTCGCATGGAGCGCAGCAGCGAACCCGTCCGACACGGCCCCGCAGGACCCCGGAGTTTCGCGACGGCGGATGATGTGGCTCCAGAGTGAAATCCCCGGCGCGGCTACGTTACGCCATAGGACATTCAGCTTCTCGTGCCAGACGTTGAGCTGTTCGATATCCGCACTCTCGAAGCTCGCGCCCGCCAGCCGAAAGACCTGCAGGTAATCGCCGAATGCAGTCTTGACGACCTCGGGCGCCACATGCGCCGCATAGGGAATGTGGCGATCGGCGGTCAGCTCATGACGCATCGCAGCCCTTCGCGTTGCGCTCAGCACGATGGCGACTCCCGGCGCGCGCGATCGGGAACCACGACAGCGGCACCGGCGCTGCGTAACCCCGACGAGCGTGGTGGATCCAGGGGGAGCGGGCTGTAGCTGCTCGCGCGCCACCAACGCCCATTGGCAAGCAGCGCCGGCATCCGTGTCCGCCCCCAGAGGAGCAGGAGGTCGAAGTAGCGCGCGTCGCGGCCACATAGCAGCACTCCCGCGCCATGGATTGGCAACGCGACGAGCAGCGTCAACAGATTTCTGGTAACGAGAAACGCTTCGAGCGTGAACACCAGGTTGAATAACAGCGCGGAGTAGGTAACTCCCCAGCGCATCGGCGGCCGCGTTGCCCCGACGAACAGCGGGTCTCTGACGAGCCCGCGAGTGCCTCTGTCCATTTCCCATCCTCCCTCAGACACCAAACATGCCGCGCACCCATGAAACTATTTGCGGCGCGCCGAATGCAATGGCGATTCCCAATATCGCGCCCACACACCAACCCCATGAAATTCGATTTGCCATTGCCATGCCACCCAACACCATCACCAGAATTATGGCGATAGGAGTCAGCCAGGCGAGGATGTTGCTTTCCAGAGCCGTGGCGCCCGTGAGAAAAGGCGAAGTCGCCTGCGCAAACACCGGCTGCGAGGCGATCAACGCAGCCATTGAGCAAGCAAGCGTCGCGGCTACAGGTGACACCGCGCGCCCCGCGGTCCGATCAATTTGCTGTGACATGAGTCCTCTCCTTTCCCGTTCATTCCTGTCGACGAATTGGCCTCCGCCGCGCGGCTCGGCGGCTCACGGTTCGGGGCGGCGGCGAGCCGCCGGTCCGCGCCGACCCTCTACGCGCTGGCGGCGGCCCGCTGCGGCTCCTCGGGCCTCCGGCCCGCGCGCTCCTCGCGCTTGGCCTTCCCGGGAGCGCCGAACCGGAAGCCCTGTACGATGAAGTTGTAGTTGAAGTGCCTCTCGCCGTCCTTGTCGGTCCAGTTGTCCGCGCGCACCTGGGCATCGACAATGAGCTGATCCCCCTTGCGGGCGGTGCGTGCCAGCGTCTCCCCGAGCGGACCGAACGCCGTGAACCAGATGCTTGTGGCGACCTCGCGCGCTCCACCCTCCTCGTCCTTGCCGGCGTAGTCGTTGCCGATCAGGCAGAACTTCGCGTAGGTACGATCACCCTTGACGGTCAGCTCGGGATTGCGGGACAGATTGCCGATGGCGGTGAGAGTGAAGCTGTTCATGGCGGCTCCTGGTGTTGGGCGCACGTGCTGGATGGCACGTTGAACAGTCTAGGGATGCCGGTGGCGATTGGAATCGCATTTGCCTGCGCGTTTGTATAGAAATGCGCATCCCTGCCGCTCCCCAACTCACGCTATCCTCAACTCGACAACCGGGCACGGAAAGGAGAGATTCCCATGGCACTGATCGATGAGGCGAACGACGAACCCGTGGTTGAGGAGTGCATCCAGGAGTTGGACGAGATCATCATGAGCCTCGACCGTTACCCACCCACCGCGGTCGCGGTGGCAATGGGCACGTATCTCGAAGGCTTGCTCGGCGCACTCCTCGATGAGGATCAGTGCACCGCCGAAGACGTTCGCGAGCTTCTGCGCGAGATCGAAGCCGGCGTCCTCGAGGAGCACCCGCCGGCTAAGCGGTGAGCGCGATCAGTTCCCGAGCGTATCGGTGGAAATCCAGGTCGGCACCCAGATGGCCTCTCGCCGCCGCCCGGGCCCGGTACCTGTGGAGCACATCAGCCGCTCCATCCTCGTCCTACGCGGCCACAAGGTCTTACTCGATGAGGAACTGGCCGCACTCTACGGCGTGACGACGGGCGCCCTCGTGCAGGCGGTCAAGCGTAACAGCAGCCGCTTTCCGCCGGATTTCATGTTCCAGCTCATGGCCGCAGAGCGCAACGTGTTGAGATCACAGTCTGTGATCTCAACACCAAGCCGCGGCGGGCGCCGCTACATGCCCTACGTGTTCACGGAGCAAGGTGTCGCGATGCTCTCCTCGGTTCTCGGCAGCGAGCGCGCCATCGCCGTGAACATCGAGATCATGCGCGCCTTCGTCCGCATGCGAGAACTCCTCGCCTCGAACAAGGAGCTCGCCCATCGGATCGATGAGCTCGAGGCGCGCATCGAGAAGAACCTCGCCACCCATGACGAAGCGATCGCCGCCATCCTCTCGGCCATCCGCCAGCTCATGAACCCGCCCGCTCCCAAACGCCGCCCCATCGGCTTTACCGCCGATCTCGCTAAGCGGTGAGCGCGATCAGTTCCCGAGCGTATCGGTGGAAATCCAGGTCGGCACCCAGGTCTTGCCCCCATCCGACGAGATGGCCCAGTCCTGGTGACAGGACTTGGTGGTGATGCCGGACCAGACATTTCTAACCAACACAGTCTTCCCCTCCATCTCGTCCAGGAAGACGAAGGTCCCAACTCCGTCCTTGAACTCCCCTACCATCGGCTGATCCAGGGTACCGGAGCTGCTGTTCGCGAAATATACGCGCCACTGCCGTGTCTTGCGGTCATACATCCGCAAAGCCATGTCCTCCTCGTGGCCGCTCGGACCGTCGACCTCCAGTTGGCCGATATTCGCCCAGTCGCCCCATACGCGATACACCGTGTGCGTGCCCTGCAGGTTAGTCCACACGTTGGGCGCGGACAGAGGATTCAGCACTGCGCGTATCCGGGTCTTCCACTTTCCCACGTTGAAATCGAAGTCATGCTCCGGACCATCCCCCGGAGTGTAGGGTGTGTCGTATTCGGGCTCCTTCTTCAGCCGCGTCAGCTGTGCGATGAACTCCGTGACCCAGGTCTTGCCGCCGTCAGTCGATGATGCGATCTCGAAGTGATACGAATTCGCCGTCATGTTCGACCATGTTTCCCGCTCGAACACGCTCTTGTCCTGGGGGGCGCCGCCCTGGGCGTAAAACACGCCGCGCCCGCTCTTGAACTTACCGTACGCGGACTCCTGCATGATGCCGTCGCTGCTGCTCGCAAAGGTCTGGCTCCATTGGCCGGACTTTGGGCTATAGAGGAAGAGCGTCACCCCCTGAAAATGCCCCCCCGCCCCGGAAGCCTCGATCTTCTCCAGGTTGGCCTTCCCGCCCCACAGTGGCTGATCGATCACCGTGCCGGTCATCTTGACCCACTTGGTCGCGGACGCGCGGCTCAGGATGTGCGTTCTCCATGTGCCGAAGTGAAAGTCGAAGGCATGCTGCTGATCCACCGACTGCGCGGTAGCCGCCGCAAGCGCGGGCTGCGATACCAGCCCCGCTGCGAGGGCCAGCCCTCCCATGACTGCAGCCAGCCTGCCACCAAGACGCTTTATCCGGGTCATGTACCCCTCCGTTTACAATGGCATAGAGATATCGCGCCGGCCGCCGCATCTGAAGGGCCGGTTGGGGGAAAAAAGAGTGGGCCAACGTTCCAGAGCGCCGCGGGTCACCGAGCCTTTGTTCGAGCTGCGGCTCGATCTGCCCGGGCCGGGCTCGCGGGCTGCCTCCCGCAGCCTCTACGAGCAGCTGAAGGCGGCCATCGTCGAAGGCCGGCTGCCCGCGGGAGCGCGCCTGCCGGCCACCAGGCGCTCGGCGGCGTTTCTCGGCGTCTCGCGCAATACCGCCGCCGCGGTGTATGAGCGGCTCGCGAGCGAGCGGCTGGTCGTCAGCCGTGGCGGCTCGGGTGTCTTTGTCGCACCTCCAGCGCCCGCTGGCCGCCAGCGCGACCGCCTGGCGCTGCTGCGGCCGGCCTCCAGGCTCAATCCCATCTGGCTGCGGCCCGACGTCACTGCCGCCATCGGCTTCTGGCGGGAGGCTCCGGAGGATCAGCCCAAGAACTCCGGGCAGGGGGACTTCCGGCCCGCGCTGGTGGATTCGCGGCTCTTCCCGTTCGAGGTGTTTCGCCGTGTGACCGCCAAGCAGATCCGCCTGCTCGAGCGCCGGCCGGCGGCCTTCCGCAGCCCGCAGGGCAATCAGGGCAGCTATCGGCTCCGCGAGGCGATCACGCGGCATATCGCCGTCACGCGCGCCGTGGTCTGTGGGCCGGAGGACATTCTCGTGACCTCCGGAGCCCAACAGGCCTTCGACGTGTTGGCCCGCACTCTCGTGACATCCGGGCGGACCGTCGTCGCGCTCGAGGACCCGGGTTATCCGCCGCTGCGCGCGGCTTTCCTCGCGGCCGGCGCGCGCGTCGTGCCGGTGCGTGTGGATGCGGACGGAATCGTCGTCGACGCCATTCCCGCCGACGCCGATGTCATTTGCGTTTGCCCTTCCCACCAGTTCCCGCTCGGCTCCGCACTCTCTCCGGCACGGCGGCGCGACCTCGTCTCGCTGGCGCGCAAACGCGGCGCGCTGATCATCGAGGACGATTACGACGGCGAGTTCCGGTTCGAGGGCGGCACCCTTGAAGCGCTGCGCACCCCCGATGCCGCCGAGCTCGTGTTCTATGTTGGAACGTTCTCGAAATGCATGCTCCCGGCTCTGCGGCTGGGCTACATCGTGGCCCCGCCATGGGCGATGCCGACGCTGGTGGCGGCGAAGAACTGCATGGATTGGCACAGTTCGGTGCCCATGCAGGCTGGTGTTGCCGGTTTCATAGCCGAGGGACATCTGACGCGCCACGTGCGCAAGATGCGTGAGGTCTACCGACGCCGCCGCAACGCGCTGCTCGATTCGCTGACACGGGAGCTGGCCGAGTGGCTGGAGCCCATCCCCTCCTTCTACGGTATGCACGTCGCAGCGCTTGCAAGGCCGGGCATCGACGCCGAGGCCGCCGCGGCTGCCGCTCTGGGGATGGGCCTCAGAATTCACACCCTGTCGCGCTACTTTCTCGGCGACCCGGACCGCGGCGGAATGATCTTCGGCTACGGCGTCGCCGACCTGCCGCAGATCGCTCATGGCCTGCGCCGGCTCCGCGAGGCCTTCCTCCAGGCGGATCAGCAGGCGTCGCCGCGAGCTCAATCGCGGCGCTGAGCCGCCCGAGGCCCGGGCGCGATAGAAAGTCAGACTGTTCAGTTTACCTGTCTATCTGGTATCATGCGGTCCATGGCAAAAGCCCGGGACCTCGACGTCAACGAATTCGCGCAGACCCTCGGACGGCTGGTGCGCCAGATGCGCGCGGCGGCGGCACAGCATGAACTGTCGCTGACCGAGATTGCCGTGCTCGGGCGCCTGGGAAGGCATGGGGCCGCCACCACTGCGGAGCTTGCACGCGCCGAAGGCATGCGGCCCCAGTCCATGAGCGCCGCCGTCGCGGCACTCGAAGAGCGCGGGCTGGTGGAGCGCAAGCCGCACCCGACCGACGGACGGCAGGTGAACATCGCCCTGACCGAGAAGGGCGCCGCGGTGCGCAACAGCGCGAAGGACCTGAAGCGCGCGTGGCTCGCGCAGGCGACGGCCGGGCTCAATGAGGAGGAGCGCCAGGCCCTTGCCCGGGCGAGTGACATCCTCAAGGGGCTGCTGCAGCCATGAGCCCCGCCTCGCACACCTGGCGCGCGCTGCGCCACCGCAATTTCCGGCTCTTCTTCTTCGGCCAGAGCACCTCGCTCATCGGCACCTGGATGACGCGGCTCGCGACGGCGTGGCTGGTCTATCGCCTCACTCACTCCGCCCTGCTCCTGGGCGTCGTCAGCTTCTCCGGTCAGATCGTCTCCTTCGTCCTCGGGCCGGTCGCGGCCGTGTGGGTGGAGCGCCTGGAGCGCCGGCGGCTTCTCGTCGTCACGCAAGCGGCCGCCGCGATCCAATCCCTCGCTCTCGCGGCATTGACGTTGACACACGTCATTACCCTGGGCGAGATCATCGCCCTCATGGCCTTCCAGGGCCTCATCAACGCCTTCGACATGCCGGGTCGCCAGTCCTTCCTCGTCCAGATGGTGGAAGACCGCGCCGATCTGGCCAACGCCATCGCCATCAACTCCTCGATGGTCAACGGCGCGCGACTCATCGGGCCCGCCATCGGCGGTCTCATCATTGCGGCCTTCGGGGAAGGCTGGTGCTTCTTAATAGACGGCGTGTCGTATCTCGCGGTGATCGCCTCTCTGGTGATCATGCGGCTGCCGGCGCTGAACGACCGCAGCAAATCCGGCAGCAGTCTCGTCGAGGAGCTGCGCGAGGGCTGGAACTACGTCAGCGGCTTTGGGCCGGTCCGCACCATCCTGCTGATCCTGGCGCTGACCTGCCTCATGGGGTGGCCCTACTCAGTGCTGCTGCCGGTCTTTGCGGGCACGGTGCTGCACGGCGGCCCGCATACGCTCGGATGGCTCAGCGCCGCCTCGGGTCTCGGCGCCCTCGCGTCCGCGCTCGCTCTGGCGATGCGCAAGTCCATCAAAGGGCTGACACGCAACCTGCAGGCGTCGGTCGCTCTGCTCGGGGTCGGCCTGATTCTCTTCGGTCTGTCGCACGTCCTGTGGCTGTCGCTCATTCTGATGGTCGTGGTCGGCTTCGGGCTCATTCAGGCCGCGGCCGTCTGCAACACCATCATCCAGTCGCTCGTGCCCGACGACAAGCGGGCACGCGTGATGGGCTACTACACCATGGCGTTCTTCGGCGCGGCGCCGTTCGGCAGCCTCATGGCCGGCGCGCTGGCGCAGCACATCGGTGCTCCCGACACCGTCATGTTGACAGGGACATTCTGTATCGTGGGCGCTGCCTGGTTCACCCTGCAACTGCCGAAAATCCGGCCCGCCATGCGTGACGCCTACCGCGAGAAGGAGCTGTCCGCTCAGCGCGAGTCCGCGCTGGCGCGCGCCCGCGCCGCCGCCCTCCAGGCCAGCGCCAGCATCGCCAACCCGAAGATGAGCAACGCCGCGCCCCACCAGAGATTGATGTCGATCCCCAATGAGCGTCGATAGATCGCCGGCTTGCTGACCAGCCCGTAGCCGGCGAGCAAGGCGCCGAGGATCACGAAAAGACTGCCGATCGGAATGCGGATGTCGAGTCCCATGGCGCTCACCGGAAGATGAAGTTGAGCACGATCGCACCAGCAAGCACACAAGCGCCCAGCACTGCCGGCCGCGCGTACCAGCGCTCGCCGGGCGCGGCCCGCAGTCGCGGCGTCAGCGAGTAAACGAGCCCCTTGAGCTCCTCCTCCGCGCGCGGCCGCGTCATGACGCTCACCGCCACGGTCACGGAGAAACAGGCTCCGAACGCATAGATTGCCGTCCAGAAGTTCTGCGCCATCTGGCTGGGGTAGAGGTGCAGCACGGCAATCCACCCGCCTTGGATACCCGTGACACTCCCGGCGGGGAGCGTGAGCCCATGATGCGCGGCCGCCGCGGCAGTGCCGGCGAGCAGCCCGAAGAAGGCCCCATGCCCGCTCGTCCGCTTCCAGAACATCCCGAGGAGGAAAGTCGCGAACAGCGGAGCGTTCACGAACGCGAACAGCAGTTGCAGCAGGTCCATGATGTTGTTGAAGCGATTGGCTGCGTAAGCGGCCGCGATGGACAGTCCGATGCCGGCGACCGTGGCGATCCGCCCCATGTTGAGATAGTGCCGGTCGCTCGCGCCGTGGCGGATGTAGGCCTGATAGATGTCATAGGTCCACACCGTATTGAAGGCGGTCACGTTGCCCGCCATGCCGGTCATGAAGCTCGCCATCAGCGCGGTCAGCCCGAGCCCCAGCATCCCGCTCGGGAAGTAATGCCCGAGCATCAGGGGAATCACCATGTCATAGTTGAGCGCGCCGTCCGCCTTGTGCGGCAGGGTAAGTCCGCTCGCCCCACCGTGCAGCGTCGAGGCGATGGCGATCATGCCCGGGAAGATCACGAGGAAGGGGAAGAGCATCTTCGGCACCGCGGCGATGAGCGGCGTCCGCCGGGCCGCCTCCATCGAATCCGCCGCCAGAGCGCGCTGCACGACGAGGAAGTCCGTGCACCAGTAGCCGAAGGACAGGACGAATCCCAGGCCCATCGCGATGCTGATCCACTCCACTCCCATCGGATTCGACGACGGGCTGCTCATCACGCTCCAGGTGCTCGTCCAGGCATCCGGCGCAAAGCCGCGTGACACCGCCACCTGCCGCAAGCCCGCGGCGAGCCCGTGCCAGCCGCCCACGTCCTTGAGCCCCAGAAAGACGAGCGGCGCGAAGCCGAAGACGATGAGGAAGAACTGCAGCACCTCGTTGTAGATCGCCGAGGTCAGTCCGCCGAGGAAGATGTACACGAGCACTATGAGCGCGGAGAGCACAATACTGGTGCTGAAGTCCCAGCCGAGGAGCAGCTTCAGGAGCAGCGCCATCGCATACATCGAGATGCCCGAGGAGAACACTGTCATCACCGCGAACGAGATCGCGTTCAGCCCCCGGGTCTTCTCGTCGAACCGCAGCTTCAGGTACTCCGGCACCGAGCGCGCTCGCGAGCCGTAGTAGAACGGCATCATGAAGATCCCGAGAAATACCATCGCCGGGATCGCCCCCACCCAGTAGAAATGGCTGGTCGCCATGCCGTACTTGGCGCCGGAGGCCGCCATTCCGATCACCTCCTGGGCGCCCAAGTTCGCCGAGATGAATGCAAGGCCGGTGATCCATGCCGGAATCGCGCGGCCCGAGAGGAAGTAATCCGTGCTCGTGCGCATATGGCGCTTCAGCGCCACGCCGATCCCCAGCACGAAGGCGAAATAGACCCCCATGATCGTCCAGTCGATCGCGTGTGGATGCACGTTATGCGTCTCTTAGATTGGCCCGGAGTCGGCTACGCCGCGTGGGCGGCGGCTGCTTCATTTGCTTGCGGGCGATGCATTGCTGGGGGCCCGCAGGGCAAGACTTGTAGGTACCGGGATGCCGAAGTCGGGAGTGCCGTCCGGTTTCCACGTGAACGGCTGGATGCGTGGCGAGCGGTTCTTCCCGCAGCCTTCATTAGCGCCCGAGTTGGCGTGGTAGATGATCCAATCCTCTCTGCCGTCCGGCGATTTGAAGAACCCATTGTGCCCGGTAGCGTACACGCCGTTCGCGACGGATGCATGGAAGACCGGCGCGGGCGACTTCGTCCAGGAACGCGGGTCGAGCAGGTTCGCCCCGGGTGCAGCGGTCAGCATGCCGAGCGCGTACTGATCGGACCAGCAGGCATGCGCGTCATCGTTGTGTGCACGGTCGGAAGCGGCAAAGTAGAGATACCAGCCGCCGCGAATCCAGTGCAGCTCCGGTGCCCAGATTGAAGCCGAATCCGGACCGGTCGCGGGCGGTCGCCAGATGACCCGCATCTCCGCCGTCCGAAGCCGCGTGATGTCCCGCGTGCGCCAGAGCGCGATGCGATCGCCGAGGGTGTTGGTGTAGTAGTAAAACCCGTTCCGGTAGATCACCCAGGGGTCAGGGCCCGACGGCAGCAGAGGGTTTGTGAAGGTCTCCGCGGCAGCGCCCCGCCCCAGCCCGCACGATGCCGCGCAGAAGGCAAGAAGCGCCGGCAGCCAGCTCCGGGCCACTCGCCACCTCAGGCCCCCCGGGCGCCCGTGCCTGCCTCGGGCAGCAGCCGCAGCCCTCATCACGGGCCGGCCGGCAACGAACCGTGACCGATGGCCACCCGACACCTGCCGTTGGCGATGTGCAGCGCCTCGATGATCTGGAAACCCGGGCCCGAGACGTCCGGCAGGATACCGGCGCTGTAACCGGGACACGGAGTCTCCCCGGAGTCGTAGCCGCCGGTTGGGGCCACGACCAACGGCGAGGCGATCTCACGCCAGGGTCCCTCGCCGAGGTGTGTGTTCACCATCAGCGTGCGGCCGGACTCCGGAAGTGCCGTCAGGGCGCCGTCGTGCCCATTCACCACCCTTTGGCCTGAGACGATGAGCGTACCGTCGCCCCCACCCCAACTCGACCAGGCAATCATGGGCGTGTGCAGCAGATGTTGACCTTGCGCGGTTGCAACGAGAACACCCTTGTTCGCGGCCGGCTGCCAATCGAGACCGTCGGGAGAGGTCTTGACGTAGACCGCGCATGCCTCATCCGGATCGAACCCGCCGCGACAGTCCTCGAATGACATGGCGTAGCGCCCCGTCGGCAGGCGAACGACTGTCGTCATTCCCGGACGCTGCTGGCTGTCATGTATCGCAACATCGAAGACCTCCGGCCCCCAGCTCTTGCCGCCGTCGGTGCTCGCTACGTGCGCCAGCACCTGATTGAATCCCCGAACCGAAGGGCGCTCGTCCGAGAAGTAACACACCAGCTCGCCGTTTGCGGCGATGGCAAACGACGGCTCCCATATCCCCACGCCGTGCTTGTCGGGCATTCCCTTCTCCCGGGTGCAGGAGCTCCGGTAGGTCCAATCACTTCCTCCGTCCAGGCTCGCGTAGACCTCCATGTCCTGGTGTGTGAAATCGCCATGCTTCCACGCGGTGCCCGCCGCGAGCAGCGCCCCGGCCGGCAGATCGCTCTCCGCACGCGGCAGCTCGAACAGAGTCGGCGCGTCGAGATCCTCGCCATGCACGGTATCCCGCACCGCGCCGATGGGCCCGGACCAGCTCCACCCGTTGTCCGTCGAGCGATAGATCAGGAACTCAGTCGCCTTCCCGGCTCCGCCGTGGAAGAAGGTGGCCAGCAGGGTTCCGTTGGCTGCGCCGGCATGCTCCAGCCGGATGATGCGCGGGTAGCTGGCGTCCTCGTGAGGGTGCGCCGCGAGGTCCGGCGTGTAGACAGCCACCGGGCCGCCGAGGTCCAGAGTGTCAGGCACGACACTCTTTGGGGCGGCGCTGATCGCACGCAGCAACGCGACCTCACGCTCCCTATACGGCGTGCCGTCCGAATGCAGGATGTCGTGGAACCAGACCGTCGGCTGGGTGAGGACGTAAGGACGCTGCCACGAATCCCATGGCAGGTTGGTCTGGGTGCGGCCGTTGACGAACCCCCAGTTGATCATGCCCACGTTCATTCTCTTCCCGACCGGCAGAACACCGTCGAACGTGGACCCGGCGCCCCTGGCCATGTACTCCGTGCAGACGAGGGGCCGCCCATAGGCCTGCAGCTCCCGCACCCGCTCGAAGAACGCTTCCGGCCAGCCGTACGCGTGGAAGGTGATGATGTCGGAATCGGCGATCTGCGTCTTCTCGACGGCGTTCAGATCTGCCGCCCGGCTCCAATCGCCGCCGTGCCAGAGACCGCTCGTGAGCGGCTGCGTGGGATGGACACTGCGCGCCCAGGCGAAGACCTGCGGCAGGAGGACCGCGACGCGCTCGAGCTTGTCCTTCGGCTCGCGATCGTCGTAATTGCCGCCGCCCGGATTGTCCGGCTCATTCCACACATCCCATGCGAGTACTCGGTCGTCCTTGCCGAAGGTTCCCATGACGTCCTTCACGTAGGCTTGCAGGCGTCCATACTGCGCCGGCTCGTCGAGCGCCTTTGCCCCGGGCGCCTGCACCCAACCGGAATTGTGCACGCCCGGAATCGGCGGATGCTGCGGGCCCAGCCGCGGGTCGGGGTCCCAGCAGGAGTCGAACAGCACGAAGATCGGCTTGATGTGATGTTGGGCGGCAATCTGCAGAAACACCCGGATACGCTGCTTGAATCCGCGCGGATCCTGCTGCCAGAGAAGATCGTGCAGAAAGACGCGCATGGTGTTCATGCCGAGCCCCTGCGCCCAGCCGAGCTCGACGTCGATCCGCTTCGGGTCGAAGGTCGCAGCCTGCCACATCTCGAGCTCGTTGATGGCGTCGGACGGGACGTAGTTGCTGCCCAGGACCCAGGGCTGCGCGGCGTACCAGGACTGCGCTTGCGCGCTCGACCAGCGCTCGAGGTCGGCCGCCCTCGAGGGGAAAACAGAGCCGAGCAGCACGACCCCGAGCACTGACGAAAAAAGAGCGGAATATCTCATCGCGACCTCGCCGCTGCGCGAACGCCCCGGGTCCGGCCGGAGCTGCCAATCGTGGAGAACGTGTAGATGATCTCGTTGCGATAAGTCTGGCCGGGTGCGAGGCGGCCGGAGCCGAAATTCGGGTGATTCGGAGTATCGGGGAAGATCTGCGGCTCCAGCACGAAGGCGTCTCCCTGGCGATAGATGTGACCCGAGGTGCCCACCAGGGTGCCGTCGAGGAAATTCCCGGAGTAGAACTGCAGTCCCGGCTGTGTCGAGGCGAGCTCGAGCACCCGCCCCGAATGCGGATCGACGACCCGCGCCACGAGTCTCGGCACCGCGGCCGCCCGGCGGCTGATCACCCAGTTGAGGTCATATCCTCGGCCGATGAGCAGCTGTTGCGAGCGGCCGTCGCGAATGTCCCGGCCGATCGCCTTGGGTAGGCGAAAATCGAACGGCGTGCCCGCGACGGAGGCAAACACCCCGGTCGGGATCTGCGTGGCGTCGACCGGCGTGAACTCGGCCGCCGGAATCATCAGATGCTCATCCATGACGCTGCCGCTGCCCTCGCCCGATAGATTCCAGTACGTGTGGTTGCTCAAGTTGACGATCGTCGGCGCATCCGTCGTCGCGCCGTACTCGATGCGCAGCCGGTCGTGATCGTCGAGCGAATAGACCGCCGTTGCCGTCAGTGTTCCGGGGTAACCCTGATCGCCATTGGCGCTGACATACCGCAGACTCACGCTGGCGGAGCCGGACCCCTGCTTCACGCCGACGATGGTCCACAGCACTCTATCGAAGCCCATCGTGCCGCCATGGAGCGAATTCGGCCCGTTGTTGACCGGCACCTGATACGCATGTCCATCGAGCGTGAAGCGTCCCTTGGCGATCCGGTTGGCGAAGCGGCCCACTGTGGCCCCGAAGTACGGGTCGGCCTTGCTGAGATAACCATCGAGCGACGAAAAGCCGAGCGCGATGTTTGCCGGACTGCCGTTGCGATCGGGGGTCACCACCTCCTGGATTCGCGCGCCGTAGGTGATCACGCGCACGGTCACACCGTGGTCATTGCCCAGTGTCACCGCCTCGACCGCATTGCCGTCCGGCATCCTCCCGAACACCGACCGAGTCGCCGTCGCCGCTCCCGCCGCCCCGCTGCCCACTGAAAGGCAAGCGCAAGCGGCAATCATCGAAAGCCATCGTGTCATCGGGGTCGCTCCTCGTTTCTAGTGGTTGTGTCTCGGTATCCCCACCGTCTGTGCCAGACGTTGATACTTGACTGCAGGCTCCAGCACTGCGCCATCTGCCATCTGCCCGATGCTGGCGCGCTGCATCTCCTGCCAGGGTGTTTGACTCGGAGGATACGCGTAGCCGCCCCTCGCCTCCAATTCACGTCGGCGATCGGCAAGCACCGCATCATCCAGCAACACATCGACCCGGCACGCCCGTAGGTCGACACGTACCCGATCTCCGCTGTGAAGGAGCGCGAGACCGCCGCCGATTGCGGCTTCCGGTGAAACGTTGAGGATGGAGGGCGTCCCCGATGTGCCCGACTGGCGGCCATCGCCGATGCACGGAAGCTCGTGTATGCCGGCGCGGATGAGGTGCGCCGGCGGCCGCATGTTCACTACTTCTGGCGCGCCCGGATATCCGATCGGGCCGACGCCGCGGATGACGAGGATGCTCTGCTCGTCGATGCCAAGCCGCGGATCGTCGATCCTCGCGTGGTAGTCCTCCGGCCCGTCGAAGACGATCGCCTTTCCTTCGAAGGCATCCGGATCGGCGGGATTCGACAGATATCGCGTCCTGAAGTCCTCCGAGATCACGCTCGTCTTCATGACCGCCGCCTCGAAGAGATTGCCCCGCATCACCATGAAGCCGGCATTGCGCTTCAGGGGATCCTCGACCCTCCTGATGACGCGCTCGTCCTCGATGGCGGCGCCGCCGCAGTTCTCACCGATAGTACGGCCGTTTGCCGTCACAGCGCCATCATGGATCAGCCCATGGCGCATCAGCTCGGCCACGACTGCGGGGACCCCGCCCGCGCGAAAATAATCCTCCCCGAGATACTCGCCGGCCGGCTGCAGATTGACGAGCAGCGGCACCTCGAAGCCGTACCTCTGCCAATCTTCGAGAGAGAGACACACTCCCGCATGGCGCGCAATCGCATTGAGGTGTATCGGCGCGTTGGTCGAGCCACCGATCGCCGAGCTCACTCGAATCGCATTGAGGAATGCCTCGCGAGTGAGAATGTCGGAGGGCTTGCGGTCGGCCCGCACCATCTCGACTATCCGCCGGCCCGTCTCGTATGCACACTCCTGGCGCTCGCGGTAGGGCGCCGGAATGGCGGCGGAGCCGGGGAGCGACATGCCCAGCGCCTCGGTCAACGAGTTCATCGTCGTCGCCGTCCCCATCGTGTTGCAGTAGCCGGTGGACTGCGTGGACGAAGTCACGATCTTCATGAACTCGCGGTAATCGATCTGGCCCGTCGCCAGCCACTGCCTGGCCTGCCAGATGATCGTGCCCGAGCCGGCGCGCCGCCCCTTGAGCCAGCCGTTCACCATGGGCCCCACCGAGAGCGCGATCGCCGGGATGTTGACAGTCGCCGCCGCCATCAGCGCGGCGGGCGTCGTCTTGTCACACCCGACCGTGAGGACCACGCCGTCGATCGGATACCCGAAGAGAATCTCGACCAGGCCGAGGTAGGCGAGATTGCGGTCCAGAGCCGCCGTGGGCCGCCTCCCCGTCTCCTGGATCGGATGCACGGGGAATTCGATGGCGATTCCCCCGGCCTCCCGTATCCCCTCGCGCACCCGCTCCGCCAGCACCAGATGATGCCGGTTGCAGGGCGAGAGATCGCTGCCGCTCTGGGCGATGCCGATGATCGGCTTGCTCGACTGCAGCTCCTCGACCGAGATCCCGAAGTTCGTGTACCGCTCCAGATAGAGCGCCGTCATGTCGGGATTCGACGGGTCGTCGAACCAGCTTCTCGACCTGAGGCCGGTCGCGGCGCGAGAAGCTGGTCCGCCCGTGCTTGCGTCAGTCCCCATTCCCTCTTCCGCTCAGTCGAACCGATAGTGAATCCCGAGGCGATACGTCCGGTCGATCAAGCGGATGTCACGCGGGAAAAGCGGCGTTCCGGAGTAGCTATTGTAGTATTCGTTGGTCAGGTTGGTCGCGGCCGCGGAGATGGCGAGGCTCCGCGTGATGTTGTAATAGAGGCTGAGATCGACGAAGACCTCGGGCCGCACCACGTCGATCGGCGGATCCGTGTCGTTGCCGGGATAATACGACTCGATGTAGCTGCTCCGATAGGTCGTAGCCAACCGCGCCGACAGGCCGTGCTTCTCGTACATCAGGATGAAGCTGGCGTTGTTCTTCGAGACGTTCGTCAACTGTCCCGAAATCGTGGGCAGCCCGTTCTGGCCCGGAATCGGCGCATTCGAGTCGATCCAGCTGTAGTTCGCCTGCACGCCGAAGCCATCGAACGGCGACGGCAGGAAGGTGAAGAACTTCTCCCCCTGCAATTCGACGCCGTCGATGAACCCCGTCCCGGAGCTCGCGGAGGTGCCGATGATGACGTTGCACTGCCCTCCCAGACCACCGGTCGTCGGAATGCCGTTCGCCGTGCAGAAGCTGGTCGCGTACGGGACGGTGACGGTTTCGGGCTCGATGTAGCCCGTGACGGTGCGGTAGAAGCCCTCGAGCGCCAGCATGCCGCCCCGTGGCGCGTAGTACTCGATCGTGGCGTCGTACGCGGTGACCTTGGTGGGCGCCAGGTCGGGATTACCCTCGGAGCCGTTGCCTTGCCGGTTGACGGTCGGCGGAATCTCGGTCAGCGCCGGATTCAGAGCCCCGAAATCGGGCCGGGTCACCGTCCGGGCGACGGAGAAATGTGATTGCAGGGTTTGCGTCCAATGCACGCGCGCGCTGACGCTCGGCAGCCAGTCAACCCCCTGCGTCTTTATGGAGTATGGGTTGTACTCGGTGTAGCCGGCGGCAATCACACCGCCGGGCGGGATCGTCACTCCATTCACCACTTCCGGCCCGGTGGTCGTATTGGTGAGCGCCGGGATGGTGGTCGCATCCGCGCCCGAGAGGGTCCGATCGTCGATGACGGTCCGGAGACCAAACTGGCCGTCGACCGGAATGGAGCCCATGTTGAAGGCGAAGAGCCCCTGTCCCCAGAAGGCGGTAGTGAACTCATCGTCGCTGAAGCCGGAGGTGGGATCGGCCGTTGGTCCCGAGAGCGGCACATCGTAGTAGGCGCGTGTCGTCAGCACGTTGTCGAGCAGATAATCGGTGCCGAGGCCCACGAAATAAGGCGCATTGCCGTCGCCGCCGTTGAATTGCTGGAAGGAGTTCGGGCCGAATGTCGCGGTTGCGCTCACGTTGCCGTCATTGCAGGAGCCGGCGGTCGCTCCCGGCACGCAGGTGCTGATCCCGGGATTACCGCTCGCCTCCGTCCTGCGGTCGGCGAGGCGCAGGCCACCCTCGACGGCCGTCAGGAAGCCCGAGGAAAAGTTGTAGCGCAGGCTGTTCTTCCAGGCGAGCTCGCTGCCGGAGTTCTGCTGCCAGGCCTCGAAGAGATTCTGCAGGTAGAAGTTCGCCGGCACATCGGGCGATGGGCCGTGCAGGGTCCATTGGCCGTGACCGTTGTCGTCGCTGTTGAACGTCACCACTTCGTTGTCGAGGCTGGTGTCGATGATCTCCTGGCGCTGATGGAACCGCGAGACGGTGCCATCGACCTCCGAGTTGATCGACCACGGGCCCGATTGGTACTTCATCCCGATGTCGGAATGGAAGTCATCCTCCCCGGCATCGAAGGCCTGAGTACTGGTCGCGGTGTACGGATAGCTGCCGTTGCCGCCGACGGTCGCCGAGGCAACCTGGCAGCCATAGCCGCCGGTCAGCGTGGCGCAACCGTCCAGCACGACGTCCGACAGTGGATGCGGATCGCTGGTCACGGTAAAGAAAAAATTCGAGCCGTAGCGCGACTCGTAGCCGGTGTAGATGTCGTCATTGTAGAACTCGAGCGAATCACTCGGCTTGAATTGAAACGCGAGGTTGACTTCGGGGTACTTGCGCTCCCCGATGGTCGACTCCGAGCCCATGAACGGCACGAACACGGGAACCGAGAGACCGGTCTGCGAGGTCGGCTCCGGATTGTGCGGCGTATCCTCCCAAACGATCGGATAGTCGTAGTCCTCGTGGGTGTAGGACACGTTGACCAGCGCGCCGAATTCGCCGGCTCCCGTCTGCCAGCGGTCGCTCACCAGGGCATTGACCACGGGGTTCTGCGAGTCGGCGATCGAGTCGTATTGATCGGTCGCGGAGCCGGCCGCCTCGAAGCCGCCGAAATCGAAGGGCCTGTGGGTACGCACGTCGATGAGCCCGGCGATGCCGCCCTCGATCTGATCCGCGGAGCTCGTCTTGTAGACATCCACGCCCGCCAGAGTCTCCGCCGGAAGGTTCTGAAAATCGAACGTGCGCAGATTCGTGGTGAAGATCTCGTCGCCGTTCAGCGTCGTCTCGACATTCGGCAGGCCGCGAATATTGACACCGACCACCTGGTCGTTGTTGCGGGTCACCTGCACGCCCGGGACACGCTGCAGGGCGTCGCCGACGGTCGTGTCGGGAAACTTGCCGATGTCCTGCGCGACGATGGAGTCGACGACCTGCGGGCTGAAGCGCTTGATGATTTCGGCCTGATTGAGGCTCTGCCGAAGTCCGGTGACCACGATCTCATGCAGCGTATCGCTGGCGGCGGTACTGGTCTGGTCGCCCGCGGTCGTGGCGGACTGCGCGTGCACGACCGGGACTGCGATGGAGGCGGCGGACAGACAGGCCAGCGACAAGGCGCCGACTTTCTTGATGCTCATGAATCCCCCTTGACGATGCGGCGCGCCGGACGCGGTGGCCGGAACTGCCCGTCCTTATACACCGGGCTGTTATGTCCGACAAGAAATTTCTTGTCCGACATAAAGGAGCCGCAATGTCAGCGCTGTCGCGCGACCGGGCAGGCGTGCCGGATGGGGCTCGAAACGTCAGCGGCGCCGGAGCGGAGCGCTCAGGCGCTTGCGCGCGTCGGTGGTATCCCGCAGCGCGAGGTCAACCAGCTCAGCCATGGCGATTCGAGCGGCGCGCGCGTCGCGGCGAGCGATCGCATCGTAGACGTGCTGGTGATCAGGGAGGGAGTCGCGCAAGTGGCGCGAGTGGGTACCTTTGTAGAATGTCGTCCAGGTGACCGCAGCCCCCACGCTTGCGGTCAGCGATGCGACGAAAGCGTTTCTGCTGGCGCGCAGCAGAGCCGCATGGAAGGCCTGATCGGCCAGACGCCCTGGCTTCGACTGCAAACCGTGCCGCCCCATGCCCTGCAGTGCGCTCGCCATGGCGCGCAAGTCTTCGTCGCTGCGTCGCGTCGCGGCAAACGCGGCTGCTTCGGGCTCCACCATCCGACGCAGCTCGAACAGGCTCGCGAGAGTCTCATCGTCGGGCTCAAACGCGAATATCCAACCCAGGACGTCGGGATCGAGCAGGTGCCATTCCTCGCGCGGCGTGACCCGCGTTCCCACCTTGCGCATCGCCCTGACCAGCCCTTTGGCGGCCAGGATTCTGACCGCCTCGCGATACGCTGCGCGCGACACGTGCAGGCGGCCGCTCGTCTCGATCTCGCCATCGAGAACATCCCCGGGCTTGAAAGTGCCGGAGACTATCTGCATGCCGATTTCGCGCGCGATCGTCGTGGGAATGCGCAACGACTTGCGTCGCGCGCGGGCGGCGGATCCGGCGGCCGCAGTCTTGATATCCATTTGTCTGTTGGTTGCCTCTGATCGAGGCACGACCGATCGCCCGCGCCGCGCCCCCCATGATTATGTCAGACATTGGGGCGTGTCGCGAGCCTCGCGGCCGCGCCGCCGCCCGGTATCGGCCGGTACGGCGCCGCTACATCGGGGCCCGCCGATCCGGAGGCGGACGGCCGTCGGGGCGCGAGTCCGGCGCCCTGGCCGGCGCAGCGGGTGGCGCGGGTGGCCGCGCTTGCTCGCGCGGCGGGCTGAAGTGCGGCTGCGGAATTTGACGCGCGGGTGCCGTGAAGTGCTGCTGCGGGACCTCACGCGGCGCCGCGTTCAAGCGCTCCTGGGGGGCAACCTGGCGTTGGGAGGGCACGTACCTCCCCGCGGCAGCGCGCTGCTCTCCGGACTGCGCAGGCTGTCCTGCAGCCCCCGGCGGAC
Organism: uncultured Pseudomonadota bacterium; assembly: GCA_963812925.1. Classification (GTDB taxonomy): domain Bacteria; phylum Pseudomonadota; class Gammaproteobacteria; order Steroidobacterales; family Steroidobacteraceae; genus 13-2-20CM-66-19. The sequence continues at coordinate 149,144 of CAWEXF010000013.1, read as the reverse complement.
GGTCGCTCCTAGTCGGACTCGTGAGCCGCACCGGCACTGCCGGTGTGTACGGCCGCATTCGCGACAGCTGTGTCGCGGACAAAGGCCGCCCGCCATTGGCGCGGATGGCCGCCTGCTCGGTCGCGAAAGACACGGGCGCGCGCGGCGGCGCGAGTCGCGCCACTACCGGACGCATGGCAATCGCGCTCGGTGGTGTCTTGACGCTCATGCCCGCATTCATGCCAAGAACGCTCTGCCGCCCGGGCGCGATGGCCGGCGCCGCGGTTGTCGGCCTCAGGCTCGTTATGCTCTGCTGCGGCAGCGTCACGCGATGCGGGTGCACGGGCAGCGCGGCAGTAAACACATTGCGCGGCACGACGGTCACGGCACCCGGCACCTCGCTGTTGACAAAACGAGCATTGGTGGCGCCGGCCCCATACCGGTCTCCAGGACCGAGCGGTAGCCAGCCAACACGGGCCCCGGCCGAGATACCAACACCAGGGCCGCCGACCCACGCGACCAGCGCGGGCGCATAGACCGGGCGAACCCCGCGAGGCCCCGGTATCCAACACCAGCGATGCCCCGAGTACCCCCACCGTCCGTAGTGGAAGGGTGCGTATCCCCACGGCTCATCGTCGACCCAGGTCCATCCCCACGGCGAGATCCACACCCAATAGCCCAGGCTGTAAGGCGCCCAGTCCGCGCCAACACTGGGGAACCACGCATAACCCCAGTCCGGCGTATCCTGCCAGCCGCCGTAGGAGCCCAGATCATCCCCGCCGACGGTGTCCGGCGGAACGTAGTCCTGCGCGACGGCGGCCTGTTGCTGCTCCTGCTGATCGCGCTGCAGCGACCAGTCGTCGAGCGAATCCGGCGCGCCGAGAGTTGCGTATTCGGCGGCGAGCGCGCTCGTGCCCGTGAACGTCACGCTCTGTTGCGCGGCGACGGGATAGGACTGGCCGCCGCCGGTGGCGAGCGCGGCGCCCTCGGCGATCTTCACGACCGTGGTGTCGCCGCTATCGTTCACGTCCACCCGGTACGTTCCCGCCTGCTGCAATGTCAGGGCGACATTGGGAGTGTCGATCTCGTCCTGCTCGCCGCTCGCGAGCGAGTCGATGTGAACCACGACGGTCCCCGCGGTGACCTCCATTTGCGCGGTCTGCTCATCGAGGTTGAGAAAGGAGAATCCGGTCGTGCTGCCCAGGCGAATGACGGCGTCGCCAATGTCGATCTCAGCGCGGGAATCGCGGTCGGTCCACACCCTGTCACCAAGAGTCAGCGGACGGTTGATGGTCGCCCCGGTCCACGTGTTCGTGCCTGCGGGCTCGAGGGACACGCTGCCCTCGGCATAGCTCAACTGAGCGGCGCGGGCCTCCCCGAGCTGCTCGATCATCTGGGTCTGATCGCCCTGTGGCTCATCCTGCGCCAGCGCCGCACCGAGGGCGCCCAGGCCAATCAGCATGCCGGCGCCGATGCTGCCGAATACCGCGAGAGGTCGCTTGCTCATGCCTGCTCCGCCCAAGGAATAGTCCACTGTCGTTGCGCCGGCCACATGCGGCGTTTATGAGCGCGAAGCGCTGAACCCACAGTGAACTCACACAACGGCTTCTGAGCCATTATGTACAAGTTGCCGCAGGATTTATGTACAATTCGTGCCTCAATTTGGAGGCTAGGCCTGCCGATTACGAGCGGGCAGCGCGCCACCCCGCCTGTGACGGAGTGAGTTCCCCGAAGATGAAAAAAACGGCGCTGCTGCTTGCAACCAGCGTTCTCGCCTCGCAGGGAGCGGCGTACGCCCTGGGCGTTACACCCTACCTGCCTCTCAATCTCGACCCCGACGTCGAATACCAGGTGGAACGGGTCCTGATTCTGGGTGACGAGCCGGTCATGACCCGCCCGATCCCGGCGGCGCTGGTCCTCGACGCGCTTCCCAAGGCATGCAAGGTGGATCGCCCTCTCTGCGAGAGAGTCCGCGGCTATCTCAACCGGTACATGGGCAACGCCGGAGTCGAATTCACCAGCGTCTCGGCCGCCGCGACGTCCGGCTCGTCCAATACCGTTCTGCCGAACCAGCACGGGGAGAAGGCGCAGAGCCCGTACGAGGTCGCCGGCGCCGCGTACCTGCAGCCCAATTCCTACATGTTGCTGAACGTCGGCGGCGTCGCCTACCAGGGCCGCGCGACGCCGACCGGGACGATGCTCAGCCTCGGATTCGACTGGGCACAGCTCGATATCGGCTGGCGTGACCACTGGTGGTCACCGATGACCGACAGCGCGATGCTCATCAGCACGGAGGCGCCGACGATGCCCTCCATCACGCTGTCGAACTACCGGCCGCTGACGGGCCTCGGGCTGCAGTACGAGGCATTCATCTCCCGGATGTCGGAATCGGATCGCATCGAGCTGCCGATCACGGGCTCGACTGCCGAGTTCACTCGGGGCTATCCCAAATTCGGCGGCTTCCGCATCGGCATCGAGCCGGTGAGCGGCTGGGCGCTTTCCGTGCAGCGCGTGGTCATCTGGGGCGGCGGCGCCGCCGGTGGTCAGTCGTTCACCGACATCCTCAAGGCCTTGTTCGAGCCGGGCCAGGCGCAGGCCCTCCAACATGGCGCCGCTTCGGCCATTGGCAAGCAGGAAGCTTCATTGACCAGCCGGTTCATTTTCCCGGCACGCGTGCCCTTCTCCGTTTATTTCGAGTACGCCGGCAACGACACCCTGGCGGGACACTCGCCGCTCATCGGCAAGCCCGACATCTCCGCCGGGATAGACTTGCCGCGCCTCGGCCCATTCAGCCTGACATACGAGATCTCGTCGTTCGCGCCGACGTGGTACGTGCACACCGGCACCCCTTCGCAAACAGGGTACCTCGACGGCATCACCAACTATGGCGACAGCATCGGCAATTGGTTCGGCGACCAGCGCGTGCTGGCGACGGCCAACACCGTCGCCGACCAGATCGGCGGCCAGAGCAACATGCTCCGCCTCGGCTGGGAGCCATCCTTCGGCGGCCTGATGCAGCTGCAGCTGCGCGCGCTCGCCAACGAGAACGGTACGCTCTTCGGCACCTACTCTTACAAGAACGAGTACCTCGAGTCGCTGAGCTACTCGTATCCGTGGAAAGGTTACGCCGTGGGCGCCGAGGTCGATACCGGCCGGGACGTCTTCGGGGACAACTATTTCCGATTCGAAGGCTATCTGCGCGACGGCGAAGCATTGCTCCGCGGCGATGACGATTCCGAAACGGCCGCTTCCGCGGGCGAGCGCCCGGATGGCGACGAGCTTTATGTCAGCGCCGGCGCGGATTATTACCGTACTCAAATCAACCTCCATCTGACCGCCTATCCGCCCTACTACACGCAATACACCGCCGGCCCCTACGTCGGTCTCGGCGCCCGCCGCCGTGTATCGACGCACCAGGACCTCGGTGTCGCGGTCGAGGCGGATGACATCAGCGGACGGAACCTCGTGAGCGTCCGCATGCTCGATTACCGCTATCGATTCAACTGGCCGCTGGCCTTCAACGCGTGGGTGGGCGCTTCGCGCTATGCGTTGGCGACGCCGGCGTATGGGTTGTACACGGGCGCGGGGCTGCAATGGCGCAACGTGCTTCCCGGCTGGGATGTCGGCGTCGACTATCGCACTGTCTTGTACGCGCAGCGGGAGCGGGATCTACCCACCGATCCGGAGCCGCTGGGCACCGCAAAACCCGACTCACTCACCAGCATCTACAGCTATACGCTGTATATCTCGCGCAAGTTCTGACGGCGTCCTGCGGAGACTACCGCGAGGCGATCGGCTCGAATCCCCACTTGCGGAAGATCGGCCGCGCTTCGGCGCCGCTGATGAACGCCAGGTAGCGCGCCGCAGCCCCATTGGCGCGGCGGGTCAGCGCGACGGGGTACACGATCGGTGCATGGCTGGAGGCCGGAAACACCCCGACGATCCGCACCTGCTTCTCCGCGAGAGCGTCCGTGCGGTAAACGATGCCAAGCGGCGCGTCTCCGCGTGCGACATACTCGAGCGCGGCTCTCACGTTTTCGGCGCGCACCAGCCGCGACGCGACACTGCTCCAAACTCCCAGCTTCTGCAGCGCCTCGCGCCCATAGATGCCGGCCGGCACCGAATCCGGATCGGCAACGGCGAGACGCCCGCCCCCGAGAAGCTTAGCCAGGTCGAAACCGGAGCCGATCCGCACCCGCAGCGGACTGCCAGCGGGCGCAATGAGCACCAGCGCGTTGCCGACGACGTCGCGACGGGAACCCGACCGCAGCAAACCGCGTTGCTGCAGGTAGTCCATCCACTGAAGGTCGGCCGAGAAATACACATTCGCTGGCGCTCCTGCCTCGATCTGCTTGGCAAGGGTGGAGGATGCCGCGAGCGAAGACGTGACGCGTATACCGGTTCGCGCCGTGAAGGCCGCATCGAGGTCGGTGAGTACATTGGTCAGCGATGCCGCCGCAAACACCAGCACGCCCCCCGGAGCATCCGCGCCGTGCGCACCCGCCGTCCCCAACGATAGCAACGCCGCTATCGCCGCCACAATCCACTGTCGTCGCTGCATAACGGGACCCAGTCGTGATTTCTGAATGGACATAGGAATACCAGGACGGGGCTCCCTCCGCAATTCTCGCCGTTGCAGTATCCTCCCGGGCATGCGAACGGACTCCCTTGCGCCGTTCCTGGCCGTACTGCTGCTCCTGACGGTGCCTCCGGCCGCGGCGGCGGCGCTTTCGGGCGCCCAGGCCATCCCCTCGGATGCGGAGCTCGGGCGCTCGCACGCCGTCATCGGCCGGATCATCATCCGCAACGAGAACATCTTCGATCTGGCGAACCCGAAGGACAACAACTGGCTGGGCCGGCTCGCCGACCGTCTTCATCCACTGACGCGCACGCGCACCGTCAGCGAGCAACTCCTGTTCCACGCCGGCCAGCCATTTTCGCGCCATCTGCTCGATGAATCCGCGCGCATCCTGCGTGCCAATCCCTATTTCTACGACGCCTCGGTCGTGCCCGTCGCCTATCGCGACGGCAAGGTCGACATTCTGGTGATAACGCGGGATGTCTGGACGCTCAATCCGGGATTCAACTTCTCACGCAGCGGCGGCACCAATCAGACAGGGGTGACACTCGAGGATATCAACACCCTCGGCACCGGCACCGACGTCAAGCTCCAGCACACCACGTCGGTCGATCGCTCGGAATCGGACATCCAGGTCATGAACCCCCACACGTTCGGCACCTGGTTCATGACAGACCTCGCCTACGGCACCCTGAGCGACGGCAAGACGCGTGTATTCATCCTCGACCGGCCGTTCTATTCGCTGGAGACGCAACACGCCGGCGGGATCTCCATCAACGACACCACCGAGGATGATTCGCTCTACGACCTCGGGCAGGAGGTCGACAAGTTCGCCGACCATACGCGCTTCTACCAGATGTACTACGGCTTCTCGAACGGGCTCGATAACGGTTGGACCCGCCGCTACAGCGCCGGGCTCACCTACGATGAGCACATCTTTGCCGACTCGAGCCTCTGGACCGGCCCCACCGTCCTGCCGCAGGACCGCAAATACGTCTACCCGTGGCTGCGCTTCGACCTCGTTCAGGATCAGTGGGCGCAGCTGCGCAACCACAACCAGATCGGCCGCACCGAAGACTTTGACATGGGCGCCTACGCGACGGTGAAGCTGGGTTGGGCGGACACCGCGCTCGGCTCCAGCCGCGATGCGATTCCCTTTCAGCTCGCCGCGGGGAACGGATACGCCGTCGGGGAGCGTCAGACGGTGCTCGTGTCGAGCGTCTACACCGGCAGGCTGGAGGACGGCGACCTCGACAACGCCGTGTTGAACAGCGCGGTCCGCTACTACAACGAGCAGTCGGGCTATTGGCCGTTTCGCGAGGGAAACTGGCTTTTCTTCTCGACGCTTGCCGCCACGGTGGCCAAACGGCTGGACCTCGAGGACCAGATCCTGCTCGGAGGAGACAACGGCCTGCGGGGCTACCCGCTGCGCTATCAGGATGGCACTTCGCGGGCGCTCCTGTCCTTCGAGGAGCGCTACTTCAGCAACTGGTATCCGTTTCGCCTCTTCCGCGTCGGTGCCGCCGTGTTCTTCGACATGGGTCGCACCTGGGGCGGCGCCCCTCTGGGCCAGCCGAGTCTAGGGATGCTGAAGGACGCCGGTTTCGGCCTGCGCTTCGGCAACGCCCGCACCGGGCTCGGCAACGTCATCCACGTGGATCTGGCTTTTCCCTTCGACGCCGGCCCGACCGACATCAGACGCGTGCAGTTCCTGGTGCAGACCGAGCAGCAGTTCTAGTTCGGGAAATTACTACTTGCGCTTGGGGCCGAGACCCGGGGGCGCGAGGATGGTGCCGTCCGGCAGGCGAATGCCGCTGCCGCCCGGCGGTGGGGATGGGCGGCTGGTCGCCTTGGGAGGCTCGGCGACCGGCGGCTTCGCGCCGACGCCCGCCGGTGCTCCGCCAATCGCCCTGCCTGGTGGCGAGGGCGCCGGCGCGGACACGGCATTGGGGCGCTCGGCGCTTCGCGGCTGGGCCGGCTCTTCCGGGGCGTGGGGTGGCAGCACCTCCACGGATAGCGTGAAGGTGCGCTTTTCCGCGCCCTGAAGAGCGCCCACATTGACTACCTGACGGTCGACCTCCTCGCCGCGGTCGTTGCGGATCGAGATGGTGACGTAGTACTCCCACGCCTCCTCGACCGGCGGATGGCGGATCATGGCTTCGACCTTGAGGGCCGAGGTCGCCGCCACCTGCCGTTTTGCCGCTTCCGAGTCGAAGCGCAGGTGGTGCATGCAGCCCGGGCAGATGCTCAGGCTTTCGAGGATGACCGCCTTGCAGTGCGGGCAGGTGCGCGTCTTGCCCGTCGGGGACGGGCGAGAAGCGACGTTCATCAGCTGCCGTATCCCTTCGTCTCAGCCTTGGCCCGCGACTCGCCTTCCCAGCCGAACTCCACCTGGCCGCGCATGCGCGAGCCGGCGGCCACGGTGAGCGAGCCAGCCTTGACGTCGCCGCTGATCACTCCAGTCTCGAGCAGCTCCACGCGCTTGGCGTTCTCGATATTACCGACGAGCTCGCCACCGACCACGACAACGCTGGCCTTGACCTGGCCTTCGAGGTGGGCGCCGGTGTCCAGCGTCACGTTACCGTCGACCTGAACGTCACCTTTGAAGCGGCCTGCGATGCGCACATGCCCGGAGCCGATGATCTTGCCTTCGATGGTCAGGTCGGAGGCAATGACGGATTCTTTCATGTCCAAGCGCTGCTCCTTGGCCGCACGGCGGGGCATTTCCGGCGTGAGCGGGGCGACGTTGCTCTTTTCCGGCGGTGCGGCCGGCGCTGGCGTGCCGCCGAAGGCCGGTGAGGCTCCTGCCGGAGGGGTTGCGGTTCCTGGGTTCGAATCTTTCCAAAGCGCCATGAGATGGCCCCCGATCAAAAAGTGAGGATGAACATCGAAAGGTACTCGTCGCCGAGTCCAAGAGCCAGTGTCTCTGCATACCGACAGGCGCCCGTCAAGCCTCAGGCCGGGCTCAGGGCGGCGTCCCCTACGCACTTCGTGCTTCGGGAGGCAGGCCGCGCCTGACGGCGTCGAGCAGCACCTCGAAATCGGCCCCCTTGGTGACGAAGGCGGCCGCCCCGCGGCGCCTGGCCTCACGGGCGACATCCTCGCTGAAGGCTATCCCGCTGAACACGACGATACGCAGCGACGGCAGGGCGGCTGACAGCTCCGCGATCAGTGGCAACCCACTGCCGCCCTGCAGCATGAGATCCAGAATGACGACGTCGGCCTCCGTGCGCCGCGCCACGGCGACCACGTCGGCCGCGTCGGCTACCTGACCGACGCAGCTCATGTCCGCCTCGGTATCGATCAACTGGCTCATGATGTCGCTGAGATCCCGGTGGTTCTCCGCGATGAGCACTCGCAACGGTCGCGTCTTATCGTGCAAAGGGTTTCCCTGCCGATGGGGGCCAGCCCAGCCGCGTTGAGCAAATCATATACCCGGCGCCAACGTACACAATTGGCAAACTTCGCTGCGTATGGCCGACCGCCTCACGCCTCGATCAACCGCAGCAGCTCCGCGGTTTTCTCGCGCATCAGCGCCTCGCTGCCGCGCGACTCCACGTTCAGCCGCACCAGCGGCTCCGTGTTGGATCCGCGCAGGTTGAAGCGCCACTGCGGGAACTCCAGCGACAGCCCGTCGGTGAAGTCGGCGGCGAGCGCATCGGGCTCGTACCGTTGCCGCGCCCGGGCCAGGATGGACTTGGCGTCGGACTTCAGGTGCCGGTTGATCTCGCCGCTGATCGGGAACAACCGCATGCGCTCGCCGACGAGCTGCGACAACGGCCCGCGCTGCGCGATCACCTGCAGCACGATGAGCCATGGGATCATGCCGCTGTCGCAGTAGGAAAAGCTGCGAAAGTAATGGTGCGCGCTCATCTCACCGCCGTACACGCCGTCGACCTGCCGCATCTTCTGTTTGATGAAGGCGTGGCCCGACTTGCACAGCACGGGCTCGCCTCCATGGCGCCGCACCAGATCGATGGTGTTCCAGGTGAGGCGCGGGTCGTGCACGATGCGCCCGCCGCGCTCGCGCGCCAGGAAGACCTCCGCCAGCAGCCCGACGAGGTAGTAGCCTTCGATGAAGTTGCCGTGCTCGTCGAAGAAGAAGCAGCGGTCGTAATCCCCGTCCCAGGCCAAGCCGACATCGGCGCCGGAGCGGCGCACGACCTCCGCCGTGGCCGCGCGGTTCTCCTGCAGCATCGGATTGGGAATACCGTTGGGGAAGGTCCCGTCCGGCTGGTGATTCACCTTGATGAACTCGAAGGGCAGGTGCGGCTCGAGCTGATCGATGATCAGCCCGGCGCCACCGTTGCCCGGATTCACGACCACCTTGAGCCGGCGCAGCTTGGAGCGGTCCACATAACCCAACAGGTGTTCGAGGTACTTGGCACGGATGTCGAGCGGCCGCTCCGTTCCCGGCTTGGCCGCCTTCGCGGGCAGGCTGCCCGCCTCGATCATGGCGCGCATGTCGTTCAGCCCGGTGTCGCTGCTCACCGGCCGCGCCTGCTCCCGTACGAACTTCATGCCGTTGTAATCCGGCGGGTTGTGGCTGGCCGTCACCATGATGCCGCCGTCGAGAGACTCGGCGAAGGTGGCGAAATACGCTCCCTCCGTGCCGCCCAGGCCGATATCGAGGACGTCCGCCCCGCAGTCGGTGAGACCCCGCTTCAAAGCGGCCGCCAAACCCGGGCTGGACAGGCGGATGTCGTAACCGACCGCCACACGCCTGGGCGCCACGAGCGCGGTGAATGCCCGACCGATGTCATACGCCAGCGATTCGTTGATCTCGTCCGGGATGCGGCCGCGGATGTCGTACGCCTTGAAGGAGTTCAGGTTCGTCATGTCGGCTAAGTCGTCGTCCCCTTGCGCCCGTAGTGATCCTCGAGCCGCACGATGTCGTCCTCACCCAGGTACGACCCGGACTGCACCTCGATGATGTGCAACGGGATCTTGCCCGGGTTCTCGATCCGATGACGCACCCCGATGGGTATGTAGGTCGATTGATTCTCCTCGAGAAGGAAAACCTCGTCTCCACGCGTGATGCGTGCCGTGCCGGACACGACGATCCAATGCTCCGCGCGGTGGTGATGCAACTGCAGGGAGAGCACGGCACCCGGCTTGACCTTCAGGCGCTTCACCTGAAAGCGCGGACCGTTCTCGATGCTGTCGTAGCTGCCCCAGGGACGGAACACCTCGCGGTGCAGAGAGTGCTCGTAGCGCCCCTGCTCCTTCAGCCTGGAGACCAGCTTCTTCACGTCCTGCACGCGGTTGCGGGGCGCGACCATGACGGCGTCCTTGGTTTCCACCACCACGTGGTCCTTGAGACCTACGGCCGATACCAACCGACTCTCGGAGTAGAGATAGCATCCCTCCGAGTCTTCGCAGATCACATCCCCGCGGGAAACATTGCCGTGCGCATCCGGCTCGCTGGCCTCGTGCAGCGCCGCCCAGGACCCGACATCGCTCCAGCCAGCCGCCAGCGGCACGACCACCGCATCAGCCGTCTTCTCCATCACCGCATAATCGATCGAGTCGCTCGGGCAAGCCTCGAACAGCTGCTTGTCGACCCGCGTGAAGTCGAGGTCGGCCTTCGCGGCCGCGAAAGCCGCCGCGCAGGCGCTCGCGATCCCGGGCGCGAGCCGTCCCAGCTCCTCGAGGTAGCGCCGGGCGCCGAAAAGGAACATGCCGCTATTCCAGTAGTAGTCGCCGGTCGCGACGAGGTCCCTGGCCACCGCGGCGCCGGGCTTCTCTACGAAGCGCGCAATCCGATACACCGCGCCGCTCGCGGGACCCCGCTGGATGTACCCATACCCGGTCTCCGGGCTGGTGGGCACTATGCCAAAAGTCACGAGCTGCCCCTGCTGGGCAGCGTCGAGGGCCGAGTGCACCGCCTTGTGGAAGGCGGGAACGTCCCGGATCACGTGGTCGGCCGGGAGCACGAGCAGCAGCAGATCGCTGGCTGCCTGTGGGGCCGCCCCCTTGAGGGCCGCATGGGCGGCGAGGGCGATGGCCGGGGCCGTATTGCGGCCGGCCGGCTCGAGCACGATCGCCTGCGGCGCGATGGCCAGCTGGCGCAGCTGCTCCGCGACGAGGAAGCGGTGCGCCTCGTTGCATACGACCACCGGTCCGGCCGCCCCCAGACCTTCCAGACGCAGCGCGGTTTGCTGGATCATGGTCCGTTCGCCCGTGAGCGCGAGAAGCTGCTTCGGGTAGAGCTCGCGCGACAGGGGCCAAAGGCGCGTACCGGCGCCGCCGGAAAGGATGACTGGAGTGAGCGTGAGCATGGAAGTTACCGGTTCAGGTTCGCCGCTCGACCGGCCGCGCGCGCCCGATCGCATGGTAGGTCAGACCGAAGCGGCCGACCATCACCGGATCGTAGAGATTGCGGCCGTCGAAGATGAGCGGAGTTTTTAGTAATTGTTTCAGACGCTCGAAGTCCGGACTGCGGAATTCCTGCCATTCCGTCACGATCGCGAGGGCGTCCGCGCCCTCCGCCGCCTCGTATGCATTGCGCGCGAGCTCGAAGCGCTGATCGCCAGCGTAGATCCGCCCCGCTTCAGCTGCCGCCACGGGATCATACGCGCGCACCCGCGCCCCGGCCTGCAACAGACGATCGATGATGGTGCGCGCCGGCGCCTCTCGCATGTCGTCGGTATTGGGCTTGAAGGCAAGGCCCCAAATGGCGATGGTGCAGCCCTGCAGCCGCTCCCCGAAATGCTGCCGCATCTTCTCGACCAGGACTTCCTTCTGGCGAGTGTTCACCGCCTCCACCGCGGCCAGAATCTGCGGCTCGTGATCGACTTCACGCGCCGAACGGATCAGCGCCCGGACATCCTTGGGAAAGCAGGAGCCGCCGTAACCGGTCCCGGGATAGATGAAGCTATAGCCGATGCGCGGATCGGAGCCGATGCCGACGCGGACCTTCTCGATGTCCGCCCCCACTCGCTCCGCGAGGTTCGCCAGCTCGTTCATGAAGCTGATCTTGGTGGCGAGCATGGCGTTCGCCGCGTACTTGGTGAGCTCCGCGGAGCGGATGTCCATCACTATCAAGCGATCGTGGTTGCGGGTGAATGGCTCATAGAGGGCCCGCATCAACTCCGTCGTGCGCGGATTGTCGGCGCCCACGACCACACGGTCCGGCTTCATGAAGTCCTGGACCGCAGCGCCCTCCTTGAGGAATTCAGGATTGGAGACGACGTCGAATTCGACCGTCGCGCCCCGCGCCTTCAGGCTTGCGGCAATCTCCCGGCGCACTTTGTCCGCCGTTCCCACCGGTACCGTAGACTTGGTAACAACGACGCAGTAGCGGCTCATGTGGCCGGCGATGGTCCGGGCGGCCGCCAGCACATATCGCAGGTCCGCCGAGCCGTCCTCGTCTGGTGGCGTCCCCACCGCAATCAGCTGGAAGAGCCCGTGCTCCACGCCACGGACGGCATCTGTGGTGAATTCGACACGGCCGGCTTCCGCATTGCGGCGGATCAGGGCCTCGAGGCCGGGCTCATGGATCGGGATGTCGCCGCGCTTCAGCCGCTCGATCTTGGCTGCGTCGACATCGACACACACGACATGATTGCCGGCGTCCGCCAGGCAGGCTCCCGTCACCAAACCGACATATCCGGAGCCGAAAATCGTGACACGCATTTGAGGCAGCGTAACGGAAGGCTGAACCGCCCTCAAGCATGAGACCTGCCTAGGCTGACTCCAGGCCTTGGCGGCCGTTCCGCCGAGTCAAAATCGGCCGCCGCCGTGTCGGAAGTGCTTATCCGAGTTGAACTTTGTGTTTTCAAACCCCTCAAGGTCTAGGTATACTTCGCGCCGACCTGAGAAGAAGCAAGCAGACGAGGGGGATCACCTCAACCGCGCACGCGGTTGCTTGGCTGGACAGACAAGCTGATGCATGGTCTCACGATAGCAACATCATTCTGGCTCACGACGGGCGCGCCCGCAGCGAACGCTCTGCCGCAACGACCGCAGCGCTTCCCATAGCCATGATGGCTGGGCTGGAAGTCCGACGGAACCTCGCACCGCTCCCAGAGCACCTACCGGAGGGCAGCACCCGGCGGGAGCGCGATTTGCTCATGCCTACCTACGGGGACTGTGAACCCATGCACGTTACTTGCATGAGCTCAGGGGTGCGAACCGGACGCACTAGTCAACTTCCACAACATACAGCCGTTAAGTTTCTGAAATGTGGAGCCAGTTCTTGAATGAAGCCGCGGGAGCCGGAAATACTCAACATCGCAACTGTCGCCTGCGCGCGACAGTGGTCAGTTATTGAGTCTGGGAAGGAGACTTGATCTTGTCGACGCAGCATGCAAACGAGGCAGCATCCCAGAGACTGCCGGGCGCCGGACAGGCGCGCAGACCGCCCCTCCGGCCTCATCTGGTCTCGGCCGGGGAGCGACGCATGAACTCTGATCTCCAGGCGGATGGCGCCGTGGCCTTCGACCGTGGGACTTCGGGCCTGCATTCGTTCGAGCCGGCATGGGAAGAGGTCCCGGCGCAGCCCGCGTCTCCAACCGCCCCACCCGCCTCGCCGTACGCTCCAGTCAAAAGAATTCTCGATGTACTGGGTGCGATCGTGCTCGCCATCGTCTTCTCGCCGCTGATCCTGGCGATTGCCGTCCTCATGCACCGGGAGGGGGGCTCGATCATCTACAAGCACCGTCGCATCGGGCGCGACGGCCGCGCGTTCGAGTGCCTGAAGTTCAGGACCATGGTGCCGAATGCCGAGCAGGTGCTGCGCGAGGTGCTCGAGCGGGATCCGGCCATGAAGGCTGAATGGGTGCGCGACCACAAGCTGCGGTGCGATCCGCGGGTGACGCGCCTCGGCAGGTTCCTGCGGCGAACGAGCCTGGACGAGCTACCGCAGCTTTGGAACGTCATGCGCGGCGAGATGAGTCTCGTCGGTCCCCGCCCGGTGGTCAGAGAAGAGTTGCTCCGATACGGCCGCAACGTGCGCACCTACCTGTCGGCCAAGCCGGGAATCACCGGCCTTTGGCAGGTCAAGGGGCGAAACGATACTGACTATCGGCGCCGCGTGGTCCTCGACACGTACTACGTGCGTAATCAGAACCTCATGCTGGATCTGTACATCCTGTTCAAGACCACACGGGTAGTCCTGGGCGGAAGTGGCGCGTACTGATTCACGCCCGAAGATTCTCGTACTGCTAGCGGCTCACAATGGAGCCCCCTGGGTCGGAGAGCAGCTTCGATCCATCCTCACGCAACGAGACGTCGACATTCGCGTTGTCGTCAGAGACGACGCATCGATCGACGAAACGCGTGATCGCGTCGCACCCTTCCTCGGCGATGAGAGAGTCAGCCTGACGCCGGGGGATACGCCGTCCGGATCGGCCGCGCAGAACTTCTTTGCCCTGATCCTGGAAAATCCCGCCGCGGGTTTCGATTTCGTCGCCCTCGCCGATCAGGACGACGAGTGGCACGCCGACAAGCTCTACCGGGCCTGCGAACGGTTGCGCAAGACTGCCTGCGCCGGTTATTCCAGCGCTACTCTGGCTGTCTGGGAAAACGGCCGCTCAGCCGTACTCAGCCAGAAAAGCCGTGCGACCGCTTCGGACTTCCTGTTCGGCGGCATCGGGCAGGGTTGTACGTTCGTGCTGGCTGCGGAATTCTACAGCCGCACGCGTGACTTCCTTGCTCACAACACCGCCCTGACGCGGGACATCCACTACCACGACTGGGCGCTCTATGCGCTGGCGCGCGCATGGAACCTGCAGTGGACCTTCGACCCCACGCCCTCCGTGCTCTATAGGCAGCACCGCGGGAATGACACGGGCGCAAAAAGCAGCGTCGCCGGCGTGTGGAAGCGAATCAGGCTCATCAGGGGTGGCTGGTACGGCAAACAGCTGGAGGCGATTGCCAGGCTGTGCTCGGCGGCAGACCCCTACCAGCCGGTCGTGTCCGCCTGGCGCTCAATACTGACAGCTCCGCGGACATGGTCCAGGCGGGTCCGAGTTGCGGGGTTCTGCATCCGCGGCGGCCGGCGCAGCGCCGCAGACAACAGCGTGATTCTGATCGCGGCGCTGGCCGGGTGGCTTTGACCCCGGCACCTCGCTAGGATCCGGGCTTTCTCAAGACCCAGTAGTCCTGGCCCGTATGAGGAAAGCCGCCGGGGACGTGCTGCACGACTTCCAGGTCCTTGAACAGTTGTTGCCTGGCATAGGCGGGCGAGTGAATGGACGAGAAGCACCGCTTCCCTTCCGTGAAATGGCCACGAATGACGACACCCGATGTCCGATAGGCCTGCAGCTCCGCCGGCAGCATCGACCTCTGCATCGAATCGCCGTTGGTCGTGACGACGAGGAACCCACCCGGTCGGGCAACGCGGGACAGCTCCGCCACCCACTGACGGGAAACCGCCTCGGACAGATGCGTAAAAACCGAGATGGCATAAATGAAGTCGAGTTGGCCGGCGCTGAACGGCAGCGGCGGCTCGAGTCCGTTGGTTACGAAAGTGACACCCGCAATGTGCTTTCGGCACCAGTCAATCGAAGCCGGATTGTAGTCGGACCCGGAGATCTCGGCGGTCGCACCCACTGCGGCCGGAAGATGGCGAATGACGCGCGCGGGCCCGCATCCCCATTCCAGAATCCTCAGGCTGTCACGCCCGGAAAGCTGCTGCCGGATGATGCCGGCGAGAAATGCCGCAGTCTCCATGCCGCTTTGCTTGTAGAAGCTCCAGTGTGGAGCGGAGTAAGCATCGTAAGCGAGGGCCTTGGGAGGAAGGTCGAACCCGGGGTTCGCGGCGATGAATTCCCTGTTGTTGCGCCTCAGTCGGACGACCGTTGTCAGGTATCGAAAGTTGTCAGCGACACCCAGCAGGCGCATATGCCGTAGAATGTGCTGGAACCTTTGGGCCGAGGCTACGCTCATCGAATCTCCACAATCGCCGACCGGGGGAGCGGGCTGACCTGCTGGCTCGCAAGGCCGCGCCGCGGCCGGACTATGGCGTGACCGGCAGATGAGGTCAATGGGCCGGGCCGGCGTGGCCTCGCTGGTGCTAAAATCGAGTAATCATACTCAAGCAGATGCCCGGAAGATGACGCTGACCAGAGTAGAGATGGGCCGCAGGATTCACGCGCGGCTCGAACAGGCGCGCGACGCTCTCGCGGGCCAATGGCGCGCTTCCGCGCCCATCAATCATTTCGTGCTCGATGACCTCCTTCCGGAGGACTGGACTCACGAGGTCCGGGCCGCCTTTCCGCAGCTGACGCAGATGGTGCTGCGGCGCGACCTGCGCGAGGTCAAGTACGTCGCCGCGCAGATGGACAGATACAACCCCCTGCTGGAGGAAAGCATCTACGCCTTTCAAGTCCCGGAAGTCGTCAAGGTGATTCACGACATCACGGGTCTGGAAGCCCTGGAGCCGGACGCGCAGCTCTACGCCGGGGGAATATCCGCGATGGCGCACGGGAATTATCTGAATCCTCACATCGACAATTCCCACGACAAGTATCGTCGACGGTACCGTGTGATCAACCTTCTCTTTTACGTATCTCCGGAGTGGACGGAGGCGGACGGAGCCAACCTCGAGCTTTGGCCCGAGGGTCCCCGGGGAAAGGCGCTCACCATAGTCAGCCGCTTCAACCGTCTCGTTGTCATGGTGACGCACCAGGGATCCTGGCATTCCGTTTCCCCCAATGGAGCCGCCAGGAATCGCTGCTGCGTCTCCAACTACTACTTCTCCGCCGTGCCCGTGGGCGGCGCGGATTACTTCCACGTCACCACCTTCAGGGCCCGGCCCGACCAGCCGCTGCGCGATCTGGCCCTGCGCACCGACGGCTGGCTGAGGATGGCGGTTCGTAAGGCGTTTCCGGGCGGAATTCGCCAGAACCCGCACTACTACGACAAGACGAGCGGCTCCGGGAGCTGACGAGCCTCAGCCGCGCAGGACCTGGTCGTATACCTGCAGCAACTGCTCCGTGTGCCGTTCGCGGGTCGGAGGCGCGCTCCAGAACCTCGTGTAGGCTGCCCTCCCCGCCGCTGCCACCGCGGCATCGTCGCGAATGCGGTCGAAGCGATCTGCCAGGTCAGCCGCGTCGCCCGCGCGGACGTGCCAGCCGGTGACGTCGTGCTCCACCCGCTCGGCGGTGCCGCAGATGTCGCTCACGATGGCCGGTACGCCCCTCGCCGCGGCCTCCGATACTGACAGGCCGAAAGTCTCACACCACAGGCTCGGAAACACCAGGCAGCGGGCCTCATCCAGCGTCGCCAGCACCCGGTCGCGCGACAACCATCCGGTCACCCTGCACGTCGTGCTGCTCTCTGCCAGAGGTCGCAGCGGCCCGTCGCCTACGAACAGCACTTCGGTCCCTGAACGTCGGGATGCTTCGATGAGGACCTGCACCCCTTTCTCCGGATCGAGTCGCCCGATCGCAACCACCGTGCGATTGCGCGCCACATCCACGGGCGGTGTTTCGGAGACCTCCACGGGATTGTCGAGAAAGAACAGGCGCGCATCCGCGGGAAGGTAGGGTCGAAGCACCGCCACCGAGCGCCGTGACAGCCCGATGTAATGCATCACCCCTCCGGGCAACCCGCCCACGCTCCGCTGTACACCGGTCCTCAGGACCCGAAATGCCTTGTGGATATACAACCGCTTGTCGCAGTTTCGTGTCAGGCACTGCACCGAGAGTGGCCGCCTGTGGCAGGGTGACTCCGATGCATAGTCGAAGAACGCGCCGTTCGGGCATGCGGTAACGTACTCATGCAGGGTGCAGACGACTCTGAACCCACGCGCCAGCGAGCAACGCACGGGGCTGCTGCTGAGGCCCTGGGTAAACCCGTGCAGGTGCACGATGGTGTCGCGTCGATCGCATTGCCGCAGCACCGTCTTGGTTGCCTCGTAAGCAGCCCTGTTCCACAGGCCCTGAAGCGCCACCTTGGGGTTGCTGAACCCGTCCGCCATCTGCGGCTGCCCGAGGCATATCACCCGC
Source organism: uncultured Pseudomonadota bacterium (assembly GCA_963812925.1). Taxonomy (GTDB): domain Bacteria; phylum Pseudomonadota; class Gammaproteobacteria; order Steroidobacterales; family Steroidobacteraceae; genus 13-2-20CM-66-19. The sequence continues at coordinate 131,630 of CAWEXF010000013.1, read as the reverse complement.
AGTGGTGCGGCGGACAATTCCTCCGCCACCGGGCCCACGGCCCCTATGAAAGTAACGGCCACACCGCGCCGGGCGAGCCCCACCGCCTCATCGATCGCGACGCGACTGGCCCCGCCCTGGACGTGGCAGAACGAATTGAGTATGACTACGGAGCGCGGCGACATCCTGAGCAGTTCCGGGGCAGCCGATATGGCTCGTCAGCGCAGTACCAGCAGATTGTGCGGCCCCGCGCCGCGCCGCAGCGCCAGCAGGCCCCTGGCCGGCGCCAAAGCGAGACACGCCGCCACGAATAGAAACGTCGACTGACTGAAATAGCCCGTGCCGCGCACGAACATGTCCACCCAGAATGCCAGCACCACACTGCGCGCGAACTGCTCGTTGAGCGACCCGCGCCCCGATCTCAGCGCACGCAGACACTTGAGCGCAAACAAGGCATAGCCGGCGACGAGCAGCAGACCAGCGGCGCCGAACTCACTGCCGACCTTCGACAGCACGAAGCTCCCGTCCTTCAGGTTGAGATCCTGACCCTGGATCAGGCTGCGAATCGCCTGCGCCGCGGGCACGTCACTGCCCTGCAGTCCGAGCTGTTCGAACCCGACCCCCCACCCGTGTGATCTGACCAGCGAGTCATCCAGCATCTCCCAGCCCTCGAGGTAAACCAGAGCCGAGACATTCGAGCTGTCGTTCGATAGCGCAACCCGGCTGGTGAAATACTTCAACTGCACAGTCAGTCCGGCTGCGGCGACCAACAGAACCGCCACCAGCACCAGCCAAAAGCGACGACATATCACCGCAGCGAGGAACGCCACGGCCAGGAGAGTTCCGCTCTTGAGCAAAATAGTGAGCGCGAAGCCGAGCAGCAGCCAGAGGTCGCGCCGGCCGCGCCTCGCAGTGGCGCACATATAGAGGTAGACCGGCGAGAAAGCCAGGACGAAATGCGAGGTCTCCGTGAACGGAAACGTGGACTTCGGAAAGTGCCCGACGTGGGGAGGCTGCAATCCCACCGCGCCGCAGAAACCGATCGCGCAAAGGATCCAGAAGCTCAGCCGCGCTGCCCGAGCCATGGACGCCTCGGACGCATTGCGTATCGCGGTGCCCAGGGCGAGACCACCGCCGAGCAGCAGCATCAGTGGAATCAGGGAGGCCGCAAAGCGGCCGACCTCGAGGCCTTCCAGCTGGTCAGCGACCACTCCGTGCAGCATCGTCGCGATCACGACGGTGCCGATCAGCATCAGTCCGTTTGCCTTCGCGTCCAGCAGACTCGCACCGACTGCCCGCGCTTGGATTGCCCAACACACCAACAGGGTAAGGATGCAGACGCCGGCCGCGATGATCATGCCAAGCGCCATCGACGGCGCAACCCCGAGGTAGAACGGCAGGGTCGGCACCAGCTGATCCGTCAGCAGAAGCGAGCAGAGGATCCAAAACGGTATCGGCAGCCGCAATCCGAGCGCTGCCGCTTCGCCCTCCCGTCCGGTGCTAATGCTCCCGTGATGCATAGGGACGATATGCGGGATGGATCAGCCGGCGCAGGCGTTGGGCAATGCGCCGGGAAAGCCCCCATCGCTCCATGAGCAGGCGCGCCCTGAGCCTCGATACCCGAGCCCAATACCTGGCCCACGCACGCGGCGCGGAATAGCCGTGCCGCACGGAAATATCCCTCACTTCGCGCAAGCCCACATGGCCGCTCAGATCGGAGACGCCGCCGCCGCCCATGTGACTGGTGATCTCCGGCACATAGCGGCCTCTGGCCCCGGACTTGTAGCTGCGCAGCAGCCACTCGTAGTCCATGGCGATGCGCAGCTCGCGGTCGTACAAGCCATGACGCTCGTACACTTCCCGCCTGCAGACCAGCGAAGGATGACTCAAGGCGGGCATCGAATGTCGGATTCGCAGCCCGTAATGCGGGTCACCGTCGATGACGTACTGCGGTGCATGCCCGTCGCCGTGCACCATGAGATTCCCGAAAGCGAAGTCCGCTCCGGTCTCCTGCAGGCAGGCGATCGCCCGCGCGAGGTGATCCTGATCCATCCAATCGTCCGAATTCACCAGCGCTATGAACTGCCCTGACGCCAGCGCGATGCCCTTGTTGAAGGCGTCGCTTATGCCGCCATCGCGCTCGCTCAACCAGATGTCGATGTCAGCCTCGCGTTGGCGAAGCAGCTCCACGGTGCCGTCGGAGGACCCTCCGTCGACGATGATGTATTCGACTCGCGGATGAGTCTGAGCCGCGATGCTGTCGATCGTCCTGGATATCGTCGCGGCCGAATTGAACGCGACCGTTATTACCGTCACCAACCCGTCGGATTCGGGCGGCACACCCCGTCGCAGGAATTTGCCGCCGACGGCACACCGGAGCTCGGTCGCCTGCCGGACATACTCGCCCAACAAGGGCGGCTGGTGATGAGAAGGCTGAGCCACGCCTGACAACCGCCAGGCCGGTCAGGGCCGTTCCATCTCAGACTCGAGGGCCGACGCCGGCGACCGCGTCGGGGCGTTCGGAATCCGGTTGCGCCCCGGCTCGCCGCTCGGATCATCCGCCAGGGTCTCGCGCAGGACGTTCACCAGAAGGCCGAGGAAAATTCCGCCCAGGAAAGCGCCGGCCGTCCACAGGACCGGCCTGGGAAAGCTCATCTTTTCAGGCGGCACGGCGGGATCGATCACGCGCAACGCGTATTCATCCCTGCCGCGCGCGATCATCTCGTTCTTGATCTCCGACTCCATCAGCGTGTAGATCGCGCTCTTCACTTCGACGATGTTCGTCTTGGAGACTTCGCCGCTCAGATAGGCAATGTTTCGCTCAGCCTCGTCGATAGCGCGTTGCCGCAGGTAGTCATTGGTCAGCTTCACGAGTCCGTTGGCCCATTCCGCCGCCAGGTACGGGCTCTTCCATCTGATGGTGAGAGTGATCAGGCCGGTCTTCGTGTCGTCGTCGATGGCGCGAACGTCCTTGAAGCGTCGGTTCGCCTTCCACGGGGTCGGCACCTTCTGCGGGTCGGTGGTCTTCCATTGCCGGGTGGCGGCATTCCAGTCATGGGAAAACAGGATCGGCAGCAGGTCGTGTTGCCGTATGTACTGCTCCGTCAGAATTTCGGATTCCAGGGTCGCGATTGCTTCGGTCTTGACCTGGTTGGCGCCATTCAGATTGATTCCTGCCAGGGACGCCAGGCCGCTCAATTCCGAAGCCGAGCTTCCCAGATCCACGGAGCCGCCATGCGTGCTGACCGGCAGCAATACCACCGAAGCGGTGTATTCCGGAGTGACGACCCAGGCGGCCACGGCCGCCACGATCGCGCACAGTACGCCCGCGCCCAGGGCAACCCAGCGGCTGCGCCAAATGAACAGCAGGAACTCTCTGAGGCTGACCCCGTCGTCGCGCGGAACGAACGCGGACGGTGGCGCGCGATCGTGCGAGTGAGTGTCCACCCCGACGGAGGCGGCTCTTGGCCTGCTCATTCGTTCGTCCGCATCATCTTTCGCCGACATGTAAAAGCTACTTTGCCATTTTATCGCCGTTTCTGGCAGCATATCTGATTTTTAACAGCATCCTCAGCCGGAGCTGGGCCGGCCGCGCCGCCTCGCAACCCCGTGATTGATTCTCTCCTCAGAGCCATCCTCAGACATGCGCGCGGCAAGGAGCTGGGCGACCTCGGCGGGATACCCGCCCAGCGCGCGCTGGCTCAGATCCTGGCGCGCGGCGGGCTGCCCGTGATTCGCGGCCTGGTCCGCAAACCATTGCTGCGGCATGCCCGCTGGCCGCTCTTTCTGGGCCGCGGCGTGCGCATCCTGGCGGGATCCCAACTTCACTCCGGAGCGGGAGTGTTCATCGGCGATTACTCGTACCTGAACTGCTATTCCCGGGGGGGCGTGCGGCTCGGCCGCAACGTCACCATTCGTGAATTCGCGTGGCTGCAACTCACCAGCAGGCTGGACTCGCCCGGCGATTCCATCGAGATAGGCGACGATACCTACATCGGTCCGCGAGCCATCCTGGGAGCGGCCGCGCCGCTGCGCATCGGCCGCCGCTGCCAGATAGGCGCCAACGTCAGCTTCATCGCCGAGTCGCACCTGTTCGCCGCCGACGACCAGATATTCTCCCAGGGAGTGACCCGCAGCGGCATTACCGTCGCTGACGACTGTTGGATCGGCAATAACGCGGTGATACTCGACGGGGTCGAGATCGGACCGGGCAGCGTCGTGGGCGCCGCGACGGTGGTTACCAAGAGCCTCCCAGCCCGCGCGGTGGCCGTCGGCGTGCCGGCACGGGTCATTCGCACAAGATAGGCGCCGGCAGGCGCCCCCGGTCACCGCCTCAATTCAGGACGCGCGAGGAAGCGAAGCGATTCGGGCGGGCCAGGGCGCGGCCGCCATGCAGAACGTGGCCGAGCAGCTCGCGGCGATAGCCGGTCTTCTTCAGATATTCGCGGTAGCTCATGGCGCGGAAGTCGAAGTCCTCGCGCCACGTCATGTTGGGATCGAGCACCCGCAACACGGCGGTTTCGTAAACGGTGGCGTAGGTGTTGGCTGTCTGCAGCAGCTCGGGATCGCCCGCCATCAGGCGAATGCCGCGCGTGCGGCACTGCTCGGTCAGCTCGGCGACGATGTCGCGATACATGCCCACGACTCCCGACAGATCCTCCCAGTGATAGGCCGTGTCGCCGATGTTGTCCATCGGGCGTATCTGCAGCACCGCGATGTCGTAGGCGTCGAAGCGCGAGAAAAACTCGCGCAGCTCCGGCAGGTTCGACTTGTTGACGGTATAGTTGATACGGATGCGCGGATGTGGCGTACCCAGTTGTTTCTTGAGATCGACCAACATCTGCAGATTGGCGTGGTACTTGTCCCAGGACGCCCCGACCATCAGCTGCTCATAGGTCTCCTTGTGAACCCCATGAGTCGACAGCGTGATCTCGGTCAGGCCGCCTTCTATCATGGTGCGCAGGTGCGGCGCCGTCAGCAGTTGCCCGTTGCTGGTGAAGCCGATGAACGGCACACCGTGCCGCTTCGCCAGCGGCACCAGGGCCGAGTATCCCTTGAACATCGTGGGCTCGGTGCCGCAGCCGATGTGCACCTGCATCGCGAGCGGAAAGAACTGCTCGGCCAGGCGCTCCACGTCCTCGCGCGAGAAGCGCCGCACGGGTCCGGGCGGCATGAACTTCTCGTCGCTGAAATAGCACATGCCGCAGCGAAGGTTGCAGGCAATGATCGGGTCGAGCCGGACGATCAGGTGACGCATTCCGACCATATCGGCAGCCAGAATGCCCGCAAACTTGAGTCGCGGCGGCAGGAGGCGGTTGAGGCGCAGTAGAGTTTCCGATCTCATGGGTCAGTCATTTACACCATTCATGGACGCTTACCGTCGGAACCAGGGCATTATACGGTATAAGCCGCAAACCCCGGGCCCGGAGCGCCCCAGGGCCGCCCCGCGCCACGCGCCAATTGTACAGATCGAGCTGGCCCTGGGGGTCGAATCCGCAGGCATTGCGCCCGCCAATCTGGCAATATTCCGCGTTTTCGGGCGGTCTGACCAGAGCAGCCTCAGCAACTGTGCGCAACAGCACCGAATGGCCATGCGCGACAATCGCCGCCCCTCCTCCGTACCCGTAGGGCCCACAAGGGAACTCTGATGGCGCATTTTCGGCAGCTCCTCTCCCCCGCGCGCCGCCGCCTCGGCCGTACCGTCAAGTCCAGGATGTCACGCCACTTTCTCCCGGGAGAGAGGCACGACGATGACCTCTTCGTCGTGGAGTTTCCGAAATCCGGCGTGACCTGGCTCACGTTTCTCCTGGCCAACGTCAACGCGCAAATCGCCGGCGATCGGCGGGCGGTGACCTGGTTCAATCTCAACGATTTCGTCCCCGACGTACAGTCGGTCAGTCACGTGAGCATGCCCCGCGCGGCGCTGCCGGGCTATCGCTTCTTCAAGAGCCATGCCCCCTACATGCCCGAGTACCGCAAGGTCTTTTATCTGGTTCGCGACCCCCGCCACGTAATGGTGTCGTACTGGGCATTCCTCACCGGCCTCGGGTGGTATCGCGGAACGTTGCAGCAAATGGTGGCGGATGGGACGCACGGCATACGCGCCTGGGCGGACCACGTCACGGGTTGGCTCGATGGAATCCACCCGTCCGCATCGTTCGCTCTCATCCGTTACGAAGACCTGCTTGCGAACCCTCAGGAGCAGCTCGATCGGTTGTATCGGCTGCTTGGAATGCCGGTAACGGCTGCAATGATCGCGACGGCGGTGGAGCGCTCCAGCATCGATAGAATGCGCGATCTCGAGGCGGAAGCGGCGGCCAGTCATCCGGCGCTCAAGAGCTTCGCGTTCGTCCGCCCTCATGCGCCCGGGACGGCGCGTGCTCCCGTTCCAAACGACGTCCGCGAGACGATCGAGCGGGAGGCTGGAGCCATCATCAAACGCCTGGGCTATCCGCTGGACATCGCCACCCGTGCGAACTCGCCGCCGCTGAACACGCCTTGATGGCGCTATCGCCCGAGCCATGAGCTTCAGCAGCCTGAGATCGCGGCTCGTTTCCGGCTCGCTCTGGGCGGTCGCGGGCGAAGTGGTCGCCGGGGGGGCGCGCGCGCTTTCATCTCTCGTCTACGCAAAACTCCTGTCCCCCACCGATTTCGGACTGATCGGCTTCGCACTCCTCCTGATCAACTTCTTTCCGCTCGTCGTCGACAACAGCCTCAGCCTGGCTTTGATGCGCCAGCCGCAGGATGATCAGCGCGCCTACAGCACCATCTTCTATCTGAACGTCGCGCTCTCGATTGCCGCAATCGTGGTTCTCTTCCTGGTCGCGCCGTGGGCGGCCCGGGTCCTTCATGACCGCCGCGTCACGGTGATCATTCCCATACTCGGCATTCAACTCCTGTTCAACGCCTTGTGCTCCGTGCACATCGCGGCGGCCCGGCGCCAGTTCCGCTACCGCCGACTGGTGCCGGTGCGCCTCATATCGACGGTCTTTTCCCTGGGCATCGGCATCCCGCTCGCATTCCTCGGCTATTCGTACTGGTCGCTGCTCGTGGGCTCGATCGCCTCGGCTCTGAGTCAGATGGTCGCGGCACAGCTCCTGCTCGGATGGCGCCCCGCGCTGCGATTCGACTGGTCGGCCGCGAAGGATTTCTCCGGCTTTGCCTCCTGGGTCGCGGTCGACATGGGGGTGACATGGATGGTGATGTCGGGCGGAGGATTCTTCCTGGCTTACTTTCTGGGGGCTCACGATCTCGGGCTGTTCCAACTGAGCGACCGGATCGATACCTACGTCCTCGGCTCCCTGCTTGGCCCGCTGATACCGGTTCTCTACGCCGGATTTTGCGAGATCTCGGGGGAGTCGGGCGCGGGCTGGCGTCTGTTCGAGCGGAGCATCGAGGTTCTCACTCCGATCAGCCTGGCCGTCGCGGGCGTGATCGTGGTTGCCGCCCGGCCTCTGGAAGCGCTTTTCGGGCCGAAGTGGCACGGAGTCGCCGATGTCATGGCCCTGAACGCGATCGCCGACGGCATCTCGTACACGATACTGCCCGCACCCTCGCTTCTGAGAGCCCACGGTCTCGCCAAGATCGTCGCCGGCATGCGCCTCGCCACCGTGGCGGCGCAGATCGTGGTCTACATGCGATTGGCGCCGCACGGTTTGGTGGCATTCATGTACGGCAAATTGATCCTCGAGGTCGCTATCTACGCCGGCTCGCTGCTGGTGCTGCGCGCAGTCTTCAGGCAACCGGTGCTGCGTACGATAGGACGTCAACTCGGACAGCTGATCATTGTAGCCATCTGCACGCTGCTGGGCGTCGTTGCGGCCACCGGCACGCTCGGCCTCGGTCCGCCCATTGCGATGACTGTAGGCCTTGCGATCTTTGCGATCCCTCTCGGCGCGTATCTTTACCTGACTCAGCGGGAGCTGCTGACATCCATGTTCGAGCGCTGGGCTGCAACCAGGTGAGCCCGCAAGCCCGACTCAGGCGCCTTCCCGGCGCAGGAATATCCCGTCCATCTGCAGCAGCCTGCCGCTGCGCCTATCCTTGAATCCGGGAGCAATGGAGAACACTTCGAAGCCGCGCGCTGCCATGTACTGAATCACATCGACGAACGCGGGAGCGCCCTCGTACAACGGCACGAGCGACAACTCCAACTGCAGCGCCACGGTCTGCGGCAGCAGTCCGGTCGCCCCGGCGAGGACTTCCAGCTCGTATCCCTGGGTGTCGACCTTTATCATGAGTCGCCGGTTCGGACTCAGCAGCCTGCTCGCCAGCTCGTCCAATCTCTCTACCTTGACCAGCTCGGTGCGGACATACGCGGATTCCGGCGCCGCCGCGACGTGCTCCGAGCGCATGGGCAGCAGGCTGCTGCTCACCGAGTTTCCGGCTATGTTGATTACCGTCTCGCCCGCTTTGCTCCCGAGCGCCGCGCACGGTGCGACGATCCACCTGCGGCTGTTCGCTCGAGCATGCGCCTCGAGGAGCCGGTGAACGGCGGGAATTGCCTCGAATGAAATCAGATCCCCCGCAAACCCGGTTTCCAGTACGAGATCGCCGTATTGGCCGATGTTCGCGCCAACATCGAGGACAGCGTCCGCACGGCTGATCCTCAGGGCGTCCTTGATCACCTGGTATTCGTCGTTCGACGATTCCAACCTTCGAACCACGAGGCCCAGGCGTCGCAACGCTCGCTTGATCCGCTCACTCACAATACCTACCCTGTCGAGCCGCGGGAGGCGCCGGAAGCTTCACCATGCGAGCTCGCGCGGAGTTGGTCGCGCGCCGTCGCAGCGGCAGGCTCGGGCATGGTTCGCACCGGGGCGCGATGCCGCAGAAGCCGCCGCACTTCCTGCTTCAGATTGCGCGCGATCTCCAACGGATATCGGATGAGCGGATGGGTCGCCTTTTTCTGCACCGCGTACCCCCCCAGGATCTGCACGCTGCGCGCCAGCTCCGCCAGATAGGGCTCGTATACCATCTGGTGTACGATCTCCGGCACGGAATAGGGCCCGTGCAGCAACACTCGGCGCTTGCTCAACAGGCGCAGGCCCTGGAAATGCCAGGCGACGGCGCGGGAATACGGGAAGCGGCGCGCATTCCACGGCGCGAGCAGCAGATCGATCTGCTGCAGGACATGGACCAACTGGCCGAATCGCGTCGGCCAGTCGTCGAGATACTTCTGATCGCCGAGCTTGCCGTCCTGCGGCGTTGCCGAGCACCACTCTATGCAGCGGTCCTGCCACCACTGCCGCACCGGCTCGCTGCTCCCGCGGACGAACGTCATGAACTGAACGCAATATTGCCCGACGACCGCCGCATGATCGTATTCCGCATCATAGGCGTGGTCGGTGATCATTACTGCCTTGCCGGAGCGGTCGAATTCCTCGAAAATTTCACGCGGCGATCGCAGCACGAACACATCGGCATCCACGTACGTCACCCGGCGCGCATCCGGCGCCCGATCGAACACGATTTTCGGGGTGTATGGCGTCAACGTCCAGCAGTACTCCGCGCGCGTCCTCTTGGGTTTGACCCCGAGCAACTCGCCGGACTCCACCTCCGAGAGGCCGATCGTCCTCAGGGTCGGCGCGCCGACGGAATCCAGCACCTGCTTGGTCTTGTCGTCGAGACAGAGTACCCAGAGAGTGAAGCTGCCGGCATGGCGTGACAGCGAGGCATGCAATGCCAGCCCCTGCGGGAGAAACAGGCTGTCGAAGAGAGTGACGTAGTGTTCCAAGATGCCTCAGCCGCCAAATCGGTTGACTGCCGCGACCACCTGCCCGACCTCGGCATCCGACAGCCCGGCGTGACAGGGCAGCGACAAGCAGGTATCGGCATGCACTTCCGCCGCTCGCAGACCTTTGGGGTCGCGGCCGAGTTGGCGGCAGGGTTCCTGCAGGTGTATCGGGATGGGGTAATGGATCAGCGACTCAACCCCCTGGTCACGCAGATACTCCTGCAACTCACGCCTTTGCGCGCACCTGACAACGAAGAGATGGTGTGAGTGGCGGAGCCGGTCTTCGGGGAGCGGCATCGGGCGGACGTGCCGATTGCCGATCTCCGCCGCGTACCTCGTCGCGATGTCACGCCGCCTGGCAACCCATTGCGGCATGTATTGCAGGCGCGCGCTGAGAATCGCCGCCTGGAGCTCGTCCAGCCGGCTGTTCATGCCGAGGAACGGATGTTGATAGCGGACCGTCTGGCCGTAGTTGCGCAGTACGCGCACTTTTTCCGCCAGCTCCGGCCGCGAGGTCGTCAGCGCGCCGCCGTCGCCGATCGCGCCGAGATTCTTGGTCGGGTAGAAGCTCCAGGCGGCGAAAGCGCCGAAATTGCCGACCGAGCGGCCGCCCCACATGGCTCCGTGAGCCTGGGCGCAGTCTTCCAACAGCTGAATGCCGCGGTCCTGGAGCAAATCGAGCAGCTCGTCCAACGGCCCGGCGTGACCGTACAGGTGCACCAGAAGCACCGCCCTGGTACGCGGCCCGATGCAGCGCTTTACGCTCTCGACACACAGCATCGCAGTGTCCGGGTCGATGTCCGCCAGTACGGGCACCGCGCCGGCGCGCAATACCGCGAGCACCGTGGCGAACGCCGTCATCGGAGTCGTAATCACCTCGTCGCCGGGGCCGATGTCCAACGCGCGCAGCCCCAACTCGATCGCATCGAGCCCGTTCGCGCAGCCCACGGCAGCCGGCGCGCCGAGATAGGCGGCCCACGCCTGCTCGAAGGCGGTCACTTCGCGGCCCAGGATCCACCAGCCGGAGCGTATCACCCGCTCGCAGGCGGCCAGCTCGGCCCTGACCAGCTCATCGGGCTCCCGACGAAAATCGTTCATCGCAATGCCGCTCATTACGACTCCCAGTACGCCGGGCCATTGGCGCGGTAGTACTCCAGCGATCGTCTCAGTCCTGCCTCCAGCCCGACCGTCGGGCGCCAATCCAGCAGCGCGCGCGCCCGCGACCAATTGCCGTAGTAGTCCCCGATATCGATCGATTTCCGGTCCGGCGGAAACGGCACCAATTCCCATTCGCCGCCGCCGTTCACCGCCACCATCAGCGCCGCAAGATCCTTCAGACAGATCACCTCGTCGCTGCCGAGATTCATCACCTGACCGACGGCTTCGTCCCGGGTGGCGGCCCGCAGCAGCGCATCGACGACATCGTCGACGTAATTGAAGTCGCGCAGCTGCGCGCCGTCCCCGAACACCTTGATGCGCTGCCCGGAAAGCAGCAGTTTGATCCAGATGCCCAGGAAAGTCTGGCGCGCGTCCTTCACCCGCATTCCCGGGCCGTAGGTGTTGGTCAGCCGCAGGCACGACGAAGGGATCCCGTAGACGCGATGATAGAGCAGGTGATAATACTCGCCGGCCAGCTTGTGAATGCCGTTGATGTCGACCGGGAGCACCGGATGGCCCTCGTCGACCGGCAGGTACTGCGGCTTGCCGTACAGCTGGCGCGTGGAAGCGAACACTATGCGGATCTTCGGGCTGATGCGCCGCACCGCCTCCAGGATGGAAAGCTGCGCCGTCGCATTGATGTTGAGATCGGTGAACGGGTCGTTCATCGAATCCAGATGACTCGTCTGTCCGGCGAGATTGAACAGGTAATCCTGCCCGCGGATGAGCTGCTCCATGGCATAGGGATCGCGGACATCCGAGATGTTCAGCCAGACGCGGTCGCGTATGTCAGCGATATTGGCGAGGTTGCCGCCGTAACTGGGAATCAGGCTGTCGATGATGGTGACACGGGCGCCATGTCCAACCAGACGGCGCGCCAACATCGAGCCGATGAAGCCGCAGCCACCGCTGATCAGTACGGCGCGATCCCTGAAGAACGTGTGGTAATTCATCGCTTCTCCAGAAAGAAGCCGTGACAACGCGAACTACGGTCGGGCTGCAGGTCGCAGTCCCATGTTTCGCGGACACTCCAGCCCGCGAGCAGTCCCGACTGCAAAGTCTCTTCTGCAAACAGTCGTATCGGATAGCTTGCGTCGTAGATTGGCTCGGATACGTGCTGCACGGCAATCCGGTCGCGAGCGCCGGGAATCGTGGGCAGACGGTCCACGATCACGAACCGAGCCGGCGCAGCGGCAGCCTGGCGCAGGTATTGCTCCGGATCCCGGACATAGCACAGCGAGCTGGAAAACAGCACCACGTCCACGCCGTCCTGCACGGCGTCCGGGATACTGCGGTAGAAGCGAAGAACCTCGCCGGAAAACTCCTCGTTTCCCAGTGCGACCAGATGCTCCTGCTCGACGACGCGCCAGGAAAGCGGTATCCGCAGCCGTTGCAGGTATCGGCTGTTCTGACGCCAACTGCTCCCCAATGAGCCCCCGAAGTCGATCACCCGCAGCGAACCCATCTCCAGGCCGACCTGCAGCAGGGAGGCCAGCAGCGGCCAGGAGTATTCGATGCGATCGAACGTCACCGAGTCCCGCTCGTAGACGGCCTGGCCGGCCACGACCCTGCGGGTCGCGGCCGCCGTTCGCTCGGTAATTTCCCGCGCGTCGTATCCCTCCGCTTGGGCGGCCGCGGCTTCCCATGAGGCGAATTCACCGCTGAAACTGACTGGAGAACGGGCGCGGCTGACGAGATCCGCAAGCACAGGCGGAACCAGCGGTTTGAGCAGCTTCAGGCGCATTGCGCTCAGACCCTGATATGCGCCCAATTCGCCAGAAACCATTGATACGTGGCGCGGATGCCATCCTCGAGCGTGATTCGGGGCGACCAGCCCAGGGCGGAGAGACGCGACACATCGAGCAGCTTCCGCGGGGCGCCGTCCGGTTTCGACTCGTCGAAGCGCACGGATCCACCGAAGCCGACGGTCCGGGAAATCGTCGCCGCCAGCTCGGCGATGGTTTCGTCCCGGCCCCAGCCGACATTGATCCATTTCTCGTCGGCATAATTCCGCATCAGGAACAGGCAGGCATCGGCAAGATCATCCACATGGAGAAACTCACGGCGCGGCTTGCCTGTCCCCCAAACTTCCACCTCGGCGGCACCCCGCTCCCTGGCCTCATGAAACTTGCGCATCAGAGCCGGCAAAACATGCGACTTCTCGAGGCTGAAATTGTCGCCCGGCCCATAGAGATTGGTCGGCATCGCCGCAATGGCGTCGAAGCCGTACTGCCGGCGATAGGCCTGACACATCTTGAGTCCGGCGATCTTTGCGATTGCATACCACTCGTTGGTCGGCTCGAGCGGTCCGGTCAACAGGCACTCCTCCGTCATCGGTTGCGGCGCGGCCTTGGGGTAGATGCAGCTCGACCCGAGGAAGAGCAGCTTTTTCGTCCCGTGCCTGTAGGCCGCGTCGATGACGTTCGTCTGGATCGCCAGATTGTCGCGGAGGAATTCGGCCGGATAGGTATCGTTCGCCAGGATTCCGCCAACACGGGCGGCGGCAAGAAAGACGAATTCGGGTCTGACGGCGGCGAAGAACGCGTTGACCGCCGCCTGGTCCGTCAGATCGAGCTCCCGACGGTCGCGCAGAATCGTGCGGCTAAAGCCGGCCGCATTCAACCGGCGCACGATCGCGGAGCCTACCAACCCGCGGTGGCCGGCGACGAAGATCGAAGCGTCGGGAGTCATTCGAGATACCGGTAGGACCTGAATCCCTCGCGGGTCATGGTCGCGTCGCGCTTCGCCAGCTGCAGGTCGTCCCGCACCATCTCATCCACGAGATCGGCGAAGCTGTGCTGCGGCTGCCAGCCGAGTTTGAGCCGAGCCTTGCTCGCATCGCCGAGCAGAGTCTCGACCTCCGTCGGTCTGAAGTAACGCGCGTCCACCTTGACGACCGTGCGGCCTGTGCGGGTGTCCACGCCGCATTCGTCCACGCCATGTCCGCGCCATTCGATCTGCATGTCGAGCCGCCGCGCCGCCTCGGTGACGAACTCCCGCACAGAATGCTGTTCGCCGGTTGCAATCACGAAGTCTTCCGCAACATCCTGCTGCAGGATGAGCCATTGCGCGCGGACGTAATCCCTGGCGTGACCCCAATCCCGGAGCGAATCCAGATTCCCCAGATAGAGGACCGTCTCCAGGCCTTGGTGAATGCGCGTCAGCGCGCGCGTTATCTTGCGCGTGACGAATGTCTCCCCGCGAATGGGCGACTCATGGTTGAACAGAATCCCGCTGCAGGCGAACATGCGGTACGCCTCGCGGTAGTTCACCGTTATCCAGTGCGCGTACACCTTGGCGGCCCCGTAGGGCGAGCGCGGGTAGAAGGGAGTGGTTTCCCGCTGCGGAGTCTCCTGCACCTTGCCGAACATCTCGGAAGTTGAAGCCTGGTAGAACCGCGTGCGCTTCTCCAGACCCAGAATGCGGATCGCCTCCAGCAACCGCAAGGCGCCCAGGGCGTCGGAATTCGCCGTGTATTCGGCGGTTTCGAACGAGACCGCGACATGGCTCTGGGCGGCGAGATTGTAGATCTCGTCGGGCTGAACCTGCTGCACGATCCTGATCAGGTTGGTCGCGTCGGTCAGGTCGCCGTAGTGAAGGTGCAACTGGACGTCGCGCTCGTGTGGATCCTGATAGAGATGATCTATCCGATCCGTATTGAAGGACGATGCGCGGCGCTTGATCCCGTGGACCTCGTATCCCTTGGCCAGAAGGAGCTCCGCCAGGTAGGCGCCGTCCTGCCCGGTTATTCCCGTTATGAGTGCCCGCTTAGCCACGTGATCACCATGATCCCGAGTTACTACAGCCCATGTATCGCCGCCACCGCAATCGCCACGTTGTAGACGATACCAGTCATTGCCTCCCAGAACGGCAACGGCAGCATCTGCGTGGCGTTGATGGGCACCACGATCGTGTCGCCAGGCTCGATCTCGACGTTTCCGCCTCGACTGAACCAGCGGCTGCTGTTGCCGTTTGCGACCACGCTGCCATCGGCCCGGACGACGTAGACCCTCTTCGGGTCGGCCTGAGAGGTGATTCCGCCGCTCAAGGCGATGTAATCGTCCCGCGAAAGGTCGGAATTGTAGAGATGCGAGGTGGCGTCCTGGACCTCGCCAATGACGGTCACCTCCTGCTCGAACCTCGGCACGATGAGCTCATCGCCATCGCGTAACACGACATCGTACGAGGACCCAGAGGGCTCACGCACGATTCCCGGCAGGTTGATGACGAGGCGTCCGACAGCCTTCTCCCCCTGAAGCTGCGCCAGCAGGGATTTGCCCACGACGAGCGCGCTTTCGGAGTTACCCACGTTACCTCCCTGAGCGGTTGCCACGGCGCGCAGGGCGAGCACCCCCAGCTCGATCTTCATGCGCGAGGCGAGCAGATCCATTTGCTGTTGCTCCCGGACCTTGAGCTCCGTGCGGGTGAACACGGAGCCCTGCGGGAAGGCAAATTGAGTGAGCCCACCGGCGCGCTCGATCACCGATTTGAGTGTCTCGCCCGGTTGGATCGTGTACGTGCCGGGGAAGCGCACCTCGCCCCGCAGCGTGATGCTTTCCTGGTTCGTCCATTGCGAGACTTCCTTGATGCTCAAGACATCATACGGGTCGAGCTTGACGTTGGCGGCAGGATTGCCGCTCAAAGCGCTGGCGACATCGATGTCCATGATGTCCGTGCGGCGCGTGCTGCCATCGACGACCACGTAGCGCGTGAGCTCCGCTTTGCCCGCATACGCGGCATCGGCCAAGCCGCCGCCGGCGCGGATGAGATCCGCCACTGTCATGCCGGGCTCGAGCGGGTATTGCCCGGGGACGTTCACACGGCCTTCGACCGTCACCACCTGCTCAGGCTCCTCGGCGGTCGCTTCCATGCGCAGATCTTCCAGAATCGGGTGGACGATCCGGTCCCGGCTCGAGGAGAGGTCGAAGACGGTGATCTGATCCCGCGGCATCAGTGTGACGTCGGCAGGGGACCCTGGAGCGGCAAGCGCAGCGGCAATATTCGCGGATATCGCCTCGACGTGGCGGTCGGGCGGCAGCTCGCGACGTATGAGGACGTAGTGAAGGTCCGCATTCGGCTGCAGGTCATCCACCGAATGAATGACGTCGGTGAGCCGCATGCCGGGACGGTAAAAATAGGCACCAGCGGTATAGACGTGCCCTTGCAGCTCCACGGCGGAATCGAGCGTGGGCCGCAGCCGCGGGATATGAATCAGGTCGCCATTGCGCAGCCCTTCCGCGGAGCCGCCGGCAGTCAGGTCCAGAGGCAGGACCACGCGCTCGCCGTTCGCCAGGATTCGCGTGAGCGTGGCCTTCGAGGTATCGGCATTCGGAGTGAGGCCGCCCGCCAGGGCGATGACCTCGGCCGGCATGGTCTCGTTCCGCAGCTCGTAGATCGCCGGCCGCTGCACTTGCCCGTCGACGGCGACGGTCGAGCCCACCGGCGGCACCAGCACCACATCGCCCTGCAGCAGCTTCGCATCATCGGCGGTGTCGCCGTGGATCAGAAGATCGTAGAGATCCAGCTTCCGCACTACGGCGCCGCCACGCTTCAACTCGATGTTCCGCAGCGAGCCCTCCTTGAGGATACCGCCCGCGGCGTAGAGTGCCGAGGTGATGGTCCCCAGTCCGCTGATGGTGTATGCCCCGGGCTCGAACGCCTCGCCCATGGCGAACACCTGGATCGCTCGGGTCTGCGCCATGCTGATGCTGGCCCGCACTCCGATCATCTGGTGGCCGACCCGGGATTCGATCTCGGATTGCACGGCGCTGAAGAGTTGGCCACCGACATCGATCGGTCCCAGCTCCGGAAAGTTGATGCGTCCGTCCCGCCCAACCAACATCTGGTAGGCATGGTTCTGACTGCCATAGAGCAGCACATCGAGCGTGTCGCCGGGACCGATGACGTAGTCGGACGGCACCGGAACGTTGGTCAGCGGCTCGAAACTGGACGGGTATTCCGCAAAGAGGTCATAGCCGAAGGGCTTGAGCGCCTGCGCCCCCGTCTTCTTTAGAGGCAGCAGGGTCACTCGCAACTGAAGATTTTGAAAGTCGGGAACGACCTGGAGGCGCAGCGTAGCCTGCTGCTCGGTCAGACCGAGCAGCGGGATGGGCGCAAATCCCGGCAGAGTCAGCACCCCATCGGCGGAGAGCTGATAAGGATTCCGCGACCGGATCAGGTCGATCAGCGCCGTGAGCTGGTGCTTCTCGGCGCTCGTCAACTGCTGCGATGAGGACAGGGCGCTGGTGGCAGCCTGGGCTGCGGCCAGGTCCGAACCGCTCCCCTGCGTGCTTCCCTGCTGAAGAGACTGGAGCGCCTGCAGGCTCTGCGCCGACGGCGTGCCTCCCTGCGCCGAGTAAAGCCGCTGCATCGCCAGCACCGACTCGTTGATGGGCGCCGGCGGCAGCTGGAACCCGAGCTGAACGATGATCCAGTCGCCCGCCTTCATCACCGGGATGAGCGGCTGCTGCTCCTCTTCCGCGCGCCGGCGGCGCACGGCCATTTCCTGCTGATATTCCTGCGACTGCGGCTGATTGAGGCCGCCCGCCGAGCCCAGCTGCCCTGGCAACTGGTTCAGCGTGCTGGTGCCGCCGCCGAGATTGCCCGCCCCGAGCCGGCTCAGGATCGCCTGCTGCTCTTCCGGTGTCAGGCCCTGGAAGAGATCCATCGCGTCGCCGCCGGAAAGAGACGCGCTCTGGGCATGCGCCGAGCCGGCGAGCAGCCAGCAGCCAATCAAAGCGAACAGCAAACCGGCCAGCGGCCCGAACGGACTTCGCATCAAGCGCATTAGCAACCTTTTATCGCCAGTGGACGAAGCAGCGCACGCTCAAGCCTCGTCCGGCTGTCCGCCGGATTCTAGAGGCGCCCTTCGCCCCAGCTCGCCTCATGCGAAACCCTAATTGTAGCGGGAGCGCTGCCGGATTGGAGCGGAATCGGCGCCTGAGCGTTCCCATCCTACTGATAGTGGGTCTCGATCCAGTGCTGGTAGCTGCCGTCCATGACGGCTCGCCACCACCATTCATTGTCCACGTACCACTCGAAGGTGCTCCTGAGCCCCGCGGCCAGAGTCACCTGTGCCCGGTAGCCCAGCTCCCGCTCGATCTTGCCGCAGTCGATCGCGTAGCGGCGATCGTGACCGGGACGATCCTTGACGAACTGCACGAGGCTCGACGACTTGCCACCCCGCGCTGCGGGGCACCCCGGGAAACGGGAAGCGAGATCCTTTCGGGCTCCGAAAGCATCATCGGCTACCGAACAGAGCGCCTCGACCAGCTTCAGGTTCTCGCTCTCAACTCCGCCACCGATGTTGTAGACCTCGCCAGGCCTCCCCTTGCTCAAAATGAGGTCGATCCCGCGGCAATGGTCGCTCACGTGCAGCCAGTCCCGGACGTTACGGCCGTCGCCGTAGATCGGCAACGTCCGTCCGTGCAGGAGGTTGACGATCATCAGCGGAATCAGCTTCTCGGGGAAATGGAACGGGCCGTAGTTGTTCGAGCAGTTACTGGTCGTGGCCTGAAGATCGTACGTATGGTGGTAGGCGCGCACCAGGTGATCCGACGCCGCTTTGCTTGCGGCGTAAGGTGAATTCGGCGCGTACGGGGTGCTCTCGTGAAATGAGGGGTCGTCGGCTCCCAGGGACCCGTAGACCTCGTCCGTCGATACGTGATGGAAACGATGCGTCGCGACCGTCTTCTCTTCCAACCACACCTTGCGCGCGGCCTTCAGCATCGAGTGGGTGCCCTGTACGTTGGTCTCGATGAAGACATCAGGTCCGTGTATGGAACGGTCGACGTGCGACTCGGCTGCGAAATGCACGACGGTGTCGATCCCCTCCTCTCGCAACAGGCGCTCGATCGCTGCCGTGTCACCTATGTTGCCCTGTATGAACTTCAGCTCCGGACGCTGCTTGACCGCGTCGAGATTCGCAAGATTGCCGGCGTAGGTCAGCGCATCGAGGACGACCAGGCGCTCGCCGGGGTGAGCCTGCAGCCAGTAGTGCACGAAATTGGCGCCGATGAAGCCGGCGCCGCCGGTGACGAGGAGCCTAGGCACGGGGAATGTCTTTCAGGATGGAGCGCAGGCGCTGGCGCCAATGGACGGGAGCAAGGCCGTGAGCAGCCAGGGACCCCTTGTCGAGCACGCTGTAGGCGGGGCGGCGGGCCGGTGTCGGGTAGTCCGCAGTGGTGATCGGCGTGACAGTCACTTCGGCCGAGACCAGCCCGAGCTGTGCGCCCTCCTCGGCGATCGCCACCGCAAAGTCGTACCAGCTCGCAACTCCCGCGTCGGTCCAGTGGTGGATGCCGCGAATCGCCGGATTGGCCGCGATCCGCCACAGCGTTGCGGCGAAGAACCGTGCCGATGTCGGCGTGCCTACCTGATCTGCCACCACCCGTACTCCGCCCTGCGACCGCATGATACGCAGCATCGTGTTCACGAAGTTCGCACCGGTTGCAGCGTAGATCCAGGCGGTTCGCACGACCGCAGACTGCCCCGGGAGCTCCTCCAGAACCGCGTGCTCGCCATCCCGCTTGGTTCGGCCGTAAACACTGAGGGGATTGGTTGCGGAATCCGGCCGATAGGGAACGGATGCCGCGCCGTCGAAAACAAAATCGGTGGAGATGTGGATCAGTCGCGCGCCGCATTCCCGGGCCGCCAGCGCCAGATGGCGCGGGCCCTCGGAGTTGATCCGCCGAGCAGCGTCCGGCTCCGATTCCGCCCTGTCGACCGCGGTGTACGCGGCAGCATTGATGATCACTGCAGGACGATGACTGCTGACGACGTCTCGCACCGCGTGGCCTGCGCCGACATCAAGATCGCCGTGGAGGCAGCCAACGGCCTCGCAATCATCAGGTACGGCATCGAGCAGCGAGCGTCCGACCTGCCCTCCGGCGCCCGTGACCAGGACCTTCAAGGATAAACCTCCGCATCGCTGAGTGCGGCGGCCACGGCATCCTTGCCGGAAAGGACGGGCTCGGTGCCCGCCGGCAGCGGCCACTTCACTCCGATGTCGGGATCGTTCCAGCGGATCGCGCGCTCGTGCGCCGGCGCATAGAAATCAGTGACCTTGTAGATGAAATCCGCATACTCGCTGAGCACGAGATAACCGTGCGCGAAGCCAGGGGGCACCCACAGCATGTGATGATTTTCCGCGGAAAGCTCCACACCCACCCACTTGCCGAAATCAGGCGAGCTGCGGCGGATGTCCACCACCACGTCGTAGACGCTACCCGTAACGACACGCACCAACTTTCCCTGCGGCTGCCGTATCTGGTAGTGCAATCCGCGCAGGATGTGCCGCGCGGAGTAACTGTGGTTGTCCTGAACGAACTTCAGGTCGAGCCCCGCGGCGGCGAACTTGTGCTCCTCCCAGGACTCCATGAAGTAGCCGCGCGTATCGCCGAATACCTTCGGGCGAATCAGCACGACCTCGGGAATGGCGGTCGGGACGAATTCCATGTCAGGGCTGCCCCTGTAGAATCTCGAGGAGATAGGTGCCATACCCCGTTTTGGCGAGCGGCCGTGCCAGCGATTCGAGCTGCGCGGCGGAAATGTAGTTCCTGCGGTAGGCGATC
This sequence comes from uncultured Pseudomonadota bacterium, assembly GCA_963812925.1. Classification (GTDB taxonomy): domain Bacteria; phylum Pseudomonadota; class Gammaproteobacteria; order Steroidobacterales; family Steroidobacteraceae; genus 13-2-20CM-66-19. The sequence goes on along the minus strand of CAWEXF010000013.1, from coordinate 111,185 downwards.
TCCTCGGGGCAACAGACCTTCAGTCCCTGCCGGGTCTCGATTGCCTCGATGAACATCGAAGCCTGCAGCAGCGATTCGTGAGTACCCGTGTCGAGCCACGCCACGCCGCGACCCAACAGCTCCACGCTCAGCGCGCGCCGCGCCAGGTACTCGCGATTGACGTCGGTGATCTCGAGCTCCCCGCGCGGGGAGGGCTTCAGGTTGGCGGCGATGTCGAGCACCTGATTGTCGTAGAAGTAGAGGCCGGTCACCGCGAAGTGCGACTTGGGCTTCTCGGGCTTTTCCTCGATGTCGAGCGCCTGCCCGGCCTCATCGAACTGCACGACGCCATACCGCTCCGGGTCCCGCACCCGATAGGCGAACACCGTCGCGCCCTCGCCGCGCTGGGCCGCGGCCTCCAACTGCTCGGGCAGCCCCTGGCCGTAGAAGATGTTGTCGCCGAGGACCAGCGCCACGCGATCCTTGCCGACGAAGCGGCGGCCGATGATGAAGGCTTGCGCCAGCCCCTCGGGCCTGGGCTGCTCGGCGTACGAGAGCGAGATCCCCCATTTGGCGCCGTCGCCGAGCAGCCGGCGAAAGAGCGGCAGGTCCTCCGGGGTCGAGATGAGCAGAATGTCCCTGATTCCCGCCAGCATCAGCGCCGCCAGCGGGTAATAGACCATGGGCTTGTCGTAGACCGGCAGGAGCTGCTTGCTGATGCTCAGGGTCACCGGGTGCAACCGGGTGCCCGCTCCGCCGGCGAGAACGATGCCTTTCAAGTCATTGCTTCCTCTGAAAAACTTTAGCGAGAGCTTGCCACGACGGACCTGGCGCAGGCGAGCAGATCTTCGTAGACGGCATCCGCCCGCGCCACGGCCTCCTCGGACAGGGCATAGCCTGTCCGCACCAGGAAACAGCGCCCTATCCCGGCCGCGCGGCCGGCCTCGAGGTCCGATAGCCGGTCGCCCACCAGGAAGGAGGCGCCTGGCTCGATATCGAGCGCCTGGGCGGCCCGCAGCAGCATGCCGGGCTTCGGCTTGCGGCAGTCGCAGTCGAGACGGTAACGCTCCAGCGGCGCGTCGGGCAGGTGGGGGCAATACTCGACCGCATCCAGGGACACCCCCGCGGCCGCGAGCTCCGCTCGCATGTGCTCGGTGAGGGCCAGATAGTCGGCCTCGGGGTAGATGCCGCGCGCGATTCCGGACTGGTTGGTGACCACCACGAGGAGGTAACCCGCCGCCTCGAGCAGGCGCAGCGCCGCGACTGCCCCCGGCAGCAACGCGAAGTCCTCACTGCGGTGGACGAATGCCCGCTCCTCGTTGAGCACTCCGTCGCGGTCGATGAACGCCGCCCTGCGGCTCATGAGCCGCCGCGAATGCGTTGCACGAGCGCAGTGGTCGAGTAGCCGGTGACGAAGGGAATGGCCACCGCGCGGCCGCCCCAACTGCGCATGAGCCGGGTCTCTTCCAGTATCTCCATGTCGTAGTCGCCGCCCTTGACGTACACGTCGGGGCGGCAGCGCTGCAGCAACTCGCACGGAGTCGGCTCATCGAACGTGGTGACGAAGGAAACGCTCTCGAGCGCCGCGACCACGAGCGCCCGGTCCGACTCCCGATTGAGCGGCCGGTCCGGTCCTTTACCGAGCTGACTCGCCGACGAGTCGCTGTTGACAGCCACGAGCAACGCGGCACCGAGCTCGCGTGCGGCTGCCAGATATACCACATGACCATGATGCAGGACGTCAAACACACCGTTGGTGAACACCAGCGGGCGCGGCCACTCCCGTCCGCGGACTTCAGCGGCGGCGACGAGCTTGCGACTCAAGGAGGCCGGGATGTTCGACATCGATTGCGCTCAAGCCGCCGGATCCCGCTGTGCGGCCAACCACTGCGCGTATCGCCGCACGCCCGTCGCCACGTCGGCGAACTGAACGTCGCAGCCGGATGCGCGCAACAAAGCCAGCTCCGCCTGGGTGTGGCATTGATACTTTCCGACCAGAGCCGGTGGGAAAGGCGTGTACTCGATCAAGCCCTGAGAGACTTGCTGCTCGAGGCCGAGCGGCGCCTCGCCGCGCGCCGCCCGCGACGCGTTGATCGTTGCATGGGCCACGTCGTTGAAGGGCTGCGCCTTGCCCGTGCCGACGTTGAAGATGCCACTACGCTCCGGATGCCGGAGAAACCACAGATTCACCGCCACGACATCGTCGACGAACACGAAGTCGCGCGTCTGCTGCCCTGGGCCGTAGCCCCCGTACTCACCGAAGAGCTTTACCTTGCCGGTCTCGCGCAGTTGCCCGAAGTGATGAAAGGCTACTGACGCCATCCGCCCCTTGTGCTGCTCGCGCGGCCCGTAGACATTGAAGTAGCGGAAGCCTGCCACCTGGAACCGCGCCGTGGGCAGCGTGCGGCGCACGATGTTGTCGAAGAGGAGCTTCGAGTAGCCGTATACGTTGAGCGGCCGCTCGTGCTCCGGCGCTTCACGGAACGTCGAGCTATCGCCGTAGGTGGCGCCGGATGAGGCGTAGAGCAGCCGCGTGCCGCGGCCCTGGCAGATATCGAGCAGGTCCTTCGAGCACCGATAGTTGGTTTCCAGCATGTACCGGCCGTTGTGCTCCATCGTATCGGAGCAGGCCCCCTCGTGAAACACGGCGTCGATATGGCCCAGCTCTCCCAGCGCGAAGCGGTCGTAGAACTCGTTGCGATCGAAGTAATCGCACACCCTGGCGCCGAGGAGATTGCGGAATTTCGCACCCTCGGTGAGGTCATCCACCGCGATGACATCGTCGATGCCGATCGCGTTGAGTCCATGCACCAGATTGCTCCCGATCATACCGGCGGCGCCGGTCACGACTACTCTCAACCGAACAGCTCCTCGTAGCTAACCGTTGCCGTGCCGAACTTGCCGACGACGATGCCGCCTGCGCGGTTGGCGATGGGCATCGCCTCCCGCAGGCTCATGCCGCAGGCCAGCATGGCGGCCAGCGTCGCAATCACCGTATCGCCCGCGCCCGTCACGTCGAACACCTCTCGGGCCTGGGCAGGCACGTGCAGATGCCCCGAAGCATCGAAGAGCGACATTCCCTCTTCACTGCGCGTGATGAGCACGGCATCCAGCCGATTGCTCTCCCGCAGCCGCTGCGTCCGCTCCTCGAGTTGCTCCTCCGTCTTCCAGGCGCCGATCACCTGCGCGAGCTCGGCGCGATTCGGTGTGATGACCGTCGCGCCCGCATAGCGGCCGTAGTCATCGCCCTTGGGATCCACCAGCACCGGCTTGCCGGCCGCCCGTGCCAGCTCGATCATGCGCGGAATGTGCGTCAGCCCTCCCTTGCCGTAGTCGGAAAAGAGCACGGCCTCCTGTTGCGGCAGCACCCGCACGAAGTCGGACAGCATGTCCGCCAGCACCTCGTGATCCGGCTGATTCTCGAAGTCGACCCGTACCAACTGCTGCGCCCGGCCGATGACCCGCAGCTTCACACACGTGAAGAGCTGTGGGTCCCTGCCCAGAACCACCTCTACCGCCTGCGACTTCAGCAAGCCCTCGAGCCTGCGCGCCGGCTCATCCTCGCCGACCACCGTAATCAGGGTGACGCCCGGGCCAAGCGCCTTGACGTTCAGGGCAACGTTCGCGGCGCCACCCAACCGATGCTCCTCCCTGGTGACACGCACGACCGGCACCGGCGCCTCCGGGGAGATCCTCTCGACCTCCCCGAACAGGTAGCGGTCCAGCATCGCATCGCCCACGACCAGCACTCGCGACTTGCGCAGCCGCGCTTTGAGGTCCGCGCTCATGCGAGTCCCAGCGCCTCTTCCACGAGCGCGCACAGCGTATGGCCGATGAATATGTGCGCCTCCTGGATGCGGGCGGTAATCTGACTCGGCACCACGATCGGGACGTCGCAGAGCTCTCGCAGCGGCCCGCCGCCCTTGCCGAGCAAGCCGACGACACCTATGGCGGCGGCCCGCGCCGCCTCGGCGGCGCGAATCACATTCCGCGAGTTACCCGACGTCGAGATGGCGAGCAGGCAGTCGCCTCTGACGCCCAGCCCCATCACCTGCCGGGAAAACACCTCGTCAAAGGTGTAATCGTTGGCGATGCACGTCATGGTCGAGGTATCGGTGGACAAGGCCACGGCCGCCAGCGGCCTGCGATCCTTCACGAACCTGCCGGCCATCTCGGCGGCAATGTGTTGGCTGTCCGCTGCGGAGCCGCCATTCCCGCACAACATCAGCTTGTGCCCGCTGGCGAGCGCACCGGAGCAGAGGCTGGCGGCCCGCTCGATCTCCGGCGTCAGGGACGCGAGGCTCTGAAACAAGGCCAGGTGCTCCTGCAGGCCCCGCTGAACGATGTCTGTCAAATGGCCCCCGCTCAGTCCCCCTGCTTCCACTCCGTCAACTGCGCAATGACCTTGCCCACCCCCGGCGACACGGCATGCCCGCCACTCGGGTCGCGCACCGCCGGCGCCAGCTTATCGGTCAACTTCTTGCCCAGCTCCACTCCCCACTGATCGAAGGAGTTCACCCCCCAGACCACTCCTTGCGTGAACACCTTGTGCTCATAGAGCGCGATGAGCTTGCCCAGGGTCTGAGGATCCAACCGCTGAAACGCCACCAGGGTGCTCGGCCGGCTGCCGGGATGCACCTTGTGGGGCACGAGCTCCTCGATCCGCTCCTTCGGCAGCTGCTGCTGCGTGAGATCGGCGCGCACCTGCTCCGCCGACTGCCCGTTCATGAGCGCCTCCGCCTGTGCCAGACAGCTCGCGATGGCGAGATCCTGCTGCGGCTGATTGCCGCAGGACGAGCGCGCCGGCAGCAGGAAGTCGAGCGCCGCCCGCAGCGTGCCCTGATGCAGCAGCTGAAAGAACGAGTGCTGTGCGTTGTTGCCGGGCTCGCCCCAGATGACCGCCGCCGTCTGCCACTCGACCCGGCGCCCGTCGATCGTCACCGACTTGCCGTTGCTCTCCATCTCCAACTGCTGCAGGTACGCAGAGAAACGCTTGAGGCGATCGTCATACGGGAGCACCGCCACCGTCGGCAGCCCCTCGAAGTTGATGTTCCATACCCCCAGCAGCCCCAGCAGCGCCGGCAGGTTGTCAGCCCAGGGTGTCTTGCGGAAGTGCTCGTCCATCTCATGGCCGCCCGCCAGCATCGCCAGGAACTGCTCCTTGCCGATGGCGATCGCGAGCGACACGCCGATCGAGGACCAGAGCGAGTAGCGCCCGCCGACCCAGTCCCACATCGTGAAGCGGTACTGCGGATGCACGCCGAACTCATCCATCGCGCGGTGGTTGACCGACACCGCGGCGAAATGCTCCCGCACCGCGTCCTCGCCCAGCTTCTCCTTCACCCATGCCCGCGCCGTGTGCGCGTTGGTCAGAGTCTCGAGCGTCGTGAAGGTCTTGGAGGAGACGATGAAGAGGGTCGCGCGCGGGTCCGCGCTCTGCAGGATGTCCTCGAGGTGACAGCCGTCGATGTTGGAGACGAAGTCGCACTTCGGCGCATCCACGGTATAAGGGCGCAGCGCCTGCACCGCCATCGCGGGCCCGAGGTCGGAGCCGCCGATACCGATGTTCACCACCCGCGTGAACGGCTTCCCTGAGCTGCCGGCGATGCGCCCTGCGCGCACGTCTTCTGCGAAGGTGAGCATATGCTCCCGCTCCGCCATCACGACCCGCGTGATGTCCGCACCCCCGATGTTCGCGCCCGGCGGCTGCCGCAGCGCCACATGCAGAACCGCGCGCCCTTCCGTGGAGTTGATCTTCTCTCCGCGCCACATCGCATCGCGGTAGTCCTTGAGGCCCACCGCCTCGGCAAGGTCGAGCAGCTTCCCGAGCACCATCTCATCGAGATGCTGGCGCGAGAAATCCATGAGGAGGCCGGCGCCGCGGCGCGAGAAGCGCTCGAAACGTCCGGGATCGCGTGAGAAAAGCTCACTGGTGGCGACTTTGCTCAGCCGCGTGGCATGAGTGGCCAGTTCCGGCCAGACGGGAGTACGGGGACCTGCGGCCTTCGGCATGGGGTGCTCCTCAGACGGACTGCTGAGATGGGGCCTCTGCGGCCGTGTAGAAGCGCTGGATTGTACCGGTCACATGGTCGATTTGCGCCGGCAAGAGCTCCGGGAAGACGGGTAGCGCCAGCACCTCGCGTGCAGCGCGCTCGGCCTCGGGCAGCTGCCCGGGGCGGTAGGCCAGGTAGGCGAAGCACTGCTGCAGGTGCAGCGGAATCGGGTAGTAGATCTCCGTTCCGACACCGGCCGCAGCCAGGTGCTGCCGCAGCTCGTCCCGCCGCCGCACGCGGATCACGTACTGATTCCAGACGTGCCGTCCGCCTCGGCTTCTGACCGGCATCACGACCGCGCCTGCGGGGCTCAGTGCCTGCAGTCGCTGGGTGTACTGGCGGGCATGTCCATCCCTGGCCGCCATCCAGTCATCCAGAGATTTCAGCTTCACGTTGAGCACCGCGGCCTGGATCTCATCCAGCCGGAAATTGCCGCCGATCAGGCTGTGGTGGTACTTGGGCTCGGCGCCGTGCACTCGCAGCACCCGCATGCGCTCCGCCAGCGCCGGATCGCTCGTGGTGCACAAGCCGGCATCGCCGAATGCCCCGAGGTTCTTGGTGGGAAAGAAGGAGAAACAGCCGATGTGCCCGATGCCGCCCGCTATCCGCCCCTTGCCGTCCTGCGCGCCGATTGCCTGCGCGGCGTCCTCGATCACGGAAAGGCCGAGGCGGCTCGCGATATCCATGAGGGCGTCCATGTCACACATCTGTCCGTAGAGGTGCACCGGCATGATCGCCTTCACACGCCCGCCGGTCTTGCGATGGATCACCTGCCGGTTGTCGCCGTCGCCCCGAACGTCGCATTCCCGCGCGATGAGCTCCTCCACCTGGGTGGGCGAGAGGTTGAAGTCCTGCGGGTCGATGTCGCAAAAGAGCGGACGGGCGCCGAGGCGCGCGATGGTTCCGGCGGTGGCGAAGAAAGTGAAAGGCGAGGTGATCACCTCGTCGCCCGGTCCGATGCCGAGCGCCATGAGCGCAAGCAGCAACGCATCGGTGCCGGAGGAAACCCCGATTCCGTGCGCGCAGCCACTGTAGCGGGCAAGGCTCAGCTCCAGCTCGCGCACCTCGGCGCCGAGGATGAACTGCTGGCTACGGCACACCCGGGTAATGGCGGACTGGACCTCGGCCGCGATCTTCTCGTACTGCTGCGTCAGATCCAGCAGCGGGACCTTCACGGCGGGGGGAGGCTGTTTCGTCACGGGCATACCTGCGGCCACAGAAACCCCGATTGTACCCGGCCGGGTCTAGGGAGACTTTTTGAAACCGTAATACTCGCAGAACCAGTCGACGAACCGCCGCACCCCGACCTCGACCGGCGTCGCCGGCCGGTAGCCGACGTCCTGGACGAGGTCGTCGATGTCCGCGAAGGTTTCCGGCACATCCCCCGCCTGCAGCGGCAGGAAGCGCTTCTCGGCTTTCCGGCCCAGGCACTGCTCGATCACCTCGATGTAGCGCATGAGCTCCACCGGTTGGTGATTGCCGATGTTGTAAATGCGGAAGGGCGCGCGGCTGGTCGCCGGGTCGGGTGATGCGCTGTCCCACGCAGGCGAGGGCTGCGCCACCCGCTCGCAGGCACGCGCGACACCCTCGGCGATGTCTTCCACGTAGGTGAAGTCGCGCCGATGATGTCCGTTGTTGAACACGTCGATCGGCCGGCCCTCGAGGATGTTGCGCGTGAACAGGAAGAGCGCCATGTCAGGGCGCCCCCAGGGACCGTAGACGGTGAAGAACCGCAGCCCCGTGGTGGGCAGATTGAAGAGCGACGAATACGTATGCGCCATCAGCTCGTTCGAGCGCTTGGTGGCGGCATAGATGGACAGCGGGTGATCCGCGATCCGGTGCGGCGAGAACGGCATGTCGGTGTTGGCGCCGTAGACCGAGCTGGTCGAGGCGTATACCAGGTGCTCGACACCGTTGTGGCGGCAGCCCTCGAGCACGTTCAGCGTGCCGGTGACGTTGCTGCGGACGTAGCTGTGCGGATTCTCCAGCGAATAGCGCACCCCGGCCTGGGCGGCAAGATGCACGACGCGCTCAAATCTCTCCCGCGCGAACAGATCCTTCATCCCGCCGTCATCGGCGAGGTCCAGCTTCACGAAGCGAAACCCCGACTGCCGGCTCAGCCGGTCGCGCCGCGCCTCCTTGAGAGTGACGTCGTAATAGTCGTTCAGATTGTCGAGCCCGACGATCTCGTGCCCGCGCGCCAGCAGATTGAGCGTGGTGTGATAGCCGATGAAACCCGCGGCGCCCGTGAGGAGGATCTTCACAGCCGGCCGTCGACGTCCGCGGCACGAAAGACGTGCTTGATGTCGTAGAGCACGTGGGTTTTTCTGCAGAGACGCCGCACGCCTTCCGCACCCATATCGCGGAACTGCCGGTGCGCGACCGCGATCACCGCCACATCGTAATGCTTCGGCTTCAGCGTCTTGATCGGCCGCACGCCGTATTCGTGACGGCACTCCTGCCCGTCGGCCCAGGGGTCGTAGACATCGACCGCCGCGCCGTACTTCTCCAGCTCCCGCACCACGTCGATGACCTTGGAGTTGCGGATGTCGGGACAGTTCTCCTTGAAGGTCATGCCGAGCATCAGCGTGCGCGCGCCTTTGACGTGAATGCGCTTCTCGGTCATCAGCTTGATGATTTCGCCGGCGACGTACAGGCCCATGTTGTCGTTGACCCGCCGGCCCGCCAGGATCATCTCCGGGTGATAGCCGATCGACTGCGCCTTGTGGGTGAGGTAGTAGGGGTCGACACCGATGCAGTGGCCGCCGACCAGGCCGGGCTTGAAGGGCAGGAAGTTCCACTTGGTCCCGGCGGCGCTCAACACCTCCTCGGTGTCCAGCCCCAAGCGGTTGAAGATCAGCGCCAGCTCGTTGATGAGGGCGATGTTGACGTCGCGCTGCGTGTTCTCGATGACCTTCGCGGCCTCGGCCACCTTGATGCTGGACGCCTTGTGCGTGCCCGCGGTGACGATCGTGCCGTAAAGCTTGTCGATGAACTCCGCGGCCTCGGGCGTCGAGCCCGACGTCACCTTCTTGATGGTGGTGAGCCGGTGCTCCTTGTCTCCGGGGTTGATCCGCTCCGGGCTGTAGCCGACGAAGAAGTCCCGGTTCAACCTGAGGCCCGACTCGCGCTCGAGAATCGGGACGCACACTTCCTCGGTGCAGCCCGGATACACGGTGGACTCGTATACCACCACCGCCCCTTTGCTCAGGGCCTTGCCGACCGTCTCGCTCGCTTTGATGAGCGGCGTGAGATCCGGACGCTTGTACTCATCGATGGGCGTGGGCACCGTCACGATGAGCACGCGGCAGCGCTTCAGGCTGTCGAGGTCGGTGCTGAAAGAGAGCCGCGTCGCGGACTTCAGCTCCGCCCGCGAAACCTCGAGCGTGCTGTCGCGGCCGCTCGTGAGCTCCGCGATCCGGTGCGGCTTGATGTCGAAGCCGACGGTATCGAAATGCTTACCGAACTCCACGGCGAGCGGCAGTCCGACGTAGCCGAGGCCGACGATGCCGAGGCGGCACTTGCGCAGATGAAGCATGAGATCCACTCAGGCGCGATTCGCTTCAGGAACCGGATCTTCCCCGGCGCTGGGCCACAGGCAGCGCCCGCCACAGGTCTTGGCGATGAGCGCCAGCATCTCCCGGTGGGCGCGCAGCTCCTGCTCCGTGGCGGCGATGACCCGAAGAGGCGCGGGCGGCCGCACGAGGGCACGGATCTGACCCGCGCCGAGGACGGTGGCTCTCGAGACGCTCTCCGTGAGTGCCAGCGCCCCCTGGCCGCCCGTCATCGCGAGATAGACGTCCGCCAGAATGCGCGCATCCAGCAGCGCGCCGTGCAGCTCGCGGCGCGAGTTGTCGACGTTGTAACGCTTGCAGAGCGCATCCAGGTTGTTGCGCTGCCCGGGATGCATCTCCCGTGCGAGCACCAGCGTGTCGAGGACCCGGCAGAGCTCACTCATCACGGTGGTGCGCTCGGCGCGGCGCAGCTCCGCATCGAGGAAGGCGATGTCGAACTCCGCGTTGTGGATCACGAGCTCCGAGCCGCCGATGAACTCGAGGAGGTCGTCCGCCACTTCCACGAACCGCGGCTGGCGCGCGAGGTCCTGACGCTGCAGCCCGTGGACCGCCTCCGCGCCCAGGTCGATGTCACGCTCCGGATTCAAGTAGCGATGGAAATTGCGGCCCGTCACTCGCCGGTTGACCAGCTCGACGCAGCCAATCTCGATGATCCTGTGTCCGAGTGCCGGCTCGAGGCCGGTGGTCTCGGTATCGAGAACGATCTGTCGCATGCTAAAAGTCTATCAGTATTTTTTGAAGCGCTGGATCCGGACTCGTGTCCGGCCCAGCGCGCCGGGCTATTTGGGCGCCATTGCATCTATGGCCTCATTGGCGAGGCGGTCGACCCGCTCGTTGCCGGGCACGCCCGCGTGACCCGGCACCCAGTGCCACTCGATCTCGTGCCCGGCAGCGAGCGCATCGAGCCGCTGCCAGAGATCCTGGTTCTTCACCGGCTTGCGGTCGGCGGTGAGCCAGCCCCGAGCCTTCCAGGCGTGCACCCACTCCGTGATGCCGCGCCGCACGTACTCCGAGTCGGTAAAGACGCGCACCCGCACTGGACGCTTCAACGCTTCGAGCGCACGGATGACGGCCGTGAGCTCCATGCGATTGTTGGTCGTCAGCGCCTCCGCGCCCGCCAGCTCCCTCTCGCGGCCGGCGAAATTCAGCAACGCCCCCCAGCCGCCCGGACCCGGATTGCCGCGGCAGGCGCCGTCAGTATAAATATCGACCACACTCGCGGTTCCTGCGACGTTTGTATTCAAGCGCTCTACGACCTCAGGCGCGCTGGCGCGGCGAAGGTTTGATGAGCCCGCCGAGCACCGCGGGACGCTCGCGGAATCGCGGCCGGATGGGCGTCAGGGTATAGACGCGCTTGCGCGCCTTGAGCAGGTAGGCGTTGGCGGGCAGCGGATAGGTGAGTCCGCGCCGCAGCATCCGGGCCGTCCCCTCCCCCGCTGCGAGCCCGCCGCCCCAGGACCCCCGGTACAAATAATGCTGCGCGGACACTACTTCATATCCGAGCAGCACCAGCCACTCGCGGATCCTTCTTTCGGAGAGCACGCGGCGCGTGCCCGGCGGGAAGCCGCTCCGGCTCCAGCGCGCGCGCAATCCCCAGAGGCTCCATGGCCGAAACCCGAGCACCAGCAGCCGCCCCTCGCCGACGAGCACGCGATCCGCCTCGCGCACGATAGCGTAGGGATCGGTGGCGAACTCGAGGATGTGCGGCAGCAGGACCGCATCGATCGAATCGCTGACGATCGGCAGCTGGGTGGGCCGCCCGCGGATGTCGGCGCTAGACGACAGGCCCGGCGGAGCGAGGATGGCCTGATGGCGCGTGCGCGCGCCGGACAACAACTCCTTGCCCGAGCCCCAGGCGCCGATCTGCAGTAATTCCCAGCCAAACACATCCTCGAGCGCCTCGCCGAGAAGCTGCGATTCCGCGGCGATGAGCGCACTGCCAAGCGGGCTCGCCCACCACGCGTGACGCGCGGCGTACGGCTCCTGGAATTGCGATTTGTGCGCGGCTGCCACGAAGTACTGGTAATAGTGTGAAGTTACCGGTTAAATTTCGTCCTCCGACCCAGTAAGGTCGGAAAGACGGAGCTCCCTGAGACCCGCTTGCGTGAGTGCGAGCGCCCCGGGAATCGCACTCCAGTGCCACAAGAAGTTAACACGCCTTCCAGAGGGTCGGGAACTTGCCGACGGAAACGTTTCGAGCCATTCGTAATGCGCTGCTGATTGCTGCGCTCACGGCGCTTGCCGCCTGCGCGACCCGCCCGCCGCTGCCCAGCCAGCCGGTGCAGGCGGTCGTGCCGCCGCCCGCCGCCGCTCCCGCGCCTGCCGCCACTCCGCCGCCTCCGCCGGCGGCGCCGGCACCGCAGCAGGCCGCCGGCCCGGTCCCCGTGCAGTACGCCGACCTCTTCGCCCGCATTCGCGGCGGCTTCGTTCTGCCCGATCCCGACGAAACCCCGATCGACCAGCAGCTCGACTGGTACGCGTCCAACCCCGATTACCTGCAGCGCGCGTTCGGGCGCGCCGACATGTACCTCTACTACATCGTCACGCAGCTCGAGGCGCGGCACATGCCGGCCGAGCTCGCCCTGCTGCCGGTCATCGAGAGCGCGTTTCAGCCCTATGCCTATTCGCGGGCAAGCGCCGCGGGTCTCTGGCAGTTCATTCCCGGCACGGGCTCGCGCTTCGGCCTGAAGCAGGACTGGTGGTATGACGGCCGCCGCGATGTCGTCGCCTCCACGAACGCCGCGCTCGATTACCTGCAGGCCCTGCATGACGAGTTCAACGGTGACTGGCTGCTCGCCGTCGCCGCTTACAACTGCGGCGAGATCGCCGTTCAGCACGCCGTGCAGGTGAATCAATCCGAGGGACGCCCGATCGATTTCTGGCACCTGCGCCTGCCGCGGGAGACCGAGGCCTACGTGCCCAAGCTCCTCGCCATGAAGCGCCTGGTCGACGATCCCGGGAAATACGGGCTCGTCTTCACCGCGATCCCCAACCAGCCGTACTTCGCGCGCGTGATGACCCAGGGTCAGATCAATATGCAGGTCGCCGCGCAGATCGCCGGGATCACCGCCGATGAGGTTTACGACCTCAATCCCGCCTTCCATCGCTGGGCCACGGACCCTACCGGACCTTTCTACCTGCTGATACCGGTCGATGCCGCGCCGGTGTTCGAGCAGAACGTCGCCGACCTCACGCCCGACGAGCGCATGGGGATAGAGCATTACGAAGTCAGGCGGCATGACACCGTGTACTCGGTGGCCAGGCAATTCAAGACGACTGCCGAGATTCTCCGCAAGCTCAACACGCTGCCTGCGGGACGCCTCACGGTGGGCATGGAGCTCGAGGTCCCTGCCACCGTTTACGCCCTGCCGGAGAACGTGAAGCTGGCCGCGGAGCGGGTCGATGGCCGCTGGCGTTGGACCCGTCATTTCCGCTTCCAGGTGGTGCGCCGCGGGGATTCCCTGTGGGCGATTGCGCGGCGGAACCGCATGAACGTCCATACACTCGCACGGCTGAATGGCCTCTCACCCGGCCAGACGCTGCACCCGGGACAGCGGCTGCGCCTGGTGGCGAGCGCACCCGCCGCGGCGCGCTACTACGGGCATCACCGCCGCCATTCGCACTACTACGAAGCCTCTTACCATCCGGAAGGCAGTGCGCGCCGCGTGATCTACACCGTCCGCTCCGGCGATACGCTGTGGCGGATCGCGAGGCTCTTCCAGGTGCGGGTGGCGCAGATTGAGGCCTGGAACGGTATGGGATCGCGCCACATCCTGGCAGGTCAGAAGCTCACGATTCGGGTGGCGTCCGGAGGGTAAGTATCCGCCACGGACGGCCTGACCTGATTCGTCTAAACTGCCGGCCTCCTCACCATCCGCAGGCTCCGGCATGGGATTTCTCTCAGGCAAGCGCGCGTTCATCGTCGGTGTCGCGACCGACCGCTCGATCGCATGGGGCATCGCGCAGGCGATGCATCGCGAAGGCGCCGAGCTCGCCTTCTCCTACGTCAACGACAAGATGAAGGAGCGCGTCGAGCCCCTGGCTGAATCGCTCGGCTCCCGTCTCACGATGCCGCTCGATGTGACGGTCGACGCCGAGATCGACGCGGCTTTCGATCTCCTGAAGCGTGAGTGGGGCAGCCTCGATGTCGTGGTCCACGCCGTGGCATACGCGCCGCGTGAAGCCCTCGCCGGCGGGTTCGCCGAGAGCACCAGCCGCGACGCCTTTCGGATCGCGCACGACGTTTCCAGCTACAGCTTCACCGCCCTTGCCCGCCGCGCCGCGCCGCTGATGGCGGGCCGATCAGGCGCGCTGCTCACGCTGTCATATCTCGGCGCCGTCCGCGCCATCCCGAGCTACAACGTCATGGGTCTCGCCAAGGCGAGCCTCGAGGCCAACGTTCGCTTCCTGGCCTACGACCTGGGTCCTCAGGGGATACGGGTCAATGCCATCTCCGCCGGCCCGATCAAGACACTCGCCGCGGCGGGCATCACGGGCTTTCGCAAGATGCTGAGCCGGGTTGCGGAGGTAGCCCCGCTGCGACGCAACGTCACCCAGCAGGACGTCGGCAATGCCGCCGCGTTCCTCTGCTCCGACCTCGCCGCCGGGATCACCGGTGAGATCCTCTACGTGGACAGCGGATTCAACACCGTGGGGATGAGCTTTCCGCAGGAAGCGGAGAGCTGAGAAGCCTGCCCGCCAGGCTCCGCTACTGGAAGGCGTCGGGATTCTTGCGAACCTTCGCGGTCGCGCGCAGCTCGGCGAGATAGCCCATTGCCTCGGCATTGCCGCTGCGCTGCAGCTCCTCCTCCGCCAGGGCCTGCTCCAGGTATTTGTTGGTTTGCTGGGTGGCGCGGATCTGAGTGACCGCGACCAGCGCGGCGCCGCCGTTCTGCAGGCTCACGGCCTCGTACACCGGACCATGGACGGGCTTCGTCGAATCGAACGCCACGGCGAGGATTTCCGCCGGGACCGACGGATCGCCGCGGCCGATGAACTTGGGCGGATCGGCGGTGACATTGAGGCTCTTGGCGACCTGGTCGAACGAAGAGCCTGACAGCAGCTGGGCGCGCGCAGCTTTCGCAGCAGCGAGCGCAGCGGCCTGCTCACGCTGCTTCTGTAGGGCCGCGATGATGTTATCGCGGACGTCCGCAAGCGGCTTGATGTGCGAGGGGTGACGGGCGGTCACCTCGAAGATCACCATCTTGTCGTTGTCGAGGATCACCGGCCCCGCGAGGGTCTGGTCCGCAACGGCGCCGCTGCCGAAGACCTGACTCTGCAGCGGCTTCGCCTGGCCGAGCGGCGCGGCACCGGCGTCCCGCAGGAACTGCGGCACTTCGCCGGTCGTCAGGTTGAATTGCTTCGCCAGGCCGGGGAGACTCGCGCCCGGGCTCTGCAGACCGTCCTGGAGCTGATCCTCGATGTCACCGAAGCGGTTGGTGGCCTCGCTCTGCTGGATTTGCGCCTGCAGCTGCGGGCGCGCCTCGGCCAGAGTCTTGGTGCGGCCGGGCTGGATGCCGTCGAGGCGGATGATGTGATAGCCGTACTGGGTCTTCACCGGCCCGACGATGTCACCCACCGTCTTGATGCTGAAGAGCGCGTCCGCGAACGGCGCGACGAAGCCGGCGCGGTCGATCCAGCCGAGGCTGCCGCCGTTCTGGGCGGAGCCGGGGTCCTGCGAGTACTTCTTCGCGAGCGCGGCGAAACTCTGTCCCGACTTGGCCAGCGCGAGCACCTGGTTGGCCTGCTTCAGGGCGGCAGCCGGATCTTTGCCGAAGGGGATCAGGATGTGGCTCGCCTCGCGCCGCTCCGGCAGGACGAAACTGGACTTTTGCTTGTCGTAGGCCGCCTGCAGGTCGGAATCGGACACCGCCTCGGTGCTCGCGACCTGCTCGAGAGTCAGCTGCGCGTACTGCAGATCCACCGATTCCGGCACGCGGTAATCGGCCTGATGCGCTTTGTAGTAGGCGTCGATGGCAGCCTGGTCGATCGGCGCGTCACTCTTGTAGCCGGCGGCGGGAAGAATGGCGTATTGAATCTCGCGCTCCTCGTCACGCAGCGCCTGCGCGCGGGCGCTCTCCGCCGGCGTCACGAAATCCGAGGCGACGATGCCATCCAGCAGCTGCAGCCGCCGCAGATCGGCGCGCTTCTGATCCTCGTATTGGTCGAGGGTCAGGTGATTCTCCTCCAGGACCTCGCGCGCGACGTCGGAGGAGTATTGCCCGGCGATCTGGAAGGCGGCCTCGTTGCGAATGGCCCCGACGAGCTCGGACTGGCTCACCCGGTAGCCGAGCTTGTCCGAGCGCTGCGACATCAAGGCATCGCTGATCAGCCCCTCCAGCACCTGGTCCTGGTAGGTCTTCTGCACGGCGGCCGGAATAGTGCCGCCGAACTGCTGCTGCAACTGAGATTGCTGGCGAAGCCAGACGCTATGCGCCTCGTCCAGCGAGATCGTCTGGCCATTGGCCTCGGCCGCAAAGCTCGAAGTGCTGACGTTCAGGTTGACGAGGCCATAGGCGCCCCAGGCGGCAAAGACGAGCGCGAGCGCACCCAGAACGCTGTACGACAGCCACTTGTGCCTCTCGATGGTATCGGTGATTTTCTGCAGCATGATCGACAGCGCTGGCTAATTTGTAAGAATAGCAAATCCGCGCCGCGGACTGCGGACCGGGGTCGGCGGGGAATGAATGGCGGAGCGGACGGGACTGGATAAGCCCTGTTAAGTTACTGAAATAAAGGGACTTCTCGCGGACCTTGCCTCTGCATGCCGCCCGTGATATCCCCAAAAACCTCGAAGCCCTTGGCGGTTCCCACCGGAACTAGGAGGCCGTCGGCACTTGAGAGCGAGCAGGGGCGAGGGTGGGAAAGGCTACTCAAAATTGGCCGCATGGTCCATACGCAAACCCATGATCGCGATCGACTAAGTTCGGGGCGCAAGCGTCGGGTCCGCGCCTTCGGGAGAGGTCACCGAGTCATGACTTGACGAGTCCTGCCTCGGTGAATAGGCTGCGCACCATGCGTTCCCCACACGAAGATTTTCCCTTTATCGCGCGCGAGAAAGAGCTGGCCGGACTGCAGTCCGCCTACCAGGGGTCAGGCAGCGCCTTCTGGCCGATCTACGGTCGTCGCCGCGTCGGTAAAAGCGAGCTGATCCTGCAATTTGGCAAGAATCATCCCACACTCTACTTGGTCGGCAAGCGCGCACCTGCCGACCAGATGATGCGCGAATTCCTTGAAGGGGCCGCAGTCTTTCTCGAAGAGCCTCTGCTCGCCTCCATGCCTGTGGAGAGCTGGAAAAAGACTATCGAGGCGGTGGTCCAGCGTTGGGAAAAAAAGGACAAACTCATCCTGGTATTCGACGAGTTCCAGTGGCTCGTCGAAAAGAGTCCCGAACTTCCTTCGGTGCTGCAGGAGCTCTGGGACAGGAGCTGGTCGAAGAGTGGACGCATGTTCCTGATCCTCTGCGGCTCATATATCGGTTTCATGGAGAGGGAAGTCTTGGGCAAGAAGAGCCCGCTATATGGGCGGCGGACCGGTCAGATTTTTCTCAAGCCCTTCGGCTATCGGGATGCCGCCCTTTTTCATCCGCATGCGTCGCTCGTACAGCGGGCCACGACTTATTTCATCTGCGGCGGCATACCGCTGTATTTACGCTACTTCGAATCCGGACGTTCAGTACTGCAGAACATCGAGCACGTGATCATCGGCGAGCAGGCGGCACTTTACCGCGAGCCGGACTTTCTGTTGCGCGAGGAACTTCGCGAGGTCGAGAAGTACTACATGATCCTGATGGCGCTGGCAGGCGGCGCACTGCCCAGCCGCGACATCGCTCGCCAAGCCGGCATCGGTGATCGTAGCCTGCACTATTATCTCGATCAATTGGCAAGCTTGGGATACATCGACAAGCACTTTCCGCTGACCTCGCAGCGGCCGAAAGTACGCGACGTGCGCTATCGTCTGCTCGATCCTTTTCTGCGATTCTGGTTTCGCTTCATTTATCCGCATACCAGTCTGATCGCTCAAGTCGGTGCGCACCGCGCCGTCACGCAACTCATTCAACCGAAACTCGAGGCGTATTTTGGGCTGTGTTACGAGTCGTTGTGTCGGGAAGCCCTGCCATCGCTCTACGAGAAGGAAGATGTCTCGAGCCTGTACGAGGTGGGCTCGTATTGGAATTCGCAGGTACAGATTGACGTTGTAGGACTACGGCGGGACGGCTGGGTTGATCTCGGCGAGTGCAAATGGGGCACTGTCAAATCCCTGACGTCTGCGGCAGCCGAGTTAGAAGAGAAGGTCCGGCATTACCCGAGCGCAGCAGACTCCACCGTCGGCCGACATCTATTCGTTCGGTCGCTCAGGGACGGCCGGAAGAAACGGCCCGAAAACGTCCGGATCCACACCCTGGATGAGCTTTATGGGTAGGCAATTGCCGTCCCACGCGCCATGCACTTGCCGCTCAAAGTGACATCCCTATGACGTCGGAAACAGCCTTCCTTCACGGATCGGACGGGACATACGCGGTCTTCGCCCACCTGAACGCCGAGAAATCTCCGCTTTATCGCGCCATTCTCCGTGCCTTCGTGGCTGAGCGGGCCCGCTTCGCACTCGCGCTCCGGCCGTCAGAGATACAGGCGGCGCTGGCGACAACATCCGGGCCTGCCCTTCCCCCCGACGAAGTCGATGCAGCCCTGCGCCAACTGTGCGACTGGGGAAACCTCGATGATTCACCCGACACCGCTGAAGCCGCCTCCGTCGAGGAGTTTTACCGCAAGCGCCGCCTATATCAGCTGAGTGCCGCAGGCGAGGCGGCCGAACAGGCCCTCACCCTCTTCGATGAATACTTGCACCGCCCCGGCGAACTGCAAACGACCGCCCTCCACGACATCCTCGAGTTGCTCGATGCTCTGCTACCCCTCGTTGCGAACGAGCTTCCCGACGACGCCAAACTGCACCTCACCCTTTCGTCCCTCGTCGACCGCTTCGAGCAACTCACGTCACGCGCCCAATCCTTCATGCGCGGCCTGCAGCGCACGGTCGATCTTCACGGTATCTCCGTCGAAGCCTTCCTCGCGTATAAGGAGAAGCTCGTCGACTACCTGGAGCGCTTCATTGGCGAGCTCGTCGTCGCCAGCAATCGCGCCGCCGAAGCGGTGTTGGCACTGGAATCGATGGGCGTGAGCCGGGCATTCATGGCCGCGACTCGCCGCGAACTCGCCGACGCCCTCGACCCGAGCCCCGAGGCCTTCGCGGCGGCCGAATTGCGCTGGCACCGGCGCTGGGCGGGGCTACGGCGTTGGTTCATCGGCGATGGCTCGCCCTCCCAGGCCGAATTGCTTCGTGCCCGCGCACGCTCGGCGATTCCGGCGCTGTTGACAGCCGTCACGCAGATCAACGACCGCCGATCACAGCGCACAGATCGCGCTGCCGACTTCAGTACGCTTGCCCGCTGGTTCGCGCAGGCTCCCGATGACGACTCGGCGCACCGCCTATGGCGAGTGGCTTTCGCACTCGCTCCCGCTCGACATGTTCGCATCAACGCCGAAACCATCGATGCGCGTGCCCAGAACAATGAATCGCCCCGTACAAGTTGGTTCGAAGCTACGCCAATGTGGCTCTCCCCCCGCTTGCGCACGACGGGTCGCGCCGCGACCCGTGGGGCCGCACTGGCGACGATCGATCGCAGCGCCGAGAAAGCTCACCTGACTCTTCTCGCAAGCCAACAGGCCGCGCAACTCCAGCGGGCAAGCGACCAACTGCTGTGCGGCGGCCGCCGCCGGCTCGCCGAGTTGGGGCCGCTCGACTCGTTTGAGTTCCGGCTCTTCCTGGAATTGCTCGCGCAAGCCCTCGCCGCGCGTACCGCCATTGACGCCCACTCGCACGCCTACTCCGCCGACGGCAGCCTGCGCATCATGCTCGAGCCCTTGGCCGGTGCGGAATGGGTCGACCTACCGACGACGGACGGCATCTTTCGTGCCCGGGATCACTGGATCACGATCGAGTCAGCAGTCGCCAGATCGTCATGAGCTCCACCCCACCCGTCCCAGGTGCTCCAGCGAGCAACACCCGCCGCGCCCGCCTCGCGCGCTTGCGGGAGGAAGCCGAGCCGCTGGTAGCTGGGGAACGGCGAGCCGCATTGCGGGCGTTGCTGCAGCGGCCCTTGCTCACGCCGGATGGCGCACAGGCCGGGGAATTCGCGCTGGTTCGACGACACCGCGATTGGCTGGCTACGTGGTTCGCCCATCACGCCAATTGGAGCCTGTCCGTCACCGCGGAAGTCGCGCGTTTGCGCAAGGTTCCCGCAACCACAACGGATTCGTCGCGCGGCGCCTCAGACGCTCGCAGCGAAGAGTCGTTTACCCGGACCCGCTACGTGCTGCTTTGTCTCGCACTCGCCGCGCTCGAGCGCAGCGACCGGCAAATCACGTTAGGAAGACTCGCGGAAGCGGTCACCAACAGCCTTGCTGCCGACCCGGGATTCGCCGAGGCAGGATTTTTCTGGTCGCTGGACAATATTGCCGGTCGACGCGACTTCGTCCACGCGCTGCGCCTGCTGTTGGCGCTAGGCGCGCTCCGCCGCGTGCAAGGCGATGAGGAGCAATTTCTTCACGACCGCGGCTCCGATGCGCTTTATAACGTGGCCCGGCCTGTGCTTGCCGCGCTCTTGGTCTGCCGGCGCAGTCCTTCTCTGGTGAGCGCGACGGAAGTTGAGGCACAACTCACTGCATTGGCCGATGAGCAAGCCCAGCCTGACACGGCCGAGTCGCAGAGCCGCGCTATCAGAAGTTTGTTGGTGCGGCGCCTGCTCGACGATCCGGTGCTCTACTACCGAACATTGTCCCCGGCGAGTCGCGTTTATCTCGACCGCCAGCGCGGATTTCTCTTGCGCGAGCTGGCCGAGGCGACGGGACTCGAAGCAGAGGTCAGGGCGGAAGGCATTGCACTCGCCGATCTTGACGGCGACTGCACCGACATCGGCCTGCCCGAGGAGGGCACCGAAGGACATCTCACCCTTCTGCTCGCCACCTGGCTGGCGGAAAAGCTACGCGAGACCCGCGGCTCGCCGTCCACGCTGATCACTGCCGATGCCATTCGCCAGCAGACCGCGCGCCTCATCCGCAAACACCGTCATCACTGGCGCAAGGAAGTTACGCAGAAGGGCGCGGAGACCTGGCTGACACAGTTGGTCCTGGGGCGCCTCGCCGGTCTCGCGTTGATTGAGCGCCAGACGGGCGGCGGTATTGTTCCCCTTCCCGCACTCGGCCGCTATGCCCTGCGCTTCAGCAACGAGCTCGCAGAGGCGGCGGAATCCGAACCGCTTCGATTCGAATGATGAGCGCCGACCTACCGTCGCCGGGCCTCAGTCGATGGCAGCCTCTTCGTTGCGGCTTGCTGAATCTCTACCGATACGACTACGAGGAATTTCACTTCGAACAGGGCAGGCTTCTCCTGCGTGGCAATAACGGCACCGGCAAGTCGCGCGTCCTAGCGCTACAACTTCCTTTTCTTCTCGATGGCGAGATTTCGCCTGGCCGTGTTGAGCCTGACGGTGATACGGCCAAACGTATCGAGTGGAATCTTCTGATGGGCCGCTATCCCGATCGAACGGGCTACACGTGGATCGAATTTGGCCGCCGCCTCCCGGACGGCGCCGCAACCTTTGCTACGCTCGGTTGTGGCATGCGCGCGGTCGCCGGTCATACCGGCCTGCAGAATCGCTGGCTGTTCATCACCTCCCAACGTATTGGACGCGATCTCTTCCTGCAAAATGCGCAGCGGCAGCCTCATGGCGCGGCTCGCATCGCGGAGCTCATCGGCTCACACGGCCAACTCTTCACGCGTGCCGAGGATTACCGGCATGCCGTCGACACGTGGTTGTTTGGCCTCGGGCCGCGCTACCAGCGGCTGTTGGAGCTCTTGATTCGGCTACGCCGACCCCAACTTTCCCGAAAGCTCGAGGAAGCCGAGCTTTCCCAGACACTCAGCGATGCCCTGCCGACCGTGCCCGGGATGCTGATCGACGAGGTCGCGGAGGCGTTTCGGAGCCTCCAAGCCGACCGCGAGTCGTTGCGAGGCTTCGAAGCGACGCGTGCTGGAGTGGATACTTTCCTACGTGACTACGGCCTTTACGCGCGCGTCGCGGTACGACGCCGAGCGGCGGCGATCCGCTCCGCACATTCCGCATTCGAGGAGGCGCAACGGCAAGCGCGCGATGCCGAGCGCCGGTTCGCCGACGCCGAAACCAGCCTCTCGAAACTCGCAGATACCCGGGCGAGTATTGAGAGCGACCTGGCGGGAACTGAGGAAGCGGTGAGCACCCTGCGTGCCAGTCCAGAGATGCGTACGGCGGACGAAATCCAGCAAGCCCGTAAGCTCGCGGAGGCAACCGCCGTTACCCTCTCTACCGCGAACATCGATGAGCGAACCGCCGCGGCACACTTGGCCAAGGCCAACGAACGCCTGACGCGCGCCGAGGGAAACACCGTCGAGGCTACGTCGGCCCTCGATGATGCGCTTCGCAACACGGATTCGTTGGCTCTCAAGGCCGAACTGGCCGAGGCGCACCGCGGACAGGTCCCAACCACCATCGCAGTCGGCGGACCCGAGACAACGTGGACACGTCGCGCGGAACTCGCATTGGGACGCGCGATCCAGCATCAGCGCAAGAGCATCACGCATCTGCACGCACTCGAGTCGGCAGTCGCCGGCGCGCGCCAGGCTTACATCATAGCCGACGCCGACCGAGTCCGCGCCGGCGACGCCTGCACTGCGGCCCGCGAAGCCGAGGCAGTCTGCCGCCGGGCGTTCGAGGAAGCCGGGGTCACTCTATTCAGCGCTTACGGCACCTGGCGGGCGCGAGTGGTCGAGCTCGCTCCCGTCCAAGCTGACGCGCTCGAGGAGGCGTTCAACACCTGGCTCGAACGACGCATTGGGATGAGTCCGCTCCGAGCGGCTGGCGAAGCCGCACATCGTCAGGCCATTGCCCGCCTCTCGGGAGAGCATTCAAAAATCAAAACCCAATTGGACGGCACCGAACAAATTTGCGCCTCGCTCCGCACCGAAATCGCCGCACTCGAGGAGGGGATCTCGCCCTCACCCGTCGCATCGGCAACTCGGCCCGCCGATCGCACCGGTCGGCCAGGGGCACCCTTCTGGCGCCTGTGCGACTTCCGTCCTGGCATCCCGGTCGGCTCGCAGGCCGGCATCGAGGCGGCGCTGGAGGCTTCCGGATTGCTCGATGCATGGGTACTACCGGACGGGAGTCTGGTAGACCCGGAAACAGAAGAT
This sequence comes from uncultured Pseudomonadota bacterium, assembly GCA_963812925.1. Lineage (GTDB taxonomy): Bacteria > Pseudomonadota > Gammaproteobacteria > Steroidobacterales > Steroidobacteraceae > 13-2-20CM-66-19. Next base: position 88,294 of record CAWEXF010000013.1, on the reverse strand, counting down.
GCTTTTCTAGTTGACCTCGATGCAACGACGAGCGAGGGGTCAACCGACCACCTTGGCCGATGGCTGGTCCCGGTGATCGACGACACACTCGCCCCAGCGGTCATGCCGTCGCAAATCGAGCGCTTGCTGCGACGGATCGGAGCCGGGCGTGACAGCGGATCGTATTGGATCGCCGAGAATGGTGCGTGGAGAATGGGTCCGCTGGCCGGCCGGTGGAGCAAATCCGACGCCGATTTCATCGGTGAAACCACCCGCGCGGCCGCACGCCGGCGCAGAATTGTCGAGCTACGACAAGATCTGGTGGTACGGGAAACCGAGCAAGCCGCGTTGAGCGAGGCTTTGTCCGAGTTGGAGGACAGACAGAACGCGGTTGGCCAGGAGGCTGCCACCCTGCCGGACGACCAGCCTGTTCACACCGCCGGCTATCAACTCGAGCAGGCCAGCCAGGCGATCAACGACACCTTCATCGTCCACGAAAAAGCAGAACGCCTTGCGCAAGAAAAGCGCGACGTGTTTGAGGAGGCCACTCGCAGGCGCGACGTGGACGCCGCCGACCTGAGCCTGAGCACGTGGCTCGGCCGGCTCGATGAGCTGGAGCGCGCGGTCAGTGAATATGGCGCGGCACTCGCCGGACTCTGGCCCACCGTGCGGCTATGGGAATCGGTTGCGGGGCAACTCCAGGTCGCCCGTCAGCTCGTCGATGAAGCGAGAAGCGCGGCGGACGAACGATCCCAACGGCGCCAAGTGGCGGACGAGGCGGCGGCGGCAGCGCATAGCCGATTCGAGACTCTGCGCGAGATGCATGGAGCAGCTGTTGACACGGTGCTGGCAAGACTCGCGGAGGCCGAGAAACTCGTCAACGCGCACAAGTTGGCGTTGAAGGCCAATCAAGGTGAACAACTCGAACAGACCGGCCTGCGGACCCGGGCGGAAGCCGACCGCGAGCGAGCGGTCGCCGACCGAGCCCGCAATGAAGAGACGCGCCACACCGCCATAGCAAGCCTGCAGCGGGTCGCGGAGGAGCGCTTGCTGGCTGAAGCTCACACCGAGCTGGCCACAATCGAGCTGGCGGCCTGGGCCGTGACGCGCGCCGTAGAGATCGCACGTCAGATTGAACCGCTGCTGGCTGACACTGCAGCCGATGACGAAATTTGGCGCCGCCGCCAAGACACTATTCACACGCACGTGCAGGAGTTGCGCGACCGGCTGATCGCGCACGGCCACCAGCCCGAAACGCACCAGATCGAGGACTTGGTGCTCGTGCGCTGTGTGTTTCAGGGACGACCACACACGATGACGGAACTACGCGACGCCTTGGCCATGGAGATCGGCGAGCGCGAACGGCTCTTCGCCGCACGCGAACAAGAGATCATCGAAAATCATCTGCTGGGTGAGATCGCGGTAGAACTGCAACGGCTGATCCGCGACGCCGAATCCTGGATCTCATTGGCCAATCGCGAGCTGGCAGCGCGACCCACCAGCACGGGCCTGCGCTTTCGCTTTGCGTGGGAGCCCGAGCCGGAAGGCGCATTCGCTGCAGTGAGAAGGGCATTTCTGCGGACAAGCGAATTGTGGACGCCCGCGGAACGCAACGATCTCACGCGCTTTCTGCAAGAGCGCATCCGGGCCGAGCAGGCAGCGAATGAAGACGGCTCGTGGCGCGATCACCTTTCAGGCGCGCTCGATTACCGGCGCTGGCATCGCTTCCTGGTTGAGCGCCAGCAGGAAGGCGTGTGGCGCAGACTGGACAAGCGGACCTACGGCACCGGCTCGGGTGGCGAAAAGGCCCTGGCCCTCACGTTGCCGCTCTTTGCCGCCGCCGCGGCCCACTACCGCAGCGCGAGCGCCGACGCACCACGACTTGTGATGCTCGACGAAGTGTTCGTCGGCATCGACCCCACGATGCGCGCACAGTGCATGGGCGTGCTCGCGCAGTTCGACCTGGATGTCGTGATGACGAGCGAGAACGAATGGGGCTGTTACGCAACGGTCCCTGGGCTCGGCATCTATCATCTTACGGCCATGCCTGGCATCGACGCCGTGGCTGCAACGCGCTGGGTATGGAATGGTCGCGAACGCCGACAGGCCGATGTCATGCAGGCTCGCGCCATTGCTCCCGATGATGGCGTCGCAACGTAAGCGGCGATCGCGTCATGTCCGACCCTGATCTTACCCGTCTGCGAGCCACGCTCGGCTCCCCAGCTTTGGGGCGGCTACGTGAGGCCTTGCGCCGTAGGCTGGAGCTCGGTCGTGAGCTCGTTGGGCGGCTAACGTTGCGCGACGCGACACCCGAAGAGCGTCAGGCTTGCGACGATCTGTTCGCGCGCCGACCTACGGCGGGACGCTCCCTCATGATAGATCTGGACGAGTTGGCCACACTCCTCCGCGAGGCTGGCGTCGCCCCCGACCTGACGGTCGCTGTGGAAACACTTACCGGAACTGTGGCCAACAGGCGTTCCCTCGCCGCCGCCGTCGAGACCGCTTGGAATCGAGCGTTCGCCGAGGCGCATGACCGATGGTCCAAGACAAGTCGAGCCTTGGTCGCGTGGCTCGAAGAGCTCGCCTCGCAGGGAATATTGAAACGCTTGGCGGCAGGCGATCCGGTGCGAGGGTCTGAGTTGCTCGCCGAAATCGCGGTGGTTGTCTCAGCGCTGCCCGTGCGGGCGGAACCGCTCGCCAGGTTTGCCGCGCGCCTGTTTGGAGATGCTCATGCCCTTGATTCCGGTACCGCCCGGGCCACGCTGGCTGTTCGGGCGGCCACCCGCCTCGCTGGTGTGCCCTTCGAGGACGACGCGGAGGGCCGTCGCTCGGCTTGGGCCAGTGTCGGAATCTACCTCGACGAGCTCAGCACTCCGGCCCTGATTCTCAATCTGCCAGCCAATAGTGATTCAGCACTTGCCGGACTGCTGCGCACGGCATCACTAGTCGGTGAACCCCTGCACCTCTCCTTGCGCTGGCTCATGCGCGATCCGCTCGACCATGATCAGGCGCTCGCTTATCGAACAGTCTTCGTCTGTGAAAATCCGACCATTGTTGCGTTGGCTGCTCGCCAGCTGGGATGCCAATGCGCACCGCTGGTCTGCGTCAACGGCCAGCCCGCTACACCGGCAAGAATCCTCTTGCGACAGCTTGTGACCGCGGGTGCGCGGTTGCGGTATCACGGCGATCTGGACGGCAAGGGAATCGACATCGCGAGCACGATCATCTTTGGCTACGGAGCGAAGCCATGGCGCATGGGCGTGGACGACTATCTCGCGGCACCGAAAGGCAAAGCACTCAAACGACCACCATTGGCGACGCCGTGGTGCCCCGCACTGGCTGATGCGATGCGCCGGGAACGCCGCGTCGTACACGAAGAAGCAGTGGCCAACTTGCTGCTCGCAGATCTCGCAGCGGACACCTAGGCTAGGCGATGGGTACTTGCGGACCCTGCTGCCGCGTGACCGACCGGACGGTTCGCTCGGGCGTCTTTGTATCCAGCGACCGCCGTTTGCCCTGGACGGCCCCGTCGAAGTCCGATCGCGCGGCGGAAGCTAGAGCGCAACGGCCGTCAGACGGTCCCGCAGACGCGGAACGACGAAATCGACGAAGGCGCGCAGCTTGAGCGGCAGGCGGTTTTGCTTGTAGTAGACCAGGTGCACCGGATCGGGGATGGGCTCGTAGGCTTCGAGCAACAGCTGCAGTAGGTCGTCGCGCACATAGTCGGCGACCTGGTAGGACACGCTCCTCACCACCCCCGCGCCTGCCAGGCCCGCATCGATCGCCGCGTCTATGGTGTTGACGCTGAGACGCGATCTGAGAGTTACGGCGACCTCGTTCCCGTCCGACCAGTAGCGCCAGGTGGTGGGGGACGACACGCTCTCGAACGAGATTACATCGTGGTCGGCGAGATCCTGCGGAACGGCCGGCGCCGCGCGCGAAGCAAGATAGACCGGGCTTGCGCACGTCACCCGGCGGACTGTGCCCAGCCGGGTTGCGATCAGGCTGCTGTCGGGCAAGTCGCCGATGCGTAGGGCGACGTCGATCTGGTCGTCGAGGAAGTGGGCGACGCGGTCGGTCAGCATCAGCTCGACGGACACTTCGGGGAACGCCGTGAGGAAGGTGGTGACGACAGGCAGGACGTGCAGCCGGCCGAACATGATCGGGGCGGTGACGACAAGGTCACCCTTGGGCTCGGTGTACTCGCCGGCCGCGGTCCGCTCGGCCTCGTTCAGCTGCTCCAGGATGGCCTTGGCCGCCGTGATGTAGGTCCGGCCCGCGGGGGTCAGCTCCAGGCCTTTGGACGAGCGGATTAGGAGGTCCGCCTTCAGGTGGTTTTCGAGGTCGGACACCTTGCGGCTCACGGTGGCGAGCGGCTGGCCGAGTTTGCGGCTGGCCTTGGAGAGGCTGCCGCACTCCACCGCCGTTAGCATCACCTGCATCGCGTCCAGACGATCCATAAGCCTACCATAATGTGGAATGTCCCCTCCTTATCTTAAGCTATTGCCCGCAAAAATTGGGAGGTGCCTCAGAAACGGGCGGAGTGTCCCTTCCGACGGCCACGCGGCGGCGCCTTAGTTCACGGGGCTTCAGCCTTTCCATTGCGTGGGAGGCTGCTTCCCGGATTCGACCGCTATCCGGCCGGTCCGGAAGGGCCGATAACATCCTGGTCAAACAAGGCGGCCCGCGCCGCAAAATCTTGGAGATCGAGTAATGACCGTCCGCTTCAACACCGTCGACGTTGATGGCCTGAAGGTGTTCTACCGTTCCGCCGGCGACCCAAGCGCTTCGGCCGTGCTGCTGCTGCACGGCTTCCCCAGCGCCAGCCACATGTTCCGTGGCCTCATTCCGGAGCTGGCCGGCGATTACTATGTCGTCGCCCCCGACCTGCCCGGTTTCGGCATGACCGAGCAGCCCGCCCGCAACGCCTTCACCTATACCTTCGAGAATATCGCCAAGGTGATCGGCCGCTTCACCGATGTGCTCGGCCTGAAGCGGTTCGCCATCTACGTTTTCGACTACGGCGCCCCGGTCGGCTTCCGTCTGGCGCTGGCCCATCCTGACCGCATCACCGCGATCGTCTCTCAGAACGGCAACACCTACCTGGAAGGCGTGTCCGAGGCCTTCGCCCCGGTTCAGACCTACTGGAACGAGCCGACCCAGGCCAACCGCGACGCCTTGCGCGGCTTTCTAGCCCCGCAGACCACCCTCTTCCAATACACCCACGGCGTGAGCGATCCGACGCTGGTGTCGCCCGATGGCCGCAACCTCGACGACTTCTACTTGGCGCGCCTCGGCAATGACGAGATCCAGCTAGACCTGCTCGGCGACTACAAGACCAACGTCGCCCTCTACGGCGACATTCAGGCCTATCTGCGAGACAAGCGGCCGCCGGTGCTGGCCATCTGGGGCAAAAACGACCCCTTCTTCGTCCCGCCGGGTGCCGAAGCCTTCAAACGGGACGTCGCGGACGCGGAGGTCCGCTTCGTCGACAGCGGCCATTTCGCCCTCGAGACCCACGCCCGCGAGATTGGCGCGGCCATGCGCGATTTCCTCGCCAAGCACTTGCGTTGACCTTCGACCGCCGCCGGGTGCCACTCGCGGCGCCCGGCTCACCTGAACTTCGAGGCCGCTGAGAGCGGACCTTCGTCGACTGAGACTGACCATGACCACCCCGACCATGACCGCCACCCCGACGGACACCGTCCGCGACTTCTACGACAAGCTTTCCGGCGGCGACGCTCTCGGCGCCCTGGGCCTGATGGACCCGGGCATCGAGTGGATCACCATGTGGCATTACAAGGTCGAAGGCCGCGGCCCGGGCCCCGTCGCCGAGGGCCTGTTCAAGCCCTTGATGGCCGAGTGGACTAGCTTCTCGCTCGTGCCCGCAGAGTTCATCACCGAAGGTGAAAGCGTGGTATCGCTCGGCGATTTCAAAGGCGTCCACGGCGCCACCGGCAAGACCTGCAAGGCGCGCTACGCCCACGTTTGGACGGTGAAGGGCGGGAAGATCACCCGCTTCCGGCAGTACATCGACACCTTGGCGGTCGCGGAAGCTCGGCGTCCGTGATCTGCCGCCTGACGGCCGGATGGCTGCGCGCTTCGCCAGCATCAACGAACACCCCATAGCAGAGGCCGAGCGGCATTTCCGCTGGCCCCTGGGTCGCCGCACCCGGGCCTCAGCGACCTCGGCCTCTGACGCCAAGCCCGCCGACGCATCGGCGATTACCACCCGCAGCCGAAAGGTACCCTGCCATGACCAAGTTGCTCTTCATTCAAGCCTCCCCTCGCGGCGAACAGTCCAAGTCGATCGAGGTCGCTCAAACCTACCTTGACGCCCTCAAGGCGAGGAATCCTGCGCTCGAGGTCGACGTACTCCCGCTCTGGCAGACCGAACTGCCGGCGTTCGACGGCGACAAGGCCGCCGCCAAGGTCAACGTGATACTCGGCCAAGAGCAGAGCGCCGTGCAGAAGACTGCCTGGGACCAAATCGTAGAAGTCGCCTCCCGCTTCATCGCTGCGGACCGCTATCTGTTCGCGGTACCGATGTGGAACGGCACGATTCCATACCGGCTGAAGCACTACATCGACATCATCCACCAGCCAAGTCTCCTGTGGGTCCTGAAGCCTGAGACCGGCTATTTCGGCCTGCTGGAAAATAAGCACGCTACCCTAGTGCTGACCGCCGGCGCCTATGCCAACAGCCGCCCATCGCCGGCCTTCGGGGTCGACCACCAGTCCACCTACCTCAAGTCCTGGCTCAACCAGGCCGGCGTCACCGCCATCGACGAGGTGAGATTCCAGCCCACGATCCTGACGCCAGATCCCCAGGGCGCGCTTGAGCAGGCCAAGCAGGCCGCGGTGGACCTCGCCAATACGCACGCTCGCGCGCGTCTGACGTCATCGGAAGGAGCAAGACGATGAACCCTCGAACGGTTGTTGGAGCCGCGATCCTTGGCGCGTCGCTTGCGGGCTCCGCAGCGGCGGCAAGCCCTATCCCCTCGACCACGGCGACGACCACCTATCACCGCACCCAGGTCGACGGGGTCGGAATCTTCTATCGAGAGGCGGGTCCCAAGGACGCGCCCACCATCGTGCTGCTGCACGGGTTCCCCTCGTCTTCGCGGGAGTTCGACACACTGATCCCGCTGCTGGCGACGCGCTATCACCTGATCGCGCCGGATTTCCCGAGCTTCGGTCAGAGCGATGCTCCGTCGCCGGCAGCTTACAGTTACACCTTCGACCATCTCGCCAAGACAATCGATGAGCTGCTCGAGCAGCTCAAGATCAGCCGCTGCACGCTCTACCTGTTCGATTACGGGGCGCCGATCGGTTTTCGCATCATCTTGGCCCATCCTGAGCGATTGCACGCGCTGATCGTCCAGAACGGTAACGCCTACAAAGTGGGGCTTGGACCGAAATGGGCGAAGATCGCGGAATTTTGGGCTGATCCGGAGGCGCACCCGGAGGTGGTCGACGCCTTTCTTTCCCATGAGGCGACGAAGCAACGACACCTAGCCGGCACCTCCCATCCGGAAGCTTATGACCCGGATAGCTGGACCGACGAATTTGCCCATCTCTCGCAACCCGGTCAGCGCGAGATCCAAGCGGCCCTGCTCTATGACTATCGCACGAACGTCGCATCCTACCCCGCCTGGCAGGCTTGGCTTCGCGAACACAAGCCGCCGACGCTGGTCGTCTGGGGCGCGAACGATCCGTCCTTCGTCGCGGCAGGTGCGACGGCCTTCCGCGCCGATCTGCCGGACGCGGAAATTCATCTGCTGGACGCTGGCCACTTCGCGCTGGAGGAGAAGAACGACGAAATTGCCCGCCTCATCCTCGATTTCATGGCGCGCCATCCGGGCTAGGCGTCGAGGTCACGCAGACTATTCCGAAAGCGCGGTACGGCGACGTCGAGAAAGCGTCGCATATTCATGGGCATGGCGCCGCGTGCGGCGTGTACGAGTTGGATCGGTGCCAACTCCGGCTCAAAGTCACGGAGGGTGAGCTGTAGGTATCCGTCCACAAGGCGAAAGATGGCATAGCGATGAAACATTTAATTTTGTCTGACCCTGACTCCCTCACGCTCCGGGATGCTTTTGTTTTGCATGCCAGGACAGAGTCATGAGCCCCAATTGCAGGTACCTCGATCGCATTTCTGCTGAGTCTGTCGAAAGCCCGGTAGTATTCATCGTTGACGGAAACAAATCGGTTCGTGATGCGCTCGCGCCAGTAATCCTCTCTGCCGGCTACCAACCGAGGACGGCAGCGTCGGCTGAAGAGTTTCTTGCCTACCCGCGCACGACGACTCCCGGCTGCGTGCTAGCGGAATTATCCCTCCCGGGCTTGAGCGGCCTGGACCTGCAAAGGCTGATTGTTGAGCGGATAGAGCTTCCGATCATCTTCATGAGCGAGCACATACGTGTAGAGACAGCCGTGCGACTTGTAAAAGACGGTGCCTTCGGCGTTTTCACCAAGCCAATCGTGCGCGACGTGCTGTTGAGTGATGTCTATGACGCTATCGATTGCAGCCGCGCGGCGCTCAGGCATCTCGCGCATCTGCAACGGCTTCGAAAGCGCTACGAGACCCTCACCGCTCGCGAACGGGAAGTTATGAGCCTCGTCGTCGTTGGCCGGCTGAATAAGCAAATCGGGGGTGAACTCGGAATTTCGGAGGGCACCGTAAAGGCGCACCGCAGCACATTGATGCACAAGATGCGGGCACAATCCCTGGCCGAGCTTATTGCTGCCTTCACGGAACTCCGCGCAAGGGCCGCTCGACCCCCAGGCGACGGCCCCAGCCGAGCCGTCGCGGCGGTTGCGTGAAGACCATGGCCGCACGAATCAAATGATAGTCGACGTCGCGCTGGCAGGGGGCCATCTTGGATAGGTAAAGAACGAGTTGGTTCATGCTTTAGCTCCTTCGCACCGTTACCCGTGCCACGGTTGGATGCACCCCACTCTCAGGCGGCCGCAAGCTCGCAAAACGTCGTGGCTTCATGTCGTGGGATCGGCGCCCGTGATCAGGCGAATCGCGCTCTTGAAAGTGACGTACGACCAGAACCAGTTGACGACAGTCGTGATTCGGTTGCGTACACCCACGAGAAGCCCCACGTGCACCGTCCCCCACAGCCACCAAGCCGGTGCTCCCCACAGACGCAGGCTCCCAAGCTCGACGACGGCGGATTTGCGGCCAATGGTTGCGAGGCTCCCCCGATGACGGTACTCGAACGGCGGAGGCACGGGTCGGCCCCATGCACGTGCCCGGATCATCCGCGCGACGTAAGCGCCGGCCTGTTTCGCCGCCGGTGCCAGCCCAGGCACGTCTCGACCGGCCCAGCCTTTGCTCGCAGCCGTATCGCCGATGGCGAAAACATTGCTCATCCCGGGAACCTTGAGATCCGCACCGACAATCACACGGCCAGCTCGATCGGCAACAGCACCTAACCAGCGCGCGGCGGGAGAGGCGACCACCCCTGCTGCCCACAATACCGTGCGTGCCGGAATCTGCTCACCGCCCACGCGCGCGCCCGAACGGTCTATCGCGTCGATCGGTTTTCCGGTGCGCACCTCGACGCCCAGCTGCTCGAGCGAGCGCTGCGCGATGCTCGAAAGCGTCTCCGGGAAGGTCGGCAGAATGCGCGGCGCGGACTGCACGAGCACGATGCGGGCGTCGGCCGGATCGAAGCGCCGGAACTCCTTGTGCATGCCCAACCGGGCAAGCTCGGCGATGGCCCCCGCCAGCTCCACGCCGGTGGGTCCGCCGCCGACTATGACGAAGGTCAAAAGCGCCCTCCGCTCCAGCACATCCTCCGTCAACTCGGCGCGCTCAAAGGCCGTGAGCAGCCGCCGTCGAATCTCGGTAGCATCCTCGAGCCGCTTGAGACCCGGCGCGAGCTCCTGCCACTCGTCCCTGCCGAAATAACTGTGTGTCGCTCCGCTCGCCAATACCAGATAGTCGTACCGAACGCGGTTGTCGCCGAGTTCGACCAGCTGAGCACGTGTATCGACTCCTGTGACGGTCCCAAACAAAACGCTGATATTGAACGCGTCGCGGAACAGGGGCCTGATCGGTGCGGCGATATCTCCAGGAGACAGACTGGCAGTCGCGACTTGGTATAGCAGAGGCTGGAACAGATGGTGGTTAGCCCGATCGATCACTGTCACGGCGACCGGGGTCCGGCGTAGCGCTTCGGCGCACGTTAGACAATATGGCCTGACGTGCAGAGCCGAAGGTCAGGCTGGATGTTGAGGGTTGAGGGGAAGAGGTCTGCCTCCGGTGTATCGTGGGTTGCACCCCGTAAGGTGCCTATCCACATGCAGAGCGCCCGAGGGCGAACATCTGCACCAGTCAGAGGAGGCAGACCATGAGTAAGACTATCACTTCCTTCGTCGGGTTGGACGCGCACGCCGATTCGATCGCGATCGGGGTAGCGCCGAGCGGACGGCAGGAGCCGCACTTTGTGGGGACCGTGTCCCCGCAGTGGGGGTCGCTCTCGAAGGCGCTGAGTCGGCTGGGCAAGCCCGAGGCGCTGCAGGTTGTCTACGAGGCAGGTCCCTGCGGGTACACCCTGGCGCGCCAGCTGCAGGCCCATGGCTACGCTTGCCAGGTGATCGCGCCGTCGAAGGTCGCGCGCCGTCCTGGGGATCGGATCAAGACCGATCGGCGTGACGCGCTGCTGCTGGCGCGTGCCGCGCGCGCCGGGGAGCTCGTGAGCGTGACGATCCCCGATGAGCGGGATGAGGGGATTCGCGACCTGTGCCGAGCCCGGGAGGATGCCGTGCGAGCTCGGCTGAAGGCGCGCCAACAGCTCAAGGCGATGCTGCTGCGCCACGGACGTCGCTACAGCGGCCGCTCCTCCTGGACCGAAGCGCATGAGCGCTACCTGGCCGAGGTGTCCTTCACCCAACCCGCGCAGGACATCGCCTTCGCCGAGTATCGCAGCGCCGTGCGCGAGGCTCACGAGCGGGTCGAACGCCTCACCGAGTCGATGCGTGCGCAGCTCGAACCCTGGCGCATGCGCCCGGTAGTCCAGGCGCTCATGACGCTGCGGGGTATCGACATGGTAGCGGCCATGACGGTGGTCGCCGAGATCGGGGATTTCACCCGCTTTGCTCGCCCGCGCGAGCTGATGGGGTTTCTGGGACTTGTGCCCTCCGAATACTCCAGCGGCTCCAAGCGCACGCAGGGGGAGATCACCAAGACCGGCAACAGCCACGCGCGGCGTGTGTTGGTGGAGGCGGCCTGGAATTATCGCTTCCCGGCGCGCATGAGCGCGATCCTGCAGCGTCGCCAGGAGGGCCAGCCGAAGGCGGTGCGCCAGATCGCGTGGAAGGCACAGCTGCGCCTCGCCAAGCGCTACCGGCATCTCTCGGCCCGCAAGCTCGCGATGAACAAGATCTGCGTCGCCATTGCGCGGGAGCTCTCGGGTTTCATCTGGGACATCGCCCGCCAATTCAAGCCCTCGTGCACCTGAGAGGCAGCAGCCACCGCCCCATCGCATCCTCGGAGGTAAACCTCACCCAGCATCATCAGTCACAACCGAACCGACAACGCACGGGTCACGCGACGCCCGAGCACCGATGAGGGGAATCCTCGAGCGGACTATGTGGGCATCCGCGTGATGATCCCCGATATTAGAGCGAGGCAGCCCCGCGACGGACGAATGAAATGCCGGTAACCAATCCGCGGATATGAGCCTGATCATCGTCGCCAACTTCTGCTCTCGCGTCGCGTGTCCCTTGCGCTGTTGATTCGTAAAGGTTCAAACTTTGGAGCACGAAATCCGTGAGACAGACTTATGGGGGCTTGACAGGGGTCAGACCATATGAGTCCGCCGAATCCCGCTCCGACGATCACGACGCGCGGCAACCCTTCCAGCGAGAATGAGGGTCTGCCGTCGAGCTCCGGATAAGTACGTCGCAGCCACCGCTCGATCACAGTATCGACTGACAGAACGCCTGGCCCACGCAACACCGCCAGACCAAGCGCGAAGGCCCAGTACAACTCCGTGCCCCAGTTCTGGTTCAGCATAGCCTCGAGACCGGCCCCGAGCAGCAGCAGAATTGCGAGATACCGCGTGGCAGCCCCAGCGAGAAGGAGCACAGCCGCGATTATCGCCACCAACGAAGGCAACGTCGACGCGAACGGCATCATCGGAGGCCGGACCAGCTCACTGAGGAAGACTTGCATTCCGCGCCCTACCGCATTGGGCAAAAGCAGAGCGGCGGCGAGTCCCGCACGCAAGAGCACCTGATACACGGGCAGGGTCGTGCTTCGGAGCCAAGCTGCTGCTCGCAGAAACGCTCGGGCAGGCGTCAGTGCACTGCTCGCCAAACCGCTGAGAGCGTGGTCGAGCGAGAAAGGACCTGCGCCGCTTACGAGGTACCAAGCAATCAGGACGCAGACGAGCAGCTGACTATCCGACGTCTGCGTGATCGCCCCGGCGAGGAGCAAGCCGAGCGATGCCGGCTGCGTAAACAGACCGAGCGCAAGCAGGATCGCGCAGGTCAGCTCGAGTCCCGGGCCGGACGCCGAGTGCAGGAGCGGACCCAACAACTGCGCCGGAGGTCCTGCGCGCACGGCGCCGAATAAGGGGACGTGCATCATCTGCATTGCGCCCGACATCAGGAAAAGTCCGGCAAGCCAGATCCGCAGCAGCAGGTCGAACCCGGGCCACGCTGAATGCCTCACTATCCGGAACACTGCCGCGTGCACTCGCACAGCACCGGCAAGCCAGCGACCCTTCGAGGCCGCACGCGCACTGGAAGCAGATCGAGTCTTCTTATCCATATGGCCACGCAGTGCCGTCACGATGGCACTAGTGCTCCGCGCCCACGGTTGCCTGCGACTCCCCCGGGTGCCGATGGCTGACTCGCCAAATCAAGGCATCCAGAGAGACACGACCGGGACCGCGCGCCAGCAGGATAAACATGAATGCAAGCCACTGTATGTGATCCGGCCAGCCGGGCGGGTCGACGAACAGTTGGATAACCAGGACCATTCCGAGCAACAGAAACACGCTCACGCGCGTCATCAGGCCCAGCAGCACGAGAACGGATCCTCCCAGTTCCAGCGTTGCCGCAATGTAGGCTGCCAAGTGCGGCGGTATGATGGGAACGCGATAGACGTTCGCGAACAGTAGAAGAGTAGAGGTCCAGCTCGCCAGCTTCACCGTCCCGGAGCGCCAAAAAACCGTAAAGGTTGCCGCACGGGCCACCAGGGCGATGAGACTGTAGGGAATCGAGTCGAGCAAGGCAATCCCCCTGGATATCAGGCTCAACGCCGTCAAGCGCGCAGGTGCGGTGGTGGTGTTCACGGGGTTACTCCAACGTTTGATCAAAGCTGACGATGACCAAAGGTGCAATGAGGGCTTCGCTCTGAATCGCGCTCAGCGTCTCGTTAAGCTCGCGACCGTCGAGCGCATCGTTTACCGCGTCGACGCCGTCACGTCCGTCCAGGAGCGCTCTGAGAAACGCCGCCGCGGGGTCCGTCAGCTTCTTCACCGAGCTGCCGGAGGTTCCGGGCCAGAGCGCGAAATGGTGGACTCGAGGCGTCATATCGAGGCGCTCGAGCTCATGAATCCGACCTGCTTCGACTTCGTCGCGAATCCTGTCCACCGGATATCGGGTGCTGACCTGTCTCAGCGATGCGAGCAACTTGCAACTGACCCCCGGGCCGAGGGGAATCGAGGCGCGGTACGCGCCCGGCCGCTCGCGGCTGGTCTTATCGATTGCCGTATCGAAACGGACGACATCGGCGAAGAACGGGAAGCCCCTGGCCGGCGGATACATTTCCAGGAAGCAGGCAAATCCATCCGCGAAGCTCGCCAGACAGGCGGTATGCGGCGGTCGCGAGCGCGCGTAGTCCCGCACCGCTTGCTCGAGGAAATTCGCGTCAACCAGGGCTGTCAGGGTCGGGCACGACAACCGTATGGCGTTCACCAAAGCGGCTGCCACGGAGCTCCGATGAACGCCAATGCCGGCTGCCGGTGCCGCAGGTCCGCCGCGGAGGTACTTTGTCGACCCCGCTCCGCCGAACAGGATGTCGGTGGCGAGTGAGCGCTGAAACTCAGTCAGCCCGGGCATTGTCGACTCCTTGATCGGACGCGCGGCGACAGATTTCCCGAGCGATATCGGCTTCTACCCTCAGGGTGTCGAATTCCGGCAGGTTCTTGTCCCATTCGATCAGCGTCGGTCGACTTCCCAGCAAGGAGACCGTACGCTCGTACAGCTGCCATACCTCGCTCGATACGCGCGAACCATGATCATCGATCCGAAGGCTCGCACCCGCCTCGAGGGTCACTGTGGCATGTCCCGCCAGGTGGATCTCGGCGACGCTCGCCCGGGGCAGCTGCTGTAGAAATGCGCTCAATGCATCGAAGGGGTTCTCGCCGCGATTATGCGCGGTCACGGCGATATTGTTGACGTCCAGCAGCACTGCGCAGCCGCAGCGACGCACGAGCTCTCCGAGGAACTCCGCCTCCGTGATCGTCGACTGCGAAATCTGCAGATAGGCGGACGGATTCTCCACCAAAATTTGACGTGTCAACTCCCCTTGCACCGCGTCGATATTGGCCGCGACGACATGCAGCGCTTCTTCCGTGTAAGGAAGCGGGAGGAGATCCGGAAAATGAACACCGTCGATGGCGCTCCAGGAGAGATGATCGGACACCAGCGCCGGTTCGTATCGGCCAATCAGCGTGGCCAGATGCCGCAGATGCTCCCTCGACACGCCATCGGTCGATCCGAGTGACAGGCCGACGGCGTGCAGGGACAGCGGGTGATCTCTGCGGATGCGATCCAATTCTGCCTGCGCGTTCCCGTCATGCATGTAGTTTTCGGGATGCACCTCGAGCCACGCCGCCGCGGGCGCGTGCTCGAGGACCCATTGATGGTGGGGTAAACGGAGGCCAATTCCCGCCTCCGTGGGAATTGGCCTCGAAGCCATCACGAAGCTTCCGCGATGCATAGGCTGCCGGACGGTTCGTGACACGCCGAGTCTTACGAGCCCGGATGCGTGTTGCCGCCGGCGAGCTTTTCACAGACGCCGCTCGGAAGGTACACGAAGGACGATTTGTCGTCGTTCTGCGTGCTCTGTCCGGCGCACGAATGCGCGCCAGCGGCGCAATCGTTGCTCCCCGCCTTGTTGACGCCGTAGCATTTTTCCCATCCGGCGGGTTGTGCTACGGGGCTGGCGTGAGCGGCGCTGAGAAGACTCGCGGCGAGCGCGACTGCGCCCAGTGCGAGGGACGCGGATGCTGCGACCGTCTTCGTGGACAACTTGTAGCGAGATGACCTTAACATGAGCTCTCCTTCTATCGTGGAGCGGGACGGACCCGCGGGTAGAGGTGACTGCGTTTTCGCTCCAGCACGTCCGTTCGATTGCCGCGGCGTCCTGAAGCACTGCCAGTAGACATTGGCTCACCATCCGGCGGCTTGCGCAGTCTTGCCGCCGACATCGAATCTTTGCGCCGGCGGGCGGATGCCCCGGTGATCGCTCCCACGCGCGCGGCCAATGGATCGACCTCCAGACGAATCATTCTTCCAGCGCCATCCGTAACCGATAGCGTCCGGGCGGTGAGCCGGTGTGCGTGCGAAAGATCGCCGTAAGGTGCTGCTGCGTGGCGAACCCGCAAGCGAGCGCGATCTGCGCTAGTGACTGCGACGTGCTTTCGAGCAGGACCTTCGCCCGCTCCACCCGGCGCAGCCGCAGGTAGCCGTAGGGCGCGAGACCTGTGGCGTGCTTGAAACCGCGCGAGAAATGGAACGGACTCAATCCGGCGGCGGCCGCAATGTCCTCGAGGCCGATGTGCTGCTCGAGGTGATCCTCGATGAAGTCTTGCGCGCGCTTCAATTTGAACGGCGGGATGACGCAGGGACGGCGGTCCGCCGTATCGGCACCGTCCGAATAGGCTCGCAGCAAATGAATGCAGAGCGATTGGAACAGCGAGTCGATGAGAATTCTGGATCCCGCCTGACACAGGCGGTTCTCGCGAACGATGTTCTCCGCGAGAGCCGCGAGCACGGCATTGTCACGATTGATGGCCGGCAAGAGGCGCGTTCGCCGTTTCAGCAAGGACTCGGATTCCGCCAAAGTCAGCAGGCGGGTCGGGGATACATGCAGGTGGATCATGGGTGCACTGGGGACTCCGATACACCACTCGCTCGGTGTGCCGGCGGGCAGAAGCACCACGTGCCCCGGGGTCCAGGTTGATGTGCTGACGCCCTCGCCTGCCAAGCGCCCGGTGACCGAGACGAAACCCTGCGGGACGATCAACCAGTGGTCCGGAGCTCCCGGAACCCGGATGCGCAGGTCCCCGTCGGATGCTTCTTGAACGAGCGCGGAGGTGCCATGGCGAAAGGGCATCACGTCGCGCACCGGAATGGGCGCCGATGCTTGGATACAGTCAAAGCTGCGGGCGCCCGTCCGGGGGATGAAAACGGCCGATCGGATGACCTGCGTAGGCCGCACGGAGACTGCCCCCGGCGGATTCATTGTTGCTGTTCCTCGCTGCTCACGAATACAACACTCCCGTCCTCACCCTCACCCTATCGGCCGTCCGCGGCTGAAATGCGACGGAGAAGCCTCTTCCAGCGGTCCCCTGGACAGGAGGCGGCGGCCAAAAAGCGTCGAGGCATCGTGCAGACAGCGCCAAGCCGCGCGCAGGTCGCTCTCCATGAATCTCATCGCGCATTTCACCAAGTATCCGGCCCGTTCGGCGTCCGACTCGACGACACGACTGGAAGCAGATCCGCCCGGCGCCGGATCGCTCATGTGGATCTCGCGGCCACAAACGCAGCGATCTGATTACGCCAGAGGAGCGACGCCCCAGCCATTCCACGATGGTTTAGTCAACCGCTCACAACGCCAATTGCGGAGGGGACGTCGACGGACGTACCTCGGGGAGTCTTGCGCAATTTCAGCTGTGTTGAATCGCTGGTGCTGCGCGCCGTATCGCCTTCTGTCGACGGAGGCGGGGGCGCGGCGCGGATCGAGCTGGCGCCGGTACGGCGCGGCTAGCGCTCGGCTAGCAGAGACTTGGCCGCGGCAATTACGGTCTCCGGCTCGAAGCAGAAGCGGCGGTCCAGCTCCTTCAGCGGCGCGGAGGCTCCGAAGGTGTGCATGCTGTGAACCAGCGTCGGAGATTGACCAGGTTCCGCACGGAATGGGCGTCCAACCACGACCACGGGGAACCTAGCAGTCTTCCCGGTTGGATCAATAACTTGCACTCTAAGCAGCTGGTCCCGATTGGACGCCGCCCCCTGGTCGACGCTCAATCCCGGTTCACAGTCGATGGCCCGCATTTTCTGGGATTTTCAGGCACCTGTGCTCCTCGGTAGCCCTTCCTGGATGCCACTGGAACACAGATTGGCGGAGCGGACGGGACTCGAACCCGCGACCCCCGGCGTGACAGGCCGGTATTCTAACCAGCTGAACTACCGCTCCGACTTGGGGGGGCGAATCCTATAGGACGCTCGCGCCGCTGTCCATGCGGGGTGGGGGACAGCCTCTCCGGGAACCGCCGGGTACAGGGAGGGGTCTTATGAAACGGTTACGGTAGCCTTTCCGCTCGTTCATTGACGCGACTCACAACCGGCCGCCCTGGACTGTCTTATTGTGGCTCGCGGACGGAGCGACCGGTCAACCCCAGGGAGACCGGCGCGCTGAGAGGGCTGGGGAATCAGGGGCTTGCTGCCACACTCCGCAACAATTGCTTGAAGTCCTGCCGAAGAGATTGAGTTAAGGATCACCTCATGAAATCTCTACCTATATTCCTTACGGCGGTGCTTGCGCTTGGGGCGGCATCCCTCCTCGACTTGGCGGCGCGCCCGGCCTACGCAGGGCTCGGTGCGACCGCGGCGTCCATAGAGCCTGACCGGGCGAGCATGAAGGGCCAGCTTCGCAGCCGGTCCGGAGCCGGCTACGCGGTCGAGGAGATCACCGCCGCGAGCGGCACGGTGGTGCGGGAATACGTGTCACCCGCGGGGGTGGTTTTCGCGGTGAGCTGGGCCGGCCCATCGATGCCCAATCTGCAGCAGACGTTCGGGACCTACTTCACCCAATTCCAGGCCGCGGTCCAGGCGCGACGGGCAGAGGAGCCGCGTCTGCGGGGCCACAACCACCTGGAGATCAATACCTCCTCGCTGGTCGTACACGCCATGGGGCACATGCGGCAGTACTTCGGTGTCGCCTACGTGCCGGCGCTCATGCCCACGAATCTATCCCTCTCCGACCTTCATTGACTCCCAGCGAGGGAAATAGTGCGTAAGCTCATTTTCGTCGGATTCGTACAGGTCCTCCTCCTTCTCGGCGGCTGCGGCGGCGGGAGCGGCGGCACCCTCGCCTCCGGCGGCGGTGGCGGCAGCGGAAGCGGTGGCACCGGTCCGAGCGGCAGCAACGTCGTCGCGATGTCCGTCAACGCCGGGCCGAATGGCTCCTCGGACGAGGATGCGGACACACCATTCATCACGGTCACAGTGTGCGCGCCAGGTAGCACTACCAACTGCCAGCAGATCTCCGATGTCGAGGTCGACACCGGCTCTTACGGCCTGCGAATCATTTCCTCTGTACTCTCCTCCAGCGTCATGGGAGCGCTGACACCGGAATACGCCTCGAACAACCAGCCTCTTGTGGAGTGCACGGAATTCGTCGACGGCATCAGCTGGGGACCGGTAATGCAGGCGGACGTGCAGATCGGGGGGGAGTCGGCCAGCAATGTTCCGATCCAGGTGATGGGGGACTCGAGCTTCGAGAACGAGATTCCCTCCAACTGCTCGTCCGTGGGCAGTGAGGAGGACACAGTGGCGGCGTTTGGCGCCAACGGCATCATCGGGCTGGGACCTTTTGCGTCGGACTGCGGCAGCGGCTGCGTGCTCACAAACACGCAGTACGCGCAGAACCCGACATACTTCGCCTGTCCCGCCGGGGGAACTTCGACCAGCGATTGCCAGGCCGTCGGGACTACGGTCGACCAGCAGGTCACCAATCCTGTAGCTGACTTCACTTCGACCGGAGATGACAACGGCGTCATCGTCGAGCTGCCCTCCCTTGCCAGTAGCGACCCCGACGGCGCAGCGACGGCCAGCGGTTACCTTGTGTTCGGCATCGGTACGCAGAGCAACAACGGCATGGGTAGCGCAACCGTGCTCACGGGTAACGAGGACGACGGAGACATTACGACGACGTACAACGGCTACCAGCTGCAGTATTCCTTCTTCGACACCGGCTCGAATGCCTATTACTTCGACGCCGGAAACACCGCCACACTGCCCGACTGCCCGAGTTCGGACGGCACCGGCAGCGCCGGCTCAGGCTTCACGAGCTCATGGCTGTGCCCGACCTCCGAGCAGACGGTCAGCCTGACGAATGCGGGCCAGAATGGCATCACCTCCGACGTCAGCATCAAGATCTATAACGCCAATACGCTGTTCAACGAGGACAACGGCACCAATACCGCCTTCGACGATTTGGGCGCGGACACCGGCTCGCAGACGACTTACTGCAACACCTACAGCCTCACCACCGCCGCCAACGGTGACTGCTATTTCGACATGGGCCTGCCGTTCTTCTTCGGCCGGAATGTCTACGTCGCGATAGCCGGCGCCAACACCCCCGGCGGGGAAGGCCCTTACTACGCTTATTGATTTGCATTGACGTCGACGGTTGGCAGGCGGCCGCGGCGTAAGCGCACGTTCAACTGGCGGATCGCGGACTGATTCTGACGCCAGGCGCGTGCGGCCTGATCCAACGCCTTCGATTCCATCTCGAACACCTGTTCGTCGGCAGGCGTCGGCGCCAGGTCGGCTGACTCGGCATCGGCTTCGATCCCACTGATGAGGCCGCTGATCTGGCTGGGGTCGGTATCGCCGTGTCCCGTCGTGGCGTCGCGCAGGTTCTCGACCGTGCGCAGCAGTGTGCGCTCCCCGTGCCCGGCGCTCAGCCGCCGGGCGAGCGAGTCGAGGTCATCGTGCGCGGCCTTCTCTCCCAGATACAGCGCGTCAGCACGCTCGAGTGCGGCGCACAGCGATTGGCTGAAGGTGAGCAGCGCGCTGAGGTCGGCGCTACTGGTGTGAACGCGTGGGTCGAGCTGCACCACGAGGGGCGCCCGGTACTGCTGGCCATCGACCGTCAGCACGACGCTGTAGATGCCAGGCAGCGCGAAGGGACCCTCGATGGCCGTCGGAGTATCCTCGCTGAACACGGCCGAGATACCGTAATCGAATGAGATCGCCTGCGGACGCGCGTAGCGCAGATCCCAGAGGAAGCGATGCATGCCGGGCGCGCCCGAGAGGCGTTTCGCCGGCCGCAGCCACTCCTCCTCGAAGTACCGAAATGCCTGCACCTGTCCCGGCGCCTCATCGGAGGCGTAACGGCGCACCAGCTGGCCCGTGAAGTTGTAGATCTCCAGCGTCACCGGCCCGTGCGCATCCTTGCCCAGCCAGTAGTCGATCACGGCACCCGACGGCGGATTCAGCCCCTCGGGTGTCTCCGGCGGCAGCGGCGTGTCCCTGTTGTTGTTGGGATGAACCCGCCAGGCCACCTGCGGCGCGAAGAGATGCGCCGGCGCGCTGAGCATCGCGCCGCTCAGCTGGCGCAGAGGTGTGACATCGTCCAGCACCCAGATCGCGCGGCCCTGGGTGCCGGCGATGAGGTCGTTGCCGTGCACCAGCAGATCGTTGACCCGCGCGTGCGGTAGATTGAGCCGCAGCGACTGCCAGTGATCGCCGTCATCGAGCGAGACGTACACGCCCTCGGACGTGCCGGCGTAGAGTAGGCCGCTCCGCACAGTATCCGCGCGCACGACCGGTACGTCCTCGGCAGCCGGCAACCCGGCGTCAACCTCCGTCCAGGTCTTGCCGTAATCATGAGTGCGAAAGACATGCGGACGGAAGTCATCCTGACGGTGATCGTCGACGGCGGCGTAGGCGGTCGCCGGGTCGAGCGCTGAGGCATCAACCGCGCTGACCTTCTCCCAGGGTTTCAGCACCGGCGGTGTTACATTCTGCCAGCTCTGTCCGCCATCACGCGTGAGCTGGATCAGGCCGCTGTCGGTACCCACCCAGATCAGCGTGGCGCTCCTGGGCGACGGTGCAATGGCGCTGATCACGCCATATCCGCAGGCTACGGCCTGCTCGCCGGCCACCTGCCCGTCGCAATCGCTCGCATCCGCCTGCTTACCCGTGAGATCGGGCGAGATGACCTGCCAATGGTCGCCTTCGTCCGTGGAGCGGAACAGCACCTGTGCCCCAAGCAACAGTGCGTGGGGTGCAGTCGGAGTGAACGCGATGGGTGTCACCCAGCCGTAGCGGTACTTCACGGTGGTAGGCCGGGCGCCGTAGCTGTTGACCGGCCACGGCGTGACATTCGCTACCTGTCCGGTGCCGCCGTCGTACCGGGATACTCTGCCGCCCATGCCGCTGCCGATCACCAGCTCGGGGTGGTCCGGGTCGGGCAGCATGTAGTCGCGCTCGTCGCCCCCGACCGGATGCCAGTCGCGGAAAGTGATCGCGCCATAGTCGCTGCGGCTCGCGGTGCCGATGGTGCCGCTGTCCTGCTGGCCGCTGTAGATCCAGTAGGGAAAGCGGTTGTCGGCGGCGACGTGATAGAACTGACCCGTCGGCTGGTTGTACCAGCTGCTCCAGGTTCTACCGCCATTCACGCTGACGACGGTCCCCTGATCGGACGCGGTGAGCCAATGATCGGGATGCTCCGGGTTGATCCACACGAAGTGGTAGTCGTCGCCTCCGGGCGCACCTTTGATGATCGTCCAGTTCTTGCCGTCGTCAGTCGAGCGGCGGATCGACTGGCCGGCCGAGTAGACGACGTCCGGATTGCGCGGGTCGACGGTCAGGCGCGAGAAGTACCAGTTGCCGAAGGTGTCCTGGTCGGTATTCACCCGCTGCCAATGACCGCCGCCATCATCGGAGCGCCACACGCCACCTTCGCTGGCCGAGGCCACGGTCGCATAGATGCGCGTGCCCTGGGCCGCATGCGTGACGGCGAGCCCGATACGCCCCAGGGAGCCTTGGGGCCAGCCAATGCCGCCCAGACGCGCCCACGTAGCGCCCCCGTCGCTGGAGCGGTAGATGGCGCTCCCCGGACCCGCCGGCGGGTCGAAGTAGCTCAGCCAGGGGCGCCCACGCATCTGCCAGGCAGCCGCGTAAAGCAGATCCGGGTTCATGGGGTCCGCTGCCAGATCGACGGCACCGGTATCGTCATTGATGGCGAGCGCATGCACCCATGTCTTGCCGCCGTCGGTCGAGCGGTAGATACCGCGCTCCGGATTGGGGCCGAAGATGTGGCCGAGCGCCGCCACCACCACAACGTCTGGGTTGCGCGGATCGACCCAGATCCGGCCGATGTCTCGGGTCGCGGTCAGGCCCAGCGGCTGCCAGGTCCTGCCGCCGTCGGTGGACTTGAACATGCCGCCGCCTGAGGCGACGTCATATCGCGGCGCGACCTGGCCCGAGCCCACGTAGATCGTTTCCGGAGCCGTCGACGCGACGGCGAGCGCTCCGATGGCCGGCGGCAGGCTGTGGCCGATCGGCCGCCAGGTGTTGCCGGCATCAGTCGTCTTCCAGATGCCGCTGCCGGCGCCCGAGAAGTAGAACGTGTCCGGGCTGCCCGGTACTCCCACCCCCATCGTCGCCCAGCCGCCGCGAAATGGACCCACGAGGCGCCATCGGAGCTGCGAATAGGCGGAGGGCGGCACGTCCTGAGCTCCGGCCATGGCGCGCCCCCGCGGAAAAGGCACCTGTGCGGCATCGGCGGCGCCCTGCGCCCGTACCGGCGGCCCGGCGGCGACCAGCACCATGGCCCCCAGCAAAAACCCTACGGCCAGCGATCCGCGTGCGCGGCGATCGGTTGCGGTCATTGGTGACCCCCTGGGAATTAAACCGGGAACCATACCGGATTCCGCTGCCGGGCGCCGCCGCACCGCGCACCTTCCGCCGCGGCGGAGCCGCACACTGCCTCGGGCACGCCAATGACCATACAATGCAGCGCTTTACGCCACTTGGAACGCGCAGCCCGATATGGTCCACATCATCATTCTCGCCATCGTTCAGGGGCTCGCGGAGCTCCTTCCGGTCTCCAGCTCCGCGCATGTGATCGTCGCCGAGAAGCTGATGGGCATGGATCCATCCGCGCCCGCGATGACGCTGCTGCTCGTCATGCTTCACACGGGGACCATGCTCGCCGTGATCGTCTATTTCTGGCAGCGATGGCGCCGGGCGTTCTTCAGCTCCGTGCCGGAGCTCAAGCGCTTCGCGGTCGCGCTGATCGTCGCCACGGTCCTCACCGGCATCGTCGGCGGCGCCATCATCGAGTTCATCGAGAAAGTGCTGATGCGGCACGAGGCCCATGCCTGGGTCGAGCAGCTCTTCGACCGTCTGGATCTGATAGCTGCCGCACTGGCCGTTGCCGGCGTGTTCATTCTCGTCGCGGGTCTTGCGGAGAATCGCCGGCGGCAGGCCGCCGCAGCCCACCAGCTGACGCCTGCGCAGTATTCCGCGATCGGCGCCGTGCAGGGTCTCTGCATTCCCTTCCGCGGCTTTTCCCGCTCCGGCGCAACCATCTCGACGGGACTGCTCGCGGGTGTGGCGCGCGCCAGGGCCGAGGATTTCAGCTTTGCGCTGGCAGTCGTACTCACACCGCCGGCCGACGCGCGCGAGATCTGGCGCCTCTATCAGTCGCAGCATCATCACCTCGCCGGGATGCTGCCCGCCGTGATGCCCAGCATCGTGGGCGTGGTTTTTGCGTTCCTCGCCGGGCTGCTGGCGCTCAAATGGCTGAGCCGCTGGCTGGAGACGGGCCGCTGGCACTTCTTTGGAATCTACTGCCTGTTCGCGGCGATCGTCGTCGGCTACCTCCACCATACGGGCCTTTGACCCATGCCTGATCTGTCAACGTTCGCCATCACTGGCAAGTGGCCGCCGCGATTCCCCGACCGCCTGCAGCTCTACTCGCTGCCGACGCCGAACGGCGTGAAGGTTTCCATCATGCTGGAGGAGACGGGTCTGCCCTACGAGGCGCACCGCGTGAACTTCGACGCGCACGATCAGGCGTCGCCGGAATTTCTCTCCCTGAATCCCAACAACAAGATCCCGGCGATCATCGATCCCAACGGCCCCGGCGGCAAGCCGCTGCCGCTGTTCGAGTCCGGCGCCATCCTCCTATATCTCGCGGACAAGACCGCTCGTTTCCTGCCGCACGACCCGGCGGCCCGCTACCACGTGATCCAGTGGCTCATGTTCCAGATGGGAGGCATCGGACCGATGTTCGGTCAGGTGGGGTTCTTCAACAAGTTCGCCGGCAGGAGCTACGAGGACAAGCGGCCGCGGGACCGCTACGTCGCGGAAGCAAAGCGCCTGCTGCGCGTGCTCGATGACCAACTCGGGAAACAGCCCTGGATCGCCGGCGACGAATACACGATCGCCGACATCGCCACATTCCCCTGGGTGCGCAACCTCATCGGCTTCTACGAGGCGGGCGATCTGGTCGGCATTGCCGACTTTCCCAACGTGACGCGCGCGCTCGAGACATTCCTCGCGCGGCCGGCGGTCGCAAGAGGACTCGAGATTCCCAAGAGCGGCTGACGCATGGTCGCCCGCGTCCTGATGGTGCAGGGCACCACCTCAGATGCCGGCAAGAGTACGCTGGTCGCCGGACTCTGCCGCGTGCTGCGGCGGCGCGGTATTCGCGTCGCGCCGTTCAAGCCGCAGAACATGGCGCTCAACAGCGCGGTCGGGATCGACGGCGGGGAGCTCGGCCGCGCCCAGGCTCTGCAGGCGCAGGCGGCGGGCATCCTTCCCACGGTCGATCTCAACCCTGTGCTCCTCAAGCCGAACACGGATCGACGCTGTCAGGTCATCATTCACGGCAAGGCCGTCGGCGACATGGGTGCCTGGGAGTATCACGAGTTCAAGCGCCACGCGCGCGAGGCCGTGCTCGCTTCCTATGCGAGGCTCCGCGAGTCATACGACTTCATCGTCGTCGAGGGCGCCGGTTCCCCCGCGGAGATCAATCTCCGCGAGGGCGACATCGCCAACATGGGATTCGCGGAAGCGGTCGACTGCCCGGTCGTGCTCATTGCGGACATCGACCGGGGCGGCGTGTTTGCGCATGTGGTGGGCACGCTGGCGCTGCTGAGCGACAGTGAGCGCAACCGCATCCGTGGATTCGTCATCAACCGATTCCGGGGCGAGCTGTCGCTGCTGCAGCCCGGTTTGGATTGGCTCGAGCGCCACACGGGCAAGCCGGTACTCGGGGTGCTGCCCTATCTGCAGGGACTCCACCTCGATGCGGAGGACGGTATCAGCCGCGAGGTCCCGGCGGCCGCGGCCGCCGCGGGCGACAGGCTGCGCGTGGTGGTGCCGGTCCTGCCGCGAATCAGCAATCACACCGACTTCGAGCCGCTGGCGCAGCATCCGCAGGTCGAGCTGCACTACATCGATGCCGCAACGCCGCCGCCGCCAGCCGACCTCGTCATCCTGCCCGGATCCAAGTCGGTTCGAGCCGATCTCGAATGGCTGCGGGCGCACGCCTGGCCGCGATACCTCGAGAAACATTTGCGCTACGGCGGCAAGGTCCTCGGCATCTGTGGCGGGATGCAGATGCTGGGCAGAGTGATCGCAGACCCGGAGGGTATCGAGGGCGGTGCCGGTGAGAGCCCCGGTCTCGGTTTGTTCGACCTGACAACGGTGCTCCTGCCCGGCAAACGGCTCAGCAATGTCTGCGGTCATTTGCGGCTGGAGAATGCGCGCGTGCGCGGTTACGAAATCCATGCGGGCCGGACGCAGGGCCCTGCTCTGGAGCGCCCCGCCGTCCTGCTGGACGACGGCACGTCTGACGGTGCGATTTCGGATGATGGCCAGATCATGGCCACGTATCTCCACGGGCTCTTCGAGGAGGCAGGTGCCTGCGCCGCGCTGCTGCGCTGGGCCGGTCTCACGCGCCCGCTCGAGATCGATCACGCCGCGCGCCGCGAGCAGATGCTCGATCGGCTGGCTGACACGATCGAGAGCGAGTGCGACCTCGATCGCCTACTGTCAGTTGTTGGTGGGTGCTGACGGGATCGATCGTGCATCTTGCTTCGCCCGGCGGTACTTGCCGGCGTAGGGGACGCATCAAACCAACAGTAACTGTGATCCCTGAACGGACCAGTGATACGAGGCGCGGGTGTCGGAGTAATTTACAGCAACGGCTTTGTTGCCAGGTCGATCCGCGCCAGGCATATGAATTCGCCTGAGTTTTTGGCAAGAGCATGAATTTTGCTTGATTTGATGCGGAGCAGAGGAGGGATCACCATGCTTGGCAGTTCCGCCGTTCGCGCTGCGCTCGCAGCCATAGCCCTGCTTGCACCAGTCGCCTCGTATGCCACGCCCACGTACACGGTTACCGAGCTCGGCTCGCTTGGCGGGACGTTCAGCTGGGGGCAAAGCGTCAACGACTCGGGCCAGGTGACCGGCTGGGCGGCCACGAGCAATTCCACGGACGCCTTTCTCTATAGCAACGGAACGATGACCGACCTCGGCACGCTGGGCGGATACTCGAGTATCGGCACCGCCATCAACGACTCCGGCCAGGTGACGGGGGCTTCCTCTGTCTCGGGCGATTCGGGTGTGCACGCCTTTCTCTATAGCGATGGGACGCTGACGGACCTCGGCACGCTGGGTGGAATGTACAGTGACGGCTACGGCCTCAACGATATGGGCCAGGTAGTCGGGGCCTCGTCGGGCCCGGGCAATTCGGGTGGAGGCGCTTTTCTCTACAGTAACGGGACGATGTACAACCTCAACGATCTCATCGGCAATGCGCACCCATATCTGACGCTGTCCGTGGCATATGGAATCAACGATGCCGGACAGATTGTGGCCGAGGGCTTCAACTCGCGAACGGACGATTATGAAGCGGTCCTGTTGTCGATCTCGACTGTGCCAGAGCCGGGCACGCTTGCGCTGACAGCGCTAGGTGTTGCACTCCTGGGCCTGAGAGTGGCACAGCGCCGACGCGGGGCGTGATGCAATTGTCCGGCAGACAGCCAGGCCTCCCGCTATCCCTCGAATTCCTGAAATACATTCGACGCGCAGGGGTGCAGGGCTCTCGCCTTCCAGCTCTACAGAAGCGACGCCGTCCAATTCCCAAAGGAGTGCGTACCGGTATCTGATTTTCTGGCTTTCCGTATGGTGTTCCGTACGGAATGGAATGGGAACAATTTGTTCACGTAAGCAACTGTGTGCTTTCGGGCACATAGGTTACGGAATATTCCGACGGTATAGAACGTTACCGATGTGATCGGAACGTACCCTGATTTTATGGTGGGTGCTGACGGGATCGAACCGCCGACATTCGCCGTGTAAAGGCGACGCTCTACCAGCTGAGCTAAGCACCCTCGTTTATGGGCGAAAATCGTCGAGACGATTTTCGCGAGACCCTACACGAATGCCGCGGGGCCAGGGAGCGGCCCTGGCCCCGCTATGTTATCGCTAGTGCGCGGGGACGACCTGTTTCAGGCGGCGGCCGTTGCGGCGGCCGCGCTTCTCTTCCTCGGCCGTCGGCGCGGGGGCCGCTGCAGTCTCGGCCTGAGCGAGGGGCGCCGGCTGCTGCGTCAGCGCGAGCGCCAGCACTTCGTCGATCCACTTGACGGGCTTGATCTCTAGATTGCCCTTGATGTTGTCGGGAATCTCAACCAGGTCCTTCTCGTTCTCATCCGGGATCAGCACCGTCTTGATGCCGCCGCGGTGAGCGGCCAGCAGCTTCTCCTTCAGGCCGCCGATGGGCAACACTTCGCCGCGCAGGGTGATCTCACCCGTCATGGCGACGTCGGACCGTACGGGGATCTTGGTGAGCGCCGAGACCAATGCCGTGCACATGCCGATGCCTGCGCTCGGGCCGTCCTTCGGCGTTGCGCCCTCGGGAATGTGCAGATGGACGTCGTGCTTCTGATAGAACTCGCTGTCGAGGCCCAACACCTGGGCGCGGCTGCGCACCACGGTCATGGCCGCCTGGATCGACTCCTGCATCACTTCGCCGAGCTGGCCGGTGTGCTGCAGCTTGCCCTTGCCGGGCACGACCGCCGCTTCGATCGTCAGCAGCTCGCCGCCGACTTCCGTCCAGGCAAGCCCCGTCACCTGGCCGACGCGGTTCATGTCCTCCGCCTTGCCGTAGCGGAAGCGCCGCACGCCGAGGAACTTGTCCAGGTTCTTCGGAGTGACGGAAACCGAAGTCTCGTCCTTCTTGTGCAGCAGCATCTGCTTGACGGACTTGCGGCAGATCTTTGCGATCTCGCGCTCCAGGTTGCGCACGCCGGCCTCGCGCGTGTAGTAGCGCACGATGTCGAGCAGCACCGTATCGGTCATCTTGAGCTCCGAGTCCTTGAGCCCATTGCTCTTCATCTGCTTCGGCACCAGGTAGCGCCGGCCGATGTTCATCTTCTCGTCCTCGGTATATCCGGGGAGGCGGATCACCTCCATGCGGTCGAGGAGCGGCGCCGGGATATTCATGCTGTTGGCGGTGCAGACGAACATGACCTCCGACAGGTCGAGATCGACCTCGAGGTAGTGATCGTTGAAGGTCGTGTTCTGCTCCGGGTCGAGCACCTCCAGCAGCGCCGAGGACGGGTCGCCGCGGAAGTCCATCGACATCTTGTCGACCTCATCGAGGAGGAAGAGCGGATTGTGCACGCCGGCCTTGGACATGTTCTGCACGATCTTGCCGGGGAGCGAGCCGATGTAGGTGCGGCGATGGCCGCGGATCTCGGCCTCATCGCGCACGCCGCCCGAGGGACATGCGCACGAACTTGCGGTTGGTGGCGCGCGCGATGCTCTGGCCGAGCGAGGTCTTGCCGACGCCAGGCGGACCCACCAGGCAGAGGATCGGACCCTTGAGCTTCTCGACGCGCTGCTGCACGGCGAGGTACTCCACGATGCGCTCCTTCACCTTCTCGAGCCCGTAGTGATCCTCGTCCAGCACCTGCTCCGCGCGGGCGATGTCCTTCAGGACCTTGGTGCGCTTCTTCCACGGCACCTTGACCAGCCAGTCGATGTAGTTGCGCACCACGGTGGCTTCCGCCGACATGGGCGACATCATCTTCAGCTTGTTCAGCTCGCTGGTGGCCTTCTCCCGCGCCTCTTTCGGCATGCCGGCGCGCGCGATCTTCTGCTCGAGCTCGGTGACCTCGTTGCCACCCTCGTCCATCTCTCCGAGCTCTTTCTGAATGGCCTTCATCTGCTCATTCAGGTAGTACTCGCGCTGGCTCTTCTCCATCTGCGCCTTGACGCGGCCGCGGATGCGCTTCTCGATCTGCAGCACATCCATCTCGCCCTCGATGGCGACCAGGATGTGCTCGAGGCGCTTGCGGATGTCGAGAATCTCCAGCACCTTCTGCTTCTCGCCGAGCTTGAGCGACATGTGCGCCGCAACCGTGTCGGCGAGCCGTCCCGCGTGCTCGATCCCTGCGAGGGCCGTCAGCACCTCCGGCGGGACCTTCTTGTTGAGCTTCACGTACTGCTCGAACTGCGAGATGACCGAGCGCGCGAGCACGTCCATCTCCCGCTCGTCGTACGCCTCGACGTCGGGGAGGAGCGCCAGCTCCGCCGAGTAGTAATCGCCCGCATTGAGCTTGTCGATCCGCGCGCGGTCGACGCCTTCGACGAGCACCTTGACCGTTCCGTCCGGCAGCTTCAGCAGCTGCAGGATCGTGGCCACCGTACCGATCCGGTACAGATCCTCCCCCTTGGGGTCATCGACGTCGGCCTGCTTCTGCGCGACCAGCATGATCCGCTTGTCGCTGCGCATGGCCACGTCGAGCGCCTGGATGGACTTCTCCCGCCCTACGAACAGCGGAATCACCATGTGGGGATAAACGACGACGTCCCGCAGCGGCAGCACGGGTACCCCGCTCGAAGGGCCGCTGGTCGTGGGGTGAGTGGGAGCAGTAGGTTCAGACACGCTCAAGTCCTCGGTGCGATGAGGGCGGCGGCTTCCCTGGTGCACAGGGGCGCGTCACCGGATTGAAACCATTCTAGCGGCAAATGTGGGCGCCGCTAGCCGGTTTCAACGGTAGTCTGAAACGGTAATGCAGAAGTGCGATCTAATTGGCGCGCAGCGCCATTATTTGGACACGGCCCGGCGCGGCTCATCCACGCTGGCCAGCCGGCCGTCGTCGGAGCGATAGACCACATAGGGCTGAGTCGCCCCTTCGATCACCGTTTCGTCGATCACGACCTTGGCGACATTGCGCATCGATGGCAGCTCGTACATCGTATCGAGAAGCACCGTCTCCAGGATCGTGCGCAGGCCGCGAGCGCCGGTCTTGCGCTGCATGGCGCGGTGCGCCACTGCCTTCAGGGCATCATCCCGGAACTCGAGCTCTGCGCCTTCCATCTCGAACAGGCGCCGGTACTGCTTGGTGAGCGCGTTCTTCGGATCCGTGAGGATGGATATGAGCGCGGCTTCGTCCAGCTCATCGAGTGTCGCCACCACCGGAAGTCTGCCGACGAACTCCGGGATGAGGCCGTACTTGATGAGGTCCTCGGGCTCCACGTCATGAAACAGGTCGCTGCCGTGCGGACGTGAGTCGACCGCACGTATCTCGGAGGTGAAGCCGATGCCGCTCTTCTGCGTGCGGTTGAGAATGATCTTCTCCAGGCCCGCGAAGGCGCCGCCGCAGATGAACAGAATGTTGCTGGTATCGACCTGCAGGAACTCCTGCTGCGGATGCTTGCGCCCGCCCTGGGGCGGCACCGAGGCGATGGTGCCCTCGATGAGCTTCAGCAGCGCCTGCTGCACGCCCTCGCCGGAGACATCGCGCGTGATCGAGGGGTTGTCCGACTTGCGCGAGATCTTGTCGATCTCATCGATGTAGACGATGCCGGTCTGCGCCTTCTCGACGTCGTAGTCACACTTCTGCAGCAGCTTCTGGATGATGTTCTCGACATCCTCACCGACATACCCGGCCTCTGTGAGGGTCGTGGCGTCGGCGATCGTGAACGGTACGTTGAGCAGACGTGCCAGGGTCTCCGCCAGCAGCGTCTTGCCGCAGCCGGTGGGGCCGATGAGCAGAATGTTGCTCTTGGCGATCTCGACCTCTTCCTTGGCTCGCGCCGTGGCGGTACGGGTCTGCAGACGCTTGTAGTGGTTGTAGACCGCGACCGCGAGCACTTTCTTGGCGCGCTCCTGGCCGATCACGTACTCGTCGAGGACCTTCTTGATCTCGTGCGGCTTCGGGAGCTTGTCCCGCGCCCGTTCGGCCCGGTCCTCGAGCTCCTCACGAATGATGTCGTTGCAGAGCTCTACGCACTCGTCGCACACGAAAACGGACGGTCCGGCGATGAGCTTGCGGACCTCGTGCTGACTCTTCCCACAGAAGGAGCAGTAGAGGAGCTTACCGTCGTCGTGGCGGCCGCGGGAATCGTCGCTGCTCATCAAAGGCCCTCTTGTGAGGCACTAGAGCCTCGCACTGCATGTATAGCACGCGCCGCGCCCGCGAAGCAAAGGACCGGGACACAGCTAAGTCGTTGTAACAATGGGATTTGTATGATCGGTTTCACTTTTACAGCGAACGGGTCCTGAGGCCTGGATGTGCAAAGGGGGGTCGGATACCCCCCTCTCCCGGTAATTTAGGGGCGGTCAGGCCGGTTTTCCACCCTTCTCCCCGTTCCGGGCGGCGGCACCGTCCATCGGGCGCTTCTCCAGGACCGCGTCGATCAGACCATAGCGCGCCGCCTCATCCCATGCCATGAACCGGTCGCGGTCGGTGTCCTGCTTGATCCGCTCGACACTCTGGCCGGTGTGCTTGGCCAGGATTTTGTTCAACCGGTCCCGGGTCTCCAGCATCTCTTTGGCATGGATCTCCATGTCCGCCGCCTGTCCCTGGAAGCCGCCCAGGGGCTGGTGGATCATCACCCGCGCATGCGGCAGGCAGTAGCGCTTGCCGGCCGTCCCGCCCGCGAGCAGGACCGCCCCCATGCTGGCTGCCTGGCCGATGCAGACGGTGCTGACGTCGGGACCGACGAACTGCATGGTGTCGTAGATCGCGAGGCCTGAGCTCACGACCCCGCCCGGTGAATTGATGTAGATGGAGATGTCCTTTTCCGGGTTCTCGGACTCCAGGAAGAGCATCTGCGCGACCACTATGTTGGCCATGTAATCGTCGATCGGCCCGACGATGAAGATCAGCCGCTCCTTGAGGAGGCGGGAGTAGATGTCATAAGCCCTTTCGCCGCGGGCGGTCTGCTCGACGACGATCGGGACCAGATTCAGTGCACGCTCGTTCATGATTCGGTTTTCTCGTCTGCTTGCGGGTCGGCACTCTTGCCGAACCCGGTGATTTCCTGGAAGGTCATGGGCACATCGGTCACCTTGGCGCGCTCCAGGATCCAGTCGATTACCTGATCCTCGAGCACCACGGACTCGATCTGCCGCAAAGCCGAGCCGTGCTGGTACGCCCGGCGCGCCTCGTCCGGATTCGGATAGCTCGCCGCCAGCTCCTCGATGCGTGTCTGGACGCGCTGTCGGTCGACCGGGATGCTCTCCGCTTTGACGATCTGGCCCATGAGCAGCCCGAGGGCGACTCGTTTGCGGGCCGGTGCCTCGAATGGCTCGCGCGGCGGCAGCTGGGATGCGTCGCGCACGCCCATGCGTCGCGCCGCATCGATCTGCAACTGTTGGACCTGCTCTTCAACCAGCGCTCGCGGGACATCGATGGGATTCTCGGCATAGATTGCATCGAGAACCTGGGTCCGAACTCTGTTGCGGATCACATCCGCGAGCTCTCGTTCCATGCTTTTGCGAACCTCCGCGCGCAGCGCATCGACGCCGCCTTCTTCGACACCGAAAGCGCGGCAGAATTCCTCATCGATCGCCGGCAGCGACTGCTCCTCGACCTTGCCCACGGTGAGCGCCAGCTCAGCGGTTCTGCCGGCGATTGTCTTGTTGGAAAGCTCGGCCGGGAACGTCACGGCGATGGTGCGATGGTCGCCTGCCACAGCGCCCTTCAGTCCATCCTCCAGCTCCGGCCGCGACTGGCGCGAGCCGATGACGATGGCGACATCCTTGCCCTCGCCGCCTTCGAAAGGCTCGCCGCCGATGCGCCCGGTGTAATCCACCGTGACCCGGTCCGTCTCGTGGGCCGGGCGATCGACTGCAGAGAAAACGGGCCGCTGGCGCCGCATGCTCTCG
The DNA here is from genome assembly GCA_963812925.1 of uncultured Pseudomonadota bacterium. GTDB lineage: Bacteria > Pseudomonadota > Gammaproteobacteria > Steroidobacterales > Steroidobacteraceae > 13-2-20CM-66-19. The sequence continues at coordinate 55,131 of CAWEXF010000013.1, read as the reverse complement.
AGCATCGCATCGATATCAGCCTCCCCGACCGTCGCGCCCGGGCGTTCCACCGCAATCGTCGCGGCGGACTTCATCCGGATTTCCGGCATCACCTCGAAGGTGGCCGCGAACTTGAGATCCGAGCCAGGGGACACCGCGATCGGCTCGATGCGCGGCCCGGCCGCCGGCGTCAGCTTCTCGCGGCTGAGCGCCTCAGCGAGCGAACTACGCATGAGGTCGCCCACGACCTCCGCACGCACCTGCTCCCCGAACTGCTTGCGCACCACGGGTAGCGGCGCCTTGCCTGGGCGGAAGCCCTTCAGGCGCGCGGTACGGGAGATCTCCTTCAGGCGCTGCTCGACCGCGGTGGAGACCGAGGCGGCCGGCACAGCCACTTCCATACGTCTTTCGAGGCCGGAAGTGGCGGACACTGAAACTTGCATCAACAGACATCCTCAGGACAAATCAATAGCGGGAATGCGAAAGGAGGGACTCGAACCCTCACGGGTTTCCCCACTGGATTCTAAGTCCAGCGCGTCTACCAGTTCCGCCACTTTCGCTGGGTAGCGGGCAGGATCGGGAATTATAGCGGCACGGCAGAAATGCAGGTGCCGCCCGCGCGCTATGTCGGAAACATTAGGCTATATTAATACGAATCGTCAATTACTTTTGTGACGGTACTGCCTGGCGGCGGACCGCAGTTGGGACTACATTTGTGCGGCAACCTCTAACTCTGCGTGACTCGGCGTGAACAGCGGACGGCACGAAAGACAGGAGGCCGGAGGCTTCGCCTCGCGCCTGCGGCAGGTGCTCAAGGGGCATGGCAGCGCGAGCGGCCTCGCAAAGGCCATCGCGCGCTCCGAGGGAGCGGTACGCAAGTGGCTGCGCGGCGAATCGGAGCCGAACGTCACCGACCTGCGCGCGATCTGTCTGGCGACGCAAACGCGGATCTACTGGCTGGTCACCGGCGAGGGTCCGCGGGACACGCAAGCGGAGTCCGAGGCAGGATCGACCGTTCGGGAGAGCCAGCCGCCCTATCGACAGTCGCCGCACGCAGCGCTCGACCTGCTCCTGCTCGAAGCTGTAATGGCCACAGTCGATGAGCAACTGCGCATCGCGGGCCTCGACCTCTCGCCTGCAAAGCGCTCGGCCTTGATCGCGGCCGCGTATGATCTCGCCCGCGGGCGCAGTGCCGCGGACGCGGAAGCGGTCGCGCGCCTGGTGAGGCTCGCGCGTTGAGCCGTTAGCGGACCGAACGCGCTACTACAGTCGCCACCGCCAGCAGAATGAGCGCAACAATGATCGCGAGAGTCACGTGTCGTGCGTGCGGTTTCATGAGGTGCAATTTACCATGACAGAGCTCCCTCCCGCCGTCCGCGGCGCGATCCGCGCGCCGCGCGGCAGCCGCCTGACCGCCAGGTCCTGGCTCACCGAGGCGCCGCTGCGCATGTTGATGAACAATCTCGACCCCGAGGTCGCGGAGCGCCCGGAGGATCTCGTGGTCTACGGCGGCATAGGCAAGGCGGCGCGCAATTGGGAATGCTTCGACGCCATCGTCGCCGCCCTCACCCGCCTGGGCGAAGAAGAGACCCTGCTCGTGCAATCCGGCAAGCCGGTGGGGATCTTCCGGACGCACGCCGATGCGCCCCGCGTGCTGCTCGCCAACTCCAACCTCGTACCGCACTGGGCGACCTGGGAGAAATTCAACGAGCTCGACCGCAAGGGCCTGATGATGTTCGGCCAGATGACGGCGGGCTCCTGGATCTACATCGCCAGTCAGGGCATCGTGCAGGGCACCTACGAGACCTTCGTGGAACTGGGGCGGCGCCACTACGAAGGCAATCTCCGCGGCCGCTGGATTCTGACGGCGGGCCTCGGCGGCATGGGCGGCGCGCAGCCGCTCGCTGCGACGATGGCGGGCGCGTCATTGTTGGCGATCGAGTGCCGTCAGTCACGCATCGACAAGCGTCTCTCGACCCGTTATCTCGACCGGCAAGCCGGCTCCCTCGATGAGGCATTGGCCCTCATCGAGGACAGCAATCGCGCCCAGCGGCCGGTATCGGTTGCGGTCTGTGGCAACGCCGCCGAGCTCGTACCGGAGATCCTGCGCCGCGGCGTGCGCCCGGATGCCGTCACCGATCAAACTTCCGCTCACGATCCGGTGCATGGCTATCTGCCGCTCGGCTGGAGCGTCGAGCAGTGGGAAGCGCTGCAGCGCAGCGATCCGCAGCGCGTTGCAGCGGAGGCGAGCACCGCCATGGCGACGCACATGCGCGCGCTCGTCGAGTTCCGCAAGCGCGGGATTCCAACGTTCGACTACGGCAACAATCTGCGGCAGGTGGCGAGCGAGCACGGCGTGAAAGACGCGTTCGACGTGCCGGGCTTCGTTCCGGAATACATCCGGCCCCTCTTCTGCCGCGGCATGGGTCCGTTCCGCTGGGCGGCGCTGTCCGGTGATCCGGCAGACATCGCCAAGACCGATGCCAAGGTGAAGGAGCTCATCCCCGGCGATCGGCACCTGCATCAATGGCTCGACATGGCAGGCTCGCGGATCAAGTTCCAGGGCCTGCCGGCCCGCATCTGCTGGGTGGGGCTGGGACAGAGGGATCGCCTCGGCGCCGCGTTCAACGACATGGTCGCTTCGGGCGAGCTGGCGGCGCCCATCGTCATCGGGCGCGACCACCTCGACTGCGGCTCGGTGGCAAGCCCCAACCGGGAGACCGAAAGCATGCGCGATGGCTCGGATGCGGTATCGGACTGGCCCATGCTGAACGCGCTTCTCAACACGGCCAGCGGCGCAACCTGGGTATCGCTGCATCATGGCGGCGGTGTCGGTATGGGCTTCTCCCAACACGCCGGAGTCGTCATCGTCTGTGACGGCACCAAGGCAGCGGAGCAGCGCATCCGCCGCGTGTTGTGGAACGACCCGGCGACCGGCGTGATGCGTCACGCGGACGCGGGGTATCCCGAGGCACTCGCCTGTGCGGCGGAGCACGGACTACAATTGCCCATGATCCCTGCCACCGCGCGCGCGCGCGGGGTGAACCAGTGAGCGCAGCGCGCGTAGCGCAACGGCGCACGGCGATCCGCACGGACTCCCTTTCCCCGGCAACGCTGCGCACCGCATATTCGCAGCCGGTTTCGGTCACGTTGAGCCGCTCGCAGATTGCGCGGGTTCGCCGTTCGGCGGCGACAGTCGACCGGATGATCTCGCGCGGTGGCGCGGTGTACGGGGTGAACACCGGCTTCGGCCTGCTCGCGCAGAAGCGCATTCCGTCCAACCAGCTCGCCTCGCTGCAGCGCAATCTCGTGCTGTCTCATTCAGCAGGGGTCGGCGCCTTGCTGTCCGATGAGGTGGTGCGCCTGGTGTTGGTGCTCAAGATCGGAAGTCTGGCGCAAGGCTTCTCGGGCGTGCGGCTGCAGACGCTACTCGCTCTCGCCCGGCTGCTGGAAACCGAGACCTATCCCTGCATTCCGAGCAAGGGCTCGGTCGGCGCCTCGGGCGATCTCGCGCCGCTGGCACATCTGGCGGCGACTCTCCTCGGCGTTGGCCAGGTGCGCACCGGCGGCCGCGTCATGCCGGCCGCGGAGGGATTGCGGCGCATCGGCCTGGAACCGCTCGAGCTGGCGCCGAAGGAAGGTCTGGCGCTGCTCAACGGCACGCAGGTGTCCACCGCTCTCGCGCTCGCGGGTCTGTTTGCGATCCAGGACGTCTTTGGCGCGGCGCTCGTCACCGGGGCGCTGTCGGTCGATGCGCTCAAAGGAAGCGACGTGCCCTTCGACGATCGCATCCACGTCCTCAGGCGCCAGCCCGGACAGCGGCGCGTCGCCCGCGCGTTGAAGCGCCTGCTTGCCGGCAGCCGCATCCGCGCCTCCCATCTCACCTGCGAGCGGGTGCAGGACCCTTACTCGCTCCGTTGCCAGCCGCAAGTCATGGGCGCCTGTCTGGACGTCATCGAGTCCGCCGGGCAGACCCTGATTCGTGAAGCCAACGCCGTGACCGATAATCCCCTGGTATTTGCCGCCGACGGCGAGGTGCTTTCCGGCGGCAACTTCCACGCCGAGCCGGTCGCGTTCGCCGCCGACCATCTCGCCCTGGCAGCCGCCGAGATCGGCTCCCTGAGCGAGCGGCGCACGGCGCTGCTCATCGACCCGAAGATGAGCGGGCTGCCGGCATTTCTGGTCAAGGAGAGCGGCGTCAACTCCGGCTTCATGGTGCCGCAGGTCACCGCCGCGGCGCTCGTGGCCGAGAACAAAACGCTCGCCGCGCCTGCGAGCGTCGACAGCATCCCCACTTCGGCCGGCCAGGAGGATCACGTCTCCATGGCGACCCACGGCGCGCGGCGTCTGCTCGAGATGGCCTCCAACGCCGCGAGCGTGGTCGGGATCGAGCTGCTCGCGGCGGCGCAGGGCATCGAGTTCCACCGCCCGCTCACCAGCTCGCGCCTCCTCGAGACAGCTCTGCGTACGCTGCGGCTGACCGTGCCGCGATATGACCGCGACCGCTTCTTCGCGCCGGACATCGAGGCCGCTGCGGCCTTCGTCAGCTCCGGCGCCTTGAGTGCGCTCGTAGAGCTTTGAACGCGGCGCCGAATCTACAACAGTCCGAATACCGCGACACCGTTGGTCGTGCCCACGAAGACCATGCCATCGGCGACCGCGGGAGTGATGAATTTGTTGCCGGCGCCGAAGCCATCGCGGCCACCGGCCGCCTGATTGCTGTTATAGAGCTCTTGCGTGAGATTCGTCGCATCGTACGCGTGCAGGACAGCAGGGTTGCTGTTCTCCACCGCCCAGACGATGCCGGCGGACGTGCCGTTGGCGGAGACAGCCGGCGCCGTGCCGGGATAGGGGAAGTCCGTGGTGGTCTCCGATACCGGCTGGCTGGACAGCTTTGCGGCCGTGACGGTGAAGGCCTGCAGGGGGCCTCCCGCACCACCGTAGTAGATCGTGCCGTTGAAATAGGCCGGTGTCGAAAAAACGCCGCCGCCAAAGACGCCATCGAGCTCCTGCCAGTCGGCATTGGTCGATGGGCTGAATTCGCCCATGCTGTCGCGGTTGATTACATAGAGGTTGCCGTCCTTGCCCGCTCCGACTGCGAGGTGGCGCACGACGCCGCCGGAGTCCGTGAGATCGGGCAGAAGCAACACGCCGCCGGAGCCCAGGTCCTCGTCCGCCGCCGACTCCGCCACTTCGTTGAACGGCGCAAAAAAGTCTGCCACGGCCAGGCTGCCCGCCGTGGTCGATAGCTTCACGAACGAGTTGCCGTAATCGCCGTACTGCGGCAAGCCGCTGGAATTGAGCGTCGTATCGAAGTCGCCGTTGGCGGTCAGCAGGTAGATGTTCCCGGTGGTATCGGCGGCGAGACCGCCGCCGGCCATCCATATCGAGGGGCCGCCGCTGCTGTCCGCCGCGATGTTGATGACCGCGGTCTGCGCGAGCGTGCTCTCGCTGTATGCCACCACCCACCCGGAATAGGGCTGTGTGTCGCAATGCGAGGTCCAGCTCGTGTAGATGGTGCCGTTTTCGAGGAGCAACGCGGCCCGCTCGGCATACTGACCCGGCGCGAAGGCTTGCTGACCGCCGGCAGTGCTGGAATACGTCGGATTCACGACCACCGGGCCGTTGAAAAGCTCCGCGCCGGTGGTGATGTCGAGCGCGTGGAGGCGGTGGTAATAATTCGATGAGCTGTCCTTCGACATCGCCACGACGAATATCGCCCCGTTCGGCCCTGCCCCGGTATCGATGACGGGGGTCGAGGTGACACCGATCTCCGGAGTGATCTGGTCGCAGCCGCGATCGTCGCTCGGCGTCTCTCCCGACCCAAGGAGCGAGACGTGCCATAGCGTCGCGCCGGTCTGCGGATCGAAGGCATAGACGGAGTCGTTCTCAGTCGCGACGAAAACGACATCGTGCGTCGCGCCCGCGATGGAAAGTTGCGAGAGGTAGAGCGGCTGCGCATCCACCTTGCCGTCGACCGTGAGCATGCGAAGCAGCCCGAACGATGAGGAGTTCACGTTCGTGGGGGTCAGCAGGGATTCCGTCGTGTTGGCAGCATCGCGCGCCGGATCGTCCCGGTAGGTGACCACATTGGTGTGCGTCGACGATGTCGGCGGCGGCGTGGAACTCACATTGGAAGCGCTGCCCCCTCCGCCACAGTCCGTGAGCGCAACCGTAACGATGCCCGCGAATAGCAGGAGAGCGATATCAAGCTTTCGACGCACGGCATTCCAATCCACGAGACTGAGGCTCGTCATCTTACGCGTCAGCGGCGACGGGGTTCCACAACCTCGAACGGAGCCTGGGCGAGCCTCCGCCAAGTCTCAGCTTCGGCTTCATCTGATGTTGCTACGCAGTTAGGAGTAAGATCAGCGTCGCATTCCGACAAGGAGACATGCTCTACCGCAACAACTCATCTCGAGAACAAGAGGTATCTACGATGGCGATCAATGTCACAGACCTTAACAACCGGTGCGTCACCACCTCCACGGTGGGCTACATGGCGCTCGCCCTGACAGGCTGGATGCTGTCGATGACTGCCGCCGGATGGTACGACCACATCTACCTCGCCGGGACATCCCTCATGTTGCCGTTCGCGCTCCTCCTCGCGATCATCGGCATCCTCGCCTACCTCCACGGCCGCAGCCTGGATTCCATCGCCTTCTTCGCGTTCGCCGCCCTCTTCACGTCGGCGCACACGGTCATCGTATCCATGCCGGGTACGGGCACCGCGGCGCCGATGAGTTATGTCGGCTGGTACTGGATGGCCTGGACGGTGGTCTTCGCCTACTTGTGGCTGGGCTCCTTCAGGGCCGAGTTGCCGCGGCAACTCTTCCTGCTGGGCATCGCGTTCACCTTCCTCGCCAAGGCGGTCTACGGCTGGACGGATCTGCGGGTGCTGGAACTCGTGAGCGGCTATCTGGGGCTCATCAGCTCCATCATCGCGGCGCTCATCTCCGCTTCCGATGTGATCGTCTTCGGACGCGAGGCGCATAGCCCCAATGACGACCACATGGAGCATGCGGCCGGACACCCACATACGGCCTGACTAGGCGGCAGTGGGCGGTTGCGGGGCGGGAACTGCTTCCCGCCCCGCGCCTCCGCTATGGGGTACACTTGGCTGGCCTGACCGCCCCATCCAGGAATCCATGAAGTCCAGCCCCCTGCGCCGTTGGCTCGCCAGCCTCGGCATACTGCTCCTGGCGTTGCCAATTTTCGCGGCGACGCGCGCTTCCACTCCTTCTCTTTATCTGCCACCCACGCTCGCCGCGCTGGTCAAGGCCGGCAAGGTGAAGGTAGTGAGCCAATTCGCCACCGAGGTGCCCGACCTCACGGGTTACATCGTCACCAACCAGGACGGCACTCAGGTGGTGTATGGCGACGGCGGCTACCTGATCGTCGGGCACGTGATCTCACCGAAGGGCACCGATCTCACCGACGACTACCGCGCGCGCTTCAGCCCGAAGCCGGACCTTGCGGGGATGGTCGGCAAGCTCGATGCCGGCGGCCATCTCATCAACGAGGGCCGTCCCACGGCACCCCTCCTCTATGTGTTCGCCGATCCCAACTGCATCTTCTGCTATCACTTCTACAAGATGGCAGAGCCGCTCGTCTCATCCGGACAACTGCAGCTTCGGTGGGTGATGGTGGCCTTCCTGCAATCGAGCAGCGCCCCCAAGGCGGCCGCGATCCTCGCGGCGACTGATCCGCGCGCCGCGCTGCACGCGGACGAGGACCGTTTCGACGTTACTCACGAGTCGGGCGGAATCGCGCCTGCCCAAGCGCAGGACAAGGCGCTGCAGGATGTCCTGCAGGCGCATGGGTCAGTCCTCGACGTCATCGGCTCCGGCTCCGTCGGCACGCCTACTCTTCTCTATCGCGATGGTCAGGGGCATTGGTCGGCCCAGATAGGGCTGCCATCGCCCGACTGGCTGAGCCAGTACGCGCACGGTAAGCCGCTGCCGGCGAGCTGAAGGGTGCCCTGAGCCCCGGCTACCTGGCCTATTTCGATGAAGAAATTGCCGACGACCGGTCGTCGCCCGGGTAATCCCAGGGATTGAGGATCACCGGCCCGGTAACGTCGGCCAGGGCCGATGCGGCCGCTGTGCTGACGACGCGCATGGTCTGCCAGGTGATCGGCCGGATCAGACCCTGCCACAGGTCCTGCTTCTCGTCGTACTCCGCAATCGCCACGCCGTTCGCGCGGAAGACGTGACCGGTGACTGCAAAAAGGGATATGGGCTCCGAGACCAGCGTGTCGCGCGCTATGCCGAACGCCAGACGGCAACCGCCGGCGATCGAGATACTGGGATAGTAACGCCCGCGGTGCTTCCAGGCGCCGGAGGCAAAACACGCGATGAGACCGTGCTCAACCTGGTTCCAGAGCACACCGCCGGTGATTCGGATGTCGGACGCCTGGAGCTCTGCTGCTGGGCTATCGGCGGGGTCGTGGAACGTAAGCAGGATCACACTGAAAATCCGCAGCAAGCTTCGTGCCAATTCAGTCTCCGAACTGCGACAGGACTAGCCCGCTTCGCCTGGGTACTGTTGCCGAGTTGGATCGGTGGTCTCCCAAGCCACCTTCTGAGCTACCCATGCCTCGCACGTGGGCGGAAACATCGCCTCGTCATCGAGCGACATCGCGGTCACGTCGATATCGCCGGGCCTGCCTTGGGTCGCATAAGTCAATCGTGTCCCGCAAACAGCGCAAAAGGTGCGCTCGACGCCGGGAGACGAGACGAACCGGCCCGGGACGCCGTGGATGAGCTTGAAATTTCCTTGATCGAAGGTCAGCCATGCCACGGAAGGAGCGCCAGATGCCTTGCGGCATGTGCGGCAGTGACAAATGGTCGACCACGAGGGAGCGCCGGTCACTCGAAACCGAACCGCCCCGCACAGACAGCCGCCCTCTGCATGGCTCATGATCACCACCACCTGTTATCGATGCGGATCGTCGGGTCTGATCTTGTCGTGGACCGCCAGCGCAAACTCCCGTAACGCGCCCTCGGTACCTCCTATCGTAGCACGCCGACTGATTTGCAGAACCCGGCATGCTCGCACTCAGGTGGCCTTCTTGATCAACGCAGCTGCCCGACCGCCGCCTCACGGACGCTGGGCCTGTGCCCTGGATCACCGCATTGGCGATGCTTCCGTCGCTCCCTGCGCAAAGCGTCCTGACATGTCGGAGAGTACGATGTCTACGCGCCGGTTTTGCTGGCGCCCGTCGGGTGTTGCATTGCTCGCGACCGGAAACTCCTTGCCGCGGCCGACGGTCTGGACGCGATCCGCATCGATGCCCTGGGTGGTGAGGGCAGTCGCAACGGACTGGGCACGCTGCTCCGAGAGCTGCTGGTTGTAGTCCGCGGAGCCTCGGTTGTCCGTATACCCCTCCACCACGATCCGGGTCTTCGGACTGTCACGCATGTAGTCGGCCAGCCGGTTGAGCTGCAGGCTCGCTCCAGGCTTGAGAGTGGCCGACGCGGTGTCGAAGAGCACATCGCTGGCGAAGGTGAGCTCGAGACCGCGCGCAGTCTGGCGGGCTTTTAGTGCTGCTAGATCCTCCCGCTCCTTCTGCAGCTCCGCCTGCGCCTGTTGCGCCTGTTGCCTGGCCGCCTGTGTCTGCAGGGCCTGATCAGCCTCTGCCTGCCGTGCCTGCTGTACCTCATGGTTGCGGGCCTGGAGCAGGATCCGATTCCGCTCTTCGTTACCCTTGGCGAGCTCCCGATTGGCGCGATACGCGCTCGCGTGTTCCTCACCGGCCTGCGCCTCGCGATCCGCGAGGTAAGCGAGATAGGTCACGTGCTCGGGCGATTCATTCTTCTCGAAGGCCAGGTTCGCGTACTGTAAATTGTTGCGCGCGTCGCGCAGATCGGCGGCAGCCGCAACCTGAGCGTCAGGGTCTTGCTCGAGACTCTGTACCGCGAGGCGAGCTTGTTCCAGTTGCTCGTTAGGCTGCGGCTGCGAGGCGCACGCCGCAAGAGCCACCGCGGTCAGAAGACCGGCAACCATCGTCAAGGACTGTCGTGAGTTCATGGCTGGCTCCTCATTCCGGGCGGCGTGCTGCCCTGAGGTGGCGGTGAATTCTGGTCTGGCGGCGGCTCCTCATTGAGCGGGGCCGCACCTTGGGGCGGTTGGTCCTGCGGCGGGGCATTTTGCGGCATGCCATTGGGTGGCGGCGTTTCGGAGGGCGCATTCGCGTTGCGCCGCTCCTCGCTGCGCAAGGTCTCCAGGGTCTCGTGCAGCTGGCTCAGGCCGTGCTGGGCCTGCGCGTTTTGCACTCTGGCGCTGGCAAGCTTGGCATCCACGGCCGCCTCGTTGGCAAGCTCATCGGCTTTGGCCGGATCATGGTCTGCAAGCTGATTGGCTTGCTGCGCCTCATCGCGGGCCGCCTGCAGGTCCGCGGCCGCATATTGCTGTGCGCCACCTTGCTCCGCGGCCGCAACCAGCGTGTTGGCTCGTGACAGATCGGCGGTCGTCTGCGGCGGCGGACCACTCGCACACCCGGCGAGTACAGCCAACGTCAGGGTGACGGATACCAAAGAGAGGTTTTTCATGGGTTTCCTCCTTGGGTCCCGTGCCTTCCACAGGCAGACCCTAAGATCGAAGTTGTAGCAACGCTGCGCAGCGGTGGAAGGCTGTGACTCTGGCTCAGCTCATCCGCTGTCGCGACGTAGTCGTTGCCAATGCGCCACACAATGTCGCTAAACGGCTACCCCGATAGAACTGGCCGGGGCAGCCGATGTTCCCAACTGATCTTCAAATGTCGAGCCAAGCTCAGGGCCGTGGACAACGTCAAGCTTTCAGCCGCGATCCCAGGCTTCCAACTCCTCCAGCGAGTACAGCGGACGAATTTCAACTTCGGAATCGGGTGGCATGGGGCCCTTCTTCGTCTCGGAGACCCTGATGTCGTCACGGACTCCCGCGACGATCTAACTCCGGAACGCCTCGACGAGAGTCACTATGGAGACGACGTCCTGCGGCTGCGGCGTGTTCGTGTGCGCCCCCCCTTGCCCGCGACCCAGCAAATTGCCCTCGCGCTTCGCATAGTGTCCGGGCTCACGGTCGAGCAGATCGCCAAAGCATTTCTGGTGTCTCCCGCTGCGATGGAGCAACGGATAACCCGCGCCAAGCGCGCGATTGCCGGCGTCGCCGTCGAATTTGACACCCCCGGCGCTGCCGAGCGGCGCGCGCGACTCGCAGCAGTTTCGACGATGATCTATCTCATCTTCAATGAGGGCTACGGCAGCACCCCGGACACCGCTGCGGTGCGCGAACCACTTGCGGACGAAGCGATTCGCTTGGGCAGGCTGCTGTTGCGCCTTTTCCGCACCGATCCCGAGGTTTTCGGACTTCTGGCTTTGATGCTGCTTCACCAGTCCCGCGCGCCGGCGCGCTTCGATGCGAACGGGGAAATTGCATTGCTCGAGGAGCAGGACCGGAGCCGCTGGAATCAGGCGCTCATTGAGGAAGGACGGCTGTTACTGGAAAGAGCGGCTGTCTACCAAGACCCGGGGCCTTATCAACTCCAGGCGGCCATTGCTGCGCTCCATGCCCGCGCGGCCCGACCCGAAGACACGCTGTGGCAAGAGATCGACTCTCTGTATCAGGCGCTCGAAGCGCTGCAGCCATCACCCGTGGTGACGCTCAATCGGGCTGTGGCGGTTTGGAAGCTGCGCGGGCCCGAGGCCGCGCTGGCGATGATCGACCCGGTAAAAGACGAGCTCGATGCTTATTTCTATCTGCACGGGTTGCGTGGCACGCTGCTCAAAGAACTAAACAGGCTCGGCGAAGCTCGGGAGGCGCTGAATCGGGCCATCGCTCTTGCGAATTCCATAGCGGAAGCGAAACTCATTCGACGCGAGCTGGACAGCCTCGCGATTGCGTAAGACCGTCCATACCGTAAGTTCGGCACTCTGCGTCCGAATCCTGTAATCTAAGAGGCGGCTCGTACCTTTTCGGCTTGTCTGCCTTGGCGCCACGCGCCGCCTTCCGGCGCGCCTTCCGGCCAATGCCTGCCACCTCGCAAAGCTCCGCGAACCAGGAGGCAGCACATACCTGCCCGCACCGCCACTTAAGATTCCGGCAATCCGCGCCCACTGACGCCGCAAGCGCACAAACCTCATCAGCATGGGCGATACCAGAATTACCTCTCAGCATGCGCTTGTCGCCGACTCCACTGCGCTCATGCGGTTGCTCGAAGAAGTGCCCGATGCGGGCGAGATCTCACCGGAACTGTCCAGACCGTACTTCACGCGACGCTGGCGGCACTCAGACCAGCACAGTTTCTGGATCGCGAGCGACGGCACGACGGCCGTCTGCCACACCCTTACGGGTCTCGAGCTCGATGAGGTCATCGCGCTCTGGCTCAGCTTCGACGATTACCGGCGGCGGCCCGGATTCGTGCTCTCCGCGAGCGCGCTGGGCAAGATCATCGAGTCGGAGCTGGGTGTGACCGTGGAACTCGACGAGTGATCACACTCACCTTTCGACCACTGTCCAGCGAAGCGGCGATTCTCGTCCGCGGGACGTATTTCAGAATCTGTGCCGATGGGACGCTGCGCGGCCCCTATAACGACGTCGCGGCCAACTACAGCGACGGGCTCTGGCAGGTCGGGCGCAAGCAGCATAGGGCGTTGGAATGTCGTGAAGCGGTATATCTGCGCGTGACGACCTCAGACGGCCAGCGCGAATGCATCGGACCTTACGAGGCTCTCAGGGTATCCGGGGGCGCGATCTTTTCGAACGAGGTCTACCTCGGCGCGCACGCGCGGGAAGCGCATTTGCCCGAGGCCGACATCTGGAGTGAGGTCGCGCTTCTGTCGGAGATGTAGTAGCGGGTCACCTCAGCACAAACAGCAGCAGCGAGCGGCCCGTGACGCCGTATGGGTCCCCCACTGCGAAGACCTGCTCCGCCTCGCTGTGAGGCACATTGGTGTCGACAAGCAGCTGCCACGAATCACCTCCCGTCGCGCCCGGAAGGGTGAACTGAACCAGATCGTGGTAGGAGTTCATGACGAGAAGCATGGTCGCTTCGGTGCCGCGTTGGGCGACCCCGCTCGGGCGAGCCCGTCCGTCCATCAGCATGCCGAAGCACTTCATTCGCTGATCGGCCCAGTCCTCCGCACGCATCTCGTCGCCGGATGCATTGATCCAGGTCACGTCCTTCACCTCGAGCTCCTCATCGTACGCGCCCGTCAGGAAGCGGTTGCGTCGCAGAATCGGATACCGATGACGGAGTGCCGTCAGCTTGCGCGTGAAATCGATCAGGGACCGGCCTCTGGCGGCGATATCCCAGTTGAGCCAGCTGATTTCGTTGTCCTGACAGTATGCATTGTTGTTGCCCCCCTGGGTGCGGCCGAGCTCATCGCCGGCAACCAGCATGGGCGTGCCCTGAGACAACAGGAGCGTAGCGAGGAAATTCCTGATCTGGCGCTCCCGGAGCGCATTGATGCCCTGATCGTCGGTGGGACCCTCGGCGCCACAGTTCCAGGAGCGGTTGTCGCTGCTACCGTCCCTGTTGTCCTCGCCGTTGGCCTCGTTGTGCTTGTCGTTGTAGCTCACGAGGTCGTTCAATGTGAACCCATCGTGAGCGGTAATGAAGTTGACGCAGGCCGCGGGGCGACGGCCAAAGTGATTGAATACATCGCCGGAGGCGCACAGACGCGGCGCCACGACGCTCGCGCTCGCGGCGCCCTTCCAGAAATCCCGGCTCACGTCCCGGTATCTGTCATTCCATTCGGCCCAGCCGGGCGGAAACGCCCCCACCTGGTAGCCGCCGGGTCCGCAATCCCAGGGCTCCGCGATGAGCTTGACCGCACTCAACACCGGGTCCTGGCTGCACGCCTTGAGAAAGCCGCTCTGGTTATCGAAACCATCCGGCTCGCGGGCAAGGATCGTCCCGAGGTCGAATCGGAAGCCGTCGACGTGCAGCTCACTCACCCAGTACCGGAGACTGTCCATGACCATCTTGATGACGGCGGCATGGGACAGGTTCAACGTATTGCCCGTGCCGGTATCGTTGATGTAGTAGCGTTTCTTATCGGGAAGCAGCCGATAATAGGTAATGTTGTCGATGCCTCTGAACGAGAGCGTCGGGCCGCGCTCGTTGCCTTCTGCCGTGTGGTTATAGACGACATCGAGAATGACTTCGAGGCCCGCGTCATGGAAGCGCGCCACCATCTCCTTGAACTCGCGCAAGCTCTGCTCCGGCTCCGAGGCGTAGCGGGGATCGGGCGAGAAGAATCCGATCGAGTTGTAGCCCCAGTAATTCGTCAGGCCGCGCTCGAGGAGATGGCTGTCGTTGATGAAGGTATGAATGGGCAGCAGCTCGACGGCCGTGACGCCCAGCGCTTTGACGTAATCGATGACCTCCTTCGTCCCAAGTCCCCGGTACGTACCCCGTTGCCGCTCGGGCACCGCGGGATGGAGCTTGGTGAAGCCGCGTAGGTGCATCTCATAGATGATCGTGTGGTCCCACGGAATGGCGCGCGATCGGGGCTGCCCCTTCCAATCGAAGTTCGGGTCGACGACTACGCACTTCGGCACGAAAGGCGCGCTGTCACGCTCATCGAAGGTCAGGTCCTCCCCCGCGGCTCCGAGGGTGTAACCGAAGCACTCCGGAGTCCACTTGAGCTCACCGATGTGGGCTCGGGCGTAGGGGTCGAGCACCAGCTTATGGGGGTTGAAGCGGTGACCGGCATTGGGCTCGTAGGGCCCATGAACCCGCAGACCATACACCGAGCCGGGCGCGACATCCGGTATCCAGCCGTGCCAGAAGCCGTCGGTATATTCCGGAAGCGCCAATCGCTCGAGCTCGCGTTGTCCCGCGGCATCAAAGAGACAGACTTCAATGCGGGTCGCGTGCGCGGAGAAAACCGAGAAGTTGGTCCCCTTACCATTCCAGGTAGCGCCTTGCGGCTCGTGACTGCCCTCTTTGACACGGCTGGCTTTCACTGTTGGCACGGCATGCGCTCGCTGGAGGGGGGGATGAATAACGCTCGATCGCCCGCGGCGGTTCCCCCATCGAGCCTGCATCCGTCGAGCGGCCTCGGTCGTATACGTCATGACCCCAGCGATTGGTGACGCGCAATGCTCGACTCCGAACCCCTTGGCACGCATCTTGGAAGCTTCGCGCGCGAGCGGAGCCGGCGCACACTGCGGCGCTGGTTCGACACGCAGGACACCCGTGAACCGCTCGATCCGGCCCGCGCCGACCGCATCGACTGGCTGCGCGCGCTACCGTTCGTCCTGCTGCACCTGGGCTGCCTGGGGGTGATCTGGGTCGGAGTTTCCGCCGCGGCGCTCGCCATTGCCGGCGCATCGTACGCCGTGCGCATGTTCGCGCTGACGGGTTTCTATCATCGCTAGTTCTCGCATCGCACCTTTCGCACCTCGCGCGCCGTCCAGTTCGTCTTTGCCATCATCGGTGCCAGCTGCGTGCAGCGCGGGCCGCTGTGGTGGGCCGCGCACCACCGCAATCATCACCGCCAGCCGATACCGCGCTCGACCCGCACTCGCCGCGCGTGCATGGACTTCTCTGGAGCCACATGGGCTGGTTCCTGACTCCGCGCGGCGTTCCGCACCGACTGTCGGGCGCGTCCGCGATCTGCGAAATATCCGGAGCTGCGCTGGCTCGACCGCTACGACATCGCCGATGCCGGTGCTGCTCGCGGTCTGCCATGTACGCGCTCGGGGCATTGCTGCGCCACACTGCCCCACGGCTCGCACACCGATGGCGCGCAGATGCTGGTCTGGGGATTCTTCGTCTCCACCGTGGTGCTGTTTCACGCCACCGTGACCATCAATTCGCTGGCGCATCGCTTCGGCTACGCGCCGCTTCGCGACCGCCGACGACAGCCGCAACAACCTGTGGCTCGCGCTGCTCACCTTCGGCGAGGGCTGGCACAACAACCATCATTTCTTTCCCGGCTCGGCGCGCCAGGGCTTTCGCTGGTGGGAGGTCGACCTCACCTGGTACGGACTGCGGCTGATGGCGGCGCTCGGCCTCGTGCGGGACCTGAAGCCCGTGCCGGCGAGAGTGCTCGAGCGCGACGAGGCGCTGAGACATGCGCATCGCCGTCATCGGGTCGGGCATCGCCGGGCTTGCCTCGGCGTGGCTGCTGTCGGCGAGTCACGCGGTGACCCTGTTCGAGGCCAACGGACTACCTCGGCGGCCACACCCATACGCACGACGTCGAGCTCGATGCGGCAGCACACTATGCCGTCGACTACCGGCTTCATCGTCTACAACCCGCGTCACTATCCGCTGCTGACGCGCCTGCTCGAAGAGCTCGGCGTCGCTTCGCAGCCGACCACCATGAGCTTCTCGGTACGCAACGAAGCGAGCGGGCTCGAATACAACGCCGCCGCGCTCGATGCGCTGTTCTGTCAGCGCCGCAATCTCCTGTCGCCGCGCTTTCTCGGCATGGTGCGCGACCTGCTGCGCTTCTATCGCGAGGCGCCGGCGCTGCTCGCGGCCAGCGGGCCCGGCCCGAGCATCGGCGACTATCTCGCCGAGCGCGGCTACGGCGCGGCCTTTCGCGACGAGCACCTGGTGCCGATGGCCTCGGCGCTGTGGTCGTCGCCGGCGGCAGCAGATTCATGGACATTCCCGGCCCGCTATCTGGTGCAGTTCATGGCCAACCACCAGATGCTGCAAGCTCGCCGGGCGACCGCGATGGCGCGTGGTCCGCGGCGGCTCGGCGAGCTACGTGCGGGCGTTGCGCACGCGCTGGAGCGTTCAGGAGCGCCGCAACTGCCGAGTATGGGAGGTTCACCGTACCCCGCGCGATGTCATCGTGACGTCGATCAGCGACGGCAGCGAGCGTTTCGATCATGTCGTGCTCGCCTGCCACAGCGACCAGGCGCTCGCGCTCCTTGCGGATGCGAGCGAGCGTGAGCGCGCGATCCTCGGCGCGATCCCGTACCAGGCCGAACGACACGGTGCTGCACACCGATGCCGCCGTGCTGCCGCGCAGCCGCAAAGCCTGGGCGGCCTGGAACGCGTCGGTGCCGCGCGAGCCCGGCGCACCCTGCACCGTCAGCTACTGCATGAACCTGCTGCAGGGCATCGATGCGCCCGAGCCGTTCGTCGTCACGCTCAACCGCGGAGATGCGATCGATCCGGCCAAAGTATTGCGCCGCATGACCTATCACCATCCCGTGTACACGCCACGCAGCGGTCGCCGCGCAACGCCGGCGCGCGCGAAATCCAGGGCGTCAATCGCACCTGGTTCGCCGGCGCCTACTGGGGCTGGGGATTCCACGAAGACGGCATGCGCAGCGCCGTCGAAGTGGCTCGAAGCAGCTAGGCCTTGCCGCGGGATCGAACCCGTCCCGCCGGCGGATAGATTGCCGCATGACAAAAGAATCTGCAGCTCGCCTCGGCGAGCGCCGTCTACGAGGGCGTGGTGCAGCACTCGCCGGCTACGCGCCGCATGCTCACGCATTTCGCTATCGCATCGCCCAGCTCTATCTCGATCTCGACGAGCTCGACCGCGTGTTCGCCGGCCGCTGGTTGTGGTCGACGAATCGCCGCAATCTCGCCGAGTTTCGTCGCAACGATTATCTCGGGCCGACCGAACTGCCGCTCGCCGAGGCGGTCGGCGGCGCGTCGAGCGGCACACCGGGCGGCGGCCGACGGGTCCGATCCGCCTGCTGACTCATCTGCGCTATGCGGGCTATCGTCTTCAATCCCGTGAGCTTCTACTACTGCTAGCGCCGACGGGGAGACACGGTCGAAGCAATCGTCGCTGAGATCACCAACACGCCGTGGAACGAGCGCCATGCCTATGTGCTGCCGGCCGATGCCGCCCGGCGGCATGGAGACACGCTGGGAATGGAGGTTCCCCAAGGCCTTCCACGTCTCGCCGTTCCTGCCGATTGGACGCGAGTATCGTCTGGCGCTTCACCGCACCGCGGGCAAGTCTGCAAGTGCACATGGACGTGCTGCGCGACGATGCGCGCGAGTTCGATGCCACCCTCGATCTGCGAGCGCCGCCCGCTCACCGGCGCGAGCCTCGCGCGCGTGCTGTGGCGCTATCCGCTGATGACCGCGCAGGTCGTCGGCGCCATCCACTGGCAGGCGCTGCGGCTGTGGCTGAAGCGCAATCCCGTACACGATCATCCGCAGAGCATTGGGAGGCACACCGTGAATGCCATCGTGGGCGATGTCACGAGCCCAACCTGCGGCGTCCTGGACCGCGTGCTCAGGCGCAGACTCCTCGCGACGCTCTCGGGTCTCAGGCACGGCGGGCTGCAAGTGAGCGACGCGATCGGCGCCGTGCGAACTCGGCGCGCGCGGCAGTTCCAACTCCACAGCCATACGCATCGAGGTGCTCGACCCGGCTTTCTACCGCGCGGTCGCCACCTTCGGCAGCGTGGGCGCGGGCGAGGCGTACATGGACGGCCTCTGGCGATGCGGTGCGACCGGGATGGACTCGAGCGATGCGCTGGTGGCGCTCGTGCGCCTGCTGGTGCGCAACCGCGACCTGCTCGATGGCCTCGAGTCCGGACTCGCGCGGCTCGGTGGGGCATTGCTGCGCGGCTGGCACCTCTCGCGGCGCAATACGCGCTCCGGCAGCCGCCGCAACATCGCGGCTCACTACGATCTCGGCAACGATTTCTTCCGCCTGTTCCTCAGCAATGACCTGATGTACTCCTCGGCGCTCTGGCGCGACGGCGCGGACACGCTCGAGGCCGCCTCAACGCGCAAGCTCGACGCCATCTGCCGCAAGTTACAGCTCGCTCCCGGCGATCACGTCGTCGAGATCGGCACCGGCTGGGGCGGCTTTGCGCTCTATGCCGCGCGGCACTACGGCTGCCGTGTCACCACCACCACGATCTCCCGCGAGCAGCACGCTGTCGCCCGGCAACGCATTGCCGCAGCGGGCCTCGAGCATCGGATCGAGTTGCGGCTCGATGATTACCGCGACCTCGCCGGCCGATACGACAAGCTGGTCTCGATCGAGATGATCGAGGCCGTCGGCGCGCAGTATCTCGACGACGTATTTCGGTACGCTCGGTCGCCTGTTGAAGCC
The DNA here is from genome assembly GCA_963812925.1 of uncultured Pseudomonadota bacterium. GTDB lineage: Bacteria > Pseudomonadota > Gammaproteobacteria > Steroidobacterales > Steroidobacteraceae > 13-2-20CM-66-19. The sequence continues at coordinate 36,115 of CAWEXF010000013.1, read as the reverse complement.
CGGCGGGCTGGCGCTGCTGCAGGCGATCACCATCGAGGATCATCGCTACGCGCAGGCGCTGCACTCGGTCGATTTCATCAAGCGCCATGTGTTTCCCGGCAGCTTCATCCCCTCGATCGGCGCGATGATCGCCGCCAAGACGCGAGCGTGCGACCTCGCGCTGGTGCCGCTCGAGGACTTCGGCGACTCCTACGCCCGCACCCTCGAGGCTTGGCGCGAGCGCTTCATGGCGCGGCTGCCCGAAGTTCGCGCCCAGGGATTCGATGAGCGCTTCATCCGCATGTGGGAGTTCTACCTCGCCTACTGCGAAGGCGGCTTCCGCGAGCGCTCGATCGGCGTGGCGCACATGACGCTCACCAAGCCCGGCTGGCGCCGCGCCGGCACACTCGCAGACGCGGAGATCGGCGGGTGAGATTCTGGATCATTCTCTGTGCCTACGAGGGCGTCTGGTTTGCCGCCGTCATCGGCGCCGGACGGGGACATGTCTGGCCCGGGGTGGCCGCAGCGGCGTTGTTTGCGGCGTGGCGGCTGAGTAGCTCGCAGCACCCGGGCATCGAACTCAGGCTGATCGCCGTTGCGCTGCTCGTAGGCGCGCTTCTCGAGAGCACCTGGGTCGGTTGCGGACTGATCCGCTATTCGGCCGCGTGGCCGTGGCGAACCTTGCCCGCATGGTTGCTGGCGCTCTGGGTGGCGTTCGCCCTAACCATCCTGCCGCTCTTTGGCTATCTTCGCGCGCGGCCCTGGCTCGCCGCGGCGTTGGGGGCCGTCGGCGGCCCGCTCGCCTACCTTGGCGCCGCGCGCGGCTGGCACGCGGTGCGGCTCCCGACCCCCGCGTGGCCAACTCTCCTCGCACTCGCGCTCGGATGGGGCATCGCCTTGCCGCTCCTGACCAGCCTCGCTCGGCGCTGGCTGTACCAGGAGCCTCTGGGGAGCCCGCTGTGAGCACAGGGCTGGCGCTCTTGGTGCTGTGGCTCCTTGCCGCGACGGTGATGCTGGCCGGATGGATATGGCAGAGGCGGCGCGAGAACGCAGGAATTGTCGATGTGCTTTGGGCAGCACTGCTCGCGGTCGGGGCCGTGTTGCTTGCGACCGTTGGTAAGGGCGCCTCGGGACCTCGTGTCCTGCTGGGAATCCTCGGCGGAGTTTGGGGCCTGCGGCTCGCGACGCACCTCTGGGCGCGTGTTCGCGGGAATAGCGAGGACGGTCGTTACCGCGAACTGCGCGCCCGATGGCACGGCGGCCCGTGGCGCTGGCTCGCGTTCTTTCAGTTCCAGGCGCTCCTCGTGCCGATGTTTGCGTTGCCGTTCGCGGCAGTGGCCGTCAATCCGCGAACCCGCGTGCTCTGGCTCGTGGTTGGCACGGCAGTGTGGCTGCTGGCCGTTTGCGGCGAGACGGTCGCGGATCGGCAGCTGACACGCTTTCGCGCCAATCCCGCTCACCGCGGGCTCACCTGCCGCGCGGGTCTGTGGCGCTATTCACGTCACCCGAACTATTTCTTCGAGTGGCTGCATTGGTTCGCTTACCCGGCGCTCGCGGCCGGCTCGCCCCGCTGGCTGCTGGCGTGGCTCGGACCGCTGGTGATGTTCGTCTTCCTGCGCTTCCTCTCCGGCGTGCCATGGGCCGAGGCCCAGGCGCTGCGCACGCGCGGTGAGGACTACCGCGACTACCAGCATCGCACGCCAATGTTCTTTCCATGGTTTCCGCGGCACTTCCCCGACACGAGGAGCTGACCCATGACGACCGTTTCGGACGTTGCCGAGCTCGAGCCCACCTGGCCTGGACCCGGCCTGCTCACACTCGCGGAGCGCGGTCTCCTGCCCGATGCGCTGGTCCGCCTCGGCATACGCCGGCTTTGCGCGCAGCGGCTGCGCGAGGAGCGTGTGGGCAGCCTCGAAGCGCAGGCCGATCGCTTCCAACAGCGCATCGAGGAGCTCCGCCAGAGTCCGATTGCGATGTACACCGAGGCGGCAAACGCACAGCATTACGAATTGCCGACAGCCTTCTTCGAGCAGGTTCTCGGGCCGCGGCTGAAGTATTCGGCCTGCTACTACGCGCGCGGCACGGAGACACTGGCAGAGGCCGAGGAGGCCATGCTGAGGTTGTACGATCGCCGCGCCATGCTTGCCGATGGCCAGGAGATACTCGAGCTCGGCTGCGGTTGGGGATCACTCACCCTATGGATGGCGGAGCGTTACCCACATGCACGCATCACGGCTGTCTCGAACTCGCACCGCCAGCGCCTGTACATCGAGGCGCAGTGCCAAAGACGCGCTCTGCCCAACGTCCGGATGCTGACCTGCGACGTCAACGGACTGAGCCTGGAGCCCGAGCGTTTCGATCGATGCCTGTCGGTGGAGATGTTCGAGCACCTGCGCAACTACGAAACGTTGATGGGCCGAATCGCCGGGTGGCTAAAGCCCGGCGGGATGCTCTTCGTGCACCTCTTTGCGCATCGCACCCTGATGTATCCCTTCGAGACCAGCGGCGCCGCCAACTGGCTCGGCCGGCACTTCTTCACCGGCGGCTTGATGCCGGCGGCGGACACGCTGCTCCATTTCCAGCGCGACCTCGCGCTCGATCGCCGTTGGCTCATCGACGGCACCCACTATCGGCGCACCGCCGACCACTGGCTCGATCGCCAGGACGAGCACTCCAATGAAGTGCTCGAAGCGCTTCGCGGCGCCTACGGCGAGCACGCGGCGCTCTGGTTCCAGCGCTGGCGGCTCTTCTGGATGGCCTGCGCCGAGCTCTTCGGCTACGACCAAGGCCGGGAGTGGCTCATCGCGCACTACCGCTTCCTGCGACCGGCCACAGGTCGTGTCTCCGTGGCGACCGGGTGCCACCCGTCATGAAGGCCGCAGGATTTATCGCCTGCGCTGGCGCGGCCCTCACGCTCATTGCGTGCCACCGCGCCAGGACCGAAGAGCCGATCCCGCCCGTGAGCCACGTTGATCTCCCGCGCTACATGGGGCGCGGACTCTCGTTCTGCTGGACTTCCTCCGATCTCGATTTTTCCGGCATTGCCAAGTCCGTGGTCTTCGGCGGCACTGGCGTTTTCGACAACATCACCTTCGATATGGCGAGCGTGCCGGAGCCGGCCGGATTCGGCATTTTCGCCCTGGGCCTATTGCTGATGGGCGTGTTCGCTGGCCTGCGTCGGCGCGTGATCTGAGCCCGCCGGCCGACCCGACTCGAACACAGCATCGATTTGGCGCGTGCATCCGTTTGCGCGCGTAGTTCGTATCTGCAGATTACATCCATCACCCTGAACGTCCGCGATCCCAGGACAGGGTGCGTACGTCACCTTATGAATCCACAGAGAGGGTGCCATGAAAAAGGTACAATGTTCCATCTTCAAGCTCTTGCCGGCAATCGCGCTGGCTTCGATTTTTGCGGTCGGGGCCGCCTACGGCCAATCGCTCCAGCCGAACCAGACCTTTGGTTATTCCAACGGAAAGCTCGAGCTGTTCACTTACACACAGAGTTTCGATTGCGTTGATCAGGCCAAGGATGACCTCAACTACAACGGCGTGTTGGCGCAATCGGATCCGGGTGAATTTCAGACGCCAATCTGTCAAGCGGGAATCCAGCCTACAATGGATCCGACCGGAATGACGCCTAATCCCGAGGATTATCTGTACGTCCTGATCCCATTTTTTTCAGTCAACGACGACCAGAATCCGAACGATGCCATTGCCTGTCCTACCGGAGTCAGGCTGAGCACGCTTTGCGGTCCCGCGCTTGGCAAAACGCTGATCAAGCTTTTCGGCGCGGTGCCTGAAGCCTACAAGGCCAAGCCAATGGTATATACGCAGTGCCCCGCGCCGGGCGAAATGCCGGGAACCTGCACGACGCATGTGTCGACGGTCGACCTCGGCAAGGTGCTGGTCGCACTCGGTAAACTGCCTGGGCCAGCGGGGAACGTGTTTCTGCCCACGCCGAATCACAGCCACGTGATTACCAACGCGGATGCGACCCAGTCGCCGATCTGGTGGGAAGTCATACCGGTGCTGGTCACAAATTTGGCTGATTTTCCAACCGAGGATGGCAGCAGCGGTATCACCTCGGTCGCAGCCCTGCAGGCGGCAGAGAAGACAGGTGACGCCATCCAGGTGCCATCCAATTTCTTCCTGTTCTTTGGCTCCAAACCAACGGGCAGCATGACGGACATGCGCTAGGTCTCTTCCGCTTCGGTCTTCGTCAATGGTTCCCCCGCAGCGCAGTCTCGAAGCCCTGAAGAGCGCGCCTATGAGGCGATCGAGGATGGCAAGCTCAAGCGCTCATCTCGAAATCAAGGGTGCGGTGCCAGTGCTCATCGGCCTTACCCTCCGGGCAACCTTCCCTCTCCCACAGCGCATAAGCACGTTCGCACCAACGTTGATTCTGCGCCTGGTACCAAAACTCGTCGGCCCTGTCGTCAGGTCGACCAGCCTGTTCCCAGAGCAGGAAAGCGCGCTCGCGAACGACTTGATCCAGGCCCTCTTTAGTCTCCGCCAGGACACCGAGTGGATCCGAGTTCGGCTGCAGCGGCCCCCCGCGGCTGACATGCATGCGGGCGCTCAAGCTCTCGAGCTCTTCGTTCGGCACCACCTTGGCGTTGGCCGCGGCTTCCAGCGCCTTCTTCTTGAAACCCTGGTCGTCTGGCTCAGCAGCCTGCTCACTCTTCGTGACCGGAAACGTATGCAGAAGTCTCTCGCCGGCTTTGACGTCGACCAATCGCTCTGGCATGACATTCTCCTTGCGTAGTAACTGCCCAGATGAAGTCTCAAACTTTTGGGGGAGGCGGGACGAACCAGAAGGGAGCATCCCGTGACGGGCAGAGTACGCGCGTTAGAGTAGATGCGAAAGGCGCATGAGAAACTATTTATTATTGATTGGTCGCAGTGCTGCCGCCGCCTGTGACTGATTCTTCTCAACTCGGGGGGCTTGCGGTGGTACCGCGTACCGTCGCTTCTCGCCTGCCGAAGCGTCTCAGTTGCTCCAGGGACCTGGGAGTCCACTTTTCGTTGGGTGCCAGGAAATCGAGAACGCGCGGCCAGGAGGGTTTGTGCTCGGCGGCGACCTTCAAGGCGACGAGCGAAGGGACTGCCAGAACCACGCCGGCAACGCCCCAGAACCAGTATCCGAACCAGACGGCCAGCAGGATCACGAGCGCGTTGAGCTCGAGGCGGCGACCGACCGTGAGCGGCTCCACGATCTGGCTCTCGAGCAGATGAAGCACGACAAACACACCGGGCACGGCAAGCGCTCTACCGGGCTGATCGAATGTCACGAGAGCCGCGGCACCCAGAATCACGATGGCGGCAATCGGCCCCAGATACGGAATGAAGTTCAACACGCCCGCGAGCACGCCCCACAGGATGGGATTGGGCATTCCGAGGGCACCGACGCACGCCGCCGTAGCGGCGCCCAATCCGAGGTTGATCAGCGCGATGGTTCCAAAGTAGCGACCCACCTCCGACCTGATCGCCATCGTGAGGCCTACTGCGCCGCCGCTCGAATCCCCGCCCGACAAGGCAGCCCCCATTCGCGCCAGTAGTGGCGGCCCGCCAATGAGAAAGAACAACGTGAGCGGAATGATGGTCAAGCCCTCGAGCACTGACTCCGTCACTGCCAACGCCATACCTCCCCCGCCCGCCGGAGCGATGGCCGTGAGCTTTGCGCCCTTGGCGGGGACGACACGGGTCAGCTGGCCGGCCTTCTCCGTGACCACATCGAACTTTGCGAGGAATCGCTGCACGGGTCGCACCCGCAGTTCGATTCTCTCCAGAGTCTGCGGCGCCTGGTCAAACCAGGCTTTGGCCGGATTCCACACGGCATCGATTCCCGCGACTCCCGCAAAGAGGACGAGAGCAACGACCAGAATCGCTCCCAGGCCGCGCGGCAGATGCCAGCGATGCAGCAGGTCGACCGCGGGGGTGAGAAGCGAGGACAGGAACAACGCGATCGCCACGGGAATGAAGGCCACCTGGGCGAGGTACAAGAGACATCCGACCGCCAGGAGGGCGATGAGGACAGTGGCTCTCGCCGAGGTAGCGTTTCGGAAAATTTCCACAGGCTCAGGCTGCATGACGCGGAGCATCCTACGGCGCCGGCAAGCGCCGTGTGGTGAAGCATGCGCCCGCCTATCTGCGTTGCGGACCGGTGGGCAGCTCTTTTCCCTGTAAGATTCGTCCCACAGTCGTGCTTGGCCGGGAGCGAACTCTCATGTCTTCCGACCGTTATACACCACCAATCAACCTTCACACAGCAGGTTTCCATGAAGATTGCGCAGATCGCGCCGCTCTACGAGACGATACCCCCGAAACTCTATGGCGGCACGGAGCGGGTCGTGGCGAACCTCTGCGATTCGCTCTGCGATCTCGGCCACGACGTTGTGCTCTTCGCCGCCGACGGCGCGCGTACCAAGGCCCGCTTGATTAGTGCTCGGGACCAGGCGCTGCGTCTGGATCCCAATCCTTTGAAGTCCGAGGCCGGCGCACATCTGACAATGCTGCACGAAGTGCGGAAGTTGGCGGCGGGGTTTGATGTGCTGCACTTCCACACGGACTTGCTGCATTTCCCGCTATTCGAAGCCCACGCCCGCCGGACGGTGACCACGCTGCATGGACGGCTCGACATTACCGACGTGCAGAACACACTCGAGCGCTGGGCCGCCTTTGGCCTGGTGTCGATCTCGGACTCGCAGCGCGCCACAGTCCCCGAAGCCAATTGGCTCGCAACCGTCAAACACGGCGTCGCCCCCGAGATCTACACTCCGCCAATCGCCCCGAAAGGTTCCTACCTCGCTTTTCTCGGGCGTATTTCCCCCGAAAAGCGCGCCGACGTCGCGATCCGGATCGCACGCCAGGCGGGCATTCCGCTCAAGATCGCGGCCAAGGTCGATCAGGCCGATGCGGCATACTTCGAAACCGTCGTGAAACCGCTGCTCGATGACCCCTTGGTCGAATTCGTGGGGGAGATCGGCGATGCGGACAAGTCTGAGTTCCTGGGTAACGCGAGTGCATTGCTGTTTCCCATCTGCTGGCCAGAGCCCTTCGGTTTGGTCATGATCGAGTCGATGGCGTGCGGAACGCCCGTGATCGCGTGGAACTGCGGCTCAGTTCCCGAGATCGTGGACCCTGGCATCACGGGCTTCATCGTCGAGTCCGACGAGCAGGCCTTGGTTGCCATCCGTCAAGCCCGTGAGCTCAGCCGCCAACGCATCCGTGCCGTCTTCGAGAGGCGCTTTGCCGCGCGTACTATGGCCGAGGGCTACGTCCAGGTTTATGAACGAATCAGGCAATCTACGCGAGAGTACGTCAGACTCGCCTCATGAATGCGTCCGAGGATTCGGGTCCCCGCCGCGGTCTTCTGCCCCGCTTCACGCTCAAAGATGGCGACACATTCCTGCTCGCCGATGCCCTCGGGGACGTGCACGATCGCGAAGACGGTTTGTTCACGAACGACACGCGCGTCCTGTCGCGATTTGAGTTGTCGATCGCGAACCGGCCCGTTTCCCTGTTGGGCGCGGCCGTTTCGCCGGACAACACCATCTTTACCGCCCATCTGACCAATCGCCCGCTGCCCGCGCTCGGAGAACATGTAATTCCCCAGGGCGTTATCCACATCGAGAGGCGGCGGCTGCTGTGGTGCGGCCGGCTCTACGAGCGTCTAACTCTGACGAATTTCAATGAGCAGTCAACCGAGGTCGCCATTCGCTTCGACTTCGCCGCGGATTTCGTCGATATTTTCGAGGTGAAGGGTCACGCGAGAGCCGCCCGCGGCTGCCCGCTGGCGGAAGAGCTGTCCGCGCAGGGTGTGAAGCTGGCTTATCGTGGTCTCGACGATGCCGTGCGGACCACGCACCTGCAGTTTTCGCTGGTACCCGTCTCGCTGTCGCCGCAGACCGCCGAGTTTCGGATCGATCTCGAGCGCGACGCCGTCGCCCGTCTGTACGTAGAAATCGGCGCCGGACAGGAAGACTGTCCTTCGGACGAGCGCTACGATCGAGCGTCCCAACTGGCTGCGCACGCAGCCCTACAGTTGGTTCGGGCAGCCGGCTCTCTGCAGAGCTCCGGGCGGCTCTTCAACCAATGGGTGGACAAGTGTCGGGCCGATCTGGCGCTGCTCACGACACATCTGGCCACCGGTCCCTACCCGTATGCAGGCATTCCCTGGTTCTCGACACAGTTCGGACGGGACGCAATCATCACGGCGCTGCAGACACTATGGCTCGATCCGTCGCTGGCGGCCGGGGTACTTCGCTTCCTGGCATCGACGCAGGCAACGGAGACTTCCAGTTTCCGTGATGCCGAGCCCGGCAAGATCCTGCACGAGATGCGCCGTGGGGAGATGGCGGCCCTGCGGGAGATTCCATTCGGCCGCTACTACGGCGGCGTCGATACAACCCCGCTGTTCGTGATTTTGGCGGGCGCCTATGAAGAGCGCACCGGCGACCCGCGGCTGGTCGATGAGATCTGGACGAATCTGCTCGCCGCGATCGGTTGGATCGAGAACCGTCTGGATCGCAGCGCGACCGGTTTCCTGGATTATACGCGCGGGGAGAACTCCGGACTGGCCAACCAGGGATGGAAGGACAGCTGGGACTCCATCTTTCACGCCGACGGACGCCTGCCACAGGGGCCCATAGCGGTTGTTGAGGTACAGGGCTACGTCTGCACGGCACTGGAGGCGATTCGCAAACTGGCGGCAGCGCGCGGTGACTGCGCGCGCTCTTCCGGGTGGGCGTCGCGGGCCCAGCGCATTCGGGCCGCGATCGAGGCACATTTCTGGGTGCCCGAAATCGATTTCTACGCCATTGCCCTTGACGGCGACGGCGCGCCGTGTCGTGTTCGCGCTTCCAACGCGGGGCACCTGTTGTTTTGTGGCATACCATCCGCCGAACGCGCGACGGCAGTCTGCTCACAGCTCTTGTCGAAGCCGTTCTGCAGCGGTTGGGGAATCCGAACCCTGCGCGAGGGAGAGGCCCGCTACAACCCTATGTCGTATCACAACGGCTCGGTATGGCCGCACGACACTGCCATTTGCGCGGCCGGAATCGCGCGCTATGGCGGTCGCGCGCATGCCGTGAAGATTCTCGCGGACGTGTTCGAGGCCGCCAACCAGTTCTCGATGCGTATACCGGAGCTGTATTGCGGCTTCGCGCGCGATGGGGCGCAGGGCCCTGTTCCTTATCCTGTCGCCTGTCTACCGCAGGCGTGGGCAAGCGGCTCGATGTTCATGCTCCTGCAGGCCACGCTGGGCATCCGGATTGACGGCGCCCGTAGGGAAGTCCACATCGACCGTCCGTTGCTGCCGGAGGGCATCGAGTCGCTGCGAGTGTGCGCCCTACCCGTGGGTACGGCCCGCATCGATGTCGAGTTTCATCGGCTGGGAGATGAGGTGGCCGCGGTCCCCTTCGGCCATACCGAGACCGGCGTGACGGTACTCGTGCATTTGTAAGGCCTTGGCCTTCTGGCTATCTTCCCGCCAGGCCCGCGATCACGAGGATCAGCTCGCCCACATCGAAGGGCTTCGCCAAGTGAGCTTGATAACCCGCGACCAGCGAGTGTTTTCGATCCTCGGCTCTCGCAAACGCAGTGAGAGCCAACGCCGGAACCCGCTCGCCCCGGGGCTCCTCGGCTCGCAACATCCGGATCAGCTGGTAGCCGTCCATCTTTGGCATGCCCACATCGCAGACCAGGACAGTCGGTTTCGTCGTCCTGAGCGCGGTAAGGGCGGCCTCCGCTGAACCGAAACTCGTCACCTGGGCTCCCTGATCTTCCAGTACCTGCCGCAGCAGATCGCGCGCATCAGGTTCATCATCGACCGCGAACACGTGCACGCCCTCGAGCCTTGGAAGCGCCAGGATATCCTCCGATTGCGTCTCGGCGGTCGGATGGATCCGCGGCTTGTCGGGGTCGCCGAGCTGAACTATCGAGAGTGGCAGCTCGACGAAAAATGTGGCGCCTTTGCCCTCGCCCTGACTTGCAGCCCTTATCGAGCCACCATGCGATTCCACGAGTTGCTTGCAAATCGCCAGACCCAGCCCGAGGCCGCCGAAGGATCGTGTTGTCGAGCTGTCTCGTTGCGAGAAACGGTCGAAAACATGCGGCAGATAACTCGAGGGAATCCCGATGCCGGTGTCGCTGACGCTCAGTTCGAGGTGCGAATTCACGCGTTGGAGCAGCACCTGCACCTGACCTCCTTTCGGAGTGAACTTGATCGCATTGGTCAGCAGGTTCCACACCACTTGCTGCAGACGGGCGCTATCGGCGCTGACGATATCCTCGGTAGGACCCAAGATCACCTTGAGACGGATCCCTTTGGCATCTGCCGCGGGTATGGCGGAGTCTATGGCTGCCGCTACCACACTCGAAAAGGAGACCGGTCGGACCTCGAGCCGAAGCTTGCCAGTCATAATTCGGCTCAAGTCCAGCAGATCCTCGATGAGCTGAGCTTGCGCCCGCGCGTTGCGGTCGATCACTTCGATGGCCCGCTTCAGTTGGGCGGGCTCCGTGGATGAATTTTCTCTGAGCAGCACCTGAGTCCAGCCCATAATGGAGTTCAACGGCGTCCGCAATTCGTGCGAGAGCGTCGCCAGGAATTCGTCCTTGACCCGAGTTGCCCGCTGCGCCGCCATACGCGCGCTTCGCTCAGCCTCCAACATCTCTTCTCGCCGCTGATTGGCTGTCTCCATGGCTTCAACCCGTTTTGTCTCCGTCAGGTCCCGGGTGAGCTTGGCGTAGCCGAGGAGGCGACCGGTGTCGTCGCGAAGAGCCGTAATCGTGACATGGGCCCAAAACCTCGTGCCGTCCTTGCGCACCCGCCAGCCGATATCGACAAAGCGGCCCTTCTCCGCGGCTACCCGCAGCTCGTGCTCAGGCCATCCGCTCTCCTTTGGCTCGGCCGGATAAAAGATCGAGAAGTGCTGCCCAATGATCTCGTCCGCGGCGTAACCCTTGATTCGCTCAGCCCCGCCGTTCCAGGTGGCAACCCTGCCATTGGCATCGAGCATGAAGATTGCGTAATCCCTGACACCTTCCACCAGCAGCCGGAACCGCTCTTCGCTCCGCCGCAGTTCCTCTTCGTGAGCGCGTCGTTGTGTGAGATCGCGCGTGACCTTGGCAAACCCTAAAAGCTCACCGTTGGCATGTCGCAGGGCCGTGATGACGACATTCGCCCAAAAGAGCGTTCCGTCTTTCCTGACGCGCCAACCCTCATCTTCGAATACGCCTGTCTTGCTCGCTACCTCGAGCTCGTGCTCAGGCCACTGCTGCTGTCGCGCCTCATCCGGATAAAAGATCGAGAAATGCCGCCCAATGATTTCGTCAGCTCGGTATCCCTTGAACCGTTCTGCGCCGGCGTTCCACGTGAGCACATGCCCGCTGGGATCGAGCATGAAAATCGCATAATCCCGCACGCTCTCGACGAGGAGCCTGAAGCGCTCCTCGCCTTGATGCAGACTTTCTCTTTCGTTCTCGGCCCTGTCTCCCATGTATTGCAAATCTTAGCACGCTAGCGGCCCGCGCACGTTGTAGAGCTGAACTCGCAGCAAACTCACCGGGCACGTGAGTTGCTTGAACACGAAGCAACTGCGGGCTCATATCGCCTGCGATGACGAGTTCGAGCCCGGGCACGAGCTCGACAATTGGCTCGCCGCCGAGCGGCAGGCGGCTCGGGGCTAGAGCTCCATGATGGTTCGGGGCGGCGTCAACCACGCCACTTGGTGAACGTCGGTGATTGCTGCCGGGGTTCTGTTTTATTCAACAGATGACTCGGAGACAGCGATGACCAAAGACGTGTCGAAGGCCGAACAAAAGCAGCCGTTTCTCACCGACGTAAAAACGCTACGTGAGCGTGCCCGCAAGCATCTTGAAACCGGCAACGTGACGCCAAGCTACCAGGGCGATGTCACTGAGGCGATTGCAATCCTCCAATCGGTCCTCGCGACCGAGATCGTCTGTGTACTGCGCTACACCATGCACTCCGTCGCGGCCACAGGTATATCGAGCGAAGGCGTGAAGGCCGAGTTCGCGCAACACGCGAAGGAAGAGCAGATGCACATGATGGCGGTCGCGGAGCGCATCAATCAGCTCGGCGGCACGCCCAATTTCAATCCAGAGGGACTGCTGACGCGCTCCGCGTCGCAATACGCGGAAGGGGACAATCTCGTCGACATGATCCGGGAGAACTACGTTGCCGAGCGCATTGCGATCGACCACTACCGGGAGCTGATCCGCTACTTCGCCGATGACGACCCCGCCACACGGACCATGCTGGAAGGCATTCTGACCACCGAGGAAGAGCACGCCAACGACATGCACGATCTGCTTGTAGCCCACGAAGGACGCCCTACATTAGCCTCACGATGAGCGCCGGCGGCGCTGCGCCATGATCGAATCTCCTTCGTTCGGTTCAGCCTCGACCGCGCCGTCCCTCCCCGCTCACAAGCTGTTGTCCGGGCAGAAGGCGCTCGTCACGGGGGCTAACTCCGGCATCGGGCGCGGCGTGGCGATCGGCCTCGCCCAAGCGGGAGCCGACGTGATGGTCAATTATGTGGTGGGCGACGATACCGCCGCGGCCGTCGTGGACGAGATCCGTCGCAGTGGGGTGCACGGGACCGCCTACAAGGCTGATGTCTCCTCGGAGGATGAGGTCGCCGCCATGTTCCAGAGCATGCGCGAGCAGTTCGGCACTGTCGACATTCTGGTCGCGAACGCCGGCCTGCAGCGCGACGCACCCTTCCAGAGCATGACGCTCGAGCACTGGAACAAGGTGCTCAGCGTGAACCTGACCGGCCAGTTCCTGTGCGCGCGCGAGGCGGTGCGCGAGTTCCTGCGCCGCGGCGTGATACCCGAGGTCTCCTGCGCCGCGGGCAAGATCATCTGCATGAGCTCCGTGCACCAGGAGATTCCCTGGGCCGGCCATGCCAACTACGCCAGCTCCAAGGGAGGCATCAAGCTGATGATGGAGAGCATGGCGCAGGAGCTCGCTCCCCATCGGATCCGCGTCAATGGTATTGCTCCCGGCGCCATTCGTACCCCGATCAACACCGCGGCGTGGCAGACCCCGGAGGCGTACGCGCGGCTGATGACGCTCGTGCCCTACGGGCGCATTGGCGAGCCTGAGGATATTGCGCGCGCCGCGGTGTGGCTTGCCTCGGATCACTCCGACTACGTGGTCGGCACCACGCTGTTCGTCGACGGAGGCATGACGCTCTATCCCGGCTTCGCAACCGGCGGCTAAGTGACTCTTGGCCGCAGATCCTTACGACATCATCGTCATCGGCAGCGGACCGGGCGGCGCCTCCCTGGCTCAGCGCCTCGCGAGGACCGGCAAGCGTATTCTGATCCTGGAGCGCGGTGATTATCTCGAGCGCAGCGAGAGGAACTGGAGCGCGCAGACGGTCTTCGTCGATGCCGAGTACCAAGCCGGGGAGATCTGGACGAACTCACGGGGAGAGACGTTCTCTCCGGCGCTCCATTACTACGTCGGCGGCAACTCGAAGGTCTACGGCGCGGCCTTGTTCCGCCTTCGCGAGCGCGATTTTGGCGAGGTCGTCCATGCCGGCGGTATCTCGCCCGCGTGGCCGGTCGGATATGACGTGTTTGAGCCTTACTATGCGCAGGCGGAACGCCTGTTCCACGTTCACGGGCTGCGCGGCGAAGATCCGCTGGAGCCCTGGGCGAGCGGACCGTATCCGCATGCGCCGGTCAGTCACGAGCCCAAGATTGCCGAGTTGGCGCAGGATTTAACGAATATTGGGCTCAATCCATTCCACCTACCGCTCGGCATCCTTCTCGACGAGAAGAACAGCAAGCCCACGCCGACCAGCGTCTGCATGCGATGCAGTTTCTTCGATGGCTTTCCGTGCCTCTTGAACGGCAAGGCGGACGCGCAGGTGATCTGCGTCGATCCAACGCTGGCCAAGTATCCGAACGTGACGCTGCTGACCGGCGCTTACGTCTCGCGCCTGGACACCGATGCATCGGGCCGGACGGTGGATACGGTCCGCGTTACGCGAGGGGGTCATGAGGAAGCTTATTCGGCTGACATCGTGGTAGTGGCGTGCGGTGCGCTATCGTCGGCTCTGCTGCTGCTGCGGTCCCAGAGCGATGCGCACCCGCACGGGCTTGCGAACGGATCGGGTCAACTGGGACGCAATTATATGCGTCACAACATGAGCGTGCTGATGGCAATCCTGCCGCATGCCAACGACACCGTCTTTCAAAAGACGCTGGCGTTCAGCGACTTCTACTTCGGAGCGGACGACTGGAACCATCCCCTTGGGCTCGTGCAGATGTGCGCCAAGTCCCACCCGGAGCAGATCCGAGGGGAGGCCCTTCCCGAATGGCTGGAATGGCTGCCGGAGATGCCCTTCGAGGTGATGGCGCGCCGCTCGATGGACTTCTGGCTCCAGGCAGAGGACCTGCCGCATCCGCAGAATCGGATTTACTACCAGGACGGCAAAGTGCACCTGGATCTCGTCGAGACCAATCCGCAGGCGCTCAGCCACCTCAAGCGCAAATTGAAAGAGGTGCTGAGCCGCTCGGGCCGCAAAGCGGTGCTGCTCGAGCGCTCGTTGTATTTCGGCAAGGACATCCCGCTCGGAGGCACGGCCCACCAGGCCGGTACCGCGCGCTTCGGGCCCGATCCGGCCACATCCGTGCTCGATCTAAACTGCAAGGCGCACGAGCTCGACAATCTCTATCTTGCCGATGCGAGCTTCTTTCCCGCGATCGGTGCCGTAAACCCCACGCTCACCATCATCGCCAATGCCCTGCGGGTCGCCGACCGCATCGCAGACAGGCTCAAATGAGCGCCGCAGCGATCGTCGAGCTCATGGTCCGCTACGGGCTGGTGATGCTGTTTCTGCCATTCAGCGCGCTCGACAAGATCGTCGGCTTCGAGGGCGCGGTGCAGCAGGCGCAGGAGGCCTTCGCGAGCCGGCGCCTCGCGGCCATCGTGCTGACATGCGGAATGGCGATCGAGATATTCATGTCGCTCGGAGTGGTGACGGGAGTTGCCGACCGCCTCTGCGCTCTGGTGATCGCGGGTTATTGCGCGGCAACGGCCGTGCTCTTCAAGCGGTTCTGGGCACAGGGAGACTTCTG
This sequence comes from uncultured Pseudomonadota bacterium, assembly GCA_963812925.1. GTDB lineage: Bacteria > Pseudomonadota > Gammaproteobacteria > Steroidobacterales > Steroidobacteraceae > 13-2-20CM-66-19. Next base: position 21,017 of record CAWEXF010000013.1, on the reverse strand, counting down.
GGCCGCGGCAGACAGCAAGGGTCGCACCCTGTTCTGGGATTTTCTCAAGAATCTGTCACTGGGTGCGGGCTTTCTGTTGATCCTGGTCGGCACCAACGGCTCGGGCCTGCGGCCCTTCCTGGCGCACCCCCTTGCCTCCAGCCACCCCTACTCGACTGCTCAGGAGCCACGATGAGCAACCCCGGACCCAAGCCCTCGACTCCATACTGGCACCTCTACGTCGACGAGGTCGGCGTGAGTCATCAGCGGGAGTGCCGCCTGAACGGTTACGGGGTTCGGCGTATCGGTGCCGCCGATCCGCAATGGAATGACGAGCTGGGCACGCACTCCTCCACGGTCGTCTTCACCGTACTGCCGGTCGGCTGGGTGGGCGAATGGCACGAGAACCCGGCGCCGCAGTGGATCGCGGTGCTGTCCGGTCGATGGTTCATCGAGAGCATGGACGGCACTCGCATCGAGCAGGGCGCAGGCGAGTTCTCATTCGGCGAAGATCAGGGCTGCATCGAGACGGGCGGCAAGAAGGGCCATCGCTCAGGCACGATCGGCGATGCACCGGCCGTGCTGATGACAGTGCGGCTGCACGTCGATCCGAGTCGCGACCCCTGCCACTTCCACTGAGGCGGCGGCGATGAGCGGTCTGGTGATCTGCAACGAGCGATTCCGGGCGATGGTACTGCCCAACGCCCCGCTCGAGACGCTGGGCGAAGGCTATCGCTGGCTCGAGGGTCCGGTCTGGTTCGCCGATCATGACTGTCTCTACGTCAGCGACATTCCCAACGATCGCATCCTCCGCTGGAGCGAGGATGGTGGTGTCGCGGTATTCCGCAAGCCTTCCGGCTTCGCCAACGGTCATGCACGTGACCGGCAGGGGCGGCTCATCGGTTGCTCGCACCGCGACCGCTGCATCACCCGCACCGAGCTCGACGGCACCGTGACCGTGCTCGTCAGCCACCATCGGGGCAAGCGACTCAACTCGCCCAACGACATTGTCTGCAAGTCCGACGGCTCGATCTGGTTCAGTGACCCGACCTACGGCATCAACACCGATTACGAGGGCGGCAAGCAACAGGCGGAGCTGCCGCCAACCCTCTATCGGTTCGATCCTGCCACCGGCGATCTGGCCGCCGCGGCCGACGATTTCGAGGGACCCAACGGCCTCGCCTTCTCGCCTGATGAGAGCATTCTCTACGTCGCGGAGAGTGGGAGGCAATTCGATGCTGCTCCGCGCCAATACATTCGCCGCTTCGATGTGGACGGTAACAACCGCCTCACCGGTGGTGCCCAATTCCACAAAGTACTGCCCGGGTTCGCCGATGGCTTCCGCGCCGACGAGCACGGGAACATCTGGTCGAGCGCGGCGGATGGCGTCCACTGCATCAGCCCGGACGGCGAGCTGCTCGGTAAGGTCACTACACCCTCGCCGGTCTCCAATCTGACCTTTGGCGGCCGCAACCGGTCGCGACTGTTCATTTGCGCTTCGCACGCGCTGATGGCCATCTATACCAACGTACGCGGTTGCGTTCGGCCTTGAACGCGCGTCTTGTCGCAATCACAGCTTTTCGCCTCACGACCACGGTGCCGGAGCGGCTGGCCCGATTCTACGAGGCCATCGGCTTTTCCGTGGGGCAGGCAGCCCCGGTGCCCAAGGCGGACATGGCGCTCCTTGGGCTGGCAGGCAGCGGCATCCGTATCGCCCTGCATGTGGGCGAGCAGCGCCTCGAGCTCGAGGCCTTCGACTCCAAAGGGCATCCCTATCCCGAGAATGCGAGCGCCGCGGACCTGTGCTTCCAGCACTTTGCGCTGGTCACCCGTGATGCGGCGGCAGCATGGGAGCGCGCCCGCGCGCATGGCGCGACCCCGATCTCCATCGCGGGTCCTGTGACGCTCCCGGCGTCCGCAGGCGGCCTGACGGCCGTCAAGTTCCGCGATCCGGAGGGGCACCCGCTCGAGTTCGTGCAGTTTCCGACCGCGCCCGAGAGCAGCCGGCGAAGCCTGTCGGGCATCGATCACTCCGCGATCTGCGTCGCCGATGCAGACGTGAGCCGCGGCTTCTACGAGGAGCTGGGTCTCACGGTCGGCCGGCCGACACTCAACCAGGGTCCGACACAGGTCGCTCTCGATGGATTAGCCGAAGTCCGTGTCGATGTCGTGCCCATGTCGCCGCAGATCGGCACGCCGCACCTCGAGTTGCTCCGATACCGAAGTCCGGCCGGCCGGGCGGCCGGACGGTTGCAGGCGAACGACGTGGCTGCAACCCGCATCGTCTGGCGATCCAATCGTGACGCATTGCTGCGCGATCCCGACGGTCATCTGCACGTGCTCCAAGTTACCGGTCGGCATGCCGCGGTTCCTTACCCATAGGCCGCACGCCGCCGAGACAGGCAGTGAATTCGGCGCCGAAAAGGAAAATCAGCGACGTGTAGTACAGCCACAGAAGGAGCGCCGCGAATGAGGAGGCCGCACCATAGGCGGACGGCTGGGTCGAGTGCGCCAGATACAGACTGATGACCCAGCGGCCGGCCTCGAAGAGAACGGCCGTCAGCAGGCCCCCGAGCGCAACCGATCGCCAGGGCAGATGGCGTGCCGGCAGGTATCGATAGATCAGCGCGAAGAGCCCCGCGATTACCAGCAACGACAGCATGAAGTCGAAGACGCCCAACGCCCCCACGACGGCAGGATAGCCGGTGGCAACGCGAGTACGCAGGTTGCTGAGCGCTGTCGAGATGGCCAGGGAAACCAGCAGCAGGAAACCCAGGGTCAGGATGAAGCCGAAAGACAGCAGGCGGGTTCGGAACCAGCCATACACACCCGACACGGCGAGCGCACTGCACTGCCAGATTTGCTCGAGCGCCTGTTGCAGGGCGGCCAGGACCGTCGTGGCTCCGATGAGGAGAGTGAGAATGCTGATGGCGGTCGCCCAGGTGCCTCGGGTCTCTTGTGCGCTGCGCACGGCGCCGAGGATAATTTTGGCGGTGGAGGGGCCGAATAGCGCTGTGAGCTGCCCGCCCACCTCTCCGTAGGCGGACTCCTCGCCCACGAAAATTCCCGCCAACGTCAAAAGAATGACCAGCAGTGGCGCGAGTGAGAACGCGCAATAGAAGGCGAGCGCCGCAGCCGTATTCGAGCCGTTGTCGGCATTCCAATACCATGCGGCGCAACGCGTCAGCGACCATAGGCGCCTCAAAAATTGCGTCACAGATCCTCCGCGGCAGGCCTGCACTGCGCGGCTTTCGATGAAGCAAGCCTCGCACCCGGCACATGCTTTGCTCAATAGCGACGCCCCTCGTCATGAGTTGCTACCGAACCTGTTGTGTAGAGTTATGACGCACATCACGCGCCGGAATCTGATCGCGAGCGTGGCCTCGGCACTCGTCGGAGAGCGCGTGGCCCGAGCCGCAGTCATTCATGGCGAGGTCCCGTGGCAACCTGGCGTCGAGGCGGCGCCGCGCGAGGCGCATGCGGGGCCGTGGCGCTTCTTCAACGCGACCGAAGCCGCAGCGGTGGAAGCTCTGGCTGACAGGATCATTCCGCCAGATCCCCAGACACCGGGTGGCAAGGAAGCCGGCTGTGCCGTGTTCATCGATCGCCAACTGGCGGGGCCTTACGGGGATCGGCAGGGGCAATATCTGCACGGCCCCTTCATGAAAGGCACTCCGGAACAGGGCGCGCAGTCCTCGCAGAACCCCTCAGGCCTCTACCGCGCGGGCCTTGCGGCGCTGGATCGCCACTGCCGCTCTCTATCCGATCACGGCCAACGAACGGGACGACCGTTCGCGAACCTCGGCGCCGAGCAGCAGGATGAGATTCTGCGGGGCATGGAAGCAGGCAGCGTTACGCTCGAGAGCATCGACGCCAAGACCTTCTTCCAACAGCTCGTTCAAGACGTGCAGCAGGGGTTTTTTGCCGACCCGATCTACGGCGGCAACAAGGACATGTGCGCATGGAAGATGATCGGCTTCCCAGGGGCCCACTACGACTATCGCGCCTGGGTCGGCCACCACAATGAACGCTATCCGTACCCTCCTGTGAGCATTGCCGGACGTCCCGAATGGACGCCCCGAGAGGGATGAGCCGCGGCCATGACCCAACGATTGCCTCCGAAAGACGTCGTAATCGTAGGACTCGGGTGGACGGGTTCGATCGTGGCGAACGAGCTGACGGCTGCCGGCTTGGAGGTCATGGCGATCGAGCGCGGCCCCTGGCGCGACAGTGCCACGAGCTACGCACCGAACTACGCCCAGGATGAGCTGCGCTATCGCATCCATCATGAGCTATTCCTGCGGCCTGATCAGACGACCTTCACCTTCCGCAACAAGATGACGCAGACGGCGTTGCCGATACGCAATTGGGGAGCATTCATGCCGCCCAACGGCGTCGGCGGTGGCGGGGTGCATTGGAACGGCGAGACCTGGCGCTTCCTGCCGAGCGATTTCGTGCTGAAGAGCCATCTGACGCGGCGCTATGGAGCCCGGTTCCTGCCCGAGGACATGACGATCCAGGATTGGGGCGTGACCTACGAAGAGCTGGAGCCCCACTACGATCGGTTCGAGTACCTCTGCGGTACCTCGGGGACGGCCGGTAATCTGCAAGGCCAGATTCGCGAGGGAGGTAACCCGTTCGAGGGTCCCCGGTCGCGGGAGTATCCCAACCCGGCGCAGGAGCAGCCTTTCAGTCACACGCTATTCGCCAAGGCCGCGCGAGAAATGGGCTACAAGCCATTCCCGCAGCCTTCCGGCAACATGTCGCGCGCCTACCGCAATCCCCTGGGCGTTCGCTTGGGCCCCTGCACCTATTGCGGATTCTGCGAATGGTTCGGGTGCGCGAACTACTCGAAGGCCAGTCCTCAGACCACGGTTCTGCCCGTCCTGGTGCGCAGGTCGAACTTCGAGGCCCGCGACAACTGCGAGGTCACACGGATCAATACCGACGCCTCCGGCAAGAGAGCGACTGGCGTCACGTTCGTCGACAGCAGCGGTGAGGAGTGGGTACAGCCGGCCGAGCTGGTGATTCTGGCCGCCTTCACGATCTTCAACGTGCAGCTTCTGCTGCTGTCGGGAATCGGCAAGGCGTATGACCCGGTTCGAGATCAGGGCGTCATCGGCCGCAACTTCACGCACCAGACGGTCTCCGACGTCACGAGCTTCTTCGACCCGGCCAAATTCGTATTCAATCCGTTCATCGCCTCTGGCGCCATCGGCATGTGCATCGACGAGTTCAACGGGGACAACTTCGACCATGGGCCGCATGGATTCGTCGGTGGCGGGTACATGGGGCAGGTCCAGACGAACGGCCGACCAATCGAGACCACCCCGGTGCCCCCGGGGACGCCTTCCTGGGGGGCGAAGTGGAAGCAGGCTGTCAGGGAGAACTACCAGAGCGCTCTGCAGCCCGGCACCGGAGTTCACGGCAGCATGTACAGCTACCGCGACGTTTTTCTCGATCTGGACCCGACCTATCGCGATCGATTCCAGCGGCCGTTGCTCCGTATCACCATGGACTTCCACGAGAATGAGCTGAAACAGAATGCCTTTCTCACCGATCGGTTCGCGGAAGTCTTTCATGCGATGGGCGCGAAGCAGGTCGTCAAGGAATACCGCAAGGGCCCTTACGACATCGCGACATATCAAACCACGCACCTGTGCGGCGGGGCAGTCATGGGGACCGACCCAAAGACCAGTGCGCTCAACCGATATCTGCAGAGTTGGGACGTGCCAAACCTGTTCGTGATGGGGGCGAGCGCGTTCCCGCAGAATGCGGGATACAACCCCACCGGCACGGTAGCCGCCCTGGCCTACTGGTCGGTCGCGCAGATCCTTTCGCAGTATCTCGAGCATCCCGGGCCGCTGGTGCATGCGTAGATCGCTGGCGGCGCTCGCGATCGCGCTCATCGGGCTGCCGGCATCGGGTGCGGCGATTGGGGCGGCCCCGTTCGCCGATCAGGACTTCCAACGGATCGAGCGGGGACGCTACCTCACCATCGCGGCGGATTGCGCCGGCTGTCACACTAACGCAGAGAATGGCCTCCCGTTCGCCGGTGGAAGGCCTATTCAAACGCCATTCGGGACCGTTCTGGCGGCCAACATAACGCCGGACCGGCAGACGGGCATCGGTGGTTGGAGCAACGCGGAATTCGACGCAGCCGTGCGCGGCGGAAAGATGCCGGACGGCAGCCGCCTGTATCCGGCCATGCCGTATGTGTACTACGCCCGCATGAGCAAAGATGACGTGCTGGCGATCCGGTCGTACCTCAATACCATCGCACCGGTCCATCACAGCGTGCATTCCGATCAGCTGCCCTTCCCGTTCGACATCCGAGCCGGCATGCGCCTGTGGGATGCTCTCTACTTCAATCCGCGCGTGTTTCAGCCGGACTCCTCGAAGTCCGGGATTTGGAATCGAGGCGCGTACCTCGTCACCGGGCCCGGACACTGCGCGGCCTGCCACACTCCCAAGAACCGGCTCGGGGGAGATGAGCGCGACAGGGCACTTCAGGGATATGCAACCCAGGGTTGGTTCGCGCCCGACATCACCAACGATTCGAAGCGCGGTCTGGGCGACTGGTCTCCCCAGGATATCGTCGACTATCTCAAGAGCGGCCACAGCCGATTTGCAGGCGCGTCCGGGCCGATGGGTGAGGAAATCTCCAACGCCAGCTCGCAGATGTCCGATGCAGACCTCCTGGCCATCGCGACTTACCTGAAGGAGCAGCCGGGCCAGAACCCGCAAGAGACACCGGTCTCGGCCAAGGACCCTGCGATGGTGGCGGGCGCCGCCATCTATGAGGACCTGTGCTCGGCCTGTCACCAGCAAGACGGGAGAGGTGTCCCCTACCTGTTCCCCGATATCGCGGATTCGGCCTCTGTGGCTTCCGAGGCGCCGACTTCAATCATCCGAGTCGTCCTGACCGGGGCGAAGACCGTTGCCACGAATGACGAACCTACGGGACCGGCCATGCCTGCCTTCGGGTGGCAGTTGAGCGATGCTCAGATCGCCGCGGTCACCACGTATGTCCGCAACAGCTGGGGTCACGCTGCCGCAGCGACGTCGGTCGGTGACGTGCACAAGGCACGTAGCCGCCTGGACGCAGTGAACGAATGAACCGCACGGCTTACGGCAGAGTGGACCGCACCTCTGCCGTAAGCCTTGAGCCTTAACCCTGCCAGTACCGATCCGCTTTGTAGTAAGCGTATGTGCTGTCGCGCACCCGAAGTCCATTATCCACTGTCAACTCCTCGATGGAGCCCGCCGGCGCGGCCTGAAGCTGCTCTTTGGTGTACTCAACAACGTAGGCCTTCTCCTCGTCGTCGTACGTGAGCGCGGACCAGGGAATCGGATGATATTTCTCGGCCATGCCGAGGAAACCGCCGAAGCTTACGACCGCGAACAGAATGCTATTCGACTGCTTCTCGAGAACGACGTCTTCGACTTCGCCGATCTTCTCGCCTCGTGGGTCCTTTACATTGGTGCCGATAACTTTCGATGCGCAGATGGTGGATATGCCTTCTCGGTCAGTGGTCATAGAGAATTCTCCCGGAGTTGAGATCAATCGAAACAAAGCAGAACGAACGATAGGAATCGGTCAGCACCGCGATTGTTCCGAGCGCTCACGGCTGTCCCTGTCCCCCGCCGGCGCCATAGATGTTGCCGGTGGCAAAGCTGGCATCGCTGGCGGCGAGCTGAACATAGATCGACGCGAGCTCAGCAGGTTGCCCGGGCCGCCCGAGAGCCGTCGCACTCCCGAATTTCTCTAACTTGGCCGGTGAAGAGCCGCCGCTCACTTGCAGCGGCGTCCAGATGGGTCCCGGCGCCACTCCGTTGACGCGGATGCCCTTCCCACCCAGCTGCTTGGCCAGCGACTTCACGTAGTTCATCGTTGCGGCTTTCGTCTGGGCATAGTCGTAGAGATCGGGAGAGGGATCGTAAGCCTGCTCCGACGTCGTCCCGATGATGCACGACCCCGGCTTCAGATGCGGCAGCGCCGCTTTGATGATCCAGAAGGGGGCGTAGATGTTGGTCTTCATCGTGGCGTCGAAATCCTCGCTCGTGAGCTCGAGTATCGACACCCTTGACTGCTGGCGTCCCGCGTTGCACACGAGAATGTCGAGCCCGCCGAGCTTCTGCACGGCATCTGCCACGAGTCTTTGGCAGAAGAGCTCCTCGCGCAGGTCACCAGGTATGGCGACTCCCTTGCGCCCCGCCCCCCTGATCAGCTCGATCACTTCGCGTGCGTCCGGCTCCTCGGAGGGAAAATAATTGATCGCCACATCGGCACCTTCCCGCGCGTACGCAATTGCGGCAGCGCGACCCATGCCGGAGTCTCCACCGGTAATGAGCGCCTTGCGTCCCGCGAGACGCCCCGAGCCGCGATAGCTCTGCTCGCCATGGTCAGGCTTGGGATTCATGCGGCCCGCCAGCCCGGGCCAGGGTTGAGTCTCACTCTTGAACGGCGGCTTGGGATACTTGTCTAGTGGACTTTGCATGCTCGGCTCGCTTGCGCTGCTGTTTCGGGTTGCAGTGGATGACACAACAATGAGCCTGCCGAGCGTCGGTTCCTGATCCATCCGGGCATGCCGGTTGCGGCGTAACGCGCCCATGTCGTTTGGTATACGAGGAGCCGTTATGAACACCCCCCAAGTGAAGCCGCAGCTCAAAGAGCTGCTATTGCAATCTCTGGAGCACGAGCGCGGCGGAGTCAAGGTCTACGAGGCTGCGCTCAAGTGCGCGGTGAACGAAGGTCTCACCGAAGAATGGGACAAATACCTGGAGCAGACACAACATCACGTGGAAGTCCTCACCGGCGTCTGCGAGACGCTGCAGCTGGACCCCAAGGAGCAGACACCCGGCTGCAAGATCATTCATGCTCTCGGCGCTTCACTCGTCAAGGCTATGCAGGAAGCGCTGTCGGCCGGTGATCGCGAAGCGGCCCAGATCGTCGCCTGCGAGTGCGTGGTCCTGGCGGAGACGAAGGACCATCTGGATTGGGAATTGATCGGACAGGCTGCAAAGACGCTGAAAGGCGAAGAAGCCAAGGCCCTCAAGAGCGCCTACGAGGCGATCGAGGACGAGGAGGACGAGCACCTGTACCACACCCGAGGCTGGTGTCGGGAACTGTGGCTGCAAGCGCTGGGCATCAAGGCAGTTTTGCCGCCGCCCGAAGAGAGGAAGAACGTCAAAACCGCGATCGGTGCCGCACGCGCGGAACAGGCTCGCAAATCGATCAGCTGAGGCTCGAGAGGAGCGGCTGCATTCCGAAGCCCCCGTTCTCGACGTCGCGCCCGTCGAGCTCGGGGGGACTTCGGCGGTCAACTGACCTTGTGATTCTCCCCGATCACGTCGGCCGGCGTACCAGTCACGGTCGCTTTTACAGCAGCGATCAAGTAAGACAAACGCCCCGGTGCGATCCAGTACTCCGCCTGCTCGACCTGTACCCGTAAAAGCGCCAGCCGCTCATCATCGGGGCCATCCGGGTAATACGCTCTCTGCTCCGCTGTCCACAACTCGCGGACTTTCTTTGGGTCCCGCAGCAGGCTCGCCACACCACACACCGCCAGGTACAGATGCTTGTCTGGGTCCGCGTATCCGAGACTCACGCGGCGATCGTGAAGCAGCTCATCGACTTTTTGACTGCCCCAGCCGGTGAAGAACCAGACGGCTTCCCCACGCTCGACCTGCAGAGTTTGGACGGGTCTGGTGTGGAAGCGGCCCTCGAGGTCCACCGTTGTCAGCAGCGCGACACGGATGTTCCAAATCAGCTCGGCCACCTTGGCCATGTCGCCAGCCTGACATGCATCGTCAGTCACGAGGTCCGGATCATCCCTTAACGACGCAACATCTGACGGGGGCATCTTCGTCGTAGTGGCAGATGGCGCAGACGCGGTGGTATCCATCCGCTATCACGAGCGCGCGCTGACGTGACAGATCGCCTTGTACCAGGAGGACTGGAGCGAGTGGCTCCCCTCTGCGAAGCTTCTTTAGATCATCCGCGACGTGACGCTCCGTGCGGGGAAGCAGCGGCAAGCCGCTCGCGCGTAAGAGGTCTTTCGCGACATGCTCGACCGGCTCAGCCTTGCGCATCGCGTGGACGAGCTTCTGGGCATCGTCTGCGGGATAGATGAGGGAGAGAAAGCTAAGCGCGGCCTCACAATCCCTTTTTTCGGGTCTTTTCATCCATAGGCGATTCTTTCTGGCCATGGGGGCGACTATCAGCTGGCCTCACAAATGCAAATGGTCCCGCGTCGCACGGCACGCGTACCTTTAAAGAACTACTGCCCGGGGATGATGTTCCCCCGTCGCACTCACCGCGATCGATGCGCAGCAATCACCGCCTCGAGGTCCCTGAGCTCGTATGGCTTACGTAGATGGAAATCGAATCCCGCTTCCAAGGCCTGTCGCTCGTCCTCCTTGCGCCCTCTTCCCGTCAGCGCGATGAGGCACATGCCCGCGGCCCATGGCTCTTGCCGTAACGCCCGCGCGACCTGGTATCCATTTGATTCCGGCATCCCTATGTCGAGCAGCACGATATTCGGGCGGAAGCTGTGAGCAATCGACAAAGCGGAACGACCATCGTGTGCCACTCGGACCTCTTGCTGCTGCAGACGCAGAAGCAGCGCAAGGCTGTCGGCTGCATCCCGGTTGTCATCCGCAATGAGGATTCGCAGTTTTGCGAGGTCGCTTTGGGGCATCTGCTGGGATGCCGCGACCGAAGCCGGAGCTGCGTCGAGCGCGTGCAGGCGAATTAGAAATTCGCTCCCGGTTCCATCCGCTGGACTCTTTGCTTCGATGGTGCCGCCGTGGAGCTCGATAATGCCCTTGGCCAGAGCGAGCCCGATCCCGAGACCGCCCTCGGAGCGGTCGCGCGTGCCGGCTGCCTGCTCGAACATCGTAAAGAGCCGAGGGATCTGCTCTGGCGGAATCCCAATGCCATTGTCCTTGACGCACAAGCAGAGCGTCCGGTGCTCCACGCTCCCGGTGAGCTCTATCAGTCCGCCTCGATCAGTGTATTTGACCGCATTGGTGAGTAAATTCGAGATCACCTGGGTTAGGCGTACCGGATCTCCATCCAGCATCGGCGGATCGCTCGGCAGCTCGACCACCAGACGATGCGCCTTTTCGTCAATGAGTGGTCGGACGGTCTCGATTGCTGCGTCCACGACCTCGTTCGTGGAAACGGACCTCTTCTTGAGAATCAGACGCCCGCGGCTGATCCGGGAAACGTCGAGCAGGTCATCCAGAATTCGGCTCATGTGTGTAACCTGCCGGTACAACACCCGACGGGCCCAATCGAGCTTCTGCTCCGGCGCCTCGATCAAATTCAGATATTCGGCAACGTTGCGAATCGGGGCGAGAGGATTGCGCAACTCGTGTGAGAGTACCGCCAGAAACTCATCCTTGCGGCGGTCCGCCTCCCGCAGCAGATCCTCGCTCCGCTTGCGCTCGGTGAGATCTCGATTGCTCTCCATGACGAGGATCTGATTGCCACGAACGACCAGCTGCATCGAGCTCTGCACGGTCAGGACGCAGCCACTCTTCGTCCGATGCGTCAACTCACCGCGCCACGAGCGGGCTCGGCGCAACCCTTCGATCATGTTGTGCAATCCGTGCGCATGGACAGTCGATAACAGCTCGTGGCTGCTCCGGCCCACAGCCTCGTCGCTATCGAACCCGTAAAGCTCCGAGGCGCCCTTATTCCAATACTGGATCACACCATCGAGCTCCCACACGAATATTGCATCGCTGGAGATATCGAGCAGCTGTGCATGCTCGCTCTCGAGCCGGCGGATCTCCTCCGTCTCCCGGCGCGCCTCGGCAGCCGCCAGTGCGCTTTCGCGCTCCGCTCGCAATTGCTCGCGAGCCGCGGAAAGTTCGCGGTTCAGCGTCTCGAGCTCCGCGCGTCGGCGATAAAGCTCCACGAGCAGAGCGACTTTACTGCGTAAAATTTCCGGCACGATCGGCACGGAGATGTAATCGATTGCGCCGGCTTCGTAACCCTTGAGGGTGTCCAGTTCCGTGACATGTACACCGGTGACAAAGATGATCGGCGTCACCTCACATAGCGGATGCTGCCGAATGGTCCTGGCCGTCTCGAAGCCGTCCATCGTGGGCATGCTGACATCGAGCAGAATGAGCGCGAATCTCGCGTGCAGCAGTCTCGCCAGCGCCTCCTTCCCCGAAAGCGCCCGCACACACCGGACACCGACGCCCTCCAGAATGGATTCATAGGCCAGTAGGCGCGCCGGTTGGTCATCGACCAAGAGGACACACGGTTCTCCGCCCTGGACGGCTTCCGCACCCCTTGTGTCGATTGGAGTTGGTTCGGTATCGAGACTGCTCATGATCGCTCCCTCCCCTCATTATGCCGGCCCCGACGCGCCGAGGCGAAGTGTGTGGGGTTCGAGTCGCGGGTCCTCTCACAGCCGAGCTCAAGTCGATCCAGATCGGCTCGGAGTTGCAGAGCGGGGACCGTGTATATGAGTACGAGCGGGCCGTGGCGCTCCCCCCGGGCAATGCACAGGTACTGCGCGATAGCGGTGCGTGCGGTCGTGCCGGACCCGCTCGATCTCGCCGACCATACGAGCCTCGGGCATTCCTTCTACCTGGCTCGCAGTGGACCTGCGCAAGCTGAACTTTCCGGCGGACTAGGTTCCTGCCCTTCCTGCCGCGAGCCACTCCTGAGATGAAGCCGGTCGCCGGACTGATGGTCCTCTTCCCGAGCCACCATCATCGCGAATACTTGCGCGTGCGCGTGTCTGCGCTCGAAGTGTTTCGCGTTTGCCATTCAGCCAGCACGAGTCGCCAGATCTCTTGGCAGCGAATGTGGAACCGCGGGACCTCGCCGCCACCGTTGGCGTATTCGAACTCGTACTCGTTCGCGGAGATAGGCTGCTCGCATAGGGAGCACGGCAGGCCGGAGCCATTGCCGGCAAAGGCACTTTTTGGTGCTATCTGCGGCAGGCTGCCGGTTTCGATTTTACGTGTGGCAAGTTGGCGAAGCGCCGTTTCGTCGGGAAGTGCCATAAACGCCTCCAGGCAAAAATGCGGATCGAGACTTACTTCAGATCCACGGGCTCGGACTTGCGTGTGCCCGTGCGGCGCTTCAGGTAGGGGCGGTTGCAGATTCTTCAAGGGGCAAGGCGACTCAAGTACACGCTATCCGGCACTTCGCAAGCAATTGATTTAATGAGATATAGCGAAGGCGCGGCGAGCGCAAGAAGGGGTGCCGACGAGTATCGACGAGTACTGACGCGAGTCCACCGTAGCGGTGCGCGCTTTTTAGAAGCGATTCAGCGGCTAAGGACGGGATGAGGAAGACACGACCCCTTGTCGATTTGGCTTTTGGCCCAGAGGCGAGTTTCGGCTATGAAGGGCGAGTCGGTCAATGCGCGGCTTGTCACAGCGGTCTGCGGCTCGGTCAGCCCCTGTGGAGTCAGGGATCTTCTCTGAAATAGTTATCGATGAACAAAGGAACAGCGAAATCTGCCAATAGCTTCAAGAGAGATGGGGAAATCGTGGGTCCGCCGTCAAAGCTCGATTGAAAGTGGCCACACCACCAGATGACCTCATGAGATTTGGCGTAATTCTGGATCAGCTCCTTCTTTGGCAATAGCTTATCAAGGACATAGCGGATTCCCTCCTCCAGAGAGGTCCATTCCTTAGCGGTTGCGGCCGGAGCCGTGCTTCCGTCGTAAGACCAGAGCGAATCGTCCCATACTTGGCTTGCGCTTCGTCTCTGCCCGGCGATTCGCACCTGGTTGGGCACAAGGCCTAATTGGTGCGTCACCTCGTTTGGATTGAGACCCTTGCCACTGATTCTGAATTGCACTGAATAGGTATGCATAGCGACGACTTCCTTCAGGGCACTGGAACCAAATTGCGCGGAGGAAACAGCCGAGACCCCTCGCTTATGATCCAATACAAAATGACGAGCGTACTAACACTCTTGGCCGTATTGTCATCTGCAGGATCCTCTGGATTCGGCTTCGGAGCCGTCTCAGGGTTCGGGCACTTCGGGTTATTATTCGAGCATTTGCCGCGCGGAGGCGAACCGGCGGCCAGATATTCCGCGTAGGCCTCTGCCATGTCCTCTCGCGATGACACATCAGGATCTCCCTTTTGTTTATAGCAGTTGTGGAACCACCACTGGAAATCTCTGTTGTTGAAGCCATACCACTTATCAGTCTTACTGAGACCGTAGGTATCGGTAAAGCTCACTGGGTTACCGCCAACATAGGCGTACGTATTGATGCCACCATCCAAGCCTATTGGATCGGACTCCACGTACCCACCTACAGCCGGGTCAAGGTCTCTGAAGTCGTTCTGGAAGGTGCTTCCCCATGCGCCCGCGATCTGCCCCGGATAACGTAGGTCGTAGGTGAAATTCCCTAGGTTCTGCGGGTCTATAGCCGGCCCGGCGTTCCCGAAGGGATTGGTGTACCAATCCCAGCGGAAGGCATTGTTGCTCGGGACGATGACGGCGTCGGGTGTATCGAGCTGGTTCGTTTCGACGTAATAGATGGCGACGGATGTGCCACTGGGGCGCAGCGTCGCGACCGGAATATCTCCCAGCCAGACCGTTTCCTGGATGAGAGTGCCCGTGCCGCTATATTCCCCTAGTAGGTGTCCGGCCTGATCATAGACGTAGAGGGTGGTAGTGGAGCCCTTTGCGCTGATCATTTCTCCCAGAGCGTTGTAGATAAATGTGGTGGTGGTCGTCCCGGTAGTCAGCGTTTTCAGGCGTCCCGCATCATTATAAGTAGCGGTGTTAGTAGTATCGCCCAGCATATTGCCGGCAGCATCGTAGGCGTATTTAGTTCGAGTCCTGGACCCACCCTTGATACAGTCATCGTTCGCTGCACGAGTGTAATAATCTTCCCGTGGTGGTTTTACGGCGGTCTGCATCGCAGCTGATAGTACTAGGGCCGCGCTCGGGTGCCTAGATTTATGCTTTAAATCGTCTTTGACGATCGTCTGGCAAAGCAACGCGGTCTCCTGGCGCGCGAAGCGCGACAGGAGATGGATTTAGTGGCTAATCCTGCGAGTACCTATTGCCTGCTAATTGGGATTGGACGTGGCTGTTGAAATGGTAGCGGACCGCCAGGCAGCAGATGCTCCACGGTACGCAGCAGCGCGCCGATAGGATGAGCCGCTGCAGCGGCTCTGAGATCCTCGGCCGTGACGTGCAGGTAGATCTGCGTGCTGGTGATCTGCCGATGTCCGAGGAGATCACGAATGGTTACGAGCCCAATGCCTTTGCGCACGAGGTGAGTCGCAAAAGTGTGGCGCATGCGGTGAGGTGAAAGCGGAATGCCCACGCGGCTGCGCTGCCCCCAGGTACGTACGCGCTCATATATCGAGCCACGACCGAGTGCACGAGCAAAACGTGACCGGAAGAACGGCGCGCTCGGCAAGGACGCTCCACGCGCTCGCGCGTAGCTCTGCAGCAGCGTCGCCAGATCCGGGTTCAACGGAATCGTACGCTCATGGCCACCTTTGCCGCTGACCGTGATCGTGAGGCGCACCAAATCCACCTGACCACAGCGCAGCGATGCACACTCAGAAGCACGAATGCCTGTGCCGTACAAGAGTGATAGCAGCGCACGATCGCGCAGGCCAATAAGCGTGTCGACCGTGGGCGCGCCGAGCAAGCGGCTGACTTGCTCGGGCGAGAGTGATACGGGAAGCTTGCGTGCAACCGCTTTGATGCTGGGAAATCCCGCCATTGGGTTGGCGTTCGGCAGTAGGTGTCCCATCGCAACGATCGCGCGGTAGAAACTGCGCAACACCACGACGGCTCTATTGACGGCCGAGTCGCCGTTGCCTCGATCCTCACGCAGATGCTGCAGGTAGCGCAGGACATCGCGTGCCGCCACCGCGTTCGGTGGGCAGTCGTTCTGCGTCAGACGAATCCACTCGCGAAACTGACCCAGCGCGTCCTCGTAGGCAGCCAGCGTCTGCGGCCGCAGACCTCGGGCCACACAGTGGGTGCGAATGTAGAGCGATATCCAATAGGGCCACATCATGAGTGCTCTCCAATCGGTAACGTGCGAACAGCGGCCTCTGGCCTCTGTGGCAGCACGTGCAGGTACACGCCGGTCTCCTGGGGGCTGCGATGACCCATCAGCGATGCGATGATCGCCAGATCGACTCCGCGATCCATCAGATGCGTGGCGAAGCTATGGCGCAGCGTCTTGGGCGTCACAGCCGAGCGCAGACCGGCGCGCGTGGCGAGAGCGGCAACGATTGCGCCGACGTCCTTGTCACGGATGCGGCGCCCTTTGTGCACCGTGCGAAACAGCGCGCCGCGTTTACCGTGCTCGAGCAGGTACGCCAGGAGCTCTGTATACAGCGCGTCCGGGATCGGGATGGCGCGCGGTCGATCTCCTTTGGCCTTGAGCACCACGAGTTCCTGTCGCTCGCGGTTGATGTCCACCACGTCCAGCGAGCACAGCTCATTCGTACGAAGACCGCAACCGTAGAGCAGTAAGACGATCATCCGATCACGCCGAGCGGTAGGGCCAACGCTCTGGGTGGCGTACACGAGCCGCTCGGCTTCCTCCAACGTCAGATGCTTGGGCTCGGAGCGTCGCAACGTGTGCTGCAGACTAAATCCATCGAGCACGTTGCGCTCGCTGCGGCCGCTGCGCCACGCGTAGTCGAGCAATCCGCGAAGATGGCTCAGATACTTCGCCAGGCAGCTATCGGTGCGCCCCTGCTGTCGCTCCGCTTCCAGCCAGTGCAGATAGTCCTCAAGGCTCAGGCGCCATAGATCCGCGCCCGGGCGAATCGGCTCCAATCCTGCGACTACCCGACGTAACGTGCAGCGCACGTCGACAATCGTGCGAGGGGTCTTGCGCCCCACCTTGTCCAGGTAGCTCAGGTAGCCCTCAATCAATGGATCCAGGGCGTTCATGCGGCCTCCCGATGGGCGGGCGCCGCCAACCAGTCGTTGAGCGGATGCGCTTGCATCGCCTCTCGGCGCTGGGGATCGGCGATGTGTACGTACCGCACCGTCGTGGCGATGACGGCGTGACCTAGAATCCGCTGTACCTGTGCCACGTGAACGCCTGCCTCCAGCAGATCAGAGGCGCAGGTGTGACGAAACTGGTGAAGACTGTGGATCGCAACCCCGGCGCGGCGCGACATCGCGTGTACGGCGTTGCTGATCTGCTGACCCGTCAGCCGAGCGCCGGAGCGGGATACCAAGAGGGCGGCTTCGCCGAGCTGCCCGTGGCGCTCCAGCTGGTTGTGACGACGCGGGAAATACGCCTCAAGACACCGCAGCACCATCTCCGGTAGCGGTACGCAACGCTCCTGGCCGCTCTTGCGCCCATCGATGCGCAGTGTCCCCGCCGCGCGATCGAACGCATCCATGTTGAGACGCTCGAGTTCTCCACGCCGCAACCCCGTGCCGTACAACAGCGACAGCACGGTGACCCACAGATGCGCGCCGTACTCACCGCCGCGTCGAGCCGCCTCCGTCCACAGCGCCTGCATATGCGCTTGGTCAATGCGCTTCGGTAGCCGGCTGTAAGCCGTGACCTTCGGCCCCTTCATCCATCGCAGCGGGCTGATCGTCCATAGGCCCTGCCGCACGAGAAAATCCCCGAAGCCACGCATGGTACTGAGAGTTCCGTACACCGTGGCCTTGGCTCGAAAGCTCGAGCAGCTAGCGATGTAGCGCGTGATCACCTCCGCGTCGATGCGCTCGATCGAGACGCGCGGCCGCCGCTGCTTGAGCCACAGTCCCCATCGATCCAGACGCGAGCCGGTATGGTTAATCGTCGCCGCGCCGATCCCTCGGGCCCGGTACTCGTCCAGATAGGCATCCACCAGTCGATCCCATCGCTTCATCGCAAGTCTCCCCAACGCAAAAAGGCGGGCCGCTTGCGCTACCCGCCTATACGTTATAGAACTCAACGATATGACTCCCGATATGATGCTGTCGGAAGTCCTAAAGGGCCCTGAACTGAACTAAACTGACGGTTAGGCTTATTGCGCCCTTTTCGTCAGCACAGAGCATCGGTGTCTACCGCGCTCCAGTTGCAATCGAACCGTGCGGCTACTGCAGTCCGCGGGAGCCTGATGCAGGCGCGCCTAAGCGGAATGTGTGCCGCGGCGCGAAAGGTGGGTCGAGAATTGAGTGCGGCGGCGGATGCCACCCGGCAATAGCACTCGGTGAATACCCCTTGATCATTGAGATCCCCTGTATTCTTGCGTGCCGTGTTCCGACAGGCGGAAACACGAATGAGCAGCTTGGTCCTGGCAGCGGCTGATCCTGCGCCGGGTGATTGCGAAAATCAAGACATAGTTCATGACATCGTCTCAGTGACTGATCCGCATGCTCACGTGCGCGAAGCGACATCGCGGTCGCGCGTTCCGCCTAGGAAAATTCGTTTGCTGCCGAACAGCGAACGAAGAGACACCCGGATATCTATCCCTGGTGGCTTCGGCTGCCAGAGGCGCAAGTTGCCTCAAAAGAACGGGCGGAGTAGATTGCGGTTAAGGGCGGGCGGTGGCCGCATGGGTGGATAAAGTCGGACGAGCGAGAGGCGCTCAGGGGAGCAAATAATGGACGAAGAAGGGGTGCAACTGCGTGCTGGAGACAACGCTGCCCTACCAGCCGCGCTCGATTTTCTTGCACCTTCCATAGCCCCAGACCTGATCCGACTCGGGAATTGGACGGATGGTGGCTACGTGGTGCCCTACTCCGCCATAGCGTCTGCGGACGCCCTGATTTCCTGCGGGATCAATCGGGATTGGTCATTCGAGAAGGGCTTCCACGAGGTCAATCCCAGCGCCATCATCCACGCATACGATCATACGATCTCGCTGGAGATGTTCAAGCGAGCATTCTTCAGGGGACTTCGAAAATGGCTCATCGGAAAGCGCGCGCAGGCTGTTGTGGCGCAGCAGCTATGGTTGTGGCGGGACTTTCGAGCGTTTTTCGGAGGGCCGGCTCGGCACTTTGAAGAAAAGATTGTCGCTAGCCGACAGAGCGATGGCGAGGCGACCATTGATAGGACATTCTCGCGCGTCAGCGGTTGCTCCAGGATCTTTCTGAAGGTCGATATCGAAGGAGATGAATACTCGGTCGTCGAGGCGATCACGCGGCACGCCTCACGCACGGTCGCGATAGCCATCGAGTTTCATAACACGGCAACTATGAGAGATGGCTTTTGCTATGCCGTGCAGGAACTACAGCGCGAGTTCGAGATCGTGCACCTGCACGGGAATAACTGCGGCGTAGCGGCTAGCGATGGGCTTCCGCGGATGCTCGAAATAACCTTCATACGTCGCAGCGGTGCATGCCTCCCGAAGCGGACTGAGCTGCCGATTCCGATCGATCGGCCGAACAGTCCCAACCGTCCGGATTTCTCGTTGCGATTCGGACGCTGAAAGCGTCCTTCATGGCGTCGCGGAGATCTGCGCGCCATCTACTTTAAGATAGCGCATGGCGAGATCGAGCAGTCAGCGCTGCAAGGCGACTACTGGACAAATATAACGCTAGCACCAACTTCGATGTCTGTGAGGTCTTGGCAAACTGGCTTGACAACCAGGTTAGGGGTATCGGCTGGCGGGAGGCGAGGCGGAGTCACGATCGCCGAATCGGCAACTGAGGCGACTGGGCAAGCCACTTTCCGCGTCGGTTCGAGGCTTCCCGCTCTCGATCTGTTCGGGACGCTGGTCCTGGTCTTCAAACTCCTTGAGCACGACTGACTCTCTGCAGCATTCCAGGTTCCAGGACCTTGGAGCCGGGCGCAGATACAAAGAAAAGTACGCCACTCCTCGTTACTCATGTCTACTCCCAGTCGCGCGACCCACTTCAGCGCCGGCCGCATCCCTTTGGCCACTTCGTGCCACGAAGTCCATCAGCTTTCACAAACGTCTACAATCCCTTCGCCACGATCATCTTCCTGATAACTCTAGCTTTGTGATCGACCACAAGGTGTGAATAGCGCTTGACCATGGTGAGCGTCTTGTGTCCGAGCACGTCGGCGATCTCAAGGAGCGAAGCGCCCTGCGCCGCGAGCATAG
This sequence comes from uncultured Pseudomonadota bacterium, assembly GCA_963812925.1. Lineage (GTDB taxonomy): Bacteria > Pseudomonadota > Gammaproteobacteria > Steroidobacterales > Steroidobacteraceae > 13-2-20CM-66-19. The sequence continues at coordinate 986 of CAWEXF010000013.1, read as the reverse complement.
AGGCCGTGGTATGTCGCAGGTCATGGAAACGAAAGTCGCTGATCCCGTTCCTTTCGAGCGCGGCGTACCAGTGCGCATCGAAATGCTCGTAGGGCGAGTCGAGTTGCGGCTTGCCGGTCTTAGGATCGAAAACCACAGTCGGCGAGGGAAACAAGTAGTCGCTACGCGCCGAGTTCTGAAGTTTGAGCTGGCGCAACGCCTCCAGCGCCTTGCCTGCGAGCGGTAGCGTCCGCTGCTCTCCGTTCTTGGTGTCGTGAAGGATCGCACGGCCGGCCTTCAGGTCGACATCGGTCCATTTGAGCGACAGAAGCTCGCCGCGACGCGCGCCCGTCGTGATCGCCAGCAGAACCAGGGCGTGAAGCGGTGCCCAGTCAGAGCTGGCGCAAGCATCCAGCAGTGCAGAGCGCTCCTCGTCCGAGAGGAACCGGGTGCGGCCCCTGGGCTCCTTCTTGCGGCGGATGTCGCCAACCGGGTTGCGGTCGATCAGCCGGCGCTCCTTGACGGCGAAAGACAGCAGATGCGAGAGCGTCGCGATGTAGCGGTTGACGGTCGCGCCACTGCGCCGGTATCCCTTCGGCAAAATCATCTCGCCCGTTTTCTTGTCCTTGTGCGGCTTGCCTCGACTGAAAGTCTCCACCGCACAGGCATCGCGCGCTTTCGAGATGGCGTCAGCTGTTATCTCAGCGATGCTCTTGCCCGCGAACTGCTTCGACCACCAGTTGAGCTGCAGGGTGCGGGCGGCTCGCTGAACTTCATCAAACTCCGCCAGGACCGTTTCCGCGTAGTCCTGCGCGAGCGCGTCGAAGCTCGTGCGCTTTGCGGCGGCGTGCGGGAAGTGACGGCCCTCCCGGATGGCGGTCTCGATCGAGGCCGCCCAAGCTTCCGCTTCCTTCCGATTCGGGAATGTCGCCGACACGAACTAACGCATATAGTGAAGCCCGCGAGCCCTACTTGGCCGCAAGCTGCTGATATTCAAGCTTAAATGG
>CAWEXF010000012.1:170000-251875 GCA_963812925.1 uncultured Pseudomonadota bacterium | reverse complement strand
ATCTCGAGTGGCGACGTGCCCGGTCGAATGTTCGTAAAGACAGATTCGTGAGCGCGATTAAAAGCATCGAGCATGTTGGTCGTGAGGCCGTGTTTGATACAACACAAGATGACAATAACACTCTGATTTTCAATGGAATAGTGACAGGCAACTGCGGCGAACAACCGCTCCCGCCGTATGGCTCGTGTTTGTTGGGATCTGTCAATCTAACACGGTTTGTGCGTGAGCCGTTCACCGATCGGGCGAAGTTCGATTGGAACGAGTACCGTGAAGTGGTGAAGGTCTTCACGCGCATGCTCGACGATGTGGTCGAGATCAACGGGCTGCCGCTCGAGAAGCAGCGCGACGAGATCATGCGCAAGCGCCGCCACGGTATGGGATATCTCGGGCTCGGCAGCACGATGACGCTGCTGCGCATGAAGTATGGCTCGCCCGAGGCGATCCGCTTCACCGAAGAGGTGTCGCGGGAGATGGCGCTCGCCGGCTGGGAGGCGGGGCTCGAGCTGGCGCGGGAGAAGGGGCCGGCTCCGATCATGAACGAGGGGTTCACGGTCACGAAGGAGATGCTGCGCAAGCGTCCCGAGATGGGCCGCGACGGGTGGAAGCCTGGCGACAAGATCCCGGGGCGGATTCTGCACGCGAAGTACAGCCGCTACATGCAGCGGGTGGCGGAGGTCGCACCGAAGCTGGTGGAGGAGTTGGCGGAAACCGGCTGCCGGTTTACGCATCACACTTCCATCGCGCCGACGGGCACGATCTCGCTGTCGCTCGCCAACAATGCGTCGAACGGCATCGAGCCTTCGTTCGCGCACTTTTATTTCCGCAACGTGATCCGGGGTGGCAAGAAGTCGAAGGAGAAGGTCGACGTCTACTCTTTCGAGCTGCTGGCCTATCGTGAGCTCATGAACCCGAAAGCGAAGCCCGGCTCGACCGTGGAGAGCGAGAAGCTCCCGGATTACTTCATTGCTTCCGAGGACGTCACGCCAAAGGAGCATGTGGACATACAGGCTGCGGCCCAGAGATGGGTGGACTCATCCATCTCGAAGACTGCCAACGTGCCCACGAACTTCCCTTACGAGAAGTTCAAGGACATTTATCTCTACGCTCACGAGAAGGATCTGAAGGGCTGCACCACTTTCCGCTTCAATCCGGAGGCGTTCCAGGGCGTGCTGGTGAAAGAGCAGGACCTGAAAAACACGATTTACAAATTCACGCTCGAGGACGGTACGGTCGTGGAGGCGCGTGGCGACGAGGAAATCGAGTACGACGGAGAGATGCACACCGCGGCGAACCTATTCGACGCCATCAAGGACGGCTACTACGGACGCTACTAAGGACGTTGAAATCCAACGTCTGCGGCCCCAAATACGGGAACTCGGACTATGACCATCAAGATAGAGCGGAAAATCGTCAAGTACCAGGTGCAGAAGCCGGACGACAAGCCGGCGGCAGCATCTGCGGAAGCTTCGAGGTCGGCAGCGACGCCTGCCGAGGAAGTCGTTCGGGACAAGAACGGCCACATGGCCAAAGTCATCCGGATGCACGAGAAGCTCGAGCGTCCGGAGGTCCTGATCGGCTCGACCTACAAGATCAAGACGCCGATCTCCGATCACGCGATGTACGTGACGATCAACGACATCGTGCTCAACGAAGGCACGGAGTACGAGCAGCGCCGACCGTTCGAGATCTTCATCAACTCGAAGAACCTAGATCACTTCCAGTGGATCGTGGCGCTGACGCGGATCATCTCGGCGGTGTTCCGCAAGGGCGGCGACACCACCTTCCTGGTCGATGAGCTGAAGGCCGTCTTCGATCCCCGCGGCGGGTACTGGCAGCCGGGGGGCAAGTTCATGCCCTCGATCATCGCCGAGCTCGGCTATGTCATCGAGAGGCACCTGCAGACCATCGGCCTCATGCGCAAGCCGACGCTCGACCAGCATCAGCAGAAGCTGGTGGACGAGAAGCGGGCGGAATTCGAGGCGCGCGCGAAGCAGGCGGACGCCTTCGCCAAGCCGCACTTCCCCGAAGGCGCGCAGCTATGCGGCAAGTGCAGCACTGCCGCCGTCGTCATGATGGACGGCTGCATGACCTGCCTCAATTGCGGCGATTCGAAGTGCGGCTAGCCTGAGATCACCAGAGGATGTTGCCGCGGTTCGCGGCGACGTGGTCCTCGAACACGGGCGGCGCGGAATTCCCCCAGGAAGCTCTGATGTAGGTGAGCACGTCGGCGATCTGATCGTCGCGCAGTGACGGATAGTAGGGGGGCATTCCGAAGGGCCGCGGATCTCCCGCCGTGCCAGGAGGATAGCCGCCGAAAAGCATGATCCGGATCGGATCCGTGTCAGAGGACATGGAGACCGCGCGATTGCCGGCCAGAGGAGGCGCGGCGGGCGGACGGCCCTCGCCGTTGTCGCCATGGCATCGGGCGCAGTAATGCCCGTACAGCGCTTCCCCTCTGGCGAGCGTATTTCCCGTTGCGGTGTATTGCGTCCCGAAGATCTGCCGCTCGGGAACCGTCTCGGGTAGCGATTGCAGGTAGACGGCCATGGCCCGCAGATCCTCGCTGCGCGCGTGTTGCAAGCTGCCGTACACGACTTCCGCCATGGGGCCCATCACCGAGGCGTGCGGCGCAGTGGAGCCGGAGCCGATCTGGCCCGTCCGCAGCAACGTGACGATGTCGGGGACGCTCCAGCCGCGGAGCCCCGCCTCGAAGGGGTCGGTGAGCGACGGCGCGTACCAGCCGAGCACCTGGCCGCCCCGCGCGCCGTGTTGCGACCGGATGGCGCCCAACGCATTGCGCGCCTCGTGACACGTGTCGCAATGGGCGACCGCACGGACGAGGTACGCGCCGCGGTTCCACTCGGCGCCGCGCGCGGGATCGGGCCGGTACACACCCGGCCGGAAGAAGAGCAGGCGCCACGCCGCGAGCAGCAACCGATGGTTGTACGGAAACGCGAGCTCATGCGGGCGGCTCGGCTCCGAAACCGGCGGGACGGTCTCGAGATACGCGTACATCGCGTCGGCATCGTGCCGGCTGATGCCGGTGTAGCTCGGGTAGGGAAAGACCGGATAGAGCCGCGTACCGTCCCGCGAGTACCCGTCATGCAGCGCGCGCCAGAAGTCGTCGGCGGTCCAGCCGCCGATTCCCGTCCTTGAATCCGGCGTGATGTTCGGCGAGAAGAAGGTTCCGAAGGGTGTCGGGATGATGCGACCGCCGGCAAAGGACTTGCCGCCGATCGCCGTGTGGCACGAGCGGCAGTCGGCGAGTGTTACGAGCTGTCGCCCGCGTTCGACCGTATTCGCGCTCGGCGTGTAAGCCGGAGGGGGCGCTTCGCCGCTCTGGCGATCGGCAGGAAGGAGTCCGACCGCGACGACCGCAATGACGATGAGGGCTATCGCAACCGCAATGAGCCGCCTCTTCACGGCGAGCCCCCGCCGTTTGGAATGCTGCCGCACTTCATCTGCGGCGGGTGCGCGAAAGCCGAATCCGCCCGCGCATCGGCCGGTACGGTCTGCATGGCCAGAAAGGCTGCGGCGGCATTCGCATCGCCCTGAGACAGCCGGCGCACGATCTGCGCCATGCAGTCCGGTGCGAGCGCGGCTCGCGTGCCGTGCCGCCAGTTACTGAGCTGCGCGATGAGATAGTCCTGCGATACCCCGATCAGCCCGGGCACGGCCGGTTCTACACCGAGCAGCCGGGAGCCGTGGCACGAGCCGCAGGCCGGCAGATGCAGAGCCGGGTCTCCGTGCGTGACCAGCGTGCGGCCACGTTCGAGGGTGGCGGCGCTCACCCGTGGCAACTCCGGCGGCGGATAAGGCGCCTGTTGGTCCGCGAAGTACGTGGCGAGCTCGCGCAGGTAATCGTCCGTCTGCAGCTCGACGAGGTAGGTCATCATCGGGAAGTAGCGGCGGCCCTCGCGGAAGCCGCGCAGCTGATTGAGCAGATATCCCGCCGGCTTGCCGGCAATGCGCGGATAGTAGCCGTCCCGCCTCGCCTGCCCCTGCTTGCCGTGACACGCCATGCACGGCTGCGCACGCTGGTCGATGGAGTCGAGCGGATACTGCGGTGACGCGGCACGGGCGCCCACGATCGCGAGCGCCGCGCAAAGGCCTGTTAGCCAGATTCTCAATCGAGCCCTCGCATAGGAGGGCGATAGTTTAGCGCGAAGTTGCCGGCAGGCGCCTCAGTCCTCAGTCCCAATCTCGATGCTGCCGACCCGGTCGCGGTAGAACGCCAGATATTCCCGGATTTCGGATACTGCCGCATACGGTGCTTCGTAGGTCCAGACGGCGTTGACCGAGCGCTCTCCGCCGACCGGGATACTGTAGTAGGCGGACTCGCCCTTGTAGGGACAATAGGTCTGGTGGGAAGTCCGCTCGAGCTGCGTCATGTCGACATCCTGGCGGGGAATGTAGTGAACGGCGGGATAGCTCGCCTCGCGGAGCGTCAAAGCGTCGCGTGTGTCGGCAATGACATGGCCTGCCACCGAGACCGTAACCCGATTGCGTTCGCGCTCGATCGTGATCGGATGGTCCGGACCCGGAACTTTGATCGACCTCGCGGCCGGCGCATTGTTCTCTCGCATGACTACACCTCTTCGATTGCTCAGCGTGGGACCATGGCAGCTTACATCAGAGCTTCGAGCCGCCGTCGACGTGAATGGAAGCTCCCGTGATCCAGCGCGCATCGTCGGAGGCCAGGAATGCCACGACGGGGGCGACATCATCGGGTTGCGCTATGCGCTTCAGCGCCTGCATGCCGAGCGCCGCCTCACGCCCTGCCTGGGTGTTGGTGAAGTTCGACATGTCGGTCTCAATCACTCCGGGAGCGACAGCATTGACGCGGATGCCACGCGGGCCGAGAGCGGCGGCGAAGTGTTTCACCAGCGTCTCGAGCGCACCCTTCGTTGCTGCGTAAGCATAAAGGGTGCCACCGGACGCCCGGGCAACGAGCGAGGAAGTGAAGATGAGGACGCTTCCCTTGCAAAGCGCTGGCAGCAGTTGCTGCACGAGGAAGAATGGGGCGCGGACATTGACCGCGAAAAGACTGTCGAAGTCCTCGACCGTCGTCTCTTCTATGGTCGCCGACTTGGAGATTCCCGCGTTGGCCACCAGGATGTCGAGGCGGTTGCCGACGACGGCGCGGACCTGCTTGGCCAGAGTGTGCGGGCCGTCGGGCTTTCGCAGGTCGGCGGCGACCTTCTCGGCCTTGCCGCCGCCGTCGCGGATTTCGGCGACGACGGCGTCGGCCTCCTTCTCGCTGCTGCTGTAGTGGACCAGCACCTGGGCGCCGCCCCGCGCCAGGGCGAGCGCCGTGGCGCGCCCGATGCCGCGTGAGGCGCCGGTGACGAGGGCGGTTTTGCCGTTGAGCTTACTCATTGCGGACTCGTGTTTGTCGTTCAAGCGTTCATTCCGCCGTCGACCGTGAGATTCGCCCCGGTAATGTAGGAGGACTCGGGACCGGCGACGAACGCCACCATTGCGGCGACCTCGTCAGCATGCCCGTAACGGTCGAGCGCCGTGGCGGCCTTCTGCGATACCGCCCAATCGCTCGAGGCGGGATTCAAGTCCGTGTCGATCGGACCGGGTTGCACATTGTTGATCGTAATGCCCCGGCTGCCGATTTCCCTGGCCAAAGCTTGAGTAAACATCTTTACGGCTCCCTTCGTGCCCGAGTAGGCCACGAGTCCAGGCGTCGAGACACGTTCGCCGACGGCCGAACCAATCATGATGATGCGGCCGCCGCTCTTCATGTGTTTCAGGGCCGCCTGCGTCGCCACCATTGCGCCGCGGACGTTGACCGCAATGACCCGATCCATCTCCTGAAGCGTCGTCTCCTCGAATGTCTTCGGAATGGCCGTGCCGGCATTATTCACCAGCACGTCCAGTCGCCCAAAGGTTGCGACGGTCTTTTCGATGGCGTCTGCCACCGCTTCGACATCGGCAGCATCCGCTTGGATCGCGACGGCCTTTCCACCTGCGCCCTCAATCGCTTTGACCACTACGGACGCCGATTTGGCGTCCTTCGCGTACGTGATGGCCACACTGGCTCCGTCGGCGGCCAGACGCTTCGCGATCGCTGCGCCAATGCCCCGGGAACCACCGGTAACGAGAGCTACTTTGTCGGTTAACTTGGACATGGGATCTCCTGTGAGTTTCTGTCAACGAGGCCAGCGTCGCTTTCGGCGAAAGCCAAGGCGGTAGCGTGGCCGATCCACGTGTGGCCTCTTGGATATGCCTAAGGGGTAGGAATGTAGGAGCTTGCCACCGCGTTTAAAAAGACTTTATAAGCTTGGGGCATACTTCATAGGCATGGGACAAGGGCGATGGAGCTACGACACCTTCGATATTTCATCGCTGTGGCTGAGACGGGCAGCCTCACAGAGGCGGCCGTGAAGCGACTTCATACCTCGCAGCCGTCGCTCAGCCGGCAGATCCGGGATCTGGAATATCAGGTTGGCGTCGAGCTGCTGAGCCGCGGCGCTCAGGGCGTGGAATTGACCGCCGCGGGTCGAGCCTTTCTCGACCACGCGCGCTTGGCGCTGGCACAGGTCGATGCGGCTGCCGAGGCTGCGCGGCGCGCCGCGCAACCTCCCAAACGGACCTTCGCGCTGGGCTTCCTGACCGGGCAGGAAATGGATTGGCTCCCGGAGGCCATGCGCATTTTGCGCGACGAGCTCCCTAACATCGAAGTCACCGTTTCCAGCCAGTATTCTCCCGATCTTGCCGCATGCCTCATGCGAGGCAAGCTCGACCTCGCATTTCTCCGTCGCGAGCCAAACGTCGCTGATTTAACGTACCGGACAGTCACCCAGGAGCCTCTGGTCGTCGTACTGCCGAGCGACCATCGGCTTGCGTCGCATGAGGCTGTCAGTGTGCGGGAGATCGTGGGGGAGACGTTCATCAGCGTGTCAAACACCGCTCCGGTATTGCGCTTTGCCATCGACGAGTATTTGAAGCGGTCAGGGATCGACATCACTCCGCATCATGAAGTGGACAATCTCGCGATGGCGATGTCGTTGATAGCGTCGACGCGCGGCATCGCGCTGCTACCCGCATACGCCAAAAACTTCCTTCCCTGGTCGGTCGTCATCCGACCCCTGAAAGGCGTGCCGCCCACGATCGATCTTGTCATTGGCTACAGCAATGCAAACACGTCGCCGATTCTGAGCCTATTCCTTTCGAGGGCCGACGAGCTTGTCGCCCGCGTCTCGCAAAAAGTCCGCTGATTCGTCGGGGTATCGGCGCAATGGGCGGCACCGCATAATGTGCGTAAAGGCGCTGCCGTGGGTGCTGACCGGGAGTCCGAATGAGGTACGAGCTCTATTACTGGCCGACAATCCAGGGAAGGGGTGAGTACGTGCGCCTCGCTCTGGAGGAGTCGCGCAGCGAGTACGTCGACGTAGCGCGCGCGCGAGGTAAGGGATTGGGCGTCCCGCGGCTGATGCGCTTTCTTGACGGTCGCGAAAGCGGCGAGTTGCCGTTTGCTCCCCCGTTCCTCAAGGCTGGTCGGCGAGTCATAGCCCAGACAGCGAACATTCTGCTCTTTCTCGGCGACCGGCATGAGCTTGCGCCGAGGAACGAGAACGGCAGGCTGTGGACCCACCAACTGCAGCTGACGATTGCCGACTTCGTCGACGAGGTCCATGACACGCATCATCCGATTGCCGGGGGTCTGTACTACGAGGACCAGAAGCGTGAGGCGCGGCAACGCGCCAAGGATTTCCTGGCCAATCGCCTACCCAAGTACCTGGGCTACTTCGAGCAAGTGTTGGCGCGCAATGCGCGCGGCCGAGGCTGGCTCGTCGGAGCCCGGCTGACTTACGCCGATCTGTCCATGTTTCAGGTGCTGGCGGGTCTCGAGTATGCGTTCCCGCGCACCATGAAGCGCGTTTCGCGTCGGTATCGGCGCTTGCTGGCTCTGCGCCGAGCTGTCGAGGAGCGTCCGCGGATTGCTGCATACCTGCAATCGGATCGCCGAATTCCCTTCAATGAGGAAGGGATCTTCCGCCAATACCCGGAGCTCGAAGGCGGTTAGCCTGGGTCACCACGGAATCGCCGCGTTTTCCCAACGCGTGAATGTACCTGATGGGCCGTCCGGGCCGAGCATTGCGATGCGCACCACCTCGCGGGAGCCCTCCTCGAGAGGCTGCGTGCCCTCATATCCGTTGAGGTTTGTTTTGGTGAAGCCCGGCGACACCAGGTTGACTTTGATTCCGGTCGACTCCAACTCGACCATCATGGCCAGCGTCATCGCGTTGAGGGCCGCCTTGGATGCGGGGTATACGGGCCCAAAGGACGTGTGGTAGGGGTAAGCCGGATCCGCGTTTGCCGTCAGCGAGCCGACGGCGCTCGATACATTGATGATGCGGGCGTCAGACGATGCGCGAAGCAGAGGTAGCATCGCCTGATAAACGGCCAGGACGCCGAACACATTGGTCTCCCATACCGTACGTATCTCATCGAGGGACGCATTGCTCGCGCGGCTTATCTCACGGTACTCCTTGAGGGACAGGTTGCCTTTTCTCGTATTCGAGATGGCCGCGTTGTTGATGAGCAGGTCGAGGCGACCAAATTCCTTGGCGATGCGGGCCGCCGCGGCGGCGATCGAAACCCCATCCGTCACGTCGAGCTGGAGCGCGACGGCACCGGCGCCAATCTCCTTGGCCGCGGCCTCGCCGCGCGCCAGGTCGCGCGACCCGACCAGCACAGTGAGACCATTTGCCGCCAGTTCCTTTGCGACCTGAAAACCGACACCTTGATTGGCCCCGGTGACCAGAGCCAGACGCTTATCGTGCATGGCAATCTCCTTTTTGGATGACCACACGATAGGACGGGGAGGACATACGCGCCACCGTCCAGAGTTGGCATTTCTCTCTGTATCTTTAGGGATACAAAAAAGCCGGGTTATCTTGTATAGCATCTTTGAGGATACAGTGACGCTTGCGCGGCGGTATCTCAAAAGCTACAATATAGCCAGGCTCCGTTCTATTGCAGCTCTTAAGATACATCATGCAAAACCTGGCTGAGGTGGGGCAGGCGCTGCAGCAGGCGCGCCTCCAGAAGCGGCTCACTCAGGAAGAGCTTGCTCAGCGGGCGGGCGTTTCCCGCGTCACGCTCTCCCGTATGGAAACAACTGCCAAGGCGGATATGAGCCTTGCAGCTCTTTTGCGCCTCGCTCGAGCATTGGGCTATGAACTCAGGCTGGTGGAGCGGGGACGGCAGCGCACGCTCGCAGATGTCCTCGCAGAGCAGCAACGCGGCGAAGAACCCTAACGGCTCTACATGGAGCTCTCTGTTTTTGTTCAAGGCCGACTGGGCGCACGCCTCTTTCGTGAACGCGACCGGTACGTGTTGCAGTACGAGCCCGGGGTGGCCCCCGCAGACTTTGTGAGCCTGACGATGCCAGTGCAGGCCTCGCCGTGGCTGTGGCCGCGCGATCTGCATCCTTTCTTCCGTCAAAACCTACCGGAAGGCTACCTACTCTCCATCTTGCGAGAGGTCTTGGGATCCGCCCTGGATGGCACAGACCTATCGCTTCTGGCGGTGGTTGGCCGCAACGGCATCGGCCGAGTCACTGTGATGCCTCCCCAGATGCAGGACCATGCCCCAGAAGAGCCCTTGGACCTGAAAGCGCTCTTGCATGAGGACTTCAGCCCCAAGTATTTCGATGATCTGGTCCGCCGCTATGCCCGCAGCGCAGTGTCGGGCGTGGTGCCGAAGTTTCTCTCGCCAGAGATCCCGGAAGAGCCTCTGGCGCCCGGCCGCGCGACCCTTCGCACCGCCCGGTATCTCGTGAAAGGCTCAAGTAACCTCCAGTACCGCGCCTTCAACGAGCACCACACCATGCGCGTCCTGGCCAGACTCAACAAGGTGCCGGTTGCCCACACGGAGCTCTCAGACGACGGACAGGTACTGCTGGTGGAGCGCTTCGACGTGGATGCGCAAGGGGTTGCCACCCATGGCTTGGAGGATGCCTGTAGCCTGCTGGGCCTGCCCCCTCACGAGAAATACGCCACCACCATGGAACGCGTGGTGAAGGCCGCCGAAGCCTACCTCCCTGATGCCACCAGTAAGATACAGCTCGTGCAGCTGGGGTATCACCTGCTTGCCAACTTCGTCGCCCGAAATGCCGACTGTCATTCCAAGAACATCGCTCTCTATTACACGAGTCTGGACGACGTTGCCTTCACCCCCGTCTATGACCTTGTGACCACACAGGCATACGATGGCTTCCGGGACAGTGCTCCCGGACTGTCCATCGAGGGCCGCAAGACGTGGGCTCCCGGAAAGACCCTGCCGCACTTCTTCGCTTCTCGCTTGCGAATCTCTTCCCAACAGTACTCGCAGATGGTCGAGGAACTGTGCGACTCTGCCGTCGAGGTGGGGCGTGAACTGGCGAAGCTGGCCAGCAGCGAGAAGCGCTGGCGCAGCATCATCAAGAACATGCTCCTTGCCTGGGATCGCGGCATCAAGGATGTTCGAAACTCCGACTCAACCGTGAGTCTGGCACCCGTTATAAAGCGGGCTGGCTTCTCAGACTACGACAAGCCGGCTCCCGCTCCGCGCACACCGGAGTCCCTGTTGCTTGCCAAACGGCGCAGCAGCCCTCGTGTGCGCAGGCGCAAAGAGCCTAACCGGTCTCCCTGATCAGCTCCACGAGCGCCCGCAGCGGCGCGGGCACATGTCGTCGGCCGGGGTAGTACAGCGCCAGCGGGGCGAAGGGCGGCGTCCATTCCTCCAGGACGCGCTCCAGGCGCCCGGCCGAGAGGTCGGCCGCGACGTCATGGTCGCTCAGATAGGTCAATCCCAGCCCCGCCAGCGCCGCCTCGCGCATCAGGTTGGGCTCGTCCAATGTGATGACGCCAGCCAACTCCACCACCTGTGTTTCCCCATGGCGTTCGAACTCCCAACGGTAGATATGTCCGGAGGGCAGGCGGGCGCGGATTGCAACATGGGTGCCCAGGTCGCCGGGGTGGCGGGGCCGGCCGTGGTGGGCGAAATAGGCAGGTGACCCGACTACCACGTGGCGGATTCGTGGCCCTGTGGGCACGGCCACCATGTCGCCCGGTACGATATCCAGCGTGCGAAAGCCGGCATCGTAACCTTCGTGGACGATGTCTATCAGACGCGCCTCGGTGACCAGCTCCAGCCGCACGCGCGGATAGCGCTGCATGTAGGGGATCAGCAGAGGTTTCATCAGGAGCCGCGCCGCGCCGGCCGATGTGTTCAGGCGCAGGGCGCCGGTTGGCTCGCTGGCTGACTCACCGGCCCGCTCCATGGCGCCGCGGATGCTCGCCACTGCCGGGCCCACTTCAGTTACGAAGCGTTCCCCGGATTCCGTGAGTCGCACGCTGCGGGTCGTACGGTGGAACAGGCGCGCGCCGATCCGCGCCTCCAGGGCGGCTACCGACTGACTCAGCGCCGACGTCGACATTTCCAGTTCCGCGGCCGCGGCGCGGAAGCTGCCATGCTTGGCCACCGCCAGCACGGCCTCGAGCTCGGTCAAGCCACGCCTCATTATCCGCCTGTGCTTAATACTGCATCAATATTTGTCCAGCTTATCAGAGCAATAGGCTGACCACATACTGATGGCGTCAAGCCAGGAGACCACCATGCATCGCATCGAGCAGATCTATATCGACGGGGCATTCGTCACCTCGCACGGCGAAGAGCGCTTCGAGCTGTTCAATCCGGCAACCGAAGATGTGATCGGCACCGTCCGTCTCGCCGACGGCGAAGACGCCTTCCGCGCCATTGCTGCCGCGAAGCGCGCCTTGCCTGGGTGGTCGCACACCACGTTACCGGAACGCGCCGCCCTGCTGCGTCGCATGCACGCGGCCGTGGTTGCCCGCGAGGACGACCTGCTCGCTGCCATAGTGCAGGAGTACGGCGCCCCAGCGTCGCGCTCGCGCTGGATGACGCATCACGCGGCGCAGGTGTTTGTCGACGCCATCGAAGCCATGGAGGCGTTCACCTTCGAACGCCAGCTCGGAACGGCGCGCGTTTTTATGCAGCCTGTCGGAGTCGCGGGCCTGATTACGCCGTGGAACAGCAACGCCGGTTTCATCTGCGGCAAGCTTGCTGCCGCGCTGGCCGCCGGCTGCACCGCGGTGATCAAGCCGAGCGAGATGAGTGCGCTGCAAACGCGCATCGTGACGGAGGCCCTGCACGAGGCGGGCGCACCTGCGGGCGTTTTCAATATCGTGACCGGCCGTGGTGACGTGGTGGGGGCGGCCATCGTGAAAAGTCCGGACGTCCGCAAGATCTCGTTCACGGGCTCGACCGCGGTGGGAAAGAGCATCCTGCGCGCCGCCGCGGATGACGTTAAGCGCGTTACGCTGGAACTGGGCGGCAAATCGCCCACGGTCATCCTGGATGACGCTGATTTCGCCACGGCGGTCCCACTGGCCGTCCAGGCAGGCTTCATGAACAGCGGGCAGGCATGCATTGCCGGCACCCGCCTCCTGGTACCGCGCGCTCGACTATCTGAGTTCGAGGCGCTTGCCGCGGCCGCGGTCGCAGCCACGGTGTCCGGCGATCCGAGGAACCCCGACACCGCCGTCGGCCCGATGGTCAGCCGAAAGCAGTGGGAACGCGTTCAGGGCTACATCCGCAAGGGTATCGACGAAGGCGCGCGCTTGCTTGCGGGTGGCGAGGGTCGCCCCGAGGGTTACGAGCGCGGCTGGCTCGTACGCCCGACTCTGTTCACCGACGTGCGCAACGACATGACCATCGCTCGGGAGGAGATCTTCGGGCCAGTGCTCTCGATCATCCCGTACGAGGACGAGGACCACGCCGTTGCCATCGCCAACGACACGAGCTATGGCCTGTCAGCATACGTGGTCACTGCCAACACCGAACGCGGCGAACGCGTCGCCGCACGCATTGACGCCGGCCGTGTTATGGTCAACACACTTACCCACGAGCCGAAGGCGCCGTTCGGCGGCTTCAAGCAGTCCGGTCTCGGCCGTGAATACGGTGTCCTTGGTCTGGAGGCTTACCTGGAGCCGAAGGCTATCCTTGGGCTATAGCAACGGGCCCGACCTGTTCGTCAGCTGGATCGCGGGCGGCGAGGCCCGCTCCGCACGTTGGCGTTCGGAGAGTGGGGCGCCGCCGCCCAAACGCGTGGTCATCGCCGATGACTACATGAGCGCTGACGATGCGTATGGCCTCGCGTGTCAGGGCACCGCGCTGCTGTGGCGGGGTGATTTCCAGAATGCGCGGCAGATGCTGGTCGCGCTGGCGAGCCGCGCCGACCGCCAACCGCGCAAACCGAAGATGTTGGCGCCTGCCGAGGCCTTCCATCTGCATCGTCAAGCCCGGTCGCAGCGGGCGCGCACCCTGGGCGCGCTGTTGATTTCGCTCGACGAGGACTACGGCATTGATTTGCCGCGTGCGCCCGACATCCGGCAAGCCTGCGCGGCAGCCTATGGCCCAGGAAAGGAGCCCTCGGTCGCCCCGCTGCGGGCGTTGCTGGGTGTCATCGGTGCGCATGAGTGGCGCACCAAGGGAATTGAAATCGCGGCGCTCGACGGGCGAATCCATCCGCACTATGGGGTGTTTGCTCCGATTCGCCGCGAATACGTCGATCTGGTTGCCAGCGCACCCCTGCCAGACTTGAGCTCATCGTCCGGCGTAGCGTTTGACATCGGCACCGGGACGGGCGTGCTGGCCGCGGTGCTCGCACGACGCGGTTTCAGACGCGTGGTTGCCACCGACCTGGACCCTCGCGCGCTCGTATGTGCGCACGAGAACATCGAGCGTCTTGGTTTGTCGGCGCAGGTGGAAGTCGTGCAGGCCGATCTCTTTCCCGAAGGCCGCGCCGCGCTCGTGGTGTGTAATCCGCCCTGGGTGCCGGCGCGGCCGAGCTCTCCGATCGAGCGTGGTGTCTATGACCCCGAGAGTCGCATGCTGCGGGGGTTTCTGGGTGCGCTGCCCGAGCACGTGGAGGCACGGGGCGAGGGCTGGTTGATCCTCTCGGACCTCGCGGAGCACCTGGGTCTACGAACGAGGTCGGAGCTGCTCTCACTGTTCGACGCGGCTGGATTGGAGGTCGTGGATCGACGCGATGTGCGGCCGATACATCCCCGGGCGGCCGATGAAACCGATCCCCTCCACGCAGCGCGTGCATCTGAGGTGACATCGCTCTGGCGTCTCGCCGTTCGCTGAGCTTAGTGCAGGGCATCCCTCACGAGGGCATCCGCATTCGTCTGGCGCCCGATACGTATATTATACGTATATACGTATAAAATATTCGTGGCAAAACCTCGGGCTTGTACTGCGACCTCCTCGGAGGTCGTCGATGAGCTGATCGCTCCAACGCGTCACGCGATCGTGCCGGGCTGACGCCACTTCTGCCAGGCGTAGATCGGCAGGCCGGCAAGCATCAACAGAGTGCCCCAGTACAGGCAGTCCTTGCCGGCGCCCGCGGTCGCCCATAGGGAGAATGCGAAAGCCAGGGAAGCCAGCGCGATGTTGCGCCTGGGCGCCTTGTCGCCGCGACCGAGCAACAACTCGGCGAGGGAGCACAGCATGTACGGCACCAATGTGAAGAAAGTCGCAATCAGGATTATGACATTGAACATCGCGACCAGGCCGCCGCGGCCGTAGCTCATGAGGACCAACAGAGTCGCGACCAGGCTGGAGAAGACGAGACCGAAAACGGGCGTGCCACGAGCCGATTCCGCCGCAAAGGGCTGCGGAAACAGTTGGTCCCGCGCCGCCGCCTGCGCGAACTGGCCCGATATGAGGATCCAGCCGTTGAGCGCGCCGAAACAGGAGACGATGGCGACCGCGGCGATGAGACTGCCCGCCCAGCCACCCCAGAGCACCTTCGCGGCATCGGCGAACGGCGCGTTGGAATTGGCGAGCGCAGCGGCTGGAATAACCCCCATCACGGCCGCGGTGCCCAGAATATACAAGACGGCCGCAATTCCGGTGCCCCACAGGGTCGCGCGCGGGATGGTCCTTTCCGGATCCCTGACGTGGTCGGCAGGAATCGTCGCGCATTCGAGGCCCAGGAACGCCCACATCGCCAGCGCAGCGCTCGCGTTCGATGGCCACCGGCACCGATTGGACCGTCTCGCCGGCGGTGAGCATGTGAGGATTGAAGTAAAAGATTCCCCACAGGGCAAACACCAGGAGCGGGGCGGCCTTCAGAATGACCGTGAGGAGCTGCATCCGACCGGCGGCGCGCACACCCACGATGCTCACCCCGGTCAGCAGCCATGTCGCGGCGAGCGCGGCGATGGCGCCTGCCGGATGACTGCTGGCGAGCACCGGCACGAAAGTGGCCAGATAGCTTACGAAGGCCAGTGCGATCCCCGCGACGGCCGCCGGGCAGCTCAGCCAATACATCCAGGCGAGCAGAAATCCCGCGAAGTCACCGAAGACCACACATGGATAGGCGTAAGGACCGCCCGCCCGCGGCGCGCGCCGCGCCAGTCTGCTGAACACGCGGGCGAGGAGAAGCGCGCCCGCCGCACTGATGACCCATCCCCAGAGACTGTAAACCCCGTACGGCGCCAGCGATGCCGGCAGCAGGAATATCCCGGAGCCCACCATGTTGCCGATCACGATCGACGTGGTCGCCGCGAGACCCAGGCTGCGACGCGGTTCGCCAGTGGATTGCATGCACGTGCTTTCTAGTTCTTGGACGGCGAAATCCGAGAGGATCACCTTACCTGATATCCTCCGTCATTGATATGAGTGCGCTCGTCGCCCTGACCCGCAGGATCAGCTCCGCCATGATGCGGTGCGAGCTCACTCATCTGCAGCGCACCGCCATCAACATTGCTCTCGCCCGAGAGCAGCATCATGGTTACGAACAGGCGTTGCGCGAGCTCGGCTGCCGGATCGAGACCCTCCCGGAGGAGCCCGAGCTTCCCGACTCTGTGTTCGTCGAGGACACCGCCATCGTTCTCGACGAGGTGGCGGTCATCACGCGACCCGGCGCGCCGTCACGCAGAGCGGAAACAGCATCTATTGCCGCCGCGCTCGGTAAGCATCGGGAGCTAGTTCGCATCGAAAGCCCCGGCACATTGGATGGTGGTGATGTGCTGCGCGTGGGGCCTGTGCTGTATGTGGGGACCTCGAGCCGCAGCAGTGCGAGCGGCATCCAACAGCTCGGCGCCCTGCTTGCGCCCTTCGGGTATCGCGTGGTACCCGTGGTGGTGCAAGGCTGCCTGCATCTCAAATCGGCCGTGACGCAGGTGACGGCCGACGAGCTGTTGATCAACTCCCGATATGTCGAGCGGAAGCAGTTCGCCGGAGTGCGTTTCATCGAAGTGGACGAGTCGGAACCGTCCGGCGCCAACGCCCTCATGCTTGGCACGGACGTGATCTATTCCAACTCGTACCCCCATACCGCCGAAATCCTGCGGCGGCACGGGGTCCGAGTCCGCACGGTGGCGATGTCCGAGACGGAGAAAGCCGAAGGCGCTGTGACCTGCTGCAGCCTGCTGCTTTCGCTCAGCTCTTCTCGACGACCACTTCGCTGATCTGCAGCACCGGCGACAGATCCGTGTAGTTGGGAATGTCGCCGAGGATCTCGCTGGCGTGCGGACCGAAGCCGGCCTGAAACGCCTCGGCCGAGTCGCAGAAGATGTGACACATGGCGATGTAGGTGGGCGGCTTGCCGGGCGCATCGCCGGCGATGCCCTTATCGACCGTGTAGTACCTGCACTTGTCCCCCATCAGCTTCTTCACCAAGGGCATGTGCCGGTCACGATAGTAGTCGTGGTCGAACCGCGCTCCGGGCTTGTTGGGGTACATCACACTGACTTTGATCATCGTGCTCTCCCGGGCGATCAGCGGCATGGCGCTCGCCGAGGCATGCTACCAACTCCGCGGCCGGCTACAAGATCAGCGGCCGCGCGATCTCGCGCAGAATGAAGATCGAGCGCGCCTGTCTCACGCCTGGAACACGGTAGAGCTTTTCCCGCAGGAAGTGCTCGTAATCGGCCGTGCTCGAGGCGGCGACCCGCAGGTAGTAGTCGAAGTCCCCCGCTACCAGCGACGCTTCGATGACTTGCGGCATGCGCTCGATGGCGGCCTCGAAACCCTCCAGCACGTCGCCGGTATGCTTCTGCTTGTCGACCGTCACCTCGACGACGACAGTCTCGGGGAAGCCGATAGCCGCGCGATCGATGATGGCCGTATAGCCCTTGATGATGCCGCTCTCTTCCAGTGCGCGCACGCGGGTCCAGCAGGCGGACGCGGACAGTCCGATGCGCCGCGCCAGGTCCGTATTCGAGAGCCTGCCGTCGCGGGAGAGCTCGCCGAGGATGCGATGGTCGATGTCATCGAGCTGATGCGGCGGTGCAACGGGGAGGGGGGTTGCGGGTGCAATGGAGTCGGCCATGCGTGGTTCACCGGTTGTGGGCCCACCGAAGTATTTACCACGAAATAGCCAAGCTGCAGAAGATCCTTTTGCCAGACCGGCTGCCGGGCGCTTCCTTTGAAAGCACATTCGATCGGCCCGGCACTAGGATTTCAGCAGGAGGGGTAGTCACGGTTGCGGCCACGTCGATCCGGGAGGGGAGTGGTACGCGCCACAACGCCATAAGGGGTCAACCCGTGCTGAAGAACAAACGATTCGGCGGTCCGGTAACTTGTGTCCTCATCGCGCTCTGCACGGCGCTCGGCAGCGGCCTCGCGGCCGCGGACGAGCCCGCGCAGCCGGCGGCCCCAGCTACCGCCGCGACGTCACCGGCGGACAGCGATACCACGCTGCAGCAGGTCGTGGTGACAGCCGAGACCTACACGTCCACGGCCCAGAGCACGCCCATCAGCATCTCAGCGGTGACCGGTACCGAGCTCGAGAGCCGGGGCATCACCTCGCTCGAGGAGGTGGCCCGCGACGTGCCCGGTCTCTCGATGCGCAGCGCCGGCCCGGATCAGACCGAGTTCGAGGCCCGCGGCATCGCCTCCAACGGCGGTAACTCGCCGACCGTAGGCTTCTATCTCGGGGACATCCCGCTCTCTCCTCCCGCCATGGGACAGATCGGCAAGGTGGTCATCGACCCGGATCTGTATGACCTGGATCGTGTCGAAGTGCTGCGCGGCCCGCAGGGAACGCTCTACGGCGCGAGCTCGATGGGCGGCACCATCAAGCTGCTGCCGAATCAACCGGTGGTCAACAACATCAGCGGCTCCACGGACGCCACCCTTTCGCACACCGACGGCGGGCGGGCCAACGGCAGCGCGGACGGGATGTTCAACTACTCCAACAGTGATTACTGGGCGGTGCGCGGAGTAATCTCCGACGATTACCGCAGCGGTTGGATAAGCCGGACCGTGCTGAACCCGTTTCCGGCGGATGTGCTGGCGCCAGATGGACCGCCCTACACCCGCGGCAATGTGTTGGACGCGCCGGTACAGAAGGTGATTCCCGACGTCAATAGGGAGCAGGAGCTGTCCGGGCGCCTCGAAGTGCTCATTCAGCCGAGCGACAAACTGCACATCAACCTGCTGGCGCTCGGCCAGCTCACGAAGCTCGGCGGCTACGACGAGTTCGATCTACCCCCGGGGGATGCCTACGAGACACACTATCAGCCGTACCCGCTCGCAGAGGAGGTGCACGATCGCGTCAGCGTGTTCTCGGCGACCGTGGTCGCGAATCTCGGCTTCGCCGACCTCACCAGCGCCACGGGCTATTTCGACCGCCGCTCATGGCAGATCCAGGACGCCTCGGAGGCAACCTCCTGGACCCTGGAGTCGTTCCTGGTGTCGCCGCAGGAAATGGCCGCGATCGGCATGCCGACCTACATCGATACGCCCATCTACGAGGCGGAACCGGAGCACCAGGTGAGCGAGGAACTGCGCCTGAATTCCACGGGGAGCGACACGCTCCACTGGGTCACGGGGCTCTTCTACAGCACGCTGAACTCCGCCTTCGTGGAGCAGCAGAACGCGCCTTACATCGCGCAGCTGTCGGAGACGCTCTCGCCGCCGATGGACAACCCCACAGGCCTGACATTCGGCATCGACAATCTCTACACGATCACACAGAAGGCGGCGTTCGCCGATGCCTCGTGGCAGTTCGTGCCCACATTCAAAGTCGAGGGAGGGCTGCGCTGGTTTCGCTATGACACCTCGGCCTTCAACAACGAGTGGGGCTATTTCTTCACGCCGCAGGCGGCGCCGCTGGCGAACCCGCCCGGAAACTTTGCTTCGGCGAGCGGCGTGATCCCGCGCGCCGATATCGCGTGGCTGCCGAACCACAACCTGACGACCTACCTCTCGGTCTCGAAGGGCTTCCGCCCCGGCGGCGCCAACATGACGATACCCCTGGTCGCCTGTCCGGAGGGCGGCCCGGAATCGTTCGACTCCGATACGGTGTGGGACTACGAGGCCGGCGAGAAGGCGATGCTCGACGACAACCGCATCAGGCTGAATGCGGATGTCTACTACATCAAATGGGACAAGGTGCAGCAGACGGCGCTCCTTTCCTGCGGCACGGAGTACACGACCAACGCCGGCGACGGTCGCAGCTATGGACCCGAGCTCGACTTCGCCGCGAAGATCACCGACGCCTGGACGTTCTACCTCTCCGGTACCTACACCCGGGCCGATATCACCAACGTCAATCCGGCCTATGAGAGCTCGCTGGGGAACTCGGGCTACTCATTCCCCGGCTGCACGATCGGCGGCTCCTGCAGCAGTGTGCCGATCCTCAACGTGCCGAAGGAAACCGGCAGCGCCGCGCTCGAGTACGCTCGGCCGGTCGGGGACCTGACCCTGACCGCGCGCCTGGACGGGAGCTATACCGGCTCGTCCTGGGACGAGGCGTACTCGGTGATCCAGCTTCCCGGCTACGCCATGGCGAACTTCCGCATCGGTCTGGCGGCGGATCGCTGGAGCGGCAGTCTGTTCGTCACCAACCTCACGAACAAGGTACCCTGGATATCGGCCAACAACACGAGCTTCAGCTTCAACATAGGGCCGCTGACCCGTATCTCGACACTGCAACCGATGACCATCGGCACGCAGTGGACGTACCGCTTCCAGTAGGAGACTCCGCATGAGACTTCCAAGCTCGCTGATCGCATCAGCACTCGTCTGCGCCTCACTCGGCGCGCCGTGCGCGGCATACGCGGCCCCGGCCCCTGGGCTGTGGCCGCTTTATGAACGTTCGCTCGCGGGCGCGCGCTACGTCGACCTGACGCACACCTTTGGACCCAACACACCGCATTGGAAGGGCTTCGGGTCCATGACGGTGCGCGCGCTGTACACGATCCCCAAGGACGGCTTTCATGTGGACCAGTACTGCCACGTCGGCCAGTGGGGCACGCACGTGGACGCGCCGGCGCATTTCCATACGGGGCTGAGGACCATAGACCAGATCGCGCCCAGCGAAATGCTGCTGCCGCTGGTGGTGATCGACGTGCACGAGAAGGTGGCCCGCAATCCGGACTACATGCTCACGATGCAGGACGTCCATGCATGGGAGCGCCGCCACGGGCAGATCCCGGCGCATGCGTTCGTCGCCATGCGCACCGACTGGTCGAAGCGCTGGCCGAGCCAGACGGCGATGGAGAACGTCGACGCGCACGGGGTGGGCCACTACCCGGCGTGGAGCATGCCGGTGTTGAAGTACTTGTACGAGCAACGTCACGTCACGGCCACGGGCCATGAGACGACCGACACCGACGGCGGCATCCTGGCTTCGAAGAACGACTACTCCATGGAGTCGTACGTGCTCGGCACCAATCACTATCAGATCGAGATGCTGGCGCACCTCGACAAGGTGCCGGATGCCGGCGCGCTGGTGATGGTGACGTTCCCAAAGCCGGCTGACGGCACCGGATTCCCGGCGCGCGTCGTGGCGATCGTGCCCCGATGAGCACAGTGCGACAGCCCATCGAGTACGCCGATGCCTCCGCTGAGGTGCGCGCCGTCTACGATGACATCATGGCGACGCGCAAAGTCGATTGGGTCAACAACTTCTGGAAGGTTCTCGCCCACGATCCGCCGGCTCTGCGGCGCATATGGAGCAACATCAAGCAGGTCATGGCGCCCGGCGCGCTCGACCCGCTCACCAAGGAGCTGGTGTACCTGGCGGTGAGCGTCACCAACGGCTGCCGCTACTGCATCGCCTCCCATGGCGCCGCCGCGCGCGCCAAGGGCATGACCGAGCAGCAGCTCTCGGAGCTGATGGCCGTCATCGGGCTCGCCAACGAGACCAACAGGCTCGCGACCGGCTATGACGTGCCGGTGGATGCGAGATTCACCGCAACCTGATTCAAGCGAGGGAAAACTGCATGAATACGACTACCGGAGCGCTGGTCCCCCACTATCGCTGGAGCGACATGCCCGCCGAGCAGCTCAAGAAGGGGCTGAGCCGCAAGCTGATCACCGGCGAGCGCATGATGATCGCGCACGTGTATTTCGAGAGCGGCGAGGAGGTCCCCCGCCACTCGCACGAGAACGAACAGCTCACGTACATCCTGAGCGGGGCGCTGCGCTTCTGGTTCGGCGCCAATGACGAGCAGGAAGTCACCGTCCACGCCGGCGAGGTGGTGGTGATTCCATCCAACGTGCCGCATCGGGCCGTGGCGCTCGAGAAAACCCTGGATGTCGACGTGTTCTGTCCTCCACGCCAGGACTGGCTTGCCGGCACCGACGCTTATCTGCGGGGCTGAGCTGGACGCCTACGACGTCGACCCCGGAGTGGCCGCGGCCGTCGCGAGCTTCAAGCTGCCGGAGCGACTCGGGTTCGGACAGATCAGCGCGCCGGTGATGTTCGATGCGGAGTGGCGTGACGGCGCGTGGCGGCGGGGGCGGCTGCTGCCCTACGGGCCGATTCAGGTGTGGCCGGGATCGCGTGCTCTGCAATACGCGGAGCTGGTGTTCGAAGGGCTCAAGGCGTATCGGGTCGGCCGCAGCCGGCCCAATCTCTTTCGCGCCGACGCCAACTGCCGGCGCCTCGCGCGTTCGGCCACGCGCCTCTCCATGCCGACGGTCCCGGAGGCGCTCTTCTTCCAGGGCCTCGGCGCGGTCGTGCAGGCCTGCAGTCCCATCATGCCGACGCAGTCGGGACGGTCGCTGTATCTGCGCCCGTTCCTCTACGGGACCGAGAGCGGCTACATGCTGCGCAACTCACACACGTTCAGCTTCATGGTGATCGCGAATCCCGTCGAGGCCTATGCCACGGGCGCGATGGAAGTCGCCATCGAGCGCGCCGATGTGCGCGCCGCGGCGGGCGGCATCGGCGAGGCGAAGGCGTCCGCCAACTATGCCGCTTCGCTACGGGCTTCCACTGCCGCGGTGGTCAGCGGCCGCACCATAGCCCTGTGGCTGGATGGAAACGAGCATCGCTACCTGCAGGAGCTCTCGGGGATGAACATCTTTGCCGTGCTCGACGGCGAAGTGCACACGCCGGAGCTCGACGGCGCCATCCTTCCGGGGGTCACGCGCGACTCGCTGCTCACGCTGGGGAGGAGTCTCGGCTACAAGGCTCACGAGCGGCGAATCGCTCTCGACGAGGTGCTCGATGGCATCGCCAGCGGCCGCTGCAGCGAGCTCTTTGCCTGCGGCACCGCCGCCATCGTCGCGCCGATCGCCGTCCTGGTCGAGGGCGACGGGCGTGAATACAAGCTGCGCGAAAAGGATGTCGTCGCGAAGCATCTGCGCGAGTCGTTGCTTGCGATCCAGGAGCGCCGCGCCCCGGACCCGTTCGGGTGGACGCAAGAGCTGACATTCGAGGAATCATGAACTACGCGATCATGCTTCGCGACACAGGCGGCCCGGACAGGCTCCGCTACGAGCGCGTGGACGTCCCCGATCCCAGACCCGGCGAGCTTCAGATCCGGCACACCGCCATTGGCGTCAACTTCCACGACACCTACGTGAGGTCCGGACTCTACGACACGCTGAAACTGCCAGGAATCCCAGGATTGGAAGCTGCCGCCGTGGTCGAGAAGGTGGGGGCGGGAGTGCAGGGCTTCGCGGCCGGCGACCGGATCGCCTACATCGATGCCTCGTACGGCGCGTATTCGGACAGGCGCCTGCTGCCGGCTTCCCTGGCGCTGCGCCTGCCGGACAGCATCTCGGACGAAGCCGCCGCGAGCCTGACCATCAAGGGCTTCACCGCGTGCATGCTGCTTCGCAAAGTCCACCCCGTGCGCGCCGGCGAGACTCTGTTGGTTCATGCCGCGGCCGGCGGGGTGGGCCAGCCGCTCGTCAGGTGGGCCAAGCATCTCGGTGCCACGGTCATCGCGACGGTGGGGTCCGAGGAGAAGGCCGAAATCGCGCGCCAGTGCGGCGCCGACCACGTCATTCTGTACCGCAGCGAGAACTTCGTGGATCGCGTCGCCCAGATCACCGGCGGCAAGGGGGTCGAGGTCGTATACGACTCGGTGGGCGCGGACACGCTCTCGGGCTCGCTCGACTGTCTCGACTACCTGGGAGTGCTGGTCAACTTCGGCCAGTCCTCCGGTCCGGTGCCGCCGTTCGCCGTGTCGCGGCTGGCGGCAAAATCGAATACGATCGTGCGGCCGATGCTGTTTCACTACATCCGCGGCCGCGCCGCTCTCGAGGCGGTGGCCAAAGAGAGCTTCGACGTAATGGAGAAGGGCATCATCCGACCGCAGGTGGGCCTGCGCCTGCCGCTGTCCCGCGCCGCGGAAGCACACACGCGGCTGGAGTCGCGCGCGACCACCGGACAGATAGTGCTGGTACCGTGAGCGTCGATTCGCAGGGGTTGCCCGGCGCGCCAGCCGCTCCCGGCCGGCGCGAGGACGGTGCCGCCGCCTCGCCGCCGGAGCTGCGGCGGACGCTTTCCGTGGTGGGCCTGACGGCCTTCGGAATCGGCTCCATCATCGGGACCGGCATCTTCGTGCTGACGGGCACCGCCGCGGCCAACCAGGCCGGCCCCGCCCTTGTGCTCTCATTCGTGATCGCCGGCTCCAGCTGCGCGCTCGTCGCGCTGTGTTACGCCGAGCTCGCCGCGATGATTCCGGTGTCGGGGAGTGCCTACTCCTACGCGCACGCCGCGTTCGGCGAGATCCTCGCCTGGTTCATCGGCTGGAACCTGGTCCTGGAGTACACCTTTTCCGTCGCAACCGTCTCGGTCGGGTGGTCGGGCTACGTGGTGAGTCTGCTGGCGCAGTTCGGCCTGCACTTGCCGTCGGCGCTGGCGCAAGCCCCGTTCGATCGGGGTGCCGGCAGCTTTGCCATCGTAACCACTGGCGCCTGGGTCAACGTTCCCGCGGTGCTCATCGTCGCCGCGATCGCCACCCTGTGTTATGTCGGTATCCGCGAGTCCGCGGGAACGAACACCATCATCGTCGCGTGCAAGATCGCGGTCATTGCCCTCTTCATCCTCGCCGGGGTGAGCTATATCCATCCCGTCAACTGGCACCCGTTCATTCCGCCGAATACCGGGCACTTCGGCCAGTTCGGCTGGAGCGGCGTCGTCGCCGGGGCGGGCGTGATCGTCTTTGCCTACATCGGGTTCGATACGATCTCGACCTGCTCGCAGGAGGCGAAGCGCCCGGAGCGCGATCTGCCGCTCGGCATCATCGCCAGCCTCGCCATCTGCTCGGTGCTCTACATGGCCACCGTCGTGGTGTTGACAGGCATGGTGTCGTATAGGGACTTGAATGTCGCCGCGCCCGTGGCATTGGCGATCGACAAGTACGCGGGGCTGCGCTGGCTTGGGATTCCGGTAAAGCTCGGCGCGATTCTAGGCATGACCTCCACCATGCTCGTCATGACCGTGGGGCAGGCGAGGATCTTCATGTCGATGGCGCGGGACGGCCTGCTGCCGCAGTGGTTCGCACGGATACATCCGAGGTTCAGGACCCCTGGGAATGGAACGTGGGTCACGGGCCTTGCGGCGGCGATCGTCGGCGGCCTGCTGCCTGTCAGGATTCTTGGGGAGCTGGTATCGATCGGCACGCTGCTCGCGTTCACCACGGTGTGCGTCGGCGTCCTGTATCTGCGCAGGAAGCGCCCGGACCTGCCGCGCCCGTTCAGGGTTCCGTGGCCTCGATTCGTCTGTATCGGCGGCGCGCTCGCCTGCGCGGGCATGATCCTGGCCCTGCCGCGGGATACCTGGATACGCCTCTTCGTGTGGACCGTGATCGGCTTCCTGATCTACGGATTCTACGGCCGCCGCTCCAGCCGCCGGCGGCGCGAAGCGATGTGATCTCCCTGAGGAATCCGGCGACCCGGCGCGTGGCCGAGTCGCCGGCAGATCCTCACATGCCGGGAGTTACGCTGAGATCCTTGTCATAGCTCCACGCGTCCGACCAATGCTCGGCGATGGACCCGAGGAACTGCTGGTGCATGCTCTCGGCGGCGGCCATGCCGTACACCTTGGCCATCATGTCGTCGGCCGAAGGGCTCGGATCCTGACCGGAGTCGGCCCATGACTTGTTTGGCCATACGATGACGAAGTCCTCTCCCCCCTGGCCGGAGCCCGCGATGTCGTAGCCCGCGAAGTGCGCGTTCCACTGGGTTTTCGCCGCCCCTGCCGCAAATTGCCGGAGCGCTTCGTGGAAAGCCGTCCCTTGCCCGGCCTTGATCCGGTAGGCGTCCGCCCAAAGCATCGGCGCCGGGTCGGGATCGCCTCCCGGCATGTAGCTTTCCTTCGCATTCAGCATTGCGACCTCGCTGAACGCCGCTCCGACGTGCGGCAGCACCGCGGTGCTGAATGTGGCCATGCACGCCTTGCCGGCCGCGTCGTGAGCGTCCATGCCACCCCAGGTGCTGTACGCGTTCAGGAAGAGGTAGCGCGATATATCCCCGGTTTCCGCGTCGTAGGTCACCGTGGCCTGCTTGGTTCCATGATCCTTCAGACACTTCTCCCAGGCCTTGACGCCGACGTTGAACGCGTGGTCCTGTGCCGCTGGCACCGTAACCACGTAGACGCGAGTGACGGCCATCAAATCCGCCGCCTGAGCCAGGCCCACCGAAGCGGCGAGCACCGCTGCAAGACCGGCGAGCCGGTATGTGGAAGCACGGACGAAATGCGTGTTCATCATTCTTGTGACCTCGTTTGTTGAGGCGCCGCCGGCCGGTATTGTGATCCTCCCCTCCGCACCGACGCCGCAGGGCGGCGATCATTGCGCCCGCGGTGATGGCGCAGTCAAGGTAATTCTTCGATCCAAAAAAAAAGAACCCCGCCAGGAGGCGGGGTTTTATCGGTCGCTTGCTTGTGTGGAGGAGTGTCGTTCTTTTTCTTCAAGGGACACAGTGCTGGAAGGGCGCCATCCCGCGCTTAGTCCGGCCCGTGCTTTCTTCGTATTCGCTAGCTGCTTCCTTCCGGGCCGCCTGTCGGCCCTCGGTGATGTGATACTGCAACGCGCGTGCCAGGGCGACCGCAACCCCGTTTGATATGACATGTTGCATCTGCGACGGGGTTCAATTGTGACGCAGTGCGCGTTGTGAGAAGTTATCGGGCATCCGGAAGAGCGCTTGCCGCACCCGATCGCAGCCCTGAAAGGGGCGCCGACGGGCCGGGTGTCAAATCCACCGACACTCCGGCGGCCACGGCGGTGCCCTCATCCGGGCGGTCAAATTGTAACCCTCTGAAATCAAAGTGCTTCCTCTACAGGACGGTGTGTAAATGAACTCGACACGGCGGGCAGACGCCTCGCGGAACCGGGGCTGGCTGTGGGCGCTCGTGCTGATGCCGCTCGCGATTGCGCGCGCGCCGGCGGCGGATCAGGACCTGCCTTATCCCCCGCAACTGCAGCGGGACGTCAATTTCTGGGTGCACGTCTACACTCAGATCGATACGAACTCGGGCTACCTGCACGATCAATACAATCTCGGCGTCGTCTACGACACGCTGCACTTCGCACCGTACAGCTCGCCGCGCGCGCGCCAGCGCGTCGTGAACCGGGCTCGCGATCACTACGTCGCGGAGCTGCGCCGGATCGCCTCGGGACCGGGGCCGCTGTCGCCGGAGGACCAGCGCATCAAGGCGCTCTGGGGCGCGCAGGTCACTCCGGAGCGGCTGCTCGAGGCGACGGAAGACATGCGCTTCCAGCTCGGGCAGGCGAACCGCTTCAAGGCCGGGCTCATCCGCTCCGGCGCGTGGCAGCAGGACATCGCCGACGCCCTGAAGGATGAGGGCCTGCCGCCCGAGCTCGCCGCCCTGCCGCTGGTCGAGTCTTCCTACAATCCGCGCGCCTACTCCAAGGTCGGCGCGGCGGGGCTCTGGCAGTTCATGCCCTCGACCGGGCGGCGCTTCATGCGGATCAACCGCGCGGTCGATGACCGCATGGACCCGTTCATGGCCACCGAGGCGGCGGCACAGCTCCTCGCATACAACCACCGGATTCTCGGCACCTGGCCGCTCGCGCTCACTGCCTACAATCATGGGGTCGCGGGCATGCGCCGCGCCGTAGACACCCTCGGCACGACGGATATCGTCACTATCGTGCGCCAGTACCAGAGCCGCACGTTCGGCTTCGCTTCACGCAACTTCTATGTCTCGTTCCTCGCGGCCCTGAAAATCGAGCGCAACCCACAGAGGTACTTCGGCGCGATCGTGCCGATGCAGGAGGAGCGATTCCGGCAGGTGCGAATGCCGGCGTACGTCGCCGTCGTGCCGCTCGAGCGCGCGTTGAACATCGACTCCGAGAGATTGCAGGAGCTCAATCCCGCGCTGCGGCCGGCCGTCTGGCGCGGCAGGTTGCCGGTACCCCGCGGCTATGAGCTGCGTCTGCCTGCCGCCGGCCCGACGCTGACCGCGACGCTACTGGCCAAACGATTGGGCCCGCAGGAGATGCTGGCGAGCGCCGCCTCACGCCGAGCCCGCTCCGCCGCGGCGCGCGCGCAGCTGCTGGCTGCTGTCATGAAGCCCGCGCATACGGGCAGCGCGCCGCCGGTCGTTGCCGCCGCGGCGCCGGCTTATTACTCGCGGGTGGCGTTGGCCACCGCTCCGGCCGCATCGAGAGCCACGCCCGCGAGCGCTCCCGAGGGTGAGTCTCTGCCGCAGAGCGCCGCGAAGTTCGGCCTCGGCAGTCAGCACCTGCTCGACTTCAACGGCATCGATGGCGATGCGCCTGGAGCGGGCACCGCGACCGACTCCATGCTCATGAGCTCGCACGCCGGCGCGCTGACCGCGCCCGCGCAGACCGATGAGGCCGGCTCCGCTGATGAGGGCGAGCAGCCGGTGTCCGGCGCACAGGCGGATGCGGAGAGCCCGTCGCTCGGGCCGACCGACGTTTCCGCTCAGAGCCAGAACCCCGATCCGACCGATTACTCGGTTGCCTCGAACGACACCATTCAGATCGCGGCCGCGGAGACTCTGGGCCACTACGCGGACTGGCTCGGTGTCAGAGCGTCCGATCTGCGGCGCATCAATCACATGAGGTTCCGCACGCCGGTGATCGTTGGACACCGCATCCGGCTGGATTTCCGCCGCGTGCCTCCCGGAGAGTTCGAGGCTCGCCGGCGTGAGTACCATCAGGTGCTGGAAGCGAATTACTTCGCATCTCACCGCATCGCGGGCACTGAGCAGTATGTCGCGCAGCGCGGTGATTCGTTATGGACTCTGACGCAGCGCTTTTCGCAAGTGCCGCTATGGCTGCTGCGCCAGTACAACCCGGACACGGATTTCACCGACCTGCGTCCGGGCACGCAATTGGTCGTGCCGCGCATCGAGGACGTGTCCGCGGCCGACGACTGATGAGGTACGGGTCTCACTGTCAAGCTTGACGCCGCGCGCGTTGCCTTGGCGAGCGCCTATAATTCAGCCATGTCTTTATCCAGAGCGATTTTCACCGCCGTCGTGCTCGCTTGCGGGCTGACGGCGACTCGTGCCAACACCCCGGCAGTGCCGGCCGCCGCGACGATCCCCGCGCCCGAGACGATAAGCCCGCCGGGCACCGTTTCGGCGCAGTCGGGGCGCGTCGCGCTGCTGCCGTCGCCCGGCCTGCCGGACGTCGACCATATCGTCGTGCGCAAGTCGGAGCGCCGCCTGTATCTCATGGACGGGTACAGAGTCGTGCGCGCGTACAAGGTTGCGCTCGGCCTCGACCCGGTCGGGCCCAAGCAGCGCGATGGGGACTTTCGCACGCCGGAGGGGCGGTATTACCTGGCACGCCGTAATCCGCGCAGCAACTATTTCCTCTCCATCCAGATCTCCTATCCCAACGCCCGGGACCTCGAGCGTGCGCAAGTGCATCACTGGCAGACCGGCGGCTCGATCATGATCCACGGGCTGCCGAACCGCCTGAAGAGCTCGCCCTGGTACTACCAGCACAATGACTGGACGGACGGCTGCATCGCCGTCTCCGACGCCGACATGGTGGAGATCTGGCTACTGACTCGCGACGGCACGCCGATCGATATCCTGCCGTAGATGATGGCCGTATAGATGGATAGCGACGTCGTCGTGCCGGAGTTCATCGACGCGCGGGTGGGGCCGCGCGGCAGCCTGGAGAACCTCTCGCAGGTGGAGATCGAGAAGCTGCTCGATTCCGGGCAGGGTGGGCTCTACGCGCTCTTTCGCAAATGCGCGCTGGCGGTGCTCAACAGCGGCGCCGACACGGACGACGCGAAGGCGGTCTTCGATCGCTATCGCGACTTCGACATCCGCATAGTGCGTCACGCATGGGGCATCAAGCTGGAGGTCCACAACGCCCCAGGCTCTGCCTTCGTGGACGGCCAAATGATCCGCGGCATCAAGGAGCATCTCTTTGCCGTGCTGCGCGATGTGGTGTTCATAGCCGACGAAATGATGGCTGGCGGCCGCTTCGACCCCACCAGCTCCGCGGACATCACCAACGCCGTCTTCCACGTGCTGCGCAACTCGCGCGTGCTCGACTACAAGGCGCGCCCGAACCTGGTCGTCTGCTGGGGCGGCCATTCGATCGGCTCCGACGAGTACAAGTACAGCAAGCGCGTCGGCTATGAGATGGGACTGCGCGGCCTCGACGTCTGCACGGGCTGCGGACCGGGCGCCATGAAGGGGCCGATGAAAGGCGCGACCATCGGCCACGCCAAGCAGCGTATCGAGCACGGCCGCTACGTCGGCATCACCGAGCCCGGCATCATCGCGGCGGAGCCGCCCAATCCGATCGTCAACCAGCTGGTGATCATGCCGGACATCGAGAAGCGCCTCGAGGCCTTCGTGCGCGTCGCACACGGCATCGTGGTGTTCCCGGGCGGCGCCGGCACCGCCGAAGAGATCCTTTATCTCCTCGGCATTCTGCTCGATCCCGCGAACCAGGAGCAGCCGCTGCCGGTCGTGCTGACCGGCCCCCGCCAGAGCGCGGCGTACTTCGAGCACATCAGCCGCTTCATCAGCGGCACACTCGGCGAGGCGGCGGCGCGGCGCCTGACTGTCATCATCGACGATCCCGCGGAGGTTGGCCGGCGCATGGTGCGCGGCATCGAGGCGGTGCGCGAGTTTCGCCGCCAGCGCAGCGATTCCTACAACTTCAACTGGCTGCTCTCCATCCAGCCGGAGTTCCAGCAGCCGTTCGAGGTCACGCACGAGTCGATGCGCGCGCTCGCGCTCGATCGCGGCCAGCCCGTGCATCAGCTCGCCGCCAATCTGCGCCGCGCGTTCTCCGGCATCGTCACCGGCAACGTCAAGGAGCACGGCATCAAGGCGATCGAGCAGCGCGGTCCCTACGAGCTCGCCGGCGACCGCGGCATCATGCAGCTGCTCGATGAGCTGCTCGCGGCATTCGTGGCGCAGCGGCGCATGAAGCTGCCGGGCAGCGTCTACCGGCCGGTGTATCGCCTGGTGGCGTGAAGTTCGCCTCGGCGTGACATAACGGGCCGAGAAGTGAGAACTGTAGTCAACGGGCGACATGCCTGTGAACCAGTTCCCCGCGTGCGGCAAGCAAAAGCCGTACGCTCCAGGAAAGGTCAAGGTGGTTCAATGAGCTCAACCGACAGGGGGCGAGGTAACGCGCCCAGCAAGCAGAAGGATCAGCAGCCCTCCAGCGGGCCGGCGCCCGCGGAGCCGGCCGAGCCGTTCCCGGATTGGATGGACCGCATGCAACGCACGCGCGGCCGTCACGCCGCCATCACGCGCAATCTCAACACCTGGTCGAACTACAAGAACTGGGCCGACCGCATGCGCGAGTCATGGGAGGACGAGGAGCAGAAGCCGGAAGGCGGCGGCCCGCACGCAGCCGCGGGCGGCAACAAAGCTCGTTGAGCAGCCGGTCTACTCGACGCCCGCGGGCGCCGTTACCGCCGGACTCCCCAGCTCCGCTTTCGGTGCCCCTGGCGGCATCTCCAGCCAGTTGATCAGCGGCTGCCACTCCTCGATGTCCTCACGCACGATATAGGTCTTCATCTCGTGCACGCCGATGCCGTGTTCCGCGGCGCGCAGATAATTCTGTGAGTCGCGCAGCGTCGCCACGATGGGGATCCCGAGCGTCTGCAGGAAGCGGATCAGTGACTGATAGGTGAGGGTATTGCGGCGGATGCGATTGGCCACGACGCCCATGCGGTTGTCTTCCCGCCGGATTTTCGCGACCAGCAGCAGGTCGCGGATGATGCGCGAGCAGGCGTGAATGTCGATGTCCGAAGGAAGCACCGGCACGAGAATCTTGCGCGCATCGCGCGTCAGCTCCGGCAGCAGGCGCGGCTCGACCGCCGCCGGGGTGTCCACGATCACGTGCGTCGAGAAGTCCGGCACCCGAAGCTGGAACGTTCGCGTCGTGCGCGGGTCTTTGTCGAAGGCGTTCACGGCGTGAACCGGCGGCAGCGCCGGATCGCGCTTGCGCACCCAACGGAGCGACGACCCTTGCGGATCGAAATCCATCAGGACCGGCTTTTGCTGCCGTGAAGCGAAGTAGCCCGCGAGGTTGGTCGCGATGGTCGTCTTGCCGGAGCCCCCCTTCGGGTTGAGCACGACGATGCGATTCATGGTGGCTGGGTGTTCTCTGAACGCGCACTGAACGGAACGGGCTCAAGCCTACCATTCCGCTGGCTCCGGCAAGCCGGTGCGAGTGTGAATATCCTCACGACAACAGCACGCCGCTGCGAGTAGAGTTGGTTCCGATGGAATTCTTCCTGCACTTTTGGGACGAGCTCGACGATATGACAGGCGCATGTCGCCACGTCGCGACTACCGCGCTCGTGGAAGCAGCGGCTCTGTCGACCCCGCTCCTCGCCTGGGGCTCCGCGCTCGGCGTCTGGCTGCTCATGCCGCAGCTGCGGGTGAACGCGGCGCTGCTTGCCGGCAGCGTCACCTGCTTCGACCTCTACCGCCGCCTGCTCCGCCTGCCCGGCTGAGCCCCTTGAAAAACGGGCGTTCTCGCCCTATACGTGGCGGATGTCCACCCCCGAGAACGTCACGGCTGCCACAGCCGACCGGCAAACGCATGGGTTTCAGGCCGAAGTCCGCGAGCTGCTGAAGCTCATGATCCACTCCCTGTACAGCCACAGGGAGATCTTCCTCCGCGAGCTCATCTCGAACGCCTCGGACGCCAACGACCGGCTGCGGTTCGCAGCCATCGGCGAGCCCGGCCTGCTCGCGAGCGATCCCGAGCTCGAGATTCGCGTCGAGGCGGACCCGGCGGCGAACACGGTGAGCATCACCGACAATGGAATCGGCATGACGCGCGAGGAGGCGGTGACCAACCTCGGCACCATCGCCCGTTCCGGCACCGCCGAATTCTTCCGCGGCCTGTCCGGTGATCAGCAGAAGGACTCGCAGCTCATCGGCCAGTTCGGCGTCGGCTTCTATTCGGCGTTCATCGTGGCCGACCGCGTCGAGGTGCTGTCGCGCAAGGCCGGGCTCCCCGCCGAGAGCGGCGTGCATTGGGAATCGAGCGCCGACGGCGAGTTCACGGTGGAGAGTGTGTCGCGCCCGCAGCGTGGCACGACGGTCAAGCTCCACTTGAAGCCCGAGGCCAAGGAATTCGCGGATCCCTTCCGCCTCCGGGCGCTGATTCGCCGCTATTCCGACCATATCGCCTTCCCGGTGCGCATGCGCAAGGAAGGAGAGGCGACGCTGGAGCTCGAAGCCGTCAATCAGGCGAAAGCGTTGTGGACGCGGCCGCGCAGCGAAATCAGCGATGACGACTATCGCCAGTTCTACCAGCACCTGGCGCACGACTTCACCGACCCTCTCGCCTGGAGTCACAACCGCGTCGAGGGCAAGCGCGAGTACACCAGCCTGCTCTATCTGCCGGGGCGCGCGCCGTTCGACCTCTGGCAGCGGGATGCCGCGCACGGGCTGAAGCTCTACGTGCGGCGCGTCTTCATCATGGACGACGCGGAGCAGTTCCTGCCGCTCTACCTGCGGTTCGTGAAGGGCGTGGTCGACTCGAGCGACCTGCCCCTCAACGTCTCGCGTGAGCTCCTGCAGCAGGAGCCTGAGGTCGAGGCGATCCGCAACGGTCTCACCAAGCGAGTGCTCGACATGCTGGCGAAGCTCGCCAAGGAGGAGCCCGAGAAGTATGCGACCTTCTGGAAGGAGTTCGGGGCGGTACTGAAGGAAGGTGTGGCGCAGGACGCGGCCAATCGCCCCGCGCTGCTGCAGCTGCTGCGATTTGCCAGCACTCACGAGCCCGGCAGCGAGCCCACGGTGAGCCTCGCGCAGTACGTGGAGCGCATGAAACCGGGCCAGGACAAGATTTACTACATCACCGGCGAGAGCGTCGCCGCGGCGCGTACCAGCCCGTACATCGAGCGTCTGAACCAGCGGGGACTGGAAGTACTGCTGCTCTCCGAGCGCATCGACGAGTGGCTCATGGGCCAATTGCCGGGCGAGGTCGAAGGTTTCCCGGGCAAGCGCTTCAAGGATGCCGCGCGCGGCGACCTCGAGCTCGGCACGCTCGAGAGCGAGTCGGACCGCAAGCGCCTCGACGAGGAGCGCAAGGAGAGCAAGGGGCTGCTGAAGCGGGTGAAGGACGCGATCGGCGACCGGGTGCTCGAAGTGAGGGTCAGCGACCGCCTCGCCGACTCACCCGCATGTCTGGTTCTCGGTGAGCATGATTTCGGCGCCGGCATGCGGCGGATTCTCGCGGCCGCCGGTCAGGCGGTCCCGGAATCGAAGCCGGTGCTCGAGCTCAATGTCGGCCACCCGCTGGTGAAACACCTCGACGGCCTCGCCGACACGGTGCGCTTCAAGGAGCTGTCGCTGCTGCTGTACGAGCAGGCGGAGCTTGCCGAAGGCAGCCAGCTCGGCAACCCGGCCGAGTTCGTGCAGCGCCTCAACCGGCTGCTCGTCGAGCTCACCGCCGCACACTCCGCCTCATGAGACCGCCGCGCGCGGAGCGCGTGCGGCTCGCGGGTCCCGCGGGAGAGATCGAGGCCCTGGTGGAGATTCCGACCGAGAACGGCATCGTTGCCGGTAATCGGTTCGGCGTCGTCTGCCATCCCCACCCGCTCTACGGCGGCACACTCGACAACAAAGTCGTCTACACGCTGGCACGGGCTTGCGTCGAGCTGGGTGTCCCGGCCATTCGCTTCAACTTCCGCGGCGTCGGCGGCAGCGCGGGCAGCTATGACGAGGGCAACGGCGAGACCGCCGATGCGCTCGCAGTGATCGCCTACGGCCGCGCGCGCTGGCCGGGCGCCGCCTTGTGGCTCGGAGGATTCTCCTTCGGAGGCGCCGTTGCAGTGCGCGCAGCCGCGCAGGCTGCGCCGGAAACACTGGTCACCGTGGCGCCGGGAATCACGCGCGTTGCAATGGCGGGCGTTGACTCGCCGGCCTGTCCCTGGCTCGTCGTGCAGGGCGATGCCGACGAGGTGATCGAGCCGGCGGCCGTGCTCGACTGGGCCCAGCGGCAGTCACCCGCGCCGACCGTGCATCTCATGTCCGGGGCGGGGCACTTCTTCCATGGGCGCCTGCACGAGCTGCGGCAGCTCGTGCTCGACTTTCTAAGCGGGCAAAAATAAAGCCCGGAAGGCCGTGAGGCGCTTCCGGGCTTTTGTATATCGTCCCCGCCCCTTACGAGTTGACCATCGCCTTGAGGCTCTTCAGCGGCATCACGCGTACTTTTTTGCTGGCCGGCTTGGCCTTGAACATCATCTTCTCGCCGGTGAAGGGGTTGATTCCCTCACGGGCCTTGGTCGCCGGCTTCTTCACGACCTTCATCTTCAGCAGGCCGGGCATGGTGAAGAGACCGTTGCTCTTCAGGCTCTTCTTGATCACGCCGTTGAGCGAGTCGAAGACGCCGCCGATCTGCTTGCGCGACAGCCCAGTGTCTTTGGAGATCTGAGTCAGGACTTCCGACTTGGTCGGAGCACCACCCTTTTTCGCCATATTGCGCTACTCCTCGATATTTAATGGTTGTGAGCGCGCTGTACCGCAGTCGCGCCATATGAATCGGCGCGAAAAATAGCACATGCGCGTGCCTGCGCGACAGCTTTTTTCGCTTGAAGGTGTGCTGAAATGCCTTTTTTTAAAGGGTTTGCAGCGATGTCGCCGCTAAGCGCTTCTCTCACCACGCGAAAAAGGCCGGGCGCGGCAGGAAATACAGGATGATCTGAATGGCCAGGCAGGCCCAGAGCGGCGACAGATCGATGCCGGCGATGCCCGGAATGATGCGGCGAAATGGGCCCAGGACGGGCTCGCAGAGGCTCGCCAGCACGGATTGCAGCGGCGAGTAGCCGCCCGGAGCGACCAGGCTGAGCAGCGCGTAGACGACGATCGACCAGAAGTAGATCCACAGCGCCGCGTACGCGACTGTCAGCACCACCTCCTGGGCCCAGAACAGCGGGTCGGCGGGAAAACTCGAGAAGGCGAAGCCCACCGCCACCAGAATGAAGGCGATGATCGCGACCGCGACGACGGTCGCGGTATCGAGCTTCTTGATGGGCGGCAGGATGCGCCGCAGCGGAATGACCAGCGGATTCGTCAGGCGGACGATGGCCTGGCAGATCGGGTTGCGGAAGTCCGCTCGCACCAACTGCAGCAGCAGGCGCATGAGCACCACGAACAGAGCGAGCGAGAGCAGCTCGCTGACGATGATTGCCAGTAGGTTCATGAGGTGCTCTTGGCCTCCTCGGCAAGCTCCCGGCCGCGGTGTGCCGCCGCCTCGAGCGCACGGCCCACGAGCTCGTTGAATCCCGCACCCTGCAGCACACGCACTGCCGCCTCCGTGGTGCCGCCCTTCGATGTCACTTCCGCGCGCAGCCGTGCGAGATCGCCGTCGCCGACCTGCGCCAAAAGTCCCGCGCCATGCAACGTCGCAATCGACAGACGTCGCGCCGTATCCATCGGAAGTCCGAGGTCCACGCCGGCCTTTGCCATTGCCTCCGCAAGCAGGAAGAAGTAAGCAGGCCCGCTGCCAGAAAGCGCCGTCACCGCGTCGAGCGCATCCTCTGTTGCAACCCAGACGACTTCACCCACGGACTGCATGACCTGTTCAGCCATGGCGCGGTGGGAGGCATCCACCTCGGAGGAGGCGAACAGGCCGGTCGCTCCCGCGCCCACGAGAGCCGGTCTGTTGGGCATGGCCCGGATCACCGGAATGCCGGCGCCGCACCAGCGCTGT
The DNA here is from genome assembly GCA_963812925.1 of uncultured Pseudomonadota bacterium. GTDB lineage: Bacteria > Pseudomonadota > Gammaproteobacteria > Steroidobacterales > Steroidobacteraceae > 13-2-20CM-66-19. The sequence goes on along the minus strand of CAWEXF010000012.1, from coordinate 215,438 downwards.
ATCGCCTCGATCCTGACGCCTGCGGCCACTGAGAGGACGATGGGCCGGCGTTGCTGCAACTGTGAGGCCAGGGGCGCCAGAACGGAGCTCGCCTGGTAAGGCTTCACGGCGAGAACGATGAGATTGGCCTTGGCTGTGGCGGCGGCGTTGTCCGCCGTTGCCGCGATGCCAAGCTCCCGGGAGAGCGTCGCCCGCGCCGCCTCGTGGCTCTCGCCGACGGCGATCTGCTCCGGGCGCATGCCGTGGCGGAGCAGGCCTCCGATGAGCGCACGCCCCATGTTGCCGGCGCCGAGGACCGCAAGCTCGAGATGGCTCATGATTCGGGGATTGTACGTGGAGCGGTCACGGGACGCGGCCCAAAAATAGCGGTGCCGACCCGAACGAGCGTGGCCCCTTCCTGAATCGCCGCCTCGAAGTCCCCGCTCATCCCCATCGACAGCGTATCGAGGCTGAGGCCGCCGGCGTTCAGGGAATCCCGCAGCGCCCGCAGTCGGGCGAACCATTCGCGCTGACGCCCGGGAGCGGTTACCTCGGGCGGGATGCACATCAGCCCGCGGAGCGCCAGGCGCGGCAGCGCCGCCACGGCGGCCGCGAGACCGGGCAGCTCCGGGGCGGGGATGCCACCCTTGCTCGCCTCGCCCGCGAGGTTCACCTGGATGCAGACGTTGAGCGCCGGCGCGTGAAAAGGCCGCTGCGCGGCCAACCGCTCGGCAATCTTGAGCCGGTCCAGGCCGTGCACCCAGGCAAAGCGCTCCGCGACCTGGCGGGTTTTGTTGGCCTGGAGGCGGCCGATGAAGTGCCAGGTCAGGGGGAGGTCGCCCAGGGCGTCCATCTTTTCCAGCGCCTCGGCGAGGTAGCTCTCGCCGATGTCGGTCAGCCCCGCGGCTGCCGCCGCACGGACCAGTTCCGCCGTCTGACCCTTGGAAACCCCCAGGAGTGTGACCGAGTCGACATTCCGGCCGGCACTGGCGGCCGCCGCCGTGATGCGGGCGCGTACCGCGGCGAGATGATCCGGTAAATTCTGCGAGAACCTTAACATATGGACGACCAAACGGCTCCGCTATACTGCCGCGGGCCAATCTGAGAGCCGCCGTCGCAAGCGGCAGTAGCCCAGGAAATTCCTATGGCCGTCGACATCGCGCAATTGCTGGCGTTCGCCGTCAAGAACAAGGCATCGGACCTGCATCTGTCCTCCGGTGTTCCCCCCATGATTCGCGTCGACGGCGACATGAAACGTATCAACATGCCGGCACTCAGCCACAAGGAAGTGCACAGCATGGTGTACGACATCATGAACGACAAGCAACGGAAGGCATACGAGGAGTTCTTCGAGACCGATTTCTCCTTCGAGATTCCCAAGCTGGCGCGCTTTCGCGTCAACGCCTTCAATCAGAACCGCGGCGCCGGCGCGGTGTTCCGCAACATTCCGTCGGAGATCCTGTCGCTCGATGACCTGCAGTCGCCGAAGATCTTCCGCGACCTGTGCATGCTGCCGCGCGGCCTGGTGCTGGTCACCGGACCCACGGGCTCGGGCAAGTCGACGACCCTTGCCGGCATGGTCAATCATTGCAACGACAACCGGCCCGACCACATCATCACCATCGAAGACCCGATCGAGTTCGTGCACGACTCCAAGCGCTGCCTGGTGAACCAGCGCGAGGTGCACCGCGACACGCTCGGCTTCAGCGAGGCCCTGCGCTCGGCCCTGCGTGAGGATCCGGACATCATCCTGGTCGGCGAAATGCGTGACCTGGAGACCATCCGACTCGCGCTCACGGCTGCCGAGACCGGCCACCTCGTCTTCGGCACCCTGCATACGAGCTCCGCCGCCAAGACGATCGACCGCGTGGTCGACGTGTTCCCCGCGGCGGAGAAGGACATGGTGCGCTCCATGCTCTCGGAATCGCTGCGCGCGGTGGTCTCGCAGACGCTGCTCAAGCGCAACGGCGGCGGACGGGTCGCGGCGCACGAGATCATGATCGGCACACCGGCGATCCGCAATCTCATCCGCGAGGGCAAGATCGCGCAGATGTACTCCGCCATCCAGACCGGCCAGTCATCGGGCATGCAGACGCTCGATCAGTGCCTGACCGATTTCGTGACGAAGGGTCTGGTCACCAAGGAGGAAGCTCGCTACAAGGCCCAGAACAAAGACGCTCTATGATGCGCTGCGCGCGGATGGGGAGTTGCCGTGGATCGTGATCAAGCTATCAAGCTGATGCAGGATCTCCTGCGTCGGATGGTGGAGAAGAAGGCCTCCGACCTCTTCGTCACCTCCGGCTTCCCGCCCGCGATCAAGATCGACGGCGAGATCCGCCCGCAGAGCGAGCGCGCGCTGACGCCCGAGCAGGCCGCGACGCTGGTGCGCGCGACCATGAACGACCGCCAGTCGCGCGAGTTCGACGCCACCAAGGAATGCAACTTCGCGATCGCGCCGCCGGGGATCGGCCGGTTCCGTGTCAGCGCCTTCGTGCAGCAGGGCGCCACCGGCTGTGTCATCCGCCTGATCAACGCCAAGATCCCGAGCTTCGAGGAGCTCGACCTGCCGCCCATCCTGAAAGAAGTCGTGCTGTCCAAGCGCGGCCTGTGCATCGTGGTCGGCGGCACCGGCTCCGGCAAGTCGACGACGCTCGCGGCAATGGTCGGCTATCGCAACGAGAAGACCCGCGGCCACATCGTCACCATCGAGGATCCGCTCGAGTACGTGCACCAGCACAAGGGCTGCGTCATCACCCACCGGGAGATCGGCGTCGATACCGATTCGTGGCACGCGGCGCTGAAGAACACCCTGCGCCAGGCTCCGGATGTCATCCTGATCGGTGAGATCCGCGACCGCGAGACGATGGAGTACGGCATTCAGTTCTCCGAGACCGGGCACCTCGTGCTCGCCACCCTGCATGCCAACAACGCCAACCAGGCGCTGGACCGCATCGTCAACTTCTTCCCGGACGAGCGCCGCTCGCAGCTGCTGATGGACCTGTCGCTCAACATGAGGGCGTTCGTCTCGCAGCGGCTGGTGCCGCGCGAGGGCGGCTCCGGGCGCATCGCCTCCATGGAGATCATGCTGAACTCGCCGCTCATCCAGGATCTCATCTTCAAGGGCGAGGTGGCGAAGATCAAGGATGTCATGGCGCGCTCCACCCGCCTCGGCATGAAGACCTTCGACCAGTCGCTGTACGAGCTCTACGAGACGGGCTTCATCTCCTACGAGGACGCGCTGCGCAATGCCGACTCGAAGAACGAGCTGCGACTGCGGATCAAGCTCGAGAGCAAGCGCGAGAACAAGGCCATCGATGACGGCGGGGCGCTGAAGATCGTCGAAGAAGAGGACGACGGCAGAGCGCTATGACAGCGAGCAAAGAAGCGCCGGACCCGAGGCTGGCGACGGGATCGCATAGCTCGCTCGAGGCGACGGGGACGTATGCCTCGCCCGTGGCGGCGACCGGCCCGCACCCGCAGCTCAACACCAAGCCGCTCTTCAGGCTGATGGTGGAGAAGAAGGCCTCGGACCTCTTCTTCACCTGCAATGCGCCCATCAAGATCAAGATCGAGGGGCAGATCTTTCCGGTCAACAAGCAGGTGCTGTCGCCGGAAACGGTGCGGCAGACCGCGCTCGCGCTGATGACGCCGGAACAGCGCGACCGCTTCGCGGCGGAGCTCGAGATCGACTTCGCCATCTCCGAGCCGGGGCTCGGGCGCTTCCGGGTGAACGTTTTCACGCAGCGCGGCTACCCCGCGATAGTGCTGCGCTACATCACGGCGGATATGCCGCGGCTCGATGGGCTGGGGCTGCCGGACGTGCTCACGGACCTGGCGATGCTCAAGCGCGGGCTCGTCCTGGTGGTGGGGGCCACGGGCTCGGGCAAGTCGACGACGCTGGCGGCGATGATCAATCTGCGCAACGATACCAGCTCGGACCACATCATCACCATCGAGGACCCGATCGAGTTCCTGCACACCAACAAGCGCTCGATCATCAATCAGCGGGAAGTGGGACTCGACACGAAGTCCTACTCGCGCGCGCTCAGGGGGGCGATGCGGGCGGCGCCGGATGTCATTCTGATCGGGGAGGTGCGGGATCGGGAGAGCATGGAGGCGGCGATCAACCTGGCGGGCACGGGGCATCTGGTGCTGGCTACGCTGCATGCGAACAATTGCGCGGAGACGATGGATCGGATCATCAACATGTTTCCGCAGGAGCAGCACAAGCAGATCTTTTTGGATATGTCGCAGTATCTGAAGGCGATATTGGCGCAGCGGTTGGTGATGGGGAAGGACAGCCGGCGGATTGCTGCCATGGAGGTGATGCTCAATACGCCGCACATGTCGGAGCTGGTGAAGAAGGGGGATGTGATTGGGATCAAGGAGGCCATATCGGCCAGCAGTGAGCGCGGGATTCAGAGCTTCGACATGGCGCTGTTTGGGCTTTGCAAGGATGGCAGGGTGGAGGTCTCGGAGGCGTTGGCCAACGCGGATTCGCGGGCCAATCTCGAGGCGAAGATCAATTTCGGTTGAGGGGCCCTCGGGCTTCCTGTGCCGCGCTCTCTAGAACACTGTTAGCGCGTCGAATACCGGGCCGTCGACACAGACGCGTTTCATTGCGTCGCCTTCCGGCGTCCGCACCAACACGTTACAGCCGGCGCAGCCTCCGACGGCGCAGGCCATGAATTCCTCGAGAGAAGCCTGACAAGGGACGGAGTGGCGGCGGGCTACGGCGGCGACCGCGACCAACATCGGGGTGGGGCCGCAGGCAAAGAGCTCGACTTCGCTGAGTTGCGGGGCGCCGAGGGTGCTCAGCCACTCGTCGGCCAGGGCGGTGACGAAGCCTTCGTAGCAGCCGGGGTAGCCGGCGAGGCTGGCCAGGCGGCTGGGGATGCCCCATTCATCCAACAGGGGCATGCAGGCGATGGTGGCGGTGGGCATGCCGGCGACCACGATCGTGGAGGGGCGGGTGCGGAAGGGGAAGGGGATTTCCGAGCCCATGAAGACGACCGGGTTGTAGCGGCCGGGGGGTTCTTTGCGGAGGCGGTCGGCCAGGAAGACCATGGGGGGGATGCCTACGCCGCCGCCGATCAGCACGGGGCGGGGGCGGTGGGGATGGATCGTGAAGGGGGTGCCTATGGGGCCGATGATGCTGACGGTGTCGCCGGGTTTGCGGGCGGCCAGGGCGTGCAGGCCGGGGCCAAGGACTTTGTAGAGGACTTCGATCCAGCCGGCGTGGGGATCGGCGCGCATGATGGAGAGCGGCCGGCGCATGGGAATGGTGGGGTCGCAGGTCAGGTGTACGAAAGAGCCGGGGTTGGCGCCGGCGGCGCAGGCGGGGGCCTCCAGGCGGAGCACGAATTGATCGCCGTCGTAGGCGGTCTGTTTGATTACGCGCGCGTCTTCGAGGTGCAGCGTGCCGCGGCTTTCGCGGGTCATGCCTGACCTGCCGCGGTGGTCAACACTTCTTCGAGGACGGCCATGCGGACGGCGACGCCGTTACGCACTTGGTCGCGGATGACGGATTGGGGGCCGTCGGCTACGTCGGAGGCGATCTCGATCCCGCGGTTCATGGGTTGTGGATGCATGACGATGGCGCCGGGTTTGGCGCCGGCCAGGCGCTCGGGCGTGAGGCCGTATTTGGCGAAGTATCGGTCCGCGTCGGGTAGGTCGGCTTGGCCCATGCGCTCTTTCTGGATACGCAGCATCATGACCACGTCAGCGTCTTTGAGTCCCGATTTCAGGGACGTGTGGCGGGAGCAGCCGGCGAATTCCTCTGCTGGGGGCATCAGCGCGGGCGGCGCAACGATCCGCAGGTCCGAGCAGCCGAGGGCGCGAAAAACGTGGTAGTCGGAGCGTGCGACCCGCGAGTGACGGATGTCGCCCACGATGGCGATGCTCAGCCCCTCGAGCCGCTTCTTGTGCTGCTGGACCGTCAACGCGTCCAGCAATCCCTGTGTTGGATGGGATACGTGCGCTTCGCCCGCTGAGAGCACACTGACGTGCGGAGCGACGTTCGCAGCCACTGAGGCGGGCACGCCGGCTTCTGCGTCACGGATGACCATGGCGTCGACGTGCATCGCCTGGAGCGTATACACGGTGTCGAGCATGCTCTCGCCCTTGACCCGCGAGGAGAGCTGGACTTCGAGGTTGACGACATCGGCGCCGAGGCGTTTCGCGGCGAGCTCGAAGGAGACCCGAGTGCGGGTGGAAGGCTCGGTGAAGAGGTTGGCGACCGTGTGGCCGGCGAGAGACTGGCTGATGGGCGGGGGCGTGCCGAGCGGCCTGACGAAGCGCTGCGACCGTTCGAGCAGCCGCTCGATGAGCTCGCGCGGCAGGTCTTCGAGGGTGATGAGGTGGCGCAGCGTCCCGTCGGATCGCAGTTGTGACGTCACGGCTCTTGCCCCAGCGGGCCAGGGCATCACGTTCTCAGTCATGTCAATGTCTCTCCGCTCTCGCCCGCAAGCCAGCGCTCGAGGATGACCGCCGCCGCCGCGCTGTCGACATCCGCGCGCTGGATCCGCCGCCGTCCGCCGCCGGCGCGCCGCGCCTTGAGCGCCGCGCCCGCTTCCAGCGAGGACCAGCGCTCATCGACCATGCTGACGGGAAGCTTGAAGCGGCGCTCGAGCTCGTTGGCGAACCGGCGGGCAGCCGGAGCGAGCGCTCCCGGGGTGCCGTCGACATTATACGGTGCGCCGACGATGAGACGCCGCGGTTTGAGTGCGTCGACCTCACGCGCAATCGCCTGCCAGTCGGGACCTGCGCGGGTAACGAGAGCGGCGGGGCGCGGCGCGGCGGTGCCAGTCAGCGTGTCCCCTGCCGCGATGCCGATACGTCTGAGTCCGAAGTCGAAGGCGAGAACGGCCTCTACTGGCTTCTCAGGCATGCCCGGCGACGAGGCTCACCCGGTCGACATCGATGCCGAGGAGCCGCCAGGCGCCGGTCCAGCGCTCTTCGTAGGGCAGCTCGAACACCACGCGCGCATCGACCGGCATGGACGTCCAGGCGTTCTCGCGAATCTCGCGCTCGAGCTGGCCGGACTCCCAACCCGCGTAGCCCAGCGCGATGAAGGCATCGCCCGGGCCCTCGCCGCGAGCCATCGCGGCCAGCACATCGCGTGAGGTCGTGACCTGAATGGTCTCCGACACCTTGTGCGTGTGGTCCCAGGTTCCACCGGGGCGGTGGAGCACGAAGCCGCGGTCGGTGTGGACGGGGCCGCCGCGCAGCACCGGCTGGGAGGCGATGATTTCCGTCGACGGCTCCAGCTTCATCTGCGTCAGTACATCCGACAGACGCATGGGCAGCGGCTTGTTGAGGACGATGCCGAGCGCGCCGCGGTCGGTATGCTCGCAGATGAGCGCCACGGTCTGCGCGAAGTTCGGATCGATGAGGGAAGGCATGGCGATCAGCAGGTGGTTCGTCAGGCTTGCACCTGTCGCGGCATCGGGGGGCGATTCATCGCCCGCTGCCGCGCTCTCGCTGCTGTGCTCGCTCATAAACTCCAAGTATGAGGATGGAGCCCCGCACTCACAAGCAACGCGCTCACGGCGCGGCGGTGGTCAGGCGTCCGCCGGTGAATTGCCATTCGTAGACGAAGCGTAGGACGCGGTAGCGCTCCGCGAGTTCCGGTGGGAATGGGGCGAAGGGGCTGGCGAGCTTCAGAATGGAGAGCGCCGCCTGATCGAGCTCCGGATCGCCGCTCGAGCGCTGGATTGCCGCCTGCTCGAGGCGACCGTCCGCGTCGATGGCCACCTGGATCACCGGGCTCGCGTTGGTGCTCGAGTCCCGCGCGGCCGCCGGGAAGTTCAGCGTGCCGATGCGCTCTACCTTGGTCCGCCAAGCGACGAGGTAGGGCGCGACGATCGAAGCGCGCGTATCCGGAGTGACCCAGAGCTCGTCGCGCTTCGGGCCACGCAGCTCCACGGGTCCGGTGTCGTCCTCAGGACCGTTCTGCGCCGGCGTCTGCTGCTCGAGGAGCATCGGCTGCTGCGCCGCCGTGCCCGCGCTGCCCTGGTCGGTCAGGTACTGAACGTCGGTGCTCCAGCCGGAGGTCGTGATCACGCGCCGGTCGAGTGAGCCGGCGGCCTGGGCATCCGCCGACAGAGCGGTGCCCTGCGGGGTCCCCTGCTGCGCCGGAAGGACGGGAGCCTGGGACGGATTGCGCGGGGTGACATCCTGGCGGGTGTTTCCGGAGCCGAGCTGCGTCCGCTGGGCAAGGTAAGTCGCATGATCGTTGCGATCCGCAGCCGGGACCTCATCGGAGACCAGCAGCACCTGCAACCCCGGCGCGGCGCTATTGCGGACGATCGGCGACTTGAACGTGAGGCCCAGGATGACCATGCCGTGCAGCAGCGCGACGAAGAAGATCATCGTGAGCAGGCGGTCCCAGACCGGCGCTCTCCCTTCCCGCAGCATGAGCGCGCGTTTTGCCACCCGGCTACTCCGCAGCGAGCCGCCGCTCGATCGCGCTCATGAGCTGGCCGGCGATGTCGATGTGAAACTGCTTCTCGAGCTCGCGAATGCCGGTGGGGCTGGTGACATTGATCTCCGTCACGAACCCGCCGATCACGTCGAGCCCGACGAACAGCATCCCCTTGGCGGCGAGGGCCGGTCCGATCTGGCCGGCGAGCCAGCGGTCGCGCTCCGTGAGCGGGCGGCCCACCCCGCGGGCTCCCGCCGCCAGGTTGCCGCGGTTGTCGTGGGGTTGCGGAATGCGCGCCAGGGCGTAGGGCACCGGCTCTCCGTCGATGAGAAGCACCCGTGAGTCACCCGAATCCACGATCTCCGGCAGGTAACGCTGCACTACCGCGAAGCGCCGGCCGTAGTCGGTGAGCGTCTCGAACACTACGTTCATGTTCTTGTCGTGCTGCTCCAGCACGAAGATCGAGCGCCCGCCCATGCCATCGAGCGGCTTGCAGACGATCTTGCCGTGCTCGGCCAGGAACGCTCCCATGTCCGCCATGTCCCGCGTGATGAGCGTCGGCGCGCAGCATTGCGGGAACCAGGCGGTATAGACCTTCTCATTGACGTCGCGCAGGCCCTGCGGCCGGTTGACGACGAGCGCGCCCTGCTCCTCGGCTCTCTCCAGCACGTAGCTGCTGTAGATGTACTCGGTGTCAAAAGGCGGGTCCTTGCGCATCAGGATGCAGTCGAGCTCCCCCAGGGGCTCGAGGCGCGGCTCGCCGAGCTCGAACCAGCCGGCCGGATCGGGCTTGACGGTCAGCGGCCGCAGCCGCCCGCGGGCGATGCCGTCGCGCAGGGACAGATCCCGCTGCTCCAGGTAGACGAGCGTCCAGCCACGCGCCTGGGCCGCGAGGAGCATCGCGAGCGTCGAGTCCTTGGCGTAGTGGATGGCGGCGATGGGGTCCATGACGACCCCGAGGCGAACGGGCTGAGCCATATAGGGACATAATGCCAGCGGGCTCGGCTACTGGCGACGAAACTCTTCCCCAAAACGTGATGCGCATAGCATGGCGGGGGTGGGGCCGATATGTTAAAAATCCGCAGCCTCGTTCCGGAGGCGAAGGGGTCGATGGCGAACCGCAGGGCTTTGCGTGTAGTCTCCGGCCCCGCTGAGCTAGAGCACCCAGTCAAGTTGAAGGAGTTGTCTGACCGTGACCGGCAGCAACGCGAAGCTCCAGGGCCTCAAGGTCCTGGTGATCGACGATAGTAAGACGATCCGCCGCACGGCCGAGACCCTCCTCGCCAAGGAAGGGTGCGAGGTCTTCACGGCGATCGACGGCTTCGATGCGCTGGCGAAAATCGCCGACCATCAGCCTGACATCGTGTTCGTCGACATCATGATGCCGCGCCTGGACGGCTATCAGACGTGTTCTCTCATCAAGCACAACAAGGTCTTCCGCTCGATTCCCGTGATCATGCTGTCCTCCAAGGACGGTCTGTTCGATCGCGCCCGGGGGCGCATCGTGGGCTCGGAGCACTACCTCACCAAGCCCTTCACCAAGGACGAGCTCCTGAGCGCCATCGAGACGCATATCGGGAGATGACGGTCATGCCGCTGATTCTGATCGTGGACGACTCGCCGACCGAAGTGCACGTGATGCAGAAGGCGCTGGAGAAGCATGGCTACCGGACCGCAGCGGCGGCCGACGGCGCCGAGGGCGTCCGACTGGCGCGCGAGATGAGTCCCGATCTGATCTTCATGGACATCGTGATGCCCGGCATGAACGGCTATCAGGCGACACGCCAGCTCGCCAACGATCCGCGCACGCGCACGATTCCCATCATCATGGTGACCTCCAAGGGACAGGAGACCGACCGCATCTGGGGACTGCGCCAGGGCGCGGTCGATTACATGGTGAAGCCGGTCTCGCCCGACCAGCTGGTCGCCAAGGCCCAGGCGACTCTGTCGCCTTGAGCCACACGGCAACGGCATGACCGACGAAGTTGCTCTCAGGTCTCTCAGGGATCGGCCCTTCGAGCTGCTCGCGGAGCTCGAGCGGCGCGGGCGCGCGGTGTCGGCGCAGATGGAGAAAGAAGGCGCCGCCGGGCGCGAGTGGGTGGGTGTGGCGCTGCGGATGGCGGGGGATCTGTATCTGGTCGCGCGTGAGGAAACGCGCGAGGTATTCGGTGTGCCGGCCGGCATGACGCGCGTGCCGGGCGCCAAGCCTTGGATCAAAGGGCTCGCTAACGTGCGCGGCCAGCTGCTTCCGATCATCGACCTGCGCCAGTTCCTCGGCAGCGGCACGACGCAGATCACGCGCAACACGCGCGTCTTGGTCGTCAACCATCGCGACATTCCGGCCGGCCTGCTGGTGGACGAGGTCCTCGGCTTCCGGCGGTTCGCGGAAGGCGAATTCACCGGCGATGCACCGCCGACTGTCGCGCGCTGCGAGCGTTATCTCGCCGGCGCGTTCCGCCGCGCCAGCGAGCAATGGCCGGTGCTGAGTCTGCGCTCGGTGCTCGAGAGCCCGGTGTTCGCGGAAGCCGCCGCATGAGCGCAGCACAGCCCGCAACCTCTTCGCGCCCGGGCGCCTCGCTCACGGGAGTTGTCGGCGCGGCCGCGGCCGTCGCGTTGCTCGCGGCGTTTGCCTACTACTTCCTCGCCAGCCATCCCGCCACCGCCAAGGGTCTGCCGTGGGCGGTCACGGTCTTCGGCCCGGCGACGCTCGGCGTACTCGCCGCGCTGCTGCTCGTTGCCGCGGTGGCCTTGGCTGGACGCCTGCGCCGCACCGTCGCGGACCAGAGCCACGCGGCCGACACGCAGCGCCAGGAGAACGACCGCAATCAGCAGGCGATCCTGCGCCTCCTCGATGAGCTCTCGAGTCTCGCCGACGGTGACCTCACGGTGCAGGCGACCGTTACGGAGGACATCACCGGCGCGATCGCGGATTCCATCAACTACGCCGTCGATGCCCTGCGTGGCCTGGTGACGACCATCAACCACTCGGCCATCCAACTCGACAGCGCTACGCGCCAGACGCAGGCGCTGTCGCAGCACCTCGCCAAGGCGAGCGGCGCGCAGTCGAAGCAGATCTCTTCCGCGACGGAGTCGGCCGGCGGCATGGCGAGCTCCGTGGCCGAAGTCTCAGGCAACGCGGAGCGCGCAGCGGACGTGGCGCGCCACTCGGTGGAGGTCGCTCACAAGGGCGGCGATGCGGTCCGCCGCACCATCGACGGCATGAACACTATCCGCGAGACCATCCAGGAGACCTCCAAGCGCATCAAGCGCCTCGGCGAGAGCTCGCAGGAGATCGGCAACATCGTCGAGCTCATCAACGACATCGCGGAGCAGACCAACATTCTGGCGCTGAACGCCTCGATCCAGGCCTCCATGGCCGGGGAAGCCGGCCGCGGCTTCGCCGTGGTGGCGGACGAGGTGCAGCGGCTCGCCGAGCGCGCGGCCAATGCGACCAAGCAGATCGAGGTGCTGGTGCGCACGATTCAGACCGACACCAACGAGGCCGTGGTTTCCATGGAGCGCAGCACCACCGACGTCGTCGGCGGTGCGCTGCTCGCCGAGAACGCCGGGGCCGCGCTCGAGGAGATCGAGCAGGTGTCGAACCAGATCGCGAGCCTGGTGCAGAATATCTCCGCCAGCTCGCGCCAGCAGACAGGCGGCGCGCAGAACATCGCCCGCAATATGCAGGTGCTCAAGGAGATCAGTGTGCAGACGGCGGATTCGACCAATGCGACCTCGACCGCCATCGCCAAGCTCGCCGAGCTGTCCGCGGGCCTCAGGCGCGCGGCGGCCGGCTTCCGCCTGCCCGGCAGCTCCGATACCGGCGCCTCCGGCACATTCCGCCGGCCGCCCGCGGACGGCAAGGGCGCCGCCCCGCCGGGGCCCGCCGGCGGCCCCAATACCAACACCGCCGCCAGCGGCACCGTGCGACAGGTCTCCGCTCTGGGCGGCACCTGAGTTATGCCGGAAGTCGCCTCCCAGACGCTGGACCTCGTCGGCCGCGAGCTCAATGCCACCCTGGCAGAGGCCCGGACGGCGCTCGAGACCTACGTCGAGCAGCCCGACAACGCGTCGTTGCTCGAGCGCTGCAAGCAGGAGCTGCACCAGGTGCACGGGGTGCTGCGGGTGCTCGAGATCTACGGCGCGGCGCTGCTCGCCGAGGAGATGGAGCAGGTCGCGGGATATCTGCTCGCCACCGTCACGGAGCGCAAGGGCCAGGCGGAGAGCCTGGATGCACTGCTGCGGGCGATGGTGCAGTTGCCCGGCTATCTCGAGCGCGTGCTGGCCGGCGGGCGCGATCTCGCACTCGTCCTGCTGCCGCTGCTCAACGACCTGCGGGCGGTGCGCGGCAGCGCGCTCCTGTCCGAAGGGACGCTGCTCGTTCTCAACCTGAAGTCCGACAAGCAGGCGGAGCCCAGCGCGATTGCGGCGGGTGAGGCGCCGCTCAACATCGAGCAGTCGAGTCGCAGGCTCCGGGCGCGCTTTCAGATGGGGCTCATCGGCTGGATCCGCGGCGAGCGCATCGAGGGGAACCTCGAGACGCTGTCGACGGTTGCACAGAGGCTCGAGCAGAGCGCCACGCGCCAGCCGGTCTTCCAGCTCTGGTGGGTGGTGGGCGCGGTCATCGAGGCGCTGCGCGAGCACGGCCTGGAGGGCGGTCAGTCGATCAAGCGGCTGCTCGGACTCGCGGACCGCGAGATCCGCCGCCTCTACGAGCTCGGCGAGGCGCGCTACTGTCAGAGCCCGCCCGTGGAGCTCCTCAACAACCTGCTCTATTACGTCGGCCGCGCGGACTCCAATGGCGCGCGCGTCTCCGCGGTGCGGGCCTCGTTCCGCCTGGCGGAGCTGCTGCCGGTGGATGAGAGCATCGAGCAGGAGCGCGAGAGCCTGTCGGCGCCGAGCGTCAAGCTCATGCAGACCGTCGCTGCCGCGATCCGCGAGGACCTCTCGAAGGTCAAGGATGTCCTCGACATCTTCGTGCGCCGCGGCGCGGGTCAGCCGCAGGAGCTCGGCCCGCAGGTGGAGCTGCTGCGCAAGATCGGCGACACGCTCGGCGTGCTCGGCCTCGGGGAGCTGCGCGCCACGGTGCAGGCGCAGACCGAGAAGCTGGAGAAGATCGTGGCGGGGAGCCTGCGCGCCGACGAGCCGACGCTGGTGGAGATCGCCGCTGCGCTCATCGGCGTCGAGGACCGGCTCGACGACGGCCTGGTCGGCATGATCCTGCCGAAGACGAGCGCCGTATCCGAGCATAGCGAGGATCACGACTTCCAACAGGTGCAGTCGGCGGTGTTGCGGGAGTGCATCCTCAACCTGGCGCGCATCAAGGAGGCAGTGACGCAGAGTGTCGGCGGCACGCTGGATGCGGCCGGGCTCGACAGCTGGCAGGACCTGATACGCGGGCTGAAGGCCGCGCTGCTGATCCTCGGCAAGACGCGCGCGGTCGACGTCGTCGAAGGGCTCACCACTCAGTTGAAGCGGGTCATGCGGCCGGGCGCGCCGGTGCTGCCTTCAGGCTTTCTCGACCGGTTGGCCGATGCCATCGTCAGCGTCGAGTACTACATGGAGACTCTGCAGGCCGGACGCAGTGATCCCTGGTACATGCTCGACAACGCGCAGGCCTGTGTGCAGGCGCTCGAGCTGCAGCAGACCGTGTCCGTACCGACGGTGCCGCCACTCGAGCCGTCCGCGTTTGCGAAGACGGTGCAGATTCCGGCGCCGCAATTCGACGCTACCCACGTCATGGATGTTGCGTCGACCTCGCCCGATGTCGAGATGCCGCCGCCCGTTCTGTCGCCTTCCTCCACGGCGAAACTCGCGGCGCTGGCCGAGAACGCGGACCCGGAGCTCGTGAAGCTCTTCATCGAGGAGGCGCGCGAGGAGCTGGTCAAGATCGAGCGCGCCTTCCCGGTATGGGATCAGAATCCGCTCGAGCGCGAGGCGCTGGTGACGGTGCGCCGCTCGTTCCACACGCTGAAGGGCAGCGGCCGCATGGTCGGCGCCCGCGAGCTCGGCGAGCTCGCCTGGGCGGTCGAAAACCTGCAGAACCGCGTGCTCGACAACACGCTGACCCGCAGCCCCACGATCCTGGAGGTCATGCGGGAAGCGATCGCGGCGCTGCCGCAGATGATCGAGCATCTGGAGAAGCGCAGCCCGGTCACGGCGGACGTCGCGGCGATCGCGGCGCGGGCGCATGCTCTGGCGGCGGGGCGACAGCCGGCCGCTTCGGGACGCGCCACTGGCGCAGCGCCGGCGCAGGCGGCCTCGATGGCCGGCCAAGCCACACAGCCGGAAGAATCCAACAGCCTGAGTCTGGCTCAGGAGCTGCCGACGCCACCCGCGCAGGCACAGCCGGAAACGGAGGAGCAGGTCGCAGCCGCGCAGCCGGAACCGGCGTCCGAGCCGGAGCCACCGCCGGCCGCGATGGACGACGCGCTGCGTGAGATCTATACGCGCGAGACCGCGGCCCATGTAGCCACCATCCGCGCCTACCTCAACCGTGAGTCGCAGCTCCCCGAGCCGCATCTCCTTCCCGAGGACGTCTACCGCGCCTGCCATACCCTGGCCGGCAGCTCGAAGATGGCGCAGGCGCGTCACGGCGTACGGCTCGCCGAGCCGCTCGATCATTGGCTGCGCCGTGCCTTCACCAGCGGCATCGGCCTGCGCTCCGTCGACCTGACATTGCTGACCGACTGCATGGCGGCGATGGAATCGGTGGCCGCGCATCTCGATGAGCCCACGGGTTATTTCGTCAACCACTGGCAGCTCCTCGAGCGTCTGGGCGAGGCCGAGCGGGCGCTCGATGTCAGGATTGCGGAGGCTTCACGGGCCGCTGCCGGCGCGCCGTCACCGGTGCCCGCCGAGCCGGCCATGGAGGAGACGCCGCCCGAGGAGGAAGTGCTGGAACCACCCGATTTTGACCCGGAAGTCGCGGCGATCTTCACTGAGGAAGCGCTCGAGCTGATCGATGCGTCCGAGCGCGGGCTGAGCGACTGGCGCGACAAGCCGGGCAGCCCGGAGAGCGCCACCGCGCTCAAGCGCCCGCTGCATACGCTGAAGGGCGGCGCGCGCATGGCGGGCATCATCGCCATGGGCGATCTGAGCCACGAGCTCGAGACGCTGGTCATCCAGGCCGAGAGCGGCATGATTGCCGTCGATGGCGCCGCGTTCGATGTCATCCAGGCGAGCCTCGACGAGCTGGCGAGGATGCGCGAGGCCGTTGCCAACGGTCGCCGGGTCGCGCCCGCGCGCGCGATGATCGGGCGCATCCAGGCGCTGACCCGCCCAGGCAAACCGTCGGCCGCCGCGGCGCCGCCCCCTGTGGAGGCTCGCGTTCCCCAGCCTCCGAAGCAGGAAGAGGCCGCACCGCCCGCCGCGCCTCCTCCGCCGGCCGACATCTCGATGTTGGAACCGGAGCAACCCGCGGCGGCGCCCCCCGAGTCATTGGCCAGCGAAGGCGATACGGTCGAGTCGGTTGAGATCGATCTGGCGGCGCCGCCGGTGCTGGCGCTCGCCCCCGAGCCTGAGCCGCAGCCGCAGCCGCAGCCGCAGGAGGAAACCGTGCGGGCGCCGGTCCTATCCTCAGCGCCGCCGCCGACCGCCGCGCCGGAACCGGAGTCACCCGCACCTGACGTACAACCGGAGTTGCAGGCGGCGGAAGCGCCGGCCGAGGATCCATTGGCCGCGCCGCAGCCCGTGCCGCCGGGCCGGGAGCCGGTCGCGCCCGTCGAGCGGCAGGAGATGGCGCGCGTCGATGCCGACCTCCTCGACAAGCTGCTCAACATCTCCGGTGAGGCGAGCATCTCGCGCTCGCGCCTGGAACAGCAGCTCGGCTCGATCGACTTCAATCTCGGCGAGCTGTCGCGCACCGTGATACGGCTGAAGGAGCAGCTGCGCAGCCTGGAGATCGAGACCGAGGCGCAGATCCTGCACCGGCACGAGGACGAGGGCGGCCATCGCAGCGAGTTCGATCCGCTCGAGCTCGACCGCTACTCCTCCATTCAACAGTTCTCGCGCGCGCTCGCGGAGACGGCCAACGACGTGGCCAGCATCCAGCAGCTGCTCGAGAACCTGGCCAAGGACGCGCAGAACCTGCTGCAGCAGCAGGCGCGAACCATCACGGAGCTGCAGAACGGGCTGATGCGCACCCGCATGGTGCCCTTCCAGCGGCACGTGCAGCGCCTCGCCCGCATCGTGCGGCAGGCGGCTTCCGACACCGGCAAGCGCGCCGAGCTGGTGGTCGAGGGCGCTTCCGGCGAGCTCGACCGGCAGGTGCTGGAGCGCATGTTGCCGCCCTTCGAGCACATGTTGCGCAACGCAGTCGTGCACGGCATCGAGACACCGGAGGAGCGCACGCGCCGCGGCAAGCCGCCCGCGGGACGCATCCTCCTGGAGCTGCACCGGGAAGGCGCCGAGGTAATGGTGCGGCTCACCGACGACGGTGCCGGCATGAACCTCGAGGCGATCAGAGCCAAGGGGCGCACGCTCGGGCTGGTGCCGGCGGGACGCACGTTGAGCGACGAGGACGCCATGCAGCTCATCCTCGAGCCCGGATTCTCCACCGCGGGCGCGCTGACCCAACAGGCTGGGCGCGGCGTCGGCATGGACGTGGTCGCCACCGAGATCAAACGGCTCGGCGGCGCACTGCACATGGAGACCAAGGCCGGCGAGGGGAGCGTGTTCACCATCCGCCTGCCGTTCACTCTGGCGATCAGCCATGCGCTGGTGGTGCGCACGGGCGACGAGTTCTACGCGCTGCCGCTGCCCACGGTAGAGGGCGTGCTGCGGCTGTCGAAGGCGGAAGTCAGCGCTCATCTCGGCCGCGATGCCGCCATGTTCGACTACGGCGGCCAGAAGTATCGCTTCCAGCACCTGGCGGTGTTCGTCGGGCTGGAGCCGTCATCGCTTCCCGAGCAGGACGTGACCATTCCGGTCGTGCTGGTGCGTGCCGGCGAGCACTCCACGGGTCTCGTCGCCGATGAGCTGGTGGGTAGCCGCGAGATCGTGGTGAAGTCCGTCGGACCGCAGATTTCCGGCATCCGCGGCATCTCTGGGGCAACCATTCTCGGCGACGGGCGCATCGTCATCATCCTCGACATCGGCGCGCTGGTGCGCGCGGAGTGGCGCGGCCGCGCGCAGCTTCCGACGGTCCTGCGGGAGAAGGAAGACCGGAGGACGTTCGCGCTGGTCGTCGACGATTCGATCACAGTGCGTCGCGTGACGCAGCGTCTGCTCGAACGCAACGGTATGCGCGTGTTGACGGCGCGCGATGGTTTGGACGCGGTCGCCATGCTGCAGGACAACGTGCCGGACATCATCCTGCTCGACATCGAAATGCCGCGTATGGATGGTTATGAGGTCGCGGCGCACGTGCGCAACGACTCGCGGCTGAAGGACGTCCCCATCATCATGATCACGTCGCGCGTGGGCGAGAAGCACCGGGCGCGAGCGATCGAGCTGGGCGTCGATGATTATCTCGGCAAACCCTACCAGGAGGCGGAGCTGCTGGACGCGATCGCGCCGCTGGTGGAGCGCCGGCGGGCGGCGCTGGAGACCGCCTTGCAGGATGTGCCGCTGCAGGCCGAGGGCAGGTGATCCATGAGCGAGCGCGTACTAGAGATTTACAGCCTGCTGGTTCCGCTGGCCGAGGGACGGCTCATCGTCCCGCGCGCCTGCGTTGCCGAGGTAGTGGGCTTCCAGGTGCCGTCCGAGATGACCGGCGCGCCGCCCTGGTACATCGGTACGGTCCCGTGGAACGGCAAGGCAGTGCCGCTCGTGTCCTTCGAGGGCGCGTGCGGACAGAACATTCCGCCGGCCTCGGGCCGCACCCGGGTGGTCGTATTCCACTGTCTGGGGACGCGGCTGGACGGCGGCAATTTCGCGGTCGTCTCCCAGGGCTTCCCGCAACTCGTGCGGGTCAGCTCCGATGTGGTGCGGCCGGACAACTCCCGGGTCTTTCCGGAGCGGGCGCCGGTGATCTGCCAGGTACGGATGGTCAATGAGACGCCGCTGGTGCCGGACCTCGAGCGGCTGGAGGAGATGATCGCGGAGGAGACGCGGGTCGCAGCCTAGGCGCAGGACGCGCCAAGCTCCAGGTAGCGGTAACACTCCGCCGTTCCGGCAATCTTTCAAGCGTTTTACCAGGCGCCGTCGCCAACGCCGCCTTTGACAATCGCCGCGCGCAGCGCTAGCCTGATACCGCTACCACTCGACCGGTAAGAGTCGGCGGGTGGTGTGACGGCAGTGCGCTACAAGAGGTTTAGGGGAGACTCTCATGTTGCATCGCGCGCGAAGCTGGTCGTTCCTGGCGGCCTGTCTGGCGAACACCTTGCCATGGGCAATGCCGGCCGCCGCACAAACACTGCCACAACAGATTGCGCAATATACCTTTGCGGATGGCACAGCCGACGGCTGGACCGCGTTCTTCGACGCGTCTGCGCCCGTCTATTCGGCGGCCGCCACCGAGGATCCCGGCACGGGCAGCCTGCTGACCACGGTCAACTACACCAGCAGTGGCGGTGGCGGCGGCCCTGCGTTGCAGCTGACCAACCTGATACCCGGTGCCACGTATACCATCACGGGCTACGTGATGTTGACGCCCGGCGAGACCGCGAGCGATGCCAACTTCACGATTCAGCGGCAGGATCCCAGCTGCTCCGGCGGAACCTGCTACGACACAATAGGCACGTATCAGGTGCCGGTCACGGCCACCGGCTGGGCGCAGATCGGCGGCACTTATACGGTGAGCACGACCGAGACCAGTCTGCTGCTGTATGCGCAGCTGGACCCGGCCACGACGCCCACCACCCCGCAATCCTTCTATCTCGATGACGTGACGATCACGGAGACCGCGGGACCGCCCAACAGCGGCCAGCAGGACAATTCCGGCATCACGACGAACTTCGAGGACGGCGGCCTGGACGGCTGGTCGCAGAGAAGCGGCGCCAGCGGCCTGTCGAACGTCGCGATCTCCAACGGCCCGCAAGGCGACACCAATGCGCTCTCTGTGCAGGACCGGGCGGCGTACTGGGACGGCCCGCAAATCAGCGTCCTGAACAAGATGTACGTCGGCTCGCAGTACTCCATCAGCGTGTGGGTGATGTCACCGACGGGTGACTCCATGAATCTGAGCCTGCAGACGACGCTGACCAGCAACGGCACGGCGAACACGAGCTACACGACGATCGCGACCGTCACGGCACCGGCGGGCCAATGGGTCCAGATATCGGTTCCGAGGTTCTCGATGTCGGAGCCCTATGATCCAACCCCGGGCAGCGCCTATCTGTACGTGCAGTCCTCGAGCAGTGACACCGGCACCAATGGCACGCCTTCGCCCACGGCGCCGTTCTACATCACGGATTTCCAGCTCACCTATCTGCCGCCGCTGACGATCCAGCAGAACATCCCGTCGATCTATCAGACGCTGGCGGATTACTTCCCGGTGGGGGCGGAGATCGACTCGACGGACCTCACGGGGCCGCACGAGCAGCTGCTGGCCAAGCATTTCAACAGCATCGTCTCCGGCAACGACATGAAGTGGCAGGAGACCGAGCCGACGGAAGGGCAATTCACCTACACGGTCGCCGACCAGGAAGTGGCGCTCGCGCAGGCCAACAAGATGCTGGTTCGCGGCCACAACCTCGTCTGGTCGACCGGCGCGCAGGTGCCATCGTGGGTGTTCCTGGAGGAGGACGGCACGACGCCGCTCTCGGCCTCGAACCCCGCCGACGTGCAGCTTCTCACGCAGCGCATCCAGAACCACATCCAGAATCTGGTGCAGCACTTCGGCACGGCGGTGTACGTGTGGGACGTCGTCAACGAGCCTCTCGATCCCACGCAGCCCGATTGCCTGGAGCACGGGCCGTTCTACCAGGTGCTCGGCCGGCAATACATCAATATCGCGCTGCAGGCGGCCCGGCAGTACGCGCCGCCGGGAACGCAGCTCTTCTTCAACGACTACAGCACGACGGATCAGAACCGGCTGCAGTGCATGATCCGGCTCATCCGCTACCTGCGCCACAATCACATTCCGCTCGATGGCGTCGGGCACGAGATGCACAACCACATCGACAATCCGTCGCCGTACTCCATGTACTGGGCCATCGACAGGATCCATCGGCTGTTCCCAGGCCTGCATGAGCAGGTCACGGAGCTCGATGAGAGCGTCTACTCGGCAAGCGACAACACATCGAACTACGGCGCCGGCGGCGGCAGCGTGCCGGAATCGATCATTGCGGAGCAGGGCTGGCTCTACAAGGACTACTTCGATGTGTTCCGCCGGCTGAAGGGCAAGCTGGACGCGGTCACCTTCTGGGGAATGGCGGACGATGACACCTGGCTCGACTCCTTCCCGATCGACCGGCTGGATGAGCCGCTGCCCTTCGACCAGCTGCTGCAGGCGAAGCCCGCTTACTGGGGAATAGTCGACCAGACGCAGCTGCCCGGCTACGGCATGACGCTCGCCCTCACGGGCCAGTCCGGCGCGACGCAGTCGCAAACGTGGACCATCACTGCGACCAACCCCAGTGAGGCGACCGCATACAACACGGAGATCAACGGCGCGTTTCTGTTCCAGATACGCGGATCGCCGTGTCACGCGACCCTGACGCCGCCCTCGAAGTACCCGGTCGCGCTGGGCAATGTCGGCGCCGGCGGCTCGGCATCGGCCTCCTTCACCGTGCAGTTCCAGCGCTGCCGTAACGACGCGCGTTTCGTTCTCTGGGCGCCCTGGAGCGCCAATGTCTATGAAATGGGCACGCTGGTGGAAAAGAACCTGCAACCCTAGCTACTATAGATTTTTCCCGGCTCACAAACCGCACGGGCGGCGCTGCGCACCTTACGAGCGCAGCGTCGCTCGAGCGGTCTTCCACTCAGTATCGAAGTGCTTCCCTGACGGCCGGATGCAGCGGCCCGTTGGTTGCGAGTACCGTCGTCGTGTCGAGCGTCACATCCTTGCCCTCGAGGTCCGTGAAGGTACCACCGGCTTCGCGCACGATGACCGCCAGGGCGGCGATATCGAGGATGTTGAGGTCGGACTCGATGACGACATCGAGGGAGCCGCGGGCCAGAAGGTGATAGTGCGCGAAGTCGCCATAGCCGCGGGCGCGGCTGACGCGGGCGATCAGGGAGCCGAGGCGGCCCCACTGCGCGGTGCGGGTCATGCTCTTCAGATTCCCGGTGGAGAGAAATGCCGCTGAGAGGTCCGCGACGGTACTCACGCGGATCGGGCGGTCATTGAGGTAGGCGCCGGAGCCTTCCTCAGCCCAGGCGAGCTCGCCATACGCAGGCGCGTTGGAGACACCCAGCACAAGCCGACCGCCGCGCATCAAGGCAATCTGAGTGGAGAAGTAAGGACATTCGCGCACGAAGGACTTGGTGCCGTCGATCGGGTCCACCAGCCAGACGCTCTCGGCGCCTGCGGAGTGCTTGCCGGTCTCCTCGCCATAGAAGCCATGACTCGGGAAGCGCTCGCTCAGCACCGCGTGAATGGTCTCTTCCGCCTTTACGTCGGCCTCCGTGACCGGTGACTGGTCCTCCTTGGTGCGGACGGTGAGGTTCTTCTGATAGAAGCCGAGGATCACCTTGGCGGCGGCCTGCGCGGCGTCGATGGCGGCTTGCAGCTCTCGGGACGGCATGATGGGTGGCTCTTCCTCGCAGGGAGATCGGACGAGCCTACACGCAGGACCGATGAATTTCGACGTCCGCACCGGTTATACCCATGAGTGGTCGGCCGTGGAGGGTATCGAGATGCTTACATTGACAGGCAAGAATGTGGTCGTGATCGGCGGCAGCCGAGGAGTGGGTCGGCGAGTCGTCGAGGCCGCCGCCCGAAGCGGCGCCTGCGTGCTCGCGGTGGCAAGAGGGCGGGAAGCTCTCGCTGGGCTGAAACAAGCCGTTGCGGGCGTCGAGACTCTCGCAGTCGACGCAAGCGCAGAGGAAACGCCTGCCAAGGTCTTCGAGGCTGTGTCCTCTCCCCATATCCTGGTTCTGTCCGCGGGCGCCTTTCCGCCCGCGGCCCCGCTCCACGAGCAGACCTGGACGGAGTTTGCCGTGAACTGGGAGACGGATGTGAAGATCGCGTTTCATTTCGTCAAAGCGGCGCTGTTGCGACCTTTACCCGCAGGCACTTCGATTGTCCTCATCTCGAGCGGCGCCGCGCTGGCGGGCTCGCCCATTTCGGGAGGATATGCGGGCGCCAAGCGTACGCAGATGTTCATAGCGAATTACGGTCAGAAGGAATCGGACCGACTGGGACTCGATTTGCGATTCATAACCTTGACGCCACGGATGATGCCCGACACAGAGCTTGGCCGGTACGCGGTCGCGGGCTATTCCCGCTACCTCGGGATGTCCGAGGCGGACTTCATCCAGAGCATGGGCTCGCCGCCGACTTCCTCCGATGTCGCGAGCGCGGTCATCGAGGTCGCATCGAGGTCGCAGGAGCTCAAGGGGAAAGTGTTCGTTGTGTCCGGAAAGGGCCTCGAGGACGTTGCCGCATAATGGAATAAGATCGGCAGCCATGAGAGCGCAGAGGCCTTTCGCCAAAGGCACCTCCTCGACGGATCGCTCGGATCGGTCGTTCGAGCAATTGGCGGCGCCATACCGCCGCGAGCTCAAATTGCACTGCTACCGGATGCTGGGCTCGGTGCACGAAGCCGAGGACTTGGTGCAGGAGACGTATCTGCGCGCCTGGCGAAGCTTTGAAAGCTTCGATGGAACCGGTTCCTTTCGCGCGTGGCTCTATCGTATTGCAACCAACGCGTGCCTCAACGCGATTGCCAGCCGCAAGAGCGTGAAGCGAATCATGCCCGACCAGCACGGGCCTGCCACGGTGCAGATGCCGGATGGCAAGCCGCTGACCGAGGTCGCGTGGCTCGAGCCCCTCCCGGACTCGCACATCGAAGGGATCGCTGACGAAGCGCCGGGCCCGGAAGCGCGATATACATCCGACGAGGCTGTGCGCCTCGCCTTTGTCGCCGCCATTCAGCAGTTACCGCCGCGACAACGCGCGGTGCTCCTGCTGTGCGATGTCCTCGGTTGGCCAGCCGCGGAGGCCGCCTCCATGCTTGACGGTTCGACGGCCTCGATCAACAGCGCTCTGCAACGCGCTCGGGAGACACTGTCCAAGCGCTATCCTGGTGGCCAATCCGAAATCGTAGTCGCGCCTACTCCCGAGCAACGGCAGATCCTCGATCGGTATCTGCGTGCCTGGGAAGGGCTCGATATCGACGGCTTCGCGGCTCTCCTCAAGGAGGATGCCACGTACACGATGCCGCCGCTGCCGCAATGGTATTCCGGGCGGCACGCGATTCGGACCTTCTTTGAGTGGGCTTGGAAGTCATATAGTGGCATTCGCCTGCTGCCCACACGAGCGAATCGACAGCCAGCCTTTGCCGCCTATGCGCGCCAAGGCACGGATGCGGAATGGAAGGCGCATTCGATCCACTTGCTCGAGCTCCGACATGGCGGCATATCGAGACTCTCCTTATTCGTAAAACCTGGCGGACCGGAACTGTTTCATGCGTTTGGGCTGCCGCTGATTTTGCCTGGTGAGCAGCCTTGACCAGGCGGTTCGACCTCAACGGCATCCGCAAACTTTCGCATCAGTCGCACCAGCTCATTGAAGTCGTGCGCATCCCACGTCTTGAAGATGGCGCGGCCGATCCTCTCGCGCGCCGCGTCCACCATGTCCGTCATTTTTTTACCTGCCGCGGTGATGGCGGCCTCGCGCACACGCCCGTCGTGAGCATTTCCTCGGCGCTTGACCAAACCGAGACTTTCGAGCCTCGCGACCTGGCGGCTTACGGTCGTATAGTCGCGTCCGACTCGGTCGGCCAGTTCCACCACACCAATCGGCCCCACCCGTTCGATTCCAACGAGCAATGGGAATAGGGCGCGATCGAGACGAATGCCCGCCTGTTTGATCAACACCTCATCACGCTGCGGGCGATTCATCGCGCTGACGATGCTGAGCAGTGCACCGTGGAGTGCCTTCAGCTGGGCCGAAATATGTGTATCTTGCACTTTTATTTCTGATGGCATACGATATGTGCATACTACACATAGTGAGTCAGCCATGAAAGCCGCCATCGTCACAGCAGCTGGAAAACCACCTGTCTACGGAAATTTCCCCGAGCCAGCGCCTATGGCGGGTGAGCGCCGCGTCCACGTCACCGCCGCCGCCATCAGCCAGGTGACCAAGAGTCGGGCGGCCGGCTCGCATTACAGCTCCACGGGCCAATTTCCATTCGTCGCGGGCGTCGATGGCGTGGGGCGGCTCGATGACGGCAGCCGGGTCTATTTCGTTCTGCCGCGCGCTCCCCATGGCAGCATGGCAGAGCAGACAGCCGTGGCTGCTTCGCAGTGCCTGCCTTTACCCGACGACCTCGATGACATCACCGCCGCTGCCATCGCCAATCCCGGCATGTCGTCATGGGCCGCATACAGCGAGCGGGCCAAGCTCAAAAGCGGCGAGACTGTGCTGGTGAACGGCGCCACCGGCACTGCGGGCCGTCTCGCCGTGCAGATCGCCAAGCATCTCGGCGCAAAGAAGGTCATCGCCACGGGTCGCAACATCGAGGCGCTGCGGGACGTCGCCGCGCTCGGCGCCGATGTGACTGTTCCGCTCGTCGAAGACGAGGCTGTCCTCGAGGAAGTCTTCAAGGAGCAGTTTGCTGCCCGCGTCGACGTCGTCATTGACTACCTGTGGGGCAAGAGCGCGGAGCGCCTTCTGATCGCCGCTGCCAGGGCCGGTGAAGATGGCGTGCCGCTTCGTTTCGTTCAGATCGGTGCCGTCAGTGGGCCGAACATCACGCTGCCCAGTGCGGTACTACGTGCCGCGGCAATTGAGTTGATGGGGAGTGGCATTGGCAGCGTCCCTCGCGAGCGTTACATCAGCGTGATCGCCGATCTGCTGCAAGCAGTTGCGCCCGCGAGGCTCAAGATCGCGACTCAATCCATTCCTCTGTCACAGGTCGAGGACGCATGGTCCAGGACCGAGAGCACCCGACGCACCGTGCTGACGGCGAGTACCGGATGACACCGTGATCTCCAGATGCGGTGCCAATGCGGCGAGGAAGCTGTTTGCCGCGTATAGCTCCCCGGGCGCGTAGGCGCCGCCAGTCGCAGGCGGATCTTCGAGTACGCGCAGGCATGCTTCGACGACGATCGGAGCGGTGATCCCGTAAATGTCCTGCCCGCTGACGGCGATTCGACTCCGACGGTCGTCCGACACGGCCTGCACATCCATTACGAACCGCTGCGACGACTGGCCTCCGGGCTCGCTCGCGGTCGGCGGCGGCGTCCGGGCATCCGCGAGGTCCCGCAGCGGCGCGGAGTTCATATAGCTGCAGACGTTGCGGGCGGCGATATGGCGACTGATCGTCACGATCTCCGACAAAGGCACCGCCGTCACCTCCTGCAAGCCGAAGGGCTCCGGAAACATCCATTCTCGAACCTGTGCCGGCCGCGGCATTGGCGCCAGGCGCCCGTCGGCGACGATGAGGCGCCGGGCCGTGTTGCGGTCTCCCGTCCTGCGGGTGCCCGCGGTGGGGTGCCAGTAGTCGAGCGCAACACCGATCTCGATGCTTTCGATGGTTCCGGCGCCTTGTGTTACTTCGGCTGCAAGCAGATCGGCGAGACCGCCATAGAACGCCATCGCCGGTAGAACCACGGTGCCGCGTGCCCGTGCTTCCTCGTGGAACGTCGCCAACGTCAGCCGGGCCGAGCGCTGTTCGGCAGTGACATCGAAGTAGTGGATGCCGGCGCGCAACGCTGCCTCGACCAGGGCAGGCGCCGTATCCAGAAACGGGCCCGCGCAATTGATCACGGCAGCCGTTCCACGAAGTGCGTCATCCAGCGCGTCCGGATCGTCGCACGAGGCGTAGCGCCATTCGTTTTGTGCGCTCTGACGGACGTCCTCGGGCGGAGACGAACGGCTCCTGGCGATCGACACAGTGGGGCAGCCACGGCGCTCGAGCTCACGAACCACGAATCTTCCGGTGTGACCCGTTGCGCCGTAGACGGCGATTGTTTGCGGACTCATGCCAGCCTCATACGCTACCGATCGGTATCGTATGATGATACCGATCGGTAGCGTCGTCAAGCGGCTCCTGTTATGCTCCCGTCCGAGGACACACTTTGAAGACCGTTCATTCCGAGGAACCCGACACCGCGGCGCGCGTACTTGCGACGGCGGCGCGCCTCTTCTATGCGCATGGCGTCCGCGCGGTCGGCGTCGAGTGGGTTGTCGCGGAATCCGGAGTGGCGAAGACGAGCTTGTATCGTCACTTCCACACCAAGGACGAGCTGGTCGCCGCGTTCCTGGAGCGTGAGGACCACGAGTTCTGGGCGCAATGGGATGAAGTGGTCAATGGCGTCAAGGGCGATCCGACGCGCGAGCTCATGGCCTTGCTCGAGTGGATCGGGCAGCGGGTCAGTCGCAATGGCTATCGGGGCTGTCCGCAGATCAATGTGGCAGCGGAGTTCTCCGACCCTGCGCACCCGGCGCGGAAGATTCGCACGCGCCACAAGGCGGCGATGTTCGAGCGACTAAAGGCTCTGGTGGGCCGCATCTCGCCGAGCCGCGCGGATGACGTGGCGCACCAGCTCGCGCTGCTCATCGACGGCGCATTTACCAGCGATGGACGTTTGACGCGCGTCGGAGCCGCTCGCATTCTCCAAGCGGCGGCCCGCGCTCTGATCGGGGACAATCGAAGTCGCCCGCCGCGGCGGCCCGGTAGCGGAGGAAGACAATGACGAAGGGCAGCGAGATTCGACGGGCCGAGCATCCGATCGCGCCGGAATTCCTCGACCGATGGTCGGGGCGGGCGATGTCGGGCGAGGAGGTCGACCGTGAAAAGCTGATGACGATGTTCGAGGCGGCCCGCTGGGCGCCATCATCCAGCAACATACAGCCCTGGCGTATGCTCTATGCGTTGCGCTCGACAACCCAGTGGCCGACGTTCTTCGACCTGCTGTCCGAGGGAAACAAGGCCTGGGTACACAATGCGGCAGCGTTGGTCCTGTTCGTCTCCAAGAACACCAACGACCGCACGGGCAAGCCGGCGGTCACGCACTCGTTCGATACCGGTGCCGCGTGGGCCTACTTCGCGCTCCAGGGCTCGATGCTCGGATACGTCGTGCACGGCATGCAGGGATTCGACTATGCGCGCGCACAGTCCGTGCTCGGCATTCCCGGAGGTTTCAGCGTCGAGGCGATGATTGCCGTGGGGCTACCCGGTCAGCGGGAAGCGCTGCCGCCCGCGCTGCAGGAACGCGAGCAGCCGAACGATCGGCGCAAGCTCTCCGAGACGATCTGCGAAGGAAAATGGGCCCTTCAGGTATAGCGCCCAGGTCGAGGAGTACAACCTCGCTTACCTGCGCTCCGACCGCTGCAGTCGATGGAAAACCTCGTCAAGCCTAGATGGCTCCGGTGGCTTCTCATCACCCAGGGATGCGCGCAGATCGAGGGCATGCAAGACCTTCAAGACCAAGCCCAGCTCCGCTTTCGGGTTGCCGGACTCCAGGCGCATGATCCACTTTCTCTCGACGCCGAG
This sequence comes from uncultured Pseudomonadota bacterium, assembly GCA_963812925.1. Classification (GTDB taxonomy): domain Bacteria; phylum Pseudomonadota; class Gammaproteobacteria; order Steroidobacterales; family Steroidobacteraceae; genus 13-2-20CM-66-19. The sequence goes on along the minus strand of CAWEXF010000012.1, from coordinate 187,481 downwards.
TTGCGAGGCGAGTGCGATTTGAGAGAGGCCTTTCTCATGCCGCTTGAGCCGGACCGCTCTTCCAAGCTGCTCGGGGTTTTGCCAGTGTATGTCCTTCACAAGGGACATTGTGTCGGATGTCCCTCATGAAGTACATAGCCGCTATCAAGTACATATCCGTTATAGCGGACAAAGGAGCGTCCAAGGCCGGTCTGGCACAATCGAGTCTCGGCGATTCCGTGAGGCGGCTCCATGGGAAACAGACTCAGCAAGATCTACACGCGAACGGGCGATGACGGCACGACTGGCCTTGGTGACGGCACACGTGTGCAGAAGGACAGCGCTCGCGTAGAGGCGTACGGCACGGTCGACGAACTGAACAGCGTGATCGGCATCCTGCTGGCCGTTCCGGGATTGCCGGACGGGGTGACCGCACTCCTTACAGAAGTGCAGCATGAGCTGTTCGACTTGGGCGCCGAGCTCTGCGTCCCGGGCCACCTCGTCATCACCGCCGATCACGTCACCCGGCTCGAGACGGCGCTCGATGGGTTCAACGATCCGCTGCCGCCTTTGAAAGAGTTCATCCTTCCTGGCGGTGGTCCGGCAGCGGCGGCCTGTCACCTGGCACGGACCGTGGGGCGGCGCGCCGAGCGGCGGGTGTGGACGCTTGCGAGAGCTGAGACCGTCAATCCCGAGGTGCTGCGGTATCTCAATCGGCTTTCGGACCTGCTCTTCGTCCTGGCACGGGTGCTGGCGCGCCACGAGCGCGGCTCCGAGGTCCTCTGGCGCCACGACCGCGGCAAGCGCGGGTGAGCGATCCGGCGCAGCCGCGGCAGCGCCGCATCCTGGCCGGGCCCATCCCTTATGTGATCGCCCTGGTGGTGGGTGCGCTCGCCGTCGCGCTCCTGATCGTCGGCGTGATGGGCATCGTCCTGCTGGTCGCCGGCCTTTCATCCTGGCTGCATCCCGGCAAGGTCGCGGCCGCCTGGGCGCGCACCCTGGGCGGCATCGGGCTGATCGGCGGCAGTTCCGCCCTCGCGGCGCTGCTATGGCTGGCGGTCGAGCGGTTCGCGGGCCGAGCACAACTGGAAGAGACCGCGGTGCGGCGTGCCCGCAAGTTCGTGGCGGCCATCGGGATTCTGCTGGCACTCGTCTGCCTGCCCTTTGCCGTGGCCATCCATGCGAGCGCTCACGCGCGCTGGCTGGGATAATGGCTCATCGGGGCCCAAAGGAAAGACCATGACTTTAATGCAGGCATTCAAGGTGTGGTGGAGCTACAGCTGGCGGGCGAGCATCCTGGTCATCCCGCTCGCCGTCATCATGACCGCCATATCGCTCGCCGGACTCATCTCCACCGTGCAGGGCATGCTGCAGTCCGGTCAGAGCCTCTCCAGTCTGAACATCGATCAGCTCTCGCACCTGGTGTCCGGCGGATTCACCATGGGGATCCTCTCCATGGTGGTCACCGCCGTCATTCAGATATTCGCCATGCGCTGGACGCTCAACTCGCGTTGGTCGGACTTCAAGCTGAAGGCCGTGCCGCCGGATGCTGATGTTGGGAGTGAGCCTTTGCGACGAGGAACTTGACGACGCTGACGACGTCCTCAGGCGAGCTCAGGGATTCCATGGCGACGCGGTACTTCCCGTCCACCACGATGCACGGCGTACCCGGAACCTGCATAGCGGTGATCTGAGCGTCCGCCTGACGCATCTCGTTCGCCACGCCGAAAGAGCGCGCAGCCGTGAGAAACTTCTGCTCGCTCACGCCCGTGAGTTGCGAGTAGTAACGCGCAGCGTCCTCCAGCGACGGCATGGGGTGCTTCAGCTGATTCGTCGACTGATCGACGGTCGCAAGCTGGCCTGTCTTCCACACGGCATCGTACATGGCCTGATGCGTACGGTCCGCGATCCCCAGGGATTGGGCCGTAAAGTACGCCTGCTGAAACATCGGCCAGTCCTCCGTGGGAATGAACGAAGCCGGCAGGAATACCATCTGCGCGTAGTGCGGCAGGCCGTGCTCTATCTGGTCGATGATCGGTTGGAATTTGGCGCAGAACGGACAGGCATAGGAGAAGATCTCCATGACCTCCACCTTGTCCGCGGGCACGGTCGTGCGCTGCGCCGGGTCGAGAACGACGTAGTTGGTTCCTTCGACCCACCGCGCCGGCGCCGCCCGGGCAGGAAGCACTGAGGCGCAGAGCACTGCCGCAATCAGCGCCAAACCGATCTTCTTCATTGGACTTTCTCCGTCGTCTGTTGATGCTCCGCGAGCAAGTGCCGGAATCGCGCCCATTCGAACACCGGGCCCGGGTCGGTCTTGCGGCCAGGGGCGATGTCGCTGTGTCCCGCGACGCGCTCCGCGGAGAGTGTGTGATAGGTCGAAAGCAATGCGCCGATCAGAGCGGCGAGGCTCTCGTACTGCGCATCCGTGTAAGGGGTCGTGTCGGTTCCCTCGAGCTCGATGCCGATCGAGAAGTCGTTGCAGCCGCTCCGTCCCTGATATTGCGACTGGCCGGCATGCCATGCGCGCATGCCAAACGGGACGTACTGGGTGATGCTGCCGTCGCGGCGGATCAGGGCGTGCGCAGAGACGCGCAGGGCGGCCGTCTCCCGGAAGGAAGGGTGAGCCTCGGCCCGCAGGTTGCCGGCGAAGAGCTGATCGATCCAGGGGCCGCCGAACTCGCCGGCGGGCAGACTGATACCGTGAACCACGACCAGCTCCGCTACGACGTCCTTCGGGCGCGCATCGAAATGCGGCGACAGAACCTGGCGCACGCCGGCGAGGAGGCCGGTGGCGGGCTCGATGTGCAGCGGAGTCGTCTCAGTCATGGAGGTAGCGCGATAACCCCGCCCACAGCACGGCCATCAATCCCGTAACGAAGATCCCATCGAATGTCCCGGCGCCGCCGATGGAGGCAACCGGGGCGCCGAGCGATTGGACCGCGCCGAGGTTGAGAAGATCCGCGCCGATGAGCACCCCGAGGCTGCCGCTGATGTAGGCGAGGGGGGCGGCGCGGCGGCGCGACAGCGCGATGGCAATGATGGCGGTCGCAATGATGGGCACGAATATCGGCAGGGCGATGCCGAAGCCCGCAACAGGCTGCGCCAGGTAGTGGCAAACCACGGCCACCAGCAGAGTGCCGATCGCGCCGAGGAGGAACAGGCGATGCTTGACCAGCAGATAGAGCGACAGGCACACCGGGATGATCGCGCCCCCGACGTTGACCGCCAGAACGGTGGCGTGGGTCTGGCGCACCAGCGGCACGATGTAGGTCATCCCGAAGAAGCTGATCTCGCCCGCCGTCACGGTCCGATGCCCGGGAAGATAGGCCACGGGGATGTTGATGTAACTGCCGAGCAGGGACAACGCGAGGGCCGTGATCAGCGCGCCCTCCGTGAGGCCCATCGAGGTCGAGGCAAACCGCAGCAGCCGCAGCGTCGCGAGCCCGATCAGGACGATGAGCAGTCCCCAGAAGATCAGCAGGAAGGGCAGTGAGACCGGAAAATACTGCAGTTGCGAGGCATGCATGGCCGCCGCATCATGCCACAATGACCATGACCACCGGCAATGCTCTCTACTCCGCGCGGGATCTCGCCCACGTCTGGCATCCCTGCACCCAGATGAAGGACCACGAGGATCTGCCGATGATCCCGGTCCGCCGCGGCTCGGGGGTGTGGCTCGAGGACTTCGACGGCAAGCGTTACCTCGATGCCATCAGCTCCTGGTGGGTGAATCTCTTCGGCCATGCCAATCCGCGCATCAACGCCGCGGTGCGCGAGCAGCTCGACCGGCTGGAGCAGGTGATACTCGCCGGATTCACGCACGAGCCGGTGATCGCGCTCTCGGAGGCGTTGAGCGCCATCGCGCCCGCCGGACTCAACCGCTGCTTTTATGCCGACAACGGCTCCTCGGCCGTGGAAGTCGCGGTCAAGATGAGCTTCCACTACTGGCGCAACGTCGGCAAGACCGCCAAGCGTCGCTTCATCAATCTCTCCAACAGTTATCATGGCGAGACGCTCGGCGCGCTCGCGGTCGGCAACGTCGAGCTCTACAAGGAGATCTACAAACCGCTGCTCATGGACGTGATCACCGTGCCTTCGCCCGACTGCTATGAGCGCGAGCGCGGCGAAAGCTGGGCCGAGCATTCGCGGCGCAAGTTCGCCTACATGGAAGCGGCGCTGGCGAAGCACGCCGACGAGACCGCAGCCGTCATTCTGGAGCCGCTGGTGCAGTGCGCCGGCTCCATGCGCATGTACGATCCGGTCTATCTCGCGCTCCTGCGCCAGGCGTGCGACCGCTACGGCGTGCACCTGATCGCGGACGAGATCGCAGTTGGATTCGGGCGCACCGGAACCCTGTTCGCCTGCGAGCAGGCAGGCATCCGGCCCGACATGATGTGCCTGTCGAAGGGCCTGACGGCAGGCTACCTCCCGCTCTCCGCCGTCATCACCACCGACTCCATCTACAGCGCCTTCTATGATGAGTACGTCAAGCTGACCGCCTTTCTCCATTCCCACAGCTTCACCGGCAATCCGCTCGGCTGCGCCGCGGCCCTGGCCAGCCTCGACATTTTCCGTACCGACGACGTCCTCGCGAGCAACCGCCATCTTGCCGCGCACCTCGGCTCTCGTGCCCGCGAGCTCGCGGCACACCCCCACGTAGCCGAAGTGCGCCAACACGGCATGATCGTCGCCGTCGAGCTGGTGCGCGACAAAGCGACCCGCGAGCCCTACGCCTGGCAAGAGCGCCGCGGCCTGAAGATCTATCGCCACGCTCTCAGCCGCGGCGTGCTCCTGCGCCCGATCGGCACCGTCCTCTACTTCATGCCCCCCTACGTGATCACACCGGACGAGATCGACCTGATGGTCGAAGTCGCGCGCGAAGGCATCGAGCTCGCGACATGCGACTGACGCGCGTCCACGTCCCCGAACCCTTGGTTCCCGGCCGCCACACCATAGAAGGCGCCGCCGCCAACCACATCGCACGCGTCCTGCGCCTCGAGCCCGGCGCCCCCCTAACTGTTTTCGACGGCCGCGGCGGCGAGTACACCGCCCGCATCGAAGCTCTGCGAAAAAGCGCGGTAGTCATCGAAGTGCAGGAGCGAGCGACCCCCAATCGCGAGTCGTCGCTCTCCCTGACCCTGGCGCAAGGAATCTCACGCGGCGAGCGCATGGACTGGGTCGTACAGAAAGCAACCGAGCTGGGCGTGAGCCGGATCATCCCTGTTCTCACCGAGCGCACGGTCGTGAAGCTCGACCCCAAACAATCCGAGCGCAAACTAGCCCACTGGCACGGAATCGCCGTCGCCGCCTGCGAGCAAAGCGGTCGCGACAAGATTCCCGACATCGTAGCTCCGCTCCCCCTGCACGACTTCCTGCGCGCCATAGACCCCCAAACCACCCGACTCCTTCTCTCCCCCACAGGCACGCAGCGCGTCACCGACCTGAAAGCGCCCGAGCGCAAAATAGTGGTGCTGATCGGCCCCGAAGGCGGCCTGGCCGAACCCGAACAGCGCTCTGCCATCGGCGCCGGCTTCTTCGCGGTAAGAATGGGCCCGCGAGTCCTACGTACTGAGACCGCCGCCGTAGCAGCCCTAACGCTACTACAACATCAATTCGGCGATCTCTAACGTCCGCACGCGCGGACGCCCCACCAGTCAAGCACTGACAAACACCCGCCGCCCATCCTTCTCCAATTCCAACATAGGCGACAAATACAGCTCACTGAGCCTCTCAGCCGTGAGCAACTCCCCCGCCGCCCCCGCCTCCCACCGCCCGTCCCCATGCAACAGCACCACGCGATCTGCAAACCTAGCCGCCACAGTCGGATCATGCAGCGTAGCAATCACCGTCCTCCCCGCCATACACAGCTCGCTGAACAACCCCAAAATCCCCACCTGATGCGCCGGATCAAGGTGATTCGCCGGCTCATCCAGCAGAAACATCGCAGGCGCCTGTGTCAGCAGCGCCGCCACCGCCACCCGCCGCAACTCCCCGCCAGACAACGTATCCGTCCGCCGCCCCGCAAACCCCTCCAGGTCCACCGCACGCAGCGCCTCGAGCGCAATCCGCTCATCCGCCGCCGTCTCCCACTGCCACAGCTTCAAATGCGGGTGCCTCCCCACCAGCACCGCCTCCAACGCCGTAGTGACGAACGACTCCTCGACATCCTGGGCCAGCAACCCCAACCGCAGCGCCACAGCCTTGCGGCTCAGCCCCTCCATCGCCGCCCCATCGAGATAAACCGCTCCCCCCTGCGGCTTCCTCAGCCCCAGAAGCGTATGCAGCGTGAGTGTCTTACCGGTGCCATTGCGCCCCAGGATCGCGACGAACTCCCCCGGCACGAACTCCAGCGACAGTCCGACGACCAACCGTCGTGCGCCAACCGACACCTCGACATCCCGTGCGGCCAGCGAGCAACGGCTTCCGTTGCCGATTACGGCTGCAGTCGGGTCGCGGTCCAGGGTCCAGCCTCGAAATAGCCGCTCGGCAGCTCCGTGAGCTCTCGCGTCCAGCGCGCACGGTCATGCACCCGTGCTTCGCCTTCCACCCAGAGCTCCACGCACTCCGCCCAGAGGTGATAGCCGCCCCAGTGCGGGGGCCTCGGGATGGCGATGTCGAGCTCGCTCTCGGCTCCCGGCTGCCCCGGTAACGGCGTGCCGAAGCGCTTCGCGGCGGCGGTCACCGACTCGAGCATCTCTTCGCGCGAGGCCACCGGCTCGCTCTGCGCGCTGGCCCAGGCGCCGACCCTGCTCGGCCACGGCCGGGAGGCGAAGTAAGCGTCGCTGTCCGCCCCCGGCGCCTGCAGCACCGGCCCCTCGATCCGCACCTGGCGATGCATCGCATCCCAGTGGATCACCGCCGCCGCCCGCGGGTTCTCCGCGAGCTGCCGCCCCTTGCGCGACAGATAATTGGTGTAGAAGACGAGGTACCCCGGCTGGGGCACCACCTCCTTGCAGAGCACCACCCGCGCCGACGGCCGGCCGGCCGGATCGCTCGTGGCCAGCACCATGGCGTTGGGGTTCGGCTGCTGGCGGTGCTGCCAGGCCTCGGCCATCCAGCGATTGAGGACGACCAGGGGCTCGGGCGGCAGGGGCTGGGGAAGCAATTCAATATGTCGCGTCACGTCGACATCTTACAGACACGTGGAGGTGGCCGCCGCCGCAGGTGACCCGCACTTGCAGCGGTCACGCCGGGCCGATAAAAGGAGGGGGCCACCCACAGTTTTCGGTGCCGGAAAGATTCCTATGACGCGGGACGATGTGACCCTGGAAGACTTGCGCCGCCGCCTGAGCGAGATCGACCGCCAGCTCCTGCAGCTGGTCGGCGAGCGCAAGGCGCTGAGCGGCGAGGTGGCACGCGTCAAGCGGGCGACCGGCCATCCGACCCGCGATTACGCGCGTGAGCGCGAGGTTATAGAGGGTGCGCGGGCGGCGGCCGTCGAGGTCGGAGTGTCACCGGCGCTCGCCGAGGAGCTGTTGCGCCTCCTCATCCGATCGTCCCTCACGACCCAGGAGCAGGCGACCGTCGCGGCGCGCGGCGCGGGCTCCGGCCGGCGGGCGCTCGTCGTCGGCGGTGGCGGCAAGATGGGCCGCTGGTTCGTCCAATTCCTTTCCTCGCAGGGTTTCAGCGTCGAGGTGGCGGACCCTCACGGTGGACCGGACGGTGTGCCGTGCGTTGCGGACTGGCATGCAACCGACCTCAAACACGACTACATCGTGCTCGCCACGCCGCTCGGGGTGACCGACGCGATCCTGCGCGACCTCGCGCTGCGGCGGCCCCACGGCGTGATCTTCGATGTCGGATCGCTGAAATCGCCGCTGCGCGCGGGCCTCGTGGCCCTCAAATCGCACGGCTGCCGGGTCACCTCCATCCACCCGATGTTCGGACCCGACACGGAACTTCTCTCCGGACGGCACGTCATCTTCGTGGACCTGGGTCACCCCGAGGCGCTGGCCGAGGCGCGGGCGCTGTTCGCGTCCACCATGGCGGAGCAAGTGGTGATGAGCCTGGACGATCACGACCGGCTGATCGCCTATGTCCTCGGCCTGTCGCACGCGCTCAACATCGCCTTCTTCACCGCGCTCGCCGAGAGCGGCGAGGCGGCCCCGCGGCTGGCGAAACTCTCGAGCACGACCTTCGACTCACAACTCGATGTCGCCACCCGGGTGGCGCAGGAGAGTCCGGAGCTCTACTACGAAATCCAGAGCCTGAACGATTACGGCGCGGAGTCGCTGGAGGCGCTCTCGCAGGCCGTGGAGCGTATCCGGGCGGCAGTGCTGTCTCGCGACCACGACGTCTTCGTCGCGCTGATGCAACGCGGGCGGGATTACCTTGAAGACCGTCGCAGCGTCGCGCAGCGGCGTGCATAGGCGCGGGGCTAAATGGCACTGCCCATCGCTCAGGACGGTCTGAAAACGCTCGAGGAGGAAAACGAGCGGCTGCGGGCGCGCCTCAAGGAGCTGACGGAGGAGGTCGGCCGCAACGAGTCGCTGTTCCGCAAGACGCAGGAGAGAGAGCTCGAGCTGTTGCGGGCCGGATCACTGGCGCAGCTCCTGCAGCGTCTGATCCAGGGCCTGCGCCAGTCGTACCAACTCGATGCCGTCACGCTGCACCTGAATGATCCGCAGCATGAGATCCGCCACCTGCTCTCGGGTGACGGCACGCTGTTCGAGGAGCTCGAGGGCGTCTTCTTCGTCGATGCGCTGATCACCGAGGCGCCGCAGGTCGCGCATCTGGAGAAACCCTGGCTCGGGCCGCTGCGCCTCGCCGACCACGAGCTGCTGCTGCCCGGCATCAGCGGCGGCGGCAGCCTGGCGCTGATTCCGCTGACGCGCCAGGAGCAGCTCGATGGCGTGTTGGTCTTCTTCAGCGCCGATCCGGTGCGTTTCACGGGCGATCTCGCCAGCGACTTCCTCGCCCATCTCGGCGTCGTGTCGGCCATCTGCATCGAGAACGCCGTCAACCGGGCGCGGCTGGTCCGCAGCGGCCTGACGGACTTCCTGACAGGCCTCCACAACCGGCGGTATCTGCAGGCGCGGCTGCGTGAAGAGCTGGCGCGCGCCCAGCGTGCGCGGCAGCCCGTCGCATGCCTCATGCTCGACGTCGATCATTTCAAGCGCATCAACGACCAGTACGGCCATCTGGCCGGGGACGCCGTGCTGCGGGAAGTGGCCCAGCGCATCGACACGGAAATGCGCATGAGCGATACCGGCGTCCGCTTCGGCGGCGACGAGTTCGCGATCGTGCTGCCGCAAGGCGGCATCAGCGACGGGGAGCGGCTTGCCGCCCGCGTGTTGGAAGCGGTACGGGGCCAGCCGGTGTCGATCGGCGGACACGCGCAGGAGCAGGTGACTGTGTCGATCGGCGTTGCCGCGGCGGCGCCCGACCAGGGCACTCGCGACTTCAAGGTGGTCGCCGACCGGCTGATCGCGGAGGCAGATGCGGCGCTCTATCGCGCCAAGAGCGCCGGGCGCAATCGCTCTGCTGTGTCGAGGAACGTCGTCAAATAGTCTTGCAGTCAGCCCCGGCGTCGCAGCAGCGCGATGAAGAGAGGGGCACCAACCAGGGCCATGATCGCGCCAACAGGCAGCTGGCGTGGCGCCACCACCGTCCGTGCCGCCACGTCGGCGCAGGCCAGGAGCGTCCCACCGAGCAGCGCCGATGCCGGTGCGACCACGCGATGGTCGCTCGTGCGAAACGCGAGTCGCACCATATGCGGCGTGACGAGTCCGACGAAGCCGACCGTCCCGGCGCTGACGACCGCGACCGCCGTCAACGCGGCGCACCCGACGAAGACGAAACTGCGCCAGGCCTCCAGATTCATGCCGACGCTGCGGGCGCGAAGCTCACCCGCTGCGAGCACGTTGAGTGGACGAGCCATTACGACCGCAAAGGCGACCGCGAACAGGGCAGTAACCGCGCTCGTCCAGGGATTGACCGCCCACTCCAGGTCACCTGCCAGCCAGAACACCATGCCGCGCAGGCTCGATGCATCGGCCACCGACAGCAGCACCGTCACGAGCGCGCCACATGCGCTGGCGAGCACGACGCCCGTCAGGAGCAGGCGGGCCGTACCACCGCTGCGGGCGAGCAGGTGGACGATGACCACGGCAAGCACTGCGCCGGCCACGGCGGATCCCTGGATCGCCAACATCGTGGCGCCGCCGATCATGGCGAGCAGGGCGCCGACCGCCGCGCCGCCCGATACGCCGAGCACGAACGGGTCGGCCAGGGGATTACGGAACAGTGCCTGCAGGAGCACGCCGGCGAGCGCGAGCAGACTTCCCACGCCGAATGCGGCCAGGGTGCGCGGCAGGCGTACGGCCAGCGTCACGCTGCGGGCCACGCTGTCGCCGGAACCCAACAGTGCCGCCAGGACGCGCCCGGGCGCGAGCTCGGCGCTGCCGACGAGCAGCGAGCCGATGAATGTCGCCGCCGCGAGCAGCACCAGCAGGGCAAGGCCTTTCCAGGAAACCGACTTCAAATCACAGCCGCCGGGGTGGAGGAACGAGTAGCCTAGAAGCTGGAGCTTGCCCAGTACAAGCCGCGCTTGATAAAAGCCTCGCATGGTCAGAGACCTCATCGACTCGGACGGCTTTCGCGCCAACGTCGGCATCGTGCTGATGAACGGCAGCGGCGAGGTTTTCCTCGGGCGCCGTACCGGCGGCCGGGGTTGGCAGTTCCCCCAGGGCGGCATGCGTGTCGGCGAGAGTCTCGAGCAGGCGGTTTTTCGCGAGCTCAACGAGGAGACCGGCCTCGAGCAGGCGGACGTGGAGCTGGTCGGGCACACGGCTCGCTGGCTGCGTTACCGGCTGCCGGCGCGCTTCGTGCGCCGCAATCAGAAACCGCTCTGCATCGGGCAGAAGCAGCGCTGGTTCCTGTTGCGGTTGCGGCGCGAGCCGGTGAGGTTTGACTTCAGGCGCACCGACGAACCGGAGTTCGATGAGTGGCGATGGGCAAGCTTCTGGGACCCCCTGCGGGAGGTCATCTACTTCAAGCGCGGGGTCTATCGGCGGGCGCTGCTGGAGCTCGCGCCGCTGGCGTTTCCCGCGGGTCCGCCGCCGCTGCCGAGCTGGTGGGACGAGGTTGCGCACCGTCCCCAGCGCGAGCCGGCGCGGGCCGGGTAAGGGTAGGAGTGAGCGTTGCCCGTGACGTTGTTCGATAAGGAGCATCATCCGGAGCTGGTCGTTCGCGCGCACGCGCCCAGGCGCAGGCTGATCCTGACCGTCTCGCTCGCGGTCGTCGTGCTGCTGGGACTGGCCGCGGCCTACGAGCTCGGGCAGTACCGCGCCGGCTACAACATCGTCACCTCGGTTCAGAAGCGCGCCGGACTCGAGAGCGCCATCAGGCAGCTCGAGAGCAACAACACGGCCCTGCAGGGACGCATCATCGGCCTGCAGACGATGGATGCCGGCCACTCTCGCGAGGACCAGGAGGTCGGCAGGACCATCGGTGATCTGCAGGCACAGGTGGCACGCCAGACGGAGGAGCTGGCGTTCTACCGCGCTGTGGTCGCCGAGGGAGCCCCGGCAATCGGAGTGCGAGTCGGCACGGTGCGCCTGTCGCCCGCCAAGCCGGCAGGGCACTTCCTGGTGGACGTCTCCCTGGTCCGGGCCGGCAAGACCGACGGCATGACGACCGGGAACATCAGCTTGAGGGTTGATGGCCAGGACGCCGGCGGCAAGGCCGCGACCTTGGCGAGTCAGGCACTGGCCGCCGACGGCACGGGCGAAGTGCCTTACAACTTTCGCTACTTCCAGGACCTCTCGCAGACCGTCGCGCTGCCGCCAGGCTTTCGCCCGGAACATTTGACCGTCGAAGTCAGCTCCACGCGCAAGGACGTCGCGCCGCTGACGCAGACATTGCCCTGGAGTGCGGTTTTCACGCCATGACCATGTTCAACCGCGATTCCAAGCAAGTGCGCATCGATACGCTGATCGCGAGGTCGGTGCGGGTCAATGGCGATGTCGAGTTCGCAGGTGGGCTGCACCTCGATGGCCAGGTGGCAGGGGGCGTCCGGGCCGATCCCGCCAATCCGTCCTCCTTGTCAGTCAGCGATACCGGCTCCATAGAGGGACCCGTGGAGGTCACGGACCTGGTCCTGCATGGGGCCGTCCGCGGTGACATCGTGGCGCGCGGGCGCGTCGTCCTGGGGGCGAGCGCGCGTGTGGAAGGGAATGTGTACTACGGCGTCATTGAGATGACCCTGGGCGCCCAAATTGCCGGCAAGCTGGTGCGCCTGGACCAAGGCCAAGGTGAAGGCCAAGGCAAGGACCAGAGCGCGGCGGAGCCGGCCTGAGCTGTCACATTTGTCACTTTTGACGCCCGTGGTACCGACCCCTAGACTGAGCACATGAGCACCGTAGAAGCCTCGCTGGAAGCACCGTCCCTCCTGTTCACCGACGCCGCCGCCCGCAAGGTCAGCGACCTGATCCGTGGCGAGGGCAATCCCAATCTGATGCTGCGCGTCTTCGTGCAGGGCGGGGGCTGCTCCGGGCTGCAATATGGCTTCGAGTTCGACGAGCAGCTGCAGGACGGCGATACCTGTATCGAGAACATGGGCGTGAAACTGCTGGTCGACCCCATGAGTGTGCAGTACCTCATGGGCGCGGAGATCGATTACCGCGAAGGCCTGGACGGCGCGCAGTTCGTGATCCGCAACCCCAACGCCTCCACCACCTGCGGCTGCGGCTCCTCCTTCTCCGCCTGACGCCCCCGCGCTTGCGTGCCTCCCGCCGCCTCCCTCCGCGATAGCCAGAAAGCCAGCGCGGCGCCCGCGGCGCGACCCGTCCCCGATGTCCTGGCGGCGGTAGACCTCGGCTCCAACAGTTTCCACATGGTCGTCGCGCGCTACACGCACGGCCAGCTCGTCATCATCGACCGTCTGCGTGAGATGGTGCGCCTGGCCGCGGGCGTCGCCGAGAACGGCCGCATCGACAAAGAGGCGGCGGCGCGGGCCCTTGCCTGCCTGCAGCGTTTCGGGCAACGGCTGCGCGATATGCGTGCCGATAGCGTTCGCGTCGTGGGGACCAATGCCCTACGCCTCGCGCACCGCAAACAGGCTTTCCTCGAGCGCGCCCGTGAGGCGCTGGGCCATCCGATCGAGATCATCGCCGGCATGGAGGAGGCGCGGCTCATCTACAGCGGCGTGGCGCACACCATGCCGACCGAGCCCGGCAAGCGCCTGGTGGTGGACATCGGCGGCGGCAGCACGGAGCTCATCATCGGCGAGGGGCTCGCGCCGCTCGACCTCGAGAGCCTGCAGATGGGCTGCGTCAGCCTGAGCGAGCGCTTCTTTCGCGACGGCAAGATTTCCGCCAAGCGGATGGCCGGAGCGCGGCTGGCGGCGCGTCTGGAGCTGGAGCCGGTGCAGGCGGCCTTCAGGCGGCGCGGCTGGGACCGCTCCGCCGGCAGCTCCGGCACCGTGCGGGCGATCGGCGAGGCCATCCGCGAGCTCGACAGCCAGGCCCTGTTGATCACCCCGGCGGGCCTCGACCGCGTCATTGCCTATCTGACGGAGGCAGGCCACGTGCGTGAGCTGAAGCTCGCGGCGCTGACGGAGGACCGCCGCCCGGTCTTCCCCGGCGGCGTTGCCATCCTCGCGGAGGTTTTCGCCGGGCTGAATCTCAAGGAAATGCGGATGGCCGAGGGCGCCATGCGTGAGGGGCTGCTCTATGACATGGTGGGCCGCTACACGGATGAGGACGCGCGCGACCGCACCGTGCGCGGCATGCAGCAGCGCTATCACGTCGACTTCGCACAGGCCGAGCGAGTGGAGGCGACCGCACTCAATTTCCTGGAGCAGACCCGGGATACCTGGAAGCTCCAGGGCGATCCCTCGGCTGACCTGGCGCTGAAATGGGCCTCGAGGCTGCACGAGATCGGCCTCGATGTCTCCCACAGCGGCTATCATCGGCACGGTGCCTACCTGCTGGAGAACGCCGACATGCAGGGGTTCTCCCGCGAGGAGCAGCGGCTGCTGGCGCGCACGGTCGGCGGCCATCGGCGCAAGCTGGCGCTGGAGGGCATGGAGGATCTGGTGCCGCCCTGGGACCGCAACGCGGTCTATCTGGTCATCATCCTGCGGTTGGCCGTGCTGCTGCATCGCGGCCGCAGCCCCGCGGCGCTGCCGCCGATCGCGCTGATGCCGGGATCGAAGTCGCTGGAGCTGCGCTTCCCCGCGCGCTGGCTGAACGATTACCCGCTGACCTGGGCGGACCTGCAGCAGGAGGTGGACTACCTCCGTGCCGCCGGCTTTCGCCTGCGAGTGTTCAGCGGCGGTAAGTAGCTAAGCCGAGGTGTCGGCGGACACGGCGGCCAGCGACGCGCCGGCCGCGTAATTCGCCACCAGCTCCATCTGCGCGGTCCTTGGCTTCTCACGACCCGGCGACAGTCGCTCGTACCGTCCATCGGCAAGCAGAATCCACGCCTGCGAGTTGTCCTCGAGGTAGCGTGTCAGATCTTCGAGGATCCGTTCCCGTTGCGATGCGCGCTGGATGGGGAATGCCACTTCCACGCGGCGAAAGAAGTTGCGCTCCATCCAGTCCGCGCTGGCGCAGTAGAGCTCCGGCTCGCCGCCGTTCTCGAAGTAGAACGCGCGCGAGTGCTCGAGGAAGCGGCCGACGATGGAGCGTACTGCGATGTTCTCGGAGACGCCGGGCACCCCGGGGCGCAGGGCGCACAGCCCGCGCACGATCAGGTCGATCTTCACGCCGGCGCGCGAGGCGCGGTAGAGCGCTTCGATCGACTGCTGTTCCACGAGCGCGTTCATCTTGAGGATGATTCGCGCCGGCCGGCCGGCACGCGCGTGCTCGGCCTCGCGGTCCAGCTTGGCGATGAGGGCGTCGTGCATCCCGAACGGCGACTGGACCAGGCGGTTGAGCTTGGGAGTCTGCGTCAGGCTGGTGAGCTGCAGGAAGAGCTCGTGCACGTCCTGCCCGACCTCGTGATCGCAAGTGAAGAGGCCGTAGTCGGTGTATTGCCGCGCTGTCTTCGGATGATAGTTGCCGGTGCCGAGGTGGCAGTAGCGGCGGATGCCGCCCGGCTCCCGGCGGACCACCATCGCGAGCTTCGCGTGCGTCTTGTAGCCGACGACGCCATACATGACGTGCGCTCCCGCTTCCTGCAGGCGGCTCGACAGCTCAATGTTGGCTTCCTCGTCGAATCGCGCGCGCAGCTCGATGATCACCGTGACGTCCTTGCCGCCGTTTGCCGCCGCGACCAGCGCATCCACGATGGGCGAGTCGTTGCCGGTGCGATAGAGCGTCTGCTTGATGGCGAGCACGTTGGGATCGGCGGCGGCCTGCCGCAGGAAATCCATCACCGGCGCGAAGGTCTGATAGGGATGGTGCAGCAGCAGATCTTTCTGGCGGATGACCGCGAACAGGTCGGAGTTGCCTACCAGGCGCTTGGGCAGGCCGGCCGTGAACATCGGATATTTGAGGTCCGACCGCTGCACGAGGTCGTACACGGCGGTCAGCCGGTTGAGATTGACGGGGCCCGGCACGCTGTAGGTGTCGACTTCATGCAGCGAGAATTGCTGCCGCAGGAACTGCACGATGTCGGCCGGGCAGTCGTTGGAGGTCTCGAGCCGCACCGCGGCGCCGTAGCGGCGGTGCGCCAGCTCGCCTTCGAGCGCGCGGCGCAGGTCATCGATTTCTTCCTCGTCGACGAACAGATCGCTGTTGCGCGTGACCCGGAACTGATAACAGCCAACCACGTCGATGCCGCTGAAGAGCTTCTGCACGAAGGCCTGCACGATGCCGGTGAGGAGCACCAGCGTGCGCTTCGAGCCCTCGAGCGGCACCGGCACGACACGCGGCAATGAGCGGGGCGCCTGCACGATGGCGAGCTCGCTGTCGCGGCCGAACGCATCCTTGCCCTCCAGGCGCACGATGAAGTTGAGGCTCTTGTTCTGGATGCGGGGAAAGGGGCGCGCCGGATCGAGCCCGAGCGGACTCAACACCGGCTCGACCTCGAGCTCGAAGTAGCGCTCCAGCCATTTGTGCGCCTCCGGCGTCCACTCCTCGTGGCCGATCAGGAGGATGTCGCGGGCCGCGAGCGCGGGCAGCAGCACCTCGTTCAAACAGCGGTACTGCTCGGCCACCAGCACGGCCGAGCGCTCGTGGATGGCGGACAGCTGCTGCTCGAAGGTCATGCCGTCGGCGGTGGACTGGGCGGAGCCGAGCTCGAGCAGCTGCTTCAGGCCCGACACCCGGATCTCGAAGAATTCGTCGAGATTGCTCGAGGAAATGCAGAGGAACCGCAGTCGCTCCAGCAGCGGCACCGACTCGTCGAACGCCTGGGCCAGTACGCGGCGGTTGAACTCCAGGAAGGAGAGCTCGCGATTGAAGTAGAGACCGGGAGACTTGAGATCGGGTGCGTCCATCATCCAAGTACAGCAGACTACGGGGGCTTATGCACGCACGGCCAAGCTGGCCGTCGTCTACACTTGAATGACATTTGGCCCGACAAGCTGACCCAGGAAATCATGAACTTCGATGACCAGATCGCCGAGCTCGAGCGCGGCGCCGAGGAGGTGCTGCTGAAGGCCGACCTCGTCCGCAAGGTGGCCCGCGGCCAACCCTTGAAGGTCAAGGCTGGCTTCGATCCGACCGCGCCGGACCTGCATCTCGGGCACACCGTGCTCCTCAACAAGATGCGCCAGTTCCAGCAGCTCGGGCACGAAGTGATCTTCCTCATCGGGGACTTCACCGGCCTCATCGGCGATCCGAGCGGACGCAACCAGACGCGTCCGGCGCTCACGCCGGAGGAAGTACAGGCGAACGCACGCACCTACGAGCGGCAGGTGTTCAAGATCCTCGACCCGGAGCGCACCCGGGTGGACTTCAATTCGCGCTGGCTCTCGCCGATGCATGCGGCGGATTTCGTGCGGCTGGCCGCGCATTACACCGTGGCGCGGATGCTGGAGCGGGACGACTTCGCCAAGCGCTACAAGAGCGGGCAGCCCATCGCCGTCCACGAATTCCTCTACCCGCTGGCGCAGGGCTACGACTCGGTGGCCCTGAAGGCGGACGTCGAGCTGGGCGGCACCGACCAGAAGTTCAACCTGCTGGTCGGCCGGCAGCTGCAGACCGCGTACGGGCAGGAGTCGCAGGTGGTCATCACGATGCCCCTGCTGGAGGGCCTGGACGGGGTCAACAAGATGTCGAAGTCGCTGGGCAATTACATCGGCATCGCCGAGCCGCCCGGTGACATGTGCGGCAAGGTCATGAAGATCTCGGACGAGCTCATGTGGCGGTACTTCGAGCTGCTGTCGTTCCGGCCGCTGGCGGAGATCGCCGGCCTGAAACGGGCAGCCGGGGAGGGGCGCAACCCCCGCGACATCAAGCTCGAGCTGGCCAGGGAGATCACGGCGCGCTTCCACGGGGCGCCCGAGGCGGAGCGGGCGGAACGGGACTTCCTGGCCCGGGTGAGCGAGCGGGCGGTGCCCGCGGACCTGCCGCCGATGACGATTCAGGTGGACGCCGGGGGCATCAA
>CAWEXF010000012.1:0-165000 GCA_963812925.1 uncultured Pseudomonadota bacterium | reverse complement strand
CGGAGGAGTGCAAAGGTACCCTCAGCGCGGTCGGTCATCGCGCTTCAGAGTGCAATGGCATAAGGGTGCTTGACTGCGAGACTGACAAGTCGAGCAGGTGCGAAAGCAGGTCATAGTGATCCGGTGGTTCTGTATGGAAGGGCCATCGCTCAACGGATAAAAGGTACTCCGGGGATAACAGGCTTATTCCTCCCAAGAGTCCACATCGACGGAGGAGTTTGGCACCTCGATGTCGGCTCATCACATCCTGGGGCTGTAGCAGGTCCCAAGGGTTCGGCTGTTCGCCGATTAAAGTGGTACGCGAGCTGGGTTCAAAACGTCGTGAGACAGTTTGGTCCCTATCTTCCGTAGCCGTTGGAGATTTGAGAGTGAGCTGTCCTTAGTACGAGAGGACCGGGATGGACGCACCTCTGGTGTTCCGGTTGTCACGCCAGTGGCACTGCCGGGTAGCTATGTGCGGACGGGATAACCGCTGAAAGCATCTAAGCGGGAAGCCCCCCTCAAGATTAGATCTCCCTGGGAGCTTGACTCCCCTAAAGGGCCCAAGAAGACTACTTGGTTGATAGGCTGGGTGTGTACGGCCAGTAATGGCTTCAGCTAACCAGTACTAATTGCCCGTGAGGCTTGACCATATAACCTCAAGCGGTCTGTCCGCGAGAGGATGATGTAATGGAGCGATCCATTTTTTGACGAACGCGACAGGCGTCGAAGACGAAACGAACCGAATTGGAGGCGCGCGGAGCCGGTGGCAACACCGGCTCCTCGAACCTCAAACAGTTTCCCTGGCGGCAATAGCGAGCGGGAACCACCCGATCCCATTCCGAACTCGGAAGTGAAAACGCTCTGCGCCGATGGTAGTGTGCCTTTCAGGCATGCCAGAGTAGGTCACTGCCAGGGTCCTAACGGAAAAACCCCCGGAACCGCAAGGTTCCGGGGGTTTTTGCTTTCCGGCGACCGGGCGGTCCGGCTCACATTCCCGACATTCCGGGCATTGCGCCTACTGTCGGCTTGACGAGCTTCACCAGCATGTTGTCGGCCTCGCCCAGCGCGGCGTATTTGGCGGTGTTGCCGCTTGCGGGATCGAGCTCCGGCGGAAAGAAGAACACATTCTCCTTGCGCGTATCCTTGGGATTGGCGTTGATCTCCGAAGTCCCCGCCAGCCTGAAGCCGGCGATCTCGGCCTCCCGAATGAGATAGTCCTGATTCACGCGTGAGAGCTTGAACGCATCCTCGAGCGGCATATCAGGGGCGGCACGGTGCTCCTCGATGCCGAGAACTCCACCGGGCTTCAGCACCGTGTAGGCATTGCGCAGGAAGTTCTGCAGGTCCCTATCGCTGCCCATGCCGTGCACGTTCTCGAAGACCATGTCGTGGATGTTGCGGAAGGTGACCACCATATCCGCGCTGTCGGGCGAGCCCAGCTCCATGTAATCGGGCAGGATGAAGGGCTCGAGCTCCACCTTGCCGTAGATTGCCGGGTTCGCGGCGAGCTTGGCGCGGTACTTCACGGCGGCGTCGTGAAAGAAGCCGGTCGTACCGGCGAGGGGCCAGGTGGCCTCGATCAGCTGGCCGTGATCCTTGAGGAAGGGCGCCAGGATCTCGGTGTACCAGCCGCCGCCCGGGAGCACTTCGACTACGGTCATGTCCGGGCGAATGCCGAGGAATTCCAGCGTCTGCACCGGATGGCGGTACTTGTCGCGCGCTACGTTTTTCGGCGTGCGCCAGGACCCGTGGGCGGCCGCTTCGAGCGCCTGATTCACCGCCGGCGAAGTCGCCGCCTGTGCTGGCGCGCCTTGCACCGACAGTAAGAGCGCTGTAATCGCAACGGCGCTGAGCTTGAGAAAGAGATGACGTGTCGAGCTCACGGGAGTTTCTCCTCGTTTTTTAAGCCGCGAACGATGGGGATATGGATCCCTTTCAATCTACCTGACTTAATGATTTATAGCGAGTTTCGGCCATCGAGGACATCCCATGAATCAACGAGGTCGTCCCATGAACCGTTTGGACGTCGGCTCCGTACTAACTCTGCTTTTCCTGGCGTTGGCCGCAACTCCGGGCTGGGCCGCCGGCCACCGCTCACGCGAGTTGCTGGTGGTGGAGAAGGGCAACGCCGAGCGGCTCGCGATCATCGATCCGGTGCGGCTGAAGGTCCTGGCGCGAATTCCCGCCGGCAATGATCCGCACGAGGTCATCGCTTCGAGCGACGGCACACGCGCGTACGTGTCGAACTACGGGGGTTCGGGCAGTAAGCTCCATATCATCACGGTGGTCAATCTGCTGACGCGAAAGGCGTTGCTGCCGATCGACGTCAGTCCGCTGCACTCGACGCATGGATTGGACTTCGCGGGCGGGGAGCTCTATTTCACGGCTGAGACCAATAGAGCCGTCGGCCGCTACAACCCGGCGACACACCGCATCGATTGGATCATGGGTACCGGTCAGGACAGGAGCCACATGATCATGGTTGGGAGCGACGAGATCTTCGTGTCCAATCCTGGCTCGGGGACCGTCAGCATCATCCAACCCGCAAGGCTGCTCACAGTGCCCGCGGGCAAAGGCTCGGAAGGATTCGATGTGTCGCCGGACGGACGGCAGCTCTGGACGGCGAACGCGGGCGTCGATTCGGTCACCGTCATCGATGTCGCGACCGGGAATGCGACCGAGACTTTTCCGATTCCCGTCCAGAACGCGAACCGGCTGAAGTTCACTCCCGATGGCAGATACGTGTTCGTCTCGGGACTGGGTGAGCCCGGGGAGAGGAACGTGGGCGGTCCCAATAACCTGCTCATTCTGGACGCGAGCACGCACGCCATCGTCAAGCGGCTGAACCTGGGGGCGGGCGCGGCCGGAATCCTCATGGATCCGGCCGGCCACCGTGCCTTCGTCGCGGTGAGCGGCGGTGATGAGCTCGCGGTCATCGACCTCAGCGGCTTTCGCGTCACCGCTGTAATCAAGGGGGTTCAGGACCCCGATGGGATGGCCTGGGCACTCGTTCCCCGAGGCTAGTCTGGGCGGGCCGCCCGGAATTGTGCGGTGCTCCCGGACGCCGCGATCCCGCTTCCGCCACACTTTGCCGTTGCATGGGGACGGGTGTGCTCGTGAACCACTTCGCTCTGGGATCGGCGGTGCTCGCGCTCGGGCTGCTTGCGGTCTCCATACGATTTTGGCTGCTATCGCGACGGCCCCCGGAAGCCGCTGCCGAGAGCGTGCACGACGAAGCATTCTCGCAATCGCCGTTCGGCATGCTTGTCGTGGACGGCAGCTCTTTCGCTGTAGTCGACGCCAATCCCGCGCTGCAAAGCACGCTCGGCTATACGCTGGAGGAGCTGCAGGCACTGCAGTTGTCGCAGATCTTCAGCGACGATGGCGGCCCGCCCGAGGCGCTGCTCGCACAGCTGGCGGAATCGCCGGGGCGGCTGCTCATCGAGACCGGGCAGCGGTGTCGCAGCGGGCGCTTCATCCAGGTCGAGGTCAGCGGCTATCGGCTCGACCTCGGCGAGCGCAACCTCTACGCCCTGACGATGCGCGATATCGCCATGCGGCGCCGGGTGGAGGCGCAGCTCCTCGAGAAGCAGCAGCATCTCGATCACCTGGCCCATCACGACCAGCTCACCGGCCTGCCGAATCGTCTCTTTCTGGCAGCGCACCTGCCTGGCGCGATCGAGGAGGCCCAGCGCACCGGCAGCATGCTCGCGATCCTCTTCCTGGACCTCGATCGGTTCAAGCACATCAACGATTCCCGCGGTCACGAGACCGGTGACAAGCTGCTGAAGGCCGTGGCGCAGCGCATCCGCGCGACCACGCGCACCGACGACATCGTGGTCCGCATGGGCGGCGATGAATTCATCGTAGTGCTGAAGTCCGTCGCCACCGCGGAGCAGATCAACGAGACCACGAGCCGCGTGACGGAGGCGCTGGGCGCCCCGGTGCTCATCGACGGCAGAACGCTGGTGACGACTGCCAGTATCGGCGTCAGCCTGTTTCCGCGCGACGGCTCGACCATGGGCGAGCTGCTGCGGCAGTCGGACACGGCGATGTACCAGGCGAAGGATCGCGGCCGCAACAACTTCCAGCTCTTCAGCCCGGTGATGGAGCGCAAGCTGAAGGAGCGCATCGCCATCGAGTCGAGCCTGCGCACGGCGTTGCAGGCCCGGCAGCTCGATGTGCACTACCAGCCGATCGTCGACATCGCGTCACACCGGGTCGTCGCGCTCGAGGCTTTGCTCCGCTGGCGTCATCCGAGCCACGGGTTCGTCCCTCCCGACCGCTTCATCGCCGTGGCGGAGGAGACGGGGCTCATAGTCCCCATCGGCGAGTTCGTACTGGAGCGGGCCATCGAGGACGCGGCGCGCTGGCGGGGGTCGGGCGCCACCGTCGTACCGATCGCGGTCAACATCTCTGCAGTGCAGCTGCTTCGCTCCGACCTCGCCGCGACCATCGCACGCTTGACGCGCACGCACCATGTGAGCGCCAGCATGCTGCAGCTCGAGCTGACCGAGAGCGCGCTGTTCGAGCGTCGGGAGGGCCGCAACGGCGACTCCTCGCAGGACGCGATCGCGCGCCTGCGTGAGCTCGGTACGCGCATCGCCATCGACGACTTCGGCACCGGCTACTCGAGCCTGTCGTACCTCAAGAGCTGGCGGGTGGACTATCTCAAGATCGACCGCAGCTTCGTGCGCGACCTGGTCACCGACATGAGCGACCTGGCGATCGTGGAAGCGATCCTGGCGATGGCGAAGCATCTCAACATCGAGGTGGTGGCGGAGGGCATCGAGGGCTGGCAGCAGCTCGAGAAGCTCCGCCAGCTCGGCTGCCCCTATGCGCAGGGGTTCCTGTTCGCCCGGCCGGTGCCGTTCGATCAGTGCCAGCGATATGTCACCGGCCACGCGCTCGACCTGACCTGCGAGCTGCCGGTACTTCAGGAGCTCGAGCTGACGGGAAGCTGAGCGGGCGCGCGCGAGGCGAGCCACGCGCCCAGGGCCACCAGGGGTACCAGCGGGACCAGGAAACTGAGGTGGTACCAGATGGGAAATCGGTGCCACAGCTGAATGTGGAAGGGCACGAAGAGCGCCAGCACTACCAGCCCGACGATCCACGGTGCAAGGCGGCTTCCCGGTGCGATCACACGCACCAGCGCCCCCGCGGCGATTGATGTGACCGCCGCCATGGAGAGGCGGGCGATCTTCATGCCGAGCGTGAATACCAAGGTGTGCTCCGCCAACCGGTAGCCCGGTATTCCGAAGCGCAACCCCCAGTCGATCGCCGTTACGATGACCGCCCAACCCACGAGACCGGCGATGATCGCCCCAATCGTGCGCCACATGGCTTATTCTCCGACCTCTTTAGTCGATTTATAATAGTTTAATTAAACTATGAAGGCAAGGCTGCTCATCCTCGGCGTCCTGCACCGCGGGAATTTCCACCCTTACGAGATCAAGCGGCGCATGCAGAACGCCATGGTGGAGTGCTACATGGACGTCGATGTCGGCACGCTCTACTACGCGATCAGACAACTGGAGAAGGAGGGCCTGATTGCGGCCGTAGCACGCGAGCGTGTGGCCCGCGGCGGCATGCGTACGGTTTACAAGATCACTCCAAAGGGAAAGACGGAGTTCCAGAAGTCGCTGCACCAGCAATTCGAGGAGGAGGGGCCGGTGTCGCAAACGCTGTACGGCGCGCTGCTCTTCCTGCACCTCAGCGACCTTGCCGTCGTCGAGGATGTCCTGCAGCGCCGGCTCGGGCGCCTGGACGAGCTCATCGCCAAACTCGGCCCGATCCGCAAGGAGCTGGCGCCGGTGATCTCAACGGGCGGCGAGCATCTGCTGCAACACATCGAGAAGCAGCGGCGCCTCGACCGTGAGTGGTTGAAGGGCCTGCTCGCCGACGTCAAAGCCCGGCGCGTCCACGACGTGAAAGACCCGAAACTCCTGGCCATCAGCGATCGTGAGACAATGCCAGGCCATGAGCAGTGATACTCCGACTGCTGCCCGCCGGCAGTGCGCCGAGGCGGTACTGATGGTGCGGCCCGCGAGCTTCGGCTACAACCCGGAGACGGCCGCGACCAACAAATTCCAGCAGCAGCCTGCGGATGCGGCGGGGGAGGGCGCGGTCGCCCGCCGGGAGTTCGAGGGCCTCGCGGGGGCGTTGACTGGCGAGGGGGTGCGGGTCTGTGTCGCGGAAGACACCATCGATCCGGCGAAGCCGGATGCGGTGTTTCCGAACAACTGGGTGAGCTTTCACGAGGACGGCACCGTCGTGCTCTACCCGATGCAGGCGGAAAACCGCCGCCACGAGCGCCGCGGCGAAGTCGTGGACGAAGTGGCGGAGCGACTCGGCTTCAAGATATCGCGGCTGCTCAACCTGACTTCCCACGAGCAGCACGGCCGCTATCTCGAGGGAACGGGAAGCCTCGTGCTGGATCACATCGAGCGGACGGCCTACGCCTGCATCTCCCCCCGCACCCATGCTGCTGTCGTGCAGGAGTGGGCGAAGGAGCTGGGTTATGAGCCGATCTTCATCAATGCCTTCGATCGTGCGGGGGTGCCGCTCTACCACACCAATGTCCTGATGTGTGTTGGTGAGAAGGTGGCGATCGTCGGAACGGAGGCGATGGTAGCGGCCGATCGTGGGCCAATCGTCGAACGGCTGCGCGCCTCGGGGCGCGAGGTCATCGAGTTCGGCTACGGTGAGATGGAACGCTTTGCCGGCAACATGCTCGAGCTCGGCACGTGGGATGAGGCGCTGGGGGATTACCGGGTGCTGGTCATGTCGGAGACGGCGAGGCATGCGCTGTCCGCGGACGCTTTTGCCCGATTGTCGGCTTGCACGGATGAGGTGCTCGCGGTGCCGATCCCGACCATCGAGCGGCTGGGCGGCGGCAGTGTGCGCTGCATGTTGGCCGAGGTCTTCCTGCCCGCGTGACCGAGCTTCTCGTCAAAGCCGTGCTCAGCTATCTGCTGGGCTCGATCGTGGGCAGTCTCCTCGTGGGGCGACTCCGGGGCGGTGTCGACATCCGCCGCCTGGGAAGCGGCAACGCGGGGGCCACGAATGCGCTGCGCACTCAGAGCAAGCTGTTTGCCTTCTGCGTGCTGTTGATCGACATCGGCAAGGGGTGGATCGCTACCGGGCGGCTGGCCGGGGCGCGGCTTCCCGGGATCGCGCCGGCGCCCGCGCACTGGAGCGTGTGGGCCGTCGCGGTATGCGGGGTCGCGGTGATGTTGGGGCACGTCTATCCGCTCTGGTACGGATTGCGGGGAGGCAAGGGCGTGGCGACGCTGGTCGGTGCCGTGTTTGGCGCCGCGCCCGCGCTCCTCGTTCCGATGCTCGTGGTCTGGCTGCTGGCGGTCATACTCTTTGGCTTCGTGGGGCTCGCCTCGATTCTGGGGGCGGTGGCCTTCGCTGTGGCCGCGGGGGCCAGCGGTGTTCCGCCGCGGCTGCCAATGCTTGTTTTTGCGGTGCTCAGCGCCGCCCTGATCGCCTTCACTCATCGCGCGAACGTCGCCAGGATGTTGGCCGGCACCGAGCCGCGGGCGCGCCGGCTGTGGCTCCTCGGAGCCGCCAGGTCGCGGTCCTGACATGGACGTACCACCACTTGTCGCGAGAGTGTTCGCGGCGCTCGCGGATGGGGAGTTTCACTCCGGAGAGCAGCTCGCCGAGACGCTGGGCGTCAGCCGTGGCGCGGTCTGGAAGTCGGTGGAGTCGCTGCGCGAGCTCGGCGCGACTTTGCATGCCGTCCGCAACAAGGGATACCGCCTGCGGTCGGGCAGCGATGCGCTCGACTCCAGGCAGATCGCGACCCTTCTGCAAGAGGCGGTTCGCGTCCATGTCCGTAGCTTGGATACAGCCTGGACCGTCGACTCCACCAATAGCGTGCTGCTCGCGCGCCCGAATCCGCCGTTCGGTGGCTGCGAAGTCATGCTCGCGGAGTATCAGACTGCGGGCCGCGGCCGGCGCGGGCGCGCGTGGTTGGCCCCACCGGGCGGCTCCATTTGTTTGTCGCTGAGCTGGGCGTTTCGGGACGTGCTGCAGGACCTCGGTGCATTGGGGCTGGTCATTGGAGTGTGCGCGCTGCGTGCTCTGCGGGAGGCCGGTGTCGAGGAGGCGAGGCTCAAGTGGCCGAACGACCTCGTGGTCGAAGGCAAGAAGCTCGGGGGCATCCTCATCGAGCTGCGCGCGGAATCAGCGGGGCCTGCCTGCGTCGTCATAGGCATCGGCCTCAACGTGGTGCTTGGCGCGAAGGTGCTGGAGACGATCGAGGAGACAGGGGTGTCGGCTGTCGACCTGGTTACCGCGGGATTGGAGCGCCCTTCTCGCAATGCTCTCGCGGCGGCCCTCATCACCCAAATCGTCCGCGGGCTGCTTGTATTCGAGAAGGAGGGCCTGCGGCCGTTCGCCGACGAGTGGCGCGACGCCGATGCGCTTCGGGGCCGTCAGATCGACGTGCACACACTGGAGGGTGTTGCGCGGGGGCTCGCGCGCGGCATCGATCTGCATGGGGCGCTGGTCGTTGAGACGCCTCAGGGGGTGAAGCGATTCATCTCGGGGGATGTGACGGTGAGGGCGGTCGAGTGAGCGCTCTGTTGGTGGATATCGGCAATAGCCGGATCAAGTGGGCATGGCTCAAGGGAGAGCGGCTGGGGAAGGCGCAGGCTGCAGAGTATGCAGGCTGGCGTGCTCGAGACTTCGCGCGCCGGGTCATCGGCTCGCGCGGGGATGTCGAGCGCATCCTGATGTCGAATGTTGCCGCGGATGACGTGAGCAATGCGTTGGCTGCGGGCGCGCGACTGGCTGGGGCGCCGGAGCCGGAACGGATCACCACGCAGCGGCGAGCTTGCGGGGTGACCGTCGGCTACATAGATCCCTGGCGCCTCGGCGTCGATCGACTGCTGGCGATGATCGCCGCGCATCGTCGTTTCGCCAGGTGGCCCGTGTGTGCGATCGCTATCGGGACCGCGATGACTATCGACTTGGTGGGAGCCGATGGGCGTCACTGGGGTGGCGCGATCATTCCGGGGCCGACACTCATGGTGGCTAGCCTGCTCGATGGGACGAGCGGCATTCGCCGACGCACGCAGGGGGGTGCCGGAGGACGAGGACCTGCGCTGTTCGGGCGCTCGACTCGGGCGGCGGTGGAGCAGGGGGCTCTCTATGCCGCAGCGGCGGCAGTCGATCGGGCCGTCAGCGAAGCCCGCGCCCTGGTCGGCGGGACGCCCAAGCTCGTGATGACAGGGGGCGGCGCGCCGGGACTGCGGCCTTTGATCCGGACCAAGAGTCTCCTCGTGCCGGACCTCGTGCTCGAGGGACTTGCCGCCTGGGCCGTCGGTGTTCAAGGACAGGAGTAGGTCTACAATCGCGCCTGTGCGCGTCGTCTTCTACGGTCTGGTCCTCGTCAATCTGCTCTTTCTGGGATGGTCGGAGTGGATCGATGTGCCGCCAGCACCCGCGCCGAGCTCCATCGCAAACCTGCCGCGCATGACATTGGTAAGCGATTTGCCGCCGGACAAGCGCGCGGCATTGGCCAGCAAGATGTCCCTCGAGACATCGCCGGCCCAGTGCGTCTCGGTCGGGCCCTTCGACGATCCCGCCATTGTCGGTAAGGCGGCCACGGTCCTGCTGGCGAAAGGCTTCATGCCGCAGCAGCGCGCAACGGAATCGCCAGCCATGCGCCGGTTCTGGGTTTATCTGGACGGCTTCAAGACCGATGCCGGCGAGATGCGAGTGGTGCACAGACTGGAGGGCGCCGGCATCGATGACGCCGAGGCAATGCCCGTGGATGCTGGGGGCCGCCGCCGCGTCTCGCTCGGCCTCTACACGGACCGCGAAAAGGCCCAGCGCCGCGTCAAGCTCGCAGGCACGATCGGCCTCACGGCCGGGATGGCCGAGCGGATCCTGCCAGGCACCGTGTACTGGCTCGACCTCACGCTCCCGAACAGCTCAACGGCCCTGCCGCTGAAGGATGTCTCGGATCTGGAGCGGGGACCGGGCGGCGGCAGCTCGCCTATCAGTGTGCAACCTTGTGCCTCGAGCCCGTCGCCGACTGCGCCTTCGCGGCAGACGGGATCGCCGGCTTCCTCAGCCAGGACTCGGTCCGCGCCAGTGCCTCGAGGAGCGCCCGTTGCATCCGCTGCGGTCCCGGCGTCGAACCTGCCCCGATGCAAGCCTGGCGGGGGCGGACCAGTGCCATGCGTCCTAGTGAAAGTCGCCACCCAGCCGTCCGTGCTCTGAGGGCGCGTGCACCGGTACAATCCGCGGCTCAAAATAGCCTTTCGGCTCGCTCTTCTCGGCGCCGGCTTAGCTCAGTGGTAGAGCAGCGGTTTTGTAAACCGTTGGTCGGGAGTTCAAATCTCTCAGCCGGCACCATAATAACTCCTGGAGGTTCAATGGCTTGGGAGTCTTTTTCTGGATCGCGCGGCCAAAAGAACCGTTGATCTGTGGGAGTTTTGTGGGACCCTTATGAATTCAAGTGCCGTTCAAGCGAATCCGACTGCTCGGCAAACTTCTTAGCGTTGGATTTTCTCAGCTTCTCGAGATTTTGAAGTTTCCATTTCAAGCCGGGAAGCTGCTCGAGATGTGGCACGCCCAACAGCGACCACTCCGGCTTGGCGGCGACCAGCGAAAGTAGGAACCGGCGCTCATCAGTCGTCAGACCCTGCTGCAGCTCTCGCAACATTCGCGAGCGCGCGACCAGGAGGGCCTCGAGCTCGACGGGCTCGGTAGTCATGCCCACGAAGTTTTGTTCGAATTCCTGGTGTATGTCGCGAGGTGGCGGAAATAAGACCTCATGCGTGGGGCGGTTATGGCTCGCAAGATACACAACAAAAGCGCGACGGATGTCAGCCGTGATCCCTCCGTGCGCGAAGAGCTGCATGACATCGAAGAGATCGCGTGGATGTTGGCGATCCATCGCTGCGACCAGTTTGCCGCCATACATATCCTCGAGCGACACCACAGGAATCTCAAGGTCGGCTTGGAGCGCGTCGCGCGCATTCCGTGTCAGTGACGCCATCCGCGCAGGGCGGACCGTGCCACGCATGACGAAATTCACTTCGATCTTGACTTGAATAGTGCCTTGCCGAACGAGCAGCTTGGTCTCGCCGGCGTCCGCAGTGGTTGGCGCATGGGCCTGGAAGCCCTGCTTCTTCAGGCGCGCAACTGATTGGTGGATAGCATCGTTGATGCGCTTGAGTGCCGGCTCGCGCGGCAATGTATGGTCGGGAAGCACCAGGTCGAGATCCACCGACAGTCGCGGCATGTCGCGCACGAAGAGGTTGATGGCCGTGCCGCCCTTCAGCGCAAAGGTGTCGTCGACGAGCACGAGCGGCGCGATCCGCGTCAGCAGTCGGGCGGTGTCGAGATAGACCTGATTCATGGCTTGAGCACGAGGAGGCCGTCGCGGGAGCGACCGACCCACGGCCGATTACTTCCCTTGGGCAACTGAGACGGGTCTAGCTTGCCTGCCCACGGTAGGGAGAGCTCGCGCCCGAGCTGCAAGCAGAGGCGCACGGTCTTGACGCTGCCGCATCGCTTGAGGAGTTCACCCAAGACACCAGCGCGCAAGTTGTAGCTGCTCTCCACGAGCTCACGCGCTTCCTGCAGCGGTTGTCGAGCGCCGACTTCGCTCAGGAGCTCAAGGAGCGCGCGTTCTGGCGCCGAGACGAGTGGCGCGCCTTTGCGGTTCTCGAAAGGCCGAACGTGCAGCAGCGCGTCGGGGCGCTCTTTGAATAGCCGCTTGCGGTGATAGTCGGCTGGAAAACGCTTCGTGAACCACTCGGGGAGTCGCCCGGCCTTCCAGCCGTATAGATGGAGAATGGGCCGCTGGGCCACGTAGTGGCGAATGCCCTGCCAGTCGAGCGCAGACTTGCCACCGACATGCAAACCCTCGAAAGCTCGCTGCAGCAGCAGGACACTTGGGTGCAGAGCGGGCGGATCATTGGGACGGCAATAAACGCCGCGCGCCATCCGCTCTAGCCAGCCCGCACGGACGTAATGGACGGCCAAGTCGGCCGATATTCCGAGGGTGGCAAGATCCTCGGAGGTCACCGGCGTTCCGGGTGCCAAGTGGGTGTAGAGCTTGTTTAGTTTATTTCTACCAGTCGTAGCCATACTACGATTATAAAGAACAATTCAAGAATCTGTCTAGCTTTGATTTACTCTATTAGTCGTAGCTAGGCTACGACTAAGATTATTAATCCAAATGCGGTCGACGTTCGTGCCGCGCTTGCCGCTGTGACCGGAGAAACGTAGATGGAGCAAACGAATTTTCCGTCATAGCGGTGCATAGGCAATTGCGGCAAACTTGACCGTAAGAGCGAAAGTAGCGCCAGGGGGGATAGGCCACAGCATGTCCGCATTAGGTCGGGGGCTGTACGAAGTCGTCATTACGGAGGCATTGGAAGCTCAGCTTACCCGCCTCGAAGATCGTCTGATCGGAGTTCGAGCGGAGTTGAGAGCGGCAGAAGCTGCAGATCGCATTGCGCTGCATATCGCTCGCGTGGTCGAGCGTGCGGTGGCTGGAGTCGATGAGGACAGCCGCCCTAAAGTGGCGATCGATCTCGCGCGTCATCTGATCAATGCGGTAATCGAGCTTATTCCGGATAGTCGCGACCTGGCGACGGAGCGGCCGTCAGACGTTCCCGAACTATTGCGCAGCATCGCCGGCCGATTGCCGGATGGGCGGGCAGAGCCTCTCGACGCGCCACTGATTCCACTTCTCGATACGACGTTACTCACGAACTCGCCTGGGGAGCCCCGGGTAGGGCATCAAATCCTGACGGAGATCCGGTCAGCAGACCGAATCGACGTGGTGATGGCCTTCATTCGTCGAAGCGGGATCACTCCGCTAATGCCGGCGCTGCGCGATCACTGTGGTTCCGGGCGGGCACTAAGAATTCTTACGTCGACTTACACAGGAACGACCGAGTCGCGCGCTCTCGATGAGCTCAAGAATTGCGGCGCTAATATCCGAGTCTCGTACGACACCAGCGGAACTCGGTTGCATGCCAAGGCATGGCTGCTGCACAGGCAATCAGGATTCTCCACGGCCTATATCGGCTCATCCAATCTGACTCATTCGGCTCAGGTCAGCGGGCTCGAATGGAACGTCCGCGTCTCGGCCGCTCGGAATCGAGATGTAGTCGATAAGATGGCTGCAGTTTTCGAAGGTTACTGGAACAACCCGGAACTGCGGCCTTACGACAGGGAGGAGTTCCGCGCTCATACTGAAGAGGGGGTCGATGCGCAGACGACCATAGCTCTTTCACCGACCGAGTTGCGCCCCGAGCCATTTCAGGAGCGCCTGCTCGAGCTTATTATGCTTTCCCGGCAACAGGGCCATCACCGCAATTTGCTAGTCGCAGCGACGGGAACGGGGAAGACCGTCATGGCTGCACTGGACTACGCCGGGCTGCGGGAAGCCCTGGCCCGATCACGGCTGCTGTTTGTCGCACATCGTGAAGAGATCCTGATTCAGAGCTGTGCGACATTCCGGCAGGCCCTTCGCGATCCGTCATTCGGAGAGCTTTGGGTGGGCGGTTCCCGACCTGGGCGATTCGAGCACGTATTCGCATCTATTCAGAGTCTCAACGCCACAGGGCTCACGCACCTCGATCCGGCGCACTTCGATGTCGTCATCGTCGACGAGTTTCATCATGCGGCAGCCCATTCGTACCAGGCGCTGCTGGATCACGTCCGACCGGTTGAACTCCTCGGGCTCACCGCCACGCCGGAGAGGAGTGATGGATTACCGATTCTCGATTGGTTCGGGGGCCGCATAGCCGCAGAGCTACGTCTTTGGGATGCGATCAGCCAGCAGCGTCTTGTGCCCTTTGTTTACTATGGTATTCACGACAGTACGGATATGCGCGAGGTCCCGTGGCGGCGCGGTCGCGGTTATGACGCCCAGGGTCTATCTAATCTCTTTACCGCGAACGACATTTGGGCTCGATTCGTTCTCCAGGAGCTCGAGAAGCGCGTCGATGACCTCGGCCGGATGCGGGCGCTCGGTTTTTGCGTCAGTATTGACCACGCGCGCTTCATGGCGCGAATTTTTCGCGACGCCGGCATCGCGTCGACAGCGATCTGGTCCGATACCCCCGAGTCCGAGCGCCGTGCCGCACTGCGCGATCTAGCATCGCGGCGCGCAAACGTCGTATTTTCGGTCGATCTCTTCAACGAAGGCGTCGACGTCCCGGCAGTCGACACATTGCTCATGCTGCGTCCAACGGATAGCCCAACACTGTTCCTGCAGCAGCTGGGGCGAGGGTTACGACGTAGCATCGGGAAGTCCACCTGCACGGTGCTGGACTTTGTCGGACACCATCGCGTGGAGTTTCGGTTTGACCGGCGCTTCCAGGCACTCCTGGGGGGAACGCGTAAGACGCTGATACAACAGATCGAGGCCGGCTTTCCGTTCCTGCCGGCAGGCTGCCACATTGAGCTCGATCGCGTAGCCACCGAGATCGTGCTCGGGAATATCCGGACGGCAGTGCCTTCTCGATGGACCGAGCGCGTGGATGCGCTGCGACGGATGTCGGCTGAAGCCGCGGGTTGCAGCTTGGCCCGATACCTCGAGGAAACCGGGCTCGAGCTCGAAGACATCTATGGCGGCGGCAAAACCTGGTCAGATCTTCGCGAGGACGCGGGTCTCATCGAGCGCAGGGGCGGGCCGCACGAGGAAGCGCTGAGACGCGCTTGCGGGCGGCTGCTCCATGTCGATGATCGGCTACGGCTTGAGGTCTATCAGCGCCTCTTGCAATCCGAACGGGCGCCGGAGCCGCAGCAACTTCCTGGATCGGAGCAGCGCCTGCTGCGGATGCTGGTAGGTTCGCTGATCGGTGGATCGGTGCCCAAGACGACATCTCTTACCGAGGGTGCTACCGTACTCTGGAACCATGACCGGGTACGTTCGGAGCTGCTCGAGCTTCTTGAGATCCTTGCCAATAGGCTCGAGCACGTAGTAATACCAGTGTCGACTGATCCGTCAGTCCCGCTCATGGTTCATGCGCGGTACACGCGAGTCGAAATACTCGCAGGCTTCGGCGTTGGAGAAGGTGCCAAAGTGGCTCCTTGGCAGACAGGTGTGTACTGGGCTGCAAATGCCCGTTCCGATCTTCTTGCGTTCACGCTGGACAAGACGACCGGGCAATTCTCACCGACTACCCGCTATCGCGACTACGCAATCAGTACCGAGCTCATTCACTGGGAGAGCCAGTCCACCACACGGGCCGACAGTGAGAGCGGCCGTCGATATCAGAATCATGCAGCTACCGGAACGCACATCATGCTCTTTGCCCGTGAGCGAAGCGATGACCGAGCGTTCTACTTTCTGGGACCTGCGAGCTATGTGAAGCACGAGTCCGAACAACCGATGGCAATCACCTGGCGACTACAGCTACCACTGCCCGGCGACCTGTTTGCGACATTCGCTGCGGCGGTAGCCTAGTTGGCCCCCTTTGGGGAGTGAAGGACCATGTGCGACAATTCGGGCGAAAACCTGGCGATAGGGCGATGCTTATGACACAACGAAAGCAAGTGCCAGACTCAGGTGGAGGACAAGCGAAAGAAGCTTCCGATCGTTCTCTTGCGGAGCTGCGGGATGCGTTGCGTCGATTTGCAGCGGAACGCGACTGGGATCAGTTCCATTTTCCGAAGAACCTGGCAATTGCGCTCAGCGTCGAGGCCGCTGAGCTCCTTGAGCACTTCCAGTGGCTTCCGGACGTTGAATCCGCCGCGCTTCCGACTGAGACCCGCAGCAACGTGCGCGAAGAGCTTGCGGACGTACTGCTGTATCTCATCCGCCTAGCGGACAAGCTCGACATTGACCTGGCCGCCGCCGCCTTCGACAAGATAGCAGTCAATGCCAAGAAATACCCCGTACATAAGGCGCGCGGCACCAGCAAGAAGTACACGGACCTCTGAGCGCTCGCCATGATCGTCTATCAGAATGACAAGACGGGATTTTTGAAAGATGCATTCGCCAAGGACATCGAAGACATCATCCTTCAGGCCTTCAGAGCCCGTACCGGCAGAAGCGTGGCAATCTCGGAAGTGCTTTCCTGGAAAGAGTCCCTCGTTGCCTTGGCGAAGGTCCTCAACGACGAAGACATTCCCGGAGACTGCGGCGTTGCTATCGAATACGGAATTCCGCAGACGGCGAAGCGAATCGACTTCATTCTGTCAGGCCAGGATGGCCGGCGCGCCGAACAGCTGATCATCATTGAACTCAAGCAGTGGCAGAGTGCCCGTAAAACGGACCGCGATGCCGTCGTGACTACCCGGTTCTCACACGGTGAATGCCAGGTAAGTCATCCATCCTACCAGGCCTGGTCGTATGCGTCGCTTCTCAAGAATTTCAATGAAGCCGTCTACGAGGACGGCATCGCTCTTCAGCCGTGCGCCTACTTGCACAACTATGTCGACGACGGCGTGCTTACGGACCGCTTCTACGAACACTATGTGACCCTCGCACCGCTTTTTCTGAAGGGGGAGGCGGAACGGGAAAAACTGCGCCGGTTCATCAAGCAACACGTCTGTTACGGCGATGGACGATCGATGCTCTACCGGATCGAGAACGGCCGAATCCGCCCGTCCAAGAGCCTGGTCGAGAGTCTCACCGGGATGCTCGCCGGCCGACTCGAGTTTGTTCTGGTTGACGACCAGAAGGTGGTTTATGAGACAGCGCTATCGCTGGCTAACGTAGCAAGCGCGAAATCGAAGCAAGTGGTTATCGTCGAGGGCGGCCCGGGGACCGGGAAGTCGGTCGTCGCCGTCAATCTCCTTGTCGAGTTAACCGGACGTCGCCTGGTGGCGAAATACGTCACCAAGAACGCCGCTCCGCGTGCGGTATTCGAGAGCGTATTGGCCGGAACGCATCGAAAGTCTCAGATCTCAAACCTATTCACCGGATCTGGGTCGTTTACGGATACGCACGCCAATACCTTCGACGCGCTGATTGTGGACGAGGCGCACCGTCTTAACGAGAAGTCGGGAATCTACAGCAATCTCGGCACTAACCAGATCCAGGAGCTTATCGGCTCAGCAAAGTATTCGATCTTCTTTCTCGACGAGGATCAGCGCGTCACCCTCAAGGACATCGGGGAAAAAGCTGAGATTGAGCGGTTTGCGCGGCAAGCTGGCGCGAGCGTCACTACGCTTACTCTGACGTCGCAGTTCCGGTGTAACGGTTCGGACGGGTATCTAGCGTGGCTTGATGACGCCCTAGGAATCCGTCCAACCGCCAACAACAAGCTGGATGCCACCGAGTTCGATTTTCGAGTATTCGGCTCGCCCGAGCAGGTGCGCCGCGAAATAATGGAGCGAAACAAGGTCCGTAACAAGGCGCGTATGGTGGCCGGGTACTGCTGGGATTGGCGAAGTAAGAAGAATCCTGCAGCTGAAGACGTCGCAATTCCCGAGCATCATTTCGCGATGCGGTGGAACTTGACGAAAGACGGCGGCTTGTGGATCGTGGCGCCGGAGTCCGCAAACGAAATCGGCTGTATTCACACCTGCCAAGGCCTGGAGGTGGATTACATCGGGGTGATCGTCGGCCCCGATCTTGTCTACCGAGATAATCGTGTAGTCGTTCAGCCCGAGAAGCGGTCCAAGCACGATAAATCCCTGAATGGATATAAGCGTCTGCTGGAGACCGACCCCGAGGAGGCGGCGCGAAGAGCTGAGCTGATCATCAAAAACACCTACCGCACTCTGATGACTCGTGGAATGAAGGGGTGCTATGTGTATTTCACGGACGGCCGTCTCGAGCGCTACTTCCGGAGTCGCCTCGGCGGTTCAAGCATCTCCCCGAAGGGGATCGAGAAGATCCTCAGTGTCGCCACCCCTCCTGCGCCCGGTGCTGCGCGGAAGCGATCAGATGGCAACTGACGCAGTATTGTTGAAGAACGAGTGTGGGACTTTTGTGGGACTCGGGCTGTTATCCGGAGGTACCAACGAAATGCGCCCGCGCCCGATACCAGGCAGCACGGCGGCTGCTTGCCTCGGGTATCGATCCAGCTGGCAGGCGAAGGGCGCTGCGCCAAATCTCTGGCTGGCTTGTCTGAATGCCCTCACCGCCGGCGCGTGTCCGGCTGCGGCCCGGGCTTCGCCCGCAAAGCGTCGCGAAAAGCTTTTGCAGTGGCGGACGGTCGTCCGTATATGGGGAGAATCTTGATTCCCCTGTACACCACTGTGCGCTCGAGCCTCGTCGGAGTGCCGCGGTAGATCCCCGCTGGGCCTCCTCGGCTACTTTGTCATGTCCAGGGATTAAGGGATTAACCACAGCTTTCACGGATGCCTGAAAGGCCTCCGCGTTGCGAGTCACCAAGGTGGGCGCGTGAATCCGTGCGGTTGCGGTAGTGGCGCGGGGTTAGGCACACGCCGCAAAGCATTTCGCAGCTACCGCTTCTTCCCGGCCGATCCCGAAGCCTTCGCCTGAGATTTCTCCTGCTCGGGGCTTTCCACACTCAAGAAATCGATGGAAAGATTGTCCGCCAGGATGTGCTCTTCCATCAGGCCGGCGAGCTTATCCGGGCTCAGTGAGCCGAAGCCCGCCAGCAGAGTCCGGTGTTCCTCCACGACCTTGCGCAGTGACTTCTTGAGCGTGGCCAGCCCGAAGATGATGACCAGCTGCGGTTTGAGCATCTGCCACAGCTTGAGGAGGACGGGGTTGCCCGCCGCTCTCATGAGCGTCTCGTGAAAGTCCGCATCGAGATTGGCCAAAGCCAATCGGTCTTCCTTGCGCGCTGCCGTCTTCATGTCCTCGATGATGTTTTGCAGGGTGCGCTGCAGCTCTTCGGCGCGGCCGAGGTCCGGCACTTCGCGCAGTGAGAGCTTCTCGAGCTCCAGTCGGACCTTGTTGATCTGCCGCACGCGCTCGGGTGTAAGAGGGGCGAGGCGCATGCCTTGGTAGGGGATGTTCTCGACGACCCCCAGCGCGACCAGCATCCGCAGAGCCTCCCGAATGGGCGCTCTCGAGATGCCGAGCTCTCTTGCCAGTGCGAGCTCGTTGATGCGGCTACCCGGCAGGATCTTGCCAAGCACTGCCCGCGAGACAATCGCGCTCACCACGTGATCCACGAACGTTGGGGCTCGCAGAGGCCCGAGTCCGGGGCCCTCGGGGGTTTCATCTGTGCTCGCGACTGCCACTGACAGATCTCCAACCGGGAAATTCCCGGAACGCGCCGCACATTAGATTGCTTGCCTCGCCATTGCAATATGGGTATGATTGTCGACAGGTAGACAAAACACTAATCGGGGGAGACGATGCAATGAGCCTCAAAGCCCGCCCAATATTCGGTTTCGCCCTGGCGTTCCTCGCGCCTGCGTGCTTTGCTCAAACGGCGGTGAATCCGGAGCCGGAGGGCCCTCAGGCACAGCCATCTCAGAATTCGTCGGCTGCCGGCGATAGCCTGCAAACGATCGTGGTCACTGCTACGCGCCGGCAGGAAAGCGCGAGTGACGTACCGATAAGTATCAATGCGCTCACGGCGCACGATTTGGACCAGCTCGACATCAAGAATCTGGCGGACGTCGCCGCGGTTACGCCTGGGCTCCAGTTCGCGACGCCGGTAATCCCCTCTACCATCACGACAGTTTCCATACGCGGTCTCGATTCCTATACCGGCCCATACATGACCGGGATATACCTCAATGACACGCCGCTGCAGGGCCGCTTATCGTCTTACGGCAATATCGGGAGCCCGATGCCGCTGATCTTCGACCTCAACAGTGTGGAGGTCGATCGCGGCCCGCAGGGCACGCTCTTTGGCTCCGGGTCCGAGGCCGGAACGGTACGCTTCATCACGAATGAGCCGAGCCTGCAGAATTTCTCCGGGTCGGTGGAGGGCGATGCCGAATATACGGAGTACGGCGCGCCGAGCTTCGAAGGAGGGTTCGCGGCGGGTGGCCCAATCGATTCCGGTACCCTGGGGTATCGGGTAGCTGCCTGGGCGAGGGAGGATGGCGGCTACATCGATCTCAGGGATCCGGTGACGCAGGCCCTGGTGAAGTCGAACGTGAATGAAAACAATTCAGAGGCATTCCGAGCGGCCCTGGCGTACCAGCTCGGCGCGGTCCTCATAACGCCGTCGCTCTATTTCCAGTCCGTCCGGCGCGGCGACAGTGGCTGGTTCGATGCCTATTACTCGGATCCATCCGCGGGCGAGTTCAACAACGAGCCCTTCCTGCCCGAGAGCTCCAGCGACAAGTGGACCCTGCCCAGCCTCAGGGCGCAGGCCGATCTTGGATTCGCGCAGCTCGTTTCCACCACCTCTTACATGCACCGCGTCGTCGACGCCTCGCTCGATTTCGGCAGCGTGTTCTTCCCGCAGTATCCCTATCTGGGCGGCGCGATTCTGCCGACTCCGGGCCCGGGCTACGGCTACAACAGTCCCCTGGCGTACGACGTGCCTACATCCGCGGCCGATGCGGTTCCGAGTCTGACCGGCCAGCGCGACAAGGTATTCACCCAGGAGGTGCGGCTTGCTTCCAGCGATCCGCGGGCGCTGGTCAGTTGGGTCGCAGGACTATTCTACGAGCATCACTATCAGGAAGACTGGCAGACCTCGACGCAGTCGTTCGAGAACGTCTGCAATCCGGTGAACAATTGCGATGCAGCGCTTCCCAATCCCACACCACCCAACCCGCCGGCTCCCGGCCTCTATGGGCCATCGGGGCCTTTCAATCCCGCGAATACCTCCGTTTTCGTCGTCGATCAGAAGTATACCGACCAGCAGCTGGCCGTCTTCGGTCAGACCGATATTAACCTTACTTCCAAGTGGATCGCCACCGCGGGCATACGCGTCTCGCGCGAATCCTCTGATTTCTCGGCATACACTCCCCTCAGCACCCCTTCACTGTTCACGGCAGATCTGACACAGGTGCCAACGACGCCCAAGTTCGCGCTCACCTATAAGGCCGATCCCGATGACCTGTACTATGTATCCGCAAGCAAGGGATACCGGATGGGCGGAGGCAACGGTGCGCTGCTCTCCAGTTGTCCGTTCACGGCTCCAGAGACCTTCAAGTCGGATTACCTCTGGAGTTACGAGGTCGGCGCCAAGAACAAGCTGTTCAGCGATCGCATGGAGATCGATACCAGCGCGTATCACGTGGACTGGCACAACATCGAGCAACTGCTGAACGTCAGCAGCTGTGGTTTGAGCTACACCACGAACGCAGGGGACGCGGAATCGAATGGCTTCGATCTGGCGATCAGGGCGAAGCCCACCGAGAATCTATACGTCAGTATCGGAGTTAATTATTCGAACGCGTTCTATACAAAGAACGTGTATGTCCCCGGATCGACGCAGGTGGCCATTGCCGAAGGGGACAAGATCGGAGCGCTTCCGGAAGTGATCGCTCCCTGGAATGTCACGCTGACCCCGGAATATCGATGGCCGCTCGCGAATGGGGCCATGATCCATATGAGCGCGGAGGACCTATTTACCAGCCGCAACCCTGGTCCCTTCATGAGCCTCATGTACGGCGCCCCGAGCTATCTACCTCTGGAGTCCCCAAACCCGTCGACCAACGTCCTCAATCTACGGGCGGGATATACGGTCAACAACCTCGATCTGACACTCTATGCCAATAACGCACTGAACAGTCTTCCGCGCCTCAATAAGGTGAGCGATGGAACGGAGGCAAGCGTGTACCAGCTCTATGAGAGTACGTTTCGGCCGCTGACGATCGGATTGGCGTTCAACTACAGCTTCTGACGACTCGACGCACAATGACTATCGGGACGAGAGCCGCAACACGGATCGTCGCAGCCTGCCTGCTTCCGCTCCTGGGTGCGAGCGCAGCGCGCGCCTTCTCGGCCGAGCCGGGAGCGGAGTACGTCCTTAGGAGCAAATTCGGGTTCATCCTGTCGGTATATCCGCATCAGGGACGCTTCGAGGTGCAGCAACTCACCTCCAATGCGGCTGGCGCCACTGTTCCATCAGGCTCGTGGCAGTCATGGTTCGGAGAGGGCCTGGTGACCGTATACAGCGACGGCCGCTGGTTCACGAGCGCCGGTCAGGATTTGTTCTACCTGGGCAAGGAGAGCCCGCATACCGAGCGGCTTGCGCTCCTCGGAACGGAACAGGGAAAAGCGACCGACAAGCTCGGGCCTTACGAGTTCGTGCAGCTCAAATGGGGAATCCCCGGGACCGGACGCTCATTCGAGACGGCGTTCAATGTCTACCAGAAGCAGCCGTATCTCGTATTCGTGCAGAAGTTCCCGGATGGATTCCCCAGCTATGCCACCGGTGATTGGACGCAGCCGTCCGTATCCTTTCCCGAGTTCATTTCACCAAGCTGGGGTACGCCGCAAAACCTCCACTCCTGGACGAGCGGCGGAATGTGGACGCAGCGCTTCGGATCCGGTGATGCCTTCACCATCCAGGGATCGGTCGAGCCGCTCGTCGTCTCGGACCCAGGATACCGGACCACGATCCTCTCGCCATTCAACGACTATCTGGTCGCCACCCAGCAGTCGCGACCTTTCGCCGCGCCCGACGGCCTTGCAATTGGCTCGATCGGCGCCGGCGTGGAAGGGCTCGTGCAAAGCCTTCCTCACGGGTACCAGTACAAAACCATCATGGCGTTCGGGCAGGGGATTCACAACACTTTCGTGAGCTGGGGACAGGCTCTCCTCGCGAGCGCCGGCAAGCCGATACCCTCGAAATATCGCGACGACACGCTCAAGTACTTCGTCTACATGGACGACGCCGGCGCGTACTACTGGGAACACGGCTTCAAGGAGCGCGGCTACAAGGACTATGCCGACATCATCCTCGGCGTCGAGAAGGATGCGAAAGCACATGGATTGCACATCGGCTCCTATCACGTCATGGACGATCTTCCGCAGCTCGATCGCTCCAAGGGACTGTTCGAGCCTCGCCCCGATCTATTCCCCATGGGGCTCGCCAGGTTTCACCAGATGCTGGGCAAGCCGCTCGAGCTGTACCTCATGTGGATCAAGGCGGGCAGTCCCTACTCGAAGGAGTACCCATACTGGACGACGGATCCCGGCGAGTTGCCGATGGCCATGGGAGATGTGTTTTATAGCCCGGAGTATTGGCAGTACACCGCCCGCAAACTGCATGGATGGGGCGCCATACTTCTGCAGCACGATTTCCTCAGCGACTACGAAGGGAATGTCGCCATGATGTCGAGTGTGTCGAAGATGAACACGTACTTCGCGAACATGGCGAGCGCACTTCAGGCGCAGGGGATCGACATGCAATATTGCATGGCGCTTCCGCGGAACATCCTGCAATCCACGGAGAATCCCACCGTGGTCTCGCTGCAGGGCACGGAAGACCATCACGTGCCCATGACGGAGCCCAATCCGCAGCCCGGAGATCCCGACTACTACGATCCGTTCTTCTGGAAGCAGGCGCTATTCGGCAGCGCATTCTACAGCGCGGTTGGCTTGTGGCCGTCGCGTGACAACATCCAGACGGTAGCCGATCCGAACGCCTTTGAGGATACGCTGCTCGCCAATCTGCTCGGCGGCTCGATGCAGCTCGGCCACAGAATCGGCGAATTCAACCTCGATCTGTTGCGCAAGACCTTCCGGGAGGGCGATCAGCTCATTCTCAAGCCAGACCGGCCCATCACGCCGGTCGATCAGTGCTATCACTCGGGATGCGCGCTCGGATATACGCAGTCGGATCTCGGGTCAAACGTATGGTATTACGTGCTCAGTTTGCCCGCGGCCGGATTCGCTTATGAATTCTCCCCCGCGGATCTCGGCATCAGTGGCGCCTCCGCTATCTATGACTGGGACACACGAAGAGTGACGATCAAAGGTCCGGACGAGCCGATCGAGCTCGCCAGGAACGCAAAACACCAATACTTCGTCGTGGCGCCGGTCTTCGGCAACGGAATGGCCGTGCTCGGAGACGTATCCAAATTCATAGCGATGGCTGACGAGCGCATCGCATACGTTCGGGCGACGGAGCGCTCGATCAGAGTAGGAGTCATTGCGAGCTACGCTGCAAGTCCCATCATAGCGGGTTACTCGACCAAAGCTCCTGCCGGGGTGTCCTCTTCCGCAGGGACTCTGCAGCAGGTGAGCAGCCTTGGTCGGCTCGAGCGCGCCGATAGCGGCTGGTTCTGGGACTATC
Source organism: uncultured Pseudomonadota bacterium (assembly GCA_963812925.1). GTDB lineage: Bacteria > Pseudomonadota > Gammaproteobacteria > Steroidobacterales > Steroidobacteraceae > 13-2-20CM-66-19. Next base: position 140,887 of record CAWEXF010000012.1, on the reverse strand, counting down.
AGACTAGGCTCTGGTGGGTGAAGATGGATTTCTCCGCTGCGCACAATTATGTGACCAAAGGTTTCGAGATCACGGCAGGGAGATAGTCGCAGCTCCTGGTGCGACTCACGCCGATGCGTCTGAAGAGGTCACTTAACCGATGGGACCTGATCGTCTACGGCATCGTCCTGATTCAACTCACGGCGCCCATGCCCGTCTATGGCGTTCTCAGCGTGCGCGCTGGTGGACACGTCGTCACCACAATTCTGTTGGCGATGGTGGGGATGGCGTTTACCGCTATCAGCTATGGACGAATGGCGCAGGTCTATCCCAGCGCGGGCTCCGCGTTTACATACGTGAGCTGCGAGTTGAGCCCCATTCTCGGGTACGTCACCGGATGGGGAATGCTCATGGACTACATTCTCAACCCACTGATCATGGTCGTCTGGTGCAGCAGGGCCGCTATGGCATTTGTGCCAGAGGTCCCGTACGGGATATGGGCGGTCGCATTTGGCACCGCGTTCACGGCCGTGAACCTTGTCGGCGTGAAAGGCTCCGCGCGCATGAATAGCGGGCTGGCGGCCGTGATGGGTGCGGTCGTCGTGGTGTTTCTCGTCTGCGCAACCCGATATGTGCTGGGGATTCGATACGGTTCGCCGGCGTATCTCCTACGTCCATTCTATGACCCGGCCACGTTCAGGGTGGGTGACGTGCTCGGAGGTACGTCCATCGCGGTATTGACCTACATCGGCTTCGATGGGATTTCCACTCTCGCCGAGGAAGTGGAGGACCCCAGGCGCAGCATCTTGTTTGCGACCGTTGGCTCCTGCCTGGTGATCGGTGTTCTCTCCGCCATCGAAGTCTACTCCGCACAGCTCGTGTGGCCGGTATCGCAGCCCTTCCGTGATGTGGATACCGCTTTCCTCGAGGTTGCCATGCGGGTAGGAGGGACGTGGCTCTTTCTGGTCATGAGCCTCACTCTGCTCGCGGCGAGTTTCGGCTCCGGCGTGGGCTCACAGCTCGGAGCGGCGCGGCTGCTGTACGGCATGGGGCGAAGTAACGCCCTTCCGGCCGGCTTCTTCGGGGCGGTCGATCGCAAGCACCACATACCGCGCAACAACGTGCTGCTGGTCGGTTTGATCGCACTGGGAGGGGCTTTCCTGGTTTCCTATACCCTGGGCGCGGAGATCCTGAACTTCGGCGCCCTGACCGCCTACATGGGAGTGAACACGGCCGCGCTAGCCCGCTTTTACGTCCGTGCACAGCGCAAGCGCTTCAGGAATCTATGGCCGCCGCTTCTGGGATTGGCGATTTGCTTTCTTCTCTGGCTGAGCCTCGATCGGCTGGCGAAGATCGTCGGCATCGCGTGGATGCTCCTGGGGCTGTCACTGGGTGCCTGGCGAACTCGCGGCTTCAGAAGCGAAATCCTGAGCTTCGAGCCGGTGCCGGACGAAGCCGGCGGAGAGTAACGGAGGAGAGGCCTAGAGCGAGTCGGTCAAGTGTGCAGAGATCGCGATGTCCAGTGTCATGCTCTCGCCTGGCTGCAGGGTGCGAATGCCCGTGTCGTGTGCTCCGGCTGCCGCTGCGTTGAAGCCGTCATTGATATGTGTGACGGGCTCGATGCATACGAAGTCGTCCGACTCGGGCGCATACACGACCAACGTTCCAGCCGGTGGCGATGCGTTGATGGCGACCGCGAGCGCCTGGCCGTGCAAGTGCGCCGTGCCGGACCAGCCAACATAACAGGCGTCCAGCGACTGGCTGCCGACAGGCTCGGCAACCACGAATCGACTATCGGGGACGACACGCGAGTCCTCCCATCGGCCTTGGTGAACTGCTTGGAGTTGCGCGCCGGGCATGCGGCGGAAGTAGGGATGGAGACCCAGGCCGGCAGGCATTGCGCGGCGGTCGACGTTGGTGAGCTGCAGTCCGATGCGCAGCGATCGCGCCTGAAGAAGAATCTCCTGGGCTATCCGGTAGCGGAACGGAAATCCCCAGTCGGCTGCATGCGTATACGAAATGAGTGCCCGATTGCCGCGCAACTCCTTGACGTGCCAGGCGGCAAGCCAGGAATCGCCGTGAATGGGATAGGGCTCCAGAGGGTGGTTACGCGCCAGCGGATGGAAGCTTCCCTGGAAGGAAAAGCCGCCCCCCGTGACCAGGTTCGAGAATGGCGCCAGGGGAAAACAGCCCGAGCCGAGAGGATCGGTGCAGCCGGCGGCCCGACGCCGCAGCAGATCGAGACCCGAGAGGCTCCAACTCACGAGCGCTCCGCCGTCCCGCGGCGCGATCTCGAGTCGCGCGTCCCGCGCTCGCAGCGTGACGACCTCGCCGATTCGCTCCAAAGGCATGCAATCCAAAATACCACTCTGTATACTTGTCGACAATATAGCAGAGACCGCGAGGACGCAATGAGGATCGTCGATGTAGAGGCGCTCTATCTCCGACTGCCGGAGATCGACGAGTCGCGGACGGACAGCTCGCAGGACGCCTTACTGGTCCGGATCCGAACCGATGCCGGCATTACTGGATGGGGAGAGGTGGATGGTTGCCCCGCCGTTGCCAAGGCCATCATCGAAGCACCCGCATCCCACACCCAGGTGAAGGGCTTGCGGCACATGTTGGTCGGCGAGGATCCCTTTCGGACCGAGCACCTATGGAAGAAGCTCTACGAAGGCACGAGCTATTACGGACGTGGCGGCGCAGTCATTCAGACGATGGCCGGGATCGACCTCGCGCTGTGGGATATCAAGGGCAAGGCCCTCGGAAAGCCAATATGGGCGCTCCTCGGCGGCCAGCCCGGGCGACTGCGCGCGTACTCTTCGAACATGTTCCAACTCACGATCGAGGCAACCGTCGCGCGCGCGAAGGCGGCTTTGGATGCCGGCTACAGCGCGGTGAAATTCGGCTGGGAACCCTTTGGTCGAGGCCGGATAGACCTCGACTTGCGCTATCTAGATGCCATCACGAAGGTGACCGGAAACGCCGTCGAGCTCATGCTCGATGTCGGGCACGCATGGGATGCGAAGACGGCGATCCAGCGCTGCCGCCGGTTCGAGCAATACGGACTTGCGTGGGTGGAGGAGCCGCTGCACCCCGACGACTATCGGGGCTATGGACGCCTCTGCAGGCAGGCGAGGCAGCACATCGCCGCCGGAGAGCAGGAGTGCACCGTCACGGGCTTCGAGAGACTGATCCACGAGGGGCAGGTCGATCTCGCGCAGATCGACCTCAGCCGGTGCGGGTTCACTCAAGCGATGAAGATTGCTTCCATCGCACAGCAGGCGGGCATCAAGGTGGCGAACCACTGCTTCACTACGGACATCAATGTCGCCGCGGCGCTGCACTTTCTCGCTTCGATTCCCAATACCAGGATACTGGAATATGGCGTAGAGCCCGGGGAGATCGCACGGCGGCTGGCTCGCAATCCGATCCAGGTGGAAGACGGATTCGTACGGGTTCCGGAGGAGCCGGGACTCGGTGTGGAGCCGGATGAAGCCGTGATCGAGCGATATCTGGTGCGCTAGACTCTGTCGATGTCTTCGACTGCGGCATTGGCTGGCCGGAGAGCGGTCGTAACGGGCGGCGCGAGGGGCATCGGCCGCGCCATTGCTCACAGGCTTCTGGCGGATGGCGCTCGCGTCGTCCTGGCGGATTCCGACGGACCCGCATTGCTCGAGGCTTCGAAGGCCCTGCGTGAGAGCAAGCTCGACGATCACGTGGTTTTGCAATGCAACGTGGCGGACCGGACGAGCGTGCATGAGCTTGCCGCGACAGTGCGAACGAGCTTCAGCGGCCTCGACATTCTCATCAACAATGCCGCCATACTCGACTGGTCGCCGCTCGAGGCGCTCACGGCTTCGCGGGCCTGGGAGGTCTGGCAAGTGAACGTGCATGGCGCCTTGCATTGCATACAGGAGTTCCTTCCGGACCTCGAGCAGAGCGCGAACGCACGGGTGGTCAACATTGCTTCGGTCAACGGCCTGCGTGGGACTGCGAGCTCCGTGGCCTACAATTCAGCGAAAGCAGCCTTGATCAGCATTACCCAGTCTCTGGCCGTGGATCTCGCGCCACGCGGAATCCTAGTGAACGCGGTAGCTCCCGGCTTTGTGAATACGCGCATGTCGCGATTGCCGGATGGCTCCTCCGAGTACGACACGGATCGCTATCGGGAGGTTTACATCAAGCATCGGGGGATTCCGCTCGGCCGTCCGGCGCAGCCCGAGGACATCGCGGGACCCGTCGCGTTTCTGTGCTCGGATGATGCGAAATACGTCACGGCGCACGTCCTCGTTGTTGACGGCGGACTGACGGCAACTTTCTGACATGCCGCTGCGTGGATGGCGCGCACCAGCAGAGCGATTCTTGCGACAAGCCTCCTCGCCGCGGATCAGATACATGCGACCGCGCCGGAAAGGCAAAGGCTCGCGCAGCAAGTGCCCGGGCATTGTGGTCGATCCTGAATTTTCGCAGGCCAGCCAGGGCCTTGATTGACGGCAGGCCGGGCCCGTCATGCAACATATTGCATTTGAAGGGAGATTCTATATATTTCCCTGCCATGCCGCCGCGAAAACAGAAGCTGACGTCGATGGACGACATCGCGAGATTGGCCAAGGTGTCGAAGCCGACCGTGTCGCGTGTCTTCAAGGACAGTCCGCTGATCAGTCCGGAGACCAAGAAACGCGTGCTCGACATCGCGCGCCAACACGGATATTCGGTCAACTGGAATGCACGCAAGCTTAGGACCAACCGTGCCAACACGATCGCCGTGGTGATGCATCTGCCCCCAGAGGCGAGCGAGACGGCATCTGCGCCGTTTTTCTTTCAGTTGCTGAACGACGTCGCTAATGGGCTCTGGATACGACAGCACGATGTGCTGCTGTGCGCGCCGGAATCCGATGACCCGTACGCGTACGAGTCGATGATCGCGTCGAAGCGAACGGACGGATTCATCTTCTTTGGCCAGGGGCCCGGTGATCAGTGGCTGCGGAATCTGGCGCGAACGCGGGTTCCCTTCGTGGTTTGGGGTGCGGCGGACGAGCGGGCGGCCTATTGCACCGTCGGCAGCGACAATCGCAAAGGCGGAATGCTGGCGGGTAAGCGGTTTGCCGAGCTCAGTCGGCAACATGTGCTCTTCGTCGGCAATCGCGCTCACCCGGAGATGGCACAACGACGCGAGGGGCTCGAGAAAGGGCTCGCGGCGGGAAATCGTGAGGCTGCGGTCAGCGACCTCGAAGTCTCCGATTTTACGCTGGAGACCGCCCATCGCGCGATGGCGGCTCTTCTCGCGCGGCAGGGCGGCAGTCCAGATGCGGTATTCGCAGGCAGTGATTCTGTGGCGATGGGCGTCATCCTCGCGTTGCGAGAAGCGGGACTGGTGGTACCGGCTGAAGTCTCCGTCATCGGATACAACGACCTTCCCATGGCGCAGTACTTTCAGCCGCCGCTGACCACCATCCGACAGGACACGCATCAGGCGGGCGGGCTGCTCGTCGAGAAGCTGTTCCAGGCGCTGGAAGGGGTGAGGCCGGATTCGGCCAGCGTGCCTACGACTCTCGTTGTCCGCGGCACATGAGGCCCCTCACACGGAGGCGGCGCCCGCAGGCTGGAGCTGCGAGTTGAAGAATCGCGCCATCGCACGGAATGCCTGATCGGACTCCGGCAAGTCGAGGAAGATCCAATGCGCATGCGGCATGGCCTCGAAGACCAACAGTCGCGCATCCACGTTTGCGGCAAGGAGCGCCCGGTGGAAGAGGGTGGTCTGACTCAGCATGAAGTCGCGGGTCCCCGCGATGCAGAAAGTCGGCGGGAATCCGCTGAGGTCGCCAAAGAGGGGCGAGACCTGCGGGCTCGAGCGGTCTCGAGGACCGACGTACTCGAAGAACTGCGCGACGGACGAAATCCGGTCGCGCTCCGGCCGGAAGAAGAACTCCGAGTCGCCGCGGCGGCTCAGATCGGCGGTACCGCTGAAGAACCCTAGCGCACGCGGCAGCGGCAGCTGTCGTTCCCGCAGCCGCACGAGGAGCTGCGCACAGAGGCAGGCGCCCGCGGAAGTTCCATAGAGGATGAGCCGGCTCGCGCCGTGCCTGGAGATCAACTCCCCGTAAACCCGCTCCGCATCATCGAGCGCGGCGGGAAACGGGTGCTCAGGCGCCAGGCGGTAGCGCACTGAGATGACCGGCCTGCCGGTGTAGGCAGCTACCGGGACATTCTCCGTGACCGACCCGGCATCGACGATGAACCCACCGCCGTGCAGATTGAGGAGGATATCGTCCGATCGATTCGTTCTTGCGGTCGGAACGTAGATCCGGACCGGCACACCCGCAATCGCGCTTTCCTCCATGCGCACGCTGTGTCGCTGCATCTGGCTATTACCGAGCAGGCGCTGCAGCTCGGCGCACATCATCCGGTGCGCCTGGAGGTCATCGGGCCCGGTGGCATCGGGCAGGTTTTGCAGCGCCTCCCGCGCCGCAGGGCTCACCGTATCGGGGGATGGCGGTCCGGAGCGAGCGGAAGGCTTGGGAAGCTGGGGGAGTGCCATCGCGGAGTCCTCGTCAACGGGATTGGAGCGGATGCGCCTAGCGACTATTAACTACGCAACGCATTGCACATCAATCATATATGAAGGCTAAAATTACCGATACTGTCTCTGAAGAATTCATGCAACGCATTGCATAACCATGATCGGAAGCCTATACTGCCTCCGCCTGCTGCTGGTTGCCTGCAGCAGGACCACGATAAATCGGTTTGGAGGGGAGCCGTGCATCCTAAGTCTCGCTCGCAAAAGTCCGCACCGCTTTATAGGGCGGTGGCCGTCGCGATCGCATCTTTCGCCGCCCTGGGGACCGGTATCGCGCTGGCTCGCGGCCAGGATGGTTCCTCGCCGGATGCCGCTACGCCGAATGGGACACCGAAGGAGCAGCAGGCAGGGGGCGCCGCCGGTGTGGCGGAACTCAAGGAAGTCATCGTCACCGCACAGCGTCGCAGCCAGTCTCTGCAGCGTGTGCCCATCGCCATTGCGGCGATCGACCAGGCGACTCTGCAGCGCCATGATGTGCAGACCTTGACCGACCTGCAGCTGCTCGTGCCCTCAGCCTATGTGAGCGGCTACTCCCACGGCGAGGGACAGCAGTTCTTCAGCCTGCGCGGTCAGAGCGAATCCGGGCTCAACACAGGCGGCGGTGCGGGCGGCGGCCCGGCGGTGGTCGGTTACTTTTCCGAAGTACCGACTCAGATGGCCGGACCCGGGCTCTACTACGACCTGCAGTCGGTGCAGGTGCTCAACGGCCCTCAGGGAACGCTGTTCGGACGAAACACGACGGGCGGGGCCGTGCTGTTCGAGCCGCAGGCGCCGGACTTCAGTGGCGTCAACGGATATGTCCAGGCGCTTGGCGGGGATTATCGGCGGGCCGAGACCCAGGCGGCGATCAACCTTCCGCTGATCGGCAATGTGCTTGCGGTGCGAATCGCGGGGCAGGTCGGCTCCCGCGAGGGCTACACGCGGGACGTGAACACGGGCGTCGATTACGACAATCGGCACTTCCGCGCCGCCCGCGCCGAGCTGCTGTTTCGCCCCAGCGACTTCCTCGAGGACTACTTCATCGGCAGCTACGTCAACTTCAACGAGCACGGGCCGGGCGCGATACTCGACGCAGCGAACCCTGCCAACCCATTCGTAGGTGCCGGGATCCTCTCCTATCTCAGCGCGCAGGATGCGCGGGGCGTGCGTGCCACCGCACTCTCGGTGCGGGAGCTCGATCAGGAGACCGATTACAGCTTCATCAACAAGATGACGCTCAACCTCAGCGACGAACTGCGGCTGCGGAACATCACCAGTTTTTCCCGTCAGCTGGCGCGCCGTGACGACGATGAGGACGGGACGACGCTTGGGCTACTCGATTCGTTGGGCTCGACGCCGGGTACTTATCTGGTCGATGAGGGCACGCTGACCGAGGAGCTGCAGCTTCAGGGGAGGACGGCGGACAAAGCGCTCACCTGGCAGACCGGCGTCTACTATGAGGACGACTACACGCCGGGAGCGGCCAACCACACCTATACACAGCTCGAAGTGCTCTTGCCTGTCTATAGCAACACGAACAGCACGGATCTGGGCGGCACGTCCACCGGTGTCTACGGACAGGCGACGTACGATCTGACGCCGCTGCTCAAAGGACTGAGCTTCACTGGCGGCTACCGGTATACCTGGGACCACGCCTACGAGGGCTACAGCCAATCCTTCGGCGCTACGCCGTTCTATCCCGCAGCAGGCGACCCGTGCTCTTCCCGTGCGGGGACCTTTCCCGATTGCTTCATCGAAGCGGGTGCTCGGCACAGCGGAAGCTCGTATACCTTGGGACTCGCCTATCAGGCGACGGCCAATACGATGCTCTACCTCACTTCCCGCGAGGGCTACAAGAGCGGCGGCTTCAATCTGGTGGCCGCCAGCCTCGGCGACACCAGCAGCCCCTATTTCAGCTACGGTCCGGAGAAAGTCCGCGACGTTGAGCTCGGCATCAAGTCCGACTGGTCCCTGGCAGGTGCCCGCGGCAGGACGGATCTTGCGCTTTACAGCAGCTGGCTCAGCAATGCGCAGGTCAATACCAGCGCGCTGGTCGACAATGAGCAGGAAGCGGTGACCACGAATGCCGCCAAAGCCACCGTCAAGGGAATCGAGATCCAGAACGTTCTTCGTCCGGCTGACGCCATCGAGCTGACTCTCGGCTACTCCTACATGGATGCCTACTACCAGCGCTATGTGACCCCTCTCGGCGAGGATCTGACCGCGCTGCCGTACGCATTCGCACCGAGGAACAAGGTCAGCGTGACCGGCCGGGTACGCTTGCCCCTTCCGTCCGCAGACGGCGCGATCTGGGTGGGTGCGGATTTGAGCTACCAGGATCGGGTGTTCGCGGGATTCACGACCGTTGATCCCGGAAGCTATATGCCTTCCTACGGGCTGTTGGGTGCGCGCGCCGACTGGGATGAAGTGTGGGGCACCAGCCTCGATGCGTCGCTCTTCGCCACCAACCTCACCAACAAGGCCTATCGAATCACGAACGAGGACCTATACTCCACCATCGGCACAGCGACGACGGTGTATGGGCCGCCTCGCATGTTCGGGGCCTCCATTCGTTACCGGTTCTGAGGGCTTCACGCACGATGTCCGCGCCTCCGCAGACTGTTCTTGCAGCCCGCGCAGACAGCGCGGGCGGGTCACCTGCCGCCGTGAGTCGCTCGTCCTGGATCTGGGTCGTAGTGGTGCTGGCAATGTGCCATGCGGCCGCGGTGGCGAGCTTTCAGATCCTCAGCGTTCTCGTCGGTCCCCTCAAAACGGCGCTGAGCCTTAGCGACGTGCAGTACAGCCTGATGCAGGGACTGGCAGTCGCGATATTCGCATCCCTGCTGGGGATTCCTGCCGCTACCTTCGCCGATCGCGGCAATCGCCGCCTCATCGTCCTCGTGGGGGTAGCGGCGTGGTCATTGGCGACCGTCGGGTGCGCGCTCGCGCAAACGTTCGGAGAGCTCTTCGCCGCCCGCATGTTCGTCGGCCTCGGCGAGGTTTTCCTCTACCCTGCAGCACTTTCGATGATCGCCGATGTTGCACCCCCGGGACGGCTATCCTCCGCGATCGGCGCTTTCGGCTGTGGCGGACCGTTGGGTGCGGCATTGGCGCTGATGGGCGGAGGTTGGGTCGTACGCGCCGGAGAGCGATTTTCTTCTGTTGTTCCCGGGCTGGCGCCTTGGCGCCTCGCATTCCTGCTTTGCGGGGCATTCGGCATCATGGCCGGCATACTGTTGCTTACCGTATCCGAGCCTGATCACCGCGCTCGCCATGAGATGCGCCCAACCGGCATCGACGGCGCGCTGCGCCATATATTTCGCAATTGGAGGCTCTTCGCGGGCGTCAGCGGAGGAATGCTGGCTCTGTCCTTCTGCGTTTATGCTACGGCCAGTTGGCTACCCGCGATGCTGGTGCGTGACCACGGTATGAGCTATGGCAGTGCGGGCGCGACCACTGGAGCTGCGGCGCTGGGCGGCGGAGTGCTCGGTGCTTGGGTTTCGGGACTGTTGTCCGACCGCGTCGAGTCAGCGGGGCGGCGCGACGCGGCGCTCTTGGTCGCGATCGCCGTTGCCGCCGCTTTTGTGGTCGCGATCCCTGCTGCTGTGCTCGCTACGTCGTGGTGGGGAACCGTCGCTTCCGTGTGGGTCGGGTACGCTCTCCTTGGAATGCCCACCGTGTTAGGTGGAACGGCCCTGCAACAGATCTCGCCGCCGAGCATGCGGGCGCAGGTCATGGCCATCCAGGTCCTTCTGGTGAATCTCCTCGCGCTGTCACTTGGCCCACTGACCGTAGCCGTGCTGTCGGAGCACCTCTTCGCAAACTCCCTGGCGGTGGGATATGGGCTGGCACTGGCGGTCGGTGCCGGCGCCATCGCCGCAGGCGGGTCATTCCTATTGTCCCGCAAAGCATTCTGCAGCTATCGCCGCTTGCCGACTGATGCAGGGAGCTTCGCCTGAGATTTCTCCAGCCCGGGGGTCGCATGTCCGTTATTTGTACTTTATAGTGGACATACAACCGGGGTGCGCAGTAGAGCACGGCTCGGTCCTGTTCCGTCGGCTCATCGCCTCACCTTGCGCCGCGAGAGACCGAGACCCGCCAAAGCGAGGCTCATGAGGGCGAGTGTGGAAGGCTCGGGTACCGCGGGCCCGGATCCCCCGGATGACCCGGTAGATACATCACCTGTGCGCACCGCCATAACATATGAATCAAGGCCCGTGGGCCAGAGCCCTTGCGCACCCGTGAATGGATAAAAAGTCAGGTATTGACCGTGTTCATCCGGTCGCTCAGGGGTGTCCGTCCAGTAGGGATAGGCCCCCTGGGGGAAATTCACGAGGGGGGTAGTTGGGTATATCTCGCATTCCGCTAACGGAGGGCTGCACCCGAACACGTTGTAGAATAGTTCGCCCATCTCCCCTCCTGTGCAGCCGGTGCCTTCACTCACCCCGCCTGATTGGATGGAACATGTCGGGTCGGGCTCCAGGGTTGTGGGTAGACGCCAGTCGCTGAATCCCAGGTAGTCCGCTGCGTCCATGGCAGCAAGCCATCCCTCTGCCGAGCTCCAGGTCATCATGCCGTCAGAGGCGATCCCACTCACTCCGAAGGTGTCGGACGCTGCGAGGTCCATATTGGTGATCCAGGACAAGTTGGTGGTAGCGTCGTAGAGAACCTGGCCGCCGTCCTCGACGGATATGCTGTCGGCGTGTGCGGCAGAAATGAGCGCAACGGCCAGAACGGTGGCCAGGAGCGGAACGGGCGAAGTGCCGATTTTCATGATTTCTCCAGCGATGCGGTGCCCGCCGGCACTCTTGTGTGGACTCTGCCTGCTAGATCGGATTCGGCACTCAAATCCCGACATCCTGGCGGCGGCGATCTGCGCCGATTCACCGACAGCTGTCAGGTCGCTGGTTTCGGCTGGGCGTTCCCCGAGGCGGCCGCCGCCCAGGTCGCCAGCAGTGCCCGAGCGTCCGCCACCTCGGCATGATCCGGGCCGAGCCCGCCTGCGAGAGCTGGAAGCGCTTGTTGCACGGTCTTGGCTGCGACAGCAGCGTTGCCGCCAGCGTACTGCGCCTGTGCCAAAAGCATGAGCGCGCGACCGCGATCGGCGCTTCGATCAGGGTCCAGGGCCTCTTTGCGGTCGTATTCCACGGCGGCGGAAGCGTAGGCCTCCGCCGCGTCGAAATCGTGGCGTGCCAGCGCGATCTTTGCAGCAACAGGCAAGGCGCTCCTCAACACCGGCAAAGATGCCTGGGCCGGATAATCGATCGCCCGGAGCAGACCTTCGATTGTCGTGCGCGCGACGTCCACATCGCCGCTCGCCAGCAGCCATTCCCCGCGGCACACAGTGATGAGTTGCAGGGACGCGGCGTTCTTTGCCGGATCGAGTCGATACGCGGCGTCGATCTCATCGAGGGCCGCCTTGGCTTCGGCGCGCTTTCCCGCATGCACGAGGGCGCAGGACCGGAAGAGCTGCGCCCGCTGCTGCCAGTACAGGTTGTGGCTGGCGCGCGCGTCGGCGATGGCCTGGTCCAGATACGTGAGCGCCTCCACGTGTCGCCCGATCTCATCGAGGCGCGCCGCATAGTTGGTCCGGAAAGGTACCTGTTCCGCCGGCCCGGCGCCGCGTTCCTTCAGGCGCCGCAGCACCTCTGCGCTGTCCGCAAGTGCTGCGCGCACCTCGCCAAAGCTGATGAGATCGACGGATTCGTTGTTCAGGGTGACCAGGCTCTCCATACTGCCGCTGCCGAGTATTCTGTCCCACGCGGCGCCGCTCAATTCGGTATAGCGGTGAGCCTCTTGCTCCTGCCCGAGCGCATCGTAGTAGACAGGTAAACGGCCCAGGATGGCGGCGTAGGTGGTGGTGCGTGTCTGAGCGCCCGCACGGAGCATGTCGAGCGCGCGCTCGTCGTGGCCGATGGCCGCGTTGTTGTCACCGCTCGCTGCTGCGATACTCGCGGCTTCCTCCTCGACCACGGCCTGCAGCATGGCTGAGGGGTGCTGTAAGCCGGCGAGAAGACGCTGAGCTTCCGCGAGTCGCACACGTGCCCTGTCGACTCTGTCCTGATCGAGCTCCGTGTCGACCTCGTCGCATAGCGTCGCAATGAGCCCCTCGACGTAGGAAATGCGCCGTGCCAGGGCCTCGGCACGCCCGAGCACCTCCCGCTCCTTTTGCGACTCGAACAGGGCGGCGTAGAAAGTTCCCATGTTCCGCAGCTCATCCACCCGCGATCGGGGATCGAGCGCGGTCTGATTGTCGAGCAGGTACATGCCGCGGTCGAGGATTTGGGTCGGCGATAATCTGCCGCCTCCTGCGCCGATTTCCTCGACCATGCTGCTGAGAAATCGATAAGACTCCTCGGCTCGGTATGCCTCCGTCTGCGCCTCGGCACGCTCACGGTCGGCGGTCAATTTCTGCAGGTAGATGCCGACCACCCCCGCAATGAGAGCCGCGGCGATCGCAGTCCCCGCGGCAACTCCCGTCCGGTGCCGCCGCACGAACTTTCCCACCCGATAAGACAAAGAGTCGGGACGCGCGTGCACCGGCTCGTAATTGAGATACCGTCGCAGGTCATCGGCGAAGGCCGCGGCGGATGCATACCTCTCCTCCGCCCTTTTCTTCAGCGCTTTGGCGAGGATGTTGTCCAGGTCACCTTCTAGGACCCGCGGAGCGACGCCTGCAATGTTCGCGACCGTCGAAGCAAGTGGCACCTGCTCGGTGACCACCTTCTGAACGAATTCGGCGCTCGAAAGGCAGTCCCCGGTCACGGGATGCTGACCCGTGAGCAGCAGGTAGAGAACGAGACCGAGCGTGTACACGTCGGTGGCGGTCGTTATGGGCTGAGCCAGAAGCTGCTCCGGGGTGGCGTACTGGGGCGTCACCGGCAGCAGGCTCGATTTCGTCAGAGCCGCCTCGTCGGCGGCACTTCCAAGGAGCTTGGCGATGCCGAAATCGAGGAGCTTCACGGTGCCGCCGTCCGTGACCAGGATGTTGGCCGGTTTGAGGTCCCGGTGAACGATCAGTTGGCCATTGGCGTGGGCGACGGCTGCGAGCACCGACAGGAACACTTCCAGGACCGCCCTGATGTCCAGGTGCTTGCACCTGCAGTACACATCGATCGGGACGCCCTGGACATACTCGATGACGAGGTACGGCTGAATACCATCGAGCATGCCGGCGTCCAGAAGCCGTGCAATGTTCGGATGGCTCAATTGGCCGAGCAGCCGGCCTTCGGCGCGAAACCGCTGCTCGCCGAGCTTGCCCTGCCACAAGGCGCGAACGAACTTGATGGCAACCGTTCCCTCGAAGCGCCCATCAGCACGGTGCGCTCGCCACACGCTTCCCATTCCCCCACGGCCGATTTCCGCATCGATGGCGTAGGGCCCCACCAGGCGTCCCACCAGGGGCTCCTCGCCCGGCTGCATCTCCGACGCCAACGACTCTTCGAGAAACCCGGAAAATGCGGGTTCTGCACCCGCGCGCAGCAGTTGGGCGAGGCGTGCAGCGATCTGAGGGGCTGACTCCTGCAGCGCCGCGAGGTATTCCGCCCGTTCCGCCTGCGTGAACTCGATCACTCGATCGAGGTGCTCGTTGAGCAATCGCCAATCAGAATCGCGATTCACGGCATGTCTCGCGGGCGCCGGTCAGTGTCTGCGATCCGGACCGGGCCGCCTGGTCCGGGACGCGAGCTCGATCTTACCGTAAAGGGGGCCGAGCCTCAGCCGCACGGTTGCCTGCAGCCGCTCTTTTCGGCATTCTGGAGCAAACCGACCGCGAGGGAAGCATGAGCTCGGACCATGAAAGCCCTCCCGCCGGACAGGCGGATTTCGAGCGAACACCGAACGATCAGCGCTTCGTGGCTCTCTATCGTGAGCTGCGTCAGCTCGCCGATCGTCTGCTGCGACGTAATGCGGGCGCGATGGTGAGCCCGACGACGCTGCTCCACGAGGCGTATCTGGAGATATCGCCGCGGGATGCGGTGTTTGCCGATCGCGAGCGGTTCATCGGCTATGCCGCGCGCGTGATGCGTGGCCTCATCATCGATCTGGTACGCGAGCGTCGCGCGCTGAAGCGCGGCGCAGGCTTCCATATCACGCAGCTGCGTGATGAAACTCCTGAGGCCGCATCCCCGGAAGTCGCGCTCGACCGGCTCTCCGAGTCGCTCGACGAGCTCGCGGTCATCGATCCGCGGCTGGCAGAGCTCGTGGATCTCAAATACTTCTGCGGATACACCTTCGAGGATATCGCTGCGCATCGTGGCATCTCGGTCCGCACCGTGCAGCGCGATTGGCAAAGGGCACGCCTGATTCTTTTTGAAAGAGTGGCCGACGCCGACTGATCGGAAAGGGTTTCCTGCTGGCTCGCATGGGAGAGATCGGATTTGCGCTGCGAGAGCGGACAACCTGCTTTCGCGCGCGGTTCCGGCCCCGATTTTCGCGATGCGGATCATGGCTGAAACAGCCTGGGATCCAGCTCGAACGAGACGACCCGTACGATCTTGATACGCGCCGCGTCGCGGTGCCGATGATTGATGAGCACGTTGCGATCCGGCGCGTTCGCCAAAGGCATGATCACCGAAGGAACGATGAGCACCGCTTCCGCCATTGAATCGAGCCACTGGTCTCCGAACTTCTGCGTATCGACCTCGCGATGAATCCAGTCTGCCGCCAAGGCGTTCAGGTCGACGGTTCGCTGCGGGAGATCATCGGGCGCTTCGTACTCGACCATCGACTGCGGCGGTAGCAGGGCGGGGTCGGCGACGTGCACGCGCTTCTCGAGCGCGCCGGCCAAAAGAACCGTTGGCGTAGTTTAGGAAAAGACCAATAAAAACAAAGCCCTACAATCGCAGCGTCGACCCAGTGACCGCGCAAGCGTAATAGGCTCCGAGAGGGCCTTCCGCTCCGCGACTATCTCCAAGGGTTCAGGAGGGACTTCACGGATCCCTGAAAGTCCGCGGCATTCCGAGTCACCAAGGTGAGACTGTGGACCTGTGCCGTAGCCGCAATAAGGGCATCCATTGCATGAATGGCGCGGCCGCGCGCCTCGCGGTGGGCGACCAGCCGTCCCCATTCATCGGCGATGGCCCCATCCACACCTACGATGCGCCCGTCGAATCGCAGTGGCAGTTCGCCACGCAGCCATTCATCGAGACGATGGCGCCGGACGCCGGTGGCGAGGCGCTCGATGCCGTGCCGCAGCTCCGCGAACGTCACCACGCTGAGGAAGACCTCGTCCTCATTGGCTTCGGCGAGCCATTCGACGACGCCCGCGTTGGGCCGCGGCTTTGTCCACTCCGAGACGACGTTCGTGTCGAGCAGAAAACTCACAAGTCGGTGGAGCGCAACCGATCCTTGGAGCGCCGGACCTTTAATCCCGAGCCGCCCAGCGGCGAGGCCTTGAAGAAATCGGCCAGCGAACCATTGCGCCGGGTCTTGCGCTCCCATTCCTCAGCGTCGACGATCACGGCAGCCCGCCGGCCGTTGCGGGTGATGGTCTGCGGGCCGTGGGCGCGGGCGTTCGCGATCACTTCGCTCAGTTTCGCCTTGGCCTGAGCGACAGTCCAAGTGTCGGTGTCCACCGGTGACTCACCTTACGACATAGTTAAGATGGTCATTATAGTCATTGTGTAGGCATTGGCCAAGCCGGGCTCATCGGGAAGCTGTTTTGGCATCGGCGGTTTGGCACAGAGCAGCTCATGAGCCTAAGTCGTGGAACCTTGCCCGGACTGGAAGTCTGAGCGTCCGTGCGCGTTGGCATTGCGCACGTATTGAGCCAGACTCGAGGCCGCGAGCCTCAGCTCGCTCTCTGTGATGTCTTGTGGCTCGTGCTCTATGAAGGACGCCAGGGCCTTGGGTTCGAGCACCCAGGGAAGCTCCGGCGTTCGCCGCCAGGTGGGGCTCATTCGTTCTATGAACCACCCTGGAAAGAGTACCGTACCGCGCACGGCAAATCGCTTGCCCGTCGAGTCTTCAAGCAGGCGGCTGAGCCATTTCGCCGCAGATTGCGCCTGCGCGATGGGATCGCGACTCGGGCGGTGGCCGTTGGCGACAATGCCTGCCTGCGTGAGGTGAATCCGAGCGTTCCCTGTCTGCGGTTTGCTCCAGGTCTTCGTCTCAATGGCGTAAAAACCTCGACGGGAGAGCACTACGTGGTCGATGTTGAATCCGGGAGCCGGCACATCGTGGATCACTTCGGCGCCGTCCGCTCGGAGCTTTTCGAGCTCTTCGGCCACCACCCGTTCACCGTCCCGTCCGAGCACCATACGTCTGAAGCGGGCCCGAAGCTTCGCGAACTTCCGCGCGGCGTAGGCTGATGCGGCCACAGCGAAACCTGTGAAGAGCCAGGGCTGCGGCGGTACCCGTGTAAGCGCCGTCAACCATTCGAAGGCGGCGAGAATGGCGAGAATGAACGCAAAGAGGAAAGTAGGGCCGAGCTCGTCCCAAAAGAGCGTGTCGATGGCCTCATCCAGGGATTGCCCTGGGAGGCGCAGGGGCTCGAGTTTGAGAGGAGACCGTAAGTGCGGAGGTTCCATGGAAACCGCTGTCCTGAATTCCAATCTCGAGGATAGGGTGGCGGGAGGGGGAATTCCGTCGAGCGAATCACGAGATCACGCGCTTCCACTTTTTGCGTGTGGAGTGAATCACGCTTTATCGGTGACCGAGAGCGGGGCCACGCTGTAGCCAAGTATGCGGCGCCGGTGGGCGCCATGGCGGCGCAGGCGATCAAGGCGACAAAGACGCCAAGTGGCGCAAGGAATATGATGCTCATCATATTCAACGTTTCAAGCCCGAGTCTCAGGAGACCGCCATGAAGATCCGCAATACCGTCGCTCTCGTCACCGGCGCCAACCGCGGTATCGGTTTGGCATTCACGCGCGAACTGTTGGCTCTCGGGGCTCGCAAGGTGTACGCCGGCGCCAGAGACCCTTCTGCGATCAAGCAGCCTGGTGTCGAGGCCATCCGGCTGGACGTCACCAAGCCCGAGGAGGTCATGGCAGCCGCGGCGCATGCCGGCGATGTCACGCTCGTCGTCAATAACGCAGGGACGGCGCATCCGGGCGGCTTTCTAGCGCGCGACAGCGAGGACGGCGCAAGGCGCGACCTGGAGACCAACTTCTTTGGCATGCTGCGCGTGAGCAAGGCTTTCGCCCCGATCCTGGCCGCCAACGGCGGCGGCGCATTTCTCAATGTTCTATCCGTGGCCTCGTGGATCAACAACAGCGGGCTGGCGCCTTATGCGGCCAGCAAGTCCGCGGCCTGGTCGCTGACCAACTCGCTGCGCTTCGAACTGGCATCGCAGAAGACGCAGGTGCTGGCGCTGCATATGGGCTTCGTCGACACGGATCTCGCGCGCGGAATAGACGCTCCGAAGACCAGTGCGGACGAGATCGTCAAGCGCGCACTGGATGCTCTGGAATCCGGTCTCGACGAGGTTCTTGCCGACGAGCGCGCCAGACTCATCAAGCAGGGGCTCACGGCGCCGCGCTCAGTCTATTTGCCGTAGAGCCTCAGGGCATCTGGATGAGCTGTCGAAATCCGGTCAGCAACGCAGTGAGGTCATCGGCGCTGGTCAGGAAGGCAGGGTCGAGAGTCAATGCTTCCCGGCGGTATTGTGGATTGCCTGCGGCCGCCGCCCACGGTTTGCCTCTGGCGGTCGCTGCGGCTGCAATCCGTTTCATGTCTTCCATGTCCTCAGGCCGGGCCGCAAAGACTCCGCGCCCGCGTGCCAGTGACAGATCGGCGGGACCTATGAACAAGCCGTCGACGCAGCTCAAAGCGGCGACTTCTTCCACCTCCGCGAATGCTGCCGCCGTTTCGATCATCACATAGCATTTCCGGTTGCGGTTCTCGGTACTGATGAAAGCGTCATTCGCCGTGCAATAGGATTGCGTGCGGCCGTATCCGAGGCCGCGTGCACCGAGCGGCGGATACTTCGAATACGCAGCGGCGGTGCGGGCATGGTCCACACTGCGGATTTGCGGCAGGATGACGCCGGCGGCGCCGATATCCAGGACAGTTTGAATGCGGGATTGAGTCGCCTCGCTGACACGCACATAGGTCTCGAGGCCGATTCCATTGCTGAGCGGGATCAGGCGATCGAGTGCCCGCTCGTCGAGTATCCCATGCTCCATGTCGAATATGACAACCTCGTATCCAACGGTGCGTGCTATCTCGCATGCTTTTTGGTTGTCGCTCTCCAGCCAGAACGCTGACTTTGTTTTCATGATGAGCGCAGATCAAGCGTGGTTCACGTCAGGCTTCGGCGGACGTATTGAGCCAAGCGCCGCGCGGCTTCATCAAGAGCATGATCCCGGTAGTAGATCATGATTGTGACGGGTGGGAGCTGCGGCAGGTCAAACTCACTGCCGATAATCTGCAGCCCTTCGGTCACTTCTGACTGGCCCAATGCCGTGATGCCAAGTCCGGCGATGACGGTCGCCCGGACGCCAGCTATGGTGCTGCTGAGGCCGGCCTGAGTCCACTGCAGAGCGTGTCTGGTCAGCGTCTGTTCCGCCAAGCGGCGGTAAAAGCAGGGATCGGGCAGGAGTACCAGCGGTAGCGGGGGCTTCAAGGAGATCGGAACCACACTGGATCCGACCCAGACCAGCGGCTCCGACCAGAGCGTTACGCCCTGCAGGAAACCGGGCTCGCCGGCGACCACCGCCATATCGAGACGTCCCAGCATCAGGTCGTTGACCAACTGGTTGCTGAGGCTCACCTGAACCTGCGGGCTTGCGCTCGGGAAAACATTTACGAAGGAGCGCAGTACGACGGGCAGCCTCGAGTGCCCAAGCTCCTCCAGGATCCCTATACGAACCCGGCTGCGGATACTCGGCGCGGTGAGCCGTGACAGCGCCTCGTCATGCACGGCGAGGATCTGGTGTGCGTAGCTCGCCAGGGTAATTCCAGTTGCCGTCAGATTTACTTTGCCGTTCCGCAAACGTTCAAAGACGCGACCGCCGACGCGGGACTCCAATCGCTTGATCTGCTGGCTAATGGCTGGCTGCGTGCGATTCAGCCGCGCCGCTGCTTGGGAGAATCCCCCGGTTTGTTGCACCAGGACGAATGCCCGGAGCAGATCGATATCGAGGTCGGTGCCGAAAGCATCCACGGTTTCAATCCCCGGAGCTTATAACGAAAACTAATAGGTCCGGCCGATATTATTAATTTGCAATCGCGCCGTCCAGTTAATAGCCTCATTCCCCTTAAGAGAAGCGGGGGAGAGTGCATTTCATGCTCAGCAGTGGCGCGCTATGAGCGGCAGCGCTGGTGTCGCGACGGGCTCGAAGCGGCGGTGGGGCTGGCTTGTGCTTTGCGTCATCGCCCTCGTGCTCTGGGGTGTCTGGGGCTTGGTGTCGAAGCTGCTCACGGATCAAGTCGGCAGTGTCGAAGGCCAGATCCTGTTTTCCTTCGGCATGCTCCCGGTGGCGTTATTCGGCGCCTGGAAAGTGGGCGGTCGCGCACTCGTGGCAAGTCGCGCCGGGATCGCTTATGGAGTGGGCGGCCTCGGACTGCTCGCGGCCGCTGGCAATTTATGCTTCTTCGCTGCTCTTGCGGGCGGTCCGGTCTCACTGGTGAGCCCGGCGATCTCGGTTTATCCCCTCGTCACCGTCGTTCTGGCGGTCTTCCTTCTTCGTGAGCGCATTTCTGTCGTGCAGGCCTGCGGCATAGTCATGGCCGTTGCGGGCCTCGCGTTGCTCTCCTGACAGGTGACGACGGCGATGTCCTGGCCAATCTTTACGATAGCCGCCATCCTGACATGGGGGACGGTCGGCTACATACAGAAGATCTCTGCGAACCTGTTGGGTCCGGCGGCTGTGGTCTTCTGGGCGACGATCGGATACATGGTCGGGGCATTTGCGCTTCTTCCCTACCTCCCGGCGCACCGCCCCGCGCTCACGCCCGCGGTGCTGATGCTGGGGCTGTCTGCCGGACTCCTCAACAACATCGCGAATTGGTTCCTGTATAGCGCGCTCCACAAAGGAGCACCGGCGTCGATCGCCATTCCCCTGACGGCGCTCTACCCGCTGGTGACCGTGCTGCTGGCTCTCACGCTGCTGCACGAGTCGCTCTCGTTACGTCAAGGCGTCGGCGCAATGCTTGCCGTGGCCGGTGGCGTGTTGCTGTCGTACGAGCGCCCGGAGAAAAAAAGATGAACTCGACCGTCTCTTGTGCCGTGGCCGCAATCCTCGGCGCCGCGTCCTTTGGAGCGCTCGCAGCACAGCCCGCACCCGCTCCGCTCGCGACCGATGCGACCGTTCCAGTTCCGCAGACCCCGCCCGCTGACGCCAGGTCTGGCAACAACGGTGCTACCGACGCTGACGACTCTGCCTCCGTGTTGAAGGAGGTCATGGTGACCGCCACCCGCTCCCGGGAGAACATCCAGGACGTGCCGATCACCATGCAGGCACTTAGCGGGAGCACGCTGCAGCAGCTCAATATCAGCACTTTCCAGGACTACGTCCAGCAGCTCCCAAACCTCACCTCCGCAGGCAACGGACCGGGCCAAAACGAGATCTTCATGCGCGGCATCAGCGCCGGGTCGCAGGGGACTCAAGGCAGCGGCCTCGTCTCGATGTGGCCCGTCGTCGCCGTCTACCTCGACGATCAGGCCGTTCAGCTGCCTAACCGCAATCTGGACATTTACGCGGTCGACCTGGACCGTGTCGAGGTCCTCGAGGGCCCGCAGGGCACGCTGTTCGGATCCAGCGCCCTGGCCGGCGCGATTCGCTATATCACCAATAAGCCGAAGCTCGACACGCTGGAGGGAAACATCAGCGCCGGCGGCGGGATTACCGCGCATGGCGATCCGAACGACGCCTTCAGCGGGGTTATCAACTTACCGGTCATTCCGCACCACCTGGCGCTGCGCTTGGTGGCTTTCAGCGACCACCGTGGCGGCTACATCGACAATGTGCCGGGGACTTTCACCCGTCATGACACGGACCTCGGCATCCATTATGCCAACTATCCCGCCGTCAACGGGCAATGCCCCGACGGCGGCGCGAACAACGGCTTTTGCGTGCCTCCCGGAAGCCCCACAGCCAACAACGCCGCCTTCGTGGGAAACGACATCAATCCGGTCACCTACCAGGGCGGGAGGGTCGAGGCACTGTACCAATTCAATGACGACTGGAGCTTCCTCGTCACGCAGATGTATCAGAGCATGGACGCAGACGGAGTGTTCTACCAATTCCCGAACGCCTCGGATGGCGAGCAGCTCAATCCACTCGAGGTGACGCTGTTCTCGCCGAATTCAAATTACGACAAGTTCGACAACACCGCCTGGACGCTGGAAGGCAAGCTCGGCTTCCTCAAAGCGCTCTACACCGGCGGCTTCCTCAGGCGCGACGCGGAGTCACAGCTCGACTACACCAACTACGCTCGGGGGGTCTATGGCGACTACTACCAGTGCTTCGGTCCCGGCACGGGCGGTGATGCCGGCCTGAAATCCACCTGCTTCTCTCCGGTGTCATCCATACGCACCGACGAAGAAAACACCCACTCTCAGCACGAGGTGCGCCTGCAGACACCGGAAGAATTGCGGGTCCGTGGCCTCCTGGGGCTCTATATGGAGAATGACAGGGTGTTCGATCAGACCGACTATATGTACCGGAGTATTCCGCCCTGCACCTCTGACGGCCCTGCGGGAACAGCCGGCGACACCGGCTGCCTGTCGAACATCGGCACCTTTCCGGGCTCGAGCGTCGTATTCCCGGGCGTTCAGACCAGTAACAGCGCCTTCGACCAGGATGGGACCCGCCAAGTCCGGCAGTACGCCGAATACGTCTCGGCCAGCGTCGATTTGATTCCTCACGCCCTGACCTTGACGGCCGGTACCCGCCACTTCGCATTCCTGAACAGCGCCGCAGGCGACATCACCAGCAGCTTCGGCTGCTTCGAGGCCGGCGTCTCGCCGAACGGTTGCCTCTCCGGCTCCTCGTACAACCTGAACAGCCTGCATGAGCGGGACACCGAGTCCGGCTGGCGGAGCCGCGCGAACCTCGCCTGGAACCACGACATGAACATCGGACCCGCCACGGGTCATGTCATGACCTATATCACGTTTTCGCAGGGGTTTCGCCCGGGCGGCTTCAATCAGAACGTCGGCAGTCTGCACGCTGCGGGTCCCGACGGCGAGCCGCAGTATGCCATTCCAGAGACTTACAACTCCGACTCGCTCAACGATTACGAAGTCGGCTGGAAGTCGAATTGGCGGATGTTCGATCGACGCTTTCAGTGGGATGCCGCCTTCTACCGCGAGGACTGGAACGACGCGCAGATCCAATTCTTCGACCCCGGTGTCGTTGGCAATGTCACCTACCTGACAAACGGTCAGAATTTCCGCATCAATGGCACCGAGACTTCGCTCGCCGCCGAGCTCTGGCACGGATTGACGCTGCAGGCCATAGGAGCCTGGAACAGCAGCACACAGCTGAACTCGCCGTCGCTCATCGATAACAACCCGCAGAGCGGGAACTTCGGCAAACCGATCACGCAGGTATGCGCATCGGGTCCTACCAGCTGCGTCTCCGCTCTCAACCCCTTCGGTCCCCCCGGCTCACCGACGGCCGACTCGCCACCGATCCACTATACTTTGTCCCTGAGCTACGACTTTCCGGTTTCCGATGCATACCTGGTGCACATTCGGCTCGGCGAGAATTACCAGAGTCATTTCTTCACTCAGGCGGGCTCCAATCCCGCCTTCGTTCCCGGGGTCACCGTGGATACCGGAAGAGTGCGGCTCGAGGTCCCCGGCTATACGACCTACAGTGCCTCGATCGGAGTGTCGAAGGACCAATGGGACTTCAATCTCTTTGGCGAGAATCTGGGCAACTCGAACGCGGCCGTCTTCGAGAGTACCCAGGAGTTCATCCTGGCGCAGACGCCCCTCAGGCCGCGGGTGATCGGAGCGCGCGTTGATTACCACTTCTGAGTGCAGGGCGATCGAATCAAGAGTCGGCATCCGTGATCATCACTGACGTCGAAACCATTTGTCTCCGCTACCGGATGCCCTACGCCTTGACCTATGCGCGGGGCGAGTATCAGGAGCGGGAAGCGCTGTTGCTCAAGGTCCACACCGATGAGCGCGGGCTGTTCGGCTGGGGTGAAGCGGCAATGTGGGGCGGCCCCTGGGCGAGCAGCGTGGCGGTGATCGAAAAGGAGATCGCACCGTTGATTCGCGGCATGGATCCGCGACAACCGGAGTTCATTTGGGAACGCGTCTATCAGCAGACCTATTACCATGGCCGCAAGGGCATGCTTTTAGCCTGCCTCTCCGGGATAGATATCGCATTGTGGGATATCCTCGGCCGATCGGCCGGCCAGCCGGTCTGGCGGCTCCTCGGAGGCTACGGTCGTCCGCTTCGGGCTTATGCCTCCTCCGGTTACTACCGCGGCGGTTACACCAACGCCGATCTTGCCAATGACGTCGGCCGCGCCCGTCAGGATGGCTATCTCGGATTCAAGATGAAGGTCGGCAATATCGCCGGCGCGGTACATGCAAGAACTCTCCATGAGACTCCCCACCGAGTGACTTTTGGCGAGGACATCGCCAGGGTCAAAGCAGTCAGAGAGGCGTTGGGGCCGGATCTGGATCTGATGTGCGATGCGACCACCTCGCTCGACCATAAAACCGCGATGGCCTATGCGGACGCACTGGAAGAGCTGCATGTGCGTTGGTTCGAAGAGCCGACCCAGCCCGAGAACATCGCTGGATGCGCGGAGTTGGCGCGGCGTACCAGCGTGCCGATCGCCGGCTTCGAGACTGAAACCAACAAATTCGCCTTCGCGTCCCTGATGGACGCTGGCGCCATTCAGATTGCCCAGCCGGACGTCATTCAAGTTGGAGGTCTGACCGAGGCGCGCAAGATCGCCGCCTATGCGCAAATGCGCCATCTACTGTTCACCTGCAAGAACTATAGTACCGCCGTCAGCCTGGCCGCCTGCCTCAATCTTCTTTATGCCCTACCCAACACGGACTACTTCGAATGCGACATGGATCCATCGCCCTGGCGGGCCGAGATCCTGAACAGCCCACTCTTCACCTTTGAGTCCGGGCTGGTAGCGCCGTTCGACCGGCCTGGCCTCGGTCTGGATATCAACGAGGAGCAGCTCAAGCGCTGGCAGGTACAGCCATGATCATGGAAACTTTCAACCATACACTTTTCGAAGGAAAGACGGCGCTCGTCACTGGAGCGGCGAACGGCATCGGCGCCGGCGTGGCGCGCTGTTTCGCGGCGCTCGGCGCGACCGTTCTACTGCAGGACATCGATGTGCCGGGCCTGGAGCGGATATCGCGGGAGCTTGCCTCCGTCAAAGGCGATGCCCGGGTTTTCGCGGGCGATCTGTCGAAGCCGGGTGTCGCAGACGCCGTATTCGACGAAGCGCTTCGGGCAAACGACCGCATTGATTTCCTCATCAACAATGCCGGACGCTCGAGCGCGGTCACGACGCTGGAGATTGCCGAGGGAAATACTCAGCCGCTGATCGAGCTCAATCTGAAGAGCGTCATCTTCCTATCGAAGCGGCTGATCGCCCACGCCCGCGAGCGGTCGGGAGGGGGGGCGATCGTGCAAATCTCATCGACCGCGGGCATCGTGGGATTCGAGCGGCGAGCGGTCTATTGCGCAACAAAGTTCGCGGTAATCGGGCTCACGAAGGTGCTTGCCCTGGACCACGCCCGAGATGGCATCCGCGTCAACGCCGTCCTGCCTCATGTGGTTGAAACGGATATGTTCCAGAAGACGGCTTCGAGCCACGAGGCTGATATTTGGGAGACCGGGATTCCCATGGGGCGATTCGCCACGGTCGAGGATGTCGGGGCACTGGTCATGTTCCTCTGCTCGCCGGCGGCATCCTATCTCACTGGCGGGGTCTATCCGGTCGACGGTGGCGCGATGGCCGGCCCTTTCGGAGGTGACGCATGACCATGATTCGGTTGAAAGGCGCTCAGCCCGACATCGCATTCTGGCTCATGACGCCAAACGAGGATGCCGCGGAGATCGCCGCCATGCTGGGATATGGAACGGTGATCATCGATATGGAGCACGGTTCCTTCAATCATGCCAGCGCTGCCCGCACCATCACGGTCTGCAAAGCCCTGCAGCTGCGGGTCTTCACCCGCGTGGATTGTGCCGAGCGGGTGCCAATCCAACACGCTCTGGATTTTGGCAGCGATGGCGTGATCCTGCCGCAGATCATCGATCTCGAGCACGCCAGGCAGGCGACGAGTTTGGCCAAGTATCCGCCTTTTGGTACGCGTGGGTTCGGTGGCGGCAAGACCGTGCGCTATCTCCCGGCGCCGCAGCATTTCGTCGAAGACGAGAATCGCCGCATCTCCTGCTGGGCAATGATCGAAACGGCTACCGCGCTGGCGGACGTCGAGACGATCGCCGCACTGGACACCGTGGACGGATTGTTCATCGGCCCCAACGACCTGTCGCTGGCGCGTGGTCGGGGTGAGTATCGGGCGGACGGCCGTGACCACGCCGATATCGCCCGGGTCGCCAAGGCGGCTACGATCCGCAACAAACCCTGGGCGATGCCTGTCGGCAGTCGCGAAGACCGCGACTTCGCCTGCGGGCTTGGTGCCGCATTCCTGACAATCACTGACGAGCGCAGCGCGCTCAAGGATGGTTTGGAAGCGAATCTGCGCCGCTTCGAAGCACCGATCTAGATGGAGGCGTTCGACTTCGTCATCGTCGGCGCCGGGTCCGCGGGCTGCGTGCTGGCAGATCGGCTGTCCGAGTCCGGCCAGCACCAGGTTTTGCTTTTGGAAGCCGGCGGCTCCGACCGCTCGCCGGTGATAAAAATGCCGGCCGCCACCGATCTCTACGGCATCGGCAATCCCCGATATGACTGGCGCTACGAGACCGAGCCGGATCCCACTCGCGGTAGCCGTCGCGATCTCTGGCCGCGTGGCAGGGTTCTGGGTGGCAGCAGCTCCATCAACGGGATGGTCTATATGCGCGGCCAGCCGGCCGACTACGACAGCTGGGGTGCGCTTGGCAACTCCGGTTGGTGTTATCGCGATGTCCTGCCGTATTTCCGCCGTAGCGAGCGCAACGAAAACGGAGCCGATTCATACCGCGGCGACAAAGGCCCGCTGAAGGTTTCCAACGTCCGGACGATGCATCCGCTGGCCACCTGGTTCATCGAGTCCGGTGTCGCGTGGGGTCTGCCTTACAATGCCGATTTCGCCGGCGCGAGCCTCGAGGGCGTCGGTCCGGTCCAGGCGACGCAGAGCCGCGGTTGGAGACATAGCGCCGCGGATGCCTATCTGAAGGCGGCCAAGGGTCGGGCCAATCTCACGATCCGGACAAAGACGACGGTCACGCGCATAGGGTTCGTCGGCAAGAGAGCCGCGACCGTCGAATATGTGCGTCCCGATGGAATGCCGGGCACCGTAACGACGCGGCAGGAGGTCGTGCTCAGCGCGGGCACAATTGCCTCGCCGCAGCTACTCCTGCTCTCGGGAGTAGGTCCAGGTGAGCAAATTCGCCGCCACGGCATCGAGCTCGTGCACAACTCAGCCGGAGTGGGCCGCAATCTGCAGGACCATGTGGGCGCCTACCTCACCTACCACGTCGACGAGCCAACATACAATTGCGGGCTGAGCCCTGCCCGGAAACTCTGGTACTGCGTGGACTGGCTGCTGTTTGGCCGCGGTCCCGGCACGACGCCGGGCGCGATGGCAAATGCTTTCGTCCGCTCCACGCCCGATCGTGTCGACATGGATTTGCAAATCCAGTTCACGCCGGTCGGTTACAAGTTGAACGCAGACGCTCTCGTTTTGCTCGAGGACCCGGCGTTCACGGCCATCCCCTGTGTCAACCGCCCTTTCAGCCGCGGCTGGTTGGAGCTGAGGACGGCCAATTACCGCGACCCGCCCTGCATCGAGCCCCGCCTGCTCGACGACAGCCGCGATCTCGATACATTGATTCGCGGTTGCGAGATCACTCGCCAAATGCTCGCTGCGCCCCCGCTGGCTGATCACATCCTGGCGGAATTGGCGCCGGGTGCGGCCGTAAGGTCGCGCGCGGACTGGGAGCAGTACCTGCGGAACGAGAGCATCACGATTTTCCATCCCTGTGGCACCTGCAAGATGGGTGTGGATGAGGCGGCGGTGGTCGATCCCGAGCTCAGAGTTCGCGGCCTGCAGGGACTGAGCGTCATCGATGCCTCGATCATGCCGCATTTGGTGAGCGGCAATATCAACGCGTCGGTCATCATGATCGCGGAGAAGGGCGCCGATCTGGTCCTGCAAAGGACAAAGAACAGAAGGAGTGAATGACCGCTCGGAGTGGCTATGTCCAACGCGCTGAAATTTTACATCAATGGCTCGTGGGTGCACGCGTCGATCCCGGCGACGCTCGAGGTGATCAACCCGGCAACGGAACAACCCTTCGCGAGGATCTCAGCCGGAACCGCCGCCGACGTCGAACGTGCCGTGGCGGCCGCGAAGGCCGCATTTCCGTCTTTTTCGCGAACCGGCAAATCGGAACGACTCGACCTGCTGAAAGGGATTCTGAGGCTCTACGGCGAGCGCTCCGCGGACATTGCGCGGGCGGTTTCTGAGGAAATGGGCGCGCCGATGAGCCTGGCGCGCGGCGCGCAGACTTTTGCGGGACGGGCTCATTTGGAGGCGACCATCGTGGCGCTGGAGCGCTTCGAGTTCGAGCATCAGCGCGGGAACAGCCGAATCGTCGAGGAGGCCATCGGCGTCGTCGGCCTCATTACGCCGTGGAACTGGCCGCTCAATCAGATCGTGTGCAAGGTGGCTCCTGCGATTGCTGCCGGCTGTACCATGGTGCTCAAACCCAGCGAAGTGAGTCCCATGAGCGCCATCGTGTTTTCCGAGATCATGGATGCTGCCGGGGTCCCTCCTGGTGTATACAACATGGTGAACGGTGATGGGCCTTCGGTCGGCCACGCCATAGCCGCTCATCCGGACGTCGACATGATATCGTTCACCGGTTCTACGCGCGCCGGCATCGTAGTTGCCAAGACTGCGGCTGATACCGTCAAGCGGGTGGCTCAGGAGCTAGGCGGCAAATCCGCCAATATCATTCTGCCAGACGCGGATCTCGAGACCGCCGTGCGCAAAGGCGTCGAAGCATGCTTTCTCAACAGCGGCCAGTGCTGCGATGCGCCGAGTCGCATGCTGGTGCCGCGGGCGTTGCATGGTCGCGCCACCATGATCGCGAAGCGCGCTGCCGAAGCATTGAAGGTTGGCGATCCGAAGGCCCAGGATACGGACCTGGGTCCCGTCGTCAGCAAACGGCAGTTCGAAAGGATTCAACGTCTGATGGAAATCGGAGTCGTCGAGGGCGCCACGCTTGTGACCGGCGGTACCGGCCGCCCGCCCGGCCTCGATCGCGGCCATTACGTACGCCCCACTGTCTTCGGGAATGTGCGTCCGGAGATGACTCTCGCGCGCGAGGAAATCTTCGGGCCGGTGCTATCAGTCATGCCTTACGACAGCGAGGCAGAAGCGATAGCGATCGCGAACGATAGTGTCTATGGTCTGGCGGCCTATGTGCAGTCCAACGACATCGCTCGAGCGCTCGAGGTTGCGCGCCAGATTCGCGCCGGGCAGGTCAATCTCAACTACGCGGACTGGGACGCCTTCGCGCCGTTTGGCGGCTACAAGCAGTCCGGGAATGGCCGGGAATGCGCTGACTGGGGAATTCGCGAGTTTCTGGAGCTGAAAGCCATCAGCGGCTCGGGTGACTAATTGGTTTTCCGCACACAGCGCACCCCCAGCACCCCGGTCTTCAAGAAAGAAAGTGACGCGCCGGCTGAAAACATCTCGCCCCACGCGTACAGATCGTTTAGCTCAGTGGAACTCCAATAGTTACTCGTCGAGAAGTTGCCGATGCTATCGGACGCGAGATTGGTATAGACGAGACCCAATTCGTTCTGCGCCGGTAGATACCAGTCCGTATAACCGTCCTGAGCGCTTTCCGCGCACAGGGCCGCAGCATAGCTGCCGGCGCCCTGAACCGCGATAATCGTCGCGGTGTTGGTCTCTCCATCGCTCACCGAGGTTGCGCCCGTGACGCGGAAGGACCCGTTGTACCAGTGGATGCCTGCTGAGGCGTCGGTCTCTTGGGCCACCGCGCCGCCAACGCTGCCTGTCGCCGGGGTCGTGTCGTCGATAGAATAGACGTATCCGCCCTGATAAATGCACCCGAAGCTCAGTACGCTGACATCCGCCTGGGACGTAGTGGCGTCGTCGGCGGATACGGAGACGACGTTTGGTGTCGGGGCGGTGCCGGATCCACAGTCCGAGGTCGCCGCCGACCCGGGAGTGATCGTGATCGTGCACGAGTCCGATGCCGCGAGAGTCGCTCCGCAGGTCGTCGCCAGGGTCGTGCCGCTCGGCAGCGCTCCGCTGGGACTCACGATCAGATTCGTCGCGGCGATCGATCCGGCATTCGTCACCGTGAGCTGCCGTGGCGTCCCGGTGAGCGATGCATTCAAGGTGGTGTCGTCGACCGACAAAGCCAGAGAAGACAGGCTGAGCGACAGGGTTGCCTGCGCGAATGTCACCTGGACCGTGTCATTGGCGGAGACATTCGTCAGGGTATAGACGCTGCCGCCGGTCTGCGCCGCGGAGCCGTTGACGAGCCACTGATCGACAGCAAATCCAGTATCGGGCACGGCGGTAAGCGTGATGCTGCCCCCAGAATTAACTGTCTGCGGGGTCGACGGAGAAACCGCTCCATTCGCACCGGCACTGGGAACAACCGTGTAAGTCGGGTTCGTCACGCAGCTTACCGATACGTCGTTGACGGTCTGTGTGGCGCTACCGGACTCGTCGCTGACCGTGCAGGTCTGCCCCGTGGGCTGATTCAGTACGGTAACGTCATATGCGCCGCCGTACGCGACCGGCGTGGCGAATGAGAAACTGGAGCTACCGGAAGAGACGGCGAGATTATCGCCACCATTGTTTTGCAGGACGAGGCCGCCGGCGGTCAAGCCGGAAATGGTTCCGCCGATGGTGAAGCTGCTCGTATCGCAGGTCACCTGAACGGTGCTGGCGTTGGCTTGCAGATTCGAGCCGGTCCCTTGGCTGACGCTGCAGGTCAGGCCGGTCGGCTGCGTCGCCACCGTGACGTCATATGCGCCGCCGGCGGCGACCGACTCGGTGAATTGAAATGACGTGGCGTTCGCAGCGACGGTGAGCCCATCGCCGCCGTTGTCTTCGAGCGTCAAGCCGGAGGCGGTAAGGCCGGTAATGGTCCCGCCAATCGTATAGGTTGTGACGTTGCACGCGATGGCGATGTTGTTTACGGTTGCGCTGACGTTGGTTCCCGCCCCCTGACTGACGGTACAGGTCAGGCCGGCGGGCTGAGCGGAAATGGTGACGTCATAATTGCCTCCGAATGCGACCGGAGAAGAGAATTCAAATGAGTTGCTGTTCGCCAGTACCGTCAGATCGTCGCCACCGCTGTCCTGGAGTGTGAGTCCGCTGGATGTCAGGCCCTTGATGGTGCCCGAGATGACGTACGTCTCTGGCGCGCAACTGACGGTGACGTCGCTGACGGTCGCCTCCAGATTGCCGCCCGATCCCTGTGTCACGGAACAGGTGAGAGCGGTCGGCTGGGTGGCAACGGCAACGTCGTACGAACCGCCGGCTTCGACTTGCTGGGAAAACTGGAACGATGAGGCATTGGTGGGCACCGCGAGGGAATCCGCGCCGTTGTCCGTCAGCACGAGACCGTTTGCGGTCAGGCCTGTGACCGTGCCGGATACGACGTAACTCCCCGGTGCTCCGTTTCCCGTATGGCAACCGGTGGCGGACAGCCCCAGAGCGCAGGCAGTGATCGCAAGTAGCAGGCGATTCATCGGAATTTCGAGGCTTGGCTCTTAGGGGTTGCCGGTCGAGCAAGAAGCCAGAATAGCCGAGCACGCGCTGGAATATGTTGAGCCAGGTCTCAACCGGCGGCACCGTCTGCGGAGCCGGATCTCGACGAGCCGTATGCGCGAATCGCGCCCGTACGTCTGCTCGGCGAATCTCCTCAGGCGGGCATCGGTAAGAGCTCCGCCTGGATTCTCTCGAGCTCGCGGCCGCTGACACCGGCTTCCTGGGCAAACGATCGCCACGACAGAACGGCTCGACGTACCCGCTCGATGACGCGTGGCGCTGTGCCTATGGCGAAGCGGTCGGCCTCCGTCAGGAGATCTCCTTCCGTGAGGTCTTTGAATTTGCCGTTGACGGACATCAGGTGCTGGGAGGTCCAATCTCCGCGTGGATTGTGTGCAAAGATGACATCGTAGGCCGGGGCGAGCTCCCAGGGCCGGCCCTGACGCAGCCGGAACGCTAAATTCTTCGTGTGGTCGTCGCAGTTGCGGGCCATGACGTTGAATACCATGCGCCGAAAGGCTTCTTCCTTCTGCTCGTATGGCAAGCCAAGCCGGACCATGGTGTCGAATAACTGCGCGTAGGAATTCGTGCCTTTCTTCTTGAAGTCGAGGTGCGCCATTGCGCAGAGCGTCTGGATGTGGTGGCGAACGTTTCCTTCCTCGCGATCGAAACGCCGTGTCATGAAGTGCGCCCGTCCGTTTTCCTGGAGCAGACGGCATTCGTTCATGGTGATGCCGGCCGCGCGCGCCATGAGGTGATAGGCGTATTCGATGCGGCCATAATGCTGCGAGGCGCCGAGCTCGAAATCCTTCCCCATGCCATCGAACTTGAGCAGCCAATGCTCAAAGCCGGGGGGCGCCTCGAGCTGACCGGAGCGGATTTCCTCGGTCCGGCGGTTCCAGGCGATGACCGCTTTGGCCAGGGCGCCACCGGCGGACGTGCCGACTTCGATGATGTTGCGAAGTGCCACTCGCGCATGCTCACCGCCGTCAAAATCGCCGTGCACCGCTTTTCGTGCACTGGTGACCAACTCGCTCAACTGTATGGGGTCCGCCCGTTGCGTGCCTGGGCCTCGAGCCGGTTTGAATTGCAGTGCGCCCATGGCGCGATTGCTCATGTATGCGAGCCGATCGATGGGCGTGATGTCTTCGGCCCTGATTCCGCGGTCGAGCATCCAGCGGTCGATGAGCGCATTACCGAAGTCGTCCGGCAGCGCATCGGCGAGCATTGCCGGCAGGCGCTTGTACGTCTCAACAGGCAAGTCGGTAAAGAGGAAAGTACGATCGACCGTGGTGGGCATGTGGATCGGAGCGGGCTCGATGCCGCGAGCCTGAAATTCCGGGGTGTAGCGGAACGCATGGAACCCGTACGTCGGGTCGAGTGCCACGACGCCGATACGCTCGCCCCACAGATATACCTCGACGCGAGTGACGTGGGTGTAGCCGGGGCTACGCGCGCGCGTGCGCATCCTGCGAGCGGCCACGGGCTCAACCCTTTCGGCGTCCGGCCGCGCGCTGGCGGGGTTTTGCTGTGCGAGGCATGGTGAGGGGGTTGATCGTGGCGACCGGCGCGACTGTTTTGAGCCAGTCCTCGCGATCGAGAGCACGTAGGACGCTGAGGAGCGTATGGGTGGTGGATCCTTGACCCAGCTCGAGCCGCTGCAAAGACCTCAAGCTGATGCCGGCGCGCTCCGCAAGGGTGGCCTGCTCGAGGTTTCGGTCCAGCCGCAAGCGACGCAGGCTTGTGCCTAGCTGGCCCTCCAGGCCGGCGACAGTGGTGTAAGCGGATCCGGCGATACTCTCTGGCAGTTCGTCATTCATAACATGCCGATTTAGACATATAAATTGACAGAACGCCATGTACATGCCGAATTAAACGTATTATAGCATATACATGAATCTCTCAGAAAGGGCTAAATATGACGTGTTAATGTCGGTTACAGCTATAAGACGACAGAAACCACATGTTACAGCTATAGTCTATCCGAGCGAGTTCTCGGACTGGCGTCCATTACAGCCACAGCCACTAGGTCCAGCGGACCTTTCCGCAGAAGGGTCGGCGGCCAGGATAGGCATGCCGCCGGTTGACTCGATCACAGGCTCGCGCGCACCCCCGCGAGCAGCGTCACGTCGTAGAACTCACGCTGGATCGGCCGCGACTCGCTCGTTCCCTCGGTGAACTTGAGCGGTGTATTGAGCAGGTTCTTGGCATCGAAGTAGAACTGCACCGCGTGCGTGATCTGGTAGCTCGACCCGAAGTCCAGGGTGAGGCGCGGGCTCGAGTAGTCATCGAATTCATTGGTGAGATCGGGGCCGTAGCCGAACAGATTCTGGCCGACATAGTCGGCGGCCAACCGCAGCTCGAGGGGATCGCGCTCATAGAAGAGCGCCAGATTCCAGGTCAGCTCCGCCGTCGAGGGTAGCGGTCCGCGGATGCCCGGATGGATTTCCGCCTCCGAATGCACGACGGTGGTGTTGGCGTTGACGCCGAAGCCATCGAGAGGTGCCGGCAGCCACAGGAGCTGCTGCTGGTATTGGGCCTCCAGACCATAGACGTGCGCGGGTCCGTTGCTAAAGGAGTCCACGAGCGTCGGTACGCCGACCAGGCCCGGGAAAGGGTAGCTCGGCAGGCTTTGCTGGGAGAGCAGGATGAAGTTGTCGTACTTCTTGCCGAAGAAATCGAGCTCGGCAATCTGCCCATGGCCGGGGTAGTACCCGAAGGTCAGATCGAGATTCTGTCCGGTGGTCGGTTTGAGCTTCGGATTGCCGATCGTGACGCTGGTGCCGCTCACGCTGACGTTCGCGCCCGGGGTGATCTGGTCGAATCCCGGCCGCGCGATCGCGGTCGAAAAGGCGATCCGCCCGAGCAGCACGGGCAGGAACTGGTAGCGCAGCTGTAGGGTCGGGAACGCGTTGGTGTAGGAATTCGACGTCGTCGCGGGGCTATTCGTGTCGTCGTCGGAATTGTAGAGGTTGCCGCGGTACGTGGCCTGGGTCTTCTCGACTCGCACACCGGTGAGCAGACCGAACTTCCCGTATGTGGCCGTGTACTGGCCGTAACCGGCGTACACGTTCTCGTCATCATCAGTGCTGAGGGAAGCGTCCGCTGCCGCATCGTCCCCATAGGTCGTCAGGCTACTGTTGTCGGCAAGCTGCTGTACGTCGGGCAGGCTGATGAACGGGCCGATGTCGTAGTTGTTCTGATAGTAGAGCTGCGACCCACCGGTGACGTACGGGGCGAGGCTGATCGTGCCGACAGGGTTCCAGTACGGGTCGTGCTCGAGATGGGTTTTGTGGCGCAGGCGCGCCATCAGACCGAACTTGAGCGCATCGACGGGACTGGAGCCCATCGGAATGGTGAGGTCGAGCGCGCCGCCATACTCGCGATCGCGGTCGTAGGACTGACCGCCGCTGATCTGAGTAAGAGTGTAGATCGACGGGTCGGCGGGATTCGTGCCGTCGAGCGTCTGGAACATCGGATAATCAGCGTTCGTATTGTTGTTGTATGCCACCGGCACTGGGTTCGGGTCGTCCCACTGAGAGCCGTAGCTGTGCGAGACGGTGTCGGTGCCGAGGACATAGGAGACATGGTAATCGAGTTCGAAGCTCGGCAGGACGGTGCGGCCACCCACGATCGCCAGGCTGTTCTGGATGCGCTCGAGCGAGTCCGTCGAATCCTGCTGCACGTCCGTATCGGGGGAGTAGAACTCCGCCGGGTTGGACGGAGCTTCGACGCAGGACGGCTGTGGGGTACAGGGGGTAGCGGAGTCGAGGCCGTCCAGCACGAGGTAGTGCTTGGTCGCCTGCTCGATGTAGCCGGAGTAGAGCAGCCGCAGATACACGGAGTTGTTGCTGTCGAGCTTGCCGTCGATGTTCGCAGCCGTGCCGTAACGGCGACGGTGATATTTATACCAGCGAAACTCCAAATCGCTGAGCAGCTTGCCCGGCACCCCGGCGCTTTGCTGGTCGGAGTAGGACTCTTCCAGGTCGTCGATGCCGCGCTGGTCATCGTGGTAAACGGCCGTCAGCGCGAGGTTCAACGCCTCCGGGCCAGAAAAAAGGCCGTCGACGCCATCGCCTCCCTCGAGGCTCCCCCCGGCTGTCGCTTCTCCGTTGATCACCGGCGAGCCTCGCAGCGCCTCATAGCCGCCGCCCAGGTCAAGGTCGAGGAACCGCCGCCCACCGTGTTCGGCGCCGCTGACCGGCAGCAGATCGACTGTGCCGCCCAGAGACTCGGCGTCCATGTCAGGCTCGTTGGTCTCGATCACCTGTACCCCGCTCACGATTCCCATGGGAAACGTATCGAGGGCGACCGCGCGCCCCCCGCCGAAGGGCGAGGAGGGGTTGGAAGCCGGCAGCGGCACGCCGGCGTAGTCCGTGGCGTTCAGATCCGGGTCCATGCCGCGGATTTCGAGAAACCGGCCTTCTCCAGTGTCGGTCTCGAGCGAAACGCCGGGGACGCGCTGCAGCGCCTCGGCGAGGTTCGCATCAGGCAGCTTCTGCATTTCGCTGAGCGGCTGCACCTCGATGATGTTGAGCGCTTTCTCTTTCGCCTCGATCGCCTGCGTCCGCGTGACGATGCGCGATGCCTGGATCTTCACAGTCTCCAGCTTCGCGACACTCTGCGTGCTATCGGGCACCTCGGTCGCCGCGCGAGCCAGCGGGATAGTCGCCAGACAGATGGCTGCGCCCGCCAGCGCGCAAAACGACGGAGCAACCCACACCGGTCCGCGGGCATAGCGCAGATGCATAGAGGCTCCTCGAGTTGGTCTTCCCTAGATGTGCTCGACTTAATTCGTGGCAGACTGTAACGGGCATGTATTGCGCTTACGTGACAATAGGCGGATTCGTATCGCTACGCTCTGTAACGCAAAGTGGAGCGTCGTACACATGATCGACGAAACATCCGGCGTTCCGCCGGCCAGATCTGCGCGCCGGTCGCTGCGACTGTGCGCGTTGGCCACGCTGTTGGTGGCAGTGGCGCTGTCCTGTGCGCACGCTGCCCCTGTTGCAACGGGTCCGTGGGTCCTCGAGCGAGCCGTGCTGCTGCAGCGGCACGGCGTGCGAGCGCCAACGGAAGCACCCGCCGCGCTGGCCCGCTATTCGGCCCAATCCTGGCCGACATGGCCCGTTGGTCCGGGAGAGCTGACGGACGGCGGTCGGCGTGCGCTCGCGGCGATGGCTTCCTACATCAGGGCGCGATATTCCGGGTTGGGGTTGTTGCCAAGTTCTGGCTGCCCGGCGTCCGGTGCGTTGTATGTGTGGGCAGATAGCGCAGATCAGCGCACGCGCGCGAGCGGCGCGATCATGGCCGCAGGACTCGCACCGGGCTGCTCGATCACCGCTCAGCACGCGGTGACCCGGCGCGATCCGCTATTCCACCCGGGCGAGATCTGTCCGCTCGATGCGCGGGTGGCTCAGGCACAAATCATCGCGCGCGCCAATGGGAACCTCAATGCGCTGGGACCCCGATACGAACGGGCGCGTCAAGCTCTGCAAGCGGTGTTGTGGCCCGGCGTTGGTGATTGCGGCGGCACCGGCGCGCGCTGCCCCATGATGCGCGGGCGCAACCGGCTGATCATCGTGCACGGCAAATTGAAGCTCACCGGTCCGCTCGAAGTCGGCGCCTCGCTATCAGAAAACCTTCTGCTCGAGTACACGGATGGCCTTCCGAGCAGCGAAGTCGGCTGGGGGCGGGCGGCCTCGCCGGGGCAGCTCGCGCAAATTCTGCCGTTGCACGCCGCTTCCGCCGACCTGATGCGCCGTACCCCGGAGATCGCCGCGAGCGGCGGCACTCCTCTCGCTCATCTCATGTTGCTGCTTCTCGAAGAGCGGCCCGCCGCTGGCGCCTTTATCGGCGCACCGCCTGTCCCTCCGACCGCGCGGCTCGTGGTCCTGGCGGGCCACGATACGAACCTCTCCAATGTTGGCTCGATCCTTGGCCTCGACTGGACGCTCCCCGATG
Source organism: uncultured Pseudomonadota bacterium (assembly GCA_963812925.1). Taxonomy (GTDB): domain Bacteria; phylum Pseudomonadota; class Gammaproteobacteria; order Steroidobacterales; family Steroidobacteraceae; genus 13-2-20CM-66-19. The sequence goes on along the minus strand of CAWEXF010000012.1, from coordinate 103,514 downwards.
AGCCGGATAGCACGGCGCCCGACACGACCCTGGTTCTTGAGCTCTGGCGCAACGCGCATGACGGGCGCCAATACGTCCGCGCCGTCGTGCTCTACCAGACGCTGGCTCAGCTGCGCGCGGAGGCAATGAGTGCCCGGGCTGACCCGCATGTTCCGGCGGCACACGCGCTTCCCGTCACCTTCCCCAGCTGCACGTCCTCACGCTGTCCGCTTGGCGCGGTCCGTGCACGCATCGAGAGCCGGATGAGCCGCAACTGCGCGCAGTAGATCTCGCGAGTCGCCTCAGCGCGATCCGTACACGGCAATGCAGCCCCGGCGGCACCCGCCGTCCGCGGAGTTGGCCGCGATCGGAACGAAGACCTTGCCACTCTGCGCATCGGCGGCGACGGAGTGCGCGCTCGGGCCGGTCGGGAGATTCGCGATCCAGGCCCGGGTGTGCGAATCGACGACGCCGAGCACCGGACCGCCCGGATTGGCCACGGCCGCAAAGTAGTAGCGGCCCGCGGTCGGGTCTGACCACACCTCATCCGAACCGCCGACCTGCGGCAGATGAGCGACGATCCTGCCGGAGGACGCGTCGATGATGAGCGATTCTGCGGGAAATCCCGCCGCAACCGCATCATCGCTGCAGCCGACCAGCAGATCGTTGCGCGGCCCGAGGACGAGGCCCGCGGGCACACATTTGTCGACGGGAAACAGCTTCACGAGCGCGTACGTACGCGGATCGATCACGGCTACGGCCCCATGCGCCTCGACCTGGTCGAGCACCGGGAGCGATAGGTAGATCAGTCCCGTGGCAGGATCCCATAGCGACTGCTCCGCACCGTCAGTCGCGTGTGTAAGCTGTACGCGACCGACGAGACGGCGGGTGCGCGTCGAAATGAAATTGAGGAATGGCGGCCCGTCGTGCTTGCTGACTACGGCTACCAAGTGGTCGCGCGGATCGTAGGTCAGCTCATCGGTGGACTTGCCGCGCTCCGTGAGGATGCTGGCGACGATTTTGTGCGAACGCACATCCACGACCTTCACGGTGCCGCTATCACCGTCGCCGGCCCAGAACTCCTGCCGGCCGACGGCCACCACTCCCTTGGGGCCGGAATTGCTGAAGCCGGTGGCGCGGCCCAGGAATCGGCCGGTCGCGGCGCTGAAAAGATCCAGCGCGCGGTTCGAGCGATCCGCGAATGCATAGATGCCGTCTGCGTTCACGAACCCGATATCGAACTTCTCGAGCGGCTTTCCGGGCACGGAGAGCGTGCCGATGCGCTGGAGTGGCGGCGGGCTGGCGGCGAGCGTACCGCGGGTTCCCGATGCGAGCACGGCCGCGGTCGCGGCGAGCAGAAGGAGACGTGCTGGTTTCAGCCTTTGCGTGGCAAAGCTCACTCTGAACATCACGTTGGCTCTCTCCATGTGTCGGAGAAGAGCATTCTCGCAGTCCTTTCTGACCGAATGCTGACGAGAATGGAATTTTCGGGGGTATATCGTCAGGTCGGCGGCTTCTCTTCCCGTCCCCACTCTGTTCCGAAGACGACCACCCGGGAGTGACTGGAAAGCCCCAGCAGCCCGGACAGTCGAGGTGATGCGCGCACTTGCGTGAGGCCGGCAATACCAGCAGCGCCGGATGTCCCAACGTCAAGCGCTTGGTCTCCACTCTTCGGCTCGACGAGCTCGGCACGCGCTGACAGCGCTGCGCCGTCTTCGATCGTCAGGAACGCATCAATGCGCCGCTCCAGTATGGGCCACGCCGCGGCCGATGCTTCGCCCGCCGAGAGCATTGCCATCGCGGTGCACAAATCACCCGCGATCTTCGCCGGGCGAAGGCGGAGGTTGCTCTCGAAAAGACAGGCGGCAGCCTCAGGCTCGACGACGACGAATGTTGGCCGTTCCTCCGAGTAGTGCTCGGAAAGGACACCGGCGACGCTTGCCGCCAGTCCGCCTACGCCCGCCTGGATGAATATATGAGTGGGGATATCCGTCCCGAGCTGCTGGATCAATTCGAGCACCATTACGCCGTAGCCCTGCATGACGTGCAGCGTGGTTGGGTCGCGCGGGTCATCGCTGGTGTCGGGCACGAGCAGCCACCCGGCGTCGGCGGCCACTCGCGCTGCGATGTGAACCGAATCGTCGTAGGTTCCTTCGGTGCGGACGATCTTTGCGCCTAGCTCGCGAATCGCCGCCACCTTCCCCTCATGCGCGTTCTCATGCATGTAAACGACGCAGGGACACCCATGCCGCTTGGCGGCATAGGCCACTGAGAGTCCGTGATTGCCGTCCGTCGCACAGCATAGAGTTGGATCGGCTCCTTCGTAGGTGCGCAGGCGTAGCGTGGCGGCATACGCTCCACCCAGGGCCTTGAAGCTGCCGCGGCCGAGCCGTGCGGATTCGTCCTTGTAGAGGACGTCGCCGACCTTGACTTGGGTGGCGAGGCCGGGAAGCGAGCGCAGAGGTGTTACCCGGTAATCGGGCCACCGGCTGATTTCCTCGCGTGCACGCGCGGCACTATCCAGTGAGACGATCTGCGCCTCCTCCGGAGTGTACGGAGAACGCTCGGCAAACGGATTTACCGCGAATCGCACCGAGCTGCGCTCAAAGCGCGGCCAGAGCGCGATCAAGATCCGCGATCAGGTCCGCGGCGTCCTCGATTCCGGCCGAATAGCGGATCAGATTTTCCGGGATGCCCGCGCGCGCACGTTCCGCGGGCGTCAATTCCACATGGCTCGTGACCTGCGGTGGTCCGGCGGCGGTTGCAACACCCCCGAGATGGGCGGCGCGCTGGGCGAATTCCAGCCGATTCAGCACGACGCCCACAGCCTCGAATCCGCCTCGCGGCATGAACGACAGCACACCGCCGAAGCCACGCATCTGGCGGCGGGCGACTTCGTGCCCGGGATGGCGCGGCAGTCCGGGATAGAGCACGCGCTCCACCTTGAGGTGACCGGCGAGGTGCTCGGCGATTGCCTGGGCATTCGCGTTGTGCCGTGCCATCCGCAGGGCGAGCGTCTTCATGCCGCGAAGAATTGCGTAGGCGGCGTCGGCGTGCAGGCTCGCACCGGCAATCTCGCGAAAGTGATGAATGGCGCGGACCAGGTCCGCACGACCCGAGACCAGGCCGCCGAGGACATCCGAATGACCCGCCAGAAACTTGGTGGCGCTGTGGATGACCAGGTCGGCCCCGAGCGCCGCCGGGCTTTGGTTGATCGGCGTGGAGAAAGTGTTGTCGACGGCGACTACCGCCCCGACGTGATGCGCCGCTTCAGTCAGCCGCGCGATGTCGACTATCTCGAGCTTTGGGTTGGTCGGCGTCTCCAGATAGACCAGGTTGCAGCCCTTGCGGATTTCCGCTTCGATCGCTGCCCAATCAGCTGTGTTGCACAGCGTGACGGCAATCTGGAAGCGGGGCAGGAAGCTCTCGAACAGAGCATTCGTCCCACCGTAGGTGTCCTTGATACTGATCACGCGGCTGCCGGCCGAAAGTAGCGCCAACAGGGTGCTGCTGATTGCCGCCATGCCGGTCGAGAAGGCGGTGGCCGCTTCGGTGCCGTCGAGCGTCGCCATCTTCTCTTCGAGGACCGCAACCGTGGGATTGGTGTTGCGCGAGTAGATGTGGCCGGCCGCCTTGCCCGTCGCAACCGCTTGCCAGGTCGCGAGGTCCGGATAAGCGAATGTCGCCGCATTGACGATCGGCATGACTGCCGCCTGGTACGGAAAAGGACCCTTCTCCGCGGCCCATACCGCCGCGGTGCTGTCTCCAGACTTTTTTGTGCTCATCGCAGGACGTCCGCGTAAGGGGCAGATGAAAAATAGTAGCCAATATGGGCACCACGAACAAGGAGGACGGCACCGCATGCGGCAGCGTACTGCTGCTGCAGGTTGAGTATATGCCGGGCTTCCGAGTGTGACGAATATGGAATTTGTCCTTGCAAATCAGCCGGATGACTTGCAGCCCGTGGGGTCTATGGCGATTGGGCCCCGATGGCTCGCGAGGGATACCGATAGGCCGCTTTCGGCCGCCTGCGGTCGAAAATAAGGAGCTTGATTTGGATTATAAATTGGCTACTATATTTGCGCGTGTGCGCCTGAGCACTCCAGCGGGGGAATAGCATGAAAAATGTCGTCGGCTCGCGGGTTCGCGCGACACTGAAGCTCTCGGCCGCTCTGAGCGCGTACGCGGCACTCATGACAGCCCTGCCCGGCCTCGCCGCCAACGAGACGCCGGCCAGCGATTCGAGCGCGGGGCCTGACGCGCAGTCATCCAACGCGCAGGCAAGCGATACGCAGACCGCCGATTCGTCTCAGGGCCCAAAGCTCGCTGAGATTCTCGTGCGCGGGTCGCGGCTGCCGACCTCGCTGGCGACCATGCCGCAATCGGTGCAGATCGTGAATTCGCAGCAGCTCGAGCAGCAGATGGCGATCACGACCGACGTGCAGACGATGCTCGCGAACACCGTGCCGGGGCTCTCGCAGAGCTCCTACAGCACCGGTGAGACACTTCTGTCTCTGCGCGGCCGCAAGCCCGTCATCCTGATCGACGGCGTGCCGGTTACATCGACCCTCAATGACACCGGTCGCGAGCTGTCGATGATCAGCCCCGAAGACATTTCCGAGGTCGAAGTCATCCGCGGCTCCTCGGCCCTCTATGGCCAGAGCGAAGGCGCCGGTTTCATCAACTTCCTCACCAAGGGCGGCGAGCCGGGACCGGCGAACTTCCGCACCGAAGTGGGGTCCGGCATATCCCTGGCGGATCCCAGCGCGGACTCGCTGATTCCCTATGTCAGTCAGAGCGCGGCGGGCACGATCGACAATTTCGACTACCGCGCCGGCGGCACCTTCACCAGCATCCGCTCGCTCTACGATGCCGACGGGGATCGGCTGCCGCCGCCGGTCGGCGCCGCGATCGAGAACTCCCAGACCGCCTCGGCCTTCACCAAGGGCGGCTACAATTTCGGTGGCGATCAGCGTCTCGAAGCCACGTTCTATTACGACAAGGAGGAAAGCTGGGACAGGTTCAACGAGATCAACGGCAACATCCTCACCGGACAGCCTGCGGTCGCCATACGGAAGGCGGCCGAGCCGGGCGAAGTGCCGCAGCTCAATGAAGAGACGATGTTCAATGGGGTCTACGCCAAGTCGTCTCTCTTCGGCTCATCGACGTCGCTGCGCGTTCAGACCTACTACTATAAATCGTTCAGCATCTTCCAATATACGGTGGATCGCTTCACGCTCCTGCCCGCCGGCCCCGATCAGAACGGCCAGTCGGAGAACGACACCCACAAGCTCGGCGCGCGCGCCGATTTCAATACCAACCTGTCGTTCCTGCCATTCAACGGCACGCTGTTGTGGGGGGTCGACTACATGCAGGACCACACGGTCATTCCGCTGGTCGATGGCCGCGCCTTCGGCATCCCGCAGAGGCTCTCGAGCATCGCCGGCTTCGCGCAGCTGCAATTCAAGCCGATCGACCCTTTGACGCTGACTGTAGGCGTGCGCCGGGAGCATGATGAGCTCAACATTCCCAACTTCTACTCGCTCTTCACGCTGGTCAACGTGACCGGCGGCAAGCTGCCCTACGATGCAACGCCGGTCAATACCGGCCTCGTCTACAACCTGACCCATTCGCTCGATTTCTTTGCCGGCTACTCGCAGGGCTTCAACATTCAGCAGACCAGCCAGACTTTCCGCTCCTGGCCGGTGCCCATCGATCTGGCCACCCAGAAGCCACCGCCGAATGTCGTCGACAGCTTCGAGGGCGGTCTACGTTGGCATGGCAGTGGCGTGACGGCATCGGCAACCGGCTTCTACAACAAGTCGAGCGATGCGATCGCGTATTCGTACAACCCGGAATTCCCGCAGGATCCGTCGTCGTCGTTCACCCCCGACCGAGTGTGGGGAACGGAAATCGAATCGGCGTATCGCTGGGCCGAGAGGTGGGAAGCCGGCCTGAGCTACACCTGGATGAACGGCAAAGAGCAGACCAAGGGCGTCTGGTATCCATTGCAGGACCGCTACATTCCGCCCTCAGCGGTCGACGTCCATCTGCAGTACGCATTCGCGCCCGATTCATATGTCAGGGTCCAGACCCTGTTTTCCGGATCCCGCGACGCCTTCCCCAATGCGGTGCCTAACGACTTCTACGAGGGCCAGTATCATTCTTACTCCCTCACCGATATTTCCGCCAAGTTCGATCTGTCGAACATCCACGGCGCCAATATTCCGGGCGATATCACGGTGAGCGTCAGCAATGCGTTCAACAAGCTGTATTTCACCGCGTTCTCCCAGGGTTATAACACCGACGCCAACTACATCAGAGGGCCCGGTGCAATGCTGAATATCCGCTACGGCGTCAGCTACTGACGGCGGTTCGTGTGGCCGACGACCGGGCCGACAGAGGAGCTCGCCTGGCTGATCGAGGCCGAGATCGATGCGCGCCAATGGATCGAAACTCCGGCGTGCGATCTGTCGCCTGAAGACCTGGTCGAGATGGGCAGCGCGCAGCTCACCGCTCTCGGTGCGACCTGCCGGGTTTTCCGCGGCGCCGAGTTGCGCCAGATCGGCTACCCGGGCTTGTTCCATGTCGGCAAGGGCTCCGCCCGGCCACCGGCGCTGCTCGATGCGACGTGGGGAGCGGTTGCGGCGCCCAAGGTCACCCTGGTGGGGAAGGGCGTTTGCTTCGACGCAGGCGGCGTCAACGTCAAGCGCTTCGACGACATGGCGCACATGAAGACCGACATGGCGGGGGCCGCTCAGGCCCTGGCGCTGGCACGGTTGCTTGGCGAACCGAGAGAGCGAAGGCACGCCGATCGCGTCGATCGCGGCGGCGCTCTTCCTGGCGCCGTTCGCTGCCGGCGCACGGCGCTGGATTCATTTCGATTTCGACAGCTGGAGCGCGCCGGCGACCGAGTTGCGGCCGGAGGGAGCCAATGTGGTTGGGCTCCGCGCCACATATGCCTTGATCCGTCGCCTCTACGCTTGAGTAACCGTGCCGAGCAGCCTCAGCGCCGGCCGACGACCAACACCGCGAATCCAGGTATCGCACGGCCGCCGAAATTCGTGGACGGTGCGCGACCGACCGGCAGATACACGCGCCCCGTCCGCGGATCGAGGGCTCCCGTCGTGGCGCCCTGCGCCGTGACGACGGATGCGATGACTCGAGGTTGCGTTCCCGAGAGACTGATCACCGTGAGATGCCCCTCACTGCACGGAACGAACGCCAGGTGGCGCGTCGCATCGACCATCACGGCATCGGGCTCGTCGCCGATAGGTAGAGTTGTAACGACGGCGCCCGTCGCAGTACTGACCACTTTGGCGACGTGATTGCCGCACGCCGAGATCAACCAGTGTTTTGCCGGGACATATCCGAGACCGGTCGGGTCGTCGCAATCCCCAAGCGGCCAGCTCTTGATCAGCTTTCGGGCGGAGACGTCCACTACGCCGATGGCGTGCTTGTCCTCGAGATTGACGTAGAGCCGGCCGTGGCCGTCCGCCGCGCCGCTCTCCATGATCCCACCCATGGGGATCGTGCCGGCCACGGTCTTGCGCACAGGATCGATCAGCGTGACCTCCTCACTGGCAGCCATTACGGCCACCAGACCGCTCGACGGATCGAACGCCGCGGTCTCGGGTCCGCGCCCCGCCGGCAACTCCGCGACGACGGCGCCGGTACGGCCATTCACCAGCGCCGCACTATTGGCCTCGTCGAGACCCACCACCACGAGATCGCTTCCGGGGACGGGTACGATCATCTGAACGCGGCGTCCGCCGAGCGGCAGCGGTGTTACTTTGCGGCTCTCCAGGTCGACGGCGAGCATCCCATCGGTCCGCCCGATGTACAGGCGCCGGTGCGATGGATCGATGGACGCGAACGTCCAGGCTCCGGACGGCCCGTCGATCTGGTCGACGACTGTAAGGCTGCTGCCGGCAAGCGCAGGCATGATCCACGATGCGCCAAGGAGGCCGAGAAGGATGCCCAGAAACCTCATTCTCATTTGCGAAACCTCGTTCACGCGTTGTGGGCGGCCGAAGCGAACGGCCGATCATGTTGCAGGCTGCGAATTCTCTCGCGCACCTCCGCGACGCGTCCCTCGTCGACGTCGGCGGTGATGACGCCCTCATCGTCTGCACCGGCGTCCGCCAGCACCTCGCCCCAGGGATCGACGATCAGCGAATGCCCGAAGCTTCGCTTCCCGGGTCGGGACTCGCCGCATTGCGCTGGCGCCAGTACGTAGCATCCGTTTTCTATCGCGCGCGCTCGCAGCAGCACGTGCCAGTGCGCCCGTCCCGTGGTCTCGAGGAAATTCGACGGCACGGCGAGCAGCTCCGCACCCGCCTTGGCAAGATCACGATAAAGGTGTGGAAAGCGCAGGTCGTAGCAGATCGACAATCCGAGCCGGCCGGCCAGCGTCGGCGCGAGCACCGCGCGGTTGCCCGGAACGAAGAGGTCGGACTCCTTCGAGACGTCGTTCGCAATCACGCCGGTATCGAACAGATGAATCTTGTCGTATTGCGCGATGCACTTTCCGTTGGGATCGAACAGCAGGCTGCGGTTCGCGAGCATGCCGTTCTCCGCCCGCACGGTGAGCGAGCCTGCGAGCAGGGACACTCGCAGCTCGGCCGCGAGGCTCGCAAAGCGCTTGGCCGCAAGGTGCTCCGCGACCGGCCGCGCGTATTGGCGGTAAGGCTCGACCCCCTCGTCGCGGAAGTCCACGACCTCAGGCAGCGTAATCAGGTTGGCGCCGCGCGCCTGCGCCTGCCGTATCAGGGCTTCTGTCCGCTGGAGATTCGCCGCGACGTCGGGTCCGGACCGGGTCTGTATGCAAGCGACTCTGCTCATGTACCTACCTTGAACGCAAATACGGTGCACGACTCGGCCTGCACGGACAGTGTCGCGTCGATGCTCGCCAGATCCTCCACCGCCTCGAACCGCACCAGCTTGTCGGCGATCGACACCGAATACTGGTAGCACGGTCCGAGGAATTCGCGGCTCACGATGCGACCGCGCAGAAGGTTGGCGCCGCTGCCTGCCGCCGCCACATCGCCCACCAAGTGGATCGATTGGGGCCGGATCGAGACCGTGACTCGCTGGCCGTGTGCCAGGGCGGCTGACGCCGCCACCGAGAGAATCTGCCCGTCGGGCAGAGATACCTGCGCCTGGCCGTCCACCAGCGCTTGCACCGTGCCCGCCAGAAAGTTGCTGCCACCGATGAAGTCGGCGATGAACGGCGTCGCCGGGTTCCGATAGATCTCCTGCGGCGTTCCGATCTGCTTGATCCGCCCGCCATCGAGCACGATGATGCGGTCGCTCAGCGACAGCGCCTCGGTCTGATCGTGAGTCACGAAGATCGTGGTCAGACGCAGCCGCGATTGCAGCTCCTTGAGCCAGCCGCGCGTGCGCTCGCGCAGCTTCGCGTCCAGGTTGGAGAGCGGCTCATCCAGCAGCAGCAGGGCGGGTTGGTAGACGAGCGTGCGCGCCAGGGCGACGCGCTGCTGCTGGCCGCCGGAGAGCTCATGCGGATGACGGTCGGCGTATGGAAGCATCTCCACGAGCTCGAGGACTCGGTCCACCTCGATCGCCGCCGCGCGTGCGCGCGCCCCGCGGATCTGCAGTGGGAATGTCACGTTCTCGCGTACCGTCATGTGCGGCCAGAGCGCGTACGACTGGAATACCAGCCCGCAATTGCGGGCCTCGGGCGCGATGGCGACGCCAGCTGCGCCATCGAAGAACACGCGCTCACCGAGCATGATGCGACCGCCCGTCGGACGGTCGAGGCCGGCGATGGCGAAGAGAGTGGTCGATTTGCCGCAGCCGCTCGGGCCGAGAAGCGTGACCAGCTCGCCGTCCTCGACATCGAAGGAAATCCCGTCGAGCGCGCAGACCTCGCCGAACCGCTTGCTCAGGTTCTGGACGGAGAGCCTAGGCATGCAGCTTGACTCCGAGCCATTTCTGGGCGGCGAGGATGAACACGCAGGTCACGGCGAACTGAATGACGCCGAGCGCGGCAGCCGGGCCGACCTCGCCGATACCCCAGAATTCGAGCATCGAGATGCCGATGATCTCGCTGCCGTGAGCGTACAGAAACGTAGCCGCGGCGTATTCCTTGAAGAAGGCGAGGAAGAGCAGCACGTACGCCGAGAACAACCCTGTCTTCGCGATCGGCAGCACGATCCGCCGGCAGGTCGTCCACCAGTCCGCGCCCACCGAGCGCGCACTGCGATCGAGGTCGGCGTCGATCTGCAGCAACACGGGAGACAGAGCACCGTAACCCACCGGCAGGTCGAGCATGGTGAAAGCGATGATCAGAATCCAGATCGTGCCGAGCAGCGGCGACAGAAACGGAATCCACAGCACCGCCCAGAGCACGCCGAGCCCGGCAATGATGCCGGGTATGGCCCGCGGATAGAGCGCCACGAACTCGAGCTGCCGCCGCCAGCGGAAATCCGAGCGATGGATCACCACCGTCACGAGCGCGATCAGGACGGTCGCGATGGCGCCGCCGAAGCCCGCGATCACGATGCTGTTGCGGATCGAGCGCACGTAGGTGGGGCTCGAGAAGATCATCGCGAAGTTGTCCCACGTCAAGAGCTGCCAGGGCGACATGAGCGGTGTCAGGAACTCGACGAATGCCCGCAGGATCAGCCCCGCGAGCGGCAGGCCGAAGGCGAGCAGCAGCCCGATGTACACGGCCGCGGCAATCGGAACGCGCCAGCGGCCGAGATCGAACGGCTTCGGCCGGCTCGCCTTGCCGCGGATCGCCGTGAAGCGTGCGGCCTTGCGCAGCAGCATTCCCTGAATGACCACGAAGACTGTGATGACGAGCAGGAAAAAGGCGACGGCCGCGCCGATCAGACCGTAATCCGGCACCGTGCCGGCGCCGGCGAAGGAATAGAGCAGGCTGGTGAAGAACTGCAGGCGCGCCGGCCGGCCGAAGATGAGCGGGATCGACAGCATCTCGAGGCCGCCGATGAAGTTGAGCATCATGCTGTAGACGAGCGCCGGCCGAATGATCGGCAAGGTCACCGACCAGAGGATCCTGAGCGGACGCGCGCCCACCGATCGCGCGGCGTCCTCCATCGATGGATCCAGCAGACGCAGCGATCCGATGCAGAGGATGAAAGTCAACGGTGCCGAGGAGATGCCCGCAAGCGTCGACATGCCGACGAGCGTGTAGAGGTTCCACGGCACGAATCCCAGCGCACTCTGCGTCAGCTCCGTGATGTATCCCGCCGGCCCGTACATGATGAACCAGCCCACCGAGAGGATCAGATGCGACACGTAGAGCGGCAGCAGCATCGCGCCGGAGGCGAGCTTGCGCCCCGGCATATTGGTACGAGCCACCACCACGGCGAACAGGACGCCGATGGCCGTGCCGACCAGTGTCGATATGGTGGCGAGGATGAAGGAGTTGGCGATCGCCTGATGGAGCTCCTGCGATTTTGCAAAACGCAGGTAATTGCTCAGGGTGAAGTGCCGCGTCAGCTCGTAAATGGGTGCGGCCAGCAGCGATTGATACAGCACCGGCAGCAGCGCCGTCGCGATCAAAAACACGACGATCGCGGCGAGGGAATACTGAATCAGCCGATCGCGCGAGAGCAGCCGGGTCGCGCCGCGCGTGGGCGGGGCGGGCCCCCGGTCAGAGGCACCGACGAGCGCGCTCACATCCCATATACCTTCTTCCAACGCGCGAGGAACGCGTTCTGGTCCTGCACCATGGCGCGGTCATAGAGTATGGGCATGACGTTATTGTCGCCGATCTGGGCGGCGATGCTGGCGTACGTGAGATAAGGCACTTCGCTGGTTTTTACGTCGGGCCGGTACGGAGTGAGACCCGCCTGCCCGATCGTGACCTGACCCTCGTGCGACAGCGCATACTCGAGGAAAAGCCGCGCGGACGCAGTGCTCACGGCGTGCTTCGTAATCCCGATGCCGCGCACGAAGACTAGGGTGCCGTCTTTCATCAGGCTCCAGCCGATCAACTTGTCGCGCGCGGTCTGGAGCGTGCGGACGAACGTCGAGGTACCGGACACGAAGTAGCCCGCCGAATACTCGCCGGTAGTGATCTTTTCCACCATCGAGCCGCTGGCGCTCTCCGGGCGCGTCGCCGGACCCAGCACATCGAGTAGGTTCCAGCCGCGAAGGTGGGTGTACGTCCAATGCGCAGCCAGCGCAAACGGATGGGAGGTGGCGTCGTACGTCGTGATCCGGTCATTGAATCGCCCCGGGTCCGTGGATACGAGCTGGGCGAGCTGCGCCAGAGACTGCGGCTGCTCGTTCGCCGGCAGCATCATCTTGTTGTAGACGAGGATCAGCGGATCGGTCGAGAAGGTGTACAGCCCGGGGAAAGGCTTGCTCCACGCTGGAAGTTGCGCCGCTTCGGCGGCCTGCACGGGCATCAGCTCGCCCTTGTCGATGCAGCGCAGCCAGCTCATGGGCGAAGCGGATACGATGACATCGGCGCTGTGGTGGCCCGATGCGCTCTCGGCATAGTAGCGCTCGAAGGCTTCCGCCGGCCCGATGTCCAGCGCCTCGACACGGATCCAGGGGTACTTCTGGTTGAATGCCTTGACGATGATTTCCCAGTTGAGCGTACCGACGTTCGAATAAATCTCGAGCTGCGACTCTTTCCTGGAGCGCTCGATGTCGTCGGCGAGCTGCGTTCCCGCAGCCCGAGCCCGCCGCGACGCGTGCAGCGCAAAGGCGGCGGCGGCAGGAATGGTCATGCAGGCCTGCCGGCGGGTGATTCGGTGTGACATGGTCGCGGACTTCGCCCGGTCTTTCTGGCTGGAAGTCTAGAAGTAGCCAATCATGGCGCACATGTCAAGCACCGCCTATCCTCGGGAACAAGGCGGAGCGGGCTGGGCGATCTTAAGCCATTGAATGAAAAAGGTAAGTGCGGAACCAACTCGGAGGCTGGCTTGCTTTCTTCTTTCATTCGGCGTAAAAAATGGCGACTATTTTGGAGAAAATATGGAAGAACAACCGCCGTCCGGCAGCCGGGGGGCCGCGGCTCTCCCTCTGATCGCTGGCGTCAGCCGGCTCGATGGCCGTTTCGGATATCTCGCCCATGTCCCGCGCCATCCCAAGCAATCGCTGCAAACCCTCGTCGTCATCCATGGCAGCGACTTCAAGCATGAAGTTGCATGCCGGTACTTCGCCGCGCTGGCGGAGGAAACGGGGTGCCTGGTACTGGCGCCGCTCTTCGCGCCGTCCGGCGCAGTCAACCCGGACCCGAACGGATTCAAATTCCTGAGCTCGAGTCATGCCGCCTATGACCGCGTGCTGCTCGACATGGTGAATGTGGTCGGCGAGCAGTTCGGCTGTGCCCGTGAGCGGTTCTTCCTGTTCGGGTTTTCCGGGGGTGCTCAATTCGCACACCGCTTTCTCTATGTATATCCCACGCGGCTGCATGCAGTCAGCATCGCCGCGCCGGGCATGGTAACGGTGATCGATCCTGGCCGGCCGGCGTGGGTCGGTACCCAGGGTCTGGGCGCCCTCTGCGGCAATGATCTCGATCTGCAGGAGGTACGGCGGGTCACCGTACAGCTGCTCGTCGGCACCAGGGATGTGGACCCGCATGTGGGGGGAGCCGGTCAGAAGTCCTACAACTATGCTGGCGTCAACCGAGTGGAGCGCCTGCATACGCTGCAGGTGAACTATCAGCTTCACGGGATCCGGGTATCGCACCACGAAGTTGCCGGCGCCGGCCATGAATTCGAGCCGCTCGCTGCCGCCGCGGTGCCGTTTCTACGCCGCCAGATCGCGGCTTTGCGCTAGGCACGCAGGCTTTTGCGGAAGAAGTCGAGAGCTGGCGCGAGCAGCAACTGGTGACCCACTCCGGGCACTACGAGGTGCTCCACACCGATGCCTGCTTTCTGCCAACTGTCACGCAAGGAGGCGAGGCGCTCCACGCGTGTTGACCCGGAGTCGGCGATGCCCTCCATCCAGAAGGGCCATCCCGGCTGTACGGCGATCTCCCAGGTAGCGGTGTCGTCACCGCCGACGATGGTCTGCACCGCAACCGCCCGCATTGCTTCGAGGTTCAACTCTTTGGCGAATATGCCGGAGAAGTTACGGACTCCGCACCACCAGTCGCGCTCGAAGTCGAGCAGCGTGACCACGCCGGGGGCGTCGATCGCAACCGCCCGCAGCCGCTCGGGGTGCACGTAAAGGAAGCGGTGCGCGAAGTGAGCGCCACCCGAGAAGCCGAAGAGACAGAACCGCTGGGTATCGACCTGATAGATCCTGCCGACTTCGCTGATCATGCTCAGCAGCAGCAGATCGAAGCGAATCCCCTTGAAACTGAGAAACTTGTAGTTTTCCGTGCCCCGCGGCTCGGGAATGCCGCAGGGGAAGAGCGGGCAGAGCACCAGACAGTGGTGCGCCTCGGCAAACTCGGCGGCCGCATCCCGGTACGCGAACGGATTACGCCCCGTACCGTGAACGAGCACCAGCAGCTCGAGCGGTCGTGCACTCACCGGTTGATAGGCTTGCGGAACGTACAGGCAGTAGCTGAACCTTTGATCTGCCTGACAGGCGAAGAGGGGTGTTGCTCCTGTTTCGTAAAAGCCGAGTCCCGTTGCAGCGCTACCGTTGGGTCCCACTGCTATTCCGGCAAGGGCTTGGAGAATTCTCGCCACCGATTGAGGTGGCGGTAGACGATGTGGGCCAACCCCTCGGCGTCGCGCCGCTTCAGGGTCTCGAGCATCGAGAGATGATCCTCGTTGCTCGCCCTGACGCCGGCCAGCGTGTCCCAGGTGCCGGAGCGGCCGGGAATGCCGCGGGCGCGCAGCTCCCGGATCTGGGTGGACAACAGGTCGTTGCCGCACATGGCGTACATCGCATCGTGCAGCTTGCCGTTGAGTTGCACCAGGACCGAGAGATTACCGAGCTGCACCTCGCGGTCGAACTCGCGCACCAGCTCCTCGAACCGCTCCAGATCGGCAGCAGTCCCGCGCCCCGCGGCCGATTTCGCCGCCGCGGTCTCGAGGAAGGTGCGCACCTCGTAGAGCTCCTCGCGCTCGCGGCTGTTGGGATTGGCGACGCGATAGCCGCGATTCGGCGTGTGATGGAGCAGATGCCGGGCCGCGAGCTCCGAGAGCGCGATCCGCACCTCGAAGCGATTCACGCCGTAGGTGGACTCGAGGTCCACCTGCTTCAGCCATTCGCCGGGACGATACTTGCCGTCCAGAACATCAGCCTGAAGACGCTCGGCGAAGCTGCTCTCGCCGCCCGAATCCGCTGGTACCGCTTTCATTGAGGCATAGTAGCCAATATTCGTAACTGCGCCCAGGGCATCTTTTTGGTTTCAATTTTGGCTACTATACCCTCCGGCTAGGACGTGGCAAGCACGATATGCAACTGCGTGAAGCCAGAACGGCTGCCGAGGCGCGTCAGCTCATCGAAGCGAGCGGCGCAATGCCTGAAACAATCGCAGATGGCGCGCGGTTGGTTCGGCGACGCCTTCGTGGACCACTTCGCCGCAACGCGGGAGTGGGAGGAGCGCGAATTCCGCAATGCCATCACGGACCGGGAGCTGGCGCGTTACTTCGAGATCATTGCCTGCCAACAGGAGATCGACGGCGCGGTCGCACGCGCTGTTGCCGCTCAGCGGAGCTGGCGCCACGTGCCCGTCGATGAGCGCTACGCCAGGCTGTTCAAACGCGCGTTGGCAGGCGAGCTGTCTGCCCAGGCGCCGCCTGAGACGCCAATGTCTGGAAAGTGCCCCGGAGCAGCCGAATTCGGAGTAGAGTGATAAGTACCACACCGCAGGTCTGCGATAGCCTGCGCCCGCGGGCCAGCGCTCTGGCCGCTCCGCGACGCATCTGCCCGACCCGCCACGACCAAGGAAACCTAGTGCCCAGACAGAACTACCGCCAAGCCAAGAAGCAGAAGGAAGCGAGCAGGAAGGCACGCCAGCTCGAGAAGCAGCAGCGCCGGGCGGCGCGCCCGAATGATCCCGCGGAGACCGCGCCGACATTACAGGATCCGCCCGTCAACGGCAGCGATCCGAACTTGGGCAGCGGGACATGAGACTGGGCAACGCCCGCGGGGCTCCACCGCGTCACGATCGCTCCTACCAGTTGCGTCGCGACCAGGAGGCCGCGCCCAAGCTGCGCGCCATGTTTCCCGCGGTCGAGCAACTGCGCATTGAGCTGAATTTCGAGGGTGGCGGGACGAGTACCCCGGTGCCGCAATCGCACGTCCTGCATCCTCCGGCCCGCGCGTTCTTTTCTTTCCGCTGTCCGTACTCGGACTGCGATGGCCGGTTCGATCTGGGCGCGGCCGTGCACGCGGCAGTCGAGGGCCCGTCACATCGGACCGAGGGCGTGCTCGAATGCGCTGGCTCGCGTGCGAGCGATTTCCGGACCAAGCCGGCGTGTCAGTTACGCCTTCACTTCAAGCTTACGGCGGTGTGCTCACCGGCGCATTGAGCGCGTTGGCAGGGAGAGGCGGGCTCCGGCACTCGTGCAGCCAGATCTCGAAGCATGCGCGGTGCAGGTTGACCGACTGCGGCATGATGCCCGGCGCGAAGTCAACTTCGTAGGATGCCTGCGCGGAAGTGATACGCTCGCCGCAACCATCGCAAATACACCCGCCGGCATACTCGCCCTGACATCGCCAGGGCTCACGCTGCGGCAGCGCCCGCTGTCGCAGGCGCTCGCGAATGACAAGCGTCGCTGCACTGTTGTTCATGCCCGGCCAGCATGCGCGCCCGGCAGCGCAAGCACAAGTGAGGCAGCTCCGCTCCAGAGCGAATGTTTGGCAGTCTGCTCCCGGATCCTGTAACCTAGGAGGCGGCTCGTATCTTTTCGGCTTGTCTGCCATGGCGCCATGCGCCGCCTCCCGGCGCGCCTTCCGGCCATTGTCTGCCACCCTCGCAAAGCTCCGCGAACCAGGAGGGCAGGAAGTACCTGCCGCCCTATACCGTTTTCTTTCATGAGTATTCTGTAGTGACCAAACTATACGTTGGAAATCTCCCCTTCACAGCCACCGACGAGGGCGTGCGCGCCTTGTTTTCCCAGCACGGCACAGTCGAAAAAGTCTCGTTGATCAACGACCGCGAGACCGGCCGCCCGCGCGGCTTCGGTTTCGTCGAGATGTCGAACGCCGACGCTTCCCGGGCGATGCAGGCGCTCAACGGCGCCGACTTCGAAGGCCGTCCTCTCAGAGTGAACGAGGCACAGGACAAGGAACGGTCCGGCGGCGGTGGCGGCAACCGCGGCGGTGGCCCGCGTCGGTACTGACGCCTCACCGATCAGCGCCGCTCCCGGCCGTCATGACCGGGAGCGGCAAGCTGACTTTCGCCGTGGCGAGTGACCATGAGCGAGTATGAGTTCACCGTTTCCCTGCGCATCCGCCATCCAACGATCGATCCGGCCACGATCACCGCCACGCTCGGACTGGAGCCGCAGCACACCTGGTTAGCGGGCCAGCCACGCTGCGACCCGGGGGGCGCGGAGCTCGGCGGCGCTTATCGCGACAGCTACTGGATGGGACGGCTCATGGCTGAGCCGCAGCTTTCCTCCGATGGCGTTTCGGTGGAAGCGGTGGTCCTGAAGACCCTCAACAACCTGCGACGCGTGCAATCCTTCCTCGAGCAGTTGCATGCGGAGAGCGGTGTGGCAGAGCTGCTCGTGAGCCTCTATGCGCGCGAGGACTTCAGGCTCGATCTCCCCTCGGACTCCCTGACGTTGCTCGGCCGGCTGCATCTGACGGTCGTCCTCGACGTTCATCTTCATTCATCTCTCAAGGCGCCGGTGTCGCGACCGAACTGACGTCGCCGGGCTCTGGCGGCTCGGGCGAAGGCGGCATAGGATGCTGGAGTGTCGCGGGATTGGAGCGAGGAGAAGACGATGTTCGACATGAAGAATCTCTCTCGGCTGAAAAAGCTCGACGAGAGCGCGCCGCAGCCTATGAAAGCCTTCTGGGCGTTCGACAAAGCGGTGTTCACCGCAGGCGCGCTCGACGTGCTGACGAAGCAACTGATGGCGGTCGCCGTCGCGCTGACGACGCAGTGTCCCTACTGCATCGAGATCCACAATAAGGCAGCCCGCGAAGCCGGCGCCACCGACGCGCAGCTGGCGGAAGCCGCCCTGGTTGCCGCCGCCATGCGGGCGGGCGCTTCGGTCACCCATGCCACGCATCTTTTCGGTCCCTCGGGGTGAAGCGCTTCTCAGCTTGAGCTGAGCAGTATGTCCAAGGTTCAGGAGGCAGCCCTGCAGGGCCTGCGTCCGACGCAGCTGACCGTGGGTATGATCGTGGTCCAGGACAAGCGGAAGCACCTGGACGGGATGAAGGCCGCGGAGCGGCAGGACTTCATGAAGGAGCATCCCATGCCGGCAGTAGTCGGGCCGGAGGGGAAGCTCTACATCACGGACCATCACCATCTGGGGCGAGCGGCCCTGGAGGCCGGGGTGCCCACGGGGTTCTTCCTCGTGGAGGCGGATCTCTCCAAGTGCACCCTGGAATCCTTCTGGAAGGAGATGAACGAGAACCTTTGGGTGCACCCGCTGGACGAGAACGGGGTCCGGCATTGCTACTCGACGCTTCCCGACCGCCTCGGCAAGCTGGTGGACGACGTGTATCGCTCCCTGGCCGGGTACGTGCGGGATGAGGGCGGGTTCGACAAGACACCGACCGCCTTCGCCGAATTCATCTGGGCGGATTTCTTCCGGCGCAACATCGCGATCGAGACGGTGCGGTCGGATTTCCAGACGGCGGTACAGGCCGGCATCTCACTTGCCCATAGCAAGTGGGCGAAGAACATACCGGGATACAACCGCAAATAGACGGCGAGATGACAGATCGTGACCGACATTTGCAGATGCTCGCGATCGCCATTGAAGAGGCCAAGACAGGCCTGCGCGAAGGCGGAATACCCATTGGCGCCGCACTGTTTCACAACGATGGCCGTCTGCTCGGGAAGGGACGCAATCGGCGAGTACAGGAAAACGACCCGTCCGTCCACGGTGAGACGGACGCGTTCCGCAAGGCGGGACGGCAGGCATCATATGCAGATACGACCATGGCAACGACAATGGCGCCGTGCTGGTACTGCAGCGGTCTGATAGTGCAGTTCGGGATTGGAACCGTGGTAGTTGGTGAGTCGCGAACCTTCCGTGGCGGAATCGATTGGCTGCGGGAGCGGGGGATACAGGTCATCGATCTCGATTCAGACGCGTGTGTGGCGATGCATGGGACGTTCATCGACGCCAACCCGACGCTCTGGAACGAGGATATCGGCAAGTAGGTGACGTCGCGCGATCAGCTTAGTGTCAGCGCCAGGATCAATACGAGCAGGGCGCCGATCAGCCCGAGATAGAAGTTGAGATCGCCGGACTGGAGCGCTCGCAGCCAGCCCGCGAGGCGCCAGACTGTCCGCCGCAGCGGCGTGAATAACATCGGCCCGAAGACCTCCGCCACCTCATGGTCGACTTCCAGCTTCTGGATGAAATAGGTCGTGGCCCGGTGCTCGCGCGCCATGTCGAGGGTCGGTCGATAGATGAAGCTATAGAAGGTGCGCATCGCGTTCGAGAAGGTCAGGGAAGTCGTGGCCGAGCGCTCCGGGTCCTCTCGCATGCCGCCATACCACACTCGCACACGCCGTAGGGCGTGGCGCCGTCCATTGATGAGCAGGAGCAGTGGAATGATGGCGAGCAACGGCATGACGATGACGAGCAGCGACGGCGAGATGAACGCGAATGTGTCGGTCAGTGGCACCAGGATCCAGCCGCTCGTCATGGCTTTCGGCGCATCGATGCCGAACTGCGCGAGGCTCGCGTCCTCCAGACCGTGAAGCCAGAGTGGCATGCCCACCGCGGCGGCCAGAACGGCCAGGCCCAGGATGAGCGCTGCGACCTCATAGCCCGGGCCCACATGAGGCGTCTCGCTCCTGTGTCCGTCTCCCAGCAATCCGATGCCGAATGCCTTGATGAATGTCGCGAACGCCACGGCCGCGGTGAGCGCAAGGCCCGCGCCAGCCAGCGCCAGGGTGAGGCGTCCACCTATCGTCGCCAGGTGAAAGCCCTGGAATACGGTCTGGAAGCTGAACCACTCGGTGACGAAGCCGATCTGCGGCGGCATGGCGGCAAGGCTCATCGCGGCAAAGAGCGCTCCGACACCGAAGACGAGGTTTGTCGTCCGCAGCCAACCATGCTGCGCGAGCCGATAGCTGCCTCCGGCCGCAAATACTCCGTCGGCACAGAGGAACATTCCGCCCTTCGCGAGCGCGTGACCTGACATGTGCAACACCGCTACCGTCCAGGCAAGCCCCGCGAGAGCATTGAGGCCGTCGGCACGGAAGAGGAGGCTCGCACCAAGACAGGTGACCGCGGTTGCCGCGTTCTCGGCGGAGGAGAACGCAAGCAACCGCCGCCAGTCATCCTGTTGGAACGCATACAGCGCTGCCAGGATCGAGGTCAGCACCCCGATCGCCGTCACCATGATGCCGAGGCCGAACACTCCGTTACCCGGTGCGAGCCAGTCGGTGAGGGTACGCGACAGGCCAAAGAAGGCGGCGTTCAGGACCACTCCGGACATGATCGCGCCGGATGCCCCACTGCCGTTGGCGTAAGCGCCGGGAAACCATTCGTAGAAGGGCAGCAGGCCGAGCTTGGCGCCGAACCCGAAGAGCGCGAGCAGGCCTACCGCAATGCGTCCTCCGGAGGATAGGGCGTGGCCGCCCACGGTGAAGCCGTCAAAGCCGAGGCTTCCGCCGGAGCTTTGCGCAAGGAGGAGCAGCGTAAGAAGAATGCCGACGACGCCCGCCTCGAGGAGCGCGAGCATGTAGAGCGTGCATTGCCCGGCTTGCGCCGAGGTGCGCTCGGATAGGATCAACACCGCACCGCCGATGCTCATGAGCTCCCAGGCGATGAGGAAGGAGTAGGCGTCCTGAAGCCCGAGCACACCGAATGCGCCGATGAGCGAGAGGGCGGCGCCGACGAGCCAAGTGGGTCTCGCACCACGGATAGGCGTCGAGAGCGCCACCGCGAGTCCCGCGGGCAAAAGACCGAAACCGAGTAGCCACAGCGCTTCCGGCGCGTAGCGCAGGCGAACGACCTGGTCCGCCAGTGAGATCGGGAGCGTGATGAGACTCCCGCCCTGGGGTAGCGCGAGCACCGTTCCCCAGATGCCGTCCGCGGCGCCGACCGCTATCAGCACTCGGGCCAGGCGGTCAGCGCGCGCCAGGGCGAGAACGAGTCCCGCGACCCAGAGCCAGAATGCGATGATGAGCTGTTCCGGCACGTCAGGCTCCTGATTGACGACCCGCGTGCACGCGCTGTGGCATCCGCTCGAGCAGCATCAGCAGTGCGTGCATGAAGGCCGGCGGGTTAGGCGGACAGCCTGGCAAGTGGATGTCCACGGGCAACACGCCATCCAACCCGTTGCCGCAAGCATATCCGCCGCCGTTGGTCCCACCGGAGACGGCGCACGTGCCGGCTGCCATGACGAATCGCGGCTCGGGCATGGCTTCGTACGCTTCCTTGAGCGGATCGTGCATCGCGTAGGTTACGGGTCCCGTGACGAGCAGGAGGTCGGCGAACCGTGGTGAGGGCGTGAAGAAGACACCGAGACGGTGCAGGTTGTAGTAAGGATTGTTGAGCGCCTGCAGCTCGGATTCGCAGCCGTTGCAGGAACCCGCATCGACGTGTCGCACGTGGAGGCTGCGACCGAAAACGCGACGGATTTCGCCCTTGAGGGCCGTGCCGTCTTCCGATGCGGCGGCTCTCGCCCATACGAGATCCTCGCGCCGGTAGACGCCGAACGCCCAGTCACCGGATGACGTGAACGCTCCGGTCGGGCAGGCCTCGATGCACAGCTGGCAGGTAACGCACCGGCCGTAGTCGACCTTCACCCGCTCTGTGCTTCCCGATGACGCCAGGCTGATCGCGCCCGGCAGGCAGGCATCCGCGCACTCCCGACAGCCCTCCTGGCATTTGGCCGGATCGAAACGCGGCATACCGATGAAGCCGGCCTGCCCGCATGCGGCATTCTCTTGCGGCCCCGGCGCGGTGCGATCGCCGGCGGGCCAGCGCATGGTTGTCTTGCCTCGCCGCAGACCATACAGGGTCCAGAGGGGAATGACTTTCTGTGGCATGGAGCTTCCTCAGCGGTCGCAGCCGGCCATCGTCAGGCCGAAGCTCGCCTCGTTGATCGCGTAGTCCATCATGTTGCTGTCGTGTACGGTGTAGGGAAATACCCGCCAATTCGAGAAGCTCGGTGACTTGATCTTCACCCGCGCCAGCGCACCGTCGGCATCGACGTGCACGGCATAGTAGAGAGTCCCGCGCGGGGATTCCGTCCAGCCGAGCCCCTCGGCACCGGGCGGGAGCTCGCACTCAGCGCGCAACGGGCCCACCGGCAGCCCTGCCAGCACGTGTTGGATGAGCTGTATGCTGTGGCCGATTTCATCGATCCGCACTTGCTGGCGGGCATGCGCATCGCTTCCCTGGCGCGACGCGACCCGCAGCGGCAGCTCCGGATAGGCGCCGTAGGGCTGATCGCGTCTGCAATCCCGATCGACCCCGGAGGCGCGCTCCACTGGTCCCGTGGCACCCTGATCGAAGGCGAGCTGTCTGGCGAGCATTCCGGTCGTGATCAGCCGATCGAGATGGCTGGTGCTCGACTCCAACATGGTGGCGTACGGCTCGATCTCCTTGGCCAGGCGTTGCAGCGGCGGTGCGAGCTCCGATAGCCGCGGCTCTCGCCTCAAACCGCCTGGCGCCAGGAGGCCGCGCAGCAGACGGCTGCCGGTTGCGATGCAGTTGATCTGCTTCGCGAGCTCTTCGAGATAGAGCCCCTCCGCCTCGCCGACTTTCAGGGTAGTGGTGTGCGCGAGCTGGCCGAGATAGTGCAGATGATTGTAGAGCCGCTCGAGCTCCGCGAGCAGGACACGCAGCCATGCGGCGCGGCGTGGAACGACGCAACCGGCGGCGGCCTCCAGTGCCTGGCAGTAAGCGAGCGCGTGGGCCACGCTCCCCACCCCCGAGACCCGTTCCGCCAACACTACCCCCAGCGAGGGTGATACGCCCTCGAATCGCTTCTCCATGCCACGGTGCTTGAAGAAGAGTTGCGCGTGGTAGTGAAGGATCGCCTCACCGATATAGAAGAACTTGAACTGGGCGGACTCGAGCACGCCGGCGCGGATGGGTCCGAAGGGAAGGAGTTGGACGTCCTGAGCGGTACGGCCCAGGACCTCAGGGAGCGCAGAGGGTTCCGCGGTGTAGCTCACCCGCGCCGCAGGCCCTGGAACCAACGGCGGGCGTTCTACCCGCGCGCCCGGCAGCAGTACCAGAGGCTCCGGCTGCGGGTGATCCTGGAAGCGGATGTGGCAGAGATCCATGATCTCCCGTTCGTACCAGGAGAGGAGTGGGGCGATGGCCGCCAGGCTCGGCGGTGATTCGCCCTGGGGGCGGCAGCGCCAGATCTGCGGCGCCTGCCCCGGTGCCGGATGCAGCACGTAGCGCAACTCAGGGTCTTGCGGACTCCCGGGATACCAGGCGTAGACGAACTGCATGCGCGCACCCGCCGCTACCGCGGCGCGGCAGCGGCCCTGCAGATCCGCAAGCGGCAGGTCCTCGGCTGCCGGGCTGAGCGCATCAGGCGATTCGCTCACGGGCGAAGCCCTCCACCCAACTGCGAGGCGACGACGGTGAAGTAATGGCTGATCGCCCCCGGCCACCATAGCCCGAGCGCGAGGATCGGCAGGATCGCGAGCCACATCGGCAGCAGGCACCAGAACGAGGTCCCGGGCTGACGCTTCCAGGCCTCCGCGGGCGCTTCCGCTCCTGAGGCCGCGCTGAAGTACATCGCACGGAAATGGTTGAGAAATCCCGCGAAGATCACCACGAGTAGGACCAACATGACGAACACCGCCCACGCGTTGGGTCCGGCGAGACCCGCCCGCATGATCGTGACCTCGCTGAGGAACAGGCCGAAGGGTGGTGCGCCGGTGATCGCGAGTGCGCCCAGGATCCAGAGAACACCGGCCACGGGCATCGCGGTGAGCACATGGCGAATGCGACTGATCCGCTTGGTGTGAAAGGCGTGCATGGCATCGCCCGCGCCGAAGAACATGAGCGACTTGTTCAGCGAGTGGTTGAGCATGTGATAGAGGGCGCCGGCGACGCCGAGCGGACCGCCGAATCCGAGGCCGAGCGTCATCACTCCCATGTGCTCGACGCTGGAGTACGCCATCAGGCGTTTGACTTCCGTCTGGCGCGTGATGAAGAGAGCGGCGATCGCAAGCGACAAGGCACCGACCACGACCACGACCGTGCGCGGCATCAGCCCGAGGCGCGTGGCGTCGGTGACACTGATGAACCGCGCGACACCGATCATCGCCGTATTGAGGAGCGCGCCGGAAAGCATGGCGGATACCGGTGCCGGGCCCTCACTGTGCGCATCGGGCAACCAGGTATGCATCGGGGCGAGCCCCACCTTGGTGCCGAAGCCGATGAAGACGAGCAGGAACGCCGCGAGCGCGAGGGTCGGATTCAGCTGCGGCGCGACGGCGCGTAAAGTGGACCAGGTCAGGTTGTAACTTGGCCCCAGGTGCAGGCTCCCCGCCCAGTAGAAGAATACGATCCCGAGAAGCGCCAGGCTGATCCCGGCGGAGACGACCACGATGTACTTCCACGCGGCCTCGACAGCCTCGCGGGTGCGCTCGAAACCGACGAGAAAGGTGCTGACCAGGGTCGTGAGCTCGATCGCAATCCAGTAGACCCCGACATTGTTCATCACCGGCCCGAGAAGCATCGTCAACGCGAAGCCGGCGAGCAGCGCATAAAATCGATGCAGCCGTGACGGCTTGTCGATTTGACGCATGTAACCGATGGCGTAGAGCGATGCCAGGAGGTACACCGCCGTGATGGAGAGCATCACCCAGGCGCCAAGAGCATCCACGATGATGTAGCCATCCCAGAAGACGTAGGGGCCGGCCAGCGCGATCGGCAGCAGCCGCAGCACGACGACGAAGTCGATTAGCGCAGCAGCGAGGTTGAGATACTCCGAGATGCGCGCGCGGCGGCTGACGAGACAGCCCGCCACCGCGGCGAGCGGCGCCAGGAGAATGACGGCGATGAGAGGAGCCGGGCTCATCCCGTCAACCTCGTGAGCTCGCGCGTGCTCGAGGTGCCGGCGTGCACCAGAAGATATCGCACCAGTACGCCGAAGCACGCCACGACCACCAGCAGATCGAAGAGGATGACCAGCTCGAGAAGCATCGGCATGCCCGGCACGAGGATCTGCGAGCCGAGGAAGATGCCGTTCTCGAGAACGAGGAGCGCGAGGATCTGGCTCACCACCTCGCTGCGCACCATCAGCATGAGAAAGCCGATGAGCTTCATGGACAGCATCACGGTGAGCGCGAGCACCGCCACCGTGCCGGCGAGGCCGAGGGAAGCCCCGAGATGCGCCGACACGACGAACGCGAAGACGACGAGCAACGCGCCTACCACGAGGCTCGAGCTCGGTGACAGCAGCTCGTGCAGCTCGCGATCGATCTCGAGCCGGCGGATGATCCTCAGCAGGAGGTATGGCAGTACCAGACCGCGGAAGAGCGCCGTGAGAGCCGCGATGGCGTAGAGCTCGGGATAGCCGCCGTAGTACGCGACCGCCGCCGAGAGAATGGCGATGAGCCAGGACTGCACGGCGAACGCGAGCATGTATTCGTACAGCCACCGCGATCCCAACATCACGAAAGCGAGCAGCAGGCTGGTGATGGCGAGCAGGCTGAAGAGCGATGCGGCGAGCGGCGGCAGGTGGGCGGCGAGCATCGCTATCTCAGTTGGTTGGCCACGATGGCGAGGATCGCCAACAGAAACGATGCGGCGAGCGGCTCCTGGTAGCGGTAGTAGCGCAGCCGGGACTGCGCCGTCTCCACGACCACCACGGCCGCCGCAACCAGGAAGAATTTGAGCAGGAGCGCCCCTGCGGCCCCGAGCGCCCCGAGCGCGAGCCCCCTGATGGAGAGCGCCCAGGGCAGGAGCAGCACGTTGCAGAATATCGTGTAGAGGATGAATTGCTTCATCGCCGAGGCCCACTTGAGCAGGGCAAGCAGAGGACCGGAATACTCGAGGATGCGCGCCTCCTCGATCATGTAGACCTCGATATGCGTGCTCGAATGGATCGGCAGACGATCCGTCTCGACGAGGAGCAGGATGAAGAAGGCGGCGACGAGGAAGATGTGTGCGGGGCTCCAATACACGGCCGGCTGTCCGACCAGCAGATGGTTCACTACGAAAGGCAGCATCGCTTTCGCGAGGAGCGTGATGCCGACGAAGACCAGGATGAGCGTCGGTTCCGCGAGGATCCCGAGCATCACCGCGCGCGATGCGCCGATGCCCCCGTAAGCGCTGCCGGAATCGAGGCCCGCGAGGACGATGAAGAAAGAACCCAGTGTGAGAATGAAGCCGCCGCCCAGGATGTCTCCCATGTCCGAGAGCGGCAGCGGGAAATTGGTGAGCACCGGGATGAGGATCGGTACCGTCAGCATGCACGTGAAGGCGACGACGGGTGCGATCCAGTAGATGAAGCTCGCGGTCTGCGGCACCACGAGTTGCTTGTGGAAGAGCTTCCAGAGATCCCGGTAAGGCTGGAAGATGCCAGGACCTTGCGCGCGCTGTACCCGCTCCTCCCACTGCAGGATGACGCCTTGCAGGAGGGGCGCGAGCGCCAGGACGGTGAAGACCTGCGCAACCTGAAGCAGGATGTCGCGCGTCACTCGGCGTCACCCTTTCCGGGCGGACGACCGTGCGTGCTACGCAGGTTGGGTATCAGGCTCGGGCCATGCTCGGGTCTGCGCACTACCACTCCTCTCCGTCAACGGACGGAACGGGTAGGCATCATCAGCCGAGGGCGGCGGTTCTTGTTACGGGAGGAATGCCATCTCCCTGATGAGGAATATATCATATGGAGACAGGCATCAGTCAATGCAGCTACATCCCCCGGAGCTCGCCGTCGAGTTGCAGAAGCGGCTTCTGCGTGGGGAGCATCTGACTCTTCTCGGTCCTCGCGGCAGCGGCAAGTCCACTCTCCTGGCCAGGCTTCACTCCCAGTTCCTGGTTGCCGGAGTCCCGTGTGCGTATTCCAGTGTCACGACCTGCCTCGATGAGATCACTCGCGCACTCGAACGTGCCTATCCCAGTGTAGGCACGGCGGACATCACACGTCGTGCCGCGCGTGGGCGGCTCTGGGTTGCCGCGGACCAACGCGCCGGCGTGTTGCTCTTGGACCATTTCTCCTCTGTCAGCAATGCAATGGTGTTCTTCCTGAAGCGGCTGCACGGTCGGGTCGCTGGGGTGCTGACCGCGGTCGACGTCGAGGGGCAGCGGGATCGCTCACGCATACGGCGGCCCTCCCGTTACGGCGCAATGTCGATACGAATGCCGCTCACGCCGACACGGCAGCTCCGCCGGCTGTTCTACACGCTGACTGGCGGGCTTGGGCTGCCGCCTCTCGCGCCGAGACTCGAGCAGAAGCTATTGGAAGCGGCCCGGGGTCGCCCAGGTTGGATAGTGAAATGCTCGGAGCTGGCGTGCCAGCCGCGCTACTGGTGCGAGCACGGCTTGCTCGTCAGCGCGCTATGCGTCGACACGGAGGCGGCCGTGCGGTATCGCATGGCGGTAACCGACTATCAGACTGCCTCGGGACAGTCTCCCACTGAAGGCGGATCGGAAGCGTCCGGGTTGATCACACCGAAGCAGGCTGGCGTGTAGGCGTAAAAGAGGCGCACCTTCTCCTTGTGCAACAGCTCGAGGAGCTTTTGGGCCTCTTCGGCTGATACGATGAATTCGACTTCGACCGTCAGAGTTCCGGCGAGCTCGAAGAAGCGCGCCTCGTGCAGGACGTGATGCCTGCCGAAGCCGGCCATGGCCTTGAAGGCGGAGCCGCCGCGAATACCGAGCTTGTTGCCCTGCTCGAGCAGCCATTCCCACACGAGGCGGCCATGGTGGCGGTGACCCTCGTGCACGTAGAACCGGAATAAAGATCCCTGCATGGCGGCCCAAGTCTAGGCCCGATCCCCTGACGGATCAATCGAATGGATCTCCGCGCCGCTGGCATCAGTGGTCGGCTGGCGTCCGTGGCAACCTGATCATCGTCTGCTGGGCCATCGTGCCGTTGGAGATGATGATCTGGCGCCGGTCGGCAGTCTGCAGCACGGTGTAGCCGAGGGAGATCTCCTCTACCTCACCGACCTCCAGCCCGGTAGGCGCCTGAATCTGCAGCCGGTCACCACGCTCGAAGGGCTTGTATAGAACGAGGGCGATTCCCGCGACGAGGTTCCCGAGGGTCGTCTGGGCCGCGAATCCCAGGATGACCGACATCACGCTCACCCCGGCGAGGAGGGCGGTGCCGAGTCGGTTGAGAGCCGGAACGAGATGCGCGTAGACCGTCAGCAGCAGAACCCAGATGACCAGGACCGAGAGGTGGCCGAGAAAGGCAAGGGTGATCTGATCGATATGCTCGGATCGGTCCAGTTGCAGCGCTTTGCCGACACGGTAGACCAGCCGCGAGAGGATCGCTCCCGCAAGAAGAAACACCACCAGCAGGAGCAGGGCTCCTACGATGTGGGTCGGATCGAGAAAAATCGGCATGGTTCGATCCTTCGGGACGGCGCAGGGTCAGCGTATTCTGGCATAGAATGTGCGGACAGCTCACCCTGAGGCCAAGCGTGCCAGAAGTCGTCCCACAACCGGTAGTCGCCACCCTCACGCGTGCCGCCATTTTTCTCGTCGCTACCGTCAACTCGGGAGCGGAAAGCGAGGCCCGCGTGCGAGCGTTGTGCGGTGACCTCGGTTCTCTTCTGCGCGCAGTCGGGTTTCGGGATCTCGAGGGGCGGTTGTCTTGCGTCATGGCATTTGGCTCCGACGCCTGGGACCGTCTCTTCGCGACACCCAAGCCGAAGGGATTGCATCCGTTCCGCGAGATTCATGGGCGCCATCACGCGGTGTCCACGCCAGGCGATGTCCTGTTTCATATCCGCGCCGTCCGCATGGATCTGTGCTTCGAGCTGGCAACACAGATCATGTCGCGGCTCAACGGTGCGGTCTCCATTGTCGACGAGGTACACGGCTTCGGCTACTTCGATGATCGCGACCTGTTCGGCTTCGTCGATGGGACGGAGAATCCGGTGGCTGAGGCCGCCGACCGGGCCACCCTCATCGGTGATGAGGATGCGGCCTTTGCCGGTGGTAGTTACGTGATCACGCAAAAGTATCTGCATGACCTCTCGGGGTGGAATGACCTTCCTGTCGCGGAGCAGGAGAAAATCATCGGCCGGACCAAGCTCGCCGACATCGAGCTGGACGATGCGGCAAAGCCCAGCTACGCGCATAACGCACTGACCACGATCATGGAGGACGGCGAGCAACTCGAGATCGTGCGCGACAACATGCCTTTCGGCGAGTTCGGCAAGGGCGAGTTCGGCACGTATTTCATCGGCTATGCGCGCTCGCCGCACCGCATCGAGCAGATGCTCGAGAACATGTTCATCGGCAAGCCGCCGGGAAATCATGACCGGCTGCTCGACTTCAGCCGCGCAGTGACGGGCACGCTCTTCTTCGTGCCGTCGGCGACGTTCCTGGAGGACGTTGCGACAACGGATCCCGCTCCATCGACTGCAAATCCGACGTCCGCGCCGGATCCGGCAGGCAAGTCCGGCTCACGGCCGTCGCCGCCGGACGGCTCACTCGGTATTGGTTCTTTGAAGAAAGGCTAGCCCATGAACAATCTGCATCGGGAACTCGCGCCTGTCTCCGAGAAGGCATGGGCTCAAATCGAAGAAGAGGCGACGCGTACCCTGAAGCGCCACCTGGCCGCCCGGCGAGTGGTGGACGTGGTGGGGCCGAAGGGAACCGACCTTGCCGCTGTCGGTACCGGGCATATCCGCGAGATCAAGCCGCCGGCCGATGGCGTACAGGCGACTCAACGCGAGGCGAAGGCACTCGTGGAATTGCGCGTTCCGTTCCAGCTCACGCGCGAGGCGATCGACGACGTCGAGCGCGGCGCGACGGATTCGAACTGGACACCGGTGAAGGAAGCGGCACGCAAGATTGCGTTTGCCGAGGACAGCTCCGTCTTCGAGGGGTACGCCGCGGCAGGGATAGAGGGCATCCGTCAGGGATGCAGCAATCCCAAGTTGGTGCTGCCTGCCAGCGTGAAGGCTTATCCGGCCGCGGTCGCGCAGGCGGTGAGTCAACTGCGGCTCGCCGGCGTGAATGGGCCCTACGTTCTATTGCTGGGCGCGGATGCATATACGGCTGCCACCGGGGGCAGCGACGAAGGCTATCCCGTGCTGCGTCACATCGAGCGTCTCGTGGAAGGAGAAATCGTGTGGGCCCCCGCCATCGAGGGCGGCTACGTGGTCACGACCCGTGGCGGCGATTTCGAACTGGACATCGGCCAGGACATCTCGATCGGTTACTCCAGCCATTCCAGGACGAGCGTCGAGTTGTACCTGCAGGAGACTTTTACCTTCCGGATGCTGACTGCCGAGGCTGCGGCCGTGCTTACGCCTGGGAAGAAGTAGACTCGATACCCGGCTCCGCCGGCCGTTAGGAGTTGGAGTTGCTCCTGTCGGGCACGCCCTTTGCTCTTACCCCTTAGGGTTACTCTCAACCCGTTGGGAGGAGCAAAATAATGGATCTGGTACTGATTCTGATTCTGCTGTTGCTGCTTTTCGGCGGTGGTGGCGGGCTGTGGTGGGGCTTCGGTGCGGGCTGGGGAATGGGCCCCATCGGGCTCATCATTCTGGTCATCATCGTGGCGGCGCTTCTGGGTGGCTATCGCGGCCGGAGGGGCCCGCCGCTGTAAGCCTCGGGGAGTTCGCCAGCTAAGGCTCGAGCATCTGGTCGATGTTGATCGGATCCAAGGCATTCTCCACCGCCATCAGTGCGGCGCCGACCAACCCGGCCTGGTCGTCCAGCCGGCTGGAGACGATTCGCAGCCTGCGGGTGGCGAGCGGCAGAGAGCGCTGATAGACGACGGAGCGGATGCTGGCCAGCAGCATCTCGTGCGCTTTGCCGATCTCGCCGCCGACGACGATCAGCTCCGGGTTGAGGATGTTGACCGCGCTGATCAGTATCTCGCCGATAGTCGTGCCGCTCGTGCGCACGAGGGTGATGGCCTCCGCGTTCCCCGCCTTGACGAGATCCATGACGTCTGTAGGCGTTTCGGCATGAACGCCGCGATCCCGCAGTTGCTTGGCGATTGCTGCGCCGCTCGCCACGGCTTCGAGGCAGCCGACGTTGCCGCATCTGCACAGTGTGCTGGTGTCTCTGATCACCGGGATATGGCCGATGTCGCCGGCTGCGCCGTCGACACCGTGGTGCACACGCCCGCTCAGGACGATTCCGCTGCCGATCCCGGTCGCGACCTTGACGAAGATGAGATGGCGGATGCTCTGTAAGTAGAGCCGCTGCTCCGCGAGCGCCATCAGGTTCGCATCCTTGTCGACGTACACCGGCGCATCAAACCTGGAGGAGAGGCGTGCCGGAATATCGAACCCGTCCCACCCCGGCATGATCGGCGGCCGCATGGGCTTGCCGGAGCTGTGATCCACCGGTGCGGCGAGGCTGATACCGGTGGCCCACAACTTTGCCCCATCCAGGGCGGTCTTCTTGAGGAGTGCGGTGAACTGCTTCTCGAGCCATGAGAGCACCGACTCCGGGCCCTCGGCCGCATCGATCGCGGCAGCCCCATGGGCAATGAGCTTGCCATTGAGATCGGTGATGCCGAATTCCGCGTGCTCCGCGCCGAGATCGGCCGCCAGTACGATGCCGGCCTGCGGATTGAATGTCAGGAACCCGGCCGGCCGGCCCCGCGCAGCTTCCAGTGTCCCCTCGCGGCGCACCAAGTCATGCGCCTCGAGCTGCTCGATGCGGGCCCCCACGGTTCCCCGCGAGAGCCGGGTCGCGGTCATGAGCTGCGCGCGTGTCAGGCCGCCGCGACGTCGAATCACGTCGAGAACTACCCCTGGGCTCCCTGTTTTCGGGTGCTCTCGCTCGCTGTTTGGCATTTGCCGCACATTATACAGAATAGCCGCGCCTATTTTTGATTGACAATGAACAGAAATACGCTAATCATTGCCCATAAATAGGGCTGCTCACAGCGTCATCAACGAGGGGCTCGGAGTGAAACAGCAGGCACGCGCGGCACTGAGCACGGCAGCGAGACAACATCCGAGCGGGAGGGCCGAATAGTGGCCACCGTTCTCAAGGTCGGCTCGCCCGGCCAGGTGAGGTTCGCGCACATAGATGCGGAGCGCGAGCTCCGGGCGGGAGAGATTCGGATCGAGGGCCTCATCAGCGCGATCAGTCACGGTACCGAGCTCAATCACGTTCGCGGCACCTCACCATTCGCCGATCGGTACTTCGAGCCGAATCTGCGGGCATTCGTGAAGGGAAGCGCCGCCGGGGCACACACTCCGGACCGGCTGGGCTATGAAATGGTCGCGAGGGTAACGGAAGTCGGCCCGAGCCTCGATGGTATCCGCGTCGGGGACCTGGTCCATACGGGCACACCGCACCAGGACGTCACGATCGTCAACCTCCCGGAGCAGCGCGAATTTGGCTACCCCCTGACCGTGCTCGCCGGCGGCTCGTCCCTGGAGCCGGCTCTCTTCATCAGCCTGGGATCCGTTGCGCTTCAGGCCATTCATGATGCACGGATCAAGGCGGGCGACCGGGTACTCGTCTCCGGCCTGGGGGCGATCGGCCTCCTCACCATGCAGTTGGCTGCGCTCAGCGGTGCCTCGGCAGTGGTCGGCTCTGATCCGCTCGGCCGCCGACGGCAGCTTGCTGAAGGGCTGGGGGCAACCATGACGATCGATCCCAGCGCGGCTGAGAAGGAGGGCGGTATCGCGCTCCAAGTCAAGCGTGCGTACGGCGCAACTGGCGTAGACGTCGCCATCGAGACGTCGGGATCGTATGCGGCGCTGCACAGTGCCGTGGCATCAGTGGGCGTCGGCGGTCGCGTCGTCAGTGTCGGATTTTATCAGGGGGATGCCGTCGGGCTGCGGCTTGGCGAAGAATGGCACCACAACCGTCCGGATCTCATCTCGAGCATGGGAGTCTGGGGCTGCCCCCACCGCGATTATCCGCTGTGGGATCGCCAGCGCCTCACGGATCAGGTGCGCGATCTTCTTTATTCGCGGAAGCTCGCCACCGACTCTCTGCTGACGCATCGCTTACCGTTCATGCGTGCTCAAGACGCATACACGTTGATAGATACCCACCCTCAGGACGTACTGAAGGTTGCTCTGGTGTATGACGCGTACAATCAGTACGCGACAAATATGCCTGGGGCCCGGCCTTCATGACTATCCGCTGTACCGTTTGGGGCGAAGCGATCCATGAAAGAGAGAGTGCGCTCGTCGCTTCCATCTATCCGGACGGGATGCATCACACGATCGCGCAAGCGCTGAACAGCGATCCGCAGATCGAGGCCGTCACGACCACTCTCCACGACCCGGACCAGGGTTGCTCTGCTGAGCTCCTGAGCCGCACGGATGTCCTGGTCTGGTGGGGTCACAAGGCTCACGCCGCCCTGCAAGATGTCAACGTCGAGCGGGTCGCGCGCCATGTCTGGGCCGGCATGGGGCTGATCGTGCTTCACTCGGCGCACTTTTCGCGTATTTTCAAGCTGCTCATGGGAACTCCGTGCACGCTCAAATGGCGCGAGGCAGGCGAGCGTGAGCGCATCTGGGTGGTCAATCCTGCGCACCCGATCGCCGCCGGTCTGCCGGAGCACTTCGAGCTCGACATGGAGGAAATGTACGGGGAGCCGTTCGCCGTTCCCGAGCCGCAGGAAACGGTGTTCATCTCATGGTTTCAGGGCGGCGAAGTATTCCGCTCCGGGCTGACTTTCCAGCGCGGTGCCGGCAAGGTGTTCTACTTCCGGCCGGGCCACGAGGCTTACCCCACCTATCACAACACGTACGTACAGCAGATCGTGCGCAATGCGGTCCACTGGAGTGCCAGGCCCGGATTCCGCTGGGCTACGGTCGAGGAGGCGCCCAACGTGCCCGTCGAGCTCGCACCGGAGAAAATCGAGGAGCGTGGTCCCACGGTTCACCGGAAGGGCGAGCAGGGCTTTCGCTGAGGGTCCCATGAAAAGAATTCGCCTGGGAATGGTTGGTGGCGGACGGGGCGCCTTCATTGGTGCAGTGCATCGCATGGCAGCCCGACTGGACGATCAATTCGAGCTGGTGGCGGGCGCATTGTCGTCCGATCCCGTTCGCGCGCAGGAGTCGGCTCGTGATCTTGGACTCGCCGCCGATCGGGCTTACGGAACCTACGGGGAGATGGCCGCGGCCGAGGCGGCGCGCTCGGACGGAATAGAAGCCGTCTCGATAGTGACTCCTAACAGCACACATGCGGCGATTGCCAAGGCCTTCCTCGAGCGGGGAGTTCACGTCATCTGTGATAAGCCGCTCGCGGTATCGACGCGGGAGGCCGCTGAGCTCGCGCAGCTCGCGAAGCAGGTCAAGAGAATTCTCGCGGTCACTTACAACTACACCGGCTACCCGATGGTTCGGCAGGCCCGTGAGATGTGCCGGTCGGGCGCTCTGGGCAACGTGCGGCTCGTCCACGTGGAGTATCTGCAGGACTGGCTGGCCAGCCGGGTCGAGCTCCTGGGCTCCAAGCAGGCCGAGTGGCGAACCGACCCCGCAAGAGCGGGGGCAGGCGGCGCGATCGGGGACATTGGCACCCATGCCTACCATCTGCTGAGGTTCATCACCGGACTCGAGGTCACGGAGCTCTGTGCGGAGTTGACGAGCTTTGCCGCGGGCAGACGCCTCGATGATGACGCGCGGATACTGCTGCGGTTCGGCTCGGGCGCACGAGGAATTCTCTGGGTGAGCCAGGTTGCAACGGGCAACGAGAATGAGCTCTCCGTGCGGGTGTATGGCGACAAGGGCGGCCTGGAATGGCGGCAAAGCGATGCCAACCGGCTGGTCCACACTTCTCTCGACAAGGCGAGCGAGATCATCACCCGCGGATCGCGCGCCGTGAGCCCGGCCGCAGCGCGTATAACGCGCATTCCCGCCGGTCATCCGGAGGGTTATCTCGAGGCATTCGGCGCTCTCTACGCAGAGATCGCACGTGCGATCCGGGCGGCGCAGCTTGGTCAGCTTCCCGCTGATGACGTCTGGTACCCCGACGGGCATGACGGACTCGACGGTGTGCGTTTCATAGCGGCAGCCGTGCGCTCGAGCGCCGCACACGGCACATGGATCCCGCTGGAAGACCGCGCCTCCTGATGCCACGCCGCCCTCGACTTCCATGAGTCATTCCGGCTCCGGTGCACGTGTTACGAGACTGGGCGTCAGCTCCCTTTACGCCTCGGTCTACCTGCACTACGGCATCATCCAGCCGTTCCTTCCCGTGTGGTACCAGAGCCGGCAGTTCACGGGCGAGCAGATCGCGGTATTCCTCGCGATCCCGATGTTCGTGAAGGTCTTTGCGCTGGCGCCGGTCATGACCCTCGCGGATCGGCTGCGGCGGGTCCGGGACCTGACGTGGCTGATCACTGCCACCGCCGCGGCGATCCTGTTCCTGCTGAACTATATCCACGGGTTTCTGGTGATGTGCGCCGTCACCGTCCTGTTCGCGTTCTTTTGGGATCCGATCCCCGTACTGACTGACGCCTATGCCGTGGGAGCGTCGAAGGACTGTCAGTTGGATTTCGGCCGCTTGCGCGTATGGGCGTCGGTGATGATCGCGGTGGGCAGTCTCGCCTCGGGCTGGCTGCTGCATCGGATCGATGTCGCGCGGACGGTGTGGATCGCCAGCGCGATGCTGTCGGCCCCGCTGCTGATTCTGCCTCTGCTTCCCTCCGACAGAGGGTTCGACGGAGCGAGGCCCGCGGCGCGGGGGGAATGGCGCGGCCTGCTGCATGACCGCTCGCTGGTGCTGATGATCATCGGCGTCTCGCTGGTCATGGCGAGCCACTCGCTGCTTTACAACTACTCGTCGATCCATTGGCTCGATCACGGGATGTCCTCTACCGTGGTCGGAATGTTGTGGGCTACGGGCTTTTCGTCGGAATTTCTCCTGCTCTGGTTTGGTCAGAAGCTGCTCGCCGGGAGATCCCCGGCGCTGCTCGTGACGACGGGAGCGCTGGCGGCCGTGACCCGATGGTGCCTCATGGCAACGAGTCCCACGGTGGCCATGCTGTTCGCGATTCAGCTGCTGCATGGCCTCTCGATCATGGCGCCGATACTGGGCATGATGTTGTATATCGAGCGGCGGGTGGCGCCGCATCTCATTGCCAGCGCGCAGGGTCTCTACGCGCCTACGTGGAACGCACTGATGGGACTCTGCACGGCCGCATGCGGACCCCTCGATAAGGCGCTGGGCAGCAACGCCTACCTGGTGATGGCGGCGGTTGCCGCCGCGGGCGGCCTGGTCGCCTACGGCGCTTTGCAGGAGCGGTCGGGAAATCTCAATGGAGCGGCGAGAGAGGCTCACTGACGTGCCTCGAGGGGAACGCGTGAGCATCAGGGCATTGCTGGTCGACCTGGACGGAACCCTGATCGACAGCGACGAAGCACACCTGTGCGCGTTCAACCGGGTTCTCGATTCCTATGGCGTCAGCCTCACGCGCGAGTCCTTTCATTCGATCGTGGCAGGCAACAACACACCGGCGATCTTGCGCGCATTGGTGCCGGCGCTCGGCCCGGCGGAGGTGACGGCGCTCGGTGCGCGCAAGGAAAGTCTCATCCCTTCTCTTCTGGACCGGATCGAGGCGGCGCCCGGCGCCCTGGCGCTGTTGCGGGGCGCCACCGAGGCCGGTTGCCGGATCGCGGTGGTCACCAACGGCACCCGGGACAACGCGGTCGCCATTCTCGATCACCTCGGAATGAGCCGGTTCATCTCTGCCGTCATTGCGGCTGAAGACAGTCCGGCGCCCAAGCCTTCTCCAGCACCGTACCGCGCAGCGCTCGAGCGCTTCGATCTCGGCCCGGAGCATGCGGTGGCGATCGAGGACTCTGTCAGCGGCATCACCTCGGCCCGCGGTGCTGGTCTCGTCGTGCTCGGCGTCGTCGGCAACAAACCCGCGGAGCCCCTGATCGCGGCCGGCGCGCGCGCGTGCTTCGCGACGCTGGCCGAGGCCGGCACGGAGCTCGGCCTCATCTAGTAGTAGCCGCTGGCGCGGCGCCTTGCTTTCCGATCGCTGTCGAACGGTAAGGAGATCTACCATGTCTATTTATGATTGACATTGATCAAAAATAAGGATAAAAAGAGCATAATAAAGATCACAGCTGGCGATATTCGCGGCGTGAATCGCGGTTCGCCGGCTGAGGCCAGTAGCGAAGCAATCAAAGCGATGAGGGGGACCTGATGACCAGACGAATGCTTTCCGACTGCCTCGAGCGGCTCGATGCCGGCGAGTGCCGACCGGCCGTGCCTCACCTGAGCAGACGCAGCCAGGGGACAGTGGCCTCGGTGGTCGCGCTGCTGATCGCCCTCGCAGGCAGCGACCAGGCGAGGGCGCAGGCACCTCAGCCGTCGGCGCCGAAGGCCGCCGGAACCGCTCAGACATCATCGGAGAAGCGCGCAGATCCGCGGGCAACGCCGGATGTGCTGCAGGAGATCGTGGTCACCGCTTCCGCGCGTCCCGAGGAAAAGTTCAAGGCGAGCTACGCGATCACGACCACCTCCGCGGAACAGATACGCGATGCGGTTCCCAACGGAACGGCTGACCTTCTCAAGGTCGTTCCGGGGATCTGGGTGGAGACGACGGGCGGCGAGACCGATGCCAACATCTACGTGCGCGGGTTCGCGGGTTCCGGGAATTCGCCGTTCGTCACGCTGGAACTGGATGGTGTCCCGATGTTCGCGCCATCCAGCATCTCCTTCATGGACAACACGAATCTCTTTCGCCTGGACGACTCGGTCGACCACGTCGAGACCCTGATCGGCGGCCCGGGCGCGATCTGGGGTCACGGTCAGCCCGGTGCGACCATGAACGTCATCCAGAAGAACGGCAAGGACGATCCCGGTGGGAGCGTTCGCCTGACGGTCGGAACCGGCGGCCTCTACCGGCTCGACTTCTACGACGGCGGCCAGATCTCCGATAACTGGTACGGCAGTGTCGGCGGCTTCTACCGGACCGAGCGGGGTATCCGCGATACGCAGTATCCCTTCGACCAGGGAGGTCAGGTGGAAGCCACGCTGACCCACACGTTCGATGGTGGTGAGCTGACGTTCTATGGACGCGTCCTCAACGACAATAATACGTTCGTGACGGACATCCCGATGCTCGCCCATGGTTCTGGAACAGGCATTTCTCTCTCTGCATTCCCGGGGTTCAACCCTCTGACTGCCACCTTCAATAACGACGCGACACGCTTCGTTACGCTAAATGTCGGTCCCAATGGTCAGACACAGACGGTCGACATGGAGCCGGGCTCTGGCGCGCGCCTGACTACCCTCGGCATGACCCTCAAAAAGAGCCTGTCCAATTGGGATCTGGTGAATCGCGCGGATTTCACGACTGGCGAGCTGCCGAACGTCGGCTACTTCTCGGAGGCGAATCCAGTGCAGCTCGGCCAGGCAATCGCAACCGCGGTTTCCGCCGCCAATTCCGTGGCCGGCAGGAACCAGGACGCCACGGTAGCCGGGACGACCGCGACCCTGGCGAACACCGGGGCGCAGCTCACCGACATGAATCAATGGGTGATCGGCGAGTCACCCTGGTATGCGGACCTGCACATCTCTTCGTTCCAGGACGACCTGCGCGCCAGCCATGAGCTCTTCAGCGGCAACATTTTCTCGGCGGGCCTCTATTTCGCGGACTACAAGTCGCAGGATCTCTGGTATCTGGGCGGCAACAGGCTGATGACCCTGTCGAACTCCCCGCAGCCGGTCAACATCAATCCCGACAACGACGTCGTCTACAGCAACGATGGCATCTACAGTGCGCCCGTGTATGAGGTGAATGCCTCCTACAACGGCAACAACGAGGCGCTCATCGCCGCCGACAGCTGGCAGCTCACCGATAGACTGACGGCCGACGCCGGGGCGCGCTGGGAACACGAGGAGGTCAACATGGATTTCGAGAACTCTTCGACGAGCGCCAACTATAGCGGCAATCCGCTGAATCTTTATGATGCCAACGGCCCGTACCTCAACGGAACATACACCACCGAGAGATATTCCAAGTCGAAGGAGGCGTATACCGCCGGTGCCGCGTACGAAATAACGCAGCACGTGAATGGATTCGTCCGATACAACTCCGGCTATCGACTGCCGTCGTTCGACGACCTGAGATCTCAGGAGCCCAATACTCCGCAGCTCGAGACCATCCAGCAGGGAGAGCTTGGCATCAAGGCGCAGGCTGCGCGCTTCTCCGCGGATGCAACATCCTTCTACAATACGTTCAAGGGTGTGTGCAGTCAGGTGATCCTCACTACCGGACCCCAGGACGAGTGCAACGACTCCCGGGCGTATGGCTTCGAGCTGGATTCGGCCATCGGACCGTTCGCCGGCTTCGGCGTCGATTTCACGGGAACCTTTGACGATGCAGTTACCACGGACTCGATCACGCCGGGCGCGCCGGGCTGCGTGTACGGCAGCTTCGCATGCGTGAACGGAAATCGCTCGCAGGACGTCCCGCGATGGATGTCGCGCATCACGCCAAATTATTTCATTCCCACCCCCGTGGGCAACGCCAGGGTCTGGGTGACCTGGTCGTACGTGGGGCTGCGGTATGGAGACCCGCAGAACCTGCAGGTGCTGCCGGCATACAGCACGCTCGATGTCGGCATCGAGGACACGATCGGGAACTTCGACATCTCCCTGACCGGAACCAATGTCACCAACACCCTGGCGGTGACCGAGGGTAGCTACAGATTGGAGGGGACCAACGGCCTCACGCCTTATCCCGGGTCGGCGACGACGCAGATCTTCCAGGGGCGGCCGCTTTTCGGCGCGCAATATCAGCTGTCCGTGGCGATGCACTTCTGAGATCCCGTGGATCCGGAATGGGTGGTGTGCCTGGGCCTGCCGCGCAGCGGCTCGACCTGGGTTTACAATGTGGCGCGACAGCTCCTGAGCCACCGCTATCCCGACGGGCCGATCGCATGTGGATTCAGCGATGATTGCGCAGCCCTGAGCTCCGGGCGGTCGCGCCCCGTCCGCTGTTTCCTCTTGAAGGCGCATAATCCCCACGGCAATTTGCGCGCGCTCCTGAGTTCCGCACACGTTCGCCTGGTGATGTCGATTCGAGATCCGCGAGATGCCGTCGCTTCGATGATGCAGAGTTTCCGGCTGCCATTCGATCAAGCGGCTGGCGCCGTCTACACGAGCGCAAAGGCAATCGTGGATGCGGCGTCATGCAGTCTTTACCTGCTTCTGAGGTATGAGGACCGATTTCCCGGCGATCTTGCGACGGTGCAGCGAGTGAATGCGTTGCTGGAGTGCGAGGCGGACGCTTCGATCGTTCGGAAGATTCACGAAGAGCTCACCAAAGCGCGGGTAGCGGAGAAGCTCCGCGAGCTCGGTCGCCAGGGGGCGTTCAGGCCGGCCCCCGCCCTTGCGACCTGGGACCCGCAGACACAGTGGCACCCTGGCCATCTGGGAGACGGCCGGGTCGGCAAGTACGTTGACGTTCTGACGGCTGCGCAGATCCGTCGTCTCGAGCAGCATTTCGCCTTCTTCATGTCTCAATTCTCTTATGGTGGTGCCGAAGGCTGAACCGGACACGCCGGAGTCGCTGTTCGCAATGGCGCGCTCCTGTCAGAAGGCAGGTCGGCTGCGGGAAGCGGAGGCGCTCTATCGACGCGTGCTCGCCTTGCGTCCGGATCACGCGCCAAGCTGGCATCGCCTGGGTGCGATCGCCTATCAGTATGGCAATCACGACGCCGCGGTGACACTGCTACGCCGCGCTC
The DNA here is from genome assembly GCA_963812925.1 of uncultured Pseudomonadota bacterium. Classification (GTDB taxonomy): domain Bacteria; phylum Pseudomonadota; class Gammaproteobacteria; order Steroidobacterales; family Steroidobacteraceae; genus 13-2-20CM-66-19. The sequence continues at coordinate 62,629 of CAWEXF010000012.1, read as the reverse complement.
TCGATCTCGAGGGCGGCAATTCGAGTTTCCATTGCCATCTGGGCGTAGCGTTGCACGCTCTGCGCAAGTTGGAGGAAGCGGAAGCCTGCTACAGACGAGCGCTCGAGCTCGAGCCGGGATTTGCGGATGCCTGGAGCAATCTCGGCAACGTCATGCTGGAGCGCGGCGAGGCCGCCGCCGCGATCGACTGTCATCTCAAGGCGCTGTCGATCAGTGGTGATGTCGGGGCGCTGCACTACAATCTCGGCAACGCGCTACGGGCCAGCGGTGACATTGTTGGAGCGATCAGAGCGTACCGTGAAGCGATCCGGTACGCGCCCAGCCATGCCGATGCGCACCTCAATCTGGCGCTGCTGCTGTTGCTCAATGGAGAGATGGCCGCGGGGCTTCAGGAATACGAGTGGCGTTGGCGCGTGAGCGCGCCGACGAGCGCCGCTCGAGGCTTCAGTCGGCCCATTTGGGACGGCGAGCCGCTCGATGGCAAGGTGCTGCTCCTCCATGCGGAGCAGGGGCTCGGCGACACGATCCAGTTCTGCCGTTATGTTGCGCTTGCCGCGGAGCGGGCGCAGGTCGTCTTCGAGGTTCCGGGGCGACTCGTGCGGCTGATGTCGAGCATGAAAGGCAACTGGCGCACGGTCGCCACGGCTGCAGAGCTTCCAGGATTCGATGTCCAATGTCCTCTGCTCAGCGCTCCTCTGGCATTTCGCACGACCCGAGACACGATTCCCGCGCGCGTGCCTTATCTGGCGGCGGAACCGGATCTGGTGGAGGCCTGGAGGCAGCGTCTTCCGAGCACCGGGACCCGTGTAGGCATCGCGTGGCAGGGCAATCCTGGGGCGAGGGCAGACCGTCGCAGGTCAGCCTCGCTGGAGCACTTTCTCGGACTAGCCCGTTGTGCCGGTGTCCGGCTCGTAAGTCTGCAGAAGAATGAAGGCGTCGAGCAACTCGCCGGGGTACCTTCCGACGTCGTGCAGAATCTCGGTGACGTACTCGACACCGGGCCGGATGCGTTCGTGGATACGGCGGCGGTGATGATGAATCTGGACCTCGTCATCACCACCTGCACCTCCATAGCCCATTTGGCTGGTGCACTGGGTCGGCCGGTGTGGATTGCCGTCGACGGCCTGCCCCACTGGCCGTGGGGGTTGTCGGGCGAGAGGTCGGCCTGGTATCCCACCGCTCGATTGTTTCGGCAGCGACAACCGGGGCAGTGGGCAGATGTCTTCGAGGATATTGCCAGCGGCCTCGCTGAACGCGCTCAGGGTCTCCGCCGATAGGATCGGGCCTGGAGCCAGCGTCCTGGAGAGCCACGGCCTGCGCGCAAACTTGGCAAAAAATCGCCGCTATGTGGCAGTTGTGCCAGTAGCGTCCGCCCTGGCTCTTCGGCAAGTTTTTCTACGGCGGACTCATCAACCCCACGATGCTCGACAAAGTCGGCATGAAGCCCAAGCGGCAGGAGCCGGCAACGCTGTCGGGGTTCGACATTCGCATCTCGCCATATGTCAATCTCGTGCGGGGCGCGGGACATACCGTTTTCGGGATGCTGATGGAGGTGACCCACGCAGAGCTGGAACATACGTACAGCCAGCTCAAGGCAAGGTATCTGCCGGAAGCCGTGATAGTGTCGGACTGTCCAAGATCCGCGGCTTCCTGCCAGCCGGCGGAAAGGCGCCGCGAGACCCGCTGTGATCAGGCAATGCCGGGGGTCGAGCCGCAGTGCCGCCAGGGCACTCTCATTCGTCTTATCCTTGGAGCAGTTTCTCCGCCAAGGTGCCGCCGTCAGTGATCTTCCGCCGTCCCCACAGCCATCGGAGCCTTTCCCGGGAGGCTGATGCGGCTGCTGATCCAGGGCATTCGCGAGCACTTTCCAGCCTTTTCGAGGAGCACAACCGCACGCTGCAATCGTTCCTGAGGGCGCGTCTGGGCAATGAGCACGAGGCCCGCGAGGTCGCTCAGGAAGCCTATGTGCGCCTCCTGCAGCTGCACCAGCCCGGAACGGTGAGCTTCCTGCGGGCTTATCTCTTCAAGACCGCAGCCAATCTGGCGGTGGACAGGATCCGCCAGCGGGCGAACCGCGAGCGCCTGGATCGCAGCGGCCCGGAGAGCGAGCTCATCGATAGCGTGAGCCCGGACCGGCGGCTCATGGCGGCTGAAGAGCTCGGCATTCTCGAGCAGGCACTACGCGAGCTGCCTGCGCAATATCGGCGCGCGTTCGTGCTTCACCGCTTCGAGGAGTGGTCGACCGGGCAGATCGCGAAGCAGCTCGGGGTTCAGGAGCGAATGGTCAGAAACTACATCAGCCGCGCGGCGATCTACTGCAAGCTGCGCCTGGATGGAGTGCCGCCGTCAGAGGCGACTGCGAGGGTGAGAGGATGAGCGTGCACGGGCCAGAGGGCCGAGAGGTCAAGGACGTTCAGAAGGGGATTCGTGCCATGGAGGAGGCGATGACATGGCTGCTGCGCATCCGCGACGGCTCCCTCTCCGAAGGTGACCTCGCGGAGTGGACCCTCTGGTACGAGGCCGACGAGCGCAACAAGCGGGCGTTCGATGAAATGCAGGGTTTCTGGATCGGATCAGGAACACTCGCGGCTGGTGCCGCCGGACGCGAGCGTATCCAGAGTCTGCTCGACGAGGGATCGATCAGACCCGAAGTGCCTCCCATGCAGCGCGCCAGCAAGCGATTGCTTCTCCCGCTCGCATTGGCTGCCTCGGTCGCCCTCGTGGGCTTCACGATTCAGGCGCTGGCACCGAAGTCGGTGAGGCCGGCGTCTTCCTCTCCCACTCATCCCTCACTCGTCCGCGAGACTCTCCTGCCCGACGGCTCGAAGGTGGAGCTGGCTCCCAGATCCGTCCTCCAGGTGCGCTACACACCGACCGAGCGGCGTGTCGTGCTCCGTACAGGAGAAGCCTATTTCTCGGTGATCCATGATCCCGCGAGGCCGTTCATCCTTTCGGTCAATGACGTTCTCATTCGCGATGTCGGCACAGCTTTCAACATTCGTGACGCGGATGGCAGGACTGTAGTGACGGTGATCAAGGGCGCGATCGATGTAGAGTCGGGCTCCCGGCCTGCCGGGGGTGTTGCGACCTCGGCTCCGGTGCGAGTCACTGCCGGCGAGCAGGCAGGCTGGGGCCGTGATGCGCAGCCCGTCCTTGCCAGAGCCGATGTCGCGCGCGCCCTCTCGTGGCGCGAGGGGCGGCTGGAATATGTGGCTCAGCCCCTGTCATCGGTCATAGCCGACGTCAACCGATACGCGCATCGGCCGGTGGTCATTGGTGACGCGCCGGCAGCCGGGATTCTCTTCACCGGCACTGTATTCACGCGCACGGCCGATGAATGGGTGCAGTCGCTTCCGAACGAATTCCCCGTCGAGTTGATCTCCAACGGCGGTGCCTCGCTCATCCTGGCGAGCCGCCCCGCGAGCCAGACCCCGCCCGGGCAGTGAGGGAGCAGAGAATTCCTGCCGCGGAATGCCGAGCCGAGTCCCCCACTCGTCTTGTTGTGCAGAGGATCGGGAACGACACGATCCGTACGGAACCTGGGGGTTTCTGACATGCTCAATTCGCGTAGCGCGCGCCGGTTGCCGCTGCTCTGTCTGCTCTCGTGCCTGGCACTTCTCACGGTCGCTCGCGCCGATCCGGCCAGCGGCGATCCCCTGAACCGAACGGCGCAGTTCGATATCAAGGCGCAATCGCTCGCGACCGCTCTTATCGAATTCTCGCAACAGGCGGCAGTGCAGGTCACTGCTCCCGCGACCATGGTCTCGAATCTCGAGACCAAGGGGGTCCACGGGCGCATGGTGGTCGCGGACGCGTTGCAGCAGCTTCTGAGCGGGACGCATCTCGGATTTCACGCCGCGGGTGTCAACACCATCGGCATCAACAGAGTGTCCGGCAGTGGTGCCCGTGTCTCCGCGGCAGCTACGGACGGCGGCCGGACGACTGCACCGGCCACTGACGCAGGCGGTGTTCAGGCCGGCAGGCCTGACGGCTCTGCTGCTTTCGATTCGAGCAACCCTCCAGAGCTCACGGAAGTCATCGTGACCGCGAGCAAGCGCCTGGAGCGGGAAGGCGACGTCGCGGCTGCGCTAACGGTATTCAGTGGCGCTAGCCTGCTCGATCAGGGCTACACCAGCTTCAAGGACTACGCGGGACTGACGCCGGGGTTACAGGTCATGGGAGCGTTCGGGTCCGGCGAGCCAGTCATCCGTGGCATCACCTCGGGGGCGGATACAGGAGCGCTGGTCGGCATCGTCGTCGACGGTGCTCCGATCGGCGCAAGTTCCTCGCTCACGTCGGTCGGCGCCGTCGATGCGCTCGATCTCGATCCGCTCGACTTCTCGCACGTGGAGATTCTGAAGGGCCCACAGGGCACGCTCTACGGCGCCAACACGCTCGCCGGATTGATCTCCTACACCCTGGATGAGCCGGACCTGCAGCAGGCATCAGCCGTCGTCCGCGGGGGAGGCGGCACCACCGAAGACGGCGAGCCGAGCTACACCGTTCGCGGTGCAGCGAGCCTGCCCATCATCTCGGAAAAGCTCGCCGTCCGCATTTCGGCATATCGCGAATTCGACGGCGGCTTCATCGACAACTCGACGCTCGGCATCTCCAACCAGGACGAGGCGGATCGTTGGGGCGCGATGGCGAGCGCGCTCTTCAAGCCCACCGACGCGCTGCGCATCATGGTGACGGGCTTCTTTCAGGATTACGGCGCGATCGCCGACAAAGTCCTCTATGACCCGAAGACCCACGAGCCGCTGGGGGGTGATTTGAGCTACGACTCGCCCGTGTACCCGATGTCGAGCAAGAGAATGCGCGTCGGCGTGGCCACGATCGACTACGACCTGGTGTTCGCCAATCTGACATCGGTAACCTCGTACCAGCGGATAGCGAGCGCGGACGTATTGAATGGCACGGGTGGTGGCCTCTCGTCCGTGCTCCAGATACTGCCTGCGGTGGGGGGCGAGCCGTTTCCGGCACCAGGTGCTCTCGCAATGGGAACGGGAACGGACGTCCGCAAGTTCACTCAAGAAGTACGTCTGGCCTCGGCCGGCGCCGGTCCGCTGCAATGGCTGCTCGGCGGATACTATTCGGATGAGACGGATGTGGACTACGAGCCCATGGTCGGCAGAACCGGTAGCGGTGCTGTCTTGCCAAACCTGGATCCCGCCATCTACTTCAACATCCCGAGCACATACCGGGAGTATTCGGGTTTCGGAGACCTCACCTACAAGCTGACGCAAGCGCTCGACTTCACGGGCGGAATTCGCGTCGGACATATAGATCAGTCCTACTCGCAGTACTTCGGCGGCAGTGATGCGGACGCCTATGACGCCCTCCTGACCTACGTCGGGGAGGCGGCCACACCCTTCAGCGTACCGGTCGCCCACTCGAGCCAGAACATCACGAACTACCTGGCTACTGCGCGATACCACGTCTCTCGAGACACGATGGTCTATGCGCGCTTCGCTACCGGGTTCCGTCCGGGCGGCCCCAACGCACGGGTGAACGGACTGCCGCAGACGTTTCAGGCTGACAAAACCCAGGATTACGAGCTCGGCGCCAAGTCCGCCTTCTGGGATGGCAAAGGGTCGTTGGACCTCACCGGCTATTACATGCGCTGGAACGGCATCATCGTGCCGATCTCGGCCAATAGCATCTCGGGCCTCGGCAACGGCGGCGATGCCGAGTCCTATGGCGTGGAGGCGGATCTGATGCTTCGGCCCATCGAGCGCCTGACGCTGAATGCCACTCTCGCTGAGTCACATGCCCACATCGTCAGCACGAACAGCGACGCGACGGGAGCCGTCGGGGTCGGCGATCCGCTGCCGTACGACCCGCAATGGAGCGGATCGCTTGCCGCGGACTACCGCGTGCCTGTCTGGAGTGAATGGGCTGGCGATTTCGGCGCAACCTACAAATATGACGGCTCGCGACACTCGGGCTTCGAATCGAGTGTGGAGATCCCTGATTACGTGCTGCCCGCGTACTCGCTGCTCGATCTCCGAGCGGGCCTCGAGAGCGACCGGACTGATCTGATGCTGTATGTCGACAACGTCGCCAACGAGCGCGCGGAGCTGGCTGGGACGACGGCATTCGGGCCGACTGAGATTACTATCGCGCGGCCGCGCACCATCGGTGCCACGGTGACGGTCCGCTTCTGATCATGAGCGAGGGTCCCACCCGCACGGGTTTCGACGCGAAGAAGATCGACACCGTCTTCGCCTCTCTTGATCAATGTGATCTGCCTGGCGCCGCGGTCGGCATTGCCATCGATGGTGTGCCGGTCTACCGCAAGGGCTTCGGCCGGGCGAACCTGGAGTTGCCGGTCCTGCTCGGCCCCTCGATACGGATGCGCATCGGCTCGACGACCAAGCACATGACGGCGCTCGCATTCATGCTGCTCTGTGAGGAGGGCCGCGCCAGGATCGATGATCCGATCGGTAAGTACCTGCCGGAGCTCAATGAGGCGAGCGGGCGGGTGACCATGCGCCATCTCATGGGCCATACGAGCGGGATCCGCGATGTGGTCCAGATTTCCATGCTCATGCACGGCATGGATCCGAGGATCACCGACGTCGAGATGCTCGACTATTACCGCACGATTTCCGATGTCGATTTCGCGCCGGGAGAGAGCTGGAGCTACAACAACGGCGGCTACCTGCTGGTGACCGCCGCCATAGAGCGGATCACCGGCCGGAGTCTGGACGAGGTGCTGAGCGAGAAGATCTTCCGTCCTGTCGGCATGCTCGACACCCGGCTGCATCGTTGGGACAGTCAGTTCCTGCCCAACAGCGCGGCGCTGCACATGATCGATGGCAAGGGCGGCTATACGAAGGGTTACATGGGCATGGAGCTGAGCGGTGCAGGAGGAGTGGTATCCACCACGGACGACATGCTCCGCTGGTTGCGCCACATGGACTCGCCAGTCGTGGGTTCCGCCGCGACCTGGAATCTGATGAGGACATCGCAGAGACTCGCCAACGGCACCCTCACGGGCTACGGGTTCGGGCTGATGCTGGACCGCTACCGAGGAGTGGATACCCTCTCGCATGCAGGCGGAGTCATCGGCGGCAACTCGCAGATGATCAAGATCCCATCCGCGAAGCTCGACATTTCCGTCGCCGTGAACCGCGCCGACGCCAATTCCATTGATCTGGCCCACAAGGTCATCGAGGCCTGCCTGGACGGCCTGGAGCCCGTGGCCATCGTGCCGGACGCCACGCTGCCTGTCGGAACTTACTTATCGCAGCGTACCGCCCGCGTGATCGAGCTCTTGACGATCGGAGAGATGCGACTCGGCGCGGTGGATGGGGGAATGCCGATGCCCATCGTTCCGCATCCGGGCGGCGTATGGCGCCTCGCGCCCATGTTTTCGCTGCTCAAGCAGGCCTTCAAGGTAGAGGCCGGCTCGGTGCGGTTCAGCGATTTCGGTAACGACGATGTGCTCGAGAAGATCGAGTCGGCCGGTCAGGCACGGCTCGGCGCGCGGGCTGGAAGGTATCGCTGCGATGCGTTGGGCGTCACCGTGGACCTCTTCGAGGAAGACGGCCGTGTCCGCCTCGAGACACACGGCCGCCATGGCGGGATGCAATATGATCTCGCTCCATTGACCTCGCACGTATTGCGGGCAAAGTGCAGGCTCCCTCTTTTGCCCTTGGGGGGAATCGTCACCTTCGCCGAAGGGCGTCACGGGTTCCTGCTGACGGGAGATCGGATGCGGCGGATCCGCTTCGAGCGCAACGATAGCTGATGTAAACTGACCTCGCGCACTGGCGACTAAGAGCCCCTCATTCGAGTTGGGATAAGCAACGTGGCGCAGGGGAATAGCTATGAAGAAGGGGTTCGTGAAGGCGTCGTTGATACTCGCTGCTGGAGCGCTGCTTACCGTGATTGGTATGGGCGCATCCGCCGGACAGCACCGGAAGAGCGCTCCTCATGTGCGCCCGGCGACGCCGATCTGGCACCTGGTGGTCATCTACGACGAGAACATCTCGTTCGATCACTATTTCGGCACGTACCCCGAGGCAGAGAATCCCCCCGGTGAGCCACGGTTCGTGGCCGCTCCCGGGACGCCCCGGGTCAACAACCTTCGCACCGCGGGGCTTCTCAAGAGCAACCCGAATGCCAGCAACCCGAAAAACGGTGACGAGGCGCATCTACCCTTTCGGTTGGACAGGACCCAGGCCGGGACCGTAGATCAGCAGCACGCGTACACGCCCGAGGAGGAGGCGGAAGACGGTGGCAAGGCTGATCTGTTTCCGCTGTACACAGGAAACAGCCAGCCAGGTGCAGCGAGCCTCTTCGCGACCAAGGGGCTGGTCATGGGCTATTTCGATGGCAATACCGTGACCGCCCTCTGGAACTATGCACAACACTTCGCGATGAGCGACGCCGCGTATACGAGCGCGTACGGGCCTTCCACGCCAGGCGCGATCGAGGTCGTTTCCGGACAGACGAACGGCCTGGAGCTGGTGAAGTCATCGCAAAATTACTACTACATTTCCGATGGCCAGGGCGGCTTGACGATGATCGACGACGTAGATCCCGCCGGTGACAAATGCTCGAAGGGAGATGAGGTGAGGATGCTCGGGAAGAACGTCGGCGACCTCCTCAATACGCGGGGCGTATCGTGGGGCGGTTTCATGGGCGGGTTCGACAATACGGACTGCCACCAGAGCTCCTTCTCCTCCATCATCGATGTGACGATGCGCGACTACGTGCCGCATCACAACTGGTTTCAGTATTACGCGTCGACTTCGAACCCGGAACATCTGTTACCGAGGACGATTGCTGCGATCGGGCATACCTACGATGCCGACGGCAGACGGGATCCGGCGAACCACGAATACGGTATGGGGGATTTCTGGAGAGCGGTCGACGCGGGCAATCTGCCGGCCGTATCTTTTCTGAAGGCCCCCGCTTTCGAAGACGCGCATGCAAGTTATTCCGATCCGCTCGACGAGCAGACCTGGCTCGTCCAGGTGCTCAATCGTCTCGAGCGGCGTCCGGAGTGGCGACATACCGCCGTCATCATCACGTACGACGACTCGGACGGTTGGTATGATCATGCCTTCATACCGCCGGTTCGTTCTACCAAGGATCCGTCCGGCAATCCGTCTTTTGACCCCACAGCCGACCCTCTCAATGGTCAAGGTGTTTGTGGCAGCGGCACGGCGCTTCCCGGCTTGAAGGGGCGCCCGGTGAACGGCCGGTGTGGTCCGGGCATGCGAATCCCATTCCTGGTCATTTCTCCCTATGCCAGGGTCAACTACGTCAGCCACGATCTGATCACTCAAGCCTCGGTGACGCGCTTCATCGAGGACAATTGGCTGAATGGCGCACGTCTCGGCGGTGGCTCATTCGATGCCACGGCGGGGCGCATCACCGACATGTTCGACTTCTCGAAGCGAACGCCGGATCGGCCGCTCTTCCTGGATCAGCACACGGGCAACCCGACCCGCTCTAATTGATGATTTCCTTTTCCGTTGGCGCGCTGTCACCGGCCGCGACCGCATACGGCAGGGCATCGTTGACCAGGTGGATGAGGAATCGACCCGGTTGCTCCTCGAACATCATATGCCCCGAATCGGCAAAGACCACCAGCCGCTTTGACGGGGCGTGCAAGCGCTTGAACCAGTCGATGACCAGGCTCGATGGCGTCGTATAGTCATGTGCGCCGACGAATTCGATCACCGGACAACCGAAATTCGTTACGTGGTCGAAGTTCACGCTCAGCAGCTGTGCGAGTAGATATTTGAGCGAGTAGAGACTCCCGGTCCCGATTGCGTCGAGGTCCCGCTCGGAATAGTCCGGAGAGAGCGTCCACGTTTGGGCGTCCCACTGGAAATCGCGCCGCCCGTAGGCCAAGCCCCCGTAGTACATTTCCCACGTGCTGCGTACGCCTATCTCATCGATGGTCAGGGTCTTGCCGGGGTAAGGCGCCAGGGCCTCGAGTTGGCGAATCGCTTCGACGTTGTGGTGCGCTTGTGCCTCGTGCAGGGCAAATTCGTAGCCGACACGCTCTCCCCGGCGGGTGTTCACGACCTGGCCGACTCCGATGTAGGCGTAAAACCAGTCAGGATGCCGCTGCGCCAACATCACTCCGAGGATCGTGCCCCATGAATGGCCCATGAGAAAGATCTTCTTCTTGTGGAATCGCTGCTGCAGATAGCGGACGAATGCCGCCGCATCGTCGGTCATGCCCGCCGCGCTCATCCCCGGCGCCATTTTTGCCGGCGTGTTCGCCTCATATGTCTTGTCGGTGCCGCGCTGGGACCATTCCACGACGGTGAAGTAGTCTTCCCAGGGTTGCTGGAACGTCCACGCCGCCGGCGTCTCGGGTGACCCGGGCCCGCCGTGCAGCACCAGCAGGATCGGGTTGCGCACATCGTTGCCGCGGATCGAAATCCATTGCTTGATGCCTCCGATGGGCACATACAGTTGCTGCTGGATCCCATGCGGCGAGACGATCTTCTCGCGCGTCGCAATGATGCCTTTGACCGTCGCCATCGAAACCTGGCCCGGCGCGGCATGTGCCGCGATGGCAAGCAAACCGATGGTTGCCGCCAAAGCCGCACCCTGCATCCTGCGACTGATCCGCATAGCGCTCTCCCAATTGGTTATCAGTGCCGAGAACACCGGGCGGCAGAAATAGTTGCAAGCCTACGGCAGCGTCTGGTCGCCCACGCCGAGCGAGCGCTGCATGAGCACCACATCGACCCAGCGGCCGAGCTTGAAGCCGGCGGATCGTGTGACGGTATCCACGGCGGGGGCGAAATTCTGTCGCGTAGCTGTAGCCGAGCACTTCGTGGTCGCGTCGGCCAACGACACCGCTGTTGACAAGCGAGGTCGTGAGGCGTAAGACAAGCCGCAACAATATTCATTCGAGGCAACCAGAAAACGGCACACCGAGTGTCGTCGCACGTTGCTTGATTTGAGTCCAGCCCTGCGCTGATTAGGCGGGCGGCTGTTTCGGCGTACAGCCCTCCTGCAAGAACCCTGCGCGGCGGTGTGGTTTGCGCCGACAGAACGATAAGCGTTCCCGGGAGAAAATAAATGACCTCCTATCTGCGTGCTTCCGCGCGAGGCACTCGATCCTATCGCCTCGCGTGCACGATTCTTCTGGCGGCAACACTTGCATGCGTCTGGCGTGGCGGGACGGCGGTCGCGGCCGATCGCGCCGCGATTCCCGGAAGCTTCAGGCCGACGATCGACGCCGACACCGGGCACTTCACCAGCTCGAACATGTCGGTCGAGGTCGCCCTGGCGCCAAGCAATCGGGCGGCGCTCTCGCAGCTGCTCGCGAATGTCTACGATCCGCAAAGCGCCAGCTATCATCAGTGGCTCGCTCAGGGAGAATTCGATACGCGGTTCGCCCCGAGCAGCGCCGAGGTCGCCGCGGTCACGAGCTACCTGCAGTCGGCTGGCCTCACCGTGCGGCAGACCGCATCCCCCTTTCTGCTGCGAGCCAGTGGACCGAGCGCCACGGTGGAGGCGGCGTTCAACACCTCCATCCACAATTTCCGCAATCGGAAAGGCGTCACCTACTTCACGAACACTTCGGCCCTGCAATTGCCCGCGAGCCTGATCTCGGGCGTGCTCGGTGTGGTCGGCCTCTCGAATACCGTGAGGCCGCAGGGACAGCATGTGTTCGCCGCGCACGGCAACCCGCAGCCGAGCTGCGAGGCGCCCTATCCCAGCATTGAGGAGCTATACGCCGCGGTGAACTACGGAACGCCGTTCCCTTTCGGATACGGCGGCGGCCCGGGGTGCAACGGCCTCACTCCGTCGCAAACCAACTCGATCTATGGCGCGCCGGGGGCGGGCCCGTTCACGCAGGGGCTCGGCGTCAATCTCGCCGTGTTCGAACTGTCCGCTTACCGGCAATCCGACATCCAGACGTGGGCGCATTACTTCTACGGTTCGCGTTACTCGGCGCCGCTCAAGAACGTCATCGTCGATGGCGGCCCGTTGAGTCCCATCTGCCCGACTGATGATCAATGTCCTCCGCAGTACAACGGGTACTCGGGCGATGTCGAGGTGGATGCCGACATCGAGATGCAACTCGCCATGGCGCCGGCGGCAAGTCACATCTACGTATACGAGGCGCCGAACGACTACACCGGGCAGACCGAGCTCGATGAATATTCCAGGATCGCCGCGGACGATGTGGCCGACGCCGTGAGCTCCAGTTGGGCCGAGTGCGAGAACGATGCTGGTGCGGCCTATGCGCAGGCCGAGAACCTGGTCTTCGAGAGAATGGCCCTGCAGGGACAGAGCGTGTTCGGCGCCGCCGGCGATACCGGTGCATTCGCCTGCATCCGCAGCGACGGGACGACTATCGTCAATGTCCTCGATCCCCCGTCGCAACCGTGGGTCACGAGCGTAGGCGGTACTTCTCTCGAGTCCTATGACCCGGGCAGCAATCCGTTCCCGGTATATCCCTTTGGAGTGGAGACCGTCTGGAACGTCGACAACCTCTGCAACAACAGCGCCAGCGAGGGTGGTCAGCCCGGGTTTTTCTGGTGCGCGGCAACAGGCGCCGGCGGCGGCGGAAGCAGCCAGTTCTGGGGGCGTCCCTTCTATCAGTCCGGTCCGGGCGTCCAGAACCCTTACACCACGTACGGTAACGGCGCGAATCAATGCGCGCTCGCCGCGATGGGAACGCCCTGCCGCGAGGTGCCCGATGTCTCCGCCAACGCGGACGAATACACTGGGTATGCTGAGTATTGCACCGGGAATGCGTCGACGCCCTACAGCGCGTGCGCAACCATCAGCAGCGCACCGGCGGGTTGGTTCGGCATCGGCGGCACGAGTCTCTCGTCGCCTCTCTGGTCAGGCATCATCGCCGATCGTGACGGCGTCTGGCGCGGCCGCATCGGTAACGCGAACCCGCTGCTCTACTCGCTGCTACGCTTTGGCTACGGCGTATATTTCCATGACATCACCGGGCGCGGCCAGATGACCAACAATAACGGTCTCTTCCCGACTACCCCCGGTTACGATCTCGCGACGGGCATCGGCACGCCACAGATGGGACCGCTCATTCTCCTGACACCGCAGTTCTGACGGCTCGCCGAGGCATCGCGTCAAAGACGGCGCATAACCGGAGGTTATGCGCCGGGGACGCCACGCGCCCCTGTCATTGGATGACGCGAAGGCTGATTTCTGGAGGACATCCATGAGCGACCCCCAGATCGCCGTCTACGGCACCGAGTATTCCGGCCATGCCCATCGCGTCGTGTTGCTGCTGCGGATGCTCGAGATTCCGTTTCGATTCGTCCCCACTCCGGCGGAGGCTCGCCGCTCGCCCGAGTTCCTGCGGCTGAATCCGCTCGGCCAGATCCCCGTGCTGCAGGCTGGCGAGATCCTGATCGCTGACAGCAACGCCATCCTCGTGTACCTGACGAAGCGCTATGCCCCAGGCAGCCAATGGCTTCCTGAGGAGGCGCTCGCGGCTGCACGCGTGCAGCGCTGGTTCGCGATCGCCGCCGGAGAGCTGGCACATGGTCCGGGACTCGCCCGCCGGATCGTACAATGGGGCGGTCCCGGCGATCGTCAGCGAGCCCTGGAGATCGGCGAGAGTCTGTTCAGGTTCATGGAGGCTCATCTCACGGTTACCCCGTATCTGGCGGCGGCGCATCCCACGCTTGCCGATCTCGCTTGTTATTCGTACACGGCACACGCACCCGAGGGCGGACTCTCGCTTCGGCCCTATCCAGCCCTCCGTGGATGGCTGTCGCGCGTCGAAGCTCTGCCTCGGTTTGAGCCGATGCGGAGCTCTCCGCTGCCACCGGAGATTGCAGGGGAACCTGGATGACGCGCGACTGGCCGGCTCGCGGTTTCAGTCGACATGCGCCCGGAAGCAATGGGATAGTGCGCACTGGAGATGCGCCTAAAGAGTCCGTTCATGTTTCGCAAAATCTTCGCGGCTGTCGTGGCGGGAATGCTTCTGATTCTCGCCTTCACTTCGGCGCACGCGCTGGACAACGGGTTGGCCCGGATGCCGCCGATGGGCTGGAACAGTTGGAACAGCTTCCACTGCGACGTCAGTGCGAAATTGGTGGAGGCAACGGCTGACGCGATGGTCACGTCCGGGATGAGGGCCGCTGGCTACGTCTATGTGAACATCGACGACTGCTGGCTGCTCAAGAAGCGCAGCAGGCATGGAGACCTGGTACCGGATCCGAGGAAGTTTCCGCACGGCATCGAAGCGGTGGCGGCGTATGTACACCGCAAGGGCCTCAAGCTCGGCATCTACGAATCAGCCGGCGCCACTACCTGCGCCGGCTATCCCGGCAGTATCGGTCACGAGAAGCAGGATGCCGCGCAGTTTGCCCGCTGGGGTGTCGATTATCTGAAATACGACAACTGCGGTGACTATCACGGCGAAACGTACCTGCAACGCTATACCGCCATGCGGGATGCGCTCGCCCAATCCGGCCGGCCGATCGTGTACAGCCTCTGCGAGTGGGGCAACAAAGAGCCGTGGACCTGGGCTCAGCCCGTCGGCAACCTCTGGCGCACGACCCAGGACATCACGCCGCGCTGGCGGACCGACCAGCCCGAGAATTCATACCCGCAGGGCATCCTGGACATCCTGGATCAGCAGGCAAAGCTGTCCACCGCCTCGCATCCGGGCGCCTGGAACGACCCGGACATGCTGGAGGTCGGCAATGGATACCTGACCGACGACGAGAGCAAGGCGCATTTCAGCTTCTGGGCATTGCTCAACGCGCCGCTGATCGCCGGCAACGATTTGCGCGGCATGTCACCGGACGTCCGCGACATACTCACCAATCGCGAAGTCATCGCGGTCGACCAGGACTGGGGAGGCCGCCAGGGCTACAGGGTGCGCGATGACGGCAACACGCAGGTCTGGGCGAAGCCGATGTCCGATGGCTCCGTTACGGTGATTCTGCTCAATGACCGCCGGGGGCCGGTGAACATAGCCACCACGGCGCAGGCGATCGGCCTGAAGGCCGCCGCCAGCTACACGGTGCGCGACTTGTGGAAGCACACCGATAGCCTCAGCGATGGCCGCATAGCGGCGACCGTCGGCACCCATGCGGTTGCGATGTTTCGCGTCCGGGCGAAGTAGGCCGGCGGTCGATTTTTGCGGTACGCTCAGTGGCATGGCGGTTGTGGAGTGTAAATCGTGGCGAGTCATACCTACCGGCTGCTGAACGTCTTCACGCGGGGTGCGGAAGTGCTTTCGGGCAATCCGCTCTGCGTATTCGAGAGCGGGGAAGCCTTCGACGATCAGACCATGCAGGCGCTCACGCGGCAATTCAATCTGTCCGAGACCACATTCATCCTGCCCTCCAGCCGCGCCAGCGCGCGCGTCCGGATCTTCACGCCTTCCTATGAGATGCCGTTTGCGGGCCATCCCACGCTCGGCACGGCGCATGTCTGCCGCGCGCTCGGGTTGGGCGGCAACGAGCTGACGCTCGAGATGAAAGCCGGGGTGATTCCGGTGGCCGCGCAGGGGGATCGCTGGACGCTGCAGGCGAATGCGCCGAAGTGGCGGGAGGTCGTGGAGTCACGGGGCGCCATCGCCGCGACGCTCGGCCTGGAGCCGAAGGACATCGGCGAGCGTCCGCTCTGGGTGAGCACCGGCCGCGAGCAGTTGATCATTCCGCTGACCAGCGAGGACGCGGTGCGCCGCGCGCGACCGCAACCGGATCTGCTGACCCGCTTCGAGAGCGAAGATGGTGGGAGCATGATGTACGTGTTCGCGCCGCGGAAGGGCGCCGCCGCGGGCAAGCGGGAGCTTCTGCTGGCGCGGTTCTTCTTCCCGCAGGGACCGGCCGTGCTCGAGGATCCGGCGACCGGCTCTGCCACCGCCAATCTTGGCGGGTGGTGCATCGCCATGGACCGTGCGCGGCCATGCCGGTTCGAGATCGCGCAGGGCGAGCAGGCGGACCGGCCGTCGATTCTCTATCTCGACGTCGATGCGGATCAGCGAATCCGCGTCAGCGGTGATGTGGTCGAGCTGGGGCAGGGCACCATCACGATCTAGGCGCATGCTGCTCAGTGCGCGCGCGCTCGAGCTCGCCGATGAGAACGTTCAGGTCCTCTTCCTGAGTTCGGAAACTCGTGATGCAGGCGCGTAGCACGTGTTCGCGCCGCCCGAGCACGACATCGGAGATCCAGACTCGGCCCCGTGCCTGAACCGCTTTGACGAGGTCCTCGATCGAGCATCTCCCGGCCCGAATATCCTCGTGCGTCACACACACGAGCGGGAGTGCCGTGTCATTGACGACGATCCATCCGGCCGCCGTCAGCTTCTCCTTCAGCAGGTCACCCATCCGGGCCTGATGCTCGATCTGCCCGCTGAGGCCGGCCCCGCCGAGCTCTGCCAGGGACATGAACACCTTGAGGCCGATGGCTCGCCGCGACCATTGCAGCGTCGTGCGATAAGGATCCACGGTGGTGTCACCGGTTCCTGGCGGCATATAAGAGGTCGAAATGTCGAACGCGCTGCGAGCCGCCTCGCCGTGGCGGCAGAAGAACATCCCCGCCCCCATGGCGACCGAAAGCCACTTGTGGGCATCCCAGGTGACGGAGTCGGATTGCTCGATGCCTCGCAACAGCGGGCGCAGTCGCGGCACGAGCAGGGCGGCGCCTCCCCAGGCGGCATCGACGTGAAACCACAGGTTGAATTCCGCGGCGATATCGGCCAGAGCCGCGAGCGGGTCCACTATGCCACCACCGGTCGTTCCCGCCGTGCCAACGAGGAAGAACGGGTGTCGGCCCGTCCTCGAATCAGCGGCGATCAAGTCCTGTAATGCAGCCGGATCCATGGCAAAGTCCTTGGTGGTCGGTACCTCGCGAAGCGCATCGTCCCCCAACCCCACGACCCTGCAGATCTTGACGAATGAATGATGACTCTCGCTGCTGACGTAGACGGTTGGCTTCGAGCCAACGGCCGCCAGGCCTTCGTGACGGTACGACGGGAAGCGATGTCCCAGCGCGACCGCGAGCGCGGAGAGGTTCGCCTCGAGACCTCCCGAGGTGAAGTTTGCGGCCGCAGCATCCGGATCGAAACCAATGGACTGCGCGAAATACCTGAGAGTCAGGCGCTCGATCTCGTTCGCAGCCGGTGAGTGCGACCAGGCGGCAAGCTGCGGGTTGTAAAGCGCGACCAAGGCGTCCGCAACGACCGAGGCGGCCGGGACGCTGGGGTTGAACAGCCCAAAGTAACGGGGGTGCGTTACATGAATGGCGTAACGTCGCAGCAGATCGATCACCTGCTTGGTGAGGGCCGGTAGGGGTACGGGCTTGCCGAAGTCGAAGCCGGATTCGACCGCCTGACGAACCTCACGCGGGGAGACCGGCGACGAAACGGGGAGCGCGCCCATGTCGCTCAGGCATTCCTCGACCTCCCGCTCGACCTGTGCCCAGGCCGTGTGCCAATCGTTCATTGAAGGTGCCCCGGCGGCGTTTTGGGTTGCGGTACCATGGCACGGGAAGAAGCGCTAGGCTTGTCCGGCATGAGCCCTTTTGTCCGCGAGCAACCATGAACGCAGGACCCACACCACCATTGAGACTCGAAGCCGGCCGCGGGTTCGAGACCCGCAGCGTGCGTTATCAGGTCGATGATTTCATCATCGTGGACGCGTCGATGCCGCCGGGACTCTGCGCACCATTGCACGTGCATGAGCGTGCCTATGTCACATTGATGCTGCGCGGTGGCTTCGACGAGCAGTATGGGGCGCGGGCTTTGAGCATCCGGGCAGGCACCATGAACTTCGTTCCCGCCGGCGTGCCGCATCGGACGCACTCGCATGGCGCCGGCCTCGTACGGATGGAATTTCCTGACGCGGCGTTGGCCGGTGCGGAGGAGCTCGGATCGATGCTCCGGCAGCCGGAAGCGATCGCGGATCCAGGCTCGGTTTCGCTGGCGCGCCGCGTGGTCGCAGAGGTCCGCTCCGGCGAGCCTGGGTGGCGGCTAGTCGTTCAAGGGCTCCTGCTGGAGTTGCTCGGCCAGATCGTTCGGGTGAGTGCCGAGTCACTCGCCGGCAGCGCCCCGCGCTGGCTGCGGGACGTGAAGGAGAGGCTCGATTCGGATTTCAGCGCACGAGTTTCAGTCACCGGGCTCGCGAGCATTGCGCGTGTGCACCCCGTGCACCTTGCGCGCCGTTTCCGCAGCTCTTATGGGTGCTCCATCGGAGAGTACGTCCGCCGACGACAGCTCATAGCGGCCGAGGAGCTGCTGGCCGGCTCGCAGCTCGATCTTCGGGAGGTCGCTTTGCGCTGCGGCTACGCGGACCAGAGCCATTTTTCCAAGGCCTTTCGCCGTAGCGTCGGTGTTCCTCCCGGCCGCTATCGTCGTGCACATCGAGGCGGCTAAAGCCTACGAGGCGGTTTCGCCAGTGCTGCCGCCAGCAGCGCATTCAACCTAACGACCAGCGGCTCCAGCTCCGCCGAGGCGCGGTGAACCGACCAGATGGTGAACGGGAACTGCAAGCCCGCCACGCGAATTATCTGCAGTCGCGGCCGTAAGCGGCTTGCCTGCAGGATGCGCTCCGGCGCAAGCGTGAGGCCGCGCTCCTGGCTCGCAAGCAGCAGCTGCAATTCGTAGTTGTATGACTCCACCGCGGCGACGACGTTGACTTCCGACCGCGCGAGCGATCGCCGCAGAATGCCGCGGGCGCCACAGCCCTCCGGATTCAGGATCCATTGCACGCCTTCGAGGTCTTTGATCCGTCGCACGCGTGTATCGCGCTTGTTGCGTGGACCCAGAATCACCAGGCGATCCTTGCCCACTGCCGTTGCGAGCACGTCCGCGGGCAAACGCTCGGCTTCGGGCAGGAGAACGATCGCCGCATCGAGTGCCCCCGTGCGTACGAGGTCGACGAGATCCTGACTCCATCCCGTCGCCAATCGAAGTCCGTGCCTGGGAAACTCCTCCCGCACCGCGCCGAGCGGCTCCGTGAGCACGAATTCCCCCAGAGCATGTGCAACGCCGATGCGCACGTCGGCAAGCACGGCGCGGCCGTCGGACACCGCGGCGCGCAAGTCATTCATGTCGTTCAGCAGGCGGCGGCACTTTTCCAACGCGGTATGACCCGCGGCGGTCAAACCAACAGGCCGTTGGGCACGGTCGAAGAGTTTGACGCCGAGGAGCGACTCCAGCCGCTGCAGCCGCTTGGTGACCGCCGACTGCGTGATGTGGAGATCGCGCGCGGCGCCACTCACCGACCCGCGGTCCACCACCCGCACGAATGCGCGCACATCGTTCAATTCCATATGGGAATACTATCGAATCCCATTATTCACTTGCAATATAGTGAGGCCAAACCTAGATTGCCGTCGCAGACTCGAAGGAGCCCGGAGGTAGCGAACGTGACGGCAATCAGCGTGGAGCGGGTAGGGCGCTCGCGCGTCGGCGACGTCGATCTTGCGACTGTCGCCTTCAGCAGTGTCTTCAGCGATCACATGTTCAGCGCCGAGTGTCACCACGGTCAGTGGTCGGCGGCGCGAGTCGAGCCCTATGGGCCGATCACCCTGGAGCCGAGCGTCAGTGCTCTGCACTACGGCGTGTCGGTTTTCGAGGGCTTGAAGGTTCATCGCGGTCCGACCGGCGCGCCGCTCCTGTTCCGTGTCGCGGAGAATGCCAGACGGCTGCAACGTTCCGCGGCCCGACTCGCGATGACGTTACCGCCGGAGTCTCTCTTCCTCGACGGCTTGCGCGAGCTCATCCGGATCGACCAATCCTGGGTGCCGCCGGCCGACGCGGGCGCGCTGTATGTCCGCCCGATACTCTTCTCCATCGACCCCGCCGTTCGTGTCAAGCCGGCGGAGCACTTTCGCTTTCTGATCTTCACCTTTCCCTACGGCGCGTATTACTCCGCGCCGGTCGATGTCGTGGCGACGGAGCGTTACGTTCGCGCCTTCCCGGGCGGCACCGGCGACATCAAGCCGGGCGGCAACTACGCCGCCAGCCTGGTCGCGGAGGAGGAGGCGCGCTCCATCGGGTTCCATTCGGTAATGTGGCTGGATGGTCGCGAGCACAGGTACATCGAGGAATGCGGCGTCATGAACGCATTCTTTGTGGTCGGGGACGAAGTGATTACGCCGCCTTTGAAGGGAACCATTCTCCCGGGCGTGACGCGCGACAGCGTGATCTCTCTGTTGCGCGCGATGGGAATTCGGGTTCGCGAGGAGCCTATCGCCATCGACGAGCTTTTTCGCTACCACGCCGGCGGTACACTCAAAGAGTGTTTTGGCACGGGGACGGCGGCCACCGTGTCGCATATCGGTCGGATCCGATATCGGTCCGAGACGATAGAGCTGCCCCCGGTCGCTCAACGCACCGTGGGACCCGCAGTTCGCGCCAAGCTCCTGGCCGTGATGACCGGCCGCGCGCCCGATCCGCACGGATGGGTCGAGACTGTTGCATAAAACCGGAGAACGCTATGAAGCACTTCCTTTTGTTTTACGAAGCTGCCGACGACTACGTGGCGCGGCGCACCCCGCATCGGGCGCAACATCTCGCCAAGGGGTGGGCAGCCAGTCAACGCGGCGAGCTGCTGCTCGGGGGAGCCCTGGCGGACCCGACCGACGGAGCGGTCCTGCTCTTCAAGGGCGAGTCCCCGAAGGTTGCCGAGGACTTTGCCAGAGCCGATCCCTATGTCACTTCCGGTGCGGTCAAGCGGTGGTACGTGCGGGAGTGGGCCACTGTCGTGGGTGACGAAGCGATGACCCCCATCCGCCCAGAAGCGCCGGCCGACAACGCGCAGGCGGCTTCTGGTGGAATCCTGCGACTATGGAAGGGGCGGGCCACAGCGGCCAAGGCTGAAGACTACGTCCGACACGCCAGCAAGACGGTGTTTCCGGAGGTCCACTCTCTTCCCGGACATCGCGGTGCCTACCTGCTAAGACGCTCCGTCGGCGATGGCGTCGAGTTTACGGTGCTGACGCTTTGGGATTCCATGGACGCAGTCCGGGGATTTGCCGGGCCTGACCCGGGGAGAGCAGTCGTGGAGCCGGCGGCACGCGCCGCGCTCTCGGACTTCGACGAGACGGTCACGCACTATGAGGTCGTAGTGCAAACCGGCTAACGCGATCTGACGCTATGACCCGCTTCTCTGTCTCTTTCGGCAAGATAAGTAGAAGCAGCGGGCGCGACCGCTGACGGAGCGGCCGGCATCGGTAACGCGCGCAGCCGCGCGGCCTCCTGCTGCAGCACGGACTCGAGCGGCAGAGCTGCTTTGCTTCGCGCGGCGGCCGGCTGTTGGGGCGCGCTCCCGATCCGATAGTCGACAGCCTGGTCGGGAAGCCAGAGACCCTCGTGCCAGCCGCGGATGGTGCAGGTCATCAGGAAGCCCACGACTGCCAGCGCCGCGGGAATGCATCGATAGCCCATCGATCGAACCGAAAGCCCCCGCGCCGAAGATTTTCTCGCTGCACCACGCATGGCTTCGAGCGTACGCTCCGTTCATGACAATTCCTTGGCGATCACGCCTGTCACGGGCTTGTAATGAGTGGGCGCTAGCGTCGCCGGTTCTCCAAGTGAAAACCCACCTCACGACATCATGCCTGCTTGCAATGACGCTCGGCCTGACCGGTCGCGCCGTCGCGGGCGCGAATACCAGTGATTGGTGCCCGCGCCCGGCGCCCGGCAGCGTCGTGCAGCAGCCGCAGGACCTGCGCAGCCGCAACGGCATCCTGAAGCTTGACCTCACCATCCACGACTTCAAGGAGAAGGATGGCTCGGTCCGCTACTGTTATCTGCTCCCCGACGGCACGCAATCGCCGACGCTGCGACTGCATCCCGGCGATCTGCTCATCCTGCGCCTCACAAACCGGCTGATCGACTTCGGCACCGCCGTCGGCGGCGCGGTCGCGGTACCGGGCTCTGCGGCGCATGCAGTCGCGACGCCCGCCCCCCCGGCGATGGACATGATGATGCACCGGGCCTCGTCGGATCCGTGCACCCGCGGGGCCATGTCCGCGGTCGCGGCCAATATTCACTTCCACGGTACCACCGTGCCGCCCGTGTGCCATCAGGACGATGTGCTCAAGACATCGATCCTGCCGGGCGATCCGCCGTTTGAGTACCGCTTTCGCATCCCGAGGAACGAGCCTCCCGGCCTCTACTGGTATCATCCTCACATCCACGGCTTCACCGAGATGGAAGTACTGGGCGGCGCATCCGGCGCACTGATCGTCGAGGGTATCGAGCGTGCCAACCCCGCTCTCGCGAGCTTGCCGGAGCGCGTGCTCGTGATCCGCGATCAGGACCTGCTGAATCCGAACGCGCCGCCTTCGAAATCCGAGCCCGTCGTGCCGAAGCTATTCATCGACCACGATGGCGACTCAGCAAACAATGGCACCGGCTTCGGCCTGCCGGCCAAGGATCTGTCGATCAACTTCGTGCCGGTGCCGTACCCCGATTATCCGCCGGCTCGCATCACGATCAAACCCGGCGAGCGCGAGCTGTGGCGCGTCCTCAACGCCTCGGCCATCACGTACCTCAATCTCGCGGTGTTGTTCAACCGCGCGCCGCAACGGCTCGGGATCGTTGCGATCGACGGCGTTCCGCTCCGCTGGGGCGGAAGTCCGGCGCCGCCGATCATATGGGTGGATCACATCGGGCTGCCGCCTGCGTCGAGAGTTGAATTCGTCGTCACGGGCCCTCCGCTCGGCGTTCCAGGATTGCTGGTGACCCGCACCGTGGATACGGGACCGGGCGGCGAGAACGACCCCAACCGCGCCCTGGCGTCCATCACCGCCGCCAGCGACGCGCCGGAACCGCAGTCAGTGCTGGCGGCCCATCCGAAGCCGCTGCCGCCTGCGACGCTCCCTTGGCTCGGCGACGTGCAGCCGGTGCGGGTGAGGAAGCTCTATTTCTCTGAAAAGCTCCAGAATCCGAATGATCCGACCAGTGCCGTCGAGTTCTACCTCACGGTCGATGGGCAGACGCCGAAGCCGTTCGATCCGAGCTCCCCCATGCCCAACATCGTCGTCAGACAGGGAACCGTCGAAGACTGGATCATCGAGAATCGCTCCCCCGAGCTGCATGCCTTCCACATCCATCAACTGCACTTCCAGCTCGTGGCCTGGGACGGCGTTCCGGTGAATGAGCCGTTCCTGCGCGACACCGTCAACGTTCCCTACTACAACGGCCGGATGCTCGAGTATCCGAGCGTGCGGCTGCGCATGGACTTTCGCGATCCCAATATCGTCGGCACCTTCCCCTATCACTGCCATATTCTCGACCACGAAGATGCCGGCATGATGGGGACGGTGAAGGTCCTGCCGGCTGATGCTCCGGATCCGGCGCACAACTGAAACGACTCGCCGCATCAGCGCGTGCCGTAATCTCTCAGACACCGTGCGGTAACAATCGTCCGCTAAAAATCGCAATCGGACTCGGCCAGCAATAGGGGAGCTTTGCCAGTGAACATTCAAAGTTTCAGGTCTCGGCCCGCGAATTGGGTGCGCTGCGTGCTCGGCACGCTGGCGCTGTTGCAGATGTCGATCGGCCCGGCGCTCGCAAGCGTGGCCGCGGCTGGAAACTCGTCGTCATTCGCCGACAACAATACGGCATCACCGATCAAGCACGTCATCGTGATCATCGGTGAGAACCGCAGCTTCGATCACGTCTTCGCTACCTACGTGCCCAAAAAGCGCGGCGTAACTGTCCGCAATCTTCTCTCCGAAGGCATCATCGCCCTGGATGCCAACAAGAATGCGATTCCGGGCCCGAACTTCGAGAAGGCGCACCAGCTCGCGGCCACGGACATGGGAACGAGCGATCCGTTCCTGCTGAGCCCTCCCAAGCAGAAGTTTCCAAGCGACCAGCTGCCGGCGCCGCTCGTCGGCGGTCCCAAGGTTTCTTACATTCCGAACGAGTGCAGCTCGAGCACGCCGATCAGCCAGTGCGCGGCCAGCCTGACGCTCGCCCAGCAGTCCGAGAGCGGGCTGCCGCAGTCGTATTACCAGGATCTGCTCACCGGCGGCACGGGTCAGACCAAAGGAACGCCCGATCAGCGCATCACCAACGTGACCGCGCTGCCTGCCGGCCCGTTTCAGCTGACCAACGGCTCGTCGTTTGTTTACGACGACTACGCCCAGAGCCCTGTGCACCGCTTCTATCAGATGTGGCAGCAGCTGAACTGCAGCGTATCGCGCTCCACGCGAGACAATCCTTCAGGCTGCAACGAGAAGCTCTTCTCCTGGGTCGAGGTGACCGTCGGGGCGGGCACGGACGGCGTAACGCAGCCGGCAACGTGCAACCCCAACAGTCCGACTCCGGGCTGCTTCAGCACGAACTACCTGCCCGGCGCCACGACGACTGGTGAGGGCTCGACCGCCCTCGGCTTCTACAACGTGCAAAAGGGCGACGTACCGTACTTCACGAGCCTCGTGGAGCAGTACGCGATGAGCGATAACTTCCACCAGTCCGTCAACGGCGGCACGGGCGCGAACCACATCATGTTCGGCCATGGCGACATGATCTGGTTCAGCGACGCGAACGGTCATCCGGCCGTACCGCCGAACGGTGTCGAGGTGTTCCAGGGCACGCCGGACGTTGGCGTGGTCCACCAGATCGAGAATCCCAATCCGGCGAGCGGCACGAACAACTGGTACACGGAAGACGGCTACGGTAGCAGTTACAACGCCGGCTATCCGCCGCCCTATACCAACTCTCCCGTCTTCGGTGGCGGATCCTACACCGACTGCTCGGACCTGAGTCAGCCCCATGTGCGGTCGATCGTCGATTACCTCGCCAGCCTGCCGCGGCCGATCGATCCGCATTGCGAGCCGGGCCACTATTACCTCCTGAACAACTACAACCCGGGTTACTTCGGCAACGGCAAGAACGCCTTCGTCGATCACAACCCGGCCAACACGCCGTTCACCATTCCGCCCTCGTCGACGCCGAGCATCGGCGACGATATGAACGCGCACGGCATCTCCTGGAAGTACTACGGCGATCAATGGAACAACTACGTGCCCGATCCGTACCAGATCAACTATGGTACGGCCGGCCCGACGGCGGATGAGTACTGCAACATCTGCAATCCGTTCCAGTACGACACGTCGATCATGTCGCACCCTGATCAGGTGGCGGCGCACATCACCGATTCGTCGAATCTGTACTCCGACATCGCGCACGGCAGCCTGCCCGCCGTATCGATCGTCAAGCCGAGCGGATACACCGACGGACATCCGTCGTCCTCCAAGCTCGACCTGTTCGAGGGCTTCGTGCAGAAGATCGTGACCCAGGTCGAGGCGTCACCCTACGCCAACGACACCGCCATCTTCATCACCGAAGACGAGGGCGGCGGCTACTACGATTCGGGTTACGTGCAGCCCCTCGACTACTTCGGCGACGGCACGCGCATTCCGCTGATCGTGGTGTCCCCGTGGGCCAAGCCCGGCTACATCTCGCACGATTACACGGATCACGTCTCGATCCTGAAGTTCATCGAGCGCAACTGGCGCCTGCCGCCGGTGTCGTACCGGAGCCGGGACAATATGCCGGATCCGGTCACGCGCGACGACCCCTACGTGCCGGTCAACTCACCGGCGATCGGCGACCTGTTCGACCTGTTCGACTTCTCGCACGGGCACCACGGCTGGGGCCAGAACCAACAGTGACCGGAACCTGAGAACCGGCATTTGACGGGTCCCGCGGGCAACCCCCGCCCGCGGGACTCTTTTTTGAGCTCGCTAAATATCCGTCGTCAGATAGGCGAAGACCGTGCGCGGACCCGGGGTCATGAAATAGCCCGGCGTGTTGGCAACCGTCCACCAGGAGGAGCTCGGCGCGTTCTGGATCTGCACGCGCAGGCTGCTGTTCCTGCCGAACATCTTGAATTCGTAGCGCCCGCCGAGGTTCAGGATGGTCACCGCCGGCACGTAGATCCGGTTGTCCACGGTCGCCGGCGCAACCCCGAAATGCGTGGCCGAGAGATCCAGCGAGGCGGCCGACCACCACGGTATCGCATAGTTGACGTTGGCCGAGTACGTCAGACGAGGCTGCCCGAGTGCCACGGGGCCTACCCCTTCGGCGGCCAGGTTCGGCCCGACGATGGACGACCTTGTCGTAGAGAATTCCAACGTCGACGTCGAAATTCGCCAGGTGTTGACCCGAAACGGACAGCTCGTAGCCTTTGGCTCGCTGCACCCCGAGCTCGCGATCGATGTCGTTGGTATCGAGGTTGAAATAGGGCTTCTGCAGCTCATAGACGCCGGTGATGATCTTCAGGCGGGACGTCGCGAGATAGCGCAGTCCGGACTCCACCTGCCAGGTCCGTGCTGCCGGCAGCACGGCGTTGCGATTCTGCGCCGCGGCGGGCGCCGCCCCCGAGTCCTCGAGCCCCTGGGTGTAGCCCGCGTAGAGAGTCAGGAGGCGGGTGAGCGCCACGGCCGAGTTGGCATAGCCGCGCAGGGGACGTTCCGATAGCCTTCCTTCCGGCTCGCCGGGAGTGGTGACGTTCTCCCGGTAGGTCTCCTGCTGAATGCCCACCTCGAGCTCCGCCAACTTGTCCCAGTCGACGTGGTATGCCGACCCGACGCTCCAAAGCTCCGTGCGGTCACTGGTGCGCGCCGAATACGTGAAGGCCGGCGGCGGTACCTGGAGTCCGGAGCCGATGTTGGCCGGCCCCACGTCGACGACATCATCGCCGCCGTAGTGCGCCAATACGTCGCGGCCGCGGGCCAGCAGAATGAGCTCATGATGCCAGTCACCCGTCGTCTTGAAATGACCCGTGAGGCGCACCTCTCCCGAGGTCGAAGCATTGCTTTGATCCGGATAGCCCACGACCAGGTGCTCGGACTCTCCGTTGGGTTGGACGGCAGTGTAGAAGTCCGAGAAACTCAGAGGATTGTCCGCGCTCGAACGGAACACGCCGGCGTTCAGCGTCCACGTCCGATTCAGCTGCGCGGCAATGAGGGCGCCCAGGTTCTCCGTCCGGCTGCGGCCCTGGGCCCAATTCTGGCCCAGGTAGCCGCGCGGAATCGGCGGCGGCAGGTAATCGCCGGCGGTGAAAAGCTCCGGCACCGTGGTTATATCACGGGCCTGCTGCCAGTCGAACAGCCCACGCACGACCACCTTGTCGTTCGGTGACCATTGCGGCGTCGCGCCGATGCTCGTCTGGTGTGTCGTGTAACCGGGTAGGGCGCTGAACTGGGTTTGCGTGCTGACTTGGGTGGCGACCCCAATGGGCAGGATGAGCTCCTTGCCAGCCAACGGGACAGTGCCATCGACACTGATGCCCCAGGCATCGTATGGACCGACGTTGGCGATGACTGTGGCGCCAGGCGTGCCGTCTCCGGCGTGGCGCAGGTCGTAATCAATGATGCCGGTCGGCGCAGGAAAGTCGTAGCCGATCTCACTCACACCGACTCGCGTAGTCGACCCCTCGACCACGCGATTGGAGAGGCCGCCCTGCTCATCGAAATAGAGACCGTCGATTCGTATGTTGCCGGCCGCCTGCGGACTGAAGCCGCGTATTCCGCCCGGGCCGTAGAGGCCGATGGACTCCAGTCCCAGCGTCAGGCCGAACGCATCCTGGGCGGCCGTGACCGGATTGTCGGCTGCATGCTCCTGGGCCCGCGCCGCGGCCACATGCAGGATCGTGGCCACGACGCCAACGATCATCGGGACCCGGGTAATCCTTCGCTCGTTCGTGAATCTCAAACGCGGACAAGCAGACACTCCACCCCTCCATTCGGATCTCCCGGCCGCAGTGTAAGTGCAACCGGCCGAGCCGCTTAAGACCGCTTGCTGCACCGGGCTGGCGATTCACTGCAGGCGAGTTCGCAGCACGGGCGTATTGGCGTAGAGTGACCGCCATGACCTCAGCCCACGGTGACATGCGCTCGACCAGCTGGCGCTGGATTGCCGGGATCTGGTCGGCCTACGCGTTGTGCGATGCCTGTCAGACCGTGCTCTCGATGCACGCGGACGGGAAGCATCAACCGTGGCTGCCTGTCTTCGCAACCGACTTCGTGTCCTGGCTCCCCTGGGTGCTGGCCACTCCGCTCGTGATTGCCGTCGCCAGGCGATATCCATTGTCGCGTGGCATCAGTGCCCGCTCGATCGGCAGGCACCTCGCGGTCTTCGCGGTCGTCAGCGCTCTCACCGAGACCTGGTCCGCGGGGCTGCAGATGCTCTTCAACCCCTGGGGCGATCCGCAGCGACCGACTTTCGTGAATACATGGACCATGATGTGTCTCTACCAGTGCGTGACGTTCCTCACGGCGTACGCACTGATACGTGGCAGTTACCTTCGTCATGGACGCAAAGGCGGGCATGTCGCGCCAGATGACCGAGGCCGCGCGGCTCAATGAGGAGCTGTCGAAGGCACAGCTCGCCGCGCTGCGCCGGCAGATCGATCCGCACTTCATGTACAACACGCTCAATTCCATCGCCGGCCTCGTGCGCGAGCAGCTGAACGACGCCGCCGTGAGCATGATAGTCGGGCTCAGCGAATTCCTGCGCCGCTCCTCCGAGGATTCTCACCGGTCGCAAGTCGCGCTGCAGGAGGAAGTCGAGTATCTGCAGCGCTACCTCGACATCCAGAAGGTCCGCTTTGGCGAACGACTGCAGGTGAGCGTGGATATCCCTTCGGAGCTGCTGCGCGCGCAGGTACCCACTCTGCTGCTGCAGCCGCTCGTGGAGAATGCCATCAAGCACGGCATAGCCAAGCGTGTCGCGGGAGGGGCCGTGCGCGTCGCGGGCGCGTGCCACGACAGCCGGCTTTGCCTCAGCGTCTACAACGACGGCCCCAACTTACCGGCGGATTGGGAGGCGGGGCAGAGCGGTGTCGGCATCCGCAATCTGCGCACGCGCCTGCAGATCCTTCACGGCGAGGATTCCGAGCTGCAACTGACGCGTGCCAGTTCCGCTGGAGTGGAAGTCCTCGTGACGCTGCCTTTCAGGGTAGCGTAAATGGAGCCGGTCGAGCAGCGGCGCGCGCCAATTCGGGTGCTCGTGGTCGATGACGAATCATTGGCGCGGCGCAACCTGACCGTGCTGTTGCGTCGTGACCCCGACATTGGATCGATCGCCGAATGCTCCTCCGGGCCCGATGCCATCGAGGAGATCAGGAAATCGAGGCCCGACATCGTCTTTCTGGACGTGCAGATGCCGGAATGCGATGGCTTCGACGTGCTGGAGCTCCTGGGCTGCGATCTGCCGCCCGCCATCATCTTCGTGACCGCCTACGATGAGTACGCGCTGCGTGCCTTCGAGACGGGAGCGCTCGATTATCTACTGAAGCCGTTCGATGACGCGCGCTTTGGTCGCGCTTTGAGCCGGGCCAAGGAGAAGCTCGCCCATTACCCGCCGGCGAAGCCGCGGACAGCCGAGCAGCTCGTCGTCCGCAATCAGGGTCGGGTGCTGTTCCTCAAGGCCGCCGACATCGACTGGATCGAGGCTGCCGGCTACTACGTGTGCCTGCACGTGGGTGAGGACACTCATGTCCTGCGTCGGCCGCTATCGGAGCTCGAGCAGGACCTGGGCGAGGAGAAGTTCGTCCGCATTCACCGCTCGACCATCGTGAACCTCGAGCGGATTCGCGGGCTCGAGCTCCAGACCGGCGGCGAGTACGAGGTGGTGCTGCGATCCAAGGCCCGGCTGCGGTTGAGCCGGCGGTATCGCAAGCGGCTGCAGGAACGCATGGGCGCAGGCCCAGGCCGCTGGCGGCCTATTGACGGCGTCGCAAGGCGGATGCCGCACGGTCCGTGCGGCATCCGCTGTCAAGTGGCCTGCTCTACGCGCGAATCACCACAGATCCACGTCGGCCGTGAGCTGATACGTGCGGCCGATGATGCCCGCGAAGTAATACGAGGTCGAGGCGGTGAAATTGCCCGACGCCCCGGCCAGAGCGGCGAACGGCGGCTGCTTGTTGAACACGTTGTTGACGACCAGGCGCAGGTTGATCTTATCCGTAATGTAGTAGCCGACCGATGAGTTGATCAGCCACCAGTGCCCTACCGTCAGGATGTTCTGCGACGTCGCGGTATTGAGGTTGCTGAAATTCATGCCGCTGGTGTATTGCGCCTGCCAGTACCAGTTGAACGACCCCTTGACGTAGTTGGCGGAGAAGCTCATCCGGGTCTTGGGTGCGAGGACGTTGCTGGTGTCGGCGAGCTCGCCGGCCTCGTTGAGGGGCACCCCGGAGCCGACCTGGAGCTTCAGAGTCTTGGTGTCGAGATAGTTGCCGGTGAACGACATCCTGCCGAGCTTCCAGGGCAGCTCCGTCTGGTAGTTGATGGTGATGGTGTCTCCCTGGAAAGTCAGCAATCCCGCGTTGACGAAGCCGTCATGGAAGTCCGTGATCTGACCCGGGGAGTTGCGGGTGAAATCACTGCATTCCGGCACGTTCGGATAGGACGGCGAGTCGTAGCAGGCCTCCAGGATGTCGCTGAGATTCAATTGCTCGATGGCATTCGACATCTTGATGCTGAGGTAGTCCAGGGCGATGTTCAGCGATGGTACCCAGCGCGGCGTGATCACGGTGCCGAAGGTGTACGACTTGGCGACCTCGCTCTGCAGAGCGGTATTACCGGACGTCAGGCCCGCCACCGTGGCGTTGATCGCATTCGAGGTGAACGTCGCCGTGTTGATCCCGGCGGCCGCGCAGTTCTTGGCGCGGACGGCCGGATCGGGTCCCTGGGTGACGAAGTTCTTGTCGCACGGATCGGGCGTGGCGAACTCGTCATCCGTCGAGGCGGGCAGGAAGAGCTCGGTGATGGCCGGGGCGCGGATGGAGACCGTCCTGTTGCCGCGGAACAGGACGTCCTGTGTCGGCGCCCAGCGCAGGCCCGCGTCCCAGGTGTTGGAGTCGCCGGCGATGGAGTTCTCGACGTGCCGGATGGCGCCTTCAACCTCGACCCGGTGCAGCAGCATGATGTTCTGTTGCGGCTCGAAGATCGGGATCAGGGTCTCGGCGTAGGCCTCGTTGGTGTGATAGGACCCTTCGATGTAGGACGCGCTGAGATTCCCGACCGGCGGATTCGAGGTGTAGTAGGCGTCGGGCTCGAACACCGCCGCTTCGCGCCGGTTCTCGAAGCCGACCGCGAACTTCCAATAGTCCGCGGGCAGCTTGACGATGGGGCCGCTGAGGTTCGCGGTGACGTCGCGTTGTGTGTTGTATGAGTCGGCGGTGGCGACGTGCGTGATGTAAGCCTTCGCGGCGGCGCTCGGGTCGCCCTCGCCGAAGATATCGAGCGGCGCGCAGGTCTCCGATTCCGTCGCAATATATGAATTGACCACTCCCGCGCGGGCAGACGATCTGTCCGCTCGAGTTCATCACGGGATTGACCGCATTTTCCAGGTTCTGGAAGACCACGGCGGGCTGGCGCGAGATATCGCGGGAGTAGCCGTAATTGGCCGCGACGTCCCAGTGATAGGACTGGCCGAATTCGGAGAAGTCGCCCTTCAGGCCGAGGACGCCGCGAGCGACCAACTGGTCGCCGGTGAAGGCGCCGGCCTCGAGGTCGGTGCTGCCGCGATCGAGGTAGAAGTAATTCTGATTCCAGTTCGGGTCGAACGGAGCGCCGCCGCTCAGCGGGAAGCCGGACTTGCCGTAGGCAGTCATCTCGCTCTGGATGAGCGCCTGGTCGGCCGCCGACAGGTAGGGATTCGTGGTGCTGATGTAGATCGGCCCGTTGGGCGTTCCGGGATTTCCGAAAATCGTGGCGTTGTAGAGCGGCTGGGAAATGAGACTGTGGGAGTGGGAGTCCGAGAACCAGCCGTTCCAGTAGCTCTGCACGTTGTCGGTCCAGTCGAAATGTCCCAGCGAAACGACATTGACCCGCTCGGTCCATGCCTGCAGATTGCTGTAGTTGACGAGATTGATGCCCTGGCCGCCGTTGTAGAAGATCGGGTTGCCGGTTTCCTGGCCGAGATTGTACGGCGTGAGGGCGTTCGAGCCGGGCGAGAAGGCGAGCGGCTGGCCCGCGGCGTTCGTGATGCCGATCGCGGAGTCGGGGACCCCGGGTGTATAGAAGAAGTTGTCGAGGTAGGGCACGCCCGAGGTGCTCAGCTGATTGACGATGGGATTGGGCGTGTAAACCAGCTGATAGGTGCCGGGTGTCGCGGGCGCCTCGAAGCCGCCCTGGTTGGTGTAATCCGTGCGCGCCGTGCCCCTGAGTCCGGTGCTCTTGGTGTACTCGACCACGGTGGTCGTGTTGCCGCGACCGTCGGCGAAGTTGTGACCGCCGAGGACGCTCAGCCGGTAGTTCCAGGCGTCGCCGTCATTCGACACGCCCGTCATGGCGTTCATGTCGAATCCCTGATAGTCGTGCTTCAGGATGACGTTCACGGTTCCCGCGATGGCGTCGGCACCGTAGATCGGTGCGCCGCCGACCGAGACCGTCTCGATGTGGTCGATGAGCTGGACCGGGATGACGTTGAAGTCGACCTGGCTGCCCGGGCTTGCCGCGCCGGCCAGGCTCGCGGTATTGGAGGAGACGAACCGCTGTCCGTCGACCAGCGTCAGGGTGCGCTGCGAGCCGAGCGAATACAGGTCGACGAAGCTCTGCCCGACGCTGAAAGCCGACTGCTGGTTCTGCTGGCTCGTGGGCGGGACACCGAACTCGGGCAGCTCGTCCAGCGCCTGGCTGACGTTGGTGTAGCCGCGTTCCTCGAAGGTGGCCGAGCTGATCTCGACGGTGGGTTGCAGCGTGTCGTTCAGCGCGCGCGCGATGCGGGAGCCGGTGACGACGACCTCCTGAAGTTGCGGCCGTGGCGCGCTCTGATTCGTTTGCTGCACTGTCTGCGTGCTGTTCTGGGCCAGCATGATCCTTTGGGCCCGCGTTTTGCTTTGAGCCTGAGTTTTGCTTTGGGCCGCAGTATTTTGCCCTGGGCCTGCGTTTTGCTTTGCGGTTGCGTGCTGTCCTGCGCGTGCGCGCACAGCGCCACCATGAAGAGCAGAGGCGCAACGAGCCAACCGGAGCGGCGCGGGTCGCGGTGATGGTCGATGTGATTCATGTGGTGTGACTCTCTATCGAAGTGCAAGCGGAGGATTCTGATCGGCGACGCCGAGGACGGCTTCGAACGCGCGCCCCAGCGTGATCAGGACGTCTTCCCTGAACAGGGCGCTCCAGAGGCAGATCGCGCGCGGTACGCGATGTTTCGGGGCGTGAATGCTGATCGGCTTGTCGTCGATCCGACGCGTCGGCAGCTCGAGAAAGCCGGCTTTCATGGCGAGGCAGGGGTTGCCCGTGGCGTTGGTCGCTACCAGCGAGTCGTCTCCCGACACCGGTC
Organism: uncultured Pseudomonadota bacterium; assembly: GCA_963812925.1. GTDB lineage: Bacteria > Pseudomonadota > Gammaproteobacteria > Steroidobacterales > Steroidobacteraceae > 13-2-20CM-66-19. The sequence goes on along the minus strand of CAWEXF010000012.1, from coordinate 29,385 downwards.
CGATCAATGCATCGATGCCATCGAAGAGCCCATCGAGCCCTACCATCACCTCGCGACGCAGACGCTCGAGCTGCACCATCTCCACGGCGGGGAACAAATGGGCACGGCGCCAGGTGTTGGGCCAGGCCATGTCGGCCTGCCACTTGAGCTCGTCATCGCGGTGAGTCAGGGTGAGCTGGGAGAACGCGGCCGCCGCCTCGATGAATACCAGCGGCGTGAGCAGCCCGTAAGGCAGATCCGGCATGCGCACTTCGACGACCTGCGCGCCGGTCTCGCGCAGCGCGTCGAGCGCATGGTGGTCCACCGACGTAGCCTTCTTGCTCTCGAACCAGGCGGGTACGTAGCCCACCCGGAGCCCGCGCACGCTCGCCTGCCAATCCCAGCCTAGCGGGGCATCGAGAGAGCCCCAGTCTCTGGGATCCAGACCATTGATGATTTCGAGGGCCAGCCCGCAGTCGGTGACGCTGCGCGTGATGGGTCCCACTTTGTCCCAGGACCATGCCAATGCCATGGCACCGTGGCGCGATACCCGCCCAAAGGTCGGGCGCAGGCCCGTGCAGCCGCAACGATTCGAGGGCGAGACGATCGATCCCAACGTTTCCGTCCCGATGGAGAAACCAACCAGACCGGCCGCCGTCGCGGACGCGGAGCCCGCCGATGAACCGGACGATCCTTCCGCGGGATTCCACGGATTTCGCGTCTCGCCGCCGAACCAGATGTCCCCGTAGGCGATCGCACCGGCGCTGGTCTTCCCCAGGAGAACCGTGCCGGCGGCCTCGAGCTTGTCGACTATGGCCGCGTTGCCGGCGGCCACGCGGTCTTTGTAGGGCTCAGCTCCCCAGGTAGTGCGCACTCGTGCAACGTCGAACAGATCCTTGATGCCGTACGGAACGCCATGCAGGCCCGAGCGAATCCGGCCTGTCGCGAGGTCTGCATCAGCGCTGGCCGCCTGTTTGAGCGCCAGGTCGTCCGTGACAGTGATGAAGTTCTGCAGCTCGGGAGCCAGCCGGTGGATGCGATCGAGATAAAGGTGGGTGAGTTCGAGGCTCGAAATCTTCTTCTCGCGCAACCACGTTGCCTGCCGCCAGGCCGGCGCCAACGCTATACCGACTGGTGAAGTGGGAAGAGGGCCGGCTGCGGGCACCGCCCCCCGGATTCCGCGGCTCGGCATCCGGTAGCTCTTCCCTGGGATACGCGGATCGAAGCGGCAGGCCGGCGACACATCGTTGGCCAGATCGAGCGCGCGGACGCCCGCAAGCTCCTTCAGAACCGGTGAATAGGTGCGGGCAAGCTGCGCGCGCTGCGCGGGCGTGTAGGCGAGGGCGAGCAGCCGTTCCGCCGCCGGCAGGTCCGCCTCGATCCAGGCCGGCGCGCTCGAGTGCACGCCGGCCGGCTTTCCGGGCAGCGGCCGCGGTGAGGGCGTGGCGCGAGCACGCGCACGAGCAGACGCCGCCGGGGCGACGAGAGCCTGCGCCAATAAAGCACGCCGTGTCAGTGTCATTCTATTTGTGGTGGTGCCGAGACACGCGCCCGGCCTCCCCTCTGGCAATTACGACTGACTGCGCCGCTATTTCCGGTAGTGCGAGGCAAAAAAAAGACAAAGTGCGCTTGAAAAATCCAAGAGGAGCTTGCCGCTGTTGCGAATGTGCAATAGCCTGCCTGTGAACTGAATTCGGGGGGATCGGGACCTACCAGCAGGTGGACGGTACGAGCACCACAGCTTGGTTCTTCAGAGTCCTCGGGCACGAGCGGGACTTGCGCGCCTTCCTGGCCCGCCCCCTTCCTCGCCCGGATGACGTCTCGGATGTCGTCCAGGAGACATACGCCCGGTTGCTGGCCCTGTCCCCCGAGCGGCGCAGCGCCGTGCGGAACTGGCGCGCGTTCCTCTTCACGACGGCCCGCAATGTCGCCATGGACCACCTGCGCAGGCGGGAGGTCGTTTCTCTCGACGCCTTACCGGAAATCAACGCAACGGACGTCGTATTGCGTGGCAGCCAAGAGCGGAGACCGGACGAGATCGTGAATCTCACGCAGGAGCGGCTCCTGCTTTCACGGGTGATTGCATCGCTTCCGGAGAGGTGCCGGCAGGTGCTCATCCTGCGCAAGATTCATGGTTTGTCCCACAAGGAGATCGCGCTGCGGATGGGAATAGCCGAGCACACCGTGGAGAAACATGTCAGTCACGGTGTCCGGCTCTGCGCCGCGCGACTGCTCGAGGCGACCGGTACCGCCCAAACTGAGGTCTATCCTTCATGCCCCAGAGACGGCGCATGGCGTCGGGTGAGCGGATCGAGGGTTGCGCCGCAGACTGGCTGGCTCGTCTAGACCGGTCGAACGCGTCTGCCACGATCCAGACGGACTTCGAGCTCTGGTGTCGGGCGGACCCGCTGCACGTCACGGCTTATCTGCGACTGCTGGGCGTTTGGAACCGGCTGGATACCCTTCAGGCATCCGGCCGCCTGCCAACCAGGCCGTAATGATAAGGAGGCAGTTGCACTACCGGGCTCGCCAGGTCGAACCCCGCCGCCTGCATCCATTGCTGACACTGCTGCGGGGTAGGACGGATCTCCAGAGGCGGTCCGCGCGGCGTGGCGGAGTCCGTAATCCAATGAATGACGGCGACCAGGCCGCCCGGGCGGAGGACCTCGTGGGCTTTGCGCAGCAGTCCGAGGGCATCCTCCGCGTGCAGGATGTTGAAGAGCATCGCATAGCTGCAGCTGCCGGCCGGTAAGCCAGCCCCGCGGGTGACGAAATTCCGCTCCACTGTCCTCACGTTGTTCAGGCCGGCCTCCTGTGCGCCTCGGGCGGTGGTTTGCACCATTTCAGGATCGATATCGATCCCGTAAACCGTGCCCGTGGTGAGCGTTGCCGCCGTCAGCGTGAAGGTGCCATAGCCGCAGCCGAAGTCCACGATGTCTCCCGATACCGGCAGAGACAGCAACTCGAGGATCTCGGTGGGCTCGAAAAACGACTCCCACAGCACTTTTTCCGGCATTCCGCTGTCGCGCACCTGCATGACCGAAAGGTAACACGATCCAGGGGCTCCGCTCTGGCACTCCTTAATCGCGGCATACTTGTAACTCCCACCCACCGCCGGCCCGTGTCAATCTTGCGCACGTCCACTGAACGTACCCCGCACGGAGACCACCATGACCACGACCCCGCGACCCGCTGTTCAAGGCCCCCCGATCGTGTCCTCGGAGGCCTGGGAGGCCGCGCGCCAGCAGATGCTCGTGAAGGAGAAAGCGCTGACGCGGGCCCGCGATGCCCTGGCTGCGGAGCGCCGGCGGATGCCGTGGATGGCCCTCGCGAAGGCGTACCAATTCGAAGGGCCCAATGGCAAAGCCAGCCTCGAGGATCTGTTCGAGGGCCGCCGGCAACTTATCATCTATCGCGCGTTCTTCGAGCCTGGCGTGTTCGGCTGGCCGGACCATGCCTGTCGCGGCTGTTCCTTGGGCGCCGATCAGATCGGTCACCTTGCCCACCTGAACGCCCGGGAAACGACGCTCGTCTATGTCTCGCGGGCGCCGCAGCCTGACATCGCGCGCCTGAAGGCGCGGATGGGTTGGGCGATGCCCTGGTACACGATCACCGACGACTTCGATGCCGACTTCGGTGTGCGCGAATGGCATGGCCACAACGTGTTCTTCCGTGATGGCGACAAGGTGTTTCGCACCTACTTCATCAATAACCGCGGCGATGAGGCGATGGGGACCATCTGGAGCTACCTCGATATCACGCCGCTCGGCCGGCAGGAGACATGGGAGGACTCACCCAAGGGTTATCCGCAGAACCCGCCGTACAAGTGGTGGAACTGGCACGACAACTACGACGCCGAGCCGTCGCTCGACCCGCGTTGGCTCGACATCATCAGCGATCCGGCGGGCGCCGCCGCCCGCAGGAGCGAGGCGGAAAAGAAAGCATGTGGCTGCTGAGGCGCGACGTTTCAATGGCTCATCGCATGCCACGCCGCCAGCGCCGCCAGCTTCTGATCCCGACTCCACGGTTTGGTATCGATCTTGCCCAGCGCGGTTATGTCGAGGGAGGCGGGCGGCGTGATGCGACAGGGGATCTGACAGGCGTCGCGGAAGACATCGCGGTAGAACAAGCCTTCGGCCAGATGGATTCGCATGTGTGTCGCCAACGCTGTATCGGGGTCCGGCAGGACCCCGTCTTTCGCGACGATGGCGCCGAAGCGCACTGTTGGAGTCAGTAGAGGCGCGAGCTCGCTTCTCGCCCGGGCCAGCGCTCGCGCACGCACGTGCTCCAGCCACTCCGGAACGGACGTGGCTTTCATCTCGGCGGCACGGTGGTAGCAGAAGCGCTCGGCGCCGTCCAAGAGCTCGATCACCCTGTTGCCGATGATCTGCGGATTGCGGGGCGAGCCGCTCACTACGACGCAGGCCCCCCAGCCGGTGTGGACGGTGATGCCGATCGCACACTCCATGGCGCGACTGCGGTTGCTGCCGCCCTTTTTCATGACTGAACGGTAACACAACAAGGGGTCTGGTGAACGTCCTGCCGCGCCGCAGTATCATGTTGTCAGGGGTTGCGCAGCTCTGTCTCCTTGTCGTTTTTTAGCGACGGCCACCGGAAGTGTGAGCTGCTGTGCACCCCGGCCAGCGTGCCGCGTTCATCATGTACAGGCGGTAATCAGCACCGCAACGGTAGTTTGACAAGAGGTTCACATGACCCGTGTTGTCTCGCGCGCTCGCAATGCAGCAATCGTTCTCGGGCTGGCCGCTGCGCTCGGCGGCTGCGTCATAGCGCCGGCCCCCGGACCTTACTACGGTGGCGGCTTCGTAGCGGTGGCACCGCCCGTGGCGCGTGTCGAGTATTACGGCGCGGCGCCGTACCCCGGCTACTTCTGGATGGGTGGCTTCTGGCGTTGGGGACCGGGCGGCTACGCCTGGGCTCCCGGACACTGGGCAGCTCCGCGTGCCGGGTTTCGCTGGATGCCGAACCACTGGGTGCATGGAGCACGCGGTTGGCACATGGCCGGCGGCCGCTGGGCTCGTCGCTGATCGGCTGATCAGTCGCGCCGCCCTTGTCGCCTGAGAGCGGAGGGCGGCGCGCCCAGGACGCGCAGGAAGCTGCGTCGCATCCGCTCCGGATTGCCGAAACCGCACGCCGCGGCCACCTGTTGGATGGTAGGGTTGCCGCTCTCCAGGTCGGCGCGTGCGGTGTCGACACGCAGCCGCTCGACCGCTTTGGCGGGGGCGATGCCGACCTCCTCCTTGAATGCCCGCGAGAAGTTCCGCGGGCTCATGCAACTCACCCGGGCGAGCTCGTCGATGCTCAGCCGGTCGCGCAGATGCGTCCTGACATGGTCCCATAGTTTGCCGAAACGCCCGTCGGCCCGCTCCATCTGCAGCAGCGGCGAGAACTGCGACTGGCCTCCGGGCCGGCGGTGGTAGACCACCAGCTGCTGCGCCGTGCGCCGCGCGACATCCTCCCCCAGGTCCTCGCCGATCAGGGCCAGGGCGAGGTCGATGCCGGCCGTGATGCCCGCCGAGCTCCAGATCTTCCCGTCCCTGACATAGATCCGGTCGGCTCGAAGGCCGCGAGCGGCCCGGTCGCATCGAGGATCTGGAACCGCGGGAAGACGAGAAATGCGATGCGGCGGGTCATGGCACGAAAGGTGGGAAGAATGTCGTTTACGCCAACAGCGTACCGAGGCATGCTGGCGGCGTCAACTACGGCGAGGAAGCATCATGAGTGGCGATTTTCCGGTCGTGTTCGCGCTGTATCCGAACATCACGCAACTCGACTTCACCGGCCCCTATGAAGTGTTCACACGTCTGCCGGGGGCGCGCTGCATTCTCGCGTCGGTCGCGGGAGGTACCCTCGAGGCCGGCGGCGGCATGACGTTCGTGGGCGTTCGCAGGCTGCAGGACATCGAGTCGTGCGCGGCTGCTGTGCGTTGCGGGCGGTTTCGGCACCATCCAGGCGATGGAAGACCGCGAATTCCTGGCCGCGCTGCGCCGCCTCGCCGGCTCGGCGCGTTACGTGACATCGGTCTGCACCGGCTCGTTGTTGCTCGCGGCAGCGGGCCTCCTGACCGGGAAGCGCGCGGCATGCCACTGGGCATGGCGCGATTCGCTCGCGGCATTCGGCGTAATCCCCGACCCCGCCCGTGTGGTCCGCGACGGCAACATCATCACGGGCGGTGGCGTGACCGCCGGCATCGACATGGCGCTGACGGTGTTGGCGGAGATAGCGGGGGTGGACTACGCGCAAGCCGTCCAGCTGGCGATCGAGTACGCGCCCATGCCACCCTTTGATTCCGGACGGCCGGAGCGCGCTCGCCCGGAGATCGTGGCGGCGGCCAGGCAGCGGTTGGACGCCAGCAGAGCGGAGCGCGATGCGGCAGTCCGCCGTGCCGCTGCCCGGCTCGCCGAGCAGCAGGTGTCATGGGGTCCCTAGCGCTGCGGCCGCCGGCCGATCGGCAGCGATGTTGTCGGTGAAGAAGTTGGGATAAACGGGCGCCAGCGCCGTGGCTGCATCGAGCTCGGCGATCTGCGCGGCGCTGAGGGTGACCGCCACCGCCTTCAGGTTGTCATCGAGCTGGCTCAGCTTGGTGGAGCCGACGATGACGCTGGTCACGCCCTGACGCGCGAGCAGCCACGCGAGCGCAACCTGCGCGACGCTGGCGTCGTGAGCGTCGGCGATGGCGCGCATCCGCTCCACGAGCTCGAAGCCCCGCTCCTTGTCGAAGGGCAGGATGTCGAAGCCCGACAGGCGGTTGTTCGGGTCCGAAAGCGTCTGGCGCGTGTACTTTCCGCTCAGGAAACCGAAGGCGAGGGGGCTCCACACCGTGAGGCCCAACCCGTAACGCCGCATCATGGGGATGACATCGCGCTCGACGTCACGGCCCACGAGGGAGTAGTACATCTGCCCGTGGGTGAAGGGTGCGAGACCGTTCGCCTTCTGGATCTCGAGCGCCGCCGCCGCTTTCCACGCCGACCAGTTGGAGAACCCGAGATACCGCACCTTGCCGGCACGCACCACGGCATCGAGCGCCGCGAGCGTCTCCTCGATCGGGGTGTAGGGATCCTCGCGGTGCGCGATGTAGACGTCGATCCAGTCGGTGCCGAGGCGCTGGAGGCTCTGATCGACCGACCAGAGGATGTGTCTGCGGGAGAGCCCCGCACGGGTCAACGCGGGACCGGTGCGGAAACCGACCTTGGTGGCGATGACGACCCGGTCGCGGTGTGGCTTGAGTGCCGCGCCCAGCATCGCTTCGGATTCACCGCCGGCGTAGCCGTCGGCGGTATCGAAGAAGTTGATCCCCGCATCGAGGGCCCTGCCGACGAGCTCTCCCGCCAGGTCCGCGCCCACCTTGTAGACCGCGCCGATATCCTTGTTGCCCGCGGTGAACGTCATGGCGCCGAAGGCGAGGCGGGAGACGGTCAGGCCGGTGTTGCCGAGCAGACTGTATTGCATCGCTGGACTCCTGGGGCGGGGACCCCGCCAACCCATTGTAATGTGGATATAGTAAAACCGGACGTGCCGTTCAGCTCGGGCTCAGGTACCTTGCGGCAGTCTGTCGGCAAGTCTCTTGCTGTAATTCTCTTGCCGTAATCACGTGGAGGGTGTTCAAAATGAAGCGAACGATCATGGGAGCGATGGTGCTGTCGCTGGCTGTGGGATCCCTGGCACTGGCCGATCCCCCGGGCTACGACCAGGAGCATCACGACGAGCATCATCATGTGGTCGAGCATCATCGACCGATGGTGCATCACGGAAGGTGGGGCGCGGACAGGTATGTGCGGCCGCACGGATATCTACGCGCACGCGTGGCGTCGCGGTGATCGGCTCCCGCCGGCGTACCGTGCTTCTGCCTATGTCATCCCCGACGTCGCCGTCTATCACCTCCGTCCGGCGCCCCGGGGTTACTACTGGATCCGGGTGGATGGCAACGCGGTCCTCGCGTCCATGGCGACAGGGGCCGTGCTGGACGTCCACGTCAACTTGTTCCCGTAGCAATCAATGACGCCCGTGCCGGGGATCGAGCCCCGGCACGGGCGTCGCGCCTGACGGCTCGCCCGCCTCTTTTCGTCACAATCCTTCATTGCCCGGCCACCGTTGCATCCTTAGGAATGCGCGGATCGAGGCGCTCAATGCTCCCAGTTCCACCACCGGGAGTATGCCGTGGTCCGCTCACCGATCCCCCTGACTGGTTCGTCGCAACGGTTGCACAGGCTCACGCTGCGGGCGCTGTATCTCAGGCCCGGGCTCATTGCGAAGATCCTGGCCATCGTCGCCTTCTTCACGATCGGCATCGTCTAGCGCATCTGTTCCCCGCGCGCACTGCTGCTCGTCGCGGCGGCCACTCGGCTGGCCTTGTGGGAACACGCGGAGTGTGAGCAAAACGGGCCGCGTCCGGATAAAGTGACGCCCCTCGCCCCACTGTGCTGGGGATTCTGGGAGGCTGCCCTTGCGAATGCGCGGTCTTGCATGGCTCGTGGTCGGATTGTCCCTGGCGAACCTCGCGTGCGCCGCCGCCGGCCCGAGCGCGGTCGATCCGTCGGATTATCAGGCGCTGCACTGGCGGCTCATCGGTCCCTTTCCGCGGCGGGCGCGTGCTCGCGGTGACGGGCATCCCCGGCGACAGCCGCGACTTCTACTTCGGCTGCGTGGATGGCGGCGTCTGGAAGACGCAGGATGCCGGCCGGACCTGGCAGCCGATCTTCGATGGCGAGCCGGTAGGCTCGATCGGCGCCATCGCGATCGCGCCCTCCAGCCCGGGCACGATCTACGTGGGCACGGGCGAAGCGGACATGCGCTCCGACATCGCGCAGGGCAACGGCATGTACAAGTCCACGGACGGCGGCGCGCACTGGACGCACATCGGCCTCACCGACTCGCGCCAGATCGCGCGCATTCTGGTCGATCCGCATGACCCCAACCTCGGTGTACGTCGCCGCCCTGGGCCATCCGTACGGGCCCAGCGCGCAACGCGGCGTTTTCCGCTCCCGGGACGGCGGCCAGCACTGGACCAAGGTTCTTTACCAGAACGCCAACACCGGCGCCGCCGACCTCGCCTTCAAGCCGGACGATCCCAACACGATCTATGCCGCGCTGTGGCAGACCCGGCGGCCACCCTGGAACGTCTATCCGCCATCCAACGGGCCCGGCAGCGGCCTCTACATCTCTCATGATGGCGGCGATCACTGGAGCCACGTCGCGGGTCACGGCTTCCTGGCGAACCCCGGCCGCATCGGTCTCGCGGTCTCGCCTGCGAGTCCGGACCGGGTCTACGCGCTCGCCGATGGTCCGCGTACCCAGGGAGGCCTCTATCGATCGGATGACGGTGGCGCCAACTGGCGCCATATCTCGGCCGATGATCGGATCTGGGGACGCGGCTGGTACTTCTGCGCGCCCACGGCCGATCCCGTCAACGCCGACCTGGTGTATGTCATGAACACCATCGTCCTCGAGTCGCAGGATGGCGGCGCGCATTTCATCGCCCTGAAAGGCGACCCGACCGGTGATGACTTCCACGCGTTGTGGATCGACCCGACAGATAGCACGCGCCGAATCCTCGGCAGCGACCAGGGCGCGCAGGTCACCCTGAATGGCGGCAAGACCTGGAGCAGCTGGTACAACCAGCCCACCGCGCAGATCTATCACGTCAGCACCGACAACGAGTTCCCCTACTGGGTCTACGGGTCGCAGCAGGATTCCGGCGCGGTGGCACTGCCGAGTCGCGCGTCGAGCTACGACGGCATCACGATGGAGCAGTTCCACGAGATCACGCCGGGCGGCGAGAACGGCATGATCGCCGCCGATCCGGATGACCCTGACCTCATCTACGGTAATGGCAGCGACGCTGGCGCCAGCGTCGAGAAGCTCGATCGCAAGAGCAACCAGGTTCGCGACGTCAATCCGATGCTCGCGTACCCGTGGGATCATTACCGCACCACCTGGACGATGCCGCTCATCTTCTCGAAGCGTGATCCGAAGACGCTGTACTTCAGCAACCAGCGGCTCTTCAGCACGGATGACGGCGGCACTCACTGGCAGCCGATCAGTCCGGACCTGACGCGGGTCCGCCCCGGCACGCCGTCGAATCTCGATCCGACGACGGCGGCGGATGACTTCCACGTCGGGAAGCGCCGTGGCGTGATCTACACCATCGCGCCGTCACCATTGAGCGCCAACATCATCTGGGTGGGAACGGACGACGGACTGGTCTGGCGCACGGACGATAGCGGCACACACTGGGTACAGGTGACGCCGACCGCATTGACGCCGTGGTCGAAGGTTGGCGGCATCGACCTGTCCCACTTCCAGCAGGGAGTGGCCTACCTTGCGATCGACCGCCACCGCCTGAATGACGATACGCCCTACATCTACCGCACGAACGATGACGGCAAGAGTTGGACGCGCATCGATTCGGGCATTCCGCGCGGCAGCTTCGTCAACGTGGTGCGGGAGGATCCCGTACGGCCGGGACTCCTCTATGCCGGCACGGAGTTCGGTATCTACGTCTCTTTCGACGATGGCGCGCATTGGCAGTCGCTGCAGCAGAGCCTGCCTATCACCTCCGTGCGCGACATCGACGTGCACGGCGATGATCTCGTGATCGCCACGCATGGCCGCGGATTCTGGATCATGGATGACGTCAGCGCGCTGCGTCAGATGGACGATGTGCATTCCGGAGCGGTCACGCTCTTTAAGCCCGCGGATGCGATCCGCGTGCGGGCCGCGTCCTTCGCGGGAACGCCGATGCCGAAGGACGAGCCGATGGCCGCCAACCCTCCCGACGGCGCGATCATCGATTACGTGTTGCCTGCCGCGGTACAGGGCCCCGTCGTGGTGACGATTCGCGACGCGAGCAATCAAGTGGTGCGCTCGTACACCAGCGCGGACCACGTGCCGGCACCCGATGCGGCGACGCTGGAGTTTGCTCCAGAGTGGGTTCCTCCGACTCCCATTCCATCGGCCGCGCCCGGCATGCAACGGTTCGTGTGGGATCTGCGCTATGCCACGCCCGCCGCGCCCGGCTCCAGGCATGCGTCGCGGGACGGCGGAGTGTGGGCGCCGCCCGGCCAGTACACCGTCGAGCTGACAGTGGCGGGACGCGACTATCGCGAGCCTGTCGTCGTGAAACCCGACCCGCGGGTGAGCCTGCCGCAAGCCGCTTACGAGCGCGAGTTCGAGCTGGCGCGCAAGGTCGAGGCCGCGAAGGTGCAGACGTCGGCGGCTCTCGGTCGCGCGGTGAACCTGCTCGATACCTTGGATGCGCGACTCGCCAGTGCAGGCGCGGCGCACCGGCAGATGGCAGCTCTGCTGGCCAAGGCCAGCAACATTTCCGGAACGACCCCACACGCCATCCCCTTCCCGGCGGTGCCGTCACTGCGGACTGACAGTCTCCAGGCACTCGCCATGGACCTCGACACCCTCGAGTCGGCCGTGGATGGCGCGGATGCGGATCCGAGCTCCGACGCGTTGTCGTCTTACGCCACTCTGTCCCAGAAGCTGACGGCGACGATGGCGGAGTGGACGCGTCTCGAGACGGTGGACGTGCCCAAGCTCAACGAGCGGCTGAAGGCCTCGGGGGGGCGGCCCATTTAAAGCTGGCCTGCGGGCTCGACTCCTCGGGGCCCGCACCTTCGAGCGCCAGCAACTTGCGCTTGATCGGCAAGCCGCCGCCGAACCCCGTGAGGCTGCCGTCGGCGCCGATCACGCGGTGGCAGGGCACGATGATGGGCAGCGGATTGGCGCCGTTGGCGAGTCCGACCGCGCGCGGCGCGCTCGGCTTGCCGATGCGCCGCGCGAGCTCGCCATAGGAAACCGTCTTGCCGTAGGGAATCTCAGTCAGCGCGCGCCAGACCCGGCGCTGAAATTCAGTGCCCCGAGGCGCGAGCGGCAGCTCGAAGCGGCGCCGCTCGCCGGCGAAGTACTCGCCGAGCTGCCTGATCGCCACGCGAAACGGCTTCCCATCGGCGATCCAATCGTCCGCCGGCTGCAGCGGCCGCGGACCGGACTGGAAGTACACCTGCGACAGGCTGTCGCCGTCGCCGGCGAGGAGGAGCCTGCCGACGGGTGAGTCGATCTCGTGCCAGTAAAGGGCTGGGGTTTTCATCGAGCATCTCCACGAAGTTGCCGGTCGCCGGCCGCGCACCACAGGTGCATGACCGCATAACCGCGCCATGGCCGCCACGCATCGGCGCGGCGTTCCAACTCTTTCAGTGTCAGCGGCGTGCCGCCTCCGGCCGCCATGCGCCGCACGACCAGATCGGCGGTCAGGAATGCGTCAGGCTCGCCGAGCGCGCGCAGCGCTATGTACTGCGCCGTCCATTCGCCGAAGCCCGGCAGCTCCACCAGGCTGGCGACGACTTCGTCGGCGGGGCGGTCGAATGTGACCCGACCCTCGGCCACCGCCAGCCCCAGGGCCTTGAGCGCGGCGATCCGCGCGCCGGTGATCCCAAGCCCATCGAGGTTCGCGGCTGCGAGCGCCTGCGCTGTTGGAAAGAGGCGATCGAGTCCGCTTACCGCGGTCGCGACCGGCTCTCCGGCGCGCTCGACCAGGCGCCCCGCCAGAGTGCGCGCGGCCGCCACGGTGACCTGTTGACCCAGTACGGCGCGCACGGCGCACTCGAATGCGTCCCACGTGCCGGGGATGCGGATGCCCGGGCGGCGTCGCACCAGCGGACGTAGCAGCGGATCCGATTCCAGCCCCGCGGCCAGCAGCGCCGGATCGGCGGCGAGATCGAACACGCGCCGCGCGGCGGTCGCGATCTGAAAGAGCGCCGTCGGCGGCGCCCCCTGGACGCGAAGCTGCAGCGCATCCTTTCCCGCCAACGGCCGCACCTGAATCACGGCGTGGCCCGCATCGGTGCGGATCAGCCGGCCGTAGCTCTGCTCATCCACCCGCTCCACGCCCGGTGTGGCGCGCGGCGCGAGGAAATCGCGCAGGTGATCCCAGTCGTACGGTGGCCGGTAGGCGAGGGCGAGCGAGACTTCGTCGCCCGTGCCGTGGGCGGGCGGCTCGCGGCGGTCGCGGCGCAGCTCCCGCGGCGGCCGGCCGTAGGCGTTGCGGAACGCATCGTTGAAGCGGCGCAGGCTCCCGAACCCGGCGGCGAGCGCGATCTGCGTCATCGGCAGATCGCTTTCGTCGATCAGCCGCTTTGCGAAGTGCAGGCGCCGTGTCTGTGCGACCGCGAGCGGTGAAGCGCCGACGTGCTGCAGGAAGAGCCGATCGAGATGTCGTGCGCCAACACCGACGCGAACGGCGAACTCGCCGACACTTGCCTCATCGAGCGCGCCTTCATTGATGAGGCGCAGCGCTCGTCTCACGACCGCGGACGTCCCGAGCCACGCCGGCGTGCCGGGCGCGGCCTCCGGGCGGCAACGCAGGCATGGCCTGAAGCCCGCTTCGGCCGCCGCAGCGGCGGAACCGAAATAGCGGACGTTGCCCCGCCTGGGGGAAGGCGATGCCGGACAGATGGGACGGCAGTAGATGCCCGTCGAAGTCACGGCGATGAAGAATTTGCCGTCGAAGCGAGGGTCGCGGCTCAGCCGTGCCCGCTCCAGCACCGTCGGATCGAATGGCAGCGTCTCTTGCATGGGGGTGACGATACGCCCTGCTGCCGGCAGAGACTAGCCATTTTCGGACGTGGATGCGCGTTGCGCTTTTGAGACGCATTTCACAACGTTGCCAACAGGCAGGGGAGCTTGCCATAGTATTCGCGGAGCGCTTCGCATGGAGCTCACTTGCGTGGCATAGGATCGAAGCGGGGAACTCATGACGCTCTCTATCTCGACTCGCGGGCTCGAGCCCACAAGAGGCGCACTGTGCGCCGTGCTCGTCGTGGGCGCGCTCGCCGCGAGGTCACCGGTGCTGCACGCCCAGCAGTTGGCCGCCAATCAGGTCAACCAGCTCAAGCAGCTCAGCATCGAACAGCTCACCAACGTCATGGTGACCTCAGTCACCCGCGGTCCGGAGCCTTTGTCCCGCTCTGCCGCCGCGGTCGCTGTCGTCACGAGCGACCAGATCGAAAGCTCCGGCGCGATGAACGTCCCCGAGGCGATCCGCTACGTTCCCGGGATCAACGTCGCGCAGATGACGGCGAGCCAGTGGGCGGTCAGCGCGCGCGGCTTCGCCAGCTCCAACTCGCCCGATCTGCTTGTATTGAGCGATGGGCGGAGCATTTATACGCCGCTCTTCTCCGGTGTGTTCTGGGACGAACAGGACTACCTCATGCAGGACATCGATCGGATCGAGGTGGTCCGAGGCCCCGGCGCGGCGCTCTGGGGATCCAATGCGGTCAACGGCGTCATCAACATCATCACCAAGAGCGCCGCGGAGACACAAGGTGGCTGGGCCGAGGTGGGAGGCGGCTCCGAGACGAACGCACTGGCGGCGGCTCAGTACGGTGGCGAGAGCGGCGATCAGATGTATTACCGCGTGTTCGCGAAGTATCAGAGCGACGCCCCCGAGGACTACCCGGCCGGCGCGAGCTCGGACGGGTGGGATCTCGGCCATGTCGGCTTCCGTACGGACTGGAAAGCCGACTCGGCAGACGCGTTTACCGTCCAGGGCGACGCTTACGACGGCCGTATCGGGGAAGTCAGTCCGGCGATCGACATCATCGGCCGGCCCGGGCCCACGCCGCCACTGGCAGTAGGCGTGGGCGGCGGCAACGTGCTGGCACACTGGCAGCACACGCTGAGCGATGACTCGGATTACGAGGTGCGTGTCTACTACGACTACACGCACCGTGACGATCCCACCTATACCGACAACCTCGCCACTCTCGATCTCGATTTCCTGGAGCATCTGCCGCTCGGCCAGGACCAGACGATCACCTGGGGACTGACCGGCCGGACGATGGATGACATCTTCCACGGCAAGGGGCTCCTCACCCTGAATCCGCCGGACGCCCGCTACAATCTCGCCAGCGGCTTCGTACAGGATGAGGTCTCTCTGCCGCATGCGGTGCGCCTCACGCTCGGTACCAAGCTCGAGCACAACGACTTCAGCGGTTTCGAGGTGCAACCGAGCGTGCGGGCGGCATGGGACCTGACGGACACGCGCACGCTCTGGGGCGCGATCTCCCGCGCCGTGAGAGTACCAACGCGAATCGAGCAGGATGAGGACGTTGACGCCACCAATCCGGCCGGGAACCCGGTGGTCGTGCTGCTCGGCGACCGTAGCTTCCATGCGGAGCAGGTGCTCGCCTTCGAGCTTGGATACCGCTGGCGGCCGCTGGCCGATCTCTCGCTCGATCTGGCGGCGTTCCGCAACCGCTACACGGGACTCGCCTCGCTCGAGCTCGGCACGCCGTACCTGGACGCCGCGACCGGCCAGACCATCTATCCCCTGCTCACCGAGAACCTCACCGACGGGCATGCGACGGGGCTCGAGGGCCTCGCCCTGTACTCGCCCGTCGAGTGGTGGCGGCTCTCGATCAACTATTCCTACATGCAAATGACCCTGACGCCACTGGGTGAGGATCTCAACCGCGGCCATTTCTACGAGGGCTCGACGCCCCGCAACCAGGCCGGAATGCAGTCCTACCTCGACCTGCCGCAGAACGTGGAGGTGTACGGCGGCGTGCGCGTGTTGTCGGCCGTCGAATCGCTGCCCGAGATCGTCAACGGCACCGGCGACGCCGGCTACCAGGAGCTGGATCTCAACGCGATCTGGCATGCGACGGCGCGGCTCACGCTCTCGCTCGAGGGAGACAGCCTCCTCCACTCCAGCCACATCGAGTTCGGCGGACCCGATGAGCGCAGCGCAATCAAGCGGAGCGTCTTCGGACGACTGACATGGAACCGCTGAGAGCTCGCATTCGGGCCACGGCGGTGGCGCTTCTCATCGCCGTGGGCCTGCTCGGCGGGCGCAGCGCGCTCGCGGCGCCCACGGCGCAGCAGGTCGAGGCCGTGTTCCTGTTCTATTTCTCGCAATTCGTCGACTGGCCGCCGGGATCATTCGCCGACCAGAGCTCCCCGATCGTGATCGGTGTGCTCGGCGATGATCCCTTCGACGGCTCGCTCGATCAGGCGGTCGCCGGCGAGCGGGTGAATGGGCGGCCGGTCGTGGTGCGCCGCCTGAAGAGCCTCGCCGATGCATCGGGCTGCCACATTCTCTACATCAGCTCGTCGGAGTCGGCGCAGCTGGCGCAGATCATGAGCGCGCTCAAGGGACGCAACGTGCTCACCGTGAGCGATCTCGGTGATTTCGTGCAGAGCGGCGGCATGATCCGCTTCGTGCTGACCGATCAGCACGTGCGCCTGGTCATCAACCCGCAGGCGGCGCAGGCCGCCGGTCTCAAGCTGAGCTCGAAGCTGCTGCGCGCCGCCGGCTCGGCCGCGCCGGGGGAGGGGTAGCCGTGGTGCTGCGCAGCACGCCGATCCGGCGCCGGCTCATGATCATGCTGCTCGTGACGAGCGGCGCGGTGCTCGCGCTCACCTGCGCGGCCTTCATTCTGTATCAGTACCAGAGCTATCGCGCCGTCGCGCGGCATACCGTGCAGACTCTCGGCGAGGTCATAGCAAGCAACAGCACGGCGGCGGTCGCTTTCGACAACGCGTCGGACGAGACTGACGTGCTTGCGGCACTGCATGCGGAGGGGCGGGTCACCCTGGCCGCGGTATACGACTCCGGGGGCGCGCTCTTTGCGCACTATCCCGCGCATGCGCCCGCGACGGCCTTCCCGCTGCATCCTGCGCGGGATGGCGTGCGCTTCGACGCTGACACGCTGGTCTACTATCTGCCGATCCGTCAGGGCGGCAATGCCCGGCTGGGTACGCTCTATCTGCGTTGGGATCTGACCTCACTCCACCGCGAGATCGCCCTTTACGCGCTGATCGCCGCGGGCATGACCGCCTTCGCGATGCTGATCGCATACATTCTCGGCCGCTCGCTGCAGCAGCAGATCTCGAGGCCGTTGCAGACGCTCGGGCGCGCGGCGCTCGCGGTCTCGGAGAAGCGGGACTATTCCGTGCGGGCTCCGAAGCTCGGCAATGACGAGCTGGGCGCTCTCACCGATGCGTTCAATCACATGTTGGATCAGCTCACCACCGACATCACGGAGCGCCAGGCATTCGGCACGAGGTTGCAGCGACAGCTCTCCCGTCTCGATCTGCTGCACCGGATCACCCGGGCGGTGGGCGAGCGCCAGGATCTGCGCAGCATCTTCCAGGTGGTCATCCGGCATCTCGAGGAGGACGTGCCCGTCGACTTCGGGTGCATCTGTCTCTACGACCCCCACGAGGAGATACTGACCGTCACCAGCGTCGGTACGCGCAGCCGCGAGACGGCGCTCGAGCTGGCGCTGACGGAGAAGGCGCGGGTGCCGGTCGATCGCAACGGCTTGAGCCGCTGCGTACGCGGCGAGTTGGTGTATGAGCCCGACATCGCCGCGAGCGCGTACCCGTTCCCGAGCACTCTGGCGAAGGGCGGACTGCGCGCCCTCGTCGCCGCGCCGCTGCGCGCCGAGAGCAGAGTCTTCGGCGTCCTCGTGGCCGCGCGCCGTCAGCCGGAGTCTTTCAGCAGCGGCGACTGTGAGTTCCTGCGGCAGCTGAGCGAGCACGTCGCGCTGGCTGCCCACCAGGCGCAGCTGTATGACGCGCTGCAGCTGGCCTACGAGAATCTGCGCCAGAGCCAGGAGACCGTGGTGCAGCAGGAACGCCTGCGCGCGCTGGGACAGATGGCGAGCGGCGTCGCGCATGACATCAACAACGCGATATCTCCGATCGCGCTCTACACCGAGTCGCTGCTCGAGCGGGAGCCCACACTGAGCGAGCGCGCACGCTCTTACCTGACGACGATTCAAACAGCGATTCACGATGTGGCGCGGACCGTGAGCCGCATGCGCGAGTTCTATCGCCCGCAGGAGGGCCATGCCGCGCTGGCGAAGATCGAGCTCGATCGCGTCATCCGCGGGGTGCTCGAGCTCACGCAGGCGCGCTGGCGCGATCTGCCGCAGGAGCGTGGCGCCGTCATCGAGCTGCAGACGGACTTCGTGCGTCCCGCCGCCGCGATCATGGGTGCCGAGAACGAGATTCGCGATGCCCTCACCAATCTCATCTTCAACGCGGCTGACGCAATGCCCGACGGCGGCACGCTCACCGTGCGGACGAAGAGCGTCGTGCGGCAGGCGAAGGGTGCGGCTGAAGCAGAGGGGCCGGCCGAGGTGGTCTGTCTCGAGGTCTCGGATACGGGTGTCGGCATGGACCCGGAGACCCGGCGGCGCTGTCTCGAGCCGTTCTTCACCACCAAGGGCGAGCGCGGCACAGGCATGGGCCTCGCCATGGTGTACGGCATGACGCAGCGTCATCGGGCGGAGCTCGAGATCGACAGCGTCCCGGGCGAGGGCACCACGGTCAGGCTCGTGTTCCCCGCCGCGCCGGGCGCGGCGGAGGAGACGGTGAGGCAGCTCGCGCTCGGTCTGCCGGTGCGGCCGATGCGCATCCTGATCGTGGACGACGATCCCATCATCATCGAGTCGCTGCGCGAGACTCTGCGCGGCGACGCTCACCGCGTCACGGCGGCCGACGGTGGACAGGCGGGCATCGACGCGTTCGAGGCGGCGCGAGTGAACGGCGAAGCGTTCGAGCTGGTAATCACCGACCTCGGCATGCCGTACGTGGACGGAAGACGCGTGGCGGCTGCGATCAAGGCGGCGTCGCCCAATACGCCCGTCGTTCTGCTCACCGGGTGGGGCCAGCGACTCATGGCGGAGAACGAAGTGCCGCCCCACGTCGATCGTGTCCTCAACAAGCCGCCGCGGCTGAAGGAGCTGCGGGCCGCGCTGGCGGAGCTCGGCCGCGGGGGCTGAGCGGCGAACTTCCGCGGCTCTCGCGGATTCTAATGGGGGCTGCACGCCATCGTGCTCGGGAGGAGGGTTCCCATGGTTCGCCCCATCAATCTCCTGGCAGCATCCGCGGCCGCGGCTCTGCTCGCGGCCTGTAACGGCAGCAGCAACGGCTCGTCGGCCCCGCCGCAGTCCACGACTCCGCAAGAGGGCCAGCTGCTGCAGAGCCCGCCCGCGCAGACCGGCTCCTACTCGGTCTCCGACCTCCTGTCGATGCTGACCGGCGACAGCGATGCCGCGCAGCTCCTCAAGCTCGTCTTCACGCCGGCATGCACGGTCACGGTCTACCACCTGCAATACGAGACGGTGGGTGGCCAGGGCGAGGCAACGACCGCCTCGGGTGCCCTGATGGTGCCCGGCGGAGCCGATCCGTCCTGCCAGGGACCGCTGCCCGTGGTGCTCTATGCGCACGGCACCTCGCCGGCGAAGGCCTACGACATTGCGAATCTCACGGGCACGTAGGGCGACGTCAACGACGAGGCGGTGCTGATGGCGGCGGTGTTCGCCGCCCGGGGATATATCGTGGTCGCCCCGAACTACGCCGGGTACGACACCTCGACCCTCCCCTATCATCCCTATCTCGTGGGCGCCCAGCAGTCGCACGACATGATGGACGCGTTGACCGCCGCGCGCAGTGCGCTCTCCTCGGTGGGCGCGACCGCGAGCAGCAAGCTCTTCGTCACCGGATACTCCCAGGGCGGTTACGTGGCGCTCGCGACCGTGAGCGCCATGCAGGCGGCCGGAATAGCCGTCACCGCAGCCGGTCCGATGTCGGGACCCTACGCGCTCTCCGCTTTCGGCGACGCGATCTTCATGGGTGAGCCGAATGGCAGCGCGGTACTCAACTTCACGTTCGTCGCCGACTCGTACCAGCACTCATACGGCAACGTCTACACCGATGCCACGGACATCTTCTCGCCGCAGTACGCCACCAATATCGGCTCGCTCCTGCCGAGCACCACCTCGACCTCCGACCTCTATGCGCAGGGCCTGCTGCCCGAGAACACGATTTTCAGCAGCACGCCGCCGGCGCCCCAATACGCGTCCATCACGCCGGCAACCACGCCCACGAATCTCGCGCCGGTATTCGCCCTGGGCTTCGGCCCGAGCCCGCTGGTGACCAACGCCTATCGCCTGAGCTATCTCCAGGACGAGCAGGCAAATCCGGACGGCGGCTTTCCCACGACGACCACCGACGTGCCGCCCGCGAACGCGGGCAACACCTTGCGACAGGATTTGGCGAAAAACGACATGCGCAACTTCAACCCTGCGGTCCCCGTGCTCCTCTGCGGCGGCGACAACGATCCGACGGTGTTCTATTTCAATACGTTGCTCGAGCAGGAGTACTGGGCCGCGCATGCGCCGACCGCGCAGGTCACCGTGCTGGATGTCGATTCGGCGGTCGGCTCCAACGACCCCTACGCCGATGTCAAGGACGCCTTCGCGGCGGCCAAGGCGGCGGTCATCGCCGCGGCCATAGCGGGTGGAGCTACCGACGGCGGCCAGGTCGCTGTGCTCACCGACTACCACACAGGGCTGGTGCCGCCCTTCTGTCTCTACGCGGTGGAGAGATACTTCGGCGGGTTCTGAGCCCGGCGGCGCCGACCGATAAAACGTTGCGCGCGCGCAACGCTTGCTGAAAATGCGCGGCCAATCAGGTATCTTCACTGCCACAACTCGACCACTAGGAGACGGACCCTCGGGTCGGTCCCGTCTTCTGAGCGTCCATTCATCAATTTCAGGGTCACCATAATGAATCGGAAAAATCATCTGGTCTCACTGGCCGTCGCAGCCGCACTCGCAAGCAGTGTCTGTGGCGTTGCGTTGGCCGATCAGCAATCCGGGCCAGCGGCAACGACCGCAACGACGACAGCAGCAGCGGCGCCCTCCGATCAGCTGGCCACGATCGTGGTCACCGCCACGAAGCGCAAGACGCTGGCGCAAGACACGCCGATCAGCATGACGGTGCTCACCGCCGCCAACATCGCCGATCGCGGCGTGACGGATTTCAACACTCTGTCGCAGGGCATCCCGGATCTCGCGATGCGCACCTCCGGCCCCAATCAGACCGAGTACGAGATGCGCGGCCTGAATTCCTCGGGCGGCAACACCTCGATGGTCGGCGTGTATCTGGACGAAGTCCCGCTGTCGTCTCCCGCCTCGGAGCAGCTCGGCAAGGTGATCATCGATCCCAACCTCTATGATCTGGATCGGGTCGAGGTTCTGCACGGACCGCAGGGAACCCTGTACGGATCGAGCTCCATGGGCGGCACGGTGCGGCTCATTCCGGCGGCGCCGGAGCTTGGAACCTTCGACGCCTCCGGCGAGACGACCGTCTCCGACACCGGTTCCGGCGGCAGCATCAACTTCGCGCAGAACGGCATGGTGAACCTGCCGTTCGGATCGACGGCGGCCCTGAGGCTGGTCGGTTCCGCATCCTCGCAAAGCGGTTGGCTCAGCCAATACGTGCTCGCCGACGGTGCCGTGCAGACGGACACCTGCCCGAGCACCCCGTGCTATCGGCCGAGCAATTTCTATACCGCGCCGCTGCTTTCGACCACGACGGGCGTGAACTCCGCGACCAACGACACCGTGCGCGCGACCCTGCTCTGGCAGCCCATCGATGGGCTCAAGATCACACCGATGATCATGTGGCAGCAGGGCAATAGCGACGCGCCCAACGCGGTGGACGTCAACGGCTCGCCGACCAATCCGACTTACCCGAGCCCGGCGGGACACTACGAGATCTATCAGACCGATGAGCCGCAACAGGATCGCTTCACGCTGGGCAGCCTGAAGGTCGAATACGCGCTCACGCCGGACATCGGACTCACTTCGATCACCGCCTTGTGGTCGAATAACTCCCTGACGTCGCAGGACGGAACCGAGGAAAACGACGGCTCGGCGGGCCTCGGCTCCTCCGACGAGTCCTTCCCCTACGATGCGTCCGCCGGCGGCGTCGGCCCGACCGGTCCCGGCCCCTTCGGTCCCGCGGTCGAGGAGCGCGATTACACCAGACAGTTCAGCGAAGAATTTCGCGTCGCCTCCACGGGCAATGGACCGTTGCAGTGGCTGGCGGGATATTACTATCAGGACCTGCAATCGGACTGGGACATGTGGTCGATCAATCCGCAGGCCGGCGCCATCTCCAACGTCTACGTCGACTACATGCCGCAGAACATCGTGCAGAACGCTGCTTTCGGCAACATCTCCTGGACGTTCATGCAGGGCCTCACGGCCAGCGTCGGCGCGCGTTACTATCACTACTCGTACGCTCAGGACAACACCGAGTGGGGCGATTTCACGCCGTATGGCTTCGCCAACCTGCTGAGCGGCGCCCCGACGGTGGCTGGAAACCTGGCGCCGTTCAACACCAGCGCCGGCGGCAGCGCCACCGGAACCAACCCGCGCTTCAACCTGACCTGGCAGATCGACCGGGATCACATGGTGTACGGCACGGTCGCCAAGGGCTTCCGCCTGGGCGGCACCGACCAGCCGTTCGTCGGCTACAACCATCCGGAGACCGCGGCCTCGTGCGCGGCGCCCTCGTCGTTGCTCGATCTGCAGCAGTGCGGCCTGCAGTACAAGCTGTCGGCGACCCCGAGCTCGGCGGGCGCCTGGTACACCCCGCTCGCGAACTTCCCCAATGTCAACTCGCAGGGCGTGCCGCAGTTCAAGTCCGATTCCGTGTGGGACTACGAGATCGGAACCAAGAACGAGCTGTGGAACAACCGCGCCATGTTCAACCTGACGGGGTATTTCGAGCGCTGGATGGATCCGCAGGTCTCGACCAACATCGCCGGCTTCGGCTTCACCGTCAACGGCGGCGACGCCAACATCTACGGCCTCGAGGCGGAGTTCCGCGTCAATCTCGGCTACGGCTTCGATTTCTCGACGGATTGGGGCTATACGCACAGCAAGTTCCTGACCAACAGTGCCATCACCGGCATACCCGCGGGCTACGGCGTGCCGGATACGCCGAAGGTCACCGGCTCGGCGTCGATCAACTACAACCAGGCCTTCAGCGACAGCCTGTCGTTCTTCGGCAACATGACCTACAGCTACGTCGGCGCGCGGTATGACCTGCCGTACGGCGTCACGGTCTATCTGAACAACATCAACCAGACCGAGATCAATCTGCAGTCCTATGGAATCCTGGATCTGCGCGCCGGCATTCGCGCCGACCGGTGGAGCCTGGCCTTCTTCGTCGACAACGCGGCGAACAACCACGTGCTGCTCGATCCGCTGCCGCAGATCAATCTGGCGTCGCCGCAGTTCACGCGCTACACCGTGAATCAGCCGGTCACGTACGGCATGGATGTGACCTACAACTTCGGGAAGTAATCGCGCGCAGTGTTTGCGGGCCGCCCCGGACGTGGCGGCCCGCTCGCGATGGAATTGCTCGGGGGGTAAGCGACGTGCGAATGCAATATCGAAGACTGCAGGCCTGTCTCCCCGCCGCTCTGTGTCTCATCGCCGCCCGGCACGCGTGGGGGGACACGATGCGTTGTGGCAATGGGCTGATCGAGGTCGGCGATTCCATGGCGGCCGTGAAGGCGCTGTGCGGCGCCCCGGCTACGGTGCAGCAAGGCGTCAAAGCGGGCGCAACGACCGAGGTCCCGGTCGAAACGTGGACCTACAACCGGGGGCCGAGCCAGCTCCTGGTGAACATCCGCTTCGTCAATGGCCAGGTCGTCGAGATCAAGACCCTGCACCAGTACGGCAACTAGGTCCACGGCTTTCCGCCCCGGGCGGCTATAGCCCATAATCCGCCATGTCTCCATGACGTGGCTTCTTCGGCAGGCTACTCCGGCGGACTCCGCGGAGATCCAGGAATTGATCGCAAGGTCCATCCGCTCGCTCGGTGCCCAGGATTACAGCGCGGACCAGATCGAGGGAGC
This sequence comes from uncultured Pseudomonadota bacterium, assembly GCA_963812925.1. Classification (GTDB taxonomy): domain Bacteria; phylum Pseudomonadota; class Gammaproteobacteria; order Steroidobacterales; family Steroidobacteraceae; genus 13-2-20CM-66-19. Next base: position 5,651 of record CAWEXF010000012.1, on the reverse strand, counting down.
GCTCAACGGCGCCTTCGGCCTCGACACTCAGCTGATTACCGACGGGACTTATTTCGTGGTGGAAAGCGACGGCCAGCTCCTCGGCTGCGGCGGCTGGAGCTATCGGCGCACGCTCTTTGGCGGCGATACGCGCGCGGAACGGGACGCCGGAACCCTCGATCCGGGTACCGATGCGGCCAAGATCCGGGCCTTCTTCGTCGACCCCGCGGCAGCTCGTCGCGGCGTCGGCAGCGCGATCCTCGATCGCTGCGAGGAGGAGGCGCGCCGAGCTGGCTTTCGGCGCGCGGAAATGATGGCGACGCTCCCAGGCAAGAGACTCTACGAGGCACGCGGCTACATCGGGTCAGAGAGAGTCCACTATCCGGTCGGGCCTGGTGTCACGATCGAATTCGTGCCGATGTCGAAGAGCCTCTCCCGTTAGTACGCCGCCCGCGGCTGCTCCTGCAGGGTGAAATAGAAGGTCGCGCCGCGATCGGGCGTGGCTTCCGCCCAGATGCGCCCGCCATGCCGGCGAATGATGCGCTGCGCCGTCGCCAGCCCGATGCCCACACCTTCGAACTCCCGCTCGGAGTGCAGGCGCTGGAACGGGCCGAAGAGCTTGTCGGCGTAGCGCATGTCGAACCCCACGCCGTTGTCACGCACGAAGTAAACGGGCGGGGTGGCGGCCTGCACACCGAGCTCGATTCGGGCGGGCTCGCGGCCACGAGTGAACTTCCAGGCGTTTTGCAGCAGCGCTTCGAGCGCCGCGGTCAGGAGTGCCGGGTCCGCCGCAGCGCTGACATTCTCCGCGATCGCAACCTCGACCGGGCGCGCCGGCTCCGCGGCCAGGAGCCGATCAACAATGCCACGGGCGATGCGCGCCAGATCGAGCGGCACAGGATGAAACTCCGCCCGGTAAATCCGCGCGAGGCTGAGCAGCCCCTCGAGCATGAGCGACATCTTCTGCGAGGCTTCCAGCACATGCTGCAGGTAGCGGCGGCCGTCCTCACCCAACCCCTCGCCGCTATCCTCACTCAACGCGCGGGCGAACCCCTCGATGGTGCGCAGCGGCGCGCGCAGGTCGTGTGCGATGGTGTAGGTGAGTGACTCGATCTCGCGGCGGGATTCCGCGAGAGCGGCGAGAGCCTTGTCCGGGTTGGTCTGCTCGTCCGCCAAGGTACGCGCGTCAATTCGCGCGGGCGCTGTAGCTTTCCATCATGAGGCCGGTGCCGCCGCGCGAGACATGTGCCACTACCGCAGTCCGGCGGTGCAGCTTGGTGATGGCGCCCAGATTGATCGCGAACGAGAGCACGACAGTCATGCCCTTGCGCAGCCCGAGGTTGGTGGTCTCGATGAACACGCCGGTGGCGCTGAGGTTCACCGCTTTGCACAGCTTCCGGGAGCCACCGGGAACGGTGATGTAGACGGTCGTCCGGGCTCGATGCCTCGTATGCAGGCGGCGTTCCATTCAAGGGCCTCGCGGAAAGTTCTGGCTTTTCTAGTTCGCGAACACGGGCATTATGCCTCGGCGGCATAGAGAGAGCACGCCGGTTGAACTTAATCAAGGGAGAAAGCGCCAGTCCGACGGTGCCGCGAGGCAACCTCCCCCATCAACCCAGAAATGCCCTGAGCTCCCGCCCGAAACGCTCTATGTCCAGGAGGAAGGAGTCGTGGCCTTCGATGCATTGCAGGGGTGTGAACCGCGTGGCGGCGCCGCCGGCCCGCAGCGCCTCGGATACGGCCCGCTGCTCCGCTACGGAGAAGAGAAGATCGGACTCCACGCCGATGACCAAAGCCTGCTCCAGGCCGGCTTTGCCGAGCACGGCTGCCGGGTCGCCGTGAGCGGCAAGCTCGAAGCGGTCCATCGCCCGCGACAGGTAGAGGTAACAATTGGCGTCGAAGGCGTTTACCCAGCGCCGGGCCTGAGCCTCGAGGTAACCCTGAACCGCGAACTCCGCAGTGAACGGCCCGTTGTGCTCATGGTCAGGCCGGGCCGGCTGGCGGTCGAAGCGCTGCTGCCACTCCGCGGCGGAGCGGTAGGTGACCGTCCCCAGTTTGCGCGCCAGGCTCATGCCCGTGCGCGGCGGCCGGTCGGACGCATAGTTGCCATTCCGCCAGTCCGGGTCCCCTGTGATGGCTTCCCGCTGGATGGATCGCAGCGCGATGGCGAAGGGTGAGGCGGCGAGCGTGCCCGATATGCTGACCAATCGCCGGGCAGCCCCAGGGAAGAGCGCCGCGTAAGCCAATACGACCATGCCGCCGAGCGATGGGCCCATGACAGTGTCGAGCCGCTGGATGCCCAGTGAGCGCACGACCTCGTAGCCCCCGCGCGCGATGTCCTCCACCGAAAGATCGGGGAAAGTCAGGCGGTACGGCTTCCCGGTGGCGGGCTCGGTCGACGCGGGGCCGCTCGATCCGAAGCAACTGCCGAGGGAATTGACGCACACCACGAAATACTGGTCGGTGTCGATCGCCAGCCCGGGTCCAACCATGCGTTGCCACCACCCGTCGCGGGGGTCGTCGGGGGAGGACGCGGCGTGGGCGGGGGGCGAGAGTCCCGTGAAAAGCAGCAGAGCATTGTCGCCCGCGGCATTCAGTCTTCCCCAACTCTCGTAGGCTATCCGCGCGCCATGCAGCGCACCGCCCCGCCACATCGGGAAGGGGTCGGGCAGTGTCGCGTAGCGCCTGGCATCAGGCTCGCGCTGTTCGGCTTGCGGCATCGGGGTTGCCATTTTGGTTTCGACCGGGCTCCGTGGGCTTCTGCTGAGGCGATCTTCTACCCTGGCAGCCGAGGCCCCACAAGCACCGGAGGGCTATCTATAGAGACCGTGGGATTATAATTGCCCGTGACCATAAGGCTCCAAAAGCTGCTCGCGACCGCCGGCGTGGCCTCGCGCCGCCAGGTCGAGCAATGGATCGCCGCCGGCCGCCTGACCGTGGCCGGGCGTGTCGCGAAGCTCGGCGATCGCGCCGGCCCGGGCGATGAGATCCGCCTCGACGGCCGCAGACTGGACCTGGCCCCGCCGCAGCCGGCCGCGCGTCAGGTCCTGCTCTACCACAAGCCGGTCGGCGAGGTGACCACGCGGCGCGACCCGCAGGCCCGCCCCACCGTCTTCGACCATCTGCCGCCGCCGCAGCAGGGTCGCTGGATTGTCGTCGGCCGGCTGGACGTCAATACCTCGGGTCTTCTTCTCTTCACCACCGACGGTGATCTGGCCCATCGCCTCATGCATCCGTCGAGCTGCATCGAGCGCGAATATCTGGTGCGGGTCCGGGGACGGCCGGACGGCGACACGATCCGCAAGCTCCTGCGGGGCATTCCCCTCGAAGACGGTCCGGCGGCCTTCGACCGGGTGGTGGAAGAGCCTTCCGCGCAAGGCGAGGCGCACAACGTTTCCTATCGATTGGTGCTCCACGAAGGGCGCAATCGGGAAGTGCGCCGCATGTGGCAGGCCGTCGGCTACGAGGTCAGCCGGCTGCTGCGTATCCGTTATGGGCCGATCGAGCTACCGCGCGATCTTCGCGCCGGCCAATGGCGTCTTCTCGACGACCGCCTGGTCGCCGCGCTCGCCACGGCGGCGGCTCCCCGGACGGTCGCCGCTGCTGCGTCGCCAGCGGCATAGTCCTTGCGTCCGCGTTCGCGGAGGCTGTCTATGCAGGTGCTGGTCAATTCGGATCTCCACGTGGACCTGACGGAGCGTGTGCAAGGCGTTCTCGAGGGAAGGCTCGAGCGGTTCGAGGAGCGGATCACGCGTATCGAGGTGGCCCTCAGCGACCTCAACAGCCGCAAGCGCGGCGAGCGCGACAAGCGCTGCATAATGGAGGCGCGTCTCGGCGGCAGGGAGCCGATTGCGGTGAGCCACGAGGCGCCGACTCTCACGGAGGCGATCCACGTGGCGGCGGACAAGCTGGAAAGAGCGCTCGAGGATGCGCTCTGCAGCCCCGAGAATACGGTCGGGCCGACTCCTCCCCAGCTGCCCGGCTCAGGCATCAGCTCCAGTCAATAGCAAAATACGCGCCAAGCGCATTGACACCCGCGCGGCCGGAAATCAAAATACGCGGCTCGTTTTCGCGGAGGGGTACCCAAGCGGTCAACGGGAGCAGACTGTAAATCTGCCGGCTTACGCCTTCGTAGGTTCGAATCCTACCCCCTCCACCAGCAGAGCGTGGGCGGGGTAGGTCGGGACTACACAGGGGCGGACCGGTGGAGAAGGCGACGTCAGCAGCGGGTGTAGTTCAATGGTAGAACCTCAGCCTTCCAAGCTGATGACGTGGGTTCGATTCCCACTACCCGCTCCGGTATCCCTGCGAGCCAAGCCCACGTAGCTCAGTTGGTAGAGCACGTCCTTGGTAAGGACGAGGTCAGCGGTTCAATCCCGCTCGTGGGCTCCAGATTGTAGTGGCGGTGTATTGATCTTTCCGGCGGGCCGAGAGCCCTGAAGATGCCTTGAGGAATATTCCATGTCCAAAGAGAAATTCGAGCGCAACAAGCCCCATGTGAACGTGGGGACGATCGGACACGTGGACCACGGGAAGACGACGCTGACGGCGGCGCTGACGAAGGTGATGGCCGAGACGCACGGCGGTCAGTTCATGGCGTACGACCAGATCGACAAGGCCCCGGAGGAGAAGGCGCGCGGGATCACGATCTCGACGGCGCACGTGGAGTACCAGAGCGCCAAGCGCCACTACGCGCACGTGGACTGCCCCGGGCACGCTGACTACGTGAAGAACATGATCACGGGAGCGGCGCAGATGGACGGGGCGATTCTGGTGGTATCGGCGGCCGATGGCCCGATGCCGCAGACGCGCGAGCACATTCTTCTGGCCCGCCAGGTGGGGGTGCCGTACATCGTGGTCTTCATGAACAAGGCCGACATGGTGGACGACAAGGAGCTGCTGGAGCTGGTGGAGATGGAGGTGCGGGAGCTGCTGACGGTTTACAAGTTCCCCGGGGAGGCGACCCCGATCATCATTGGCTCGGCGCTGAAGGCGCTCGAGGGGGACAAGAGCGAGATCGGGGTGCCGGCGGTGGTGAAGCTGGTGGAGGAGATGGACAAGTACATCCCGGTACCGAAGCGCGAGATCGAGAAGCCGTTTCTGATGCCCGTTGAGGACGTGTTCTCGATCTCCGGGCGCGGCACGGTGGTGACCGGGCGCATCGAGCGCGGGATCATCAAGGTGAACGATGAGGTGGAGATCGTGGGGCTGAAGGCCACGCAGAAGACCACCTGCACGGGGGTAGAGATGTTCCGCAAGCTCCTGGATCAGGGAGAGGCGGGAGATAACGTGGGGGTGCTGTTGCGCGGCACGAAGCGGGAAGAGGTGGAGCGCGGCCAGGTGCTGGCCAAGCCCGGCAGCATCACCCCGCACACGCAGTTCGAGAGTGAGGTGTACGTGCTGACCAAGGAGGAGGGGGGCCGGCATACGCCCTTTTTCAAGGGGTATCGGCCGCAGTTTTACTTCCGTACGACCGATGTGACCGGGACGATCGAGTTGCCTGCGGGGGTTGAGATGTGCATGCCCGGGGACAACATCAAGATGAACGTGGAGCTGATCAGCCCGATTGCGATGGAAGAGGGGCTGCGCTTTGCAATCCGCGAGGGCGGCCGCACCGTCGGTGCCGGCGTCGTCGCAAAGATTTTGAAGTAAGCGCGCATTTTTAAGGTACA
>CAWEXF010000011.1:0-128493 GCA_963812925.1 uncultured Pseudomonadota bacterium | reverse complement strand
TCCAGATCCTGCAGCAGCGGCGCGACGATCGGGGTGGTCGGCATCGAGAAGCGCGTCGAATTCCGCCAGCGCCCTGTCGACCCGGCGCTGCAGATCGGTGCGCGCGCGAATCAGGTCGACGTCGTCGGCAGCACTCTGCTCCCGCCCGCGCAGCAGGCGAACCAACACACGGGGATCGTACAGCGCTCCCTGGACTCGATGCGCTCACGATGCAGTGCGTAGGCCTCCGGGCCAGAAAATCCGCCTTTGCGATTGATGCCCGGCAGCTCGTCGAGCTCCGCCAGCGGTATCTCGCTGATCGCCGCGCCGGCGGCGCTCAATCCACGGATCGCACGCTCGAAGCTGCGCGCCACGTGCGGGTCGAGGGAGTCGAGAGCATAGTGGGTCGGAACCGCGAACCGCTGTCCCAGCAATCCGATTGTGTCGAGCACCGCAGCCGGCTCATCCGCGAGCACTGAGTCGAGCGTGGCGCAGCAGGCGACGCTCGCGGCCAGAGGCCCTACGGAGTCCAGAGTACGGGAAAGAGGGAACACTCCGGACATCGGAACCCTGCGGGCCGTGGGCTTGAGTCCCACGATGCCGCAAAAAGCGGCCGGTATTCTGCACGAGCCGCCGGTATCCGTTCCCCCAACGCGCCGTACGACATCTGCTCGACGATTGAAACCGCCGCACGACGATGAACCGCCGGCGCCCGGCCGCGCGCCCTTTCGAAAGGATTGAGCGGCGTGCCGTAGTGCGGGTTGAGTCCCAGCCCTGAGTACGCGAACTCCGTCATGTTGGTGCGCCCGATGGGAATGAAGCCCGCGGCGCGCAGACGCGCCACAGCGGCACAATCCATGTCCGCCGGCGGCTGCCCGAGCAACACTTTGGAGCCTGCCGTGGTGACGTCCCCGGCCATATCGAACAGATCCTTGATCGATACCGGAATGCCCGCCCACGGGCTGAGTCTCACACCCTGTGCCCGGAGCCGGTCGTAATATTCCGCGGCGGCTCACGCCGCCTCCGCATGTACTTTCAGGAATGTGCGCGGCCCTTCTCCCTTGGAATCGGCGATCCTGGCGAGACACTCCGCCACCAGCCGGCCAGCTCGTCGTAGCGCCGGCTTCGAGGGAGCGGGCGAGTTCAGCCAGGGTCTGCATTCACGCGCTCAAAGCCTCTTCGGCCCGGGCCAATGGATCGGCGCCGCTCGATGCCAGAGACTTCATGCGATCTGCGCACGCCTGCGCGACGGGCGCGGTCCGCCCGGCCCTGAGGGCCAGGTACAGGATGACCAGGCTGAAAGCGGCGAGAATCCACATCCCGCTAAAGAAGCCCAGCTTCCCCTGGCCGTCCATGTCTGCGGGACCGAGATAACTCACGACCCATATGCCCGCCAGATAGGGGGCGACCCACCAGGCTTGTTGCCATCCCAGCTCCGGCTTCGCTCACCAGCCGGCCGAGGAAATACCACAAGAGATACACGACGGTGTAGGCGAGCACCGCGCCCAACATCCACTTGACCACCTCATAACCTGTCCAATAGATGATCCAGTTGGACGTGACGAAGGTAACGGGTGCGAGCAGACCTGCCGCGCGCAGGCGAAATGGCCGCGGCGCGTTTGGGAGAGTCGCGCGCAGGTGGAGCAGCGTGACGGGCGCCATCGCGTATGCCAGCACCATGATGAGGGAGTCCGCGGACACGAGCTTCTGCCATGATGGGAACGGGAAGAAGAAAACCACGCCAACGGCATAGGTGACAACGAGCCCGACCCATGGCACCCCGTTGCGGTTCAGTCGTACGACGTGCTCCGGAGCACTGCCCATCTCTCCAGCAGCCATGATGATCCGCGGGCTGGCAGTGACATAGATGAACGCCGTGCCGAGGGGCGAGACGAAGGCGTCGGCGTACAGCACGACTGCCCACCAGAGCGCCCCCACTCCGATCGCGATGGCGGCGAGCGGCCCGAACATGCCGGTGAAGTGCAGGTGCTGCCAGCCGCTGCTGATGTCGCGCGGATCGAGCGCCGTGATGAACGAAACCTGCAGACCCACATAGATCAGCATGCCCACCAGCACCGAGCCGATGAGGGCCAGAGGTATGTAGCGGCTGGGATTGCGAGTCTCTCCCGCCAGGGAGATGGCCTGCTGGAAACCGAGGAAACTGAATACGATACCGGCTGTGGCCACGGCCGTGAAGACGCCGCTCACGGGTACGCTGGCGGCATGCGCCACCATGTTGGCCGGATGAAACGAATAGGCCATCAGGACGAAGATCGTCGCGATCGGGATGACCAGCTTCCACCAGGTGGCTACGCTGTTGATGGCGAGGACCCAGCGCACTGCCAGGAAATTGACGGCGACTACCAACGCTAGAAGCAGTATGGCCCAAACCATGCCGGCTTCGGTCAATAAGCCGGTTCCGGGATAAATCAGCCCGGGCAGGTAGGCGTTGGTGTAGGTGAGCACCCCGGTCGCCTCTTTATGGGAGGCACCAACACGAAGGCGAGAAACAGGATCCAGGCCCAGATACTGCCGGCCAGGTCGCCATGACTCACGTATGTCATGTGCACCATCGCTCCCGAATTCGGGAACATGGTCGCCAATTCGGCAAATACGAAGGCCAGCAGCAGGATGGCGGCGGCCCCGATCATCCACGAGAAGACGCTCCACGGTCCCGCCAGCACGGCGGCGTGCAGCGCTCCGAACAGCCAGCCGGACCCGATGATGCTGCCGAGACTTGCGTACAGCAGTCCGATCACACCCACGTCGCGTCTGAGTTTCGCCGGTCCGGCCATCTGCCATTCCCCCGTCTGCGTCCAACCGGAGAGAATACAATGAAATGCCGGCGGCCATGCGGAACTCCGCGGGCGCGCGAGCCGGTACGGGCCGGCGGCGGTGCTCAAGGCTGGAAGTAGTAGCTTCCTTTCACGAAAAACGTCCGCTGCTGGGGCTGAAGCTGGCCGTCACTGGTCTCCTGATACCCCTCGGAGCTGCCGGCGTAGAAGACCGTCCAGGGATTGATCTGATAGCCGATCAGCCATTGGGTAGCGAGGGTACCCGTGCGGGGAACTGAGCCGGGCGGATACAGCGTCGTGTTGTTGCGCACGTCCTGTCCCTGTCCGATGACGTCCGTGAACAAACGTGAAGTGAAGTACCACGCGAGCCGCACATCGTAAACGTTCGCCGTGAAGAGCCGCGCGCCCGAAAGAGTGAGCTGCTCATAGTCGTCCACGATACTGATCTTGAGATGTCTGCCAGGCTGGATGTAGAACGTGGTATTGACGGACAACAGCCCGGCCTTCCGTACGTCGGTATAGTCCACGCCGTCACCCCCGACGACATCGACTTCCCCGTTCAGCCAGCTCACAGGCTGGATGGTTGTATCCATCTCGAGCTGATCCAGGTTGAAGAGCTTGCCCTGGTAGTACTGCTCGTCGTGCGTCGCGTACAAGTAGACCTGCGCCTGGTAATTGGCATGGAGGACGGTGTAAAGCTTGACCTTGCGGTCGAGATTCGCGCCACCGTCCGTTGCGCGGGTCCAGTTTGAAATGGTGCCGAAGCCGAAGTTCTGCCACCAGTCCTCATCGGGCGCGTAGAAGTCGTATTCGCCCAGAATCGCGCCCTGGTCGTATCCGACCTGTGGCATATATCCCAGGTCCGCTCTGAAACCTTCGGCGACATGGCTCAGGTTGACCTCGAAGTTGTAGTTGTGTCGGGTGCGAGCGTAATCGAGACTCCAGAGATCACCGTCGACGGTGCCCGGCGAAATCCCGAAGGCGCTCGCCACCGTGTCCGGATAGTCGGTATTCGAACGGCCGACCAAGGCGGTCACGACATCGCTCGGATCGATCTGCCAGTCGCCGTCGGCCGCGTACAGACCGCTGTGATAACCGCCACCGTCCCGGTCGGAGGCGTATAACCCGATAGCCGAGTTACCCACATCGTAGCGGTAGCGCAGCAGCTCGTCCTGGGTGGTGAAGTCGAACGATTGGGCCGTCGAGCCCTGCGGGCCGGGGACTACGATGCTGGTGGCAGTATCCTCGGTGGCCAGAGCCCCGATCTCATCGGCCCCCACCTGACCTACGAGTTTGGTGGCGAAGCGCGGGTCAGTGATCGTGAGGGTGTCCACGAGTGCCCCGACGGATTGAACGTGTCCGTGCTGAACCGCATGCTCGGTGTATTGAAGACCTGCGTGCCCTGCTCGAAGAACGGACGATTCTCCTGGTAGAAGACCGCGAACTGTCGGTTGGCGCTGAGCTGCAGCACGTCGGGAGCCACCTGCGAGAAATTGGGATCCACGGTCGCGGACCACTCGAGATCCGGGCGCAGCACCCAGCGCGCGTCGAGGCTGGCCTTCAGGGTCGGCGACCCCTGCACGAGTCCTCCCGCGCCGTTTTGCTGCGAGTCGGTTCGGATCACCGTGACCGCGGGGATCAACTGGAAATCGGCGGCGCCCGTCTTGATGGGCGTCGCGGTGTCGAGGGGGATCATGCTGCACAGCGTGCAGCTGGTGTCGTAGTTCAGGGGCTGGCTGAATAGCTGGTGCCGGATATTACGCGGCCAGTTGCGGAAAAAGATGAGCCCCCACCGCTGCGGGGCCGTGCTGTGCGGAAACTTGATCGAGGCGAACGGTATCTTCATGACCACCTGATAACCGTTTGCGGTGCGCGAGGCGCTGCAGGTCCATACCGCATCCCATGACGAGTACTCATTGTTCTGCTGCCGGAAAGCGTCCCATTCGGTACCGCCGGCCGTGCAGAAGAGCTCGTAGGCCCATTGCGTGTCATTGAAGGGGCTCAACATCACGCCGACGAAATCATCAGCGTAGCTGGCCATATCGTCGTGCTCGCGGTAGCGCAAACCGATATCGCCGGGATGGGGATCCTCTGCCTGGAACCGCAACCACAGAGCGTCCTTGGTGTAGCCGGCATCGACCTGCGTCGATACCGGCGCCGGGGTGTTGTGCCCTGGATTGATCTCGTAGGCTATGGAGAAGTGCGCCGCGTGCCGCCACGCCGCCTGTCCCAATTTTCGGTTCTTCGCCAGCCAGAGACTGAGATCCGGGATGACCGGTGTGGCCGCTTTGGCCGCTGCCGCCGGCGCCGGTCGGGCCAGCCCGGCGACCATCATGAAGATAGCGATCAGCGCAAGTCCACAGAGCCGCCGCGCCGGCATCATCGCTTCACCATCGAGTTCACTCCCACCCTTTACCGTATTAGACTGCTGCCCCGCTCGATCGGTTTAAAAGCGCCCGTCCGTGGCCACATTTCGGGCGACATCTCGGGGGTCTCTCATGATTCGTGCAGCAGCTCTGGCGCTGGCTCTGGTTCCAGCGACGCTCGCCCTGGGCGCAAGCGCGGCACCGCCTGCGCAGGCGCAGGTCGGTCCGGGCTACGACATCGAGATGAGCCGCATGATCCCCATGCGCGACGGCGTGAAGCTGGAAGCGTGGCTCTTCAAACCCTCGCACCCGAAGGGCAACGCGCCGGCGGTTCTCGAGCTGACGCAATACGACATCGACGGCGGCCGCGATCAGGACTTCAAGACGTTCGTGCAGCGGGGCTATGTGTTCGTGCAAGTCGAGGTGCGCGGGCGTGGCCGCTCCGGCGGCGAAAAGAGCGACAACATCGGCCTGCAGGTCAGCCGCGACGGCCGCGATGCGGTGGAATGGATCGCCCGTCAGCCCTGGAGCGATGGGCATGTCTTCATGTATGGCGGCTCGTTCGTCGGCATGACTCAGTGGCACACGGCGTCGCAGCTTCCGCCGCATCTCTCGGGCATCGCGCCTTACGTGCCCATCTATCCCGGTTGGGACGTGCCGAATACAAACGGCATTCCGCAGGCCTGGTCCGCCGTGATTCTGGGATACGTCTCAGGCCGTACGCTGAACGACGATTACATCCGCAGCGACTACTGGCAGCAGAAAATGCTGGCGCACTACGCCCGGCAGCAGCCGTTCGCTACGCTCGATGAGGACATCGGCATAGCCCAGGACGACTGGTGGATGGAAGAAAGCCGCGGCCGGAAGCTGTCATTCATGAAGATGTGGCTCGACCATGTCGGCGACCAGGCGTTCAATCTCGCCGCCGAGCCGAAGCCCGCCGAAATTGCGCGGATGCGATTTCCGGTGTTGACGGCCACGGGCTTCTTCGATGACGACCAGCCGGGTGCGCTGCATTATTACCGGCGCTTCCTCCAATATGCCTCGCCCCAGGAGGCCGCCAACATCCTGCTCGTCATCGGGCCGTGGGACCATCTGGGCACACAGCATCCGCAGAAGACGATCGAGGATCTCAGCATCCCGGATTCGGCCGTGCTGGACATGAACCGGCTCCATGCCGACTGGTACGACTGGGTGCTCGGCCGCGGCCCCAGGCCCGCGCTGCTGCGCGACCGCGTGACTTACTACATGATGGGCGCCAACGAGTGGCGCTACGCACACTCGCTGGACGGCGCCTCAGCCGGCGGCAACCTCGCGCTCTACCTCGAAGACCCGGCCGGTACGCCCAAGGATCTCTTTCGGTCCGGCGCGCTCGTGCAGTCGAAGCCCGGCGCGGAGCCGCCGGCCACGATCCGCGACGATCCAAGCACTCTGCCGGAGCTCGCGGTGGCGCAATATGCCGCGAATGAGGATCTGCTCAGCCAGTTCCGCGCTTATGAGCAAGACGCCCTGGTCTTCCATTCCGCGCCACTGCAGCAAGACGTGGAGGTGGCTGGGCACATGCGCCTCGACGTGATCGTGCAGTCGGATGCGCCCGATTTCGACCTGTGGGCGCAAGTACAGATGGTGGCGCCTGACGGCTCCGCGGTGACGCTCGGGCAGGATATGCGTCGCGCGCGTTTCCGTGACGGCTTCTTCAAACAGGAGCTCCTGAAACCCGGCCAGGTAGTCACGATTCCCTTCACGTTCAACTGGATGGCGTGGCGCATTCCGGCCGGCGCGCGCATCCGCCTCGTCGTCATGCCGCTCAACTCGCCGGACTATCAGAAGAACTACAACACCGGCGGCCGTATCGGCTACGAAGATCCGAAGAGCGCACGTGTGGCGCACATCAAGCTGTTCCACGACGACAGCCGCGCCGGCGTCCTCCTATTACCGCTGGCTGCCACAGCGCCACGCGATTAACAATGGTTAACAATTTGTAATGTCGGTGCACGCCTCCCCTCGGCCACCGTTCTAGTGGCTGAAATTCGCTGAATGGGGAGCCTCGCCCGATGTCCAGTTCCACCAGAACACGTCTCGTGTCGATCCGCGTGATCGCACTTGCGGCTGCTACCGTCCTCCTCGCCGCCTGCGCGGCGCAGGTGCGCGTTGCGGCACCAGTCTATGTGCCGCCCGCCGCGGTGGTCGACGTGCAGGTCGCACCGCCTCCGCTGCCTGTGTACGTGCAACCGCCCTGCCCGATGGTTGGATGGATGTGGGCACCCGGATATTGGGGATGGGCGTCCGCGGATTATTTCTGGGTCCCGGGTACCTGGGTAGCACCGCCGCGGATTGGGGTTCTCTGGACGCCGGGATATTGGGGTTTCGCCGGCGGCGCGTACGTCTGGCACGGCGGATACTGGGGCCCGCACGTCGGGTTCTACGGCGGCGTGCATTACGGGTTCGGATACGGCGGCGTCGGATTTGCCGGCGGCCGCTGGGTTGGCGGCGCGTTCGCCTACAATCGCAGCGTCACCAACGTCAATGTGACGATCATCCACAACACCTACAACCAGACTGTCATCAACAACGTCAATGTGACGAGGGTGAGCTACAACGGCGGTGCCGGTGGAATCAGAGCCGTGCCAACCGCCCAGGAACGCCTCGCCGACCATGAGCAGCATTTCCAGCCGACTGCGATGCAGAGCCGGCACATGCAGATGGCGCAGCGGAATCCGGGGCTCAGGGCAAGCGCGAACCACGGCCATCCGGCGATCGCCGCCACCCCCCGCGCCGGCATGTTCAAGGGTCCGGGCGTCGTCCGCGCCCGCGGCGCAACCGGGCGCCCGAACCCTCATTCGGCGATGCAGCGCCGGAACATGAATCCGAGGAATGGCGCTCACGCGGGTCGCAAAGCGCACAGGCCAGGCGCAAAACGCCCCGGGGCGCGGAAGCACCCGCCCGCGAAGCGCAAAAGCAAAAGCATCAGCCCTGAACCCGAGGCGCGAGTGCGCGAACACTCTTGAGCTTGTCGGCATCCCGCGCGAGACTGTGTAGGTCACGCCCTACGGCATTTCACTGCACACCGCCGCATGCTCCTGGAACGCATCCACTACTTCGCCGGCATCGTCTTCATCGCGGTCGCCGCGCTGCTGCCGATCATCGATCCGTTCGCCGGGGCGCCGATCTACCTGGCCATGACCTCGGACCTGACGCGCGAGGAGCGGGCGCGCACTGCAAAGCTGGTGGCGCTCAATAGCTTCGCACTGCTGCTCGCCTCGATCCTGATCGGCGCCTACGTTCTCGATTTCTTCGGAGTCTCCATTCCCGCGGTCCAGGTAGCCGGCGGCGCGGTAGTGTGCGCGTTCGCCTGGTCGCTGCTGAATGGTCCGAACACTCCCGAGGTGTCTGCATCGAGCGCCCGCACCGCCCCTGACAGCCTCACGCAGCGCGCCTTCTATCCGCTCACCATGCCGCTCACCGTCGGTCCCGGTTCGATATCGGTCGCGGTCACCCTCGGCGTCATTCCACCGGAGGGTCTGCGTGTGCTGCTGATCACGACGCTGGCGCACGTCGTCGGCGTACTGATCACGGCCGTCGCGATCTACCTCTGTTATCGCTACGCGGACCGGCTGATACGGCGGCTCGGAAAGACTGGAACCAACATCATGATCCGGCTGACGGCCTTCATCCTGCTGGCCATTGGCACGCAGATCATCTGGAACGGCGCGCGTACGATGCTCGACGGAGTGCTACATCCCGTCACCAACGCAACGCCGGCCGCAACGGCGCCGACGGCGGCCAGGCCCTAGGGCTCGGACCTCATGCCTCCGGGCGGCGGCATAGCGCGCCGCGACATCTCCGTCTGGTAGCTCAGCTCGACACCGGCATCCTCCGCAATGGTGGATAAATCCAGGTCTTCTTTCGAGCTCGCCATGGCCGCCGCGGCTGACGACACATCGGTTGCCATGTCGGCAAACTGGAAATCGTCAAGGTTCGTCACGGCATAAGCAACCACCGCGGAGCCGGTCCCCACGATGAAGAACGACAGGTCGCCCGGCCCCTGAAACGTCCTCTCGAATCGACCCCTCAGGCCGCCCGACCCGAGCGCGGCGCGCGCATCCGGAGTCAGGGGCGCCAGCAAATCGGCCAGGGCGCTTGCATCGGATGCGCCGGCCTGCGCCTTGTAGAGGCGATTCCCGGCATCACTCGCCGCGGCAGGTATCCACGAATCGGCTTTCGCCGCGTCGCATTCCATCCAGCTCACGCCTCCCGCGACCTTCTGCGGCTTCTCGGGCCGTTTCGGCAGCTCTTGCTTACATGCCTCGGCCTGGAAAAATATAGTTGACTCGACACACTGGGTCTTGCCCGCCTGGGCCGCATGCTTGCCCGTAAAGTGCACACACGCGTAGAGCGCGTACAGAAGCATATCTACTGTCTCCTTTGCGGATGGTCCCCATTATCATGCATCGCCGCCGACCGAGGCCAGATCGCCGGCCGGTTCAGGCCAGCGCGCGGCTGCGCGGCATCGCGGCTTGGGTGTCGGTCGGAGCAGCGGCCGGCCGGCCGAGGCGGTAGCGGTCGATCTGATTCATCATGTTGCCGGCCTGCTCGCTCAGCGCCCGCGCGGCGGCAGTAGCCTGCTCCACCAGCGCCGCATTCTGCTGCGTGCTCGTATCCATCGAAGATACGGCCCTGTTGACCTGCTCGATTCCCGAGGCCTGCTCGCGACTCGAGGCGGCAATCTCGGCCATGACGTCGGTCACCTTCGTCACCCGCGTCACGATCTCGCCGAGCACCACGCCGGACTCATCGACCAGCTTGGTTCCTTCATTCACCTTGCCCACCGAGTCCTGAATGAGCGCCTTGATCTCTTTGGCGGCGCTCCGCGCTCCGCGATGCAAGATTGCGCACCTCCGCCGCGACCACGGCGAAGCCCCGGCCCTGCTCGCCGGCCCGCGCCGCCTCCACCGCCGCATTGAGCGCCAGCAGATTCGTCTGGAACGCGATCTCATCGATCACGCTGATGATTTCCGCGATCTTGTTGCTCGCCGCGCTGATCTCGCTCATCGCCGCCACGGCGGAGCCGACCACGCTGCCGCCGCGCTCGGCGTGCTCGCGCGCCGCCACTGCCAGATGGTTGGCCTGTATGGCGTTCTCGGCGTTGCTCTTCACTCTGGTGGTCATCTGCTCCATCGAGGAGGTCGTCTCCACCAGGCTCGAGGCCTGCTCCTCGGTCCGCTTGCTCAAGTCGAGGTTGCCACGTGAGATTTCCTCGGCCCCCGACTGCACCGCACGACAGGTCCTCGTCAGCCCGGCAACGACGTCCCGCATCGCCTGCACCATGGAATTGACCGAAGCGGCAAGCGCTCTGAAGTCTCCCGACCTGTCATCGACGCTCATTCTCGATGTCAGATCACCTTCCACCGCGAGACCGACGACCTGCACCGTTTCCGCGACCGTGGTCGACACGCTGTCGATCAGCTCATTGATGCTCTGCGCGAGGAGGAGCAGGTTGCCGGTCTTGCCATGCAGGGCAATGCGCCGATCGCTGGCGCCGGTCAGCACCGCCTGGATGATCTCCTGCGATTCGCGTACGGCGCCGTCCAGCGCCTGTGCGGCCTCGACCCGTTGGGTGATGTCGCGTCCTATCCCCACGAGGCCGGTTACCTTGCCGCTCGGGTCGCGCAGCGGCACCTTGGTGGTCTCCAGGTGCATGCGATTGCCTTCCGGGTCCCGACATTCCTCCTCGCGCGCCAGCAGCGGCTTGCCGGAGCGGATCACCGCCTGCTCGTCCTCATGATAGAGAGCCGCCAGCTCGCTGGCATGGAAGTCGAAGTCGTTCTTGCCGAGCAGCTCGCTCGGGTTCTTCGCGCCCATGATGCGCGCGACCGCCACATTGGCCAGGAGAAAGCGGCCATCGACATCCTTCACATAGATCAGGTCCGGAAGATTGTCGATGAGCGTTCTGAGCATCGCCCCGTCACCGTTTGCGGTGATCTGCGCGCCGCGGCGGCGCTCGTGGGCAAAGAGGTACGCGGCGGCCCCTGCGGCCGCCCCGAGCACGATACTGGCTGCGAAAACCACGTATTCAGTCATCGGGTTGACCCCCACCCCCTGCCAAGGGGCCCAGAATTCCCGATTCAACAATAATTGACCGAGATCGCTATCACGCGAAACAGCCGGATTCCGTGATGCAGTTCTAGGCCCGGCGCCGCGGTGGCCGCAACGACCTCTCAGTGAAGGGTCACGACGGCAACGGACTTGGCCGGCAGCCTGAACACGAGTCGGCCGCTCTTGCTCACGCCCTGAAAGGAAGCCGGCCCGATTGCCCTGGGATGCTCGAACGTGTTGTGGGCATCCATGGCGGCTGCGGTAAGCACCTGCCCGCTGGCGGCATGCGTGCTCGCGCCCTCGATCAGCGCCGATACCGTCGCCACATGGTGTGGGTCGAGATTCACGAGCGCCAGATGGATCGTTCCCGACGAGTCACGAGCTGCGGTGGCATCGACGGCCGGCAACACGACCGTGCCATACCGGTAAGACGGCGTGACGACCTTGACCGGCAGGTAGGTCGCACCTTGAAACGGCGCGTACATGCGAAAGACATAGTAGGTCGGCGTGAGGACCATCTTGTCCCCTCGCGTCAGAATCATGGCCTGAAGGACATTTATCATCTGCGCGATGTTGGCCATGCGGACGCGATCGGCGTGACGCTCGAAGATATTCAGCGAGACCGCGGCCACCAGGGCATCGCGCAGGGAGTTTTGCTGATACAGGAACCCCGGATTCGTGCCCGGCTCAGGGTCATACCACGTGCCCCACTCATCGACGAACAGCGCCACCCGCTTCTGCGGATCGTACTTGTCCATGATGGCCGAGTGGCGCGTGATGAACTCATCGATCCGAGACGCAGCCTTCAGTGTCGAGGCCCACTGGTCTTCACCAAACCCATAAGCAGCCCCCTTGTGCTTCCAGTTACCCGTTGGAATCGTGTAGTAGTGCAGTGACAGAGCGTCCACGAGGTCGCCCGCGCGAGCCATCACGACATCCGTCCAATGGTAGTCGTCGTCATGCGGGCCGCTCGCGACGACCGTGATCCCGTCCGGCGCATGATCTCTGACGAACGTGGCGTAGCGGCGAAAGAGATCAGCGTAGTACTCCGGCCTCATGTTGCCGCCGCAGCCCCAGGCTTCGTTGCCGATGCCGAAAAAGGGCAAGCGCCACGGGCCATCCCGTCCGTTCGCACGCCGCATCTGCGCCAGCGTGCTGCGGGAATCGGACGTGATGTATTCGACCCAATCAGCCATCTCCTGCGGGGTGCCCGAGCCGACATTCCCCGTCAGGTAGGGGTCGGCGCCGATCATCGCCGCGAAATCGAGGAATTCGCCCGTGCCGAAGGAGTTCGGCTCCATGACGCCGCCCCAGTGCGTGTTGATCCGCACCGGACGCTGCGCGCGCGGGCCGATTCCGTCGCGCCAGTGATAATCGTCGGCAAAGCAGCCGCCCGGCCAGCGGATCACGGGCACATGAAGTGCCTTCAGCGCCGCGAGCACGTCGTTACGATAACCGTCGGTGTTGGGGATCGGAGAGCCCGGCCCCACCCAGATGCCGCCATAGATGCCGCCGCCGAGGTGCTCCGCGAACTGGCCGAAGATGTGGCGGTCGATGGTGGGCCCCGGCGTGTTGACCTGCACCACCATCGAGACCGGCGCCTGGCTTGCCGCGCGGGCCGGCGCGACGCTGACCGCACCACAGAACAGCAGCGCCCAGGCGCCGAGCATCGTCAGCCGGGTCGGCTGGTCCATGGATTCTCCCCTGGAGCGAATTCTTTGGTAGCGCTACCTTTCAGTTCGCAGTATTGTCTTAGTTATCCCAGGTGTCAAGAAGCGGCTCGGCGAGCAGGTCCTGAACCTCGGGGTGCCGCGACATGTAGTGCGCCACGAAGGAACAGAGCGGCACTACCTTCTCGCCCCGCTCACGCGCCAGCGCCAGGGCCCCTTGCACCAACGCCGATCCGACACCTCCGCCGCGCAGCGCGGGCGGCACCTCGGCGTGGGTCAGAAGCAGTTTGCGTCCGTCGCGCTGATAGTCGACGAAAGCCAACGCACCGTCCACCTCGAGCTCGAATCGCTGGCGCGCGGCATCATCGCGAACCGTGTCCGTCATGGAGCCTCCGTCATCGTCGACGCCGCTGCCGGCGCCGGGTACCCGTCGGCCCGACGATACTACGATGCGGTCCGCTGCGGGGAGCAAAGCACCCCGCAGCGGTCACCAGCCGCGCCTTACTCGCTGATCGCGACACCGCTGAACGCGGCGACCCCGATCGGGCTCGACGTGCCTGCCGGCGTCAGGTCACCGTACTTATCGATCGCGAATGCGGCCACGTAGCCGTTGCCGTTCGCGGAGTAGATGACCGCCAGCCATTTACGATTCTTCGAAACCGTAATGTCGGTCGGCGCGCCGGGCAGAGGCACGGACTTGTAGAACACCCCACCCTTGCCGTCGCTGAAGAATATGGAGATCGCCTCGCCAGGGCTGTTGCCCGTATACCAGACGTTACCAGGTCCTTTCGCGATCCAGCACGGTGCATTTGTGGGATAGGACGGCGCCGGCCCGACCACCGGATATACGTTCCGCTGCGCATCGACGACTGCGAAGCTATCGGGGCTGTGAGCGGGGTTGAATCCGAGAATGTCGCCCCAGAAAGTCGCGCCGAGCGGTGTGTTGTTGGCATCGCTCGGAAGCGCGACCGAGGCGACTGCGCCGCTCAGCGCGCCCCAGCCATTGAGGCCCACCTGCTTGACGGCACCAGAGGTGAAGGTGACTGCGCCCCAGGTCCTGCCCACCGCGACCTGTGCCGCGGACGTGTCCGACAGGTGCACGACTGCGCCGTCCTGGATGCCTGACGGCCACGCGTGGCTCTCGACGCAATTGGCGCCGGCCACGAAGAGTTGCTCGCGGGTGAGCGCCACCGAGTCGGGCTTCAGGCAACCGGGCGCGAGCCTGATCTGTCCCCTCATTGCGACGAAATCTCCCTCTCGCGCGAACTGACTGACACTGCCCGAGCCGTAATTGGCCACGGCGCCGATGTCATCCTTCATCTGCACGATACCGGCGTTGCCGCTGGCGCCGCCCCGGCCACCCGTGGGTAGCGTCTGCACCAGAGAGAGCGCGGTCGCTCCAGGCTCCAACTGGTACACCAGGACTTGATTGGTGTCAGGGTTGTTCGTGCTCGTGAGCACGAGCACGCCGCGGTCGGGATCGGCGGCAACGGCCAGACTGGTGGCGAGCAGCGAGGCGGTCAGCGTTACGCCGGCGCGCCCCGCGATGGATCGGGTCAGATTACGCAATTTCATGGCGGTCTCCGTTCTTGAGATTCGTTTGTGGGAGTCGGACGTCAGGACTGAGTCGAGGGAAAAGGGTCCGCTGCCGCCCAGCACGAGCGCGGCCAGACAAGCGAGGTAGAGCAGGTCCGTCTCGTACCCCGGCTGCCCGAAGTACGCGCCTGCCGGCGTGACCGCGAGCAGCTTGATCGAGCTGAACCCGTTGGGAAGGTGCACGGTCAGAATTGCGACGATCAGCACGATCGCCATGGGCACGCTGATCAGCGGTACGAGCACGCCGATGAGCACCGCGAAGCCGCCGATGAGCTCGGTCAGGATGGTCGCCCAGGCGAGGAGCCCCGCGGCCGGCATGTGCAGGGCGTGCAGGATGCCGGCGAACTGTTCCGGACCGCGCGCGAGCTTGGCGTAGCCGTGCTCCATGAACCCGTAGCCGACGATGAGGCGCAGCGGCAACGCCCACCAGGATTGCCGGACGAAGGCGGCCGGGCGCCCACAAAGGTCACGGAGCATCTTCATGCCGGCTTACTTCGCAGTGCGCGCGCAGGTGTTACAGGGCGGTCGGCTTTTCTCCGTTTGTGATTCACCGAGCACCCGCATTAGAATCAGCCCGCTCGCACGCCGCGGGCGAGTCGATCCTCCAGTGCCGCACCAGGACGAGACCGAAGAGCGCCTCCGGCCGCTGATGATCCGCAGCCTGGAAGGGGACTCCGGTGCGCACCGTGAGCTACTCGGCATGCTCGGTCGTTACGTCCGTGGCTACTTCGCCCGTCGCATCGGCACCGGCACCGCCGAAGTCGAGGATCTCGTCCAGGAGACACTCCTCGCAGTGCATTTGAAGCGCGACAGCTACGACCGCTCGCTTCCGTTTACCCCGTGGGCGTATGCGCTCGCCCGCTACAAGCTCATCGACCATCTGCGCCGGCGGCGCCGGTCGATTCAGGTCCCGCTCGAGGACGCCGGCGCTCTTTTCGCTGCCGAGGATGCCGAAGAACGTGCGCTGCGTACCGATCTCGAGCGGCTGTTGCAACGTTTACCCGACCGGCAGCGAAGTCTGATAGAGGACGTGAAGCTACAAGGTCTGTCCGTGGAAGAAGCCGCGCACAAACGGGGTGTGACCGCCGTGTCGGCTCGAGTCATGCTGCATCGAAGCCTCAAATGGTTGAGTCAGGCTCTACGCGATGAGAACGTCTGAGCTCATTGACATCCTCACGCGCGACGTGCGGCCTACGCCGCTGGGCGCCGTGAATAGAAAGCTGCTGACGGCTCTGGTCGCAGGCGGCCTGATTACGTTCGCCATCGTCGCGTTGGGGCTGCGGTGTCAACCGTTGCTCGTGGCCGTGCAGCAGCCATGGTTCTGGATGAAGGGCGGCTATACGGGCCTCCTCACGGTGGCAGGCGCGGTCATCGTGAGGCGCCTGTCCGTACCGGGCTCGAGGCTCGGCGCGGCGCCATTCGCCGCCGCGCTCGTGATACTGCTCATGTTCGCCCTGGGGATAAGTCAGATTCTGGCGGCGGCCCAGGCCGGGCGCGTTGCCCTGTGGCTGGGCCATACCTGGAAGGTCTGCTCCCCGCTCATTTTGCTGCTCGCGGTGCCGATCTACGCCTGCCTGATCGCGGCGATTCGGCAGCTGGCGCCCACGCGCCCCGCGCTGACGGGTGCGGCTGCGGGTTTCGCGGCGGGCGCGCTCGCGGCGACTCTCTACGGACTGCACTGTCCCGAGCAGGCCGCCGCTTTCGTGGCCACTTGGTATACGCTAGGCATCGGCGCCGCAACGGCCCTGGGCGCCCTCGCCGGGCGCCGGCTGCTGCGCTGGTGAGCCGAATCTCTTCCAGCCCGCTGTAACACCGCGCAGCCGGCAGCGAAATAGGTGGACAAGATGCCGACCCCTGCCGCCAAAGCCGTAGCCGATACCGGAAGGGGTCACGCCCGACCGCGGCGGGAGATCATTCGCCGCCATTCGTGGGCAGTCCGCCTCACCCATTGGATCAATGCGCTGACGATCTTCATCATGGTCGGCAGCGGCCTCAACATCTTCAATGCGCATCCGCGGCTCTACTGGGGGCAGGCTGGAGCCGATTTCGACAAGCCGTTCCTCGCGCTACACCCGTGGCCGGATTGGCTGACCATACCCGGCTACATGGATCTCGCCGACGCGCGACACTGGCACTTCTTTTTCGCCTGGATACTGGTGATCAACGGCGCGCTGTACCTGGCATGGAGTTTCGCCAGCCGGCACGTCCAGCGAAACCTGTGGCCGACCGCAACCGACCTGCGCGCCATTCCGCGCTCCATCGTCGATCACATCAAGCTCAAGCATCCGACGGGCGAGGCTGCGAAGCGCTACAACGTCCTGCAGCGCCTCGCTTATCTCGGCCTGCTGCTACTGGTGATCGGAATGGTGGTGACGGGACTTTGCATGTCGCCGGGCTTCGACGCGTTCGCGCCCTGGCTGGTCGCGGTACTGGGCGGTCGCCAGAGCGCACGCACCCTGCACTTCCTGTTCGCCTCCGCAATCGTCCTCTTCATCGTGGTGCACCTCATCGAGGTGATGCTCGCGGGGCCATTCAACGAGGTGCGCTCGATGATCACCGGCCGTTATGCCGTGCCCGCGGAGCATGACTGATATGACGATCCTCACCCGACGTCAGGCATTGATCACCGGTCTCGCGGGTAGCGGCCTGCTGCTGACCGGGTGCAGCAAGATCTTCCAGGCGGACAGACTGACGGACAGCGACAGCTTCCAGCGCGTGCTGGCGGCGGCGCAGAGCTGGACCCGCGCCACACAGCGGTTCCTGCTCGCCGGCGGCCAGATGGCGCACGAATACAAGCCGTCCGACATTTCCCGCTATTTCAAGCCCAACGGCACCTACAACCCCGGTGGGACGGACTATGACCGGCACGTCGCCCAAGGCTTCGTCAACTGGCGATTGCAGGTCGACGGCTTGGTCTCCCATCCGCTGTCGTTGAGCATCGCCGACCTTCGCCGGCTGCCATCGCGAAGTCAGATCACTCGGCACGATTGTGTCGAAGGCTGGAGCGCCATCGGCGGCTGGACAGGCGTTCCGCTCGCCCTGTTGCTCGAGGCGGCCGGTGTCCGCACCGGCGCCAGGTACGTCATGTTCTACTGCGCCGACAATCTCGACGGCGACCCCGCAAAAGGCGGCGACCAGAGTCCCGGGCAGTACTATGAAAGCATCGACCTCGTGGATGCGATGCATCCCCAGACGCTCATCGCCTACGACATGAACGGCAAACCGCTCGATATCGCCCACGGCGCGCCGCTGCGGCTGCGAGTCGAGCGGCAACTCGGCTACAAGCAGGCCAAGTACGTCCGCCACATCCAGCTGGTCCGCGACTTCCGCGACATCGCCGATGGCCAGGGAGGCTACTGGGAAGACCGCGGCTACGACTGGTATGCCGGAATCTAGCACTCGACCGATTTCTCAACCCAACCTCAATTTGGAGATAGCCATGACGAAGATTTCCCGGTTACTGACCATCGCCGGCCTCGCGACCACATTGCTGGCCGGCACCGCCTTCGCGCAATCGACCTCGACCGGCGCGATGAGCTCGAGCGGTCACATGAGCAGTGGCAACATGAGCTCGACGACGAAGGGCCACATGGCCTCGGGTCATATGAAGCTGGGCCACATGAAGACGAATCACATGAAGAGCGGCAAGCACAGCAAGAAGAAGAGCGGCCACATGACTTCGGGCGCCATGACGACTGGTCATTGACGCCGGAGTTGATCCGCGGGCGCTGGCGGAGGATCATCGTGGCGTGTCGACCCGATCGACTCGACAGTCCGCCCAGCGCCCATGACCATAGCCCAGGCCCTCGCCGCCTTCTGTATCGCTGCGGGTTTGCTCACGATACTGCCCGGCTTGGATACGGCACTGGTGCTGCGCACCGCCGCGGCCGAAGGACCGCGGCAAGCGGCGCTGGCAGGTCTCGGCATCGTAATGGGGTGCCTCACGTGGGGCGCTGCCGTGGCATTCGGCCTTGGCGCGCTCCTGGCAGCCTCTGAGCTCGCTTTCACCGTGCTCAAGTGGACAGGCGCGCTGTATCTCGTGTGGCTCGGTGTCAACCTGATTCTCAAGCCGCGCGCGGGATTCGCCCTCGAAATTGCCGAGGGGGTGCGCTCCCGGAGCAGCCACAGCTGGCTCGGACGCGGATTTCTCACGAACCTTCTCAATCCCAAGATCGGCGTTTTCTACGTCTCCTTCCTGCCTCAATTCCTGCCGGCACACGTGCCCGCCGGACCTTTCATCTTTCTCCTCGCGGTCCTGCACGCATTGATGGGCGTTGTATGGTTTGCACTATTGATCGTCGCCACACGGCCGATCGCGCGCGCTTTGAAGCAGCCGTCGGTCGTTAGACGTCTGGATCGGGTGACTGGCCTCGTCTTCCTGAGCTTCGGAGTGAAGCTGGCGCTCGTCCGGCAGCACTAGTAGCCTTAGCCTCACCATCACCGCTGAGGACTCGGTCTCGGGCCGCCCTCGGGAGAGGCTGCCTTGTTGCATCGCACATCCACGCTCGTGGGATCGCTCCTGCTGCTCGTCGGCACGCTGGCTGCCGCCATCCCGTGTCGCGCGCAGCAGCCCGGGCAATTCACCATGACCCAGGTGCTGAGCTACCCCTTCCCTTCCGATCTGGTATCGGCGCGATCGGGCAGCACCTTCGCCTGGGTCTCGGACGCGCGCGGCGTGCGCAACATCTGGGTGGCGCAGGGGCCCGAGTACACGGCGCGCCGGATCACCAATTACAGCGGGGACGACGGGCAGGAGATCACCTACCTCCAGTTCTCGCATGACGATAAATACCTCGTTTACGTACGAGGCGGCGATCACGACGCCAACTGGCCGGAAGCCATCGAGCCCGACCCGGCGGCAGGTCCACAACAGCCGCAGATGCAGGTGTGGGCGGTAGCAGTGAGCGGCGGTGCCGCGCGCGCCCTCGGCGAAGGCGACGCGCCCGTCGTCGCGCCGGACAGCCACCGGGTCGCCTTCATCCATTTGCCGGAAGGGAGCGTCTGGCAGGCACCGATCGACGGCAGCGACAAAGCACAGCGGCTGTTCTTCGACCTCGGCAGAAATTCGGACCTGCGCTGGTCGCCGGACGGCAAGTCGCTCGCGTTCGTCTCCAATCGCGGCGATCACGGCTTCATCGGCGTTTACCGCGATTCCAACACGCCGATCGAGTACCTGCTGCCGTCGACGTCGAATGACATGGAACCCCGCTGGTCGCCGGATGGAATACGAATCGCCTTCGTCCGCACACCCGGCGCGGGCGGCCCGCCGCAGTCCTTCCTGCAATGGAATCCGGTTCAGTGGTCCATCTGGGTTGCGGATGTGGCGCACAACGTCGGGGCGCGCATCTGGCAAAGCCCCGACACCCTGCGCGGCTCGTATCCGGAGGAGGGCTCGAATCTACTTTGGGCGGCCGGCAACCGCCTGGTATTCATTTCGGAGAGCGACAATTGGCCGCATCTCTATGCGGTATCCGCAGCGGGCGGCGAAACGAGATTGCTGACGCCCGGCGAGTTCATGGTCGAGGACGTCGCCATGACGCCCGACAAGCAATACCTGATCTATAACGCCAATACAGGATCCACACCCGGCGATGACGACCGCCGTCATCTCTATCGAGTCTCCGTGGACGGCAGTACACCTGTCGCGATCACGCGTGGAAGCCACAGTGCGTGGAACCCCGTCACGATCGGCAACGGCGAGACGCTTGCGTTCATCGATGCCGGCCCGAGGCGCCCTCCCGAGGTGATGTGGGGAAGTCTCAAGGATGCCAGTTGGCATAGCGCGGGCGGCGATGCCCTGCCCACCGAGTTCCCCACGAATGATCTCATCGTTCCACAGGCAGTCATCTTGCGCGCGGCGGACGGCACGGCTGTGGAGGGGCAACTCTTCGCTGCTCGAGGCGGCACGGCACGAAAGCCCGGCATCATCTTCGTCCACGGCGGCCCGTCGCGCCAGATGCTGCTCACCTGGCACAACATGGGCTACTACAGCAATTCGTACGCCGTGAACCAGTACCTCGCGAACCATGGATTCGTGGTGCTGTCGCTCAACTACCGGCTCGGCATCGGCTATGGCCATGATTTCCACTATCCCAAGCACTGGGGACCCACCGGCGCCGCGGAGTATCAGGACGTGGTGGCCGGTGCAAAATGGCTGCAGCACGACCCCGAAGTAGATCCGACGCGCATAGGCATCTGGGGAGGATCGTACGGCGGTTACCTCACGGCGCTGGCGCTCGCCCGCAATTCCGACATCTTCAAGGCGGGCGTCGACCTGCACGGTGTGCACGACTGGTCGATGTTCGCCGACGAGTGGGGCGACAAGTCGCTCGATCGCTACCAGATGCCCGACATGGCGTCCCTGAAGAAGATCTTCTGGCTGTCGTCGCCGGATTCGGCCATCGGCACATGGAAGTCGCCCGTCCTCCTGATCCAGGGCGACGATGACCGCAACGTGCACTTCCACCAGATGGTCGATCTCGTGCGCCGCCTGCAGCTCCAGCACGTGCCGTATCAGGAGATGGTGATCCCCGATGAGATCCACGGCTTCCTCCGATACGACTCCTGGGTACAGGCCGACGAGGCGACCGCGGGATTCTTCGACAAGGAGCTCTTAGGGAGACACTGAAGGCTTATTGATCCTCGAGCTGGAACGTGATGCGAAACGCATAGCACGAGCTCACTGCGCGACCGTCCTCGGTCGTCGGCCGGTAGTGACCGGAGCCGGCTCTCGCCAACCGCAGCGCGCCTGCATCGATCTGGCCTATACCCGATGATCTGACGACGGTCGGAGCTGCTGTGAGTGTGCCTCGAGGATCGACGCAGACGCTGACGACTGAAGTGCCCGTCTCCCCCAAGCGCCGCGCGCCCGGCGGATAGTAGTCCTCAGTATCGGGAAAGCCCGCGCCCGGACCTCCCATCACGCGGTCAATTGGTTGCGGAGACGCCGGCTGCACAGGTCCGGTAGGCTGAGGCAAGTGAGCCACGGTGATGGCCTTCGGCGCCGCAGGAATTTTGAATCCCGGGTCCGGCAGGGGGAAGTCGGTCACGCTCGTGGGCGCGATCGCCGGCGGCCGCAGTGGTATCGGTCGCAGGTGCGTGCGCGGCTGGTTAATAACACCACCGGTAATGTGATCGCTCGTGCTCACCACGATTGTCCGCGGGAAGCCAGTCAGATACAGGTAGAAGATCCCCACGTGCAAGCACACGATGACGATGATCGCCGTCGTTCGGCGCGAGAAGCCGGAGAGGTTGAAGCCGCCGTAGCCAACCAACAGCCGCTCGCCGGAAGCAGAGCTACCCGCCGCCGCAGCCGCCGCGCCAAACTCACGCGCAATCACTCGTGTGGCCCAACAACATCCCAGTCCGAAGCCAATGCGGGAGAATGCCCCCCGCCGTGCCATCAGGTCGGCGAGCCACTCCTCTTGCAACCGCTCCGCCAAGCCGGGCGGTGCCTTGCGCGCCGCGCAACCCACCAGATAGCGTGCCAGCGACACGTCCCAAACAGATTGCCCGCTCATGCCGGAACTCCTCTGCCGAAGCTCGAGAAGATCTCGCTCGCGCGTGCGAGGCCACTGGGTGTCAGACGATAGAGCCGGCGACGGGGCCGCCCGGCACTGACGGGATCGATGGCTTCCCAGCGGCTGACGAACCAGCCGGCGGACTCGAGCCTTAGGAGAATCGGATAAAGCGTCCCGGATGCCAGTGCGCTGCGCTTCTGCACGTCGGCACCCGACAGTTCCTCGGAGGGATTCTCGAGGAAGGCCTCCAGAGCCCGCAGCGTCTGGAGAGAGATCCGCACATCACCGTCCCGCTTACCCATGGTTGCAAGTCTACATAGGGGTGCGGGCGAAAGCAAGCCCCAGAACTTACGCTAGAGCGGCGCGATATAGATCGAGTAACTCCCCCCAAGCGCGCTCGGCGTCTGGCTTGTTGTAGATGGGCTTGCCGTTCTGGTGGGGCATGTCGGGCACACACCAACCGTGTATGGTGCCGGCATAAACCTGTATTTCGGCGGCCACGCGCGCCGCAGCGAAAGCCTCGCGAAGCTTATCCTTCGCATCCGGTTGCTTGGCATCGTCGCTGGCGGCGATCGCGAGATACATGCGCGCCTTGATGCGGGGCGCCAGCAGATGCGGGCTCTCCGGCTTGTCAGTGACCAGCCCTCCTCCGTGGAAAGTTGCGGCCGCACCGATCCTGCCGGAAACCTGCGCCGCGCTCCTGAACACCAGCGGCCCGCCCATGCAGTAACCGTGGGTGCCGAGCTTCCGCGTCCGATCGACCTGCGGCTGCGCGTCAAGGAAAGCCGTGTGAGCCTCGGCATCCCTCTCGATCGCGCCGGGCACCTGCGTCGATGCGCTCCATTGCATCGCTTTCGCCCGATCCGCGGTATTGGTGAAATCGAAGCTGGAGGCATCGACGACGACCGGCGCCCGGGCGGTCCGATAGAACGGGTTGGGCACCAACACCGCGTAACCTTGCGCCGCAAGTCGGCTGCCAATAGCGCGAAACGCCGGCCTCAAGCCGAAGATATCGGTCCAGATGAGGACCCCGGGGTGCGTTCCGGCCGCCGGATGGAGGAATACCGCATCACACAACCCATCGGCGGTTTTGACCTCGACGTTCTTCTCGACGACGTCCCGTTCCGCGCCCAGCGCAACGCCCGCGGCCGCGGCGAGGCCGATGGCCGCGGAGCTGGTCACGAATTCGCGCCGCGTCGGGCCGGATGACTGGGTCTTGGAGGGATCACGATCGCTGCCGCTCATATTCATTCACCTCGCTGATGACTCCGGCTCGCGGATGATACAGCGGAAGCCGAGGTGGGAGGTCGGGCTGTCGACAGCCTGGGGGAATTTCGCGGCGGGACGATAGCGCTGGCAATAATTGGCCGCACACAGGAACGAGCCACCCTTCACCACCTTACGCCCGATGCGCAGATGCGGAGTCGCAGGATCATAACTCTCCGCCTCGCTCACAGTGCGCGCGGCCGACGACGCGCAGCATGCGGCGGTAGACGCACGCAGGTGCGGAGCGCCATACCAATCGACGGTCCACTCCCAGACATTGCCGATCATGTCGTAGAGACCGAATCCGTTCGGCGGATACGATCGGACGGGTGATGTGCCTTCATGGCCGTCGGCAACCGTATTCCGCCAGGGGAACTCGCCTTGCCAGTAGTTGGCCATCATCCGGCCCTGCGGCGCGAGCTCATCTCCCCACGCGTACATCGCGCCATCGAGGCCGCCGCGGGCCGCGAATTCCCATTCGACCTCGGTCGGTAACGATTTTCCCGCCCAGCGCGCGTACGCCTCCGCATCCGCATAGGAGACGTGCACCGCGGGATGATCCATCCGATCGGCCACGCCGCTGGCCGGGCCGTGCGGATGGCGCCAATCCGCGCCGAACACGTACTGCCACCATTGACTCGGATGCGCGGGCTCCGTGCGCCGCGCGGGCCGCACAAACACTATCGATGCCGGCTTGGCCATTTCCGGCGGCATCCCGGGATAATCGCGCGGGTCCGGCGCAGTCTCGGCCAGCGTTGTGTAGCCGGTGGCGGCAATGAATGCCGCAAACTGCGCGTTGGTGACCGGCGATTCGTCGATCCAGAAGTCCCCGACCGAGACGCGCCGCGCCGGGGCTTCATCAGGATAGCCCGTGTCGCAACCCATCAGGAACTCGCGACCGCGGATCATTCGCATGCCTCGCTTCATCGACACCTCCGCCGAGCCGACTGCCGGACTGTACGGTACACTGCTGCCGGTTTCGTGGGTACCTCGGCCGGAGAATTCGTAATGGGCAAGGCTCTGCGCACGCGACGGGAAGTTCTTCAGGGTCTTTCCACGGCCATTGCCGCAGCCTCGGCCGCCGCGCCAGGCGCGGACGCCCTCGGCAAGTCGCGCGCCCCGCAGGAATCGCGCCGCCCCAACATCGTGTTCTTCCTCGGCGAAGGCGTCAGGACCGACGAATTCAGCATTGCCGGAAACCCGATCCTCCGCACCCCGAACATGGACCGTATCGGACGAGAGGGGGCGATCTTCAAGAATGCCTTCGTTACGAACGCGCTCTGCCTGCCCTCGCGCGCCAGCTTCCTCACCGGCGCCTACTCCCACACCACGGGCGCCACGACAAACGATGACGGCGCGGTCCCTCCGCAGTTCAAGATGGTGACCGACGTGCTGCGTGAGCACGGCTATGAGACGGCCTTCGTCGGCAAGTCCCACGTGCGCGGCGCGCTGATGGATCACAAGTGGGACTACTACTTCGGGTTCAAGGGACAGGCGAACTACCTGCATCCGACGATCATCGAGGGGCGGGACGGCCGCTACGATGAGCCGAAGACCTACAACCGTTACGTCGACGACATCCTCACCGAAAAAGCCGTCGAATGGATCCAGAGTCGCGGCGACAAGCCCTTCTGCCTCTTTCTCTGGTTCTACGCCCCCCATGAGCCGTTCTACATCCCGCGCCGGCTCCAGAACCTTTACAACGGCGTCAGGATTCCGGTCCCCGGGAATTTCGACGAGGACCTCACCGACTACGCCGGCAAGTCGCGCGCAGTGGCCTATGCGCAGAACAAGATAGGAACGACTGCCGTGAACGATGACGATCCGCGAACGCTCGAGGAAGTGGTCAAGGATCACTACGCCGGAGTGGTGTCCAATGACGAGGATGTCGGCAAGGTGCTGGACGCGCTCGAGCGCAAGGGCAAGCTCGATGAGACCGCCATCATGCTCTCATCCGACCACGGGTTCTTCCTGGGAGAGCATTGCCTCTACGACAAGCGGCTGATGTACGAGCCGTCGATCCGCGTCCCGATGATGATCCGCTGGCCCGGACAGATTCCGGCGGGCGAGGTTCGGGAGGAGATGGTTCTCAACATCGACGCGCCCGTGACCCTGCTCGACATCGCCGGCCTGCCCGTCCCGAAAACCGCGCAGGGACGCAGCTTCCTGCCCCTGGCGCGCGGCACTCCTATCGCCGACTGGCGCCAGGACTGGCTGTACGAGTACTACGAATACCCCGCGGCCGAGAACGTCCGTCCGCATCGGGGCATCCGCACCGAGCGCTACAAGCTGATCCAGTTCATCGCCATCCCGCAGTTCTCCCAGCCGGAGGAGTGGGAGCTCTACGATCTCGCCACCGACCCCGACGAGAACCACAACCTGTACGGCAGGACGGGTTTCGAGCCGCTGACGGCGCAACTCAAGTCACGCCTCGAGGAGTTGCGGCGCGAGAGCGGGGATACCTACGAATACAAGCCCACCCGGACATCCACTCTGGTGGCTCAATACGGACCGCCGCAGCAACCCGACCCCTGGCGCCCGAACCGAAGTTGACCTTCTTGTGGAACAACCGGACCGCGGCCTGGATCGCGGTCAGGCACGATGCTTGCGTAAGGTATGGAGATGGCTGACCGCGGCACGGAATCCCTCGAGCTCACGCTGAAATCTCGGCTCGCCGCCATTGTGGAGTCCTCGGACGACGCCATAGTCAGCAAAACGCTGGATGGCATCGTGACCTCGTGGAATCCGGCCGCGACGCGCCTCTTCGGGTACGAGGCCGATGAAATCATCGGCATGCCCATTACGACCATCATCCCGCTGGAGCTTCACGCGGAAGAAGTCGAGATACTCGCGCGACTGCGGCGCGGCGAGCGGATCGATCACTATGAGACCCAGCGCATCGCCAAGGATGGGAGCCGTATCGAGGTCGCGCTCACCATCTCACCCATCAGGGACCCGAAGGGCGAGATCGTCGGCGCCTCGAAGATCGCGCGCGACATCACACAGCGCAGGCGCACCGAGCGCCTGCTGCGCGAGACCGACCGGCAGAAGGACGAGTTCGTCGCCATGCTGGCCCACGAGCTGCGCAACCCGCTGGCGCCGATCTGCGCCGCGGCGGAGCTGCTCAGGCACGCGAAGAACCTGGAGCCCGAGTTGCGGGCGGCAACCGCCATTCTCGACCGCCAGGCGCGGCACATGCGGCACCTGGTCGATG
This sequence comes from uncultured Pseudomonadota bacterium, assembly GCA_963812925.1. GTDB lineage: Bacteria > Pseudomonadota > Gammaproteobacteria > Steroidobacterales > Steroidobacteraceae > 13-2-20CM-66-19. Next base: position 101,991 of record CAWEXF010000011.1, on the reverse strand, counting down.
ACCTTCTGGACATGTCCCGCATCACGAGCGGCAGCATCCGCCTGCAGCCGGAGCCGATCGAGCTCGCGGAGCTGCTGCACGGCGTCATCGCGACCTACCGGCAATCCGCGGAGACGACGCGGCGGCGGTTCACCCTCGCGCCAGCCGCCACTCCGGTCTACGTGAGCGGCGATCGCGTCCGCCTCACGCAGATCTTCGCCAACATCCTGCATAACGCCGTCAAGTACACCCCTCCGGGAGGACAGATCGAGATCACCCTGCGCACGGAACATCGGCTGGCGGTCGTCAGCATTCGCGACAACGGCGTGGGTATCCCCGCAGAGATGCTGGAGTATGTCTTCGAGCCGTTTGCCCGGCTCGACAGATCTTTCGAGCACGCCGATGGCGGGGTCGGAATCGGACTGACGCTGGCCAAGAAGCTCGTCGAGCTGCATCAGGGAGGCATAGAGGCCAGGAGCGCCGGCCGCGGCACGGGAACCGAGTTCCTGATCCGTCTGCCCACGATCGCGGCGGCTCCCGCGAAGCGGCCACGGACACCGGAGAGGCACTCCGACCTATCGGTCAGCCGCCGTGTGCTCATCGCCGACGACAATCACGACGCGGCGGTGAGTCTCAGCATGCTGGTGCAGTCACTGGGCCATGAGACTCGCGTCGTGCACGATGGCATCGAGGCGTTGGAGGAAGCGGAGCTTTTCCGTCCGGAGGTCGTGTTGCTCGACATCGGCATGCCGAGGCTCAATGGCTACGAGACCGCACGCCGGATCGCGAGCAGGCCTTGGGCAGCCGCCACACGGATCGTGGCCGTGACGGGTTGGGGTCAGGAAACGGATCGCCATCTGGCCAAGGAAGCCGGCTTCCATCGGCATCTGGTCAAGCCCGCCGATCTCGACGCTCTGGTCGATGTCATGTCGAGCGTGCCCGAAGCAGGGCCCGAGCCGCCCTAGCGCGAGCCGTTACGCCTCTCTGCTATTCGTTGGCGTTGAAGGCAATGCAGATTCGCGGCTCATCGCTCTCGTGCGGCTCGACGTAATGCTCCATCCAGGCAGGGAAGAGCACCAACAACCCGGTGCTGGGCTTCAAATTGACGTCGGCATGAGCGTTGGGAAAGGATCCCTTCACCGAGCCGTGGATGACCCCGGGCCGTGGATCGCGAAAGCAGAGCGCGCCGGAGCCCGCGGGAACTTTGAGGTAGAAGCTGCCCGAGAGCAGCGAGGCCTCGTGCATGTGCAGAAAATTGAAGCCACCGCGGTCGTGCAGGTTGACCCAGGACTGGAGCACGAACGTCTGGCCGCCCCGGCCCATCTCGCCGAGCGCCGTGGCGCATGCGGAATGGACGATTTGCCGCAGCGGCGCCAGGGTCGGCTGTTCGAGCAGAGCCATGTCCTTGCTGTTCCAGCCCCCTCGGTTGGTTCGGCCCGCGGGCGCGGGATTCGCGGCGCGCAGCGCCAGCACCCAGCTCGTCCATGCCGCGAAGTATGGCTGCAGGACCTCGAGGCGGACCTGCCAGATCCGGGTTGGAAAGAGATCATAATACTGCAGCGACGGTACCGTAACGGCCGGCCCTAACCTGTATGTGGTACTGAATGTCTCGCCCATCGTCCGGACCTCAAGGCAATCCGCTTAGACGTACCTTACCTGTTTGGTCACGCGCTACGCGAACGGTGATCCGCCGGCCGCGGAATACTACGTTGCGCAGCGTCAGCGATCGCCAGCCCGGCGGCAGGACCGGAGGAAATGCAGCGACCAGCCCCTCCTCGCGGATCCGCAGTCCCGTCATGCCGAAGATCAGGCTCTGCAGATAACCGCCGGAGCCGGTGATGAACGGGCCGGAGTTGTTGCTGGAGGTCTCGGTCCGCACATTGAAGGGCGGCTTGAGCGTCCCTCCGGTCAGGTAGGCCTCGAACCACGCCGCCGCCGCAGCCGGCTGACCGGTTTCGGCGGCGGCGGTGATCTGCTGCACGATTCCGATGCTGACCTTCCCCCTGCGCGCCAGCGGCGTCGGGCGCACCGCGAAATCATAGTCGGCGCGCAGCAGCGCAGCCGGCATCCGCTCATCGAGCGCCGGCAGGAAGAGCAGCGACAGCGGGCCGCTGCCGAAAGCGCTGGAGCTCATCGACACGGAAGGATCGAATGCCAGGTGGTGCGTCCCGTCCGCAGCCATCGGGATGTACATCTCGTCAGCGATGCGGCTCCAGCTGGAATCCGGCCGCTCACCGAGGACCTGCGCGGCGGCGATCGCTATATGGAGTGCCTCGACCGCGCCCATGTTGGTGAACGTATCGTTGGGAATGTCGTTATGCGATTCGGAGACCGACGTCACGTGCAGGATCTCGTACCGATGTCTGCTCGCATCGTAGGTGGCGCGGCTTGCCCAGAAGCGCGCGACGGCGCTGATCACCGGCCAGCCCTTGCTGCGCAGCCAGTCGTGATCGAGCGTGGCGAGATAGTATTGCCACTGTGCGATGGCCACCTCGGAATTCACGTGAATCTCGCTCTCCGAGAGGACATGGGCGGAGCGCGGAGTCACATCGGTGCCATACTCCGGATCCGACTCCCACGGATACATGGCGCCCGCGAAGCCGTGTTGCCTGGCGCGTGCCTCCGCGGCCGCCACCGTTCGCGCGCGGAAATCGACGAGCGACTCCGCGTGACGCGGATGCAGCAGCAACAAGGCCGGAAAGATCCAGGTATCGCCGTCCCAGAAGACATGCGCGACGTAGCAAAGCGTGATCGCGCACGGACCCGTGGCCCAGCCGGTATCCGGCGTCGAGCCCGCGAGCAGGTAGTAGAGCTCGGAGTGGGCAACCTGCTGGGCTTTCGGATCGCCGTCGATCTGGATATCCGACCGCCACAGCGCGTGCCACGCGGCTCGATGATTCGCCAGCAGAGCGGCAAAGCCGCGGTCACGCGCCTGGCGCGCGAGAGTCAGATCCTCGCGGGCATCGCCGCCCCACGCGGCTCGGGACATCGCCACGAACTTGGTGAAGGCATAAGACTTCCCACGCGCGACCCGCAACGTCACATCGAGCGCGAGGTGACCGTGCCCGCGATCGAGTGTCACCTTCGCGCCGCGCACCCCCTCAGGCAGCGCGACGGCGGCCGCCATGGCCATGGCGAGCCCGTGCGCGGCGTTGCCGCCGAGCCAGAGTGAGAGCGAGCGGGCATCTCCGTCGCTCGAGCGCACATCGGTGTAGCCGGGATACCAGATCGCGGCACGGTCGGCGGTGGCGGGCGAGTGCGGCTGAAGTGACAGGCCGTGCTCGGCCAGCGCCTTGTCCTGCTCAGGTCCTGTCAGGCGCGCAAAATCGAAGCGCGGTGAGTGCTGCGCCCAGAGTGTCAGCGGGAAGCTCAGCCGAACCACACCGTCGTATTGGGGCTTGATGGTGAAGCGGGTGGCTGCAAGGTGGGGCGAAGCTTCGCTGACCAGCGTGACGACTTCGACGAGCGTTTCCTTGTTCCCGTCCATGTAACGATAGCGCGTGGTCAGCGTGCCATCGTGCAGGTTGAGGATCTGGGCGTAGTCCTTGAAGCGCTGGGCGGTAATGGGGGCCCGGTCGAGCCACTCCTGCCCGGCACTGAAGTCGACTCCCGTCCAGCCTGGAACCAGCGCAGGCCGGGAGACATCCCCCGGTGTGTAATCCATGAATGCGACCATGAAGGTGTCCGTCGCTTCGGTTCCCCGAGGGTCGGTCAGCGTCGCAATGAACCCATTGCCGAGATAGCTGGGAAAGTAGGACGGCAGATCGTCGAAGCCGGCCCTGAGGAGAAAACCGGGATCCGTCCCGGCCTCCGCGCTCACCGCGGCAACGGGCAGGAGGGCGCAGAACGCCAGGCACGCAGCGCCCGCGATGCGCCTTGCGAGGGCAGCGCGCGCGCTCATCGGGCGGCTCCTGACGGCATGGAGTCCGCGGCGGGGCGCGAGGGCCTCACGGCGAGGTATACGGTGCTCCAAAGCTGCGCCGCGTTGGACTCGTCGGCATCGGCCGCGGAGGAGCCGAAAGGCCGGACCTGGTAACGACCCGCCTCATACGACCATGACCAGAGCTCCGCGTTCTGCATTGAGCGTGTGGCGTCGATCGCGGACCACAACACTCGCTGCGCCTTGATGAGGTCGGCGCGCACTGCGGCCGGAAGATCGTGCCTCTCGAGCTGACGGGCGAGGCCCGCGGCGAAGAGCGCCTGCTGCCAGGACCAGACGACCGTGCCGTGGTAGGCATTGCGGCTGAAAAGATTCTGCAGCGCCGGCGCGCAGAAAACCGGGTTGGCTACGACCATGCCGGCGCCCGTCATGAGGCCCGCCGGAAAGGGGCGCATCACCGTCGCAACGATACGGTCCAGGGCCTGTGGCTCAGGGTCAGCGAACAGGAGAAGAAAGCCCTCGTCCGATTGAATTACCGGAATCGGCTCACCCGCCGCCGACAGCGCCAGCGCGTGAAAGCGCAAGGCACCCGGACCCAACGCAGTGAGCGCCGGCTGCGACGGGACGCCCTGCGAGTCGGCATAGATCTCGACCGCGTTGGCCACGATCGAATGGCTCAAGGTCACCTCGAAGAGCGGCGGCGCCCGCTCACGCCACACCGTTGCCATCCGTCCCGCGCCGGCAAGCAGCGCACGGTCCGAGGCAGTCAGATATTGCGACAGCAGCCCGCTGGCTGACAGCCGCGCGGCCGCATCGAGGGCCGCCGGAACCAACACCGCATTGACGTCATAGGGATAATGGCCGCCGCCGAGGCCGGTGCCGCTGTCGCGCCATTCGCCGACGATCTCGCCCGGCTTGAGGCCGATCAGGTGCGCGAGACCGGGGGACTGCGCGAACGCCGCCGTGCCTGCAACCACGTAGCGCAGATTCCTCACGAGCGCAGCGCCTCGTGTGCCGCTGCGCTCGAGCGGTCCGCCTACGGGCGCGGCAAGAAAGGCGGCCGCGCGCGCCTTGGCGCCGGGCTGCAGCAGCCACGCGGCCGCCACCGGCGCCAGCAGGTAGTCCTCGTCGATCATCTTATAGTCGTACACCGGAGCCGCGGAGCGCGAGCCATCCGCCTTGAGATGATCGAGTACGGCCATCTCGCCGATATCCTCCTCGTGCGCCACTTCTCCCCGCGGCGAGAGCCGCGCCAGAACGGAGTCGAGCCCAGCCTCGACGGCAGTGGGGCTCAGCACCGGCATCAGCAGGCGAACGCTCATCAAGGTGTCGCGGCCGAAATAGGTATCGAAGCGCCAGGAGCCGGCGAGAAACTTCTCGCGATAGGCGAGGAAGGTCAGCGTCTGCCGGGCGGCAAGATCGCCTGCGGACGGGTTGTGCAGCAGGTCCTCCCCAGCGAGAGGCACGAGAGGCGCCTCGCCGGTGAGGGCCGTGATCCGCAGCCCGATCGCACCGTCCGCTCCCGCGAATATGCGCCGCCCCCGCACCCGCCCATCGAGTACCTCGACGATCAGCCGGTAGCTGACCGCTCCGTCGAGCCGGTCGCGAGACCACGTGAGCGTCCGTCCGGTCAGCGACGGTGCGACAGCGATTCCGGCCGGGAGAGCGGCGGCGGTCTGATAGTCGCGCAGCACGCGGATGCTGGACAGCACTGCCTGACCCATCACGAGCTCGCGATCCCCGACGGTCACAGCCGCCGAAATGCCGTGCAGCGCCCGCCCCTTGCCATCGCGCGCCTCGATGGGCCGCGGCTGGCCTCGAATCTTCCACGGCGCATTGCCCCCCTGGTGCGCGAACCAGAGGCCGACGCCACTATTGCCGGCCGGGAAGGCGATGAGGATGCGCGGCATCGGGCCGGAGCGCAGCAGCAGGTGCGCCGCGACGGGCCCCTGCCGCAGGAAGTAATTGAGAATCCGGCCTTCGCGCACCTGGAACGTAAGCTGTGGCTGCGCGGACCGCGCCGATGCCGGCGCCGGGAGCAGGCAGAGAGACAGGCAGGCCGCCGCGGCGAACCGCACGATCAGCGAAGCTCGTGAATGACCCATGGCCTGGCGCGCCCTCCCCGGCTTGTGGCGAATCGGCGACTTATAGCGTGTTCTCCCGCTGCCGTCACCCTCCGATGATCTGCAAATGCCCATCCGGCGCCCTTTGAAATTTTTGTTCGATCCGGAATGGCGGAGATTGCGCCGCCAAACGTCTTCCACAAAGATGACCTCTCGATTCGTATCGGTCGTTGCGGACAATCGCGCCGCCTCCCGGCCCCGCGCCGCGGGTGTTGCGGTCGAACAACAGCTGCATTCGGATTGAGGGGCATTTGGATTGAGGGGAATCACTTCGTCGGTCTCGCTGCCTGATCGAGGCGGCACTTCCTAATGGGGGAATTCGCATGAGAGTCAAAGCCAAGGCGCCCCGCGGGGCGCATCCGGTCCGGCAACGGGCCTTCGGGTCCATCCATACCCGGCCGAACAGCGTGGCAGTCGTCGTCGCCGGAATTCTCGGCGCGAGCGGTCTTGCCGTCACCGGCAGCGCTCACGCGCAGAATGCGGCCGCGCAGAGTGCGCCGGCGCAGAATGCGCCCACACTGACGCTTCCCAACTCCCAGACCACCCAGAGCCTGCAGACGGTGGTCGTCACCGCCACGGCAACCTCTGTGAAAAAGCTGGACGCAAGCTACAACATCGTGGCGGCGTCGGCGCAGCAGATTGCCATGTCGGACCCCTCGAGTGTGGCCTCAATCTACAAGCTCTCACCTGGCGTTTGGCCGGAAGCATCCGGGGGACCCACCGGCGTCAATGTCGACGTGGCCGGCTTTCCCTTGGGCGGCGGCGATTCTCCGTACTCCACGACCATGCTCGAGGGACTGCCCCTCTACGGCTCACCCTATCTATCCTTCATGGATAACACCTCCCTGATACGCTACGACGACACGGTCGACCGCGTCGAGATCGTCCAGGGCGGACCCAGCGCAATCTTCGGCCCGGGCCAGCCGGGCGCGACCGAGAACTTCATCCTGAAAACCGGCTCGGATCAGCAGGAAGGGGATATCGGCGCCACTTACGGCTCCGAGGGAAGTGAACGTATAGATGTGTTCGAGAGCGGCAAGATCGCCAACGGCTGGTACGGCAGCATCGGCGGCTATTACTGGCAATCCAACGGCATCCGCGACCCGCAATACACGGCTTACCAGGAGCAGCAGCTGACGGCCACGCTGAAGCATGATCTCGACAATGGGTCGATCGTGTTCTGGGCCAGAACCCTGCACGCCCATGATATGTGGGTCGCCGACTTCCCCTACACCCAATCCAACAGCGGCTCGGTCAGCCCGTATCCCGGGTTCAATCAGCTCAATTCCACGTACAACAGCAAGCAGCTCGAAAACTTCCAGATACCGGATCCGGCCTGTAACTGCTTCCAGAACGACGACATCACCAATGGTCGCGGCGCCCAGCTGAGCTATGTCGGATCACAGCTCAAGGAGAAATTCGACGGCGGCTGGTCGATCAGCAACGACATCATATTTGATGGCGGGCTCGTCCCCACGAACGCGCTGGTCAACAACGGCAATCCCCAGACGCTGGGGTCATTCATCGACTCTTTGAGCCTCCCTTCCGTCCTCACCCCGAGCATGGTGCAAGCCAACTACTCGAACGGTCAGCCGGCGAGCCTCAACCAGAGCGTGGTCACCGAGCAGGTCTGGGAAGTGCAGAAGAAGGTCACGAGCCTCATCGATGAATTTCGCGTCAACAAGGACCTTGGCTTCGGCGACACACTGACCCTCGGTGTATACGCAGCCCACTACACCATGAACGACAACTGGTCGTTGAGCTCCAACGTGCTGATCACCAATCAGCCGAACGCGTCGCCGATCATCCTGTCGGCCACCCAGGGCGGAAATATCTACCAGGTGACCAGCCCGCAGGGCATCGAGAACGCCAACGGCGGCTACTACATCCTGCAGAACGGCCGCGCCTCGAATATCGCTCCCTATATTTCCGACTCGTGGAAGATCAATCGCTGGTTGATCGACGCCGGGGTCCGCGTCGAGCACATCAACCTGGATCAGGAGACGACCAACTCGACAAGCGTTCAGATGGGGTCGACATACGACCTTTGGGACAACGCGGTCAACCTGCCCAATGGCACGTGGTCGCATGGCTATGAAAACAACACCATGCCGACGTTCTCCGTGGGCGCAAATTACGAGTTCACCGACAATATGAGCGCCTATGTGCGCGTCAATAACGGCGTGCTCTTCGAGAACATGGACGATGTCCGCTGCAACGTCAGCAACGGCTCGAACGGTTGCCCGAACAGAACGCCCCTGCAAACCGTGCGGAACGTCGAGGGTGGCTTCAAGATCCAGAACCAGTGGGTGTACCTCGACGCATCGGGCTACCACAAGGTTTTCTATGGAATCGCGTATCAGCCCACTAACATCGAGGATGAAATCATCGGCCCGGCCTCGACCTTCAATTCGAGCTCCTCGGGCGTGCGTTTGGTCGGCAGCGTGACTCCCTTCGCGACCAGCAGCATCCAACCCCTGAGCACCTTCAAGATCGAGCTCAATGGCCTCTACGAGCATGCAACCTACTATGGCTTCGTCGGTTGCTTCCTGTACCAAAACATCACCGGCCAGACGATCTGCGGCTCGGCCAACGGCGACCAGCTCGCGCGTCTGCCGAACTATCAGATCCGGATAACGCCGAGCGACACCCAGTCCTTCGACTGGGGCACCGTAACCGAGCAGATTACCTACGAGAACATCGGCAAGCGCTTCCAGGACGACACGAATCTGACGGAGCTGCCCTCTTACTACGACCTGGCTTTCGGCGTCGACGCCATGTACGGGGAGCACTGGGAGCTCCGCGTGCTCGGCTCGAACCTCACCAACCAACTCGGGTTGACAGAGGGTAATGCCCGGTTTGGCGGCAATACAGTTCAGAACAACGTCGGTTTCGGCCGCTCGATCGAAGGCCGCGAAGTCAATGTAACGCTGAAGTACTACTGGTAACTCGACTGCGGCGGCGGCGCTCTTCCCCCGGAGCGCCGCCGCCCCTTTTCCGGGAGGCGGCCGCGACCGCTGCGTAACGGCTCCGTCCGTGCGAGAATCAGCCGCAGATTCCTGCGATTCCGGGGTAAATTTCGAGTGTCTGTTCCGGCTTCCGTCCTCGAAGCGATGCGGGCCATCAGCGCGCAGCTTCAGGCCGGCCAATTTCGCTCGGCCCACGATCGGCTCGAGGCGATCGTCGCGGCCAATCCCACCTTCGCCGAGGCGCAACGGCTCCTCGCCGGCGCCAAGCTCGCCCTGGGCGATCCCGCGGGCGCCGAGGCGGTGCTCCGGCAGGCGCTTGCAGTCGATCCGGCCTGGACGCCGACGCTCACGATGCTCGGTGAGGTGCTGCTTGCAGGCGGCAGGGGGGCCGAGGCGGAGGCAATGCTGCTACGCGCTCTCACCGCAGGATCACCGGACCTGCGTGCGGCACGGGTGCTGGCGCGCCATTACAACAGCACCGGGCGACATGCCCAGGCGCTTGCAGTCGCCGGGCCGTTCTGCACCCAGGGCAGAGTGGACGCGGAGCTTGCCACCCACCACGTAACGGCACTCGTCGCGCTGGGACGGCACGCGGAAGCCATCTCTGTCTACAGCGGCCTCGCCGCAGCCGCGACGGACAATCTCGCGCCCGTCCAGGCGCTGGCCATCGCGCTGAACGCGGCCGGCCGCAACACGGAGGCGGCACAGATCGCGCACCGGGCGCTTGCCCGTGGCTTCAGGACTGCGACACTCTGCCTGACCTACGCCAGAAGCCTCATGGCGGAAGGCGCCAACGAGCGCGCCGAAACCGCATTGCGCGACTGCCTGCGGCTGGACCCGCGGCTGGCCGAGGCGCACAACAGCCTCGCGCAGCTCATCTGGCTGCGCACCGGCGACCTGACCCAGGCAACCGAGCCGCTCGACGAAGCGTTGCGGAGGTTTGGCAACGACGACGCGCTGCAGGCCACCAAGGCGGCCATCCTCCAGGGTGCCGGAGATGCGCGCGCCGCGTATGACTGTCTTGCTCCACGAGCCGAGCGCCCGGACGCCCCGCCCCAGCTGCTCGTGCGCGTTGGCCTTTCGGCGCTCGATTTCGAGCCCGCCAAGGCGCTCTCGCTGGCACAGCGGGCGCTGCGAGCAATGCCCGACAGCGGCGCGGCGCGAAGCCTGCTCGCGGCCGCGCTGCTCGGGGTCGGCGATGCTCAGGCGGCGCTGCGGGAATGCGAAGCGCTGCAGCCGCACGCACCGGACGATCAGTATCTGATCGCGTTGCAGGCGACGGCGTTGCGCCTGCTGGGCGATGAGCGCTACGCCCAGCTCTGTGATTACCGCAATCTCGTGCTGCCTCTGCCGATCGAGCCCCCACCTCCCTGGGGGGATATCGCCAGCTTCCTGGCGGACCTCACGACCAGTCTCAACCGCGTGCACGATCCCAACGGCCACGCGCTGCTCTTCCAATCGCTGCGCCACGGCACCGAGACAACTCAGGACCTGACGCGCAGCACCGACGCCGCCGTGCGTGGCCTCTTCCAGGCGTTCGCCGCGCCCATTGCGCGCTACCTCGAGCACATCAGCCAGGGAACGGATCCCCTGCGCCGTCGCAACAACGGCCGCTGGCGATTCAACGGCAGTTGGTCGGTGCGGCTGCGCAACCGCGGCTTCCACATGAGTCACGTCCACCCGCGCGGCTGGATCTCCTCCGCCTTCTATGTCGAGCTGCCTGACCTCATGGCAGAGGGGCGCACGGATGAAGGCATTCTCAGCTTCGGCAAGCCCGGAATCCTGACGACGCCGTCGCTGGAACCCGAATACTCAGTCCGCCCGACTCCCGGCATGCTCGTGCTCTTTCCGTCGTACTTCTGGCACGGCACCATTCCATTCGAGAGCCCGCAACCCCGCCTCACAGTCGCCTTCGATGCCGTGCCGGCGCAGTGAGCACCGTCAGGCCGGCCGGTCCGAATTCTGCTGCTCGGCAAGAAACCGCATCACCATCCGCTCGACCCGCCACATCTCGGGAGGCTCCTCCTCCTTGCCTACCGCGGCGAGCGTCCGGCGCAGACTGCCGTTGAGGTAGCCCTCCAGCACCGCGGGATGGATGTAGCACTTGCGACAGACCGCCGGCGTGTTACCCAAGCGCTTCGCCACCTGTTTGATGGCTTCGATCTGCGCCTTCTTGGTGGGCGCTTCCTGATCCTGATCCGCAAGCGCCAGAACCGCCAGGTTGGTTGCGGCCCAGGTGCGGAAGTCCTTGGCGGTGATGTCCTGGCCTGAGACCTGCCGCAGGTATTCGTTGACGTCAGCCGAGTCGATGCAGCGGCACTCGCCGACCTCATCGATGTACTGAAAGAGCTCGGAGCCCGGCAGATCGCGGCAGTTCTTCACCACACGTGCCAGCTTGCGATCGCTGACCAGACTCACGTGGCGGATACCGTGCTTGCCGCGAAAATCGAGCTCGATCCGGCCGCGCGCGATGCGCACATGACGGTTGCGCAGTGTGGTCAGGCCGAAGGTGTTGTTCTGCGAGGCATACTCGGGATTGCCCACCCGGGCCAGCGTGTCTTCCATCAGACGGATCACCGCGGCAATGACCTTCTCACGCGGAAGGCCAGGAAGGCCGAGATCGGCCTCGACGCGCCGTCGGATTGCCGGCAACACCCGGCCGAACTCGAGCATGTGCTCGTACTTGGTCTCGTCCCGCGTGCGCCGCCAGCGCGCGTGATAGCGATATTGCTTGCGGCGCCGCGCGTCTCGCCCGGTGGCCTGAAGGTGTCCGTTCTCGAGCGGACAAATCCAGACGCTCGTCCACGCCGGCGGTACCGCGAGCGCCTTGATCCGGCCCAGCTCCGCGGCCTCCCTGATCACCCGTCCGTTGGGGTTCCGATAGACAAAGCGGCCCGCGGCTCCGCGGCGTGTAATCCCGGGATGCCGGTCATTGACGTAGCGCAGCCGCGCGGCCTTGGCTGCATATACGTTTTCCGGCGATGGGACCGGGATATCCGGCTGCGGAGACGTGCTGTCCACGGGTTCCTGCGGCAACGCTGAAGCCGCGGCGCGGCTCTCTTTCAATTCAACGTCAAACCGGTACGCCGGGTCCCTGGGCTGGGCGACTGGACCCGGGTATCAGCGCCGATTGTTCCGGCGGATGCCGGCACGGGATAATGCCGCCGCACCTCTCGCCGCCATTGCCATGGATACCGTCCAGGTCCTCAAACCCGCCACCGCCCGCACGGTCTTCTGCTGGCAGATGGCCTTTCTGGCCGTGATGCTCCCCGCCATCGCAATCTCCGACGTATTCACGTCGATCGCGGATCGAGCCAACTACGGCATCCACGTGGCCCCGTGGGAACCGATTACCTGGGAGTTCTCCAGCATCTTTTGCCTCTGGCTGCTGGTGCCGGCGATCGGCTGGTGGCTCAAGCAGTTCCCGCTGGTTCATGGCGGGTGGCTTCGCAGCCTCCCGGCGCACCTGCTGGCGACACTACCCTTTTCGCTGCTGCATGTGGCCGGCATGGACGGCCTGCGACATCTGGTCTACTGGTCCATGGGTTTGCACTACGACTTCGGGGCGTGGTGGCCGAACTGGCTCTACGAATACCGCAAGGATTTCGTCACTTATTGGCTGCTCCTCGTCTGCATCATGGCGTTCCGCCTCTACGGACTCTGGCGGGACTCCCGCGAGTCCGCCGCCGCGCCGCCGCAATCGGGGCCGGCCGCGAACGATCCCGCGATTGAATCCGCGGCCGCCGACTCGCCCCTCGAACGCCTCGTGGTACGTAAGCTCAACCGCGAATACGTCATCGCCGTGGCCGACGTCGATCGAGTGGAAGCTGACGGCAACTACGTCATGGTCCATTCCCAGGGCAGCGCCTACCCCCGACGCGAATCGCTCGCCGCCCTGGAGAAGAAGCTGGACGGCCGCCGTTTCGTCCGGGTACACCGCGGACATCTCGTCAATGTCGATCGCATCCGGGAAATCCAGCCCTGGGATCACGGCGACTATCGCATCCTGCTGCGGGATGGCAGCTACGTGAACCTCAGCCGCCGCTATCGGAGCCGCCTCCAGCACCTGCTACGCTGAATTTCGTCCTCGCCGGCGCGCCGCTCGTCCCCGTACAGCGCCGCCCGTCACCTCGCCCGTTGCAGGACGCCCGCTCGAGCCCCTAGCGTCCACACCTTCATCGTAGAGCAATGTCTCGGAGTGACTGCCATGAGTAGAGCCCCGACCATGATGGCCGCCAGCCTCCTTGCTGCCGTCGCCCTTGCCGCCTGCTCCGCGAGAGCTCCCTTGGAGGCTTCGGCGGATGCCGGCTGGCCGGCGTATGGGGGCGATCCGGGCGGCACGCGGTACTCACCGCTGACGCAGATATCGCCTGAGAATGTCGGACGGCTGCAGGTGGCATGGACCTTCCGTACGGGCGAGCTCGGGAAGGGGGTCACGGACTGGGCGCGGTCGGCGTTCGAGGCGACGCCGATTCTGTATGACGGCACACTGTATTTCACGACCCCGAGCACCAACGTGGTGGCCGTCGACGCAGCGACCGGACGGCTTCGCTGGCGGCATGACAGTCACAACGACAACGACCTCCACTACTCGGATGGCGTATCTCGCGGCGTGTCGCTCTGGGTAGACGCGACCCGGCCCGCAGGTGCCGAGTGCCGAGCGCGCATCTACGCCGCGACGCTCGACGGCAGGCTGGTCGCCCTGGATGCCGCGACGGGCCAATCCTGCGACGACTTTGGTGAGCACGGAGCCGTCGATCTGCGGCAAGGCGTGCGCTACGCCGAAGACGCGCATTCCGGCTGGCAAAACTATCTGGTGACCTCACCACCCGCGGTCATCGACGATAGGATCATCGTGGGCTCCTCGATCGGCGACAACCGGGCGGTCGCTGTCGAGCTCGGCACGGTCCGCGCCTTGGATGCCAGAACCGGCAAGCTGCTCTGGAGCTGGGATCCGATTCCCCGCGATCCCTCCAACCCCGTATTTAAGGAATGGAGCGCCGCGGGCGCGAAACTCACCGGCGCAGCCAACGCATGGGCACCCCTCTCAGTCGACTCCACGCGACATCTCGTCTTCGTGCCCACCAGCTCCCCGAGCCCCGACTTCTTCGGCGGTGAGCGCCCGGGCAATGACCGGTGGGCGGACTCGGTGGTGGCGCTCGATGCAGACACGGGCAAGCTGGTGTGGGGTCGTCAGCTCGTACATCACAACCTGTGGGATTACGACGTCGCGTCGCAGCCGACGCTGGTCGAGTTGACACATGACGGCAGGCAGGTACCCGCGCTCATTCAGGCCACGAAGATGGGCTTTCTTTACACGCTGAACCGGGAGACCGGCGACCCTGTCTTCCCCATTGTGGAGAGACCCGTTCCTCAGGATGCGGCTCCCGGCGAAACGGTATCGCCCACTCAACCCTATCCAGTGGCCCCGCCCGCCCTTGTGCCCCAGGGACCCGTGACCCCGGCTGACGCCTGGGGCGTGACGTGGTTCGACACGCGCGCCTGCCGCAAGCTCATCGCGGCCGATCGCTCGGAAGGCATCTTTCAGCCTCCGTCCACGAAGGAATCCATCTACGCGCCCGGCTTCGCCGGGGGCGCCAACTGGGGCGGCATCGCCTTCGATCCAGGCCGTCAGCTCGCGATCGTCAACACCATGAACCTGCCGTTTCTCATGGCTCTCGTGCCGCGGGACCAGGTCGCGGCGGAAATACGCGACCCGAAGTACCGTGGCTGGGAGTTTGGCATGCAAGTGGGCACTCCCTATGCCATGCGTCGCCGTACATTCATGTCCGGACTCGGCATTCCTTGCGTCAAACCGCCCTGGGGCACGCTGGCCGCCGTGGACATGGTACACGGCACCATCAAGTGGCAGGTACCGCTCGGTGTTGCGCCGCTGGTCCATCGCAACGTTGGCATGCCGGGCCTGGGAGGGCCCATCATTACCGCAAGCGGGCTGGTCTTCATCGCCGCGAGTGTCGACGACCGGTTCCGGGCATTCGACATCGCTACCGGTCAAGCGCTCTGGCAGGCGAAATTGCCCGCCGGCGGTCAGGCCACGCCGATGACCTACAGCATCGGCGGCCGCCAGTATGTGGTCATCGCCGCTGGCGGCTACAAGGATGCAAGCACCCGTGGCGACTACGTAATCGCCTACGCGTTACCGCGTTGAGCGGACTCCCGTCACGACGAGAGTGGCTCAGGCGAGAGACAGCTCCACGCGCCGGCCCAGCACCCTCAGCGCGGCCACTATCTTGGGAAGCTTGGTCGGGTGGTGCGGGTCGAGGATCCGACGCGCCTCCTTCTCGTCAAGTTGCATGCGACGCGCGAGTTCAGAGTTGCTGATGCCGGCCTCTTGGACGGCAAGATACACAGCAGCCTTGAGTGCCATGGAGGGCGGAACGCTCACGATCCGTTCACCGCGTTTGGCTGACGAGGGCGGAGGAATCTCACGTCCATCGTCGATTCGGCCGGCGATGGCTTCCTCGAGGCAGTCCGCCGCTTCGGCAAGCGCGTCGTCGATGGTCTCGCCCTGAGAGATCGCCTCGGGCAGATCGCGGAAAGTCACCACGTATCCACCCTCGTCCCTGTCCGGCGTCAACTTCATAGCGTAGGTAAACAGTCTCATAGGTCATCCTTCCGGATCCCAAGCTGCTTGCACATGGCATGCAGCGTCCCAGTTTTCAGCTCATCCTTCGGGTTACGCACTATTGTCATCCGGTTGCCCAGGTAGAGCGTGACGTGGCTGCCTTTGCCGCGTTTCTCGTCCACCCGGCAGCCGAGGCTTCGTGCCTTCGCAAGGGCCTGCGCCTTGCGGATGAACTCGCTCCCTTTCACAGCATCTCACTATAGGACATTTTTGTCCGGATTGCAAGGAGCTCTCAGGCTGTGCTGGCAGAGCGCGCGGACGCCCGAGGGCGGTATCGCTTTGCCCTGCCTCGCGCGCTCGAGATCGGTCGTGTAGGCTTGCGGGCATGGTGACAACACCCGGGCAGTGGACGGAAATCCGGCATATCGCGGCGGTGGGCGAGCCGCTACTGGAGCTGCAGCCCGCGGACGATGGCACCGTGCGCCTCACTTTCGGTGGTGACGTCGCCAACTCCATGATCTGTCTGTCGAGAATACTTGGCGCGGACACAAATTGGATCTCGCTCGTCACCGCGCTCGGTGACAGCAGCTATTCCGCGTGGCTGCGGCAACGGCTGACGCGCGAAGGAATTCACGTCATCGAGCCAGCGATCGAAGGCGAGCCTGGTATCTACGGCCTTCCTCTCGATCGGGCCGGCCGTCCCGGCTTTTCGTATTGGCGGGCACAATCGGCCGCGCGCGCTTTCCTGCAGTCCGCCGATCTCGGCCGCTTCGAGGACCTCATCGGCGACGCACAGCTTCTTCTGGTCACGGGAATCACGCTCGCCCTCTGCTCCAGCGCGAGTTTCGAGCACCTCTGCCGCTGGGTGGATCGGCACCGCGACGGCTGCCGTGTCATTTTCGATTGCAACTTCCGCAGGGGCCTGTGGGACAGCGAGGCGCAAGCGCGCGAGCGGATCGGCATATTCGAGCGGCTGGCTGCGGTAATTGCGACGGGCGGGGAGGATGAGAGGTCTCTCTGGGGCGCGACCGACACCGCACAGATCATCGAGCGCGTGAGCCGTATGTCGGCCGAATATCTGATCCGCGGCGGCCCCGAGGGATGCTGGGTCGGAGCGGGGCGGGAATGTCAGCACGTGGCCACCGCGCCCGTGACAGTCGTCGGCGATACCGCTGGTGCGGGAGATTCCCACCTTGCCAGCTACATGGCCGCTAGAATCTCAGGGTACGGGAGAACGGACGCCGCGGCCTACGCGAACAAGGCAGCGACGGTCATCGTGAGCCAGCGCGGCTCCGT
Source organism: uncultured Pseudomonadota bacterium (assembly GCA_963812925.1). GTDB lineage: Bacteria > Pseudomonadota > Gammaproteobacteria > Steroidobacterales > Steroidobacteraceae > 13-2-20CM-66-19. The sequence continues at coordinate 85,158 of CAWEXF010000011.1, read as the reverse complement.
GCCCAAGGAGGGCGCAAGGTTCCCGCCCCTGCCGACCCGCGCGCCGACGTAGACTCTTCGCCGAACTTCCGAGGCTTCTGATGCATTGGCCCACCACACTCTTTATCGCCGCCGTCGTCATCGCCACGGCAGTGGAGCTCTGGCTCGCCGCTCGTCAGATCACCGCGGTCACGGCGCACCGCGATCGCCTACCGGAGCCCTTCGCCGGCCAGCTCTCGCCGGAAGATCACCGCAAGGCTGCGGATTACACGGTAGCCAAAGCCAGGCTCGGGATGATCAGTACGGTCATCGACTCGGTGGTCACTCTGGCCCTGACTGTGGGCGGTGGCATCGCTGCCATCGACGCTCTCTGGCGGCACACGGGCTGGGGTGAGCCGTGGCTAGGGCTCGTGGTGATCGGCACCGTTGCCGCCGCGGTGGGCGTGGTCGGTCTGCCCTTCTCGGTTGTGCGCACCTTTCGTATAGAGGCCGCCTTCGGCTTCAACCGCACGACGCCCATGATCTTCCTGGCCGATCTCGCCAAAGGAGTCGCGCTCGCGGTGCTGATCGGCGGACCTCTGGTTCTGGCAGTCCTCGTGCTGATGGATCACGCCGGGCGCTGGTGGTGGCTGGCGGCATTCGGTTGCTGGCTCGTGGTGACGCTGCTCATCACCTGGGCCTGGCCGGCCTTCTTTGCACCGCTTTTCAACAAGTTCTCGCCGCTCGAAGACGCTTCGCTCAAAGGCCGCATCGAATCGCTCCTCGAGCGTTGCGGCTTTCGCTCGAGCGGCGTTTTCGTCGTCGACGGCTCGCGCCGGTCCGCCCACGGCAATGCCTACTTCACCGGGATCGGACGGCACAAACGCATCGTGTTTTTTGACACCCTGCTCAAGCAACTGGCCTCGCCCGAGATCGAGGCGGTGCTCGCTCACGAGCTCGGCCACTTCCGCCTCCGACATGTCCGCCAACGACTGATCGTATCGTTCGTCGCCATGTTGGTCGGGTTCGCGCTCCTCGGCTGGCTGGCCGGGAAACCCGGATTCTATCGGGCGCTCGGAGTGCCGACGCCGTCGACACATGCCGCGCTGATACTTTTCGCGCTGGTGGTTCCGGTAGCGCTCTTCTTCACCACTCCGCTCGGCTCACTTTGGTCGCGCCGTCACGAGTTCGCCGCCGACCGCTTCGCCTCCCAGCATGCGAATGCACAGGAGCTCGCCTCGGCACTCGTCAAGCTCTATCGCGAGAACGCCAGCACGCTCACCCCCGATCCGCTCTACACGGCCTTCTACTACTCGCACCCCCCGGCGCTCGAGCGTATTGCGCGGCTGACCGGCCCCGCGCCGGCCTCCACTTGACATGGCGGGAATTCGACGCTAATTTCGCCGGCGTGAACACGATGCCGCGCAAACAACAGCAAACCCGCAAGATCATCGCGGGCAATGCGTGCGTCCGTTCCGAATCCGCGGCCTGAAGGGCCGCACCAGATCCGAACATCCAACTCTCGCAAACCCCGCCAACGGCGGGGTTCGCTTGGGCTCCGCCGCGCGCGGCAGGAGCCTGACCATGTCACATCCCGATACCGACGATGATATCGAGCGCATCGCTCGAGGATTGATCGACCGCACTCTGCCGAAATCCGGCTGGACACACGCGGCGCATTTCGCCGCCGCCTTGTGGCTGCTGCGCCATCGCGGCGATGCCGCGTTTCACGAGCTGCCGCCGCTCATTCGCGCCTACAACGAGTCCACGGGCGTGGCGAATACCGACACGACCGGTTACCACGAGACGATCACTGTCGCCTCGCTGCGCGTGGCGCGCGCCTGGCTCGCCGCCCGGCCCGACATGCCGCTGCACGCCGCGCTCGCGGAACTGCTCGCCAGCCCTTTCGGTCGCTCCGATTGGCTGCTCGTTCACTGGTCGCGCGCTCGGCTCTTCTCCGTGATCGCGCGCCGAACCTGGGTTGACCCGGATCTGCAGGCGTTCAGTTGCTGAGCCGCGACTCAGCGCGATCGCGGCGGATACGGCGTGCCGTCCTTGTGCAGGAAGGCGCGCGACCCGGCCCGAAGCTCGAGATCGATGTCGGGATAATCGACCCCGTCGGCCTCGGGATTGCGGCTGCCGATCTCCAGCAGCACCGCCTCCGCGTTGGTGCGGTTCTGCAGCTGGTGCCCGTCAGCCTCGCCCGCCTTGAAGCCGGCGCAATCGCCCGCCCGCAGCACTTCTTCGCCGGCGCCGGTGACGAGCACGACCTCGCCCTCGAGGACGTAGACAAACTCGTCCTCCGCCGTATGCCAGTGGCGCTGGCTGGACCAGACGCCGGGCGGCAGGCGCAGCAGATTGACGCCGAACTGAGTCAACCCTGCCGCATCCCCGAGACGGAGGCGCTTGCGCTGCCGGCAAGGCCCATCGTAGGGCGCGGGATAGCCGCTGCCGGCCACCGTTTTTCCCGCCGCGATATCTATTTTCTTCATCGTCCGTCTCCGCCAGAATGCCCGGGTCGCTTGCCGCAGTTTACCTCTGCCGAGGTCCAGATCCATGAGCAGCTCCGGCGTCAGTTTCCTCTTCGACCTCGATGGCACCCTGGTCGACAGTGTTTACCAGCACGTCCTCGCCTGGCAGGAGTCACTGCATGCCGCCGGCATAGAGCTGTCGGTTTGGCGCATCCATCGCAAGGTCGGGATGAGCGGCGGCCTCTTCACCGAAATGCTCCTGCGGGAAACCCCGATCGAGATCACTCCGGCTCTCCTCGAGACGCTGCAGCGCCAGCACGCGGAAGCCTACGCGCGCCTGGCCCGCTGGGTACGGCCGCTACCCGGCGCGATAGACTTGCTCCAGTACCTGACGGAGACCCGCATCCCCTGGTCCATCGCAACCAGCGCCCGCATGAACTCGGCGCAGTACAACCTTGCGGCGCTGCACGTCGATCCGGCCAAGGTGCCGGTGATCACCCGTGACGATGTCCGTTATGCCAAGCCCGACCCCGATCTTTTCCTGGCGGCAGCCGCGCGGCTCGGCGTCGACATCGAGTCTGCGGTCATTGTCGGTGACAGCATCTGGGACATGCTCGCGGCGCGCCGCGCCCGCGGCCTCGGAGTGGGTCTTCTCTCGGGCGGCTATGGTCAGGACGAGCTCGAGCGCTCCGGCGCCATCCGCGTGTACGAAGACCCCGCCGACCTCCTGCGGCACATCGATGAGATCGGCGGCCGCAGGAAGTGACTTGGAAAAAACAACATGAAGCTATATTTCAATCCCGCTTCACCCTATGTTCGCAAGGTGTGCGTCACCGCGCACGAGCTCCAGCTCAGCGACAGGATCGAGCACACCAGCATCATCCTGAGCCCGGTGAGCCCGCACGACGGAGTGCGCGCCAGCAACCCGATCGGTAAGATCCCGACGCTCGTTCTCGACGATGGCACGGCACTCTACGATTCGCGGGTGATCTGCGAATACCTCGACGGGCTCGCAGGCGGCAATCGCATCTTTCCCGCCGCCGGTGCGGCGCGCTGGACGGCGCTGCGCCGCCAATCGATCGGGGACGGCATCATGGACGCCGCGGTGCTGACACGGTATGAGGACGCGGTCCGGCCGAAAGAACTGCGCTGGCAGAATTGGGTCGATGGGCAGTTCCTGAAGATTCGCACCGCCCTCGATGTGCTGGAGCGGGAGAACCTCGAGGGCGCATTCGACATCGGCACGATCTCGATCGCCTGCGCGCTCGGTTATCTCGACTTTCGCTATGCCAGCGAGGCCTGGCGCAGCAACCGACCGCGGCTTGCCGCCTGGGCCGCCGCCATCGGCAAGCGGCCGTCGCTGGCGACTACGCTCCCGGCCGCGCCGTAGGCACTACTCGCCGCCTGCTGTCAGGCCGCCGCGGCGCGGCCCGAGGTCTGTCGTCCATTCAACTCCCCGATCAGCTCGATGATCAGTTTTGCGAGCTCACCGGCCATCACGGCGAAGTCGAGGTCGAACTGCTCGGCCGGATCGATCTCCTCCTCGTCGCCGCGCTCGGGAGCTACCTCGAGGAACTCGACGCGTTTGATCTGCATCTTCTCCGTCAGGACGAATGAGATCCGCCCGTTCCACGTCAGCCCGAGCTGGGTGGGACGCTTGCCGCCTGCAACGTAAGCGCGAACCTCCTTCCCATCGAGCGGATGCCGCCGGTAGCGCACGATGGATTTGGCGGGCTCGCCCGACTGCAGCTCGAGGTCCTGCTCGATGGAAAACGGCCCCGAGGCGTCGGATTGCATCAGCCACGCCGCCATGCACGCGCTCGGCGAGCGCTCCGTATCGACCTTCTGCACCGCGAGACTGCCCAGCGTGTCACGCAGCGTTTCGACGAGCTCTTCTGCTTTGCGATCGCTCGCGGAGTCGACCACCAGCCAGCCGCCATGCGGATCGATCCATGCGCGCGTGAGCCGACGCCCGCTCAGGGCCCGCGCGCGCAGCTGTTCCAACACCTGCATCTTCTGAGCGCGCATCTGGCGGCGCCCGACCGGGAAACCCTGGGTTTCGGCTTGAGCCTTGGCGCGCCGCTCGGCTTCCTGCCGCACGATCGACGCGGGCAGAAGTTTCTGATCGACGCCGAGCGCAAGCAAGTGATGCTCGCCCAGCGTATGCAGAAGACGATCGGTCGTCGCCGGCGCCACCCACCCCATGCTCCGCATCTCGAGCGGACTGCAGGGCTGCAGGGGCCGGCGCGCCAGCGCCTCTTCGAGGCTGGCCGCGCACCAGCTCCAGTCGGCGGGCAGACGGTAGACGGTCAGATTTTTGAACCACATATGACGGGGGAGTAACGCGAAAAGTCGCGGAGTATAGCCACGCGGCCGCGTGAAGTCCGCCCCGAAATCTGCTCGCTCAGGAGGGCGAAGGCGTTAGCAGCGCCTGGAGGGCATCGTGCGAGGGCGTATCCGCAAAGCCGTCGAAGCGGCCCTGCTCCGCCAGCATTTTCGCCGCGCGCATGAATCCGCCCCACGCTGCGCGCGCGAGCGCGCCACCCACGCTGATACGCCGCACGCCCAGCGCAGCGATCTCCGCCACCGAGAGCGGGCTCGCTGAGCCGACGAGCAGATTGATGGGCTTGGGGGCGAGGCTGTCGACCAAGCGCCGAATGTGCTCAGGCGAACGGATGCCGGGCGCGTACAGGCAATCGGCGCCCGCGCTGGCGTACGCGCGCAGCCGCAAGATCGCCTCGTCGAGGTCGGGCCGGCCCACCAGGAAGCCCTCCGCCCGCCCCACCAACAGGGTGTCGCCTCCTGCGCGATCGATCGCTTTGCGGGCCGCTCGTATTCTCGCCACCGCATCGTCCAGCGTGTAGAGCGGCTTGTCGTCCTGCCCCGTCGAATCCTCGATGGAGAGTCCCGCCACCCCCGTCTCGACAGCCAGGCGCACGCTTTCGGAAACGCCGTCGGGATCGTGCGCGTGGCCGCTCTCGAAATCGGCGTTGATCGGCAGATCCGTCGCTTCGACCATCGTCCGCAGGTGCGCCAGAACAGCCTCGAGCCTCATCCCGCCGTCGGGAGCGCCCTGCGACCACGCGGCTCCCGAGCTCGTCGTGGCGAGCGCCTTGAAACCCAGGGTCTGCAGATAACGTGCGCTGCCGGCGTCCCAGGGATTCGGGATGACGAAGCAGCCGCTGCGATGCAGATCGTGGAAGCGGCGGCGTTTATCGGCGGTGCTCGATGGGCTGGCCGGCATGGCGTCGATCTCCGGTGGCGGGCCTGCCATGATAACCTGCCGAGGTGAGAGCAAGAGCTTGGCTGGCCTTCGTGGGCCTAGGAATCACGTGGGGCCTGCCGTATTTCTTCATCAAGATCGCGGTCAGGGAAATCTCCCCGTTCGATGTGGCCTGGGGGCGGATCACCCTTGCCGCGCTCATCCTGCTGCCCATTGCCTGGCACCGCGGCGCGCTGCGCGCGCTCGCCACTCACAAGGCCGCGGTCCTGGCGTTCTCGCTGGTGGAATTCACCATACCCTTCTGCCTCATCTCCATGGGCGAGCGTTGGATCGCCTCCTCGGTGACGGCGATCCTCATTGCGACGGTGCCGCTCATCATCGCTTTCATTTCCCGCTTCTTCGGCCTCCATGAGCGGCTCGGCGCCGTACGGCTCACCGGGCTCCTGGTCGGTCTCGTGGGTGTCGTTGCGCTGGTTGGATTGGGCACTCTTTCGGGGCCGCTCGCCTGGGCCGGGGTCGGGTGCGTCGTGATCTCGACCATCTGCTACGCGATCGGGGCGCTCATCATTCAGAGATACCTCCACGCCGTCGATTCCATTGGCCCCATCGCCGGCAGTCTCGCAGTCGCCAGCCTGATGCTGCTCGTTCCGGCCATGCTTTCCCTGCCGCATCGCATGCCGAGCGCCCTGGCCCTGTCGTCCGTCGCGATTCTGGGCCTGGTCTGCACCGCGCTTTCCATGCTGATGATGTTCTATCTGGTGAGGAGTGCCGGCGCGTCCCGCGCGACGATCATCACTTATATCAATCCGGCGGTCGCGACACTGCTCGGCATGGCATTGCTGGATGAGCGCCTGGGAGCCTGGGGGTTGACCGGGTTCGGTCTCATTCTGCTCGGCTCCTGGCTCGCCACGCGTGGCGGCGTGGCAGCCGCCGAGGTTGCAGCGGCCGAGGTTTAGCCCTGCATCATCCCGGGCATCATGTTGACGCACAGGTTGTGCATGATCCAGATGGAGCCGCCGAGGATGATGCACACGACGATGGCCGTGAAGACCAGCGCCATCAGGTTCCAGCGCTGCTCCTCCGAGCGGTTGACGTGCAGGAAGTACACGATGTGCACGCCGATCTGCGCCAGCGCAAACACGGCGATGATGAGCGGAGTGCCGACGGACGCATGGCTCATCACCAGCCCGAAGGGCACGACCGTCAGCGCGATCGCCAGCAGGAAGCCGGTGATGTAGGACTTGCGGGAGCCGTGGACACTACCGTGTGCCCCGCCATGCGCGGCGGAATGGATGGCCCCGTGCGGCGCGCGGCCGATAAACGCATCGTTGGCGACGCTCACGTCAGGAGACTCCGAAGAGATAGACCAGGGAGAACACGCCGACCCAGATGATGTCGAGGAAGTGCCAGAAGAGGCTCAGGCAGGAGAGGCGCGACTCGGTGGACGGCGTGAAGCCTTTCTTCGCCACCAGCACCATCAAGATTGCCATCCAGACGAGACCACAGGTAACGTGCAGCCCGTGCGTCGCCACGAGCGTGAAGAAGCTCGAAAGGAACGCGCTGCGATCCGGGCCGGCGCCAACGGCGACCATATGCGCGAACTCGTGCACTTCCATGCCGACGAAGGCGAGTCCCAGCGCGAACGTCACTGCCAGCCAGCCGAGTGTCGCGCCGCGGCTGCGCCGCCCCATGGCGAGCGTCGCGAGCCCGCAGGTGAAGCTGCTCACGAGGAGGAAAACCGTCTCCGTCAGGACATACGGCAGGTCGAACAGACCCCGCGGCGCAGGCCCGCCGGCCGTGCGCCCGTGCAGCACCGAGTAGGTGGCGAACAGGCCCGCGAACAGCAGGCAGTCGCTCATGAGATAGATCCAGAAGCCGAGCTGCGCCGTGCTCGCCGCGTCATGATGATGCTCCAGCTCGAAGTCGACAGCGTCGCCGGCCGGACGCAGGTCCCGCAGCGCGGCCGCCGCGTTGTCTCCCTGCGCTCCTGCGGAGCTTCGGGAGACAGGTCCGGCGTATCCCGGCTTGAAAGCCAGCGCCCCGCCGTGGGCAGTTGTGTTACCGATTGCCATGGGCTAGACGCTCCTCAGTTGGGCGCGACCGCGCAGGATCTCGGTCCGCCTCACTTCTTCAGCCTCGACGTAATAGTCGCGGTCGTCGTCGAAGGCATGCCGGACCAGGGCCACCATGGCGGCGGCGAAACCGCCGATCGCGAGCCACCAGATGTGCCAGATCATCGCGAAGCCGGCAAAGCCGATGAACACCGCCATGATGAAGCCGGTGCCCGTGTTGCGCGGCATGTGTATTGGCCGATAGACGGCCGCCTTCATGTCCACGCCGCGCTGCTTCATGTCCCAGAAGGCGTCACGGTCGCGCACCACCGGGATGCGGGCGAAGTTATAAGCCGGGGGCGGCGAGGATGTCGCCCATTCCAGCGTGCGGCCTGCCCACGGATCACCGGTCAGGTCACGCGCGCGCTCCCGCTGCGCGATGCTCACCACCACCTGCGCCAGCTGCAGCACGATGCCGCAGAAGATGATGGCGGCGCCGATGGCCGCGACGACGAAGAGCGGCTGCCAGGCCGGATTGTCGTAATGATCCATGCGGCGTGTCGCTCCCATGAGCCCGAGGACATAGAGCGGCATGAAGGCCACGTAGAACCCGACGAGCCAGCACCAGAACGCCGCCTTGCCGAGGGTCTCGTTGAGGCGGAAGCCGAACACCTTGGGGAACCAATACGTGAGCCCGGCCATGGCTCCGAACACGACGCCACCGATGATGACGTTGTGGAAATGCGCCACCAGGAACAGGCTGTTGTGCAGCACGAAGTCGGCGGGCGGCACGGCCATGAGCACCCCGCTCATGCCGCCGATCACGAACGTGATCATGAAACCGATCGTCCACAGCACGGGCGAGTCGAAGCGCACCCGTCCGCGGTACATCGTGAAGAGCCAGTTGAAGATCTTCACGCCCGTCGGCACGGCGATCACCATGGTCGTGATGCCGAAGAAGGCGTTGACGTCGGCCCCCGAGCCCATCGTGAAGAAGTGGTGCAGCCACACCAGGAACGAAAGGAGCGCGATCGCCATGGTGGCGAACACCATGGAGGTGTAGCCGAAGAGGCGCTTGCCCGAGAAGGTGGCGATGATCTCGGAGAAGATGCCGAACGCCGGCAGGATGAGGATGTAGACCTCGGGGTGCCCCCAGATCCAGATGAGGTTGATGTACATCATCGGATCGCCGCCGCGGGAGTTGGTGAAGAAGTGCATCCCGAGGTAGCGGTCGAGGGTCAGCAGCGCCAGCGACACGGTGAGGACCGGGAACGCCGCGACGATGAGTATGTTGGTGCACAGGGCGGTCCAGGTGAACACCGGCATGCGCATCAGCGTCATGCCGGGCGCCCGCATCCTGAGGATGGTGGCGATGAAATTGACGCCGGTGAGAGTCGTCCCGATGCCCGAGATCTGCAGCGCCCAGATGTAATAATCGACCCCGACACCCGGGCTGAAGTGCAGCTCCGACAGCGGCGGATAGGCCAGCCAGCCCGTGCGGGCGAAGTTGCCGACGGCCAGCGACAGGTTGACCAGCATCGCGCCGACGACCGTCAGCCAGAGGCTGAGCGAGTTGAGGAACGGGAAAGCGACGTCGCGGGCGCCGATCTGCAGCGGCAGCACGCAGTTCATGAGCCCGATCATGAACGGCATCGCCATGAAGAAGATCATGATCGTGCCGTGAGCGCTGAATACCTGGTCGAAGTGCTCAGGCGGCAGATACCCCGCATGCGGTCCATACGCGAGCGCCTGCTGCACGCGCATCATGACCGCGTCGGCGAAGCCCCGCAGCAGCATGATGCCCGCCAGAATGAGGTACATCGCGCCGATCTTCTTGTGATCGACCGAGGTCAACCACTCCGTCCAAAGATACTTCCACTTACCGAGCGCGGTGATCGCGCCGACCACGGCGACCGCGACCAGCGCCATGAAGGCGATGGCCCCGAAGATGATCGGATTCTGGTAGGGGATGGCGGCGAGCGTGAGTTTACCGAGCATGATCGGTTGCTCCTCCGACGATGTCGGCGAAGAGGCGCGGCTGCACTTGCGAGTAGTACGCGACCGGATTGTTCTCGCTCGCCTTGGCAAGCTGCGCATAGGCGCCCGCGCCGAGCGTCTGCTGCGACGCTTTGACCTTTGCCAGCCACGCATCGAACGCCTGCGGCGGCAGCGAAACGGCTTTGAACGTCATGCCGGAAAAGCCGTCGCCGCTGTAGTTCGAGGAAAGTCCCTGATACGTACCCGGCTCAGTCGCCAGCAGGTGCAGCTGCGTCTGCATGCCCGCCATGGCGTAGATCTGACTGCCGAGCTGCGGGATGAAGAAGGCATTCATCACGGTCGCGGAGGTGATGTGAAACTCCACCGGCACGTTCGCCGGGAAGGCCACCTGATTCACCGTCGCCACCTTCTGATCCGGGTAGATGAAGAGCCATTTCCAATCGAGCGCCACCGCATCGATGCGGATGGGCTTCACCTTGGAAGCCAGCGGCCGGTAGGGGTCTAGCGTGTGTGAAGACCTCCAGGCGATCACGCCCAGGGCCGCGACGATGACGCAGGGGATGAGCCACACCACCGCTTCGATGCGGTTGGAGTGCGCCCAATTCGGCTGATAATCCGCCTTCTCGTTCGAGGCGCGGTAGCGCCACGCGAAGACGAGGATGAGCGCGATCACCGGCACGACCACGAGCAACATCAACACCGTCGCGGTGATGATGATCGAGCGCTCCTGCAGACCGATCGGCCCTTTGGGGTCGAGCAGCGCCCATTGGCATCCCGAGAGCAGCAGGGCCGCCGGTAACGGCACGAGCCTTACGATGCAGCGGGCGAGACGATCCATGATGGGCAGCGCGATCACCGGTCTTTTGGGACCCGGTAAGCATCGCGCTCCCGGGCCGCTCAAATCCTTAGCGGGCCCTGAACCGCCTTAATTGTTATTAAACCGGCGAAAAGTGCGCCCGTGAGGTATTTCACGCCTCCAATGCCGTGGACATGGCCTCTTCCTCGGTCCACCGCGCGCCTGCTTCCATGAGCGCCGTCAGCCGCTCACCCGGCAGCGCGTGGCGCAGGCTTTCTACGATGCGCGCCTGGATCTGCTGCTTGGCGGGACTTCGTCCGGCGAACTCCGCGGAAAAGAATGCGTGCGCGTATCCGATGAGCTGCGCCGCGCGCTCCAGGCGATTCTCGCGGGCAGCGATGGCCGCGAGGTGTTGCAGGCCGCCGGCGAGCAGCACCGCATCGAGATCACTCTCCTGCGCCAGCGGCAGGCCCTCGCGCAGCGCCGTACCCGCCTCCTCGAGATCGCCGTGAGCGATGAGATAGCCCGCGAGATTACACAGTGCGTGCCCGAGCATGCCCGTACGCCGGGCCGCACGCGCGAGGGCGACGACTTCGCGCGCCTGCGCGATCGCCTCCTCGATCCGCCCCTCGGCGAATGCCACCTCGGCCTTGTAGATGAGCGCACGCCACACCCAGAAGTCGGCCTTGGAATGCGCCCCCAACGCGAGTGATTCATCGAGCAGTGCGCGGGCAACGGCGTATTCCCCGGCCACGGTGCGCGCGATGGCGAGGTTGGTGAGGCAGAGCGCCAGGCTCTTCGGGTGAGCGTTCGCGCGCAGGTGTCCGCGCGCTTCCTCGAGCGCCGCCAGGCCCTCGGCCAACCGTCCCGTGCGCGCGAGATTCAGGCCGTAGAAGCTGAGGGCGCGCCCAAGATCCAACGGCTCGCCGGACTCACGCAGCAGCGACACCGCCCGGCTCAGCGCCGGCACCGCGCGTCCACGGGGCTCCCCGGTCGAGAGAAAGCCGTATCCGTACCAGAGCTGCGCTTCGACGTTCTTCGGAGTCGCTGCAGACAGCGCTCCCGTCGCGCGCTCGAGGCGTGCCCTGCCCTCCTGCATCGACGAGAGGAGATACCAGAGCACATAGGAGGCTGCCGCGAGCTCAATGCCCACAGCAGGATCGCCGTCGGCGCCGAACGCCCAATCGAGCGCGACCCGAATGTTGTCGATTTCCGGCGTCTGCGCCTCTAGCCACTGCACTGACGGAGCCTCCTCCCACTGTGCGAGCGCACTGCGCACATGCTCGCGGAAATGCAGCGCGTGAAGGCGTGCGAGCGAGCCGAACTCTCCACTGTCGGCCAGTTTCTCCATGGCGTAGGCGTGCGTCGTCTCGAGCAGACGATACCGGCGCGTAGGACCCGCGGCGTCGGCGACCACAAGCGATTTGTCCACCAGCTCCGCGATTCGTCCGATCGCCTCCCACTCCGCTAGCGCCGAGTCCGCCACGACGCTTGCGGCAGCTTCCAGACTGAAGCTGCCGGCGAACACGGCCAGCCGTCGCAGCACGATGCGGTCGGGCTCTGCCAGCAGCCGATGGCTCCAATCGAGCGTTGCGCGCAGTGTCTGGTGGCGCGGCAGCGCCGTGCGGCGGCCACCGGTGAGCACGTGAAATCTCAGATCCAACCTGCGCGCGAGCCCTTCTATTCCCAGCGCCGCCGCACGCGCCGCGGCGAGCTCGATGGCGAGCGGAATGCCGTCGAGGCGGCGGCAGATGGTCACGACCGTGGCGGCGTTGCGCTCGTTGGGGTTGAAATGCGGGTCGGCGGCGCGTGCGCGCGCCACGAAGAGCCGCACCGCGTCGTGGCGCAGGGCGGCCGCGAGCTCCGCGGTCTCCTCGGCAGGAAACTCCAGCGGACTCAGGCGATAGGTGCACTCCCCATCGATACCGAGAGGCTCCTGACTGGTGGCGAGGATACAGGCGCCCGGCACGGCGCGCAGCAGGGTTTCCGCTTCCCGCGCCGCCGCCACGATCAGGTGCTCGCAGTTGTCGAGCACCAGGAGCAGCCGGCGCCCGCGCAGAGCCGCGGCGAGCCGCTCCGCGGTCCAGCGGCCGGCGCCGCTTTGCAGGCCCAAGGCCGTGTTGATGGCGCTTGCGGCCAGCTCGGGATCGGTCAGGGGCGCGAGCTCCGCCAGCCAGACACCATCGGCAAACTCCTCGAGCAGCGCCCGCGCGGCCTCGAGCCCGAGCCGCGTCTTGCCGATGCCCCCGGTGCCCACCAGGGTTACGAGTCGATGCTGGCGCAGCAGCTCGCGCAGCTCCCGCAGCTCGGTCTCGCGCCCGATGAAATCCGACACCGGCGCCGGCAGGTTGGTCGGAACCTGCCGCACAGGCTGGGGCCCCGGGCCCGGCGCCGGCAATGCGCGCCCCGCGGCATCGAGCGCGCGCACCTCGCCCGTGAAGCGATAGCCCCGCAGCGGCACGGTGAGGATGAGATTGCGTTCTTCGCCCAGCGCCTTGCGCAGCGCCGAGACCTGCACCTGGATGTTGCTTTCCTCGACTACGCTGCCCGGCCAGGCACGCGCCAGCAACTCTTCCTTGGTGACCAGCTCGCCCTCGGCCTCGACCAGAATGAGCAGCACGTCGAACGCCCGGGAGCCGAGCGGAACGGTGGCATCACCGATGCGCAGCTCGCGCTGGCGGGTGAGGAGTCGAAATCGTCCGAACTCGAGGCAAGAAGCGCCTCGCGCAATACCATGCATGAAGAAGCTCTACCGGGGATGCCCGGAGGGCGACGTGCAATATCCGGGCCGGAATTGTAGCTTAGACGACCCTTATGGCCGCAAGCCGTTCGCGCGTCGGCACCAGCATCTGCGCGAGCTCCCGCGTAGGCACGGCGGCGCTGTGCAGGAAGCCTTGGGAATGGCTGCAACGCAGCGCCCGCAGCCCTGCGAGTTGCTCCGCGGTCTCGACGCCCTCCGCCACGGTGATCAGATCGAAGGCCGAGGCCAGCTCGACGATGCTCGCCACCAGGGTCACGCTGGCCGCATCCTCGGGCAGGCCGCGCACGAACGAGCGGTCGATCTTCAGCACGTCGACGGGCAGCTTCGACAGCAGCCCGAGCGAGGAGTAGCCGGTGCCGAAATCGTCGAGCGCAACGCGAATACCGGCCTTGCGCAATTCGCTCAGCTTCGCGCTCGTACCCTCGAGGTCCTGCAGCAGCGTCGTCTCGGTGATCTCGATGTCGAGCCCGAAGCCTGCGAGCGGGGCCAGCCGCTCGGCGAGCCCCAACAGGCCGTGCAAAAACTCCCTTTGCCTGAGTTGCTGCGCCGACACGTTGACACCGACGCGTATCGGCGCGCATCCCCCCTGGTGCCAGCGTTCGAGATCCTCCACCGCCTTGAGCAGCGCCCAGTTGCCCAACGGCACGATCATGCCCGAGGACTCGAGAACCGCGAGGAAACGCCCGGGCAGCACCAGACCCAGGGTCGGATCGCGCCAGCGCAGCAACGCTTCCGCGGCGTCGATCCTGCCACTGGCGAGATCGATCTGCGGCTGGTAATGCAGCACGAACTGCTGCTCCTCCAGCGCCGTCCGCAGCCTGTGCTCCAGCACCACTCGGCGCACCGTCTCGCGGCTCATCTCCGGGCGATAGTTGAGATAGTGCTCGCCGGTTTCCTTGGCGCGCTTGAGCGCCGCCTCCGCACGCTGCACCAGGATCGCGCCGCTGGCGACTTCGGGGGAGTGCTCCGCGGCGCCGCAACTCACCGCGAGGCGGATCTTGCGGTCCTCGATCTCGAACGGATCTTCGAACAGCGCCGCCTCCAGTGCCAGCCGCGGCGTTTCGGTCGCTGGCTCGGCCACGCGCTCGAGCAACACGAACGTGCCCGCGCCCAGGTAGCCGATGCGCTCATCGCCCCCCGCGTGCCGCTTCAGCCGCTCCACCAGCCTCTGCAGGAGCAGATCGCCGACGCGCTGACCGTAAAGAGTGTTGATGCTGCCGAGCCCCCGCACGTCGAACGCGATGACCGCGGCGCGCGCCTGACCCGCACCGTCGTCCGCCAGCCGCAGCTGCTCGTCCAGCCGCTCGCAGAACAGCGTTCTTTTGGCGAGTCCGGTGAGCGGATCGAAACTGGCGAGGTATTGCGCGGCGTCGGCACTGTCCAGCGAATGCAGGGCAAACGCGAGGCTTGCTGCCACGTTCGCCAGCAGCCGCAGCAGCTCGTCGTCCTCGTCCGGGGCGGCCTCACGCGCGGTCAGCGTCAACACCGCCACGCCCTTACCCGCGACGATCAACGGCAGCGCGATCAGAGAACGGATGCCACGGGCCAGGAGCCGATTGCGCCCCGCAACAGGCGGTCCATCGCAGGCAACGTCCTTGCACATCATGACCTTTCCGCTGCGCAGCGCCCGTCCTGAAAGACTGGGATCGGGTCCCGTGCCGTCGCCGATCTCGAGCCGCTGCAGGGTCTCGCTGTCACGCACCTCTTCGCCGGCGCGGTGTTTCAGCCACGCCCAGCGACCGGTTCCGTCCACGACCCACACCACCGCGCCGAAGAAGCCGCCGAGCTCGACCGCGAGCCGACACGCCTCCTGCAACAGCTCGTCGCGATCGCGGATGCGGATCACCGCGGCGTTGACGGCGCTGTGGACGCGTACCATCCTCGCGAAGCCGTCCAGCCGCCGGCGCTGCCGCTCGATCTCGGCGCGTGCCGTCTGCAGCTCGCGGTTTGTCCTGACGAGCGCGGCCTCGGGGAAGGTTTCCCTCCCGGTAGTCCCGAAGCTCTCGTCCGCCGCACTCACCATGGTCGTGCACAGCCCCCGCGATGTGTCCCGAGCCTACTACAGTCTCGGAGCCGCATGCGCGAGGCGGCCGCAAAGGAGCACCCGTTCGGCGCGCCGGAACGGGCGCGGCGGCGTCAATCCGTGACTCAATTCGCGCTTTTGCTTTCTCGGAAGGCCACGATGCTGTGCGGCTCAACCTGCAGCTCGTAGCCGTACTGCTGTTGTCCGGCGGTCGGCATCGGCTCCCCGTCCGCGGCCGCCCCCGTCGGCAGGTTGGTGAGGTGCGCGAAGTTCCCGATGACCCTGACGGCAACGGGGTGATCGAGATAAGACTCCACCACGAACGTGCCATTGTCGTACTCGAACAGGCTGACCTGCGACGGTGCCTCGAGCCTGACAGGCAGATCCGGGGTCAGATAGCGGCGCAGCGCGTCGAGCACCGGTGCCGGCAGCGAATAGAGAGCGTTCATCTCCTCCGGCACGGCAACGACATAGAGCTCGCCCTTGCCATAGCGATCCATCAGCAGGAGCGGCACACCCGCCTGGTTCGCGATCCCGCGCAGCACCGCCCACTCCTCGTTGGTGTAGAAGTGGATGAGCGGGAACAGAATCGGCTTCGAATGACCGAGCACCGTCCCGCCGCCAAAGCCGAATCCCTCGACGTATTCCGTGGCCGGCACGACATCGTGAGTGACGCGCATGTCGGTGACCTGCCCGAAGCCCTTGTCCTGGATGGCGCGCAGGAGCCCGGAGGTGATGATGACGTTGTCGCCACCGCGCAAGTGCCGCTCGATCTCCGCAACGATGTTGGGGTCCGTAGCCGCCGCCTGCGTCAGGAAGACGGTCTTCGCGTCCGGCCAACGCGGATACATCTCGACCGGGACGCCGGTCATTCCCATGGTTTCCGGCAGGAAGTCCTCGCCCGTCGAGTCGTAAGGCCGATAGGTCGCGAGCCCCACCGGCTGACCGAGCGAGCCGGCGACGTCGTCCACTTTGCGCAGGGCGTACTCGACCGCATCGGCAAGAAGGGGGTAGCTCGCGCCGGGCCTGCCGGGCACGCCGCCGCAGCACTGCTGCGCCATGTCGAAGTAGTTGAAGGTAGTTGGCAGGCGCTCCCAGGCGTCGCGGTTGCGCGGGTCGGCGATGGTCAGCAGGTCCGTGTACTGGAAGAGGTTGATGGCGGGCGCCTTGGCGAGGATGGTATCCCAGAGCTGCCCGGCGTAGCGGTCGACGTACTGCATGGCGATGGGGTCGACCCAGCCGCCGCCATTGCGTCCGGGCGCGATGTTCTCGAAGTAACGGAAGATCTCGTAGCTCTCGTAGGGGCGCAGCTGTTGATCGGTGGTAGACGCATAGCGCGTCTCATCGCCCGTCCAGATCTCCGGAAAGATCCTGGGCTCGTTCCTCAGGTCGAAGCCCATCTCCTGGAAGAAGGGATAGAAATTGGGAAACTTGATGATGACCTTGACGTTGGGATTCGCGGCCTTGGCGGGCTCGAGGATGAGGTCGCGCGAGACCTCGTCCATGGTGCGCATGCGAAACTGCGCCCAGCTCTCCCTGCCCTTGGCGGCAATGTCCGCGTCGCTCTTGGTGTTGAAGAAGTAGAGGTCGTCGAGCACGAACGTGTCGAAATGCCTGGCCAGAAGCGCCGACATGCGACTTGCGAGCGCGCGATCCGCGGGCACCGCGTAATCGAGGGTCTGGAACTGCGCGCTGCGCCCGGCACCCAACATCGCCATGCCGCCGGCGACGGCGACACCCTGGGAGACGAAGAACTGCTTCACCTGCGCGATGGCCGCATCGTCGACGCTGACGCCGGAGCGATAGTCCTCGATGAAGACCTGATCGACATGCAGCCGGCTGCTGATCGTGTGCCAGCTCGAGCGCATCCAGGCCGGGTCGTGGGCCATGCGCGCCACCGCCTGCACCGGAATATAGACGGTGACCTTGAAGCTGTGGAACGCCGGCGGCGCGGCCTGGCAGGGCCGCGAAGCGCCGCCCACGGCAGCGAGGACGAGAAGCGCGGCCGGGATCAGCCATCGTCTGCATAACGCCATTCTTTTCTCCGGTAGCGCTACCAAGATACACCTGGCAGCACCCCGAAGTCGATCGCGCCAGGCAGTCAACCCAGCGGCACGCCGATCAGCGCAGGCAACTCGGCGAAATTCTCCAGCGCGGCGCGGCAGGGAATCTCCGCCACCGGGCCGCGGCGGTAGCCGTGTTTCATCAGCACGAAGGGCACGCCGGCCGCGCGCGCCGTCGCCGCATCGACCTCGCTGTCGCCCACGAGGAGCGAGTCTTCCGGGGCGACCGCGAACGCTTCCAACAGCGCGTGCACCACCCGCGGATCGGGCTTGCGGTACGGCAGCGAGTCGCCGCCGCTCACGCGCGCGAAGTATTTGACGAGCCCGAGACTGGCGAGAATGTCGCTGGCGATGCGCGCCGGTTTGTTGGTGCACACCGCCAGCGGAATGCCGGCGGCCGCCAGCGCCTGCAGCGCCTGGGCGGCCCCGGGGAAGACAGTGGTCCGCGAGGTCGCGTCGGACTCGTAGTGCCGCATGAAGCTGCGCTCGGCGGCGGCCGGATCCGGCGGCCGGCAATCCCTGGCGGCCAGCGCGCGAGACACCAGCAGCGCCACACCATCTCCTATCATCCGCCGCACTTCCCCGACCGACAGCGGGTCGCGGCCGTAGCCTGCCAGCATGGCGTTGATGGCCACCGCCAGGTCCGCGGCGCTGTCGATCAGCGTGCCGTCGAGGTCGAAAATGACGAGTGCGGGCGGCATGTTATGCCGGCCGTGCCGGCTGCCCGAAATACACCAGCGTCCGATACGGGAAGACGACCCTGCCCTCACGTTCGTGACGGTCGAACACCTCCCTCAGCCCGGCCATGAGCGGCGCGTGCTCCGGCCGGTCCGCCATTGGAGCGTAGGAGGAGGACATGACTCTTCCCGCCAGGCCCTCGAAGTCGAACCGCTGCTCATTGGGGAAGCTCGTGAGCTCCGGCTCATGGCCGAAGAACTGCTGGATGCCGTCGCTGTTCGCCCGCAGCCGCGCCACCGCGTCATACTCCGGCGCGTAGCGGCGCAGCAGCGCTTCATACTCCTCGAGAAAGGGCACGAGACCTTGCTGCCGCTCGTTCCACAGCAGCGCCGCCCATGCGCCAGGCTTGAGGATGCGCAGTGCCTCGATCCGGGTCTTCAGCGGGTCGAACCAATGGAACGACTGGCCGGCCACCAGCAGGTCGAAGAACCCGTCCGGCATATGGGTGTTTTCCGCGGTGCCGGCCTCGCTGTGGAACTCGCCGTCGAGCATCAGCTCGGTGTAAGCACGCATCTCCCTGTTCGGCTCGATCCCGAAGACGCGGGCGCCGCGCCGCAGCAGGAGCGCCGCGAGGATGCCCGTCCCCGAGCCGAGGTCGACGGCAGCCGTGCCAGGCTTCAGACCGCAGCGTGCCTCCAACAGGTCGATGGCGGCGGATGGGTAGCTCGGCCGGTATTTGGCATAACTCTCGACACGGCCCAGGAATCGATCGCTGGAGCTCACTGGCATGCCGGCATTGTACGCGCGGTGACCGGGCCGGTGCCGTACCGGGCCGTCGGTTACACTGCGCAGCATGTTTCCCACGCTGCTCAATGCCCGCGACCTGGGCGGCAACCCGACCACGGACGGAGCCGTCACCAGGAGCCGATCGCTCGTGCGCGCCGACGACCTGGCGCAACTATCACCCGAGGGGTTCGAGGCGCTCGCCGACTATGGCATCGCGACGGTGCTCGACCTGCGCTGGCCGGAGGAGATCGCCGCGGCGCCGAGCCCGGTGCCGCTGGTGCTTCCGAATGTTCGCTACCTGACGGTCTCGCTGCTCGCCGACTCCCCGGCAGACTGGATCGCTCGCGGCGGTATTTGCGCCAAGGAGCGGTGGAAGTGCACCGTCCTCGAGCGCTTGCAGCCCCAGCTCAGAGAGGCGTTGGCCGCGATCGCGGCGGCAGGCCCGGGTCCTCTCCTTTTCCATTGCGTGGCGGGCAAGGACCGCACCGGCGTCATCGCCGCGCTCATGCTCGCTCTGGCGGACGTCGCCCCGGCGGCTATTGCCGCCGACTACGCGGTGAGCGCGGGGAATCTGTGGGATGGCTACCTGAGCCGCTACCGCGACAGCGATCCGGCGGCGATCATCGAGTCCCTACGCTGTCCCGAGGAGGCGGTGCACAACATGCTGGCGTACCTCGACCACGCCGGCGGCACACGCGCCTATCTCGGCGGCATTGGGCTAGGTGCCGCCGAGATTGCGCGTCTGCGCGCCCGCCTGCGATAGCCCGGTCGATTACTGCGGCTGTTGTGGCGCGAAATCCACGCGCGTCGTCGCCTGTGGCACGCCCGGCAGGTCAGTGGTGATCACCAGGTTGACGTGCGCGGTCTGCTCCTTCGTTGCAAGCGTCACCGCGCTCGGCGTACCGCAGGTAGCGTCGACCGGGAGGGTGCTCACTACGCTGACATCCTGGGCCGCCTTGACGTCCGCCTTGTCCTGACTCACGGGCTCCACCTGCGCGCCGGTGATGTGCGCCTCCGCGGCGGTGTAGATGTTGTACTGCACCACCCCCTGCCAGGAGCGCGTCTTCTTGTCCGGCTTCCCGGAAGTGTCGATGCTCGCCTGCTGGGTGAGCGGGGGCGGCGTGAGCTGGATGTCCCGCGGCGTCGCCGGGAACAGCTGGTGCTTCGTTACCACACCCTGCACCCGCCAGACCGCGAGGTATTGCAGCGGAAAGCTAGCCTTGCACTTGGCGGGATACATCGTCCCGAAGCGGCCGTCGGGGCCGGCCGACAGCGGCACCTGCTGCCCATCGGCGCCGACCACAAACACATATATGGGTGTGCTCACCAGCGCGCCGCTGGTCACCTTGACCGTGAGCGGATACATGCCGATGTCCGGGTTGGCCGTGAAGGTACCCGGAGTCTCATCCTGCAACTGCACATCGCAGCCGCACAAAGCCAGCGCCACCGCCGCCAGACATGAAAAGCCGATTAGTCGCCGCATGCCGCCCCCTCATTCGTTTTCGAGCCACACGATCAGCGCCGTGAAGTTTGACAAACTCGGGGCAGCCGTGGCAAGAGCGGAGCCGCATAAATGAAGACGGGGGCCACCCGCAAGGCTGGCCCCCGTCCGTACTGCGTGCGGTTTACTTCTTCTTACGGGCGCCGGCTCTCTTGGCCGCCCGGAAGGAAATCCCAGCCCGCATGGCCTTCTGCTGAACGGCCGCCGCGGTACGCCCGAGCTTCTTCGCGACCTCGCTGGTCGGGGTTCCCGCTTTCGCGAGCGACTTCAAGGTCTTCAGCTCACTGGCGCTCCAGGAAGCGCCATCGTTCGGGGGACGTTTCGCCATTACTCGATACTCCAGAAAACACCCAACTGTAGGGTCGGGGTCGAATCATACACGCTTTTGCCGAAAAAGGCGCGCCCAACATCGCCGATGTGCGACGAATCGACATGTTGTAGGGTCGGGTCAGTTGGTGGAGGGAGCCAGCGCTTCGGCTCGAGTCTGGCGGTTTCGCCGGCGATTTCCCCGCCGCGCTCGCACTCGCGGCGACGGATCGCGGCGGTGACCGCGCGCGGCGGGGTAACTTTTGCAACACTCCAAGCCCGCGGCGTCCGGCTTCGATATACCCGCGTGTTCCGGGAAAGGGACACGCGGGCGCCCTCTCTTACATTTGGTAGCGGTTGGTCGACAAAACCCCGACTCGGGGCGTCCAGCGCGGCGGGCGAGCGCGCGCCGCGCGGACAACTGCTGTCGCCGAATGGCGTCAGTTTCGAACTTCTTCCGGGGGCCGATCCCTAAGTAATGCTCGCCGGCCGGCTTACCCCCCTCCCGTCGTCAGTAACGATACTGATCAGACTTGTAGGGACCGGCTTGGTCCACGCCGATGTAGCGCGCCTGGGCCTCGGTGAGGGTCGTGAGCTCGGCATCGAACTTCGTGAGCTGCAGCCGGGCGACCTTCTCGTCGAGGTGCTTCGGCAAAACATACACGCCGACGGGATACTTGCCCGGGTTGCCGTAGAGCTCGATCTGCGCCAGGGTCTGGTTGGCGAAACTCGAGCTCATCACGTAGCTCGGATGACCGGTCGCACAGCCGAGGTTAACGAGTCGCCCCTCGGCAAGCAGGATGAGCCGGCGGCCGTCGGGGAAGATGACGTGATCGACCTGCGGCTTGATGTTCTCCCACGTGTGGCGCTTGAGGCCGGCGACGTCGATCTCGTTGTCGAAGTGCCCGATGTTGCACACGATCGCGTTGTGCTTCATGCGCTGCATGTGCGCGTGCGTGATCACGTGGTAATTGCCGGTGGCGGTGACGAATATGTCGGCCTTGTCGGCCGCGTACTCCATGGTGACCACGCGATAACCCTCCATTGCCGCCTGCAGCGCGCAGATGGGGTCGATCTCGGTCACCCAGACCTGGGCGGATAGCGCGCTCAGCGCCTGCGCGCAGCCCTTGCCCACGTCACCGTAGCCGCAAACCACCGTGATCTTGCCCGCCACCATCACGTCGGTGGCGCGCTTGATGCCGTCGACCAGGGACTCGCGGCAACCATAGAGGTTGTCGAACTTGCTCTTGGTGACCGAATCGTTGACGTTGATCGCGGGGAACGCGAGGCCGCCCTCCTTGGCCATCTGGTAGAGGCGCTTGACGCCGGTGGTCGTCTCCTCGGTCACCCCCTTGATGTGGTGGATGCGCGTGGAATACCACTTGGGTTCGGCTTTGAGCTTCGCCTGGATGGCGGCGTAGAGCGCCGCCTCCTCCTCGCTCTCCGGCTTCGCAATCACTGCCGGATTGCTCTCGGCACGCACGCCGAGATGCATCAGCAGCGTCGCATCGCCGCCGTCGTCGAGGATCATGTTGGTGTAGCCGCCGTCCGGCCACTCGAAGATCCGGTGCGTGTAGTCCCAGTAGTCGGTCAGCGATTCGCCCTTCCAGGCGAAGACCGGGGTGCCGGCCGCCGCGATCGCGGCAGCCGCGTGATCCTGGGTCGAGAAGATGTTGCAGGATGCCCAGCGCACCTGCGCGCCCAGCGCCTGCAGCGTCTCGATGAGCACCGCGGTCTGGATGGTCATGTGCAGGGAGCCGGTGATACGTGCGCCGGCCAGCGGCTGTGATGGCGCAAACTCCTCGCGGATGGCCATCAGACCGGGCATCTCCGTCTGCGCGATCAGGATTTCCTTGCGGCCCCAGTCGGCGAGCGCGAGGTCGGCGACCTTACAGTCTCTCGGGGCGGGGGCGGATTTGAGTGTGGCGTTCATGGTCGAGTACTCCAATGACTTGAGCGAGCGCCGTGTATGGATCGCGCACTTCTGAGCCTGGCAGTGGGGCAGCTACCGGGTGACCCCGGCACTTCCATCCATCTGTCGCAACGCTCCTCAGAAGCGCCGCGCCGCCGCACCATTGCGGCGGCCGGATGCGTCTGACGCCCCGGCGTCGGCAGCTGCGCTGCACGCGGCCGGGGCGCCGGGTGTTCAGGCCGCTTTGGCGCTTTTCGCCTCGGCGGCAAGGGCGGCCGCGCGGTCGGTCCGCTCCCAGGTGAATTCCGGCTCCGTGCGGCCGAAGTGACCGTAGGCGGCGGTCTTCTGGTAGATCGGGCGCGCCAGATCGAGCATCTCGCGCAGGCCAAAGGGCGTCAGATCGAAGCTCTTGCGGACCAGCAGCGTGAGCTGCTCACGGGACAGCCGGCTGGTGCCGAAGGTCTCCACCATGATGGAAGTCGGCTCGGCAACACCGATGGCATAGGAGAGTTGCACCTCGCAGCGCTCCGCGAGACCCGCCGCGACGATATTCTTGGCCACGTAGCGCGCCGCATAGGCCGCGGACCGATCCACCTTGGAGGGGTCCTTGCCGGAGAAGGCTCCGCCGCCGTGGCGGGCGTAGCCGCCGTACGTATCGACGATGATCTTGCGGCCAGTCAGGCCGCAATCGCCCACCGGACCGCCGACGACGAACCGCCCCGTGGGGTTGATATGGTACTTGGTGCGCTTGTCGACCCATTTGGCGGGCAGGACAGGCTTCAGAATCTCCTCCATCACCGCCTCGCGCAGCGTCTTGGTCGACACGTCCGGGCTGTGCTGGGTCGAGAGCACCACGGCCTCGAGCCCGACCGGACGATCGCTCTCGTACCGCAATGTGACCTGACTCTTGGCGTCCGGTCGCAGCCAGGGAAGTTTCCCCGACTTCCGCACCTGGGCCTGGCGCTTGACCAGGCGGTGGGCCAGGGTGATAGGCGCGGGCATGAGCACGTCCGTCTCGTTGGTGGCATAGCCGAACATCAGGCCCTGGTCGCCCGCGCCCTGCTTGCGCTCGTCCTTGCGGTCCACGCCCTGCGCGATATCCGGCGATTGCTTGCCGATGATGTTGAGCACGCCGCAGCTCGCGCCGTCGAAACCCATGTCAGAGGAGTCGTAACCGATATCGAGCACCGTCTTGCGGACAAGTGCCTCGACGTCTACCCAAGCGGTGGTCGTCACTTCGCCAGCGACGATTACGACACCAGTCTTGACCAGCGTCTCACAGGCCACACGACCTCTTAGGTCCTCCTTGAGGATGGCGTCCAGCACGGCGTCCGAGATTTGATCGGCCACCTTGTCAGGATGCCCCTCAGAGACCGACTCGGAGGTAAAGAGATAGTCATTGGCCATGTATTCGCTTCCTGGATTTGAATCGGATGTATGTGTGTTGAGGCGTCAACCGCGAGCGGTGAGCGCGGCCTTGGCCGCGACAGCATCGCCGAAGCTCTCCGCCAGGCGCCGCTCGATCTCGGCGGGCGTCGCGCGGTGGTTCTGGGTGCCGCGTGACTCGATCTTCAACGCGCCCATGACGGCCGCTATCTTCCCGCAGGTCTCGTAATCGAGCTCGTGCAGAAGGCCGTGCAGGAACCCCGCCCGGTAGGCGTCGCCACAACCCGTGGGATCGACCACCGCGGCGGCCTTTGCGCAGGGGATATCGATTTGCTCGTCAGGCGTGTAGATGACCGAGCCTTCGTGCCCGCGCGTGACGATGACCGCCTCCACCCGTTGCGTCAGGTCACGAACGGTCAAGCCCGTTTTCTGCTGCAGCAGCTGCCACTCGTAGTCGTTGACCGCCACCCAATTGGAGTGCTCGATGAAGTGGTCGAGGTCGGCGGCGTCGAACATCGGCAGTCCCTGGCCGGGGTCGAAGATGAAGGGAATGCTCGCGCGGGCGAACTGTTCCGCGTGCGCGAGCATGCCCTGGCGCCCGTCCGGAGCCACGATTCCGAGGACGATGTCGTTCCCGGTTTCCGCCACGTGATTGAGGTGCGCGTGCTGCATGGCGCCGGGATGAAAGGCGGTGATCTGGTTGTTGTCGCGATCGGTCGTGATGAAGGCCTGGGCCGTGAGCTCCGCATCCATCACCCTGACGTGCCGCAGAGGCAGGTCATTGCGCTCCATCCACTCCCGGTAGGGCGCGAAGTCCCGTCCCACCGTGGCCATCGTAACGGCCGGATCGCCGAGCAACGTCAGGTTGTAGGCGATGTTGCCGGCGCAGCCGCCGAATTCCCGGCGCAACTGCGGCACCAGGAACGCCACGTTGAGGATGTGGAGCTGTTCGGGGAGTATGTGCTCGCGGAAGCGGCCGTCGAACATCATGATGGTGTCGAACGCCACCGATCCGCAGATCAGCACCTTGCGCGGCCGTTCAGGCATGAGGTCTTGCATATGAACCGCCAATGATAATTTCTGTGCCGTCCCGTGGCTATAGCGCCGCGATTTGGGGGGTTCAGGACGGCGGCGCGGGCGCCGGGGAAGGCTCGGCGGCCGCGAGCAGCCCCACCCCGCGCAGCGCCAGCTCGCTGAGACCCGCGCCCTGCCGTTCCCCGTAATAAGTAATGATCTGGCGCCGCATGCGCGGCTCCCAGTAGCGCTTGAGGTGTCCCGCGACGTCCTTCGCAGCCTGCTCCGCGTCAGGCTCGGAGGCGAAGTAGGCGCTGATCTCGTTGGCCATCTTGATGAGCAGGTCGATGTTCATGCAGATTCCAGGCGCCAGGGATGGGTATAGACCACGTGCCGATGCTCGCGCGCAAACGCTACCAGGGTCAGCCCGGCGCGCTCGGCCAGGCGCACCGCAAAGGCGGTAGGCGCGGAGAAGGCCGCAATGAAGGCCACGCCCACGGCGGCGCTCTTCTGCACCAGCTCGAAGCTGGCGCGGCTGGTGAGAAGTATTACGCCGGCCGCAGGGTCCGCCCCGGAGCGCACCAGGGCGCCGATCGTCTTGTCGAGCGCGTTGTGGCGGCCAACATCCTCCCGCACCACCTGGATCCCCTTTCCCGGCGCGATCCAGGCCGCCGCGTGCACGCTCCCGGTGCGGGCGTTGATCGGCTGCAGGCTGGCGAGCTTCGCTATGGCCTCGTGGAGCTCCGCCGCGCTGAGCCGCGCCCCCGGCCCGACGGGCTTCACCTCCCGTACCGCCTGCTCGACGGTCTCCTGGCCGCAGAGCCCGCAGCCGGTGCGGCCTGTCAGATTGCGCCTGCGATCGAGCAGCGCCGAGAACCTCTCCCAGGCGACCGTGACTCTGACCTCGGCGGATTCCTCTCCCCAGACGACCTCCACGCCCCGGATCTCATCCGGGCGCTCCACCAGGCCCTCGCTCAGCGTAAAGCCGACCGCGTAGTCCTCGAGATCGGCCGGGGTCGCAAGCATCGCAACGTGCGGCACGCCGTGATACACGAGCGCAATCGGCATCTCTTCCGCGATGAGGTCCTTCTCACGTGTGATCGCACCCCGCTGCCAGCGCTCGACGTCGAGCTCGACGCACACGTCGTGTGGGCGTTCGGTAGCGCCCGGCGGGGGGATCTCGGTATCCGCACTCGACACGCAGGACCTGCCTCGGCGCCGGCCCGCTCAGGCCGGTGCCGGATCCCGGGACCGCCGCCGCGCCGGCCGCGGAAGCGCGCGCTCCTCCGCCGTGCGCTTGCGCCAGGCGTCCTTCTGATTGACCAGCACCACTTCGACCGCCGTAACCTTGTACTCCGGACAATTGGTCGCCCAGTCGGAGTTCTCGGTGGTGACCACGTTGGCGTTGGTTTCCGGAAAGTGGAAAGTCGTGTAGACGACGCCGGCCGCGATCCGCTCCGACACCTTGGCGCGCAGCACCGTCTCGCCCGCCCGACTGGTGAGTCCGACCCAGTCACCGTCGGAGATGCCGCGAACTTCCGCATCGTGCGGATGGATCTCCAGCAGATCCTCCTTGTGCCACACGACGTTGTCGGTGCGCCGGGTCTGGGCGCCGACGTTGTACTGGCTCAGCACCCTGCCGGTGGTCAGGATCAGCGGGAATCGGCTGGTGGAGCGCTCGCTGGTCGGCACGTACTCCGTGAGGCAGAACTTGCCCTTGCCGCGCACGAACTGGTGCACGTGCATCGTCGGAGTACCCTCGGGCGCGGCATCGTTGCATGGCCACTGGATGCTGCCCAGGCGGTCGAGCTTGTCGTAGCTGATGCCGGCGAAGGTCGGCGTCAAGCGCGCGATCTCGTCCATGATTTCGGCAGGATGCCGGTAGCTCATCGGATAACCGAGGGCCGCCGACAGCATCATGGTGACCTGCCAATCCTCATAGCCCGCCTTGGGCGGCATGACCTTGCGCACCCGCGAGACGCGCCGCTCGGCGTTCGTGAAGGTGCCGTCCTTCTCGAGGAAAGACGAGCCCGGCAGGAACACGTGAGCGAATTTCGCCGTCTCGTTGATGAACAGGTCCTGGACGATCAGGCACTCCAGCGACTCCATGGCGCGTGTGACGTGATGCGTGTTGGGGTCCGACTGGACGAAATCCTCACCCTGCACGTACATGGCACGGAAGGTGCCATCCAGCGCCGCCTCGAACATGTTGGTGATCCTCAGGCCCGGCTCCGCCTGCAGCGTGACGCCCCAGGCGTGCTCGAACAGGCCGCGCACCACCGGATCGGACACGTGCCGATAGGCGCTGAACTCATGCGGGAAGGAGCCCATGTCGCAGGCACCCTGCACGTTGTTCTGGCCGCGCAGCGGATTCACACCGACGCCCTCGCGGCCGAGATTGCCGGTGACCATGGCGAGGTTGGCGAGCGCCATCACCGCCGTCGAGCCCTGGCTGTGCTCGGTCACGCCGAGCCCGTAATAGATGGCGCTGTTCGGGCCGCCGGCATAGAGCCGCGCCGCGCCGCGCACGAGGTCCGCCGGCACTCCGGTCACTGGCTCCATCGCCTCCGGCGAATTGCGCTCCGCGGCGACCAGTTCCTTCCACAGCTGATACGACCCAGGCTCACAGCGCTCGGCAACATAGTCGTCCTTCGTCAGGCCCTCTGTCACGATGACGTGTGCGATGGAGTTGAGGACGGCTACGTTGGTGCCCGGCGTCACCTTCAAGTGGACGTCAGCCGCAATGTGTGGGCTGCGCACGAGGCCGGTGGAGCGCGGGTCGAGGACGATGAGCTTCGCCCCTTGCCGGAGGCGTTGCTTCATCTGCGACCCAAACACCGGGTGCCCTTCGGTCGGGTTGGCGCCGACGACCATGATTACATCGGCCTTGGCCACGGACGTGAACGCCTGCGTGCCGGCCGACTCGCCCATCGTGCTCTTCAGGCCGTAACCGGTCGGCGAATGGCAGACTCGGGCGCAGGTATCGACATTGTTGTTGCCGAAGGCCGCGCGCACCATCTTCTGTACCAGGAAGGTCTCCTCGTTGGTGCAGCGCGAAGAGGTGATGCCGCCGATCGAGTCGCGGCCGTACTTCGCCTGGATGCGGCGGATCTCGCTTGCCGCATAGGCGATCGCCTCTTCCCAGGAGACCTCGCGCCAGTCGTCACGAATAGTCTTGCGGATCATCGGCTTGAGGACGCGATCGGCGTGCGTCGCGTAGCCATAGGCGAAGCGGCCCTTCACGCATGCATGGCCGTGATTCGCGTGACCGTCGCGATCCGGCACCATGCGCACGACCTCGGTCGCGTCACCGCTGCCGCGGGACTCGGCCGTGAAGCTGCAGCCCACCCCGCAGTAGGCGCAGGTCGTGGTAAGGGCGTGCTCCGGCTGGCCGAGGCGAGTGACTGACTTCTCCATGAGGGCGGTGGTGGGACAGGCCTCGACACAGGCGCCGCAGGAGACGCACTCGGACTCGAGGAAGGACTCGTCCTGGCTCGCCGCGATCTTCGACTCCAGGCCGCGGCCCTGCACCGTCAGCGCGAGGGTACCCTGCACCTCATCGCAGGCGCGCACGCAGCGCGAGCAGACGATGCATTGCTCGGGATCGAAGGTGAAGTAAGGATTGCTCTCGTCGCGAGGCATGGCCGCGCGCGCCGGGCGCGCGCCGTATGAAGTTTGAGCGAGACCGACCGTCTCGGCGACGTGGCGCAGCTCGGTCCGCGCGCCGGAGGGATCGAGCGGATGCTCGGACAGGTAGAGGTCCAGCACTCCGCGGCGCAGCGCGGTGAGCTTGTCCGACTGGGTACGGATCTTCATCCCGGGCGCCACCAGCGTGGTGCAGGAGGCCGGATACCCCTTGCGCCCCTCGATCTCCACCAGACACATGCGGCACGAGCCGAACGCCTTCAGCGTATCGGTGGCGCAGAGCTTCGGCACCGCCGTGCCGGCCAGCGCGGCGGCGCGCATCACGGAAGTACCCGACGGCACCGTAACCGGCTTGCCGTCGATTGCCACCGTGACTGACGCGCCCGCTTCGACTGGCGCCGGGGTCCCGAGATCCTCGTAATCAATCGCGAACATGTCTAACTCCGAAGGCGAAAGTCTTCCCTGAAATGCCGCAGCGCGCTCTGCACCGGGAACGGCGCCATGCCGCCCAGCCCGCACAATGATCCCTGCACCATGAGCTCGCACAGCTCCTCGAGCCGGCGCACATTGCCTTCCGTGTCGCGGCCCTCGATGATGTGATCGATGACCTCCATGCCCCGCGTCGAGCCGATGCGGCAGGGCGTGCACTTGCCGCAGGACTCGACCGCGCAGAACTCCATCGCGTAGCGCGCCATCCGCACCATATCCACCGTGTCGTCAAAAGCGACGACGCCGCCGTGACCGAGCAGTGCGCCGATGCCGGCCAGCGCCTCATAGTCCACGAGCGTATCGAACTGCGAGGCCGGGATATAAGCGCCGAGCGGGCCGCCGACCTGGACCGCGCGCAGCGGGCGGCCGGAAGCAGAGCCACCGCCATAGTCATAGAGCAGCTCCCGCAGAGTCAGCCCGAAAGCCCGCTCCACCAGCCCGCCACGCTTGATGTTGCCACCGAGCTGCAGCGGCAACGTGCCGCGGGACTTGCCCAAGCCGTAGCCGGCGTAAAACTCCGCCCCACGGTGCAGGATGGTGGGCACGGTAGCCAGCGTGATCACGTTGTTGACGATGGTCGGCCGGCCGAACAGCCCCTTGATCGCCGGCAGCGGCGGCCGCACGCGCACCTCGCCGCGCCTGCCCTCGAGGCTCTCGAGCATCGACGTCTCTTCGCCGCAGATGTAGGCGCCGGCGCCCAGCCGGACCTCGAGATCGAAGCGCTTGCCGCTGCCCATCACGTCGGCGCCGAGATAACGCGTCTGGTAGGCAGCCGCAATAGCTTGATTCAGCGCGCGGTGTGCGTGCGGATATTCCGCGCGCAGGTAGATATAGCCCTGCGCGGCGCCGACCGCGAGACCCGCGATCGTCATGCCCTCGACGAGGCTGAGCGGATCGCCCTCCATCAACATCCGGTCGGAGAAGGTTCCCGAGTCCCCCTCGTCGGCATTGCATGTGACATATTTCTGGCCGGCGGGCTGCTCCAGCACCGTCTTCCACTTGATGCCGGTCGGGAACGCCGCCCCGCCGCGGCCGCGCAGGCCCGAGCCGGCGATCGCCTCCACGACGGCCTCCGGGCTGATCGCCAGCGCCCGGCGCAAACCCTGGTAGCCGTCGTGGATGACATAATCCGCCACGCTGGCCGGGTCGACCACGCCGACACGCGCAAAGGTCAGCCGCTGTTGGCTCGCGAGCCAGGGAATCGCATCGGTGAGTCCCAGACACAGGCGGTGCGCGCGGCCATTGTGGAAGTCGGCGTCGAAGAGCCCCGGCACATCGCCCACGCTCACTGGTCCATACGCAATCCGTCCGCGCGCCGTCGCCACCTCCACCAAGGGCTCCAGCCAATACGCCCCGCGCGAGCCGTTGCGAATGAGCTCCAGTTCGAGGCCGCGCGCCGTCGCCTCGCGGGCGATCGCGTGTGCAACCTCCCCCGCGCCGAGCGAGAGAGCGCTGGCATCGCGGGGCACATATACCGTAAGCGTCATTTGGGAACAGTTACCTCTTGGGGTCGGGGTTGACGTCCGCGAGCAGCGCATCGAAGCGCTCCGGGCTCACCCTGCCATGCAGCTGCCCGTCGATCATGACTGCGGGCGAGCAGGCGCAATTGCCCAGGCAGTAGACCGGTTCCAGCGAGAAGCGCCCGTCGGGCGTCGTCTCATGGAAGTCTACTCCCAGCCGTTGCCGCGCGTGCGCGGCCAGCGCCTCACCCCCGACAGCCTGACACGATTCCGCCCGGCATACGCTCACGGTATGCGCGCCCGGCGGCGTGCTGCGGAAGAAGTGGTAGAAGGAGACGACGCCGTGCACCTCGGCGCGCGACAGGTTGAGCTCCGAAGCCACGAGCGGCACCGCCGCCGGCGGCACATAGCCCAGCTCTGCCTGAATCGCGTGCAGGACCTCGATCAGGGGCCCCGGGCGCCCCCTCAGGTCCCCGACGATGCGCCGAACGCTCTCCCGGTGCTCAAACGACAATGCATCCATGGCCCCCGAGTATACGTCGGGTGCCCCGGTCCTTCCCCGCCTGTCCCTTAGGCCCCCTTTTGGCGGGCGTAAGTGTTCGATTTCCGGGACGCGGCAATGAGAAAGCCGTCACACGCCCAGTTGCCGGGCATGATGCCGCAGATGGTCTTCGATGAAGCTGGAGATGAAGTAGTAGCTGTGGTCGTACCCCTCGTGTCGGCGCAGCGTCAGCTTGAGCCCTGATTGGCGGCAGGCCTCCTCCAGGAGGTGTGGATGCAGCTGCGACTCGAGAAACTGGTCTGCCAGGCCCTGATCCACCAGAATGGCCGGCCTTTGCGGCCCATCCGTCACCCTGGCAGCCAACTCCGAAGCGTCATAGGTTGCCCACTGCCCCTGATCCGCGCCCAGATAGCCGCTGAATGCCTTCTGCCCCCAGGGGCAGCGGCGCGGCGCGCTGATGGGCGCGAAGGCCGACACGGAGTGGTACCGTCCCGGATTACGCAGCGCAATGGTGAGCGCCCCGTGCCCACCCATCGAGTGGCCGAAGATCCCCGTGCGCTCCGCCTGCGCCGGAAAGTGTCCCTCGATCAGCGCGCGCAGCTCCTGCGTGACATAAGTGTACATGCGGTAATGCTTTGACCACGGCTCCGCCGTGGCATCGAGATAGAAGCCGGCCGCCACGCCGAAATCCCACGAGTCGCTGTCGCCCGGTAGCTTGACGCCTCGCGGGCTCGTGTCAGGAGCGACCAGCATCAGTCCGAGCTCCGCCGCGACACGTTGCGCGCCCGCCTTGATCATGAAGGTCTCTTCCGTGCAGGTGAGGCCGGCGAGGTAATAGAGCACCGGCACCGGGGCTGATTTCGCCGCCGGGGGCGCGAACACCGCAAAGCGCATCGCGCACGCGGTGCTCGCCGCATCGTGGCGATAGAACCCGACCGTGCCGCCGAAGCAGCGATGCTGACTGATGACTTCGAAAGGCTGCCCGGCCATGGTGGCTCTCCCGTGAAATTACCGCTCGTGGCGCTCCTTATACCGGGCGCCGGGCCGCGAGTCACACCGCTCGAGGCGCGCGCTGCGGCACTGTCACGGGGCTGGAACAGACCCGGCGCCGTCGGCGCTTTCCCAGCCCCCGCCGAGCGCGCGATAGAGCTGCACGAGGTCGGACGACACCGTCGTCGTGGCATCCGCGAGCGACAACTCGTTCTGCTCCTCGGTCCGCTCTGCGTCGAGGACATCGATGAAGCTTGCAACTCCGCTTTGATAGCGCTGCCGCGCGAGCAGGCGGGCCTCGCGGCTCGCCGTCGCCGCCGTCTTCAGCGATGCGACCCGCGCCTGATCGGTGCCATAGGCCGCCAACGCGTCCTCTACCTGGTGCAAGGCCGTCAGCACCGTCTGCGCATACGTCACGGCCGCCTCCTTGGCCTTGACCTTCTGCAGCTGGACCTCAGCGTGGAGCCGTCCGCCTTCGAAGATCGGCAGCTGAATGGCCGGCCCGAACGAGGCGAAGTGGCTCGCAGTGTCGACGAGTTGGGAAAGTCCTTCCGACTGAAATCCGCCGGCGGCAGTGAGCGTCAGCTGCGGAAAGTAGTTGGAAACCGCGACGCCGATCTCGGCAGTGGCCGCGTGCAGATTGGCCTCGGCCTGACGGACGTCCGGGCGGCGGCGTGCGAGGTCCGACGGCAGCCCGATAGGCACCACGGGGGGCGGCGGAGGCAGCGGCTGCGCCCCCACGAGCTCGGCGCGCAGCGCCTCGGGCGGCCGCGCCATGAGCTCGCTCAGCTCATTGATATCGACCGTGATCTGCCGATCCGCGAGCGGCACCTCGGCCTGTGTCGTGCCGACTTCCGCCAAGGCGTTCTCGACGTCGAGATCCGAGGTGAGGCCGGCGTTGCGCCGATCGCGCGTGAGCTGGAGGAGATCCCGTTGCGTCGCCAGGCTGCGTTCCAGGATCTTGCGGCGCAGCTGCGCGCCGCGCAGGTCGATGTAGGTGGCCGCCACGTCGCTCACCATCGAAAGCAGCGCCGCGTGCGCCCCCTCGACCGCCGCCTCCATCTGGGCGTTGGCAGCCTCCACCGAGCGCCGCTGGCCGCCGAAAACATCGAGCGTCCAGGAAGCGCCGAGTCCGAGCTGATACTGGTTGTAGGGATTCACCAGCGTCGGCGGCAGGTCCGGGAAGTTGAAGCCGAAGATGGCGCCATTCGGCGTGTTGGTGCTGAGTCGCTGGCGTGTCCACGAAGCGTTGGCCGACGCGCTGGGCCAGAGACCCCCTGCCACGACGGCGGTCTGCGCCTGCGCCTCCTCGATGCGCAGCACCGCCTGCTTGATGTCGAGATTCTGTGCCGCCGACTGCTGCACGAGCGCGGTCAGCGTTGCATCGTTGAAGCTCGACCACCACGCGACCGTCTGCGCGCGCTCCGAAGTTACACGCGCCGCGCCTGCAGTGCCGTTGGTCACCGCCGTCGGCGACCACTGCGGCGGTACGCTCGGCTTCGGCTTGACGAAGTTCGGTCCCACCACACAGCCGGCCAGCGTACAGCCGAGGAAAGCCAGCGCGACCGGGCGCGCAATCGCCATGTTGGAGTTTGCCATGATGCTCCTTACTGTAGGCGGTGCTTGAACATCCAGGAAGCGGCGGCCAGCGTGACCGCGGCGATGGCCGCCAGCGGCCACAGGTCTGGCGTCAGGACGCGCAACCCCGCTCCCTCCAGGTACACCCGCTGCGCGATGTCGATGGCATAGCGCAAGGGATTGGCGTAGGTGAAGTATTGCAGGGACGACGGCATGTTGCTGAGCGGCGTCGTCAGGCCGGAGAGCAGCGCGAAAGGCATGATGATGACGAAGGCGAAGAGCATCGCCTGCTGCATGGTATAGCAGAACGCGGAGACGACGAGGCCGATGCCCACGGCCGCAAGCACGAAGAGCGTGAGCCCGGCGTAAAGCGTCAGGAACGATCCCTGAAATGGGATCCGGAACCAGAGCTGCGCCACGAGGAGCACGCCGGTGGCCTGGATGATGCCGACCACCATCGAGGGCAGCGCCTTACCGGCCATGATCTCGGCGGGCCTGAAGGGCGTGACCAGCAGCTGATCGAAAGTCCCCTGTTCCCGCTCCCGCGCAACCGACATCGCCGTCAGCATCAACGTCTGGATCATGGTGAGGGTCCCGATGAGCCCGGGGATCATATTCCAGCGTGTCAGCAGATCAGGGTTGTACCAGGCGCGCTCCTCGACCGTGACTGTCGGGCCCGGCTGACCATGATCGGCACGCCAATCGGTGTTGAAGCCGTCTACGGCCGACTGGGCATAGCCGAGCGCCGTGCCGGCCGTATTCGAATTGCGGCCATCGGCGATGATCTGGATGTCCGCCCCGCCGCCCGCCTCCAGCCGGCGCGCAAAGTCGTCCGGAATCTCGACGGCGAGCAGCGCTCGCCTGTCGTCGATGTAGTCGCGAAGCTGCGCCTGCGTGCTCAGGTTGGCCACGCGCTCGAAAAACCCCGTGCCATCCAATCGGGCCAGGAGGTCCTGCGCTTCGACGCTGTGGGAGCGGTCGAGCACGGCGTAGGGCACATGGTTGAGATCATAGGTGGCGGCGTAGCCGAACAGCAGACACTGGAGGATGGGCGGCAGCAGGAGAGCGTTGCGTGCGCGCCGATCCTTGAGCACCGCGAGCAGCTCCTTGCGGGTGAGCGCCAGGATGCGCAGCAGCGATTCCAACATGTCAGCCGATCCTCTTGTGGGTGACCGCGCGGCTGGCATAGCCGAGCAGCGCCACCATGAGCGCGAGCACCACCGCATTGGGCAGGATCACGGACCAGATGTCTCCGGCCAGGAAGGCGGTCTGCAGCAGCGCCACGTAATACCTCGCCGGCAGCAGGTACGTGATGAGCCGAATGCCCACAGGCATGCTGCGCAGGTCGAACATGAACCCCGATAACATGAGCGCCGGCATGAAGGTCGCGAGCATGGTGAGCTGGCTGGCGACCAGCTGGTTCTTGAAGTAGGAAGATATGAGCAGCCCGACGCCGAGAGCGACCATCACATAGAGCATGGAGGCGCCGAGCAGCACCGCGAGCGACCCGACGATGGGGACGCGGAAGAGGAACTTTCCCGAGGCGACGCAGAGCAGCAGCCCGAGCACCCCGAGGCCGAAGTATGGAATCGTCTTCCCGAGGAGGATCTCGCCGCTGCGCACCGGGGTGACGAACAGCGCCTCGAAAGTACCGCGCTCCCACTCCCGCGCCACCACCATCGCGGTCAGGAAAGCGCCGATCAGCGTCATGACGAGGACGATGAGTCCTGGGACGAGGAAGTAGTGGCTGTCGTTCGCGGAGTTGAACCACATGCGACTCTGGATCGTCACCGGTCCGCCGCCCATCACCGCACCGTCATCCGCTGCCTGTCGCGCCGACCATGTTCCGATCGCTCCGCCAACGTAGGCCTCGATGATGCGGGCGCGATTCGCATCCGTGCCGTGCACCACGAGCTGCAGGCTCGCGTCTCCGGCGCTGAAGCGCCGCGCGAAGTCCGCGGGGATCGTCAGGATTCCATCGACGCCGCCCGCCATCATCAGGCGATCGGCGGCCTGGAGCGAGTAGACCACCTGGGGGCGAAAATAGGGTGAAAGCGCGAGCGCGGCCAGCAGGTCCTGGGCCGGCGCCGAGTTTTCCTCCACCACCACGGCGAGCGGCACGTTTTTGACATCCAGCGACAGGCCGAAACCGAACAGGAGAATGAGCATGACCGGCAACACGACGCCGACCGCGATCGTCGCCGGATCGCGGATCATCTGCCGGGTCTCCTTCTTCACCAGGGCGATGACGCGCCGCAGCTTGGAGCGAGCCGTGTCGAAATCCGTCATGTCGGCGCCTGTGCCTCGCCGGCCCGGGCTGTTTCGACCACGGCGATGAAGGCGTCCTCCATGGAGGCCTGTCGTCCTTCCCTCTTGTGCGCGAGCTGGCGGATTTCCGCCGGCGAGCCCCGCGCCAGCACCCGGCCGCTGTCCATGATGGCGATGTGATCGCAGTATTCCGCCTCCTGCATGAAGTGAGTCGTCACGATCACGGTCACACCCTGCTCGGCGAGGGCGGTGATGCGCCGCCAGAAGGCGCGGCGCGCCAGCGGATCGGCGCCGCTGGTCGGCTCGTCGAGGAAGAGAATGTCCGGCTCGTGCAGCAGTGCCGCGCCCATGGCGAGCCGCTGCTTGAAGCCGCCAGGCAGCTCACCGCTGGGCGCGTTCCCGTGGTGCTCGAGATCGAACTGCCGCAGGGCCCAGTCGATGCGCTCACGGCGCAGCGCGCCGCGCAGCCCGTATGCGCTTGCAAAGAACTCCAGGTTCTCCCGCACGGTGAGCGCCCCGTAGAGGGAGAACTTCTGCGCGACATACCCGAGTCGCGTCCGCGCGGCGGCCCCGGCTCTACGCACATCGACACCGGCGACTTTCAATACACCACCGCTGGGCGGCAAGAGTCCGCAGAGCATGCGGAAGGTCGTCGTCTTGCCGGCGCCGTTGGGCCCCAGGAGGCCGAAGATCTCACCGCGACGCACCTCGAAACTCACGTGATTCACCGCCGTGAAATCGCCAAAGCGCTTGAGGAGATCCCGCACCTCCACCACCGCGCCTTCGTCCGTGGCAGCGAGCGGACGCTGCAGCCGGATGTCCGCTCCAGCCTCATGGCTTGCCGTCCCGCGCAGCAACATCATGAAGCCGTCCTCGAAGCGCGGCTCGACCGCAGTCGCCTCGAGGCCTGCGACAACTTCTCCTGGCTCAGACTCGGATGCGCATACCAACCTGACGAGCCCGCCGTCAGGCACGGCGTCTATGACCTGGGGATCATCGAGCAGCCTCGCCTGCAGGCTGCGGGCACTGTTGCCCGGGCCGGGATCGAGCACCACGCTGTGCCTGGCGGCGACACGGGTGACCGCCGCCGGCTCGCTCTGCGCCAGGGCTTTGCCTGCGTGCAGCACGAGGACCCGCGCCGCCCTCTCCGCCTCATCGAGGTAGGAGGTGCTCATCAGCACCGTCAGCCCCTGCTCATGCACGAGCTGGTCCACTATCGCCCACAACTCCCGCCGCGACAGCGGATCGACGCCGACCGTCGGCTCATCGAGCAGCAGCAGCTCCGGCGAGCGCACCAGCGTGCACGCCAGGCCGAGCTTCTGCTTCATGCCGCCGGAGAGCCGCCCGGCCAGTCGGCTGGTGAACCGGCCGAGGTCCGTCATCTGCATGAGCTGTGGATAGCGTCGAGTGCGCTCTTCGGCGCTGACGCCGTGCAGGTCGGCATAGAGGTCGAGGTTCTCCTGTACGCTCAAGTCCTCATACAAACCGAACTTCTGCGGCATGTAGCCGATGCGGTCCTGGATGTACTGCGGCTCCACCGCAGGATCGATGTCGAGCACACGCAAAGTACCGCCGTCTGCCGTAAGAAGGCCCGCCATCAGACGGATGAGCGTCGTCTTGCCGGCGCCGTCGGGTCCCACCAGAGCGGTCAGCTCGCCGGCGTGCACTTCGATCGAGACGCCGTCGAGCGCGCGCACCTCGCCACCCTTGCCCGGTGCGCGGAACAGCTTGCGCAGGTCCTTGCCTACGACTACCGGCGGCGCCATGTCAGGTCTTGGGGTTGCCCGGAGAGAGATACACGGTCGCCGGCATTCCGAGCCGCAGCACATCGCCGGGGTCTTTCACGAACACCCGGATCTCGTACACCAGGCTCGAGCGCAAGTCCTCCGTCTGCACCGTCTTCGGCGTGAACTCCGCCTCCGGAGAGATGAAGCCCACCCAACCCTGGAACCGCCGGCCGGGAAAAGAGTCGACCGCTACCGCCGCCGTCATTCCGGGTTGCACGCGCCCGAGCTCGGTCTCCGACACGTAGGCACGGACCCATTTGGGATCGGTGATGGCGAGCGTGAGCGCAGTTTTCTGTGGGGAGGCCATATCTCCCGGCTCCGCGATACGCGAGCGCACCACGGCGTCGAGCGGCGCGCGCAGCTTCGCATCGGCAAGCTCCTGCTGGAGGAGCGCCGCCTGCGCCTCCTCGCTGTCGAGCATCGCTTCCGCCTGCGCAATGTCCTCCTTGCGTGGCCCGATCAACGAGAGCTCCAGAGCCTTGCGGTTGACGGCCACCCTGGCGTCGGAAACGTCCGCTTGCGCCTTGGCGTCATCGACCTCCTGCCGGCTCACCGCCCGCCCGCTGGAGCTGCTGAAGACGGCTTCCAGGCGCTGATAGTTGTCATGGGTCTGGCGGGCGTCTGCCTGCGCCAGCATGAGATTGGCGCGCGCCTGGGCTATTTCCTCCGGCCTGCTGCCGTGATGCAACCGCGCCACGACGGCGCGCTGCGCGGCCGCCTGCGCCTGGGCCTGGGCGAGCTGCGGTTGCAGACGGCTGGTATCGAGCTGCGCCAGGACCTGGCCTTTGCGGACGGTATCGCCCTCGCGCACCAGAACGCTCACGACCCGCTGGCTGTCGTTGAAGGCGAGGTCGACCTCCCGCAGGTCGATGTTGCCGTAGAGCACGAGCTCATTGCTCGCGACATGCCGATGGGTGAGCCACCAGGCGAGGCCTAGTGCCGCGAGCGCCACCAGAGCAATGGGGATGATTCGCTTCTTCATGCCGAACCGCGCTTTCCCGATGAGACCGTCCGTCGCGAAGATTTTCTATCACTTGATACAAATCCGTCAAGAGAATCTGTCAAGTGATAGAATTCGAGACGTGCGAGGCGACTCCATATTTTGAGCGCGACCCCGTGAGAAACCGCAGCCCGGCGACCCGCAGAGTGCGCGCTGCGACACGCGCAGGCGACGCACGCCGCCGCCACCTTGCCGGCGGCGGCTACGCCCGCGGCGAGCACACGCGGCAGCGACTGCTGGAAGCGGCGATCGAGCTTTTCGCCGAGCTCGGGTACGAGCGGGCCTCGACCCGCGCCATCGCGCGGCGCGCCGGCGTAAGCCTGCCCGCGCTGCAGTATTACTTCGGCGGCAAGCCGGGGTTACACCTGGCCTGTGCTGAATACTTCACGGCGGACGTGCGCGCCCGACTGGGCCCGGCATCGGAGCGTGTTCGACTCGCGCTCCGGCGCGACGACCTGACGCGTCCCGAGCTTCTCGAGCTGATGCGCGCGGTGCTGGAGCCCTTCCTCGAAGCGGTGGCCGCCGCGCGGCCGGAAAGCTGGGCGTTTTTTTTCGCCCGCGCGGAGGGGGAGCACACCGCGGCCTTCGAGGCGATATTCCAACAGATCGCCAGCCCGTTGCTGGCACTCGTGAAGGAGATCGTCGGCCGCCTTCTCGGACAGCCGGTGGAGAGTCCGGAAGTGACCATCCGCGCCGTTTTCACCATCGGGCAGCTGGCGCTGGTGCGCCGCGCCCGACCGATCATCCTGCGGGTGCTCGGTTGGCCGGACTTCGAGGGCGAGCGGCTGCAGACCCTGAAGCAGGTGCTGTGGCGGGGAATCGCCGCGAGTTTTGCTGATTAGCGCCTGCGCACCGCTGCTTTGCACATGCGCTCGACGAGCTCGGGGAAGCTGATGCCGGCCGCGCGGGCGGCCTGCGGCAACAGGCTCCCGGCCGTCATGCCGGGAAGCGAGTTGGCTTCCAGGCACCATATGCCGCCGTCCGGATCCATCCGAAAGTCGATCCGGCTGTAGGTGCCGAGCTTGAGAGCGCCATGCGCGCGCACCGCCAACTCCTGGACACGCGCCGCGGTGTCGGGAGAGAGGTCCGCGGGAAAAACCTCGCGGGCGCCGCCGGCCTGGTACTTCGCCTGGTAGTCGAACACTTCGCCCGGCACGATGATCTCGCCAACGGGCAACGCACGTCCCTCCAGCACGCCGACTGTCAGCTCGCGGCCGGGGATGAAGCGCTCCACCATCACCTCATCGTCGTGGCGCTGCGCGAGCGAGAGGGCGGCAGGGAGCGCGTCCGGTCCGCGCACGACGCTCAGCCCTACGGTCGAGCCTTGTTTGTTGGGCTTCACGACGACAGGCCACCCAAGCGCGCCGGCGACCTCCGCGGCAGTGACCGGCGCCATCCTCCAGTCCGCCGTCGGTACACCGGCCGCGCGAAACAGCCGCTTGGAAAGGTCTTTGTCCATCGCGGTAGCGCTGGCGGTGTGATTGCTGCCCGTATACGGCAGGCCCGCGAGATCGAGCACTGCCTGAATGTGGCCGTCCTCGCCCGCACCGCCGTGCAGCGCCAGAAAGACCACATCGACGTCGCGCATGTCGGCCGTCTCCGTGGCGAGCAGGGGCGCGCCCTGCCTGAAGCCCGCGAGCGCCGAGCCCGAAGGGGGCTGCGGGCCGACACCGCTCGTCAGCAGCCGTTGCTCGGCCGGCCCCGACAGCCTGCCGGTCGCCGTGTCGACCGCCACCACTTCGTGCCCGAGGGCGCGCAATGCCGGAATCACCTGCGCGGCACTCGCGATCGACACGTCCCTCTCCTCGCTGGTGCCGCCAAAAAGAACCGCAATCTTCATAGCGCTGAATTCCCTCCGAATGTGCCGATCATTTTCCCACGTCCGCGCCCGCGGAACGCTGCCGGATGACACATTCCGGCCCAGCGGGTACGATTACCGTACTGCTGGCCACGTGTCGCCTACACCGATCGTGTTGCATTCCAAGGCGCCTCCCAAAAGCTCGAGGGCGTTTATCGCGCCGCGCACGCCCGCGGCGACCGATCCGGATGCGGCGCTCTACCGTGGCGGCGATCCGGACTTCATGACTTCACTGGCGCGAGGGCTGCATGTCATCCGCGCGTTCTCGGGCGCGGACCGGCGGCTCACCATCGCCGATGTCAGCCGCGCCACGGGACTCACTCGGGCTGTCGTGCGCCGATGCCTCTACACCCTCCGTGAGCTCGGATATGCCGCGACGGACGGGCGTACCTACAGCCTGCAGCCGAGGATCCTGCATCTCGGCTATGCCTACCTCTCCACCGCCCCGATCCCCATCACCGCCCAGCCGGTCCTGGAAGAGTTGAGCGCGCGGCTCGGCGAAGCCACCTCGGTCGCCGTGCTCGATGACGGCGAAGTGGTCTATGTCGCGCGCGCGGCCACCCGGCGGATCGTGGCCGTCACCCTCACCGTCGGCAGCCGCGTACCCGCCTATTGCACGGCGCTCGGCCGCGTGCTCCTCGCCGGGATGCAGCCGGAGCAGGCGGCGCAGGAGCTGTCGAAATTCGAGCTCGTCGCACACACCCGCTTCACGGTTACCTCCCGCGGGCGCATCGAGGAGATGCTGGCCGAGATCCGCACGGAAGGCTTCGCCGTGAACGATCAGGAGCTCGAGATCGGCCTGCGCGCGATCGCCGTGCCGGTGAAAAATGTCGTCGGCGCCACGGTGGCCGCGATGAACGTCAGCGCCCAGGCATCCAGGGTCACGCGGCGCGAGCTCCTCGAGAAGGGGCTGCCGCTCCTCAAGGCGGCGGCCGAGCGCCTCGGCAACCAACTTCCGCCCTTGCGTTAGTCCCGGGAGCTGGCCGACTTGGAGCTGCGCGATGCTGCGGAAGACGACCTGGCGGGCCTCGTCGCCATCTACAATGATGTCATTGCGACTTCGACCGCGGTCTACTCGTCGACGCCGGTGACGCTGGCGGATCGCCACCAATGGTGGCGCGCGCGTGTGCAGGCCGGCTACCCGGTGCTGATCGCCGCGGATGACTCCGGCGTGATCGGCTTCGCAACCTTCGGGGAGTTCAGGGCCTGGCCCGGTTATCGCTTCACCGTGGAGCACAGCGTACACATCCGGGCGGACCGGCGCGGCGGCGGCATCGGCACGAAGCTGCTCGAGGCGCTCTTCCCCCGCGCCGCGGCCCTCGGCAAGCACATGATGATCGCGGGAGTCGACGCCGCGAACACGGCTTCGATCCGCTTTCACGAGCGGCTGGGCTTCGAGCAGGCGGGGTGCCTGCGCGAGGTCGGGCGCAAATTCGACAGGTGGCTCGACCTGGTATTCCTGCAGCGTCGGATCGGCGCGTAGACTGCGCGGATGTTCCCAAAGCTCACAGCGGCCACGCGGGCCATCGTCCTCGTCAACATCCTCGTCTACGTTCTGGAGAAGGTGGCGCCGGTGCCCATGGAGGTGCATCTCGCGCTCTGGCCGCTCGCGACACCCGAGCGGCTGTTCCGTCCCTGGCAGCTCGTGACCTATGCCTTCCTCCACGACCCGGGCTACATCTGGCACATCATCTTCAACATGTTCGCGCTCTACATGTTCGGGCCGCTGCTCGAGCAGTTTTGGGGCGCGCGCCGCTTCATCGCATACTACTTCGTGTGCCTCATCGCCGCGGGTGCGGCGCAGCTCGCGGTGGACTACGCGACCCACACCAGCGAGCCCACCATCGGCGCCTCCGGCGCGATCTTCGGCATACTGCTTGCCTTCGCGATGCTCTTCCCGCGCGCCAAGCTGTTGCTGTATTTCGTCATTCCCATGCCCGCGTGGCTGTTCGTATCGGGC
Organism: uncultured Pseudomonadota bacterium; assembly: GCA_963812925.1. Classification (GTDB taxonomy): domain Bacteria; phylum Pseudomonadota; class Gammaproteobacteria; order Steroidobacterales; family Steroidobacteraceae; genus 13-2-20CM-66-19. Next base: position 42,694 of record CAWEXF010000011.1, on the reverse strand, counting down.
TACGCGGTGCTCGAGCTCTTCTTCGGCGTGACCGGCAGGGAGGCCGGCATCGGGCATTTCGCGCACCTTGGCGGGATGCTCGGCGGCGCGCTCATGATGCTCTACTGGCGCATGCGCCCGGACCGTGGGGGCTGGCGGCCGACGACATGAACGGAACTTTTTACGATTGCCTGCATCTACCGCAACCGCGGAGGTAGCCGATCCCATGATAAAAACCGAGCACTTGAGCAAGCGCTACGAAGCGGTGACGGCCGTGGAGGACGTCACCTTCGAGGTCCGTCCGGGCGAGGTGCTCGGATTCCTCGGACCCAACGGGGCGGGCAAGACGACGACCATGCGCATGCTCGCGGGCTTCGTCACGCCGACGGCCGGCAAGGCCAGCATCTGCGGCCACGACGTCGAGGCGGAGCCTCTCGCGGCCAAAGAGCAGCTCGGCTACCTGCCGGAAGGGGCGCCGAGCTACGGCGAGATGCGCGTGCGCCGCTTCCTGGAATTCATCGCCGACCTGCGGCGCCTGGACGCGTCCCGCCGGCGGACGCGGCTCGACTACGTCATCGACCGGCTGCAACTTGCCTCGGTGCTCGAGCAGTCGATCGAGACTCTGTCGAAAGGCTTTCGCCGCCGCGTGGGCCTGGCACAAGCCCTCATCCACGACCCGCCGGTGCTGATCCTGGATGAGCCCACCGACGGGCTCGATCCGAATCAGAAGTTCGAGGTGCGGGCATTGATCAACGAGATGGCGCGCGAAAAAATCATCGTCATCTCGACTCACATCCTGGAAGAGGTCGACGCCGTCTGCAATCGCGTGATCATCATCGCCCGCGGACGCATCGTGGCCGACGATACGCCGCTGAAGCTTGCAGCTCGATCGCGTTACTACAACGCGGTATCCCTGCAGCTCGAGCGGCCAGAGCAGCTGGCTGCCGCGCGCGCCGCGGTCGCCGCACTTCCGTCCGTAGCCGACGTAGAGGTCAGCGAGCGGGACGTACGCCTCACCGCATTGCCGCGCTCAGGCGCTGCGATACTGGCGGCCGTCTCGGAGCTGGCGAGCAGCCAGGGGCTCGTGCTCAAGGAGCTGCACCTGGAATCCGGACGGCTCGACGAAGTCTTCCGCACCATCACTGCATAACGACCACACGGGGGGCGCCATGCGCAACGTGGGCATCATTCTGCGCCGCGAGCTCGCGAGTTATTTCGCGACACCGCTGGCCTATATCTTCATCCTGATCTTTCTCGTGCTGGCCAACTGGTTCACGTTCTATCTCGGCGGCTTCTACGAGCGCGGCCAGGCGGACCTGGCGCCGTTCTTCGCCTTCCATCCGTGGCTCTATCTGTTCCTGATCCCGGCGATCTCCATGAAGCTCTGGGCCGAGGAGCGCAATTCCGGCAGCATCGAGCTGCTGATGACCCAGCCCGTGAACATCTGGGAAGCGGTGGTCGGAAAATACCTCGCCGCATGGCTCTTCACCGCGCTCGCCCTGGCGCTCACCTTCCCGATCTGGATCACGGTCAACTACCTCGGCAAGCCCGACAACGGCACGATCGTGGCCGGATACCTCGGCAGCCTCCTCCTCGCCGGCGGCTTTCTCGCCGTCGGCTCGTGCATGTCGGCGCTGACGCGCAATCAGGTGGTGGCCTTCATATTGGGAATCGTCGCCTGCTTCGTATTTCTGGTCGCGGGCTATCCGATGGTGATCAGCTGGTTCCAGGGTTGGGCGCCGACGGCGCTCGTCGAGGCGGTCGCCTCGCTTTCCTTCCTGACGCACTTCCAGTCCATCACCAAGGGAGTGATCGATGCCCGCGACCTGCTCTACTTCGCGATGCTGATCGGCTTTTTCCTCTTCACCACCACGGTCACTCTCGACCTGCGCAAGGCGGACTAGGAGCGACTCATGACCAAACGCTCGTCACTCGGCTGGGGCGCGGTCGCGGCGCTCGCCCTCACCTTCGTCGGCCTCACCGTCCTCTTCAACTATTCGCTTGCGGGCTGGCAGCTCGATCTCACCCAGAACCGCCTCTACACCATCTCGGCGGGCACGGACCGCATCCTCGAGAGCATCAAGGAGCCGATCGACCTCTATTTCTTCTACTCGGCGAAGACCGCGGAGAGCTATCCGGAGCTGCGTCCCTACGGCCAGCGTGTGCACGACCTGCTGGAGGAGCTGACACAGCGCTCCGACGGCAGGATCCACCTGCATGTCATCGATCCGCAGCCATTCTCGGTAGAGGAGGATCGCGCCGCGGAGCTCGGCGTCACCGGCCAGGACGTGGATGAGGTCGGCACCAAGTTCTACTTCGGGCTCGCCGGCACCAATTCCACCAACGGCCAGCAGGCGATCCCCTTCTTCAACCCGGACCAGCAGCGCTTCCTCGAGTACGACGTCGCGAAGCTCATCTATCAGCTCGCGCATCCGGCGAAGCCGGTGGTCGCCTGGCTCTCCACCCTCCCCATGACGGGCGGCTTCGATCCGCAGAGCGGACAGCCGACACAGCCCTGGATGGTGTACTCGCAGGCGCAGGAGCTCTTCGACATACGCCCCCTGCAGCCGAACGCGACCTCCATCGGCCCCGACGTGCGCGTGCTCGTGCTCGTCGATCCGAAGAACCTCTCGCCCGCGACGCAGTTCGCGATCGATCAGTACGCGCTGCGCGGCGGACACATTCTCGCTTTCGTCGATCCGATGGCGGACGCGGATCAGTCTGCGGGCAACCCCATGCAGGCCTCGACAGCCGACCGCGCCTCGCACATAGAGAACCTCCTCACCGCCTGGGGCGTCGATTTCAATCCGGATGAAGTGGTCGCCGACCGCGGACACGCGCTCACCGTCGCCATGCAGGAGGGCCAGCCGCCGGTCGAGCACCTTGGATACCAGGGCCTCGACGGCTCCTCGCTGTCGCCGAGCGACATCATCACCTCCGGCATCTCCGACGTGAATGTCGAGACCCCCGGCTATCTGACTCCGGAGAAGGGCGCGCAGGTCAAATTCGAGCCGCTGCTTCGCTCCAGCGCCGACGCGGAGCTCATGCCCTCGCAGCGGTTCCAATTGCTGCCCGATCCGGCGAGCCTGTTGGATGGCTTCAGGCCGAGCGGCCAGCGCTACACCATTGGGGCGCGCGTGACGGGCATGGTGAAGACGGCCTTCCCCGGTGGACCGCCAACCGGCGTGACACTGCCGGCCGGCCAGCGTGATCTCATGGCGTCGCTGAAACCGCTGAGCCTGGTGGTCATCGCCGATTCGGATCTCCTGTCCGACTTCCTGTGGGTGCGCGAGCAGGAGCTTTTCGGCCAGCACGTCGAGCAGGCGATTGCCGGCAACGGCGCGCTGGTACTCAACGCGCTGGACAACCTGACGGGCAGCTCCGACCTCATCAGCATCCGCGGCCGCGCGGGCTTCACGCGGCCGTTCCTGCGTGTCGAGGCGCTGCAGCACGCCGCGGATGCCCGCTTCCATGCGCAGGATGAGCAACTGCAGCAGGAGCTGCAGCAGACCGAGCAGCAGCTGACGCTGCTGCAATCGAAACGCAACGACAAGTCCGCGGTGATCCTGACGCCGGCCCAGCAGGCGGAGATCGAGCAGTTCGAAGCGGAGAAGCTCCAGATCCGCAAGCAGCTGCGCGCGGTGCAGGCGGGGCTGGTCAGCGACATCGACCGGCTGGGCACGGAGCTCAAAGTCATCAACATCATCGTGATGCCGGCGGTGTTCGCGTTCGGGGCGCTGCTCATCGGCGCGCTGCGCCGCCGCCGTCCCGCCAGTGTCCGCAACAAGCAAGGGTAAGGATTTTTCATGACCGCACGCCGCGTAGCGCTGCTCTTCGCCATCGGCATCGTCGTCATTGCGTCGGCCGTCTGGATGTCGAGCCGCAGCCAGACCGGCAAGGACTCGATCGCCGGCACCAGGGTGCTGCCCGGCCTCGAGAGCTCGGTCAACGACATCACGGAGGTCCGCATCACCAAGGCCGACGGGACACAGGCGACCCTGGACCGCAAAGCGACCGACTGGATCGTCGCGCAGCGGAGCTATCCCGCCGATTCCGGCAAGCTGCGCAAACTCCTGCTCGACCTCGGCTCGTTGCAGGCGGTGGAGCGCAAGACCGCCCTCGCGCGCAACTATCGGGTGCTGGGCGTAGAGAGCGTGACCGAGCCCAAGGCCACGGGCGCGCGCGTCGACATCGTCTCTTCGGGCAGGACGTGGTCTCTGATCGTCGGCAGCCCGGTGGCTGACAACGACTGCTATGTCCGCGTCGCCGATGCCGCGCAAAGCCTGCTGGCAAGCCCCCTGATCATGGTCGATGCGGACCCGAAGCTCTGGCTCGATCCCACCATCCTCGATATCGCGCCGGGCCGCGTCAGTGAGGTCGAGGAACAGCCGGCCAAAGGTGCGGGGTTCAGCGTCTCACGCGACAAGAACACTCAGGCGGACTTCACCGTTCACGGCGTCCCGCGCGGCCGCGCGCTGTCCGGCGCCGATGCCGCCGACACGATGGGCAGCGCTCTTTCCGCCCTCACCCTCACCGATGCGACCAAGGCCGCCGCGCCACCGAATGGCACCGGTCTCGCCCACGCGACCTTCAAGACCCTCGACGGGCTCGAGATCGACATCAGCGGCTACAAGCAGGCCGCCAACGGCTACATCGAGGTGTCGGCGCGCGCGGGCGACAAATCGGCCGACTCCGAAGCACGGCGGATCAACGCCCGCGTGCAAGGCTGGGACTACCAGGTCGCCGACTACCGCTACGACGAGATCTTTCAATCGCTCGACGCCCTGCTGCAGCCGCTTCCCGCGAAGAAGGCGCCCGTCAAGGCACACCGCAAGACGCACGGCTAGCAAGTTTCCCGTCAACCTATCTGGCTTGCGCCAGCACGAGCAATGTCACCGTGGCGAGCAGCGCGGTGGGCAACCAGGCGAGCAATACCGGATCGAGGTTGAAAACGATCGTGCCGCTCTCGATCAGCTTCTGCAGCAGAAAGAACCCGATGCCGATCACCAGGGCGAGCGTCGTCCGCGCCCCCGCCCCCGCCGACCGCATCGATCCCAACACGAACGGTATGGCCAGCAGCACCGAGAAGGCTATCGCCACCGTGCGCGCGATCTTCGACCAGAATGCGAACAGATACTGGCGCGCATCCAGGGAGTTGGCATGGTAGTAGCCGATGACCTCCCACAGCGCACGCAACGTCAGCTGCTCGGGGTCCTGCACCGCCAGCCCGAGAAATCCCGCCGTCACGTTCGATTGCAGCAGCCGCTTGCCCCGCGGGCTGGTCGTCACCCGATCATCCGTGAAGCGTGACTCGGTGTAACCACCGAGAAGCCACGTGCGGTTACCGACAGTGGTCGCGCTCGCCGCATGGCCGATGGAGACCAGCGTGTGCTGCGGCGAGAGCTGAAACACCTGCATTCCCACGAACTGCCGCGACCCTGACTGCCGCGCCACGTTCAGGATGAGATCGCGGTCACGCACCCACGCTCCCGTGCCGCCTCCAAAACCGATACTGTTGAACTGACTGAACGCCTTCTGTTGGTTCGCCGCCTCCTGCAGCTGCGGCGCCATGAACTCGCCCACCGCGGCCTCGAATGCGATGAGCAGAGCGGCGGCGATGAGCGCGCTGCCCGCGAGGCGCGCCACCGAGACGCCGGTGGCGCGAATCACCGTGATCTCACTGCCGCGGGCAAGCTGGCCGAACCCGATGACGGACCCTATCAGCGCGGTGATCGGCAGCAGCTGATAGATCTGCTGCGGCAGGTTGAGCAACGTGTACCAGAGCGCATCCACCACCGTGTAGTGGCCGACCCCGATATCGCCCTGTTGGCTGATGAAGACGAACAGGCCACCGAGGATGAGCAGCACGATGAGCACGAGCGCCACCGCGCTGAGCACGGTGCGCAGGATGTAACGGTCGAGAATGCTCAAGCCGGCCTCGCGGGGCGGCGGCGCAGCCGTTGCGAGAGCTGCGGCGCGAAGCTCACCCCCAGGGCGAGCAAGAGGATCGCGGCATGGGTCCACCACAGGCCGAGGGCGACGGGGACGGCGCCGCGCGCGATCCACGCCTGACCGGCCGAGATCAGATTCCAATAGATGAGAAAGACCCCGAGAGCCGGCAATACCCGCGCGTAGCGGCCTTGGCGGGGCCTGAGCCGCGACAACGGAACGGCCAGCACCGTGAGGACGATGCACATCAGCGGCATCGAGATCCGCCACTGCAGCTTCGCCTGGCTCTTGGGGTCGGGGGAGGCGAGCAGCGCGGCGGTGGGCCTGGCGTCGAGATCGGTGATGACCCCGGACGCTGGCGGCAATCGCACGGGGATGGTGAGCTCGGCGAAGGCGGGCATGGAGCGAAACTGTGCGCTGCCGGGAATGCCCTCGAACCGCTGACCGTCGAAGAGCTCGATGGTCTGGGTGCCGGCGTCCGGCGCCACGGTTTGGACTGCGCGCTGGGCCAGAGTGACCTCCACCACCGATCCCTGATTGTGCTCCACGAAGACATTTCGCAGCGTCCCGTCCCGGTCGACGCGCTCCGCGTAAACGACGGCGGTGCCGCCGGCAAAGGAGCGGAACGTCCCCGCCTGAAGGGGCGCGAACTGCCCCGCCCGCACGGCCGCATTGCGGATGTGCAGCGCCTGCTCCGTCGCCCCCGGCGCCACGACCAGCGTGAGCGCGGCAAGACCGGCCGCCAGAACGACGCCGAGCCCGATCACGCCGCCGTAGAGGGTGGCAGGCCTCACGCCGCAGGCGAAGGCGGCGGCCAGCTCGGTATCGTGATAGAGCCTGCCGAGCGCCAGCACTATGCCGAGCAAAAGCCCGAAAGGCACCAGGATGCTGAGGTATTGCAGCATGCCGAGGTAGATGAGCTCGAACACCACCGCCTGCGGAAACTGGGCCGCCGCGGCCCGCTCGAGCACGGCAGCCACCTGGTTGGCCAGCAGAATGACGAGCAGCACGCCCATCACCACGATCCAGGCGGTGACGACTTCGCGCAGAATATAGCGTCCGAGGATCTTCCCCAACCGATGACCTGCCGTGACTTTTCCCGCCGGACCGCCGGTGGGTTAGACTAAAATATTACGGTAAAGCAGCCGGTTGCGCGCCCCTATGGCGCGCGATCGCAAACCGAAAAATAATCCGGCGCTCGGTGCCGGCACTTCCGGCACGGCCGGCACGGGGATATTGCGATGCGATTCGAGACCTGGAGCAAGGGGATAGCCGCGCTCGACGTGGACTGCGTCGTCGTCGGCGTTTTCGAGGACGGGGAGCTCGGCGAGCAGGCGCGCGCCGTCGACTCGGCGAGCGGGGGACGGGTGAAGAAGCTGCTGAGCCGGGGCGACTTCCCGGGCAAGGCGGCGGAGACGCTGCTGGTCGCGGATCTGCCCGGCCTGGGCGCCACCCGGGTGCTGCTCACCGGCCTCGGCAGCAAGAAGAAACTGAACCGTAAGACCTGGCGCAAGGCGTGGGCAGCCGCCGTCGCGGAGCTGTCCAAGACCGCCGTCGAGAGTGTCGCGCTCGCGCTCGACCGACCGGACGCCAAGGAGCTCGATGACTATTATTTCGGCCGCGCGGTCGCCGAGATCGCTACCAACGGCCTGTACCGCATCAATGACTTGAAGAGCGGCAAGAAACCAAAATCCGCCCGGCTGGAGCGGGTCCTGGCCGGGCCGGCGTCCAAGAACGCCGCCGCGGCCGTGGATCGCGGGCTCAGGCACGGGGCAGCCATCGCCGCGGCGGGCAGGATCCAGCGCGATCTCGCGAACCTGCCGGGCAACGTTTGCACGCCCACGTTCCTGGCGGAAGAAGCGCGCGCTCTCGCCAAGCGCTACCGGTCACTGCGCGTGCGCGTCCTCGACGAGCCCGCGATCCGCCGCGAGAAGATGGGCTGCCTGCTCGCGGTCTCGCAGGGCAGCGCGGAGCCGCCGCGCTTCGTCGTGATCGAGCACAGCGGCTCAGGCAAAGCGCGCGCCGGAGCGCCTCCCGTCGTACTGGTCGGCAAGGGCGTCACCTTCGACACCGGCGGCATCTCCCTCAAGGATCCGCCGGCCATGGACGAGATGAAATTCGATATGTGCGGCGCGGCCGCGGTGATCGCGTCACTGACCCTCGCCGCGGCGCTGGACCTGCCGCTACACGTCGTCGGGCTGGTCGCCGCGGTGGAGAACATGCCGGACGGCAAGGCGATCAAGCCGGGCGACATCGCCACCAGCGCCTCCGGGCAGACCGTGGAGATTCTCAATACCGATGCCGAGGGCCGGTTGATTCTCTGCGATGCGTTGCACTACGCTCGCCGCTACAAGCCGGCGGCTGTCGTGGACATCGCGACGCTCACCGGAGCTTGCGTGGTGGCGCTCGGACACCATCACTCGGGCGCGATGGGCAATGACGAAGCGCTGGTCACGGAGCTGGTCGAGGCGGGAGTGCGCGCCGACGACCGTGCCTGGCCGCTGCCGATCACGGAGGAGTACGCGGAACAGCTCAAGAGCAATTTCGCGGACTTCGCCAACATCGGCGGCCGGGACGGCGGCGCCATCACCGCGGCGGCGTTCCTCGCTAAATTCACAGAAGGGCTGAAATGGGCGCACCTCGACGTCGCGGGCACCGCTTATCAGAGCGGTGCGCAGAAGGGCAGCACTGGGCGTCCGACCCCTCTTCTCGCGGATTTCCTCATTCGCCGCGCCGGGCTCTGATGCGCCATGGCGTGAGTCATGGGCGACAGCGACGACATCTCAGCATCTGCGGCCTCGACCGGCGCCGGTTCCTCTACGCCCGTCTCATCCGCCGCTGACGGCCTGCGCGTTGACTTCTACATCATGGAGGAAGCCGCGCCGGCCGCGCGGCTCAAGGTCGCCTGCCGTCTCGCGGAGAAAGCCTATCTCGCCTCCCAGCGCGCTCTCATCTGGCACACCGATCGCGCCGAGCTGGCAGCGCTCGATGATCTGCTCTGGACCTTCGCGGACGGCAGCTTCGTGCCGCACGAGTGGCTGACTTCCAACGCGGCTGCAGCGGCGCCGGTGCTGCTGAGTGCCGGGCCTGCGCCCGCGGAGGCATTCGATTTCGTCGTCAATCTCGCGGCGGACCCGCCGCCCTTCCTGCACCTGACGCGGCGAATCGCCGAGATCATCGACGGTGACGAGGGACGGCGGCGGGCGGGACGGGTGCGCTTCAAGGCCTACCGCGAGCTGGGCATAGTCCCGACCACGCACACCCTACGCCCCGAATAAACTCCCCCGCCCGCTATAATGCCCTGACACTTCACTCAGGGCCCGTGACTCCATGGACAAAGCGTACGCGCCGCACGAGATCGAGCGGCGGATCTACGAGCAGTGGGAATCCCACGGCTGGTTCGCGCCGAGCGGCCACGGGTCGCCCTTCTGCATCATGATCCCGCCGCCCAACGTGACAGGCACGCTGCACATGGGCCACGCGTTCCAGCACACGCTGATGGATGCGCTCACCCGCTATCACCGCATGCGCGGTGATGCCACGCTGTGGCAACCCGGGACCGATCACGCCGGCATCGCGACCCAGATGGTCGTCGAGCGGCAGCTCGAAGCCCAGGGCCGCAAGCGCAGCGACCTTTCGCGCGAGGCCTTCGTCGAGCGCGTTTGGGAATGGAAGGCGCAATCGGGTGGCACCATCGCGTCCCAGATGCGCCGCCTGGGAGACTCCGTCGACTGGTCGCGCGATCGCTTCACGATGGATGAGGGCCTGTCGCGCGCGGTGGTGGCGGTGTTCGTGCGGCTGCACGACAAGGGCCTCATCTACCGCGGCAAGCGCCTGGTCAACTGGGATCCGGTGCTGCTCACGGCGCTGTCCGACCTCGAGGTGCAGAGCGAGGAAGAGGAAGGCCACCTCTGGCATCTGCGGTACCCTCTCGAGGACGGAACGGGTTACATCGTCGTGGCCACGACGCGGCCGGAGACGATTCTGGGCGACACCGCCGTTGCCGTGAACCCCGATGACGAGCGCTACAAACATCTCGTCGGCAAGAGACTCCTGCTGCCGCTCGCGGAGCGCTCGATTCCGATCATCGCCGACGCGTACGTAGACGCCGCCTTCGGCTCAGGCTGCGTCAAGATTACGCCGGCACACGATTTCAACGACTACGAGGTCGGATTGCGGCACGGGCTCGAGCTGATCAACATCTTCACGCCCCGCGCCGCACTCAACGACAACGTGCCGGCACGCTTCCGCGGCCTGGACCGCTTCGAGGCGCGCCAGCGCATAGTGGCCGAGCTCGAGGCGGCGGGCCTGGTGGAGAAGATCGACAAGCACCGGCTCGTGGTCCCGCGCGGCGATCGCAGCGGCGCCGTGCTCGAGCCGTTTCTGACCGACCAGTGGTACGTCAGGATCGCGCCGCTCGCGGCCCCCGCCATCGCGGCGGTCGAGAGCGGGCGGACGCGGTTCGTGCCGGAGAACTGGGCCAGGACTTACTTCGAGTGGATGCGCAACATCAAGGACTGGTGCGTCAGCCGTCAGCTCTGGTGGGGGCATCGCATACCGGCGTGGTATGACGCCAAGGGCAACATCTACGTCGCCCGCACCGAGGCCGAGGCCCGCAGCAAGCACCAGCTGGGTCCCGAGGTCCAACTGGATCAGGATACGGACGTCCTCGACACCTGGTTCTCGTCGGCGCTGTGGCCGTTCTCCACGCTCGGGTGGCCGGAGCAAACACCGGCGCTGACGAGGTTCTATCCGAGCACGGTGCTCGTGACGGGATTCGACATCATCTTCTTCTGGGTTGCGCGGATGATGATGATGGGCCTCGAGTTCATGGGTGACGTGCCCTTCAGGGACGTCTACATCACCGGTCTCATCCGCGACGAGCACGGCGAGAAGATGTCCAAGTCCAAGGGCAACGTCATCGACCCGCTCGACATCGTCGACGGCATCGACCTCGAAGCGCTGGTGGCCAAGCGCACCGGCGGCCTCATGCAGCCGCAGATGCGATCGAAGATCGAGAAGGCGACCCGCAAGGAGTATCCCGAGGGCATGGCACCGCACGGCACGGACGCACTGCGCTTCACCTTCACCGCCCTCGCTTCTCCCAGCCGCGACATTCGCTTCGATCTCGCGCGCGTGGCCGGGTACCGCAACTTCTGCAACAAACTGTGGAACGCCGCCCGCTTCGTCACCATGAGCATCGGCGCCGAGGCCGCCACCGACGCCGTCGAGCTCTCCATCGCGGATCGCTGGATCCGCTCGCGCTTCGGCAGCATGTTGGCAACCGTCGAGAAATCTCTCGCCGAATACCGTTTCGATTACGTCGCAGCGGCCCTCTACGAGTTCACCTGGTACGAGTTCTGCGACTGGTACCTGGAGCTCACCAAGCCCGTGCTGCAGTCAGAGTCCGCCTCGCCCGCGGCACGCGCCGGCGCGCGCCGCACCCTCCTCGAGATCCTCGAGGCCCTGCAGCGCGCCCTGCACCCTTTCATGCCGTTCATTACCGAGGAAATCTGGCAGCGCGTGGCTCCTCTCACCGGGCGCTCCGGCCCCACGGTGATGCTGGCGCCCTATCCTCATGCCGCCGATTTCCCGCGCGACGAGGCCAGCGAGCGTGAAGTCAAGTGGCTGCAATCCTTCATCCTCGCCGTCCGCCAGATCCGCGGCGAGATGAACATCACCCCCTCGCGTCGCATCCCCCTTCTTCTGCGTAACGCCGCCGCGCACGATCTCGAGCTCGTGGAGCGCCATCGGCCCTGGCTCGAGCGCCTCGCAGGCATCGAGCCACCCCGCGCACTCGCTCCCGCCGACCCCGTGCCGCCCTCTGCCACCGGTCTGGTGGGCGAGCTCACGCTCCTCGTCCCCATGGCAGGGCTGATCGATGCCGCCGCCGAGGCGGAGCGCCTGACCAAACTGCTGGCGCGCGCGCAGTCCGACCTCGATAAAGCCCGCGCCAAGCTGGCCAATGACAACTTCGTGCGCAATGCACCCGAAGCCGTCGTCGCCGGCGAGCGCCAGCGTCTCGCCGAGCTCGAGCAGACCGTCGGACGTCTCGCGAGCCAACTCGAGCGCGTGCAGGATCTGCCCGGCCCGGGAGCCGTATGAACGCGGCTGCAGCGCAGGACCGCGATGCAGCGGCCCTGCAAAGCGCGCTCGACGCCCTTGAGACCATCGTCCTCGGCAAGCCGCGTCAGGTAAGGCTGTGTCTGACGTGCCTGTTGGCGCGCGGACACTTGCTCATCGAGGACGTTCCGGGCGTTGGTAAAACCACGCTCGCCCACGCACTGGCTCAGGTGCTCGGGCTGGCGTGGCAACGGGTGCAGTTCACCAGCGACCTGCTGCCGGCCGACATCATCGGCGTGTCGATCTTCGACCGCTCCAGCCAGCAGTTCACATTCCGCCAGGGTCCGATCTTCACTCAGTTGCTGCTCGCCGACGAGGTCAACCGGGCCAGCCCGCGCACCCAGAGCGCCCTGCTCGAGGCCATGGAGGAGCGTCAGGTCAGCGTCGACCTGACCACCTATCGCCTATCCGCGCCGTTCTTCGTGGTGGCCACTCAAAATCCTCACGAGCAGCTCGGCACTTTCCCCTTGCCGGAATCGCAGCTCGACAGGTTTCTCATGCGCGTGACACTGGGTTACCCGGACGCCATCCACGAGCGCGAGCTGCTGAAAACCGGAGACCGGCGCGACCTGATCCCCCGCCTGGAGCCGGTGCTCGGACCCGAGGCGGTCATGCGAGCGCAGGAGGTGGTGCGGGCAACTCACGTATCGGAGCCCCTGCTCGATTACGCTCAGGGACTCATCGCCAGGACGCGCGAGCGGTCGGACCTGAAGCTCGGGCTGTCGCCGCGGGCCGGGCAAGGGCTGATCCGCTGCGCGCAGGCGTGGGCGCGTCTCGCCGGTCGCGCCGCCGTGCTTCCGGAGGATGTGCAGGCGGTGTTACCGGCCGTGGTCACGCATCGACTCGAGCGCCGCGAAACCGGCCGGCCCGACTCACCGGGTGCAAGGACGGATCTGGCTGAAGAACTGATCAGGACAGTACCCGTTCCTTATTGAGGCGCTGGATCCGGCATCGTGGCGGTAGTTGCGAAGCTTCGAGAACGCCTGCGACAGAGGGCCGCGGAGTGGGCGCGCCGCCGCCAGGGGGCGGACAGACTGCCGCTGACGCTGGCGCGGCGACGTCTGTACATTCTGCCGACGCGTGCCGGAATGGCCTTCGGGGCTCTCCTGCTCACCATGCTGATCGCGGCGCTGAACTATGCCAACAGCCTCGCGCTGCTGTTGGCATTCCTGCTGGCGGGTTTCGCGCTCGTGGCCATGCACGAGTGCCACCGCAACCTCCTGGGCCTGTCACTGCTGGAGGCCGCCGCGCCGCCGCTCTTCGCAGGCTCCGCCGGCACGCTGCACCTGACTCTACAGAATGCGTCGCGAGCCGCACGCTATCGCGTGCAGACCGCCGTGGTGGACGACCCTGAGGTGCCGGTGGATCTGCCTGCCGGTGGCCACGCACAGGTCGCCCTGTCGATACGAGCGGCGCGGCGCGGCTTGCAGCGCATCGACCGGCTGCGAGTCGCCAGCTCGCATCCCTTCGGCCTGTTTCGGGCCTGGGCCTGGGTGTATGCGCCCATCGTAGTGATCGTCTATCCGCAGGCAGCGGGCTCGTTGCCCCTGCCCGCTGACAACGCCAGCAGCGCCGGGACCTGGCCCCGAGGCGCCGGCGGCTCCGACGAATGGTTCGGGTTGCGCCCATTCCGTGATGGCGACTCCCCACGGCAGGTGGCGTGGAAAGCGTATGCGCGCGAAGCACCGCTGCTCGTGAAGGAATACAGCTCTGCGGGCTCGCCGTTGCGCATGCTATCCCTGGACGCTGCCAGGCAACCCGACATCGAGTCGCGTCTGGCGCAACTGTCGCGCTGGATCGTGGACGCGGAGGCGGCAGGAGAGCTGTACGGGCTCGAGCTACCGGGTGAGCTGATCCCGCCGCATCGCGGTCCCGACCATCGCCACCGGTGCCTCACGGCACTGGCGCTCTACGGCTCACCGCAATGAGCGCCGCACGCTCCATTCCGCACACTTCCCGAGTGCCGTTGCTGTGGGTTTGCGCCGCCAGCACGGCAGCTCTGCTGTTGCATGCGGTCCAGGTCCCCGCGTGGATCACAATCACCGCGCTCGCCCTCATCGGTTGGCGGCTCGCAGCGCTCCTTGGCGCCGCACGCCTCCCGGGCGGCATCGTGCGCATCACGCTGGGCCTCGCGCTCGTGGCGGCGGTGTTTGCACAGTTCCACACGCTGAACGGCCTCGTTCCAGGCACGGCGATGCTGATGTTGATGGCGTCGATCAAGCTGCTCGAGACACGCAGCCAGCGCGATCAGTATGTCGTGATCGGCGGCGCGCTGTTCCTTCTCATGGCCGCATGTCTCTACGCCCAATCGCTGGCATGGGTGCCGCTCTACGGGGCGCAGGCGTTGCTGTGCTGCGCGGCACTCGCCGTCGTAGCCTACGCCCCTGGAGGCGAGGCAGGCCGCGCGCCGGCGCCAGGCTTGCCGACGCGCGAGGTGATCGTGCTCGCGGGCCGCACGCTGCTTTTCGCGATACCGCTCGCGATCCCGCTGTTTCTCTTCTTTCCTCGCCTGCCAGGCCACTTCTGGGCACTGACGTCAGGTGACGAGGCCATCAGCGGTCTCGGCGACACGCTGACACCAGGCGGCATCACCCGTCTAACCGCCTCCTACGCCATCGCCTTCAGAGTACGTTTTGACGGCCGGCTGCCTCCATCCGCGGAGCGCTACTGGCGCGGCCCGGTGTTGCACGAATTCGACGGCACGACGTGGAAAGCAGGGCGTTACGCGATTACCGACGCCCAGCACCTCGACTGCCTCGCCACGCCGTACCGCTATCGTCTCTACCTCGAGCCGACCTTCAGACACTGGTGGCTCGCCCTCGACACCGTCATGGGCCCACCGAGCCCCGGCGTCCGTTACACCGAAGACTACCAGCTCATTGCCGCCGAGCCCGTAACCCAGTCCCTGACCTACAGCGCGACTTCCTGCACGCAGGTCCGCTCATTGGCGCCGCTCTCCCCCACGGCCCGCCTGGACGACACGCGCCTTCCCGCCGGAAACAACCCCCAGACCCTCGCCCTGGCCACGCAACTACGCCGCCGCGCCGGCTCCGACGTCGCGTTCGTGCAGACCGTGCTCGCCTTCTTCCGCACCGGAGGATTCACCTACTCGCTCACTCCGCCCCCTCTGGGCCCCGACCCGATCGACGACTTTCTATTCCACACCCGCACCGGCTTCTGCGGCCATTACGCCTCGGCTTTCGTCGACATGATGAGAGTCGGCGGCGTCCCCGCGCGAGTGGTCACCGGCTATCTCGGCGGTCAGTTGAACCCCTACGACGGCACGCTCACCGTGCGCCAGTCAGACGCACACGCCTGGGCGGAAGTCTGGCTCGCAGACCGCGGTTGGACACGCGTAGACCCCACCGCCGTAGTCGAGCCCGAGAGACTCTACCGCGGCATCCTCGACCTGCTCCCGTTCGGCCTCTCCGCCCCCGAGCGCCTCCTCCACACCTGGCCCCTGCTCAACACCGCCCTGGAGCGCTGGGACGCCCTCAACGGCTGGTGGACCGACCGCGTAGTAGACTTCAACTACCGCTCCCAACTAACCCTGCTAAGCGACCTGGGCTTCCACTCCCCCGAGCTCCGCGACGCCGCCTGGGTATTCGCCGCGACATTGTTAGTCTGGTTGGCGTGGGTCTCCTGGCAGGTCGGCCGGGGCCCCGGCGCCCCGCCACCCGACCGGCTCGGCTACGCATACGCGCGCCTGTGCCGCAAACTGGCCCGCACAGGCCTGCCGCGCGCTCCCCACCACGGCCCCCTAGCCTACGCCCAGTTCATCGTCAAATACCGCCCCGATCTGACCCCCCATGTAGCGCCGCTACTCGAGCAGTACGCCACCCTGCGCTTCGGCCCAAACACCGCCGACCGCCGCGACATCAGATCCTTCGAGCACTCGGTAGCCCGCCTCTCCGTCCCGAAGATCCCCAAGCGCGCATCCACACGGCGGGCCAGCGGTTGAAAAAAGATTTTCCGGGAGCCTGAAAAACAGGAACGTTTTTCGGGCAGCCTACAGGGCCGTATTCACGGCGGTCCCGGAAAATCTGTTTTTCAAGCGCTGGCCCGGTTCCGCACTTCAAACAGCGTGCTCTCGCGTCTCCCGAAACGTAATATCGGGCCACCTTTCCAACGTGAGCTGCAGATTCACCCGACTAGGCGCGAGGTACACCAACGCCCCCGCATGATCAACAGCAAGATTGTCATGCGCCCTAACCCGAAACTCCTCCAGCTTCTTCCCATCCTTCGCATCCACCCATCTCGCCGTGTGCACACCCACCGGCTCGAACACACATTGAACCCCATACTCATCCTGTAATCTGAAGGCGACCACCTCGAACTGCAGCTGTCCCACCGCTCCGAGTATCAACTCATTGTTCCGCACCGGCTTGAACAGCTGCGTAGCCCCCTCCTCGCAAAGCTGCGACAACCCCTTCTGCAGCGCCTTCATCTTCAAAGGATCCTTCAGCACCGCCCGCCGGAAAATCTCCGGCGCGAAGTTAGGCACCCCCGTGAAAGCCAGCTTCTCCCCCGCCGTGAACGTATCCCCGATGTTGATCGTCCCGTGGTTGTGCAGCCCGATGATATCCCCCGCGAAAGCCTCCTCCGCATGCTCCCGCTCCGCCGCCATGAACGTGAGCGCGTCCGCCACCCGCACCTCCTTGCCGAGCCGCGAGTGATAGAGCCGCATTCCCCGCGTGTACTTACCCGAGCACAGCCGCAGGAACGCGATGCGATCGCGGTGCCCCGGATCCATGTTCGCCTGAATCTTGAAGACGAACCCCGACAACGCCTCCTCGAGCGGCTCCACCTGCCGTTCGAGGGTCTCGCGGGCCCGGGGACCCGGCGCATGCGCCGTGAACGTCGCCAGCAGCTCCTCCACACCGAAGTTGCTGATCGCCGAGCCGAAGAACACCGGCGTCTGCCGGCCGGCCAGATAGGCTTCGGGGTCGAACACCGCCGTCGCACCCTTGACCAGCTCGATCTCCTCGACCACCGCCTCCAGGCGCTCTCCGAGCCACTCGCGCGCCGCATCGCTGCGCAATCCCTCGATGACCAGATTCTCGCCGACCCGGCCGCGCTCGCCCGCCAGATACACGTAGATGCGATCCTCCAGCAGGTGATAGATGCCGCGCAGCTCCCTGCCCATCCCGATCGGCCAGGTGACCGGAGCGGTGGCGATCCCCAACACCTTCTCGATCTCGTCGAGCAACTCGATCGGCGGCCGCCCTTCCCGGTCGAGCTTGTTGATGAAGGTCATGATGGGGGTATCGCGCAGGCGGCACACCTCCATCAGCTTGATGGTCCGCTCCTCCACACCCTTGGCGCAGTCGATGACCATCAGAGCCGAATCGACGGCGGTCAGAGTCCGGTAGGTGTCCTCCGAGAAGTCCTCGTGACCGGGCGTGTCCAGCAGGTTCACGATGCAGTCGCGGTAGGGAAACTGCATCACGGACGAAGTCACCGAGATGCCGCGCTGTTGCTCGAGGCGCATCCAGTCGGAGGTGGCGTGGCGCGCCGCCTTGCGCCCCTTGACGGTGCCCGCCATCTGGATGGCACCGCCGAAGAGCAGCAGCTTCTCGGTTAGAGTGGTTTTGCCGGCGTCGGGGTGCGAGATGATCGCAAACGTCCGCCGCCGACGGATCTCGGCAGTCAGTTCGGTCATGAATCGGGTCGCTAGAGCGTGTTACGGTGAGCGCGGCGTCCGCGCAGAGTGAGTCTGAGCACTGCGGCATCTTCCCTGCCGCCGACCGCCTGGTAGTAGCCGCGGCGCATGCCTACTTGCTCGAATCCGATGGCCTGATAGAGACGGATCGCCGCCGTGTTGGACGGGCGCACCTCGAGAAACGCCTCGCTCATGCCGGCGGCTGCGCCGCGCTCGAGGAGATACACCAGCATGCGCCGGCCGAGCCCGCGGCAACGATAAGCATCCGAGACGCAAAGATTCAGGATGTGCGCCTCGCCGGCACCGACGCTCATCACTCCGTATCCGATGACCCGACTCTCCAGCGCGAGTACGCGGCATACGTATCCCACGCGTAAGCAATCACGGAAGATTCCCTCGCTCCAGGGAAACTGGTACGAAGCGCGCTCGACGGCGAAGACCTCGGCGACGTCTGCCTCCGTCATTGGACGGATGCCGACTTCCGGGGCGACATCGAGCAGCTCAGGAGCGATGGCCATCTTCGGTTACATCTGCCGTCAATTGCCGGAACACGCTGCGGGCGAACTTCAGGTCCTCCCACGCCTTGCGCTTGTCGGCGGGGGTGCGCAGGAGATAGGCGGGATGATACGTCACCACGAGGGGCGTGTTCAGCTCGCCGAACCGGTGCACCTTACCCCGCAGGCGGCTCAGGGATTCCTCGGTCCCCAGCAGATTCTGGGCCGCGATCCGCCCGACGGCCAGCAACAGGCGCGGACGCACCAGCTCGATCTGGCGCCGCAGGTACGGCAGGCAGGCAGCGACCTCCTCAGGGCGCGGATCGCGGTTGTTCGGCGGCCGGCTCTTGAGCACGTTGGCGATATAGACGTTTTGCGCGCGGCTGAGGCCGATAGCGCGCAGCATGGCATCGAGTAGCTGTCCGGCGCGCCCGACGAACGGCTCCCCCCGCCGATCCTCCTCGGCGCCGGGCGCCTCGCCTATGACCATCCAGTCGGCCTGGGGATTGCCCACTCCGAAGACTCCCTGGGTACGGCCGGTATGCAGGCTGCATTGCGTGCACCGCAGCACCTCCGCGCGGAGCGATTCCCAGCGCTCGGTCCATCCTGGGCCTGGCCCTTGCGGAGCCGGCGCTTCGGGCACGCCAGGCTGGCTCCCGACCATATCGCGGCACGGCACCCAGACATCGATGCCGATAGCCTGCAGGTACTCGGCGCGAAGCGCGCGGTCCATCACGCGGAGGCGCGCCGCAAGCGGCGCAGGCGGCGCACCGCCCAGGTGATTGGGGCCGAAACCGCGTAGGTGCCGAAGATCGCGAGCAGCAACGTGGGCGGATCATTGATCGCGTTCAGCACGACCGCGATCAGGACGACCAGGAGCACCACCAGCAGCAGGGATACGAAGCGAACGCGCCGGTCGAGCTTGAACTGCTTGAAGCTCGGATAGCCGAACCGGCTGACCATGAGCGCTCCGGCTATCGCGGTCACCGCGAAGGCCGCGATGAGGCCGGCGAGGCCGGGCTCATGCCAGTGGATGGACGACCAAACGAAGCCCGCCACGATGGCGGCGGCCGACGGACTCGGCAGCCCCTCGAAGTAGCGCTTGTCGGCCGTAGCGGCGCGCGTATTGAATTTCGCGAGGCGAAGCGCCGCGGTTACGGCGTAGAAAAAACACGCCAGCCAGCCGAAACGTCCCCATTCGTGCCCGAACTCCGCGATCCGCACCACGCCCCACTGATACGCGACGATGGCCGGCGCGAGGCCAAACGAGACCATGTCCGCCAGGCTGTCGTATTCCTTGCCGAAAGCGCTCTCGGTATGGGTCAAGCGCGCTATGCGCCCGTCCAGCGTATCGAAGATCATGGCCACGAACACCGCTCTGCCCGCGGCCGCGAAATGCTGATCGATCGCCGCGACAATGGCGTAGAAGCCCGAAAAGAGGCATCCGGTGGTCAGCAGGTTCGGCAGGAGATAGATCCCCTTGCGCCGCGGCTTGACCTCACTGTCTGGATCCGGCTCCACGCTCAGGGCACTCTCGGGGATCGGGTTTGGGGACGTCACGGGGGCGAATTTTAACAGGTGGCCTCCTGTTAAGATGTATGACTCTTCAACCTCGGCAGAAAGACCCCGGCACCCATGAGGCTCTCGCAGTATCCGATCAACACCGCCAAGGAAACCCCGGCCGAAGCCGAAGTGCTGAGCCATCAGCTGATGCTGCGCGCTGGGCTCATCCGCCGCGAGGCGGCGGGTCTCTACAGCTGGCTGCCCATGGGCCTCAAGACCCTGCGCAAGGCGGAGGCCATCATCCGCGAGGAAATGGACCGGGCCGGCGCGCTCGAGGTCATCATGCCGGTGTTCCAGCCCGGGGAGCTCTGGCGGGAGTCCGGCCGCTGGACGGCGTACGGCCCGGAGCTGCTGCGCTTCAAGGACCGCCACGACCGCGATTTCGTGGCCGGTCCCACTCACGAGGAAGTCATCACCGACATCGTTCGCCGCGACATCAAGAGCTACCGCCAGCTCCCGGTGAACTTCTACCAGGTACAGACGAAGTTCCGCGACGAGATCCGCCCGCGCTTCGGCGTCATGCGGGCGCGCGAGTTCATCATGAAGGATGCCTACTCCTTCCACGTGGATGCCGCCTCGCTGCAGCAGGGTTACCGCGCCATGTACGATGCCTATAGCCGCATCTTCACGCGCATGGGACTCGACTTCCGTGCAGTGAAAGCTGATTCCGGGCCGATCGGAGGCGATGTCTCACAGGAGTTCCACGTACTCGCTTCCTCCGGGGAAGACGCGATCGTTTTCTCGGACGAGGACGACTATGCCGCCAACCTCGAGGCGGCCGCCGCTCTGCCGCCCAAGGAGCCGCGCCCCGCGCCCCGCGAAGCCATGACCAAGGTACCGACACCCGGCGCGCGTACCATCGATGAGCTCTCCCGCATGCTCAAGGTGGAGCCGGCGCGCTGCGTGAAGACGCTGCTCGTCGAAGGCTCGGAGGATGACATCGTGGCGCTCGTCGTGCGCGGTGATCACGAGCTCAACGCGACCAAGGCCCAGAACCTGCCCGGCGTCGCACGCCCCTTACGCATGGCGGGAGCTGAGCGCATCGCGCGCGCCACCGGCGCTCAGGTCGGATTCATCGGTCCGGTGGGCCTGCGCTGTCGCCTCTACGTCGATCACAGCGCGTTCGCTCTCGCCGACTTCGTATGCGGCGCCAACGAGAAGGACATGCACCTCACTGGCGTCAATTGGGATCGGGACGTAGGCAATGTCACCGCCGCCGACATCCGCAACGTCCGCGAGGGAGACCCGAGCCCGAGCGGCCGCGGACACCTCAAGATGACCCGCGGTATCGAGGTCGGCCACATCTTCCAGCTCGGAAGCAAGTACAGCGAGCCGCTCAAAGCAGCGGTGCTCGATGAGTCGGGCAAAGAAGTCACCCTGCTCATGGGCTGTTATGGCATCGGTGTGACGCGCGTCGTGGCCGCGGCCATCGAGCAGAATCACGATGAGCGCGGCATCATCTGGCCGGAGCCGCTGGCACCCTTCCAGGTGGTGCTGGTGCCACTCAATCTGCACAAGTCCCCGCGGGTACGCGAAGTTGCCGACCGTCTCTACAGCGAGCTCACCGCCCAAGGCATCGAGGTTCTCTATGACGACCGCGATGCCCGGCCCGGCGTCAAGTTCGCCGACGCGGAGCTGCTCGGCATCCCGCATCGGCTGGTGGTGGGCGATCGCGGGCTGGAAGCGGGCCGCCTGGA
Source organism: uncultured Pseudomonadota bacterium (assembly GCA_963812925.1). Classification (GTDB taxonomy): domain Bacteria; phylum Pseudomonadota; class Gammaproteobacteria; order Steroidobacterales; family Steroidobacteraceae; genus 13-2-20CM-66-19. Next base: position 21,227 of record CAWEXF010000011.1, on the reverse strand, counting down.
ATACCGCTACCGTCGCGACAGCGAGAGCACGGAGTTTCCGGCCGGTGAGGCCATCGACTTCATCAAAGCACGGATTCGTTAGCGCGCTGGCAGCGTTGCTGCTTGCCGTGGCGGCGCTACCCGCCCATGCCGACCAACAGCGGGATGCGGCGCTGGGCCCGGTCGTCCAGCACGCGATCGCGCAGGCGCAGTGTTTCGTGGACCGCTACGATGCCGCCGTCTGGTACACGCTCATGGAGCCGCGGCTGAAGCGCTTCGTGCCTGACTCCAGCCAGCGGCTAGCGATCCTCCAGCAGGTCTATTGCGAGACCCACCGCCGGGGCGAGTCCAAACTGCCGCCGGGGCTGGTGATGGCCGTGATGGAGGTGGAGAGCGACTTCAACCGTTGGGCCGTTTCCTCGGCCGGCGCCGTCGGCTTGATGCAGGTGATGCCGTACTGGCCGGAGCGGCTCGGGATGAAGGGTTATGAGCTGGTGCACGTCGAGCCCAATATCAGGATGGGCTGCGCCATTCTCAGGTTCTACCTGCAGTACGCGCACAACGACGTGCGCCTGGCGCTCGAGAGATACAATGGCAGCGTCGGCCACCCCGAGTACCCCGACCGCGTGCTCACTGACTGGGAAGGGTGGTCGGGCGCGGACGACTTGGGATTCAGCGCTGGATCCGGGCATCCTGCCCGGCCCAGCGCGCGTTGAGCAAAAAAGCGTGGTTTTTTGCTCAACGTCCGCCACCTGCGGCGGGGCACATCCTGTGCCTGGTCCATTCGCCTAACCTGTGTGAAAACCCGGCGGCGCGCCATGCTCCGGCGCATCTGCGACGTCCACCGCGCTCACCTTCGCCGCTGACGAGCCCGTCCAGAGCCACCTCACGAAGGTCTGCACGGCTTCATCCTCTCCGCACGCAAGCACTTCGACGCGTCCGTCGGGAAGGTTTCGGGCATAGCCGCGCACGCCGAGCTCGCGCGCCCGCTGTGCGGCGGCGCCCCGATAAAACACCCCCTGGACGCGGCCGGAAACCAGGCATTTCTTGCAGATCACGGCCAAATATACCCATTTCCGCCGCGACTGACCCGAAATACCCCCTCGCCGCCGGGCACGACTCCGACCGAGACTGCGCTTCGCCAGCGTCTCGGACGCATGGAAGGAGGCTTCGCGCTGTGGCAACGTATCCGCAAACTCGACCCAGGCTGGTGCGGCCGTATGCCGTGCCGCGCGCGCGGCCGGGGACAGGGGAAGCTTCGATGATCGAAATTCTGGTGCTCTACTACTCCCGCAACGGCTCGACCGCGGAGCTCGCCCGCCAGGCCTGCCGCGGCGTCGAGAGCGTCGCCGGCGCCGCCGCGAAACTCCGCACGGTGCCGCTCGTCAGCGCGGAAAACGAGCGCCCCGCCAAGCTGGTGCCCATGACGGGCGCGCCTTACGCAACGCTCGAGGACCTGCGCAATGCCCAAGGGCTCATCCTCGGCAGTCCCACTCGCTTCGGCAACATGGCGGCGTCGCTCAAGTACTTCCTCGACTCGACATCGAGCCTGTGGGTTTCGGGCGCACTGGCAGGCAAGCCGGCCGGCGTATTCACCTCGACACAAACCATTCACGGCGGCCAGGAGGCGACGCTGCTGTCGATGATGCTGCCGCTGCTTCACCACGGCATGTATCTCGTCGGCCTGCCCTATACGGAGCGGGCGCTGCATCAGACACGCTCCGGCGGTACTCCCTACGGCGCATCGCACGTCGCCGGCAGCGAGGATGAGCCGGCCCCGCTGACCGAGGACGAGCGGGCGCTGGCGCAGGCACTGGGTAAACGCGTCGCGTCACTCGCCGTGAGGTTGGGAGAGAGCTAACACCTCGCGGATGAACGGCACCGTCAACCGCCGCTGCGCGGCCAGGGCCGCCTCGTCGAGGGTGTCGAGCAGACCGTAGAGCCGGCGCATGTCGCGCGGAAAGCGGCGCTGCAGCCAGCGCAGGGTCTCCTCGGGGAGCTCGAAGCCGCGCAACCGCGCGCGCAGTTGCAGTGCCTGCTGTTGCTCCGCCTCATCGAGTGCGCGCAGTTGCAGCACGGCGGCCGCGGCGCAGCGCGAGCCGAGATCGGGCAGTGCCCACGGCAGCAGAGCCGGCGGGGGCCGCGCCGCCATGACCAGGGCGCCGCCGCTCTCCTCGACCTCACGCAACAGCGCGAAGATCGCCTTTTCCCAGTCGAGACGGCCTACGACCGCCTCGAGATCGTCCAGGCAGAGGCATTGCAGCTGCGGCAGTCCGTCGAGCACGCCGACACCGAGGCTCGCGAGCTCCGCCAGGGGAAAATAGCCCGCGCGGCGCGCCTCGGCCGCCTGCGAGCACGTGGCCTGCAGCAGGTGCGTTTTGCCAGCGCTCGCCGGTCCACAGATCCAGGTAGCACCCGTGATCTCGCCGCCGGCTACGCGCCTGACGTGCTCGAGCGCTTCGCGGTTGCGGGCAACGAGGAAGCTGGCGAAGACCGCTCGGTCCGGCAGACGCACTCCGAGGGGAAGCTGGCGCACGCGTGCTCCTCAGGCGGGACGTGGTCCAGACGCGCTCTCCTTATCCGCCACCATAGTCCAGGCCCGCCGTGTGAAGGCCTGAACATAGTGGAGGCCGGAGAGCGCCGTCGTGGTGAACACGGTGAGCGCGAGCGCCCGCAGCACGTCGGGCGGCGGAAAGGCAACCGCGGCTCCCAACATGACCGCCATCAGGTAGAGCAGCTGTGCCGCCGTGTTGATCTTGCTGATGATCGTCGGCCGCCCGCGAAGCGGGCCGAACCAGAGCCGGTAGACGAGCGCGCCCAGAGCGATCAGGACATCGCGCGCCACCGCCGCCGCGGTCACCCACCATGGCACCAGGCCGAGCCACGTCGATTCGATGAACACCGTCACGAGCAACAGCTTATCCGCAGCCGGATCGAGGAGCTTGCCGAGATCGGAAGTCCAGTTGAACCGCTTGGCCAGGTAGCCATCGAGCCCGTCGGAAATCGCAGCCAGCATGAAGAGCGCGAGCGCCAGCCCGTAGCGGCCACCATAGAGAGCCGTGGCCACGGGCCAGATGAGCGCCAGACGCACCAGACAGATGAGGTTGGGCAGGTGACGCACGATGTGAGAGGAGCTGCGTCGGCGCGCGGTCGAGCGCGCCTACCCCGGTCGGTAGCGATAGACGAGCGTGCCGCCGCCCGGGGTGAGCGGTGTCACGGGAGTGAAGCTCGGCGAGCTCGACAGCGCCCGATTGATGGTGGCGCCGCCGCCGCGCACTGTCAGGTCAAACAGGACGGAGTCGCCAGTGACCTGCCTGACGCTCGCCGCGCTCACTCCCGGAACGGCGCCGAGCATCAGCTCGATGTTGGCGTAATCGGCCAGGCTCGATACCCCCTCGATTTCGACTTCTGTCTGGCCGGGCTCGTTGGCCGCGGCAGCTCCCACGGGTGGCGCAAGAGAGTCAACTGTATCGTCGATCCCGGCCGTCAGCGGACCACTCCAGCTTTGAGTGCTGAAATCAGTATAGAGCTTCCACTGCCAGGCAGGCGGCGGCCCGGGCTGCGCGGGCGCGACCGCAGGCGCCGACGGCGCCGCTGCCGGTTGCGCTGCCGCGGGTGGCGCGGTCGCGGGAGCAGCGGGACTCGCAGCCGGCGCGGCTGCCGGCGGCGCAGGGGCGACCGCGGGCGGCGATCCCACGAGGAGCTGTTCCGCGCCGTAGCGGTGAGCCATCGCGAGCAGCGCCTCGCGAGACAGCAGGTTGCCGCTTTCGTCAGCCACCGGCAGGGGCACGATGCTGATCGGAAGCCCGCGCTCCTCCGCGGCCTGCTCGAGTCCCGCCTGATCCGCAGCCTGGTCGTCCTGGCCCGGCTGCGGATAGAGGACTACCAGGGTGAACGGCCGGTCCGGATCCCAGACGCTGCGGTCAACCGCGGCGATCGCTTTGTCGACCGCCGGCCCGTTGAAGAGAACCTGCATCTCGCCTCGCGGGCCGCGATCGTAGTTCTGGACATACTTGGGCGCGTCCGTGATCAGCCCCGCGAAGACCGGATCGGTCGCCGACTCGCGCCGGCCAGTCGCGCGGACCAGCGCCGCGCGCATGGCCTGCTGCAGGGCCGGCATGGATTGGCCCGCCACATCGACCTGGAAAACCGGGACGGGGCGCGCAGCCCACGCTGCCGGCGGCAGCACGGCGCCTGCTGCAAGCAGCAGTGCTGCACGGACGAGGGTCTTCGCGGTTGTGTGGCGACGGGGCATCGGAAGTGTTTGGATCGCGCCGTGGATCGCGCAAAATGTACAATACCATACGCAAAGGCTCCGGCCTGTACACGAGGGCATTTTGGTGAGTGAAGGCCGCGGCATGACCTATCGCGATGCTGGTGTCGACATCGACGCCGGCGACGAGCTCGTCGAGCGCATCAAGCCTCTTGTCGCGCGTGTGCGACGGCCGGAGGTGATGGCTGGCATCGGCGGCTTCGGCGCGCTCGTGGAGCTGCCCCCGGGTTACCGGCGTCCAGTACTTGTGTCCGGTACCGACGGCGTGGGTACGAAGTTGCGCCTCGCGATCGATGCGGGGCGCCACGACACGATCGGCATCGATCTCGTCGCCATGTGCGCCAATGACATCGTGGTACAGGGCGCGGAGCCGCTCTTCTTTCTCGATTACTACGCTACGGGCAAGCTTCGGGTCGATGTTGCCGAGGCTGTGATTCGCGGCATCGTGGAAGGCTGTGCGCAGGCCGGTGCCGCTCTAGTCGGCGGCGAGACCGCGGAGATGCCCGGCATGTACTCCGGCGAGGATTACGATCTTGCCGGCTTCTGTGTCGGCGTGGTGGAGAAGGACAAGATCATCGACGGGACTGCGGTGCGCGCCGGCGATACCGTCATCGGTCTCGCCTCCTCCGGACCGCATTCGAATGGCTACTCCCTGATCCGCAAGCTTGTCGCCCTCAGCGGCGCGGGCAGCGACGCGCAGCTCGACGGCAAGCCGCTCTTCGACCGACTGCTCGCGCCGACCCGCATTTACGTCAAACCGCTCCTTGCGCTCGCGCGGCAGCTCGAAGTGCATGCGTTGGCCCACATCACGGGCGGGGGCCTGACGGACAACATACCGCGCGTGCTGCCGGACGGTTTGGAAGCCGTACTCGAGCGGCAACGCTGGCAGCACGATCCGGTCTTCGACTGGCTGCAGCGGATCGGACACATCGAGCCGGCCGAGATGTACCGCACTTTCAACTGCGGCATCGGCATGGTCGTCGTCGTGTCGAAGGAGCAGACGTCGCAGGCGCTCACCCTCCTGCGGGCGCACGGTGAATCGGCGCAGGTCATTGGAGAGATCCGCCCGGGGTCGCGCGGCGTGGTCATAGAGTGAGCGGCGAGGACCCGCTGCGGCTCGCGATCCTCATTTCCGGCCGCGGGTCCAACATGGTGGCGATCGCGCATGCTTGCGCCGCAGGCCGGATCAACGCCCGCGTCGCCCTCGTGTTGTCCGAGCGCCCCGGTGTGCCTGGACTCGACGCTGCCCGCGCTCTGGGAATCGAGGCGGGCGTCATAGCGTGGCCCGGCACCGCGGACCGCGCGCACTTCGAGCACGACGTGGATGCGGCGCTCGCAGCCACGCAGCCGGACCTCATCGTCCTCGCCGGGTTCATGCGCATCCTATCGCTACAATTCGTGGAGTCTCGCGCCGGCCGGATCCTCAACATCCATCCGTCGTTGCTGCCGAAATACCGCGGCCTGCACACTCATCGGCGCGTGCTCGACGCCGGCGATCGGGAGCACGGCGCCAGCGTGCACTTCGTCACCGCGGAGCTCGACGGCGGCCCGCTCATTCTCCAGTCGCGAGTCGCCGTGCGGGCGGAAGACAGCGAGGACACACTCGCAGCGCGTGTTCAGGCCACGGAGCACATCATCTATCCCCGCGTGATCGGCTGGCTCGCTGACGGCCGGCTGGCGTGGCGGGATGACCAACCCTGGCTCGATGGCAAGCCGCTCGCCGCGCCCGTGGTGGAGGATTTCCCTTGATGGTGCCCCATGACGGTACGGAGGATTGAGCGCGCGGTCCTCGCCGTCGCGTTGGTAGCGGCGGTCGCAACGGCACACGCGGCGCCGGCAGGTGGCCTATCGCAACCGACGCGGCCGCCCTCGAAGCCCGTCCCGTTCGTCGCCACCTACACGATCACCTGGCACGGTGTCGCCGCCGGCAGCTCGACTCTCGAGCTGCGCAAAACCGCGCCGCACTTGTATCTCTACACTTCAACGGACAACGCGTACGGCTTCTTCCGGCTCGCGTTTCCGCACGCGCTGCGCCAGTCGAGCCGCTTCAGAGTCGCCGCCGGCGAGGTCGAGCCGCTCGCTTTCCAGACGGGTGGCGCCGGCAATGACGTGATAGCGCAGTTCGACTGGGATATCGGCCAGGTGACCGGTACGGCCAAGGGGAAGTTACTCGACCTGAAGCTGCAACCGGGAACCCAGGATCCTCTGTCGGTGCAGATCGCGATCATGCTGAAGCTGCAGGCGCGGGATGCACCGGACGCTTTCTGGATGCTCAACACCGACGAGATCGACCGGTTTAGGTACGTCCGTCACGAGGAGACGACGCTCGACACGCCGCTGGGCAAACTGCGCACCATCCTCTACACCAGCCACAAGGCCGGCTCGGACAAGACGACGTATATGTGGCTGGCTCCGGCGCTCGATTACATGCCGGCGCGTGCCGAGCAGCGCGTGAAGGGCAGCACGCAGGTGTCGCTGGACATCCAGGCGTTCGCCCACAAGTGACGTCGTTGCGTGCGAAGGCTCAGATCGTCTGCAACGGCCGGAACTGCTTCGCCAGCTTGAGCTGCTGTCCCTGATAGTTCGAAGCGGCCTCGCTGCCATAGAGGACGTCGGGCCGCTCCGCCATGCGCTCGTAGCGCAGCCAACCCACCGTCTGTCCGTGCTCCAGCAGGAACGGTACCTCGTGGGAACGGACTTCCAACACGCCGCGACTGCTGCCGGCTCGCCTCGTGTGCAGGTCCCAGCCGAATCCGGGATCGAAGAAGCCGGCATAGTGAACCCGGAACTCGCCGGCGCGCGTGTCGTACGGCAGCATTTCCGCGGCAAACTCGGGAGGCACGGCGATCGCCTCCCTGGTCACCAGGATGTAGAACTCATCCGGGTCGAGGATCAGGGACGATTCCTTGTGAAAACGAATGGGCTCCCAGAAGTCCAGCGGATCGTAGTCGCGGCGGTCCAGGTCGATGCGCCTGGCGTGCTTCTTCGCGCGCCATCCAATCAGCGCGTCATCGGCCCCCGTTGCCCTGAGATCGATGGTGAAAGGCAGCATCCCGGTTCTCTCGCCGAGGGCGCTGGAATCGGCGATGCGCCCCTCGGTCAGCAAAGACCTCCAGTCGGCCACGGTGACCGGCTTCGGGTTTTCGCCGCGCGTGCGGCGGAAGCGGAGTTGATTGAGCCGTGTGCCCGTTCTCACCACCACACTGAAGCTGCGCGGGGCAACTTCGATGTAAAGCTGTCCCTCATAGCCCTCTTCGACCTGATCGAACAGAGTCGCCTGATCGGCAATGAGCCGCGTCAGGATGTCGAGACGGCCGGTCGAGCTCTTGGGGTTCGCGAACGCGGCGACATCGCTTTTGAGATTGATGCTCTCCAGCAGCGGAATGACGTATACCCGCCCCTTTTCCAGGACGGCGCCGCCATCGAGGCTGATCTTGAAGCGCTCGAAGCTCGAGTCCAACTCCCGCATCTTCTCGAGCACCTTCATGCCCTTTCCCGGCAGGAAGCTGGCGTCGACCGGATACGCATAGTTGCCGAGTCGCAGGTCTATGCTCGCCGGTTGAATCTGGTCGGCAATGATCTCGCCGTCCTCCAGGATGCCGACTGGAAGGATTTCCCGGGCGAGCAGCATTTCCCTGATCTTCTGGCACGGCAGGATCCCCGTGTAGACGGGGGCGCGGGCCGGCGATTCGATTGGAGAGCTCGGTTGCACCCGAGCCTCAACTCTCTTCTATGACGATCTTCGGGAATACGCTGCTGCGATCGCGCGCGCGGAGTGAGAGCGCGCCGGCCGTGCGGCGGGCCATCTCGAAATACGCGCGTGCACGCGCAGAGTCCGGTGCCGCGACCACTGTCGGCCGGCCGCCGTCGGCCTCCTCCCGGATGTGCGCGTCGAGGGGCAGCTCGCCCAGGAGCTTCACGCCGTACTGCTCGGCCATGCGCGCGCCGCCGCCCGCGCCGAAGATGTGCTCGGCATGGCCGCAGTTGGAGCAGACGTGCACGCTCATGTTCTCCACGATGCCGAGGACCGGCACCGAAACCTTCTCAAACATCTTCAGACCCTTGCGGGCGTCCGCAAGCGCTATGTCCTGCGGCGTCGTGACGATCACCGCGCCAGCGACGGGCACGCGCTGAGCGAGAGTGAGCTGGATGTCGCCCGTACCCGGAGGCATGTCGACCACCAGGTAGTCGAGCGCGCCCCAATTCGTGTCCGAGAGCAGCTGCGTGAGCGCCTGCGTGACCATGGGGCCGCGCCAGACCATCGGCTGCTCCGCGTCCACCAGGAAGCCGATGGACATCGCCGCCAGGCCATGGCTCTCCAGAGGCTGCAGGTGCTTGCCGTCCGGCGCGGTCGGCCGCCGCCCGTCGAGGCCGAGCATGAGCGGCTGGCTTGGTCCGTAGATGTCCGCATCGAGGATCCCGACGCGCGCCCCCTGAGCGGCCCAGGCCAGCGCCAGATTCACGGCCACGGTGGACTTGCCGACGCCTCCCTTGCCGGAGGCGACGGCGACGATGTTCTTGATCTCCCCGAGCGGCTTGAGATTGCGCTGCACCGCATGCGAGCGGATGTCCGCCTCGAGCTCGATCCTCAGCGGCGTATCGAGCCCGGAAGCCGCGAGATGCGCCTCCAGAGCGGCGACCAGCTCCCGCTCGTAGCCACCCACGGGATAGCCGAGTGCGATGCGCGCCCGATAGCCGCCACCCTGCGCCGACAGGTCCCGCAGGGCGCCCGCCTCCCCCAGAGTCTCCTTCAGGTAGGGGTCAACGTACGCCTCGAGGGCTGCCCTGACGGCGTTCAGAGTGGATTCGTCGGTCATGAGGAGTCGGGTCGTTCCTGAGGTCGTTACAATTCAGCCGGCCGAAACGAGGATTGTAGAGCCTTTCCAGGAGTGATCGGTGCTGCGTCGTGCCACGTCCAGGGCTATGGCATAATTTGATGGCGTTCCCGACCGGGCGCATGAGGCGCAGCCCGGCGGAAGGGGTGGGTCTGCGCCTGGGCACCGATGTGACGATATATCAGCGTGGAGGAATACAGGCGCGAGGGAGACGCGCGGGAGTGCCTTTCGAGAAAGGCTGAATGAGCTTCTTCACCAATTTGCGCGCCGACCGGCTGATCACCGAGATCAGGTCCTGCACCGATCCGGCGAGCCCCGCCACTCAGAAGGCCATCGAGCGTCTGAAGGATCTCGGGCCGGCGGCCATCGAATCCGTATTCGCGGCATTGCCGGATGCCGACAAGAACGCGACCCTGGCTTTCGTCGAAGTGCTCGCCGGGCTCGTGAGCCAGAAGTCCTTTCCATTGTTCGTGCGCGGCCTGGTGGAGGGCAGCCCACGGGTCGTCGCCGGCATCGCCTGGGCACTCACCAGCAGCCGCAATTACCCAGCCAACCTGCTCATCGAGGCGCTCGGGACGCCGGGGGTGTCCAAGTCGGCGCTGCTCGAGGTGATGGCCGCCCAGAAATCGCGCTATGGCGTGCGCGAGCTGCTCAATGCCGCCTACACCCAGGAGCCCAATGAGAAGGCGGCGCTGTTCCGGATCATCGGCGACATCGCTGATGCCAGCGCCGTACCGGAGCTGATCGGCCGCGTCCAGGGCAAGGATCCGATAGCGCGCGTTCACATCATCAACGTCCTGGCCCGCTTCAACACGCCGGAAGTGCAGACCGCGCTCCAGGGTCTGCTCCGGGATCCCAACAAGCTGATCCGCGGCGCGACTCTCTCGGCGCTGCAGCGGATGGACGGGAAGATCGACATCGAGCGCGTTTGCGCCCTCCTCAAGGATCCTGAGATCGACGTGCAGAACAAGGCCATCGACGTCGTGATCAAAGCGAATGATCCCGAGACGATCCGTTATCTGATAGAGATTCTGAAGGACGAGAACGAGAACGCGCGCCGCGCCGCGGTCGAGGTTCTGAACGAAGTCGGCAACGCGAAGTCGGTGAAGCACCTGCTCGAGGCGCTGAAGGACAGCGACTGGTGGGTGCGCAGCCGCGCGGCCGATGCGCTCGGCAAGATCGGCGGGCCGCGGGTGATCGATGCCGTGCTCGAGCTGATCCGCGAGAAGGACGAGGACATACGGCGGGCCGCCATCGAGATCCTCAACCAGACCAAGGACGAGCGCGCCGTCGACTCGCTCATCCAGGCGACGCGTGATCCGGACTGGTGGGTGAGCGAGCGGGCCGTCGATGCCCTGGCAGAGATCGGCAGCAGGCGCGCCGTGCCGCGCCTGACGGAGATGCTGAAGGGCGGCCCGGCCAAGGCGATCCCGATCGTCGTCCGCGCCCTGGGGAAACTCGGCGATGCGCGGCTGGTCGACGCCCTGCTGCCCTTCATGGCCAGGCCGGAGCGGGAGCTGCGGATCGAGGCGATGCAGGCGCTGTCGAAGATCGTCGACGAGCGGCGCGCCGAGCAGCTACGCACGGAGCTGCAGTCACAGGCGGTTTCTACCGATCAGACCATCGCCCGGGTGGCGAGTGCGGCACTTGCCGAGCTCGACCACCGCCTGGCAGCCGGCCCGGCGGGCACCGGTGGCACACCTCTTCCGGCGCCGCCGGCCGTGGCGCGCCCACCGCTACCCGCACCGCCGATCGAGTCGACACGCGCCTCCGTCGTCGACGCGGCTGGGCAGTCGCGGATCGCCGAGGGGCCGCCGCGCCTCGACATCCAGACGCTCAAGCCCGGCGACATCCTCGAGGGCCGCTACAAATACATCGACCGCATCGGCCGCGGCGCCTTCGGCACCGTGCTGCTGATGGAGGATACGGTCGTCGACGAGCGGCTGATCCTCAAGTTCCTGAATCCCAATGTTTCGGGGGACGAAGAAGTCATGAAGCGCTTCGTCCACGAGCTGCGCTACTCCCGCAAGATCACGCACAAGAACGTGATCCGTATCTATGACTTCCTCTTCATCCAGGGCAATTACGCCATCTCCATGGAGTACTTCCCCTCGCATACCCTGGGGAGCGAGATCGTCGGCGACAAGCCGATCGAGCTCAAGCGGGCGCTGCAGTTCGGCTGCGACATGTGCACCGGCATGACGGTCGCGCATCAGGTCGGCATCGTGCACCGCGATCTGAAGCCGGCGAACGTGCTCATCAACCAGGAGGGCCTGCTCAAGATCGTGGACTTCGGCGTCGCCGCCGCGCAGCGCGAGGGCGACACCCAGCTCACCAAGACCGGGTATGTCATCGGGTCGCCGAAGTACATGGCGCCGGAGCAGATCCTCGGCAAGAAGGTGGACGAGCGTGCCGACATCTACGCCATCGGGGTGATGCTCTACGAGATGGTCACGGGCGTGCCGCCTTACTCCCGCGGCGATCACATGTCGGTCATGTATCAACACGTGCAGGGCAAGGCGCGGCCGCCCCAGGAGCTCAACCCCGCCCTGCCCCCGGGGCTCTCGGAGCTCGTCACGAAGAGCATGGCTGTAGACAAGACCAAGCGCTTCCAGAGCATGGAAGAGCTCCGCCTCGCCCTCAATAAATACCAATAGGGCCCGTCCCTGTGCCCTTAAGGCGTGCGTCACGTCAAATTTTTGGTGACAACCCATTGATTTTGGCGACATAAGCGGGCAAAAGAGGCAGGCTCGACTCATCGCGGAGACCTTACTTGGCGCGCATAGACGCGTTTCTCAAGCTAGGAGCACAGCAAGGCTGCTCGGACGTGCATCTTGCCGTCGGGGTACCGCCGATGCTGCGCATGCAGGGAGACCTCCTGCCGATCAAATTCCGTGAGCTGCGCGCCGGGGAGCTCGAGGGCTATATCACGGAAATCCTGACCCGTGCCCAGACCGAGCACTTTGCCTCGGGCCATGACATCGACTTCTCGTACGTTTCGTCGGACGGTGGACGCTTCCGCGTCAACGTCTTCCGCAAGGACACCGGCGTCGGCGCTACCTTTCGCGCCATTCCTTCCCAGGTGCCCTCGCTGGACAAGATGGGACTGCCGGCCATCATCACGAAGCTCTGCGACTACCATCAGGGGATGATCCTGGTCACCGGTTCGACCGGCACCGGCAAGTCGACCACTCTGGCGGCGATGATCAATCACCTGAACGAGACTCGTAAGCTCAACATCATCAGCCTCGAGGATCCGATCGAGTTCGTTCACCCCAGCAAGCACAGTCAGGTGATCCAGCGGGAGCTCGGGACGCACATTCCGAGCTTTGCGGAAGGCGTACGCGCCGCCATGCGCGAGGATCCGGACGTCATCCTGGTAGGCGAGCTGCGCGATCCCGAGACCATCTCGATGGCAATGACGGCGGCGGAAACCGGCCACCTGGTTCTCGGGACGCTGCACACCACCAGCGCCGTCAAGACCATCGATCGCATCATCGATGCGCTGCCCATCGAGGAGCGCGAGCAGACGAAGAGCTTCCTGGCGCAGAGTCTGCTGGCGGTCGTCACTCAGGTGCTGGTGAAGACACCGGATGCGCGCGGCCGCAGGGCCGTGTGCGAGATCCTGATGATGACCAAGGCCATCGCCAAGCTCGTGCAGACGGAGCAGACGCACCAGATCCCGAGCCAGCTGCAGATGGGGCGGGATCTTGGCATGCAGCTGCTCGACCAGGCGCTGCTTGCGGCCATCGGCGCACGCGAGATCGACCCGGACGACGCCTACGCATACGCGATGGACAAGCGTCCGTTCCAGAAGTACGTCACTGACACCTCCATGCTGCCTAAGGTTGACTTGGTCGCGGCGTCGCCGGCGGCCTGAGGCGCGAAGCGGCAGGCATGGCCACGATAGACACTTTCCTGCTTGAAGTGCTGGAGAAGCGCGGCTCGGACCTGCACTTCATCGCGGGCGACCCGCCGCGGATCCGGCAGTACGGCGATCTCATGGCGCTGCGGCCGGAGAAGCTGGCGCAGGACTTAGTCAAGGACGCGCTCTACGAGATCATGCCGAAGACCGCGCTCGATCGGTTCGAGGCGAAAGATGGCGCCGACTTCGCATATACCCTCCCGGAACGTGGCCGCTTCCGCGTCAACATCATGCGTCAGTTGAACGGCATGGGCGCGGTTTTCCGCGCCATACCCTCGAAGGCGCTGACGCTGGATGACCTGAAGCTCCCGGAGGCAGTGCGCGCGCTCTGTCGCACCAACAACGGGCTGATCCTCGTCACGGGCAAGACAGGATCGGGGAAGTCAACGACCCTCGCCGCGATGATCGACGACATCAACTCGCGCGTGAAGGGACATATCCTCACCATCGAAGACCCGATCGAGTTCGTGCACCAGAGAAAGAACTGTCTCATCAGCCAGCGCGAGATCGGCGTCCACAGCCGGAGCTTTGCCGGCGCGCTGCACTCGGCCCTGCGTGAGGACCCGGACGTCATTCTCGTGGGCGAGCTACGCGATCTGGAGACGATGAGTATTGCGGTCACCGCCGCGGAGATGGGCATTCTCGTCATGGGGACGCTGCATACCAACGGCGCCGCCCAGACGGTGGATCGCATGGTCAACGTCTTCCCGTCCGACAAGCAATCGCACGTTCGGACGATGCTTTCGACCTCCCTGCGCGGCGTCGTCTCCCAGCAGCTGCTGCAGCGGGCCGACAAGCAGGGGCGCGTGGCGGCGCTGGAGATCCTGGTCAACACGCCGGCCGCCGCGAACCTGATCCGCCAGGGCAAACTCGACCAGCTCGAGAACACCATGCAGTCCGGCGGCGCGTTCGGCATGCGCACCATGGACACCGCCATCCAACAGCTGCTCGAGCAGCGGATGATCACCGGCAAGGAAGCCTTCAAGAAAGCCATCAACAAGGCGAAGTTCGAGCTGATCAAGGAAGCGGGCTGACGCCATCCCGCGGGTGAACTGCCGGTGACGCTCTAGTACACTGGCAGTATATGACCGAGAACTTCTTCGTCACGACCGCGCTTCCCTACGCAAACGGCCCGTTTCACATCGGGCACATCATGGAGTACATCCAGGCGGACATCTGGGTGCGGTTCCAGCGCATGCAGGGCAATCAGGTGCATTTCGTGGGCGCGGACGATGCGCACGGCGCGCCCATCATGCTCAAGGCGGAAGCCGAGGGGATCAGCCCGCAGCAGCTGGTGGCGCGGATCGCGGCGGGTCGGCCCAGGTACCTGCAGGGATTCCACCTCAGCTTCGATCACTGGCATTCGACCGACTCACCGGAGAATGTGGCGCTGTCGCAGGATATCTACCGGCGCCTCAAGGCCGCGGGTCTCATCTACTCGAAGCCCGTCGAGCAGTTCTACGATCCGGTGAAGGAGATGTTCCTCGCCGATCGGTACATCAAGGGCGAGTGTCCCAACTGCCACTCCAAGGACCAGTACGGGGATGCCTGCGAGGTCTGCAGCACGGTATATGCGCCCACCGAGCTCATCGAGCCTTACTCGGTGCTGACGGGGGCCAGGCCGGTACTCAAGTCCTCCGAGCACCTTTTCTTCAGGCTTTCCGACCCGCGCTGCGTCGATTTCCTGAATGGCTGGACCACGACGCCGAACCGACTGCAGCCCCAGGTCGTCAACAAAGCGCGCGAATGGCTCTCGGGCAAGGGCGATCAGGAGCTCGGCGACTGGGACATCTCGCGGGATGCGCCCTACTTCGGCATTCCGATTCCCGACGTGCCGGGCAAGTACTTCTACGTCTGGCTGGATGCCCCGATCGGCTACCTCGCTTCGCTGCAGAGCTACTTCGACACCGGCAAGGCGAAGGCCAACGGCGAGCCGCGCAGCTTTCAGGAGTTTCTGACCGCGCCGGATACCAGACAGATCCACTTCATCGGCAAGGACATCATCTACTTTCACACGCTGTTCTGGCCGGCGATGCTGCAGTTCGCGGGGCCGCCCTACAAGGTTCCCGACAACGTGTACGTGCACGGCTTCATCACCGTTTCCGGCGAGAAGATGTCCAAGTCGCGCGGCACCGGAATCAGCCCGCTGCGTTATCTCGACATCGGAATGAATCCCGAGTGGCTGCGCTATTACATAGCCGCCAAGCTCAACGCCAACGTCGAGGACATCGACTTCAATCCGGACGACTTCGTCGCGCGGGTCAACAGCGACCTGGTCGGCAAGTACGTCAACATCGCCAGCCGCGCCGCCAATTTCATCACCAGGCACTTCGACGGCGCGCTGGCGTACGCAAACGGGACGGAAGCGCTGCGCCAGCAGGCCGCGGAGATCGCCGGACAGGTGCGCGCCAGCTATGAGGCGCGCGAATTCGGCAGGGCGATGCGGGAAATCATGGCACTGGCCGACCGCATCAACCAGGACTTCGACGGCCGCCAGCCCTGGATCCTGGTCAAGGATCCCGCGAAACGCGCCGAGCTGCAGGATATCTGCTCGCGCACGCTGTATGGCTTCAAGCTCCTCAGCGTTCTGCTGGCGCCCGTGCTGCCCACGGTGAGCGCGCGCGTGGCCCGCGATCTCTTCGGTCTCGACCGGCCATTCCGCTGGTCGGATGCCGCGGAGCCGCCGACGCGCGTCAGCCCCTATCAACATCTCATGACCCGCGTCGACCCGAAGCAGCTCGATGCGCTCTTCGAAACCGATACTCCCGCGGCCGGCCCGGTACCGGCAGCAACATCGGCCGCTGCAGACACGACGATCTCCATCGACGAGTTCAAGCGGCTCGACCTGCGCGTGGCGCGCATAGTCACCGCGGAGCATGTCACGGGCTCCGACAAGCTGTTGAAGCTCACTCTCGACATCGGTACCGGGACGCGCACCGTGTTCGCCGGGATCAAGTCCGCCTACGATCCGGCAACACTCGCCGGCCGTCTCACCATCGTGGTGGCGAACCTGGCGCCGCGAAAGATGAAGTTCGGCGTCTCCGAGGGCATGGTGCTGGCCGCGAGCGACGAGTCCGGCGGTCCCTATCTGCTCTCGCCGGACAGCGGCGCCACGCCCGGCATGCGGGTGAGTTGAGCCCTGCATGGCAAGCGCCGACGACATTGACGCGCTGCTGCCGCAAACTCAGTGCACGCGCTGCGGCTATCAGGGCTGTCGCCCGTACGCCGAAGCGATCGCCGACGGCACGGCGCCGATCAATCAGTGCCCGCCCGGCGGCGCCGCTACGATTGCCGCTCTCGCCACGCTGCTGCACCGCGACGCGTTGCCGCTCAACCCGGCCAACGGCATCGAAGGACCGCCCCTGGTGGCGCTGATCGACGAGGCGACCTGCATCGGCTGCGCCAAATGCCTGCCGCCCTGCCCCGTCGATGCCATCATCGGCGCGCGCAAGCAGATGCACACGATCATCACGGCGCTCTGCACCGGCTGCGAGCTCTGTATCGCCCCGTGTCCGGTGGATTGCATCTCCATGGTGCCGCGATCTGCCCTTGCCGATGCACCCGCGGCTCCCGCCGCTGCGGCGAATCGCCAACGCTTCTGCGCTCACAACGAGCGCATCACCCGCCGCGGTCGCGAGCGCGACGCCCTGCTCGCCTCGCGCAAGCAGATGGCCGGCCCGAGCCCGCTCCCGCGATAGATCCGAGGTCACGCCCGTGCATCCCGCCACCCGCCGCGCGATCTTCCGCCGCCTGGCGGCCGCCAACCCCGAGCCGAAAACCGAGCTCGAGCACTCGAGCCCCTTCGAGCTGCTGGTCGCCGTCATGCTCTCCGCGCACACCACCGACAAGAGCGTCAACGCCGCGACCCGCAAGCTCTTCCCCGTCGCCAACACCCCCGAAGCCATCCTGGCCCTGGGCGAGGAAGGCGTGAAGCCTTACCTCAAGACCGTAGGCCTCTACAACTCCAAGTCCAAAAACCTGATCGGCCTCTGCCGCATGCTGGTCGAGCTCCACGCCGGCCAGGTCCCCGCCAACCGCGAGGCCCTCGAGGCCCTCCCCGGCGTCGGCCGCAAAACCGCCAACGTAGTCCTCAACATCGTCTTCGGCGCAGCCGAGATCGCCGTCGACACCCACATCTTCCGCGTAGCCAACCGCACCGGCCTGGCCCCCGGCAAAACCCCCCGCGCCGTCGAAGATGCCCTGAACGCAACCACCCCCGACGAATTCAAACACAACGCCCACCACTGGCTGATCCTTCACGGCCGCTACGTCTGCACCGCCCGCACCCCCGCATGCCCGAAGTGCATCATCAACGACCTCTGCGAATACCCCGAAAAGACGACAGCCGAAACCCGTGATAGAGGAGCGCCGGTCGCAAAGGGCCTTTCCGGGGGCGTCAAAAACAGGGAAGTTTTTGCCGCAGCCTCCACGGACGGATTCACGGCGGCCCCGGAAAGGCCCTTTGCGATCGACGCTCCGGACGCGAAAACCTCCCAAGGCCGCGCTGAGTAACCAATGCCCGTCTTCAACGGCCAAAACCGCGAGCAACTACGCCAGATGTATCTCGATGCCTGGCGCAAATACACCGCAAACCAACCTCTGGAGCCCCTGCAAGCCCAGCTCGCCGCGGTGATAGCCGAGCATCCCGAGTACATCCCCCTGCTGGAATCCGGCCCCCAAGCCGTGGCCGCCGACTACACCCCCGAAGGAGGCCGCGAAAACCCCTTCCTCCACATGGGCCTGCACCTGGCCATCCGCGAGCAGGTAGCCACCAACCGCCCCTCCGGCATCACCCAAATCCACCAATCGCTCTCCCAGCGCCTGGGCGACCCCCACGCCGCCGAGCACACCATGCTGGAAGCGCTTGCCGAAACCCTGTGGGAATCCCAGCGCTCCGGCCAAGCTCCCGACGAGCAACGCTACCTGGAGCGCCTGCGCACCCTATGAGCCCGCGCAAGCGGCCGCCAGCGCCACCTCGAGGCCTTCGCCCGGCGTCGCCCTGAGCGTCGCCAACTCCTCACTGCTCCACTCACGCGCAATCCGCCCGTTGAGGAGCAGCGCCGCCCGGTCGGAGTACCGTTCCACGACATCCAGCGCATGCGTTGCCAGCAGCACGCCACAGCGCTGCGCCGAGACACGTGCCCGCAAGTGCCGCTTCAGCACCAGAGCGCTGGCCGGATCCAGTCCGTTGAACGCCTCATCCAACACCACCAGCGCCGGCTCGCCGAGCAGCGCCAGCAGAACGGCGAGCTTCTGCTTCGTCCCGAGCGAATACGAGCCGACGAAGCGGTCCAGCATGGGCGAGAAGTCGAATTCCTCCGCCAGCGCGAGCACATCGCCGCCGATCGCCGCGACGCCCTTGGCGGCAGCGTAGATCTCCAGGCACTGCCGACCGGTCAGCAGATCCGGCAGGCTTTCCGGGGCGCAGCCGAAGCCGAGCGTGCGCTTCGCGGCCATTGCCTCCTGGCGAAGCGGGTGTCCGCAGATGGAAATGCTCCCTGCCGATGGGACCAGCGTGCCCGCGACGCAGTGCAGCAGGGTCGTCTTGCCACTCGCATTCGGCCCGAGAAGCGCCAGCCATTCGCCCCTGGAGACCTCGAGGTCCACGCCGTTGAGAACAATCAGCTTGTCATACCCGGCGTGCAGGCTTTGCACCAGGAGAGCGTGGCTCACCGATCAAACTCCACGACCGGACGCCCCGAGACCGGCGCGTCGGCAGGCGCCGTAGGCGGCCAGGGCGACGGCCGTCAGCGACGCGCAGAGGTAGAGCGCGCCGAGCGGCGCGGCGACTGCGAGCGCCCGCGACGGACTCATAGCGCTCGCCAGAAGGATCAACACCGCCAGCGTCAGGGTCTGGATGAGCGCCGCCCGCCAGATGAGAGCAGCGGTGAAGCGCCATTGGCCGACCGTCGTTGGCGCAAGCCACCGCGCCGCATGGAACGCGACCCGTACAGCGGCCACCGACAATGTGAGCACGCTGAACAGCGCCATGCAAACTCCGGCGACGGCGAGCGCGACCTGCCCCGGACTACCCATGGGAATGGCCATCATGGCGAGGAGCAGTATGGGAGCGGTCTTTTTGGGCCGGCTGAAGATCCGGCCCTGCGCCGCCGGCCAGTTGGCGAGCGGCGACAGCGACGGCGCGCTTGCCCAGCCGGCCCGGGCGCGGCGGACGATGGCATAGTGGAAACCCGGTGCTCCAATGCCCGTTCGCGGCAGTCTCCAGCCCCCGAGAAGACCCACGGCCGCGCCCGCCGTCGCCGCAAGGGCGAGTCGCGAAAACTCGGAGAGGTCGATGGCGCCGAGGACCCACACGAGCGCGGTCAAGCCAACGAGCGCCGCCAGCCACGCGGCCGTGCCCGACCACCACCTGCATGCGCACAGGAATACCGGTCGGAAGAGAGGCCAGCCAGGATGTTGCCGCCGCGATCGAGGCATGCTGCCTGCGGCGTGCGGTCGACAACGTGAAGACGGACGCGGCGATTACGAAGGTGACCGCCCAATTCCGCCCGAGCCATCCGAGGATTGGGCCTGTCGGCGGAAGCACTGCGACAACGCCGACTCCGACGACGAAGAGCAGCGCAGGCAAGAACGTTCGCCAGCGCCTATACCGGTACGCGTTGGTCCAGGCGAGCAGCCTGCTGCTCAGATGAGGATGCGCCGCCATCCATCGCGGCATGCACGCTACTTCCGCGGGCGGATGTAGAGATCGGTCAGCGTTCCCTCGACGGCCTCCGCGGCACCGGCCACGGTCTCCGACAGAGTTGGGTGCGGATGAACCGTCAGTCCGATATCGGCAGCATCGCAACCGTTCTCGATCGCCAGCGCGAGCTCGCTGATCAGCTCGCCCGCATTGGTGCCCACTATGCCGGCGCCGAGCAGGCGGCGGGTCTCGGGATCGAAAAGGAGCTTGGTCATCCCTTCCTCGCGTCCGAGGGAGAGCGAGCGGCCGTTCGCCACCCACGGGAAGGTGCCCTTCTCGATCGCAATTCCCTTCGCCTTGGCCTCGGTCTCGGTAAGACCTGCCCAAGCGACCTCCGGATCCGTGTAAGCGACCGAGGGAATCGCACGTACGTCGAACGCGCGCCGGTGTCCTGCCGCGACCTCCGCGGCGACCTTCGCCTCATGCATCGCCTTGTGCGCCAACATGGGCGGACCTGCGATATCGCCGATCGCGAAGATATGCGGAACGTTGGTCCGCATCTGCTTGTCGGCAGGAACGAAGCCGCGCTCCGAGACGCTGACGCCCGCAGCCTCCGCGCCGATGCGCTTACCGTTCGGCGACCGGCCGACGGCCACCAGCACCCGACCATACACCTGCGGTGCCGGCGCCTTGTCGCCTTCGAACGTCACCCGAATTCCCTCCGCCAGCGCCTCGACCTGCGACACGCGCGTACCGAGCAGAATCTGCTCGTACCGCGAGCGGATGCGCCGCTCGAGTGGACGAACCAGGTCCGGGTCGCAACCCGTCATGAGCTGCGGTGTCAGTTCCACGACGCTCACACGGCTGCCGAGCGCGTCATAGACACAGGCCATCTCCAGCCCGATGATGCCGCCACCGATCACCAGCAGGCCGCCGGAGAACTCGGGCAGCTCGAGCGCGTCGGTCGAGTCCATGATCCGCGGATCCTCGGGCAAACCCGGCAAGCGGACCGCCTCGGAGCCGGCCGCGATGATGCACTGCTCGAAGCGGATGCGCTCCGAGCCGCTGTTGCCCATCACCTCGAGCACGTTCGGGCTCACGAAGCGGCCCACGCCCTGGATGACCTCGACCTTGCGCTGCTTCGCCAGCATGCGCAGGCCGCCGGTCAGCTTCTTGACCACCGAGCCCTTCCAGCCGCGCAGCTTCTCGAGATCGATCTCCGGCGCGCCGAAGGCGATGCCGCGGGAGCCCATTTCCTCGGCGTCCTCGATGACCTTGGCAGCGTGCAGCAGCGCCTTGGAGGGAATACATCCGACATTGAGACACACGCCGCCCAGCGTCGGAAACGCTCCACCAGGATCACCTGCATGCCGAGATCAGCGGCGCGGAACGCGGCGGTATAGCCGCCGGGACCGAGCCCAGCACGAGGAGCTGCGTCGAGCGGTTGAAATCGACCTGCCCCTGCGGCGGCTTGGTCAGGTTCGGCATGGGCATCCGCACCGTGTCGCCCTCCGACTCCGGCTTCGCGGCCGGCGGCGACGGAGCAGGAGCAGGCGGTGCCTTCGCGGCAGG
>CAWEXF010000010.1:0-173900 GCA_963812925.1 uncultured Pseudomonadota bacterium | reverse complement strand
GGGTGACGAGCGCGCGGCTACCCATGAGCGAGGTGAACATCGAGGTGAATATGCCGAGCGTCAGTACCACGGCAAAACCGCGCACCGCCCCGGTGCCGAGCACCCACAGCACCACTCCTGCGATGAGCGTGGTGACGTTGGAATCGGCGATGGCGGAAAAGGCTTTCTCGAACCCCGCGCGGATGGCCGCTTGCGGCGACACGCCTTTGCGGACCTCCTCACGGATACGCTCGTAAATCAGCACGTTGGCATCCACCGCGATGCCCACCGTGAGAATGATGCCGGCGATGCCCGGCAGCGACAGCGACGCACCCATCATCGAAAGCAGTGCCGCCAGCACCACGACGTTGGCGAGCAGCACCAGGTCCGCGACCAGACCGAAGATCTTGTAGTAGATCGCCATGAAGACGAGCACGCCCGCCATGCCGATGATCAGAGCGGTGATGCCCATTCTGATGTTGTCGCGCCCGAGGCTGGGTCCGATCACCTGCTCACTGACCAGGACGTTCGCGGTCGGCAGCGAGCCGGAGCGCAGGAGGATCGCGAGATCGTTCGCCTCGGCCATGCTGAGGCCCGTGATGGAGAAGCGGTCGCTGAAGACGCCCTGGATGGTGGCGTCGTTGGCGACCCGCTCGGTAGTGACCTCGCGCGTGACTTTCTTACCGTCGACGGTGGCGGTCTGCTCCTGCTTCTCGATCAACACCACGGCCATGTGCTTGCCCAAGTTCTGCCGCGTCGTACGCAGCATGTTGTCGCCGGCCTTGCTGTCGAGCGACACAGTGACTTCCGGTCCCTGCTGACCGGAGTCAGCGGTCGCATTCGTGAGCTGATCGCCCGTCGCGATCACTTCGCGCTTGAGCAACAGCGGGTAGCCCATCTCGGTGTGCGTATAGAGCTTGTCGCCCAGGGGCACTTCGTTGGTCTGCGCCGCCTGGACGGCGTTGCCGGTCTCGTCCTGCAGGCGAAACTCGAGCTGCTCCATCTGGCCCAGAAGATTCTTCACCTCGGCGGTGTTCTGGATGCCCGGAAGCTGCACGTCGATCCGATCGACCCCCTGGCGCTGCACGATGGGCTCGGACACACCGAGCTGGTTGACGCGATTCCGCAGGATGGTGACGCTCTGCTCGATCGCGTAGTCCTCGCGCTGCTTCACCTGAGCGGTCGTCATGGCAGCGACGAGCCGCGGGCCGTCCGGACTGCTCTGCGTCGTGATCGTAAGCCCTTGCAGGGTCGAGGCGAGCGCCTTTTGCGCGGCGTTGAGGTCGGTGCCGGGCCCGAATGCGATCTGAATCGCGTTCTGCAACGGGCTGTCGCCCGTCGTGGCGAATGTGATGTTACGGACGGAAATCTTCGCCGCAGCGAGCGCGCGAGCCGCATCCTGCGAATAATTCTGCAGCAGCTGCTGCACGGCGCTGTTGACATCTACCTGGTAGAGAAGGTCGAGGCCACCGCTCAAATCGAGGCCGAGCGGCATGGGCTTCAGTCCCAGGGCGCGAAAAAACGCCGGCGCTTTCGGCACCAGCGACAGAGCGGAGATGTAAGTCCCCTGATACTCGGCATCCGCGACATCGCGACCCTGGAGCTGGTCGGGGACGTCGGCGAACTGCACCATCAGACGGCCGCTGCTGTCGACGTAAGAGTTCTCCACATGCACGCCCTTCTGGCGCAAATAGTCGTCGATCGTGGTGGCCTCGGCGGCCGTGACCGGCGAGTGATCCTTGTGAGCGAGCTGCAGCGCGGGCGCCGAGCCGAATACGTTCGGCAGCGCGAAGACCAGCGCCACCAGCAGCACGGTGACGATGAGGATGTATTTCCAGCGGGCGTACTCGAGCATGGATCAGGCGCTCTTCAGGGTGCCCTTCGGCATCAGGGCGCTCACCTGGAATTTCTGCACCTTGATGCGCACCCCATCGGCGACCTCGAGGGTGACGAAGCTGTCGCCGACCTCGGTGATCTTCCCGAGCATGCCCCCGTTGGTGACCACCTCATCGCCCACGGACAGCTTCGAGATGAGCTGCTGGTGCTCCTTGGTCTTCTTCTGCTGTGGCCGCATCAGCAGGAAGTAGAAGATGACGATGAAGACCACCATCACCAGCAGCGGCGCGAACTGGCCGCTGCTCGATGGCGCCGCGCCCTGCGCCCAGGCCGGGGGAATCAATGAATTCATGCAGTACGTCCGAAGGGGAAACGCGGCATTATGCCACAGCGTCTGCCGCCGCCCGCCTCGCCATAAAAGCTGCGGCGAAGGCTGCCACCCGGCCCGCGGCGATCGCCAGCCGGAGCGACCGCATCAGCCGCAGGTAGAACGCGAGGTTGTGAATGGTGTTCAAGCGGCAGCCCAGGATCTCGTTGCAGCGGTCGAGATGCCGCAGATAAGCCCGCGTGTAGTGCCGGCAGGTGTAGCAGTCGCATTCCCGGTCTATTGGGTTCAGGTCCGACTGGTGGACGCGGTTGCGGATGTTGATGACACCCGTCTCCGTGAAGAGGTGGCCGTTGCGGGCGTGGCGCGTCGGCATCACGCAATCGAACATATCGATGCCGCGCAGGACAGCCGCCACGATGTCCTCCGGACGGCCCACCCCCATGAGGTACCGCGGGCGGTCGGCGGGCATGTGCGGGACCACGGTTTCCAGGATCCGCAGCCGCTCCTCCTCCGGCTCGCCCACCGCCAGACCGCCCACGGCCAGTCCGGGCCAGTCGAGCCGCAGCAGGGCCTCGAGGGATGCCAGCCGCAGCGCTCCATGCATTCCTCCCTGCACGATCCCGAAGAGCCCTCCCGGCGGCTGGTCGCGGTGATAGCGCGCGTGGCTGCGAGCCGCCCACCTCATGGACCGCTCCATCGACTCACGAGCCTCGGCCTCCGTCGCCGGATGCGGCGTGCAGTCATCGAGTGCCATGGCGATATCCGAGCGCAGGCCCAACTGAACCTCCATCGAATCCTCGGGCGTCAGCCGCACCTCGCTGCCATCTACCGGCGAGCGGAAGCGCACCCCCTCCTCGGTGATCCGGCGCAGGCTCTTGAGGCTGAAGACCTGGAAGCCGCCGGAATCGGTCAGGATGGGCCGTTTCCAGCTCATGAATTCGTGCAGGCCGCCGTGCGCGGCGACAATCTGCACCCCGGGGCGCAGCATCAGATGAAAGGTGTTGCCGAGTACGATCTCAGCCCCGAGGTCGTAGAGCTCCTCGGGCGTCATGGCCTTCACCGTGCCGTAGGTCCCCACCGGCATGAAGGCCGGCGTCTCGATGACGCCGTGCGCCGCCCGCAGCTTCCCGGCCCGGGCCGCGCCGTCGGTCGCCGTCAGCTCGAAGACCGGTCTCAAGCGCTCACCTGGGTCGTTATCAACATTGCATCGCCATAGCTGAAAAAACGGTACCGCTCCCCGACCGCATGCCGGTACGCCCGCAGCACAGGGTCGCGCCCCGCGAAGGCGCAAACGAGCATGAGCAGCGTCGACTCGGGAAGATGGAAATTCGTGAGCAGGGCGTCAACCACCCGGAACCTGAAGCCCGGCTTGATGAAGAGTCTGGTCTCGCCCGACCAGGGCGCGAGCCTGGGCGCCGCTGCCTCAGGGAGCTCCCCGCGCGCATCGGCGCTCGCGGCCGCAGACTCCAAAGTTCTCACGACCGTCGTCCCGGCGGCGATGACCCTTCGCCCCGCGCTACGTGCACGCATGATCGCTTCGCACGTGGCGGCGCCGACGGCGGCTCGCTCGGAGTGCATAACGTGTGACTCGAGGTCGTCCGCACGCACCGGCTGAAATGTACCTGCGCCCACGTGCAGGGTCACGAACGCAAGGCTCACTTGACGTGCTCGGAGCTCCGTGAGCAGAGGCTCGTCAAAATGCAGGCTGGCCGTGGGTGCTGCAACGGCTCCCCGCTCGCGCGCGAAGACGGTCTGGTATCTCTTCTGGTCGAGCTCGTTCGCGGGGCGCTGGATATACGGCGGCAGCGGCACCTGACCCCAGCGGTCGAAGAAATCCAGCGCCGGCGCGGGCAGGCGGACACGCCACAGGTCGCCCTCTCGTGCCAGCACCTGGACACCGCCTCCCGGCGTCGAAATCTCCAAGCCATCGCGAATGGGCTTGCTGGCGCGCAACTGGACGAGCGCCTCACACTCGCCGACCGCGCGCTCGAGAAGGAGCTCGACGCGGCCGCCGGAAGGCTTCGTGCCGAAGACTCGCGCGGCAACGACGCGCGTGTCGTTCAGTACCAGCAGGTCGCCAGGGGCGAGAAAGCCCGGCAGATCGCGGATTCGCCGGTCGGCGATGGCGCCCGTCTCGCGATCGAGCACGAGCATCCGCCCCGCCGACCGCTCCGGGAGCGGGGCCTGTGCGATCAGCTCGGGTGGCAGGTCATAGGCGAAGTCGGTGCGCAGCACGCGCGCATGGTACTGGCCTTGGCACTTCGGGTCACAGCATCCGGTCCGTGCCGTGCAGGGTGACCACCATACCTCCCAATCGAGCCATTGGCGGCGCAGCCGGAACGGTGGCCACCACCGAGATCCTGTGGTGCATCCGCAGCACGTCCAGCGTGAGCTTCTCCCCCGGATCATACGAGCTGAAGATCCGGATCACGTGCGAGCTGTCGATCGGCTTGCGTCCGTCGATGGACAGAATGACGTCTCCATCCTGAAGGCCCAGCGCCCCCTTGGACGGTGCCCGTACCACCAGCACTCCGCTGTCAGTTCCAAAATAGCGGCCCAGTCCGGGCGTGAGTCTGGCGAGGTCCATGTCCGCCATGGGCCCAGAGATGATCATCGGACCATCCCAACCGGCGAAGGCCTTCACTCGCGGCATGGCCGCAATGGCCGGCATGGCGGGAAACTCCCGCGCGACGAAGAACTCATCCCCGTCCGGACGGGCGGTTGCGATGAGATCCCGCGTCGTGCCGTCCCGCAACACTTGCAGGTCGACCTTGTCACCTGGCTTCACGTCGCGCAGCAATTGAACGACGCGCGCCACGGGCGCCCGACCGCGCACATTGGTCCCGTTCACCGCCACTATGAGATCGCCGGCGCGAACGCCCGCCTGCTCCGCCGGGCCTCCCGGGCTGACTTCGCGCACGCGCGCCCCAGCTTTACCGCTCGAATCGTCGAGCTGTATGCCGACAAGAACGCGCGTCGGACCGGCCATTGCCTCGACGCGCTGCATCATCGGCCCGTTCACCTGTGCGGACAGCGCTGCGAGCTGCTGCGCCGCAACCTCGAGGCGGCGGCGCGCCTCATCCATCTTGGCACGCAACACATCTTCGCGCTGCCGAGCCTCGTCCGCGCGCTGGCGCGCTGCCTCCATACGGGCACGCATGGCGGACTCATCGACATACGGTGGATTTGAAGCTGCGGCGGAATCTGCAGGCGCCGGCGGCGCAGGTGGGGCGGGAGGAGCCGCGGGCCCATCGCCCGCAAATGCCGCAGCCGCCGCGAGCGAAAGGCACAGTGTCAGGACGGCAGTATAGGGTCTGATATGCATTCTCATATGGAGTCTCTTTGCTCGATCATGGGTTTGCCGAGGCCAACATTTCCGCGTACTGCACCTGGGCCAGCGAGTTGACGAGCTGCGACCGCTGGCGCTCGAGGGCATCGAGCCTGGTCGGCTGCGTGCCCTCCATACGCTCGGCGGTCATGAGCTCATCCAACGCGGCAATCTGGTCCTGAAGGCTGCTCACTGCAGCGTGTGCACCAACACGCACGATCGCGTGATCCTGGGGCAGAGCCGCGAGCCAGCCCTCGAGGGCGCGTGTACGGGCCTGTTCCTGCAAATCTGTGGGGTTGCTGAGCGCGACGGGACGCGGCGGGGCAATCACCGGCCTATGCTTGTGAGTCGAGCGAATAAATGGGAACGCAGTCACTAGCAGAGCCGCCAAGACGGCCGCCGCGATTGCCGCGGGACGGTTGCGCTCGATCACGCGCGTGAGCACCGACCGGTGCCCCCGGCGCTGAAACTCAGCCCAGTCGTACGGCACCTCGCTCGCGTCCTCGGCCGCACGCAGGCGGCGAGCGATGTTTGTCTCGTTTAGATCGGTGTGCATGCCTCTTGATCCTCCTGCGGCGCCAAGCCCTGGCGCAGGCGCGCAAGTGCGCGCGCGAGCTGTGACTTCGAGAAGCTCACAGAGCGTCCAAACAACCGGGCGATCTCCTCGTGCGAATAGCCCTCGACCTCGAACAGCCAAACCACTGCACGCGCGACTGGCGTCAGACTCGCAAGTGCACGTTCGACGTCGATGGCATCAGGGGAAGTCGCGGGCGTGACGGGTAGCATCGAAGGATGCAGCGAACCATCGTCCCCTGATTCCCACTGCAGCCGTGCCCGATGCCAGGGCGAGCGCAGATACATCAGGCACTTGGTGACCGCGATTTGCCTCAGCCAGATCCCCAGCGGCGCCTCGCCCCGGAAATCGCCGAGGCGCTGGAACAGGGTCATCATGGTGTCCTGGAACAGGTCCTCGGCAACGGCCCTGTTCCCCACGAGCCTGCGGGTGAGCGCGAATACCGCCGGCCCGATCCCCAGATAGATCGCCGCCTGCGCCGCACCCTCCCCACTACGGGCCCGGGCAATCAGCTCTTCCGATATCGCAATTTCGGATAACCGGCTCACGGGTACTTAGATGCGCGAGCGTGGCAAAAGGTCGCAAACCACATGCTGGCTATATTGCTTCCGCCCCCCTCCCCCCTATACTTGCGCCCTCGTGCCCGAGTGGCGGAATTGGTAGACGCAGCGGACTCAGACGATTTCAGTTGAGCCCCCGGGGAGAAATCCCCAGGGTGAAGCCCGTCAAAGTCGGTAGAGGCCCTGAAGCGCAGCGCTTCGAGCTAATGCCGAGCCAAGCCCCGGAGATTCCGGGGAAGGTGTAGAGAGCAGACGGCGGGCACCTAAGGCCGCAAGGCTACGGTGAAGGCGTGCTCCAGCCCACGAACCCCGCGGTCCCTCCGCGCGGGGCGGCGAAAGCCGCAGCGGGATGAAAATCCGCCGCCGTTAAAAGCGTGTCGGTTCGACTCCGACCTCGGGCATGACCCCACCGTCCCCAGACGTCCCTGTCTGTCCCACGGGTACGCATAACTAATTGTTATTGCAGGCTTTGACGTCAGCCGCCGTCCGACACCGCTCCCTGGCAGCCCAGCCCAGGTGTGGGTAGGTTTGCGGTTACATGCAACGGGCGCCGAACCCGTACCCACACATCCGCATACCCGTACCCAACACGTCCGCATCGCAGAGATCTCATGCTCACCGACCAGAAAATCAGGAGCGCCAAACCGCGCAAGACGCCTACAAGCTGAGTGACGGCCGGGGGCTGCATTTGCTCATCATGCCCAATGGCAGCCGGCCGTGGCGCTTCAGATTCCGCTACGCTCGGCGCGAGAGTATGTTGCGGTTCGGGCCCTACCCTGACGTTTCGCTCAAAGCCGCCCGCGAGCAGTGCGAGGACATGCGTAAGCACGTCGCGGCAAAAAGAGATCCGGCCGCCGTCAGACGGCACGAGAAAACCGCCAGGGCCAACACATTTGAGGCGGCTGCGCGCGAATGGCTCGGGAAGCAGAACTTCGCTTTCCCCACGCAGGAGAGGGCCCCGCTGGACCTTCGAGGATCTCGTCTTTCCGATGCTGGGCTCCCGTCCCTTCGCCGAGATCCCGCCGGCCGAGATCCTGTCTCAGTGAAGCGTCCGTCCGGGGTTGCAATAGTCGGGCCAATCTCGCCGACGTCACTGAGATGTCTGAGGACTTTATTGGATATAACGTGTTCCCTGGACAGCTTGCCGGCGCAGCTGCCTAGTATATGCATCCAACAGCGGCGTTCCGGATTTCGTCTCGTCACGGATCAATCTCTGGTGTTCTGATCATAACTCTCGGTACGGGATATTAGAAGGACTTACAAGACACAGGCCCTTTGCACCAGCATCCTTTAGAGCAGAGGCAATGGTGGACTGCACTCCGCGCTGATTTGGACCTGGACCGACCATAATTTCATGAATGTAGAGGTCGCCCACCGCGTCAGCCACTTGAAACTCAACAAAGGGTATCAAGGTCGTCTTTCCTAGCCGATGGGAAACCCTAGAGTCAGTAATGTTGATCCTTGGGGAGATGAAGCGAACCTCACATTCCTCAATAAATGCTTCATTTTTTATCGTTGCCGCGACCTGCAGCAGATCGGATAAACATCTCTGGAATATCACAGCAATACCAAACTTTGGATCGTCCTTGCTATCCGCACAGTACGCGGCGGCCTCCCTGCGAAATCGGGAAAGAATTGCATTCGCCCATGCGAACTGGGATTTGCGATTGTAGCGACAATTCTGGAATGTCCATCCTTGCGCTTGCATGCGGTTCACCAACACTCCAACCTCGATAGAGAGGCAGACTCCCCGTCCATACCTCGTGTAGCTACGCCATTGGCTCAGTTGGTTGGCCGCTTCGGAGAAGGAAATGAGGTACACCGAGTCGGTATCTGACCTCTGATTATCCAGCCAGTTGAGTACGTAGTTGAAAATCTCCTGGTCAACACCATATGCTTTGGCTCGCGCCTGCTGCGCGATCTGTCTTATACGTGTTAGTCCCAGCTCACTCTCGCTTGAGTCATTCAAATACCGGATATTTGTTGCCCGTAGGCGCTTGTTTTTGATGATGGATAGCAGCGCGTCAAGGGAGGTATAGTGATAGAGGGGACCACTAATAGGGTGATAGTCGGGGTCACGCACCTGCTCGCGCGATGGCGTCCAGTGCGTTAGAGTTTTCCGCAAGAGAGAGTTCCTTGTAACGCAATTTCGGGTGTAGTCGTGCTGGTGATCGATTCAGAATTACTAGCCCTTCCAATATGGCTTCAGCTGCTCATTCGTGAGCACGGCGCCATCCGGTAGGGTTGCCTCAAGATCATCATGAAACCACGGCTTCAGCGACTGGATCTGCAGCTTGAATCCTGCCTCAGTCGGCTAGGCCGCGTCGTACATCATCACCTTCCCTCGGGGAAGGCCATTCTCGTCAAAGGGAATGGTCGCGCGCTTCTTCACGGGAAGGGTGTACTTCAGATTTCCGACAGGCCCGTATCTGACGACGAAGTCTAGAGTTGCCTCTAGAGTTCCGGGTGTGGGTGCCGCGATATCGATGGAATGATCGTCAAAATAGACGACGTTGTGCGGCGCAACCGTAAAGCGGGTTTTCTTGAACTCCCTGAGTTTCGGCACCTTATCTTCAAGACCCGTTCTAATTTGAGCAAAATCAACATCCATTTTGACATCAGCCTCATTGTTCAGGGCGATACCGAGAACGAATCCACCAGTTAATGACGCTGATCGCAAAACGCGAAACTCCGAAAAATGCAGCTTGCCCTCGATACGTTTTCGCTCTCTCCATTCGTCAAATCGGACAAGGCCCGTAGTGATGCCCGCGAACATCAAACCAACCCCGACTGCGATGTACATCCAAGGTAGGTGCTGGGCATAGCCAAGATAGGCGGCTACGGCGGGAAGGGCGATTGGTATGATCCATACCGTAGTGATGTGAGATGCAGATGCTTTGATAGCTCCCAAGGCGGCTGCTTTGGCCGCTTCTCTGCCGAGTTTTTCGTCTGCCATAGCGAATCTCCCATAGGGGATTGACCGCGCATTTTGGAGCGCGGGTATCACGCGCGTGTTTAGTTCTTAGGGGATTTTCCTAGGAAACCCCCTGCCGCCACATCCCGGACATTGACCTTTCCCAGGCCCGAACTTACCGGTTCCCCGGCATAAATCGCACACTTCCCTGGTCGTTGGTTCCGGGGCGGGTTTTCCGGGCGCATCGCTGTTAGGGGGCTGTTAGGGGCGGTAGGTGGTTTGGACAGACTCGGTGTCCTGGGTGGTCGTCGGTTGCGCATGTTTCAGCTCTTGCAGGGGAAGGCTCTGTCCAATGCAACCAGGACAATGGAGTAAGCCGGATAATTCCGCGTCTCCGGATGGTCAGCCAAATACTTTTTCACTACATCCACAACCTGCTCTACCGTCACACCTGATTGACCTGTTGGCATACAAGCGCTGTTGGTGTTTTGGGCAGTGTAAATATCAGCAGCACTTTCAACAAACCCGTAGCAAAGAGCCCAATTATTGCTGGTGCACCAGTCATACAGCTCGTTGCCGCTTACAAAGTATCTCGCGGACGTGTTCCACAACGGCGCCTCCCCGTCATGTTTCGTGTTACCACACCAGATGTCGGCTCTGGCCAGTGACACGATGCTGAGAACCGCGACAGCGAGAACAAATAGCCTCTTCATAAGACCCTCCGTTGTTCCTGTTGGTATGCGAACCTCGCAAGTCTAAGGCAAATCAACCGCCCAGGGACAGGAACGGGGTCAATGGCGCGGTCCTTGGCTCCCGTAAGTCGTTGTTTCCACGGCTTAGATTGACCGTGATAGCATACGGAGCATTAGTGGGAGGGTCAGATGAGGTCAGCTGTTTTCGGCTTTTTGCTGGTGCTGTGCGTTGGCGTTGCCCATGCTGACAATGACGCATCGCATCTTATGATCTACGGCAACGGTGTGCGGACTTGCGGCACCTACGTCACAGAACAACATGGCAGCCCCGACAAGGTGATGAATGTCACCTGGGCATTGGGCTTCATCACTGGAGTAGGGATCGTTTGGAAGGCAACAGTCCACACACAAATGGCGGATACTGATGAAGGTGCTGTTGAGATCTGGCTCAACAACTATTGCCAGGCCCACCCGCTTGAGCAGTTCGCTAATGCGGTCAATGCACTGGCAGAAACCCTATTACAGCAGGGCGAGAAGCAGTAGTAACCTGTTACTTGTTGATCATGCCGAAGATGGCACCCCGGCTGTAAGGAGTTCCGGCCGGGCTCAGCATTGCCAGCTTCGCGAGTTCAGCGGAGATGTCCGGAGTATCTGCTTGACTTGCGAGCGTGTCAGTGGTTGCGGGTATGATTGGACTGACGAGCGC
The DNA here is from genome assembly GCA_963812925.1 of uncultured Pseudomonadota bacterium. GTDB lineage: Bacteria > Pseudomonadota > Gammaproteobacteria > Steroidobacterales > Steroidobacteraceae > 13-2-20CM-66-19. Next base: position 162,983 of record CAWEXF010000010.1, on the reverse strand, counting down.
AATTTCTCAAACCAGCCCAAGTACTTATGAGGCCGATGATATGTCGACCTCGGCACCAACCGCCTTTTAATCTTTAGAGTAATGGCTAAGCGAGTCGCACCGCCGCTCAATCCAGATCGTGCGCTCCAGGCGTATGTGATTGGATTGGCGATAGGTGACGGCAATTTGTCGAACCCGAACGGTCGGGCGGTCCGACTGAGAATCACCTGCGATACGAAATATCCGATCCTCATCGCAAGGATCTCGAGCGCTCTTAGGGAATTGCTGCCGAAGAATAAGGTTAACATCGTTCGTGGTAACGGCAACTACGTAAACGTAAGCGTCTATTCGAACCATCTCGAATTGCTGCTCGGTTGGAAAGCATCAGGTGGCAGTAAAGCCCGCCAAGGCGTCTCGATCCCTGAATGGATCACGGCAGATCGTTCACTCATTATCTGTTGTTTGCGGGGCCTGATAGAGACGGACGGTGCGATCTACCATGACCGCGGATATCCCATGGTGATCTTCAGTACCATCATTCAATCTCTCGCAAATCAGGTGCACGCAATGATGAGTGCGCTTGGATACCGCCCCCGCTTGTACAGAATTGGCGCAGTCCTCCCCAATGTGTCGTGCAAATTTCAGGTTCGCCTTAGCAAGGACGTACGCGCCTTCCTTGGATTGGTTCAGCCGCTCAAAACCTGACGCTACTGTCCCAGGTATCGTCCCGGCCGACCTAGGCACCGCTCCTTCCGCCTTTCGGGGGCCGGGGTCTCACTTGCAAAGGGGTCTGGGGGGGGACGCCGCAAGTACGGTTGCGCGGCCCCGCCGCATGCAAAGAGACTGATCTCTAACGCTCGGAGCGGCCAGTTTCGCTCCGATCGTCAAAAGGAGCGAGATGCGCAATGAATCCTGGCCAGACGCTGATCGCCAGGACGGCGATCGGCGAGCCTACATGGACGTACTTGCGGCGTTCTGGCCAGGGTTCATTGCGTAGCTCGCTCCGTCGTCGCCGGTATCAATCAATCGGGATCGCCGTCGATTTTCAGTGGTTGGCTTCGTCTAGTTGGCGAGGAACGCCAATCATTGAAGCGATGACCATGAGCCTTCGAATTGCCACAATCATCAGCTGCATTCGTCAAGCAGCGCCGTATCTGGCCATCGAGCTCCTTCTGCCCGGAGGATCGCTCATCGCGCTGTGTCTCTGGCTGGTGAGGAAGCGGGCACGGCTGCGCAATAGCCTGGCGATTCCCAGTTAGCCTGCGCGAGCGTGCGACGAAGTGATGCGTCGCCCGCTTTCGAGGTCTATTATGATACCGCTACCAAGAAAGCGGAGGACTCTCACGATGAAGCTGACCCGCCGTGATTTCGCGCGCTTGGGCGCCATGGCCGCCTTCTCCCAAGCCCTGCCGCTGCGTGCGCAGACGATGGATGGGTCGGCGGGGCGCAAGCTCCGGTGGTGCATCGTTGGCCTGGGGCGTATCTCCATGGGCCAGTTCATGCCGGGACTGAAGCTGTCGAAGACCGGGAAAATCACGGCGCTGGTAAGCGGGCACCGGCAAAAGGCGGAACAGCAGGCGGCCTCGTACAACGTGCCCTCGTCCGCGATCTACAGCTACGAAAACTTCGACGAGATCCGGCACAACGAGGAAATCGACGCGGTGTACATCGCGCTGCCGAACTCGATGCATGCGGAATACACCATCCGCGCGGCGAAGGCAGGCAAGCACGTCCTATGTGAGAAGCCGATGGCGACTAGCCTGGCGGACTGCCACGCCATGATAGAGGCGTGCCGCAGGGCGAACGTGAAGCTGATGATCGCCTACCGATGCCAATACCATCCGTCCCACCTGAAAGCGATCGAGCTCATCCGCACCGGCGCGGTCGGACAGGTGCTGACGATCGAAAGCGCTTTCGGATTCGACATCGAGCCCGGCGAGTGGCGGCTCAACAAAAGGATGGCGGGCGGCGGCCCACTGGTCGACGTCGGCATCTACTGCCTGAACGCCTCACGCTACCTGACCGGCGAAAATCCGGCGGACATCAAAGCGTATGCTTCGGTGATCGACCACGACGGCCGCTTCACCCAGGTGGAGGAGAACGACGCCTGGAGCATGAAGTTTCCGTCCGGGATAGTGGCGAGCTGCAACACAACGTACGGAGGCCTCATGGACGGCTACTTCCGCGTGGTCGGGTCGAAAGGATGGATCCACATGGAGGGATTCAACTACGACGGGATGCATCTGACGGCACAGCTCGCCAGCGGAAGAAAGATCGATCAACCTGATCCGATCCGCGCCCCGGGTCAGTTCACCCTGGAGGCCGACTACTTTGCCGACTGCGTGTGGAACAACCGTGAGCCGAAGACCGGCGGCGAGGAGGGCCTGCGGGATATGACGGCGATCTCGCGAATCTACGAGAGCGCGGGACTGCGGTTGGGCGTTTAGCCGCAAGTCATCGGAGGGCGGCGGCACGGCCGATTCTTGTGATCGCGTCGCGGGCGGATTGTCGAACCTCCGGACTCGAGTCGTTGAGCGCGCGCCGCAAGTCAGGCAACGCGGCTCGAGCTGCAGATCCGATCGCACCCAGAGCGTTGCAGGCCGTGCCTCGCGACCCGGGGTCGGGGCTGCGCAACATGGAACGAAGGCGCGGCACCGCGGTCGCCGCACCCGAGCCGATGTCGCTGATGTCCTGTGCGACCCAGGCTCTCACATCGGGGTCGGAGTCCTGCAATGCCGCCACAAGCTCAGGCAGTACCGGACTGAGGTCGAGTTTCGGGCGGCTGTCGGGAAACTGCCACCAGCCGCCCCCGACTACATCCAACGCCACCGCGACATCGCGCCGCATCTCCGGATCCGGATCGCGAAGAGCACGCGCCAGGGCGGGCACGCTCGCCGGTCCGAGGGCATGGAGCTCGTCATAGACCTGTTGACGCCTCGCTTCCAGATCCGGCAGGGGCGGCGGGGTCGTCATGGAGGAGGTCCCTTGCGGCGGTCGCCGTATCGGCAAGGGTAATTCACGTAGCTTCGCGACAACAGCGTCGGCGGCAGCGTCAGAGTGAGCCGTACGTGGATGCGCAGCGAATACAGGCCTGGCGCCCGTGGCGAGGATAATGACGGCCGCGACGGTACTCAGGCAACAGGGGCGCAACACCCCTACATCTTACCACCCGGCCGCGATGCGGCGGCCAATCAGGCCGATTCGCGGGTGCGCGGCTCGAACAACACGATATCCCCGGGCGCATTCGAGGCAACGATGCGGTTGCGGCCGGTGGCCTTCGCCCTGTAGAGCGCCGCATCGGCTTCCGCGATCAGACGCTCCATGCGATCACCGTCCTCGGGATAGGACGCGATGCCCAGGGAGGCGGTGATGCGAGGCAGCGCCGTTCCGCGCGTGAAAACCTGCTGTTGCGCGATGGCTTCGCGGATCGCCTCCGCCTTGGCATACGCGTCGTCCATCGAGCAGGACGTCAGGACGATCAGAAATTCCTCACCGCCATAACGACAAGCCACATCCTCGACGCGCGTGTGACGTTTGAGCACGTGCGCGACATGGCGCAACACTTCATCGCCCGCATCGTGACCGTTGGTGTCATTGAAATCCTTGAAGTGATCGACGTCGAGCATGACGAGGCTCACCGGGAACCCATGCCGCTGGGCGCGGGCGAGCTCCCGCTGCAGTGAGATCTCGAGGTGCCGCCGGTTGTAGAGGTCGGTGAGCGGATCGCGCTCCGAGCTGCTGCGCAGTGTCTCCTGCAGGCGCAGGTTCCCCACGGCGAGCGAGAGCTGCTCGGCAAGAACCGAGGCCAGTCGCTGCACGTCCTCCGAAAGGCTTTCCGGTGCGGCCATGCGCAGGTGAAGCACCGCCAGAGTCTCGCCCTGAGACACCAGCGGCACGCACAGACAGCTGTCCTCGCACTCGCCGACGTGACGGCAGACGGCGGCAGCACTGGCCGGGTCATACAGATGCGGCTGCCCGCGACGCAGCGCCCAACAGTCCTCGGCGGAAAAGTTCGCCGCCGAAGTGACCGACCCCCAACCGACCTGCAGCTCCAGGGCGGCGTCGTCCTGCCGTGACACATACAGCGCACCGGCAACGCCCGGCAACAGTTTCGGCAGGGCACCGCGGATCACGGTGTTGGCCTCGGCTTGCGTGTGGCAGGTCTGCAGCAGCTCCACCATGGTGCTCATGGCGGAGATCTCCTGTAGCAGTCGGCCCTGGCGCCGGACGGTTCCCTCGAGCCTCGATTCGTAGCGGCGGCGCCCGAACCACTGCAGCATCAGCAGCGCGATGAGCAGTACAGAAAGCCCGAAGAGGCCGCTCAGCGCAATTGACGTCCACAACAGGGCGCCCGCCTTGGGCGCTGCTCCGGCGTCGAAGCGCAGCGCCAGCAGGCTGCCGGCGAGGATGGCCATGGCGGTGCAGGCGGCGAAGGTGCCGACGAGCAAACGTCTCCGGGCAGGGTCTACCGACCGCGGCGGCAGATCGCTCGAATGGAGCCCGGACACGCGCATGGGAATTGAGCCCCCCGTGAACAGTTATTCGTAAGTGCTTCGACCCACGACATATTGCCTTGAGGCTGGCGGGGTGAACCGTGACGCGCATTCGCGCCGTTACCCGCCGGATGTGACCGATTTGCGGATCAGGCTGGCTGCGGGCGTCTCAGCGCCGCTGGACCAGCGCACTGTCGTCTGGCAGCGACGTGTCGCCTCCCTCGCCGCGCAGATACCGCTCCTCCAGCTCCGCCGCGGTAACCGGCCTCGAGAGCAAAAACCCCTGCACTTCCTCACAGCCGCGCGAGCGCAGCCACTCGAGCTGACTCGATCGCTCGACGCCCTCGGCTGTCACCACGATACCGAGCGTCTGCGCAAGCGAGAGAATGGCATTTGCAATCGCGGCGTCGCTGGCCGAGTGATCCACGTTGCGCACGAAGGCCTTGTCGATCTTCAGGCGATCCGGCGGAAAGCGAGTGATGTAGGCGAGCGAGGAATAGCCGGTGCCGAAGTCATCGAGCGCGATGCGGCACCCGAGCTGACGCAGCCTTTCGAGCGCGTTGCGCACCTTGGCGGAATCCCGGACCAGCACCGACTCCGTGATCTCGATCTCGATGAGCGCAGTCGGCACACCTGCCGCCGCCGCCTCCATCTCCACGACCCGGGCCGGGTCGCCATGGAGGAACTCCTTGCCGGAAACATTGATCGCGACCGGCACCGAGAAGCCCGCATCGAGCCACTTGCGCAGCTGCCGGCATGCGGCGCGCACTACCCAGCTGCCCATCTCGAGGATGAGCCCGCTGTCCTCGGCGATCTCGATGAAGCGGTTGGGCGAGATTTCGCCATGCTCGTCATCGCACCACCGCAACAGCGCCTCGACTCCCGACATGCGCTGATCCTTCAAGTTGAACTTCGGCTGGAAGAGCAGGTTGATGCGCTCCTCCTGAACGGCGCGGCGCAGCCGCGTCTCGAGCTCCAGCCAGTCCCGCAAGCGGCTGCTCATCGCCGGCACGTAAACCGCTATCGGCGTCGCGCTGGCCGTCTTGGCCTGGTACATGGCGGTGTCGGCGTGTTTGAGCACCGTTGCGACGTCACTGCCGTCCTGCGGGTAGACGGCAACACCGATGCTCGGCGCCGAATAGAACTCGAGGCCTTCATGGAGGATCGGCTCCCTGAAAGCGGCGCTGCACTTCTCGGCCAGCCGCAGGCCGAGCGTTTTGGCGTCGCCGTGCCGCAGCAGGATCACGAACTCGTCGCCGCCGAAACGCGCCAGCGACAGGTGCGTCGGCTCGCCGGCCAACCCCTCCACCGCGCGGGTGAGCTTGCCGGCCACCGTGCACAAAACCGCATCGCCTACGGAGTGTCCGAAAGTATCGTTGATCCGCTTGAAGCTGTTGAGGTCCTGGTAGATGACCGCGACCTCCTCGCCCGACCGCGCCGCCTCCGCAAACTGCCGCTCCGCCGTCTCGAGGCAGCGTTGCCGGTTCGGCAGTCCGGTGAGGGGATCGAAGTACGCGAGCCTCTCGATGCGTTCGGCAGTTGCCGCATTGCGCAGGATGTACTCGAGGCGTCGCGGCAGCAGTGCCCAATTGACCGGCTTCGCTATGAAGTCGGTGGCGCCGGCATCGAAGGCAAGGCCGATCGCCGTCGGATCCTCGTGGCCGGTCACCATCACGATGGGGGTGGTGGTGAAACGCGGATCGCCGCGCAACCTACGGCATACCGCGTAGCCGTCCAAGCCTGGCATCTCGACGTCCAGAAGGACGATCGCCGCGCCATACAACAGCGCCGCGTCGAGCGCCTCCTTGCCGTTGTCGTATGCAAGCGGCGCGAGCCCCACCTGCTCGACCGACTCGGCGAGAAGCATCCGTCCGGTTTCCTCGTCGTCGGCGATGATCGCGACGGGTCGTACCGCCGTCCTGCGCGTCGTCATGCGCTCTCCTTCCGCTCGAAAGCCGTCAGCTCCGCAATGAGCGCCGGATGGGCCGAACGCAGCCGCTCGAACGCGCTCCACGCCGCGGACGCATTGCCGGCCGCACAGAGCTGCTCGAGCCGGCGAACGTCCTCCGAAAACGCCATTGCGCCTACATTCGCGGCGCTCGACTTCAGCTTGTGGCAGGTTGCGCGCGCCGCCGTGAGCTCGCCGCAGCGCAGTGCCGAGTGCAGCTCATCGAGTGCGGCCGACGAACCGGTGCGGAAGAGCTCGGCCAACCTGGAGTAGAGACTGGGGCGCCCCGGAGCGCCCGCGCCGCGCAGACGCACGACGGTCGCGTTGTCGAGCTTCGCGAGGTCTTCGGCCGGAGGTGCCGTGGCTGCCTCGGGGATCGGAGCGCCGCCGCTCGGCTGCGTGGCCACCCGCGGCTCCCGCTGTGCCGGTATCCAACGCCGCAGCAGTCTCTCGCAGTCCTCCAGCGTGTACGGCTTGCTGAGCACGTCATCCATGCCGGCCGCCTCGCAGCGCTCGCGAACCAGGGAGAGCGAGTGCGCGGTCAGGGCGATGATGGGAACCCGACGAGCCGTACCGCCAGCGCGCTCGCGGATCAGCCTGGCGGTCTCGTAACCATCGAATGCGGGCATATTGATATCCATCAGGATCAGATCGAAACGCTCGGTTGCGCTGCGCGCCAGACCTTCCGCCCCGTCCTTGGTCCATACGGAAGTACAGCCGAGCGCCTCGAGATAACCTTGAGCGACCGTTGCATTGACCGGCTCGTCCTCCACGATCAGCACGTGGCCGCCGATCGCTCCGGTGGCGGCGCTCGCCGGATCGCTCGCAGTCTGGATGACCGCTGACTCCGATGTCGCTTGCGCAGCGCTAAGATCAAGAGGCAGCACGACATGGAACGCCGAGCCCGTTCCGGCCGTGCTTTCGACGGTGATCTGACCACCCATCAACTGCGCGAGCTCGCGGCAGATCGCGAGCCCGAGGCCGCTGCCGCCGAATCTGCGGCTGGTGGATTCGTCCGCCTGTGTGAAGGGCTGAAAGATCTTCTCGAGCGTTGCAGCGTCCATTCCGATGCCCGTGTCAGAGACCGTGATATGAACGGCGGCGCGATCCGCGCTCGCCATCTCGACGTCCGCCTGGACGGCGATCTCACCGTGCTCGGTGAACTTGACCGCGTTGCCGACCAGATTCATCACGATCTGCCGGATCCGGAACGGATCGCCGATGAGAGTCCGGCCTTCAGGCGCGCGCCGGTCCGGCGCCGGCGGCCGCACCTGGAGCCGGATGCCCTTGGCCTGGGTCGTGCCGCTGAAGAGGCTGGCGCACTCATCCAGAATGCGATCGAGATCGATGGGAAGCGCTTCGAGCGCCACCTTGCCCGCCTGCGCGCGCGAGAGATCGAGCAGGTCGTTGACGATCCGCAGCAGCACCTGCGCGGAGGAGCGGATCGTCTGCGTGAGTCGAGCCTGCGTCGCTGACTGCGGCGTACGTGCCAGCAACTCAGTCATGCCGACGACGCCATTCATCGGCGTGCGCAGCTCGTGGCTCATCCGGTTGAGGAAGTCGCTCTTCGCACGCGCGGCGTCGGCGAGTTGACGGTTGCTCTCGGAAAGCTCGTGTGTGCGGGCCGCGACCTCGGCCTCGAGGCGCTCCCGCTCGCGCGCCTGATGTCTGCGCTCGAGGTGCAGCTTGCGCAGCCTATGGGCAACCAGGCCGAGCACGACGAGAGCGTATATCCCGTAGGCCCAAGGCGATTTCCAGGGTGCGGGGGTGCGATGCAGGGTAATGCGCAACGGCGCGCTCCACACGGAGTCGGAGTCGGCGCCGCGCACCTCGAGCACGTGATCGCCCGAGTCGAGGTTGGTGAGCGTGATGCGATGCTGCGCGCCGAGGTCGATCCAGCGATCGGTCAGCCCCGCCATCCGGTAGGCGATGTGGTTGTGCCTGGGAGAGGTGAAATCGAGCACGCTGACGTCCAGCGAGACGATGTTGTCGCGATAATCGAGCGGGATGCGCCGGCGCAGCCAGTACGGCGTCGGCCCACGCGCAGGCGCGCCGAGGATCTCCACTCCCGTGAGCGCCAGACGCGGCGCCTGCGATCGCTCCGTGAGACGCGAAGGATCGAAGATGTTGAAGCCACCCGGGCCGCCGAAGCAAAGCCGGCCGTCGTGCATGCGAAAGTAGGCGTTGGTGGTGAACTCTTCGCCGGCGGCTCCGTCCGCCACGTGAAAGGTCTTCACCGCGCCCGTGTCGGGGTCCAGGCGCATCAGGCCGGCATCGCCGCTCAGCCAGATGCGACCATCGCCATCGACCAGCACCCCGTTGATGGTATCGCTCGTCAGTCCTTCGCCGAGAGAGTAAGTTCGAAAATGGATCGACTGCGGCGCCGAGACACCGCCCATCGCGAGCGCGAGGCCGCCGCCGCTCGTCCCGACCCAGACCCGATCGTGCGAGTCCACGGCGAGGGCGTACACGGTGTTGGCCGGGAGGCTGCTCGGATCGTGCGGATCGTGACGGAACACCTTGATCACCGTGCCGTCCGGCCGGGCAAGATCCAAGCCGCCGCCATCCGTTCCGAGCCACACGTAGCCCTGCGAATCCTGCGCCAGGGCGGTGACCGCGTCCGCGCTGACCGCACCCGGCGCCGGTCCGTAGGGGAGCTGTCGCACCAATCGCGTCGCCGGATCGACGATGTTCGCACCGCCGCCGTAGGTTCCGACCCACATCTGGCCGCCGCGGGCCTCGAGCATCGTCACGATCCCGCCGGCGCTCAGGCTGTGCGGATCGCCGCGCTTGACGGGAATCCAGCTCAGCTTGTCGTCGCGACCGAGTATCGCGACGCCCTTGTCCATGGTTCCGATCCAGAGTGCGCCGCCGCGATCCTGGCGCAACGACATCACTGTCTCGTTATCCAGCGCCGTGCGCCGGCCGGTGAGCGTACCGAGGTCGGTCTCGCGGCCCGTGTCCGGATCGTACTCGACCAGAGCGGCTCCCATCGAAGCGACCCAGACCCGGTCACCGGGAGCATCGGCGAAGGCAGTGACGAATTTGCCCACCCAATTGGGCTGGCGGGCCCCGAGCTCGGCGCTGCGGGGATCCCAACGGCTGACACCTCCCGTGGCGGTACCGATCCAGACGAGGCCGGCGCTGTCCTGATACAGGGAAAAGACGTTGGAGTCGTTCAGGGAGTCCGGATTGTCCTTCTGGTGGCGATAGTGGGCGATCTGCCCCGAGGCGCGATCGAGCAGGTCCAGGCCATCCGTCGTCCCGACCCAGAAGTGTCCCTGCCGGTCTTCCAGCAGTGCCTGCACGCTATCGCTGGCGAGCGACCCCGGCTGGCGCGCGTCGTGCCGGAAGACCTGCAGCACATTGCCATTGCGGTCCATCCGGTCGAGTCCGCCGCCGGTGGTGGCGACCCAGATCGAGCCGCTCGAATCCTCCAGCACCTGCCAGACGTCGTTGCTGCTCAGCGTCCGCGGATCGCCGTCCACGTGATGGAAGTGGCGGAAAGTCTGTTGGCCGGGCGCGAGCTCGTCGAGGCCCTGATCCGTGCCCACCCAAAGATCACCGGCGTGATCGCGAGTCAGTGTGGTGACCTGGTTGCTCGCCAGCGATCCAGGCGCCGCGGCGTCGTGTCGCAGGTGCTCGAATCGGCCCGTCCCGGGGTCGAGCACATCGAGACCGGCGTCGGTCGTTCCGATCCAGACGCGCCCCTGCGCGTCGATCGAGAGGGTATTTACCTGATCGCTCGCCAGCGAGCCCGGGTCGCGCGGGTCGTGGCGATAGATGGTGAAGTCATCCTTGGCCCGGTTCCAGCGCGCGAGGCCGCCGTTGATTGCAAGCCAGAGGTTGTGATCCGGCCCTTCGACGACCTGATTGACGAAGTTGCCCGGAAGCCCGCGATCCTCCTTGGGTGAATACCCGTAGCGAACCAGCTCCTGACCGTCATAGCGGACGAGCCCATCCTCCGTACCGAACCACATGAATCCCTGCGAATCCTGCAGGAGCGTGTGCACGCCACCCTGCGGCAATCCGTCGGCTGTCGTCAGATGCGTAAGAACGAGGGGCGGAGCATCGGCCGCGGCGGCCATCGAGGCCGCCGCAATCAGCATCAGGGCTGTACCGGTGATCCGCCGCCTCCAAGCGCCGGCGCGTGCAATCCTCCTCACGGCATGCTCACGGCGCGATTCCTCCGCTATTGGTTGGGCACCCACGGCACGACCGGCGCGGGCGCGGTCGGTGCCGGAGCCTGAGAGGTGTTCCACCAGGGAACCTGCCGGGCCCAGGCGAAGTTGCGGGCCCAGGCGAAGTTCTTCGCCCAGGCGAAATTGTTCGACCAGACATAGGCCTGGGTCCAGGCGAACCCCTGGCTCCAGGGATAGCCCTCGCTCCAGGCATAACCCTGGGTTCCCTGGTAGGCGCTCGACCAGCTCAAGCCGTCTCCGGACGCGGGCGTGCCCGGCGTCGACGACTGCATGTTCATGATGTAGTAGCTGCCGTTGGCCGCCTGGTTGGCCGGCCCGCCGAAGTGCTCCGTGCCGGCGAGATCGGCGCTGATGTTGAGCCCTATGTTGGCGCAGTCGACCGCGGAGCTGTTGACCGCGGCGACGGCGTTGATGAGGCCCGCGCCCTGCTGGAAGACGCTGTAGGCGAGCGTGCCGGAAGAGGTCACGGCGGGCCGCGCCGAGTTCATCAGGCGGCATTTCACGTTGTCCGGCGTCAGTGCCGGGTCTTCCTGCAGCATCAGGGCAACGACACCCGTGGTCACCGCCGCGGACATCGAAGTGCCCGACATGGTGAACATCTGCTCGACGATGTTCATCGAGTTCGGATCGATGTTCGCGAGATAGCTGCCGCTCGCCATCGAGGCGACGATGTGGCCGCCGGGAGCGACCACTTCAGGCTTGACGAAGCCCTCGTAGGTCGGACCCGTGGATGAGAACGAAGCCAGCCGCCAGTCGCTCGTGTTGTAGGGCTGGTAGTTGTCCGTGAGCGCGCCGACCGTGATGACGTACGGCACGTTGCCGGGCACGTCGACCGTCATCGGACTCGGCCCGTCGTTGCCCGCTGCCACGACCACGACGATGCCCGCCTGCCAGGCAGCCATCACCGCCTGGTCGAGCGGATCGTTCCAGTAGTACGACTCCGGCGTGGCGCCGATCGACAGGTTGAGGACACGGATGTTGTATTTCTGGCGATTCGCGACGATCCAGTTGATGCCGGCGATGATGTCCGAATAGCTCCCGCCGCCGTAGCCGTCGAGGGCACGCACGATCACGAGATTCGCCTGCGGCGCGATGCTGAGATACTGCCCGGCGATGTTCTGCGCGCCACCCGCGGCAATGGAGGTGACATGGGTGCCGTGGCCGTACGGGTCGCCGGTGACGGGGCCCGACCCGCCGTTGGTGAAATCAATCGTGGCTTTGATGCGTGAGCCGTAGTTCTGGGTGAGGTCCTGCCACAGCCCCGAGTCGAGCACGGCGATGGTGACGCCCTTGCCGGTGACTCCAGCCTGCTGCAGCGTATCCGCGCTGACCAGCGTCGGATAGTTCGTCTCGTAGGTCAGGGTGAGCGCAGCAACACCCTGTCCGTCCTGAGTGGCCGTGGCGCTGCTCAGCGCCGAGACCAGCGGGGCCGTCACGGTGCTCGTCACGGCATTGCCGGTGACGGCCGTGACGAGCGGCAGTGCCGTACTCGTGACCGTCGACACCACGGGATTCGTGGCCAGCGTCTGATTGAGGGAATTCGTGGTGCTGCTCAGCGCCTGCGTGAGGCCCGAGAGCAGCCCGCGCGCGGCAACCTTCCGATCCTCGAAGAGACGCACGCCGGACGTGGCGCGCAGACGCGCCACCTGCTGCGGGTCGAGGTCTGCCGTGACGGCGTGGATGATCGCAAGGTCGCGCTCGACCTTCCCATGCACCCGCAACACGCTCGCGCGGGCCGCGACCGTAGTCGGCGCCTGTACGATGTACAGCCTCGCTGCCGCGTTGGCCACCGGCGCCGCGGCGCCGAGCACGAGGGCCAGGATCATGATCCGGACAGAGTTGTGAGTGCGCATCGGGATGCTCTTGGGGTGCGTTTGTTGTCTGGTGCGCATTCTCGGTCGATGTGACGCCGGTCGCGGTCGAGCCGGCCGCAGCGCGCCCGAGCGTCCGTGTGACGTCGGTCACATAATGACCTGTCAAATTGCGCGGCGACGGCCCCCGATTCGACTCATCGCGCCGCTCGCGCCCCGCTGGAGGGGGCCGAGTCGGTTATGTCCAATCCGCCCTGGTGATAGAGATCACCGCTGCCGTAGTGGCAACCGAGCTCCAACAGCGCGTCGCGGATGGCGGTGTCGTCGACCCCGGTAGCGATGGGGACGAGCCCCAGGGCAGCCGCCATGTCGATGCCGGCCCGGCAGACCTTGCGGGCCACCGGGTCGCTGCGCAGCGCCGACACCCACGCCCGATCGAGCTGCAGACCCCAGATCGGAGCGCGGGCCAGCGAGTCGAGCGAGCCGATGCCGCGAGCCGCCTCGTCGACGACCAACCGGACGCCGACGCTCTTGAGAGCTTCGGCATGCGACTGCTCGCGTGTAATGAAGACCTTCTCGGCGATTCTGAGCTCGAGGCGCGCCGCGGGGATGCCACCGTCGCTGACGAGCTGGATTACGTCGCTGAGGAATTCCTCGTGCAGGACGTGATGCCGCAGGGCGCCAAAGGAGATGCCGACCGCGGCATCGAAGCGCGCGGCAAGCACGGCAAAGTCCCTGCGCAGATGCGACAGCACCGCCCGGGACAGCGACGCCGCGAGGCCCGTGGCCGCGGCGAGGCGCAGGAATTCCGCCGGACGGATCTCCCCGCGCAACGGGTGTTGCCACCGCAGGTAGCCGACACAGGTGACGAGGCGCCCGCTCTTCAGGTCGTGGCGCCCGGTATAGCGCAGGCGGATATCGCCGTTGGCGATTGCGTTACGCAGCTCGCGAGTCAGATCGATGCGCGCGAGGGTGCGCAGCTTCATGGTGTCGGTGAAGAACCGAACCCCGTGCGCGGATCCCGATCGGCGCGCCTCCATCGCCGCGCTGCGGGCCTGCTCCAGCAGGAGTTTGGGTGTCGAGGCGTCCTGCCCGAGAATGGCGACGCCGGCATGTGGAGTCAGATGGAATTCGGCGTCACCCGTGCGAACGGGCTCGCGCAGACTGGCGCAGACCTGGGAAACACACCCCTCGATCGCGTCCCGATCGGCACTCTCGATCACGATGGCGAGCAGCCCTTCGCTCAGCTGCCCGAGATACCACTGCGGGGCAGCCGCGGAGAATTCGGGCCCATCCGGCGGTGCCGGCAGCCGGCGGATCGCCGCGCTCATCACCTGCTCGGATACCTGGGAAGCGAGCACCTGCGCGATGTCCGTGATGCCGTCTATGTAGACGACGGCGAGCGCGATGGGCGTCTCGCGCAGGGCGGCCCACGACAGCGATTCCTTGAACCGTTGCAGGAATCCGCGCCGATCGAGCCTGGGCGCGGGACGCACGCCACTATCCGAAGGGTCGTCCGCGAGCGGGCCGCCGGCCGGCCGCATGACGCAAACCGCGCGATCAGGCCCGCGGGGCGACACCAACACCGTGTACTCGCCGCCGCGGCTTGCGAAGCGGGCCTCGGCGGTGATGCGCTGGGCTATCGCTTTGCGCGTCAGTTGCCTGAGCAATGCGGCGATGGGCGCGGGCCAGGACGCTTCCAGCGGTCTTCCGTCCGGTGCCGCGGACGGCAGCAAGCCAGCCATGTCACGGCCGCCCCCGTGAGCGACTACGATACCGTCCCGGCTGACGAGCAACGCAAGATCCGGTAGCGCTTCAACCAACGCGTCGGGGCCGTGCGGGACGGCGCTCCGCGGCGGCGCATCGGTGGCCGCCGCCCTGGCGCGGAGAGGTGCGTTGGGACGCTTAGCGGAAATGGGATCGCTCCTCAGATTAAGTAAAAAGCGGTGTGAGCAGCGGGCCGGGCGCGTTTTTGGGCGGGCCAAGAGTAGCCGGAGCGATTCGATCGAGTCCGGGACACAGCTCGCGGTTGCGGCGTCCGCAGTCGGAAGCCCCTGCAATCCGACGGAAGCGTGAAGTCCGATGACGCCTTCGGAGGCACAAGCACGTAATTTCGTGGCCTTCATGCGCAGGCTCGTATTCAGCCCCGAAAGGCCAGGCGGAGCGGCGGCAGCTTTCGGGCGGGCTGCCCTGTTCGCCTTGGCACTGTGGGCCGCAATCCCGATCGTGGCACGGGCGGACTGCTTTCCAGTGTCCGACCCCGCATACAGGTCCCTCGATCCGCTGGTCAACAGGAACGCGACCCAGGCGCTCGCGGCAGCCTCGGCCCAATTGCAAGCGCTGCAGCGGGCGGCGTCGCCGGCGGACGCGAGACAGCTCGCCGCGCTTTATGCCGTGCAGGCGGATGCGTACTCGATTCTCGAGCTCGATGACCAGGCGCTGGCGACGACCGCGCGCGGACTCGCGCTGGTGAGCGGGCCGACGGACCCCTTGCGCCTGGAGCTGCTCTACACCGAGGCTTACAACGTTCGCACCCAAGCCCAAATACACGAGGCCATGGCGATCGTTGCCAAGGCGCGCGCGCAGCAGCCTCTAGACTCGGTGTCCGGCCTCTGTCTCGAAGTCGCCCTTGGGGCCCTCGAGCGCCGTGCGGGCCAATACGCCCTGGCCACCCGGACCGACACCCTCGCTTACCGTGATTCCGAGACGCCGGCGCGCGCCGAGGTGCACGCTGACGCCGCAACCGAGCTGTCCTCGGCGCTGCAGAGCGTCGGCGATTACGACGAGGCGCTGGCGCTCGTGCGCGAGAAGATCACCTGGGACGCTGCGCAAAATTATTCGCTCGACCTCTCGGTGTCCTACTACCTGGAGGGAGAAGTCCTCAACAAGATGCGCGAATTCCGTGCCGCGATCGCCGTCTTCGAGCGGGGCCGGAGCATCAGCGTCGCGCTCGGCGACCGCCAGGGCATCGCCTGGGACGACATGGAGATCTGCCGGGCGCTCATCGAGTTGAAACAATATCAGACGGCGCGGGCGCGCTGCAGCGACGCCGCCCCGGTATTCGCCGCCAGCGGGTCCACGTACGTGTTGAAGGAGGCACAGGAGTACCTGGCCGAAATCGACCTGCGGGACGGCCACGCGCGGCAGGCTCTCGGCATCCTCGACCCTGTACTCGATCACAACGGGACAGACATGGACCCGAGCAGGGTGGGCGTTGCTTACCGAACGCGTGCGCAAGCCTACGCGGCGCTACACGACTTCCGCAGGGCCTATCCCGATCTGGAGGAATATCTCCGCCGCTACCAGGCCGAGAATCTCGTACGCAACCTGCGGCTGCAGGAGACCGTCAGAGAGCGATTCCTGGCCGACCAGGAGATCGCGCGCAATTCCGTCCTGCAGCATCAGCTCAAGCTGACTCGCGCACGCGCGACGCGCCAGACCGAGACGCTGCGTTGGATGACCGTGGCGGGTACGGCAGGGGCGCTCGTGATCGCCCTCCTCTCCCATATCCTCATCACCAATCTGCGCCATCGGCGCGAGCTCATGCGCCTCGCCAGAGAAGACGTTCTCACCGGCATGCCGAACCGCGGGCACACCGCGCGGCTGGCGATGGCGGCGCTGGAAACCGCGGGCGCGGACCAACCGCTCACGGTGGCGATCATCGATCTCGATCACTTCAAGAGCATCAATGACCGCTGCGGTCACGCGGCCGGCGACTACGTGCTCAGGGAGTTCGCGCGTGTCAGCCATGGCTCGCTGCGCACCGGCGACATTCTCGGACGTTGGGGCGGCGAGGAATTCCTGCTGATCCTGCCCGACACAACCCTCGATGCGGCGCTTGCCAGCGTCGAACGCCTGCGTGCGCTGGCCCTCTCGATTCAGGTGTCGTCGTCGACTGCAGGTGAGCCGGTCCGTGTCACCTTCAGCGCCGGACTCGCCACGACCGCGGAGGGCGCGCGCTCGCTCGATGCGATCATCGCCCGCGCCGATGCGGCCCTGTACGAGGCCAAGAACCAAGGGCGCGATCTGGTCCGCATCGATCGGGAGAGCTACCAGACCGCCTCGACGGCCGTGCGCCGCGCGCTGCGCCTGCGGTAGGGGTCGCACACCACCCGGCATCGACAAGGCTCGAGCCGGCTCGTATCCTGCCGCGACACCATGAATTTCTGCACCCAGTGCGGCGCCCGCGTCGAGTTTCGCGTGCCGCCGGGCGATCACCTCGCCCGGCACGTCTGCGATGCCTGCGGCACCATCCATTATCAGAACCCGCGGCTCGTCGTCGGCTGCGTGCCTGAGCACGACGGCCGCATTCTGCTCTGCAGCCGCGCGATCGAGCCGCGCCGCGGCTATTGGACCGTGCCGGCCGGCTTCATGGAGAACGGCGAGACGCTGCAGCAGGCGGCGGCGCGAGAGTCACGCGAGGAAGCCCTGGCCGAGGTAGAGGTCGGTTCCCTCCTCGCCATCGTGCACGTGCTGCACGCGCAGCAGGTGCACGTGTTCTTCCGCGCGAAGCTGCCACGGGCGGAGTTCGGCGCCGGACCCGAAAGCCTGGAGGTGCAGCTGGTCCGCCCGGAGGAGATTCCCTGGCCGGAGCTCGCCTTCCCGAGCACGGAGTACAGCCTGCGGCGCTACCTGGAGGATCGCGCCGCCGGCATCGAGCCGCATCATTTCACCGCGCTCGACCGTCGGCTCAAATAGCGCAGGCCTGACCTCATATCCGGCGCGACTTTGCGGCCGGCCCCGGCGCGCGTGGCAAGATATGGTTTTTCTCGGCGCGCCAGCGGGCGCGCGGTGCACACACTCATGACCTTCGTCGTTACCGAAAACTGCATCAAGTGCAAGTACCTGGACTGCGTGGAAGTCTGTCCCGTGGACTGCTTTCACGAGGGACCGAACTTCCTCGCCATCGATCCGGATGAGTGCATCGACTGCACCCTGTGCGAGCCGGAATGCCCCGCCGAAGCCATCTTCTCCGAGGAGGAGCTGCCCGCCGGTCAGGAGCAGTTCAAGAAGCTCAATGCGGAGCTGGCCAAGCAGTGGCCCGTGATCACGGAAAAGAAGGATGCGCCGGCCGACGCCAAGGAGTGGGACGGCAAGCCGGACAAGCTGAAACTGCTGGAGCGGTAGTAGCTAGCCCCGCGGATGATGCTGCGAGTGCAGCTCTTTCATCCGCTCGCGCGCAACGTGCGTATAGATCTGAGTGGTCGACAGATCGCTGTGTCCCAGCAGCATCTGCACCACGCGCAGGTCCGCCCCGTGATTGAGTAGGTGCGTCGCGAAGGCATGGCGCAGCGTGTGCGGCGAGAGCTCCTTGGCAACCCCCGCCTTGCGCGCGTAGCGCTTGATGATGTGCCAGAACGCCTGGCGCGTCATGCGATCACCGCGCCGGGTCGGAAAGAGAAAGTCGGTCTGCCGCTCGAGCAGGATCTCCCCGCGCGGCCCGTGCTCGAAGTCCACCAGCCAGCGTACCGCCTCCTCGCCGAGCGGAATCAGCCGCTCGCGGTTGCCCTTGCCGAGGATGCGGATCACTCCCTGATTCAGGTTGACCTGGCCGTGCCGCAGGTTCACCAGCTCCGAGACGCGCAGTCCCGTGGCATAGAGCACCTCGAGCATGGTGCGGTCGCGATTGCCGAGCGGATCGGTGACCACCGGCGCGCCGAGCAGCGCCTCGACCTCCTCCTCCGTGAGAGACTTCGGCAGCGAGCGCCCGATCTTCGGCATGGCGATCTGCGCGGTCGGGTCCTCGCGAAGGCCGCCGTCGCGGAGGAGATAACGGAAGAAGCGGCGGAAGCTCGAGAGCTGCCGCGCGGTGGATCGGGGTCGCGCTCCCGCGTGCACCCGCCAGGCGATGAAGTCCTGCAGATCCGCGCGCGAGGTCTTCTCGATCGGCACCTTGCGCTCCGTCAGCCAGCGCGCGAGCGCCGTGAGGTCGGCGCGGTACGCGGCCAGGGTGTTGGCCGACAGGCCACGCTCCAACCAGACGGCATCCAGAAAGCGAGCCACCGCCGGGTCCGTGGAGTCAGCGTGAGAGCTCATGGCAATTGCGGCAGAATGGTTCGACAATTCCCGTCTCGGCCCGCAGGTCGCGGTCAAGGTAGCGGCCGCAGTATGGTGAGCGCGGCCGAGTGACCGACGTGATGACCTTCACATCTGAGTCCGAGCATTAACATAAAGAGAAGCCGATCACATTTGCGGGCGCTCGTGCGGGCGCTCGTGCGGGCGCCCGTGCGGATCGCGTACGTGCTCTACGCGGCGATCACCTTCCTCATCCTCGGACTCGCATTGCTCGCCACCACATTGGTTCTGCCGGGCGTATACCGCCGCCGGGCGGCGGCACGCGGCGTCGCGCGCGGCTTTCTGTGGCTGGCCGGCATGCCGCTCACGGTGCGCGGCCTGGAGCGCCTTACGCCGGGGCAATGCATCGTGGTGTCCAACCACGCGAGCTATCTGGACGGACTGGTCTTCACGGCCGCCCTCCCTGGCCGCTTCAGCTTCGTCATCAAGCGGGAGATGTCGGCCGTGCCGCTCGCGGGTCTCTTCCTGCGGCGCATCGGCTCGGAGTTCGTGGAGCGGTTCGACCGCAACCGCAGCGCGGCGGATGCCCGGCGGATGCTACGCAACGCGGCCAGCGGCCACTCGCTCGTATTCTTTCCCGAGGGCACGTTCACCCGCTCGCCGGGGCTGCTGAAGTTCCATACCGGCGCCTTCGTCACCGCCGCGCGCGCCGGCTGTCCGGTCATCCCGGCGGTGGTGCGCGGCACGCGCGCCGCATTGCCGCCCAACGGCAACCTGCCGCGCCCCGGCCGGATCGAGGTCGAAATCCTGCCGCCCATCCATGCCGGGCAGGAGCCGGCAGAGGCCTCATCCGCCGCGCTGAGGGACCGCGCGCGCCAGGCGATCCTGCTCGCGCTCGGGGAGCCCGACCTCACATGTTCCGGCGATACCGCCCTCCCACCTCATACAGAGCATGCGAGATCTGCCCGAGCGAGCAGGTCTTGACGGATTCCATGAGCTCCGCGAACACGTTGCCGCCGGCGCATGCGGCCAGCTTGAGCCGCTCGACGGCCGCCGGCGCATGCGTGGCGTTGCGCGCCTGGAACGCGCGCACCGCAGCCACCTGATCCTGCTTCTCCTCTTCCGTGGAGCGGATGAGCGCCGCGCCCGCGTGCTCCTCGGCCCCATCCGACTTGGAGAGAAACGTGTTGACTCCGACGATGGGCAGGCTGCCGTCGTGCTTCTTCGTCTCGTAGTAGAGCGACTCCTCCTGGATCTTGCCCCGCTGGTACATGCTCTCCATGGCCCCGAGCACGCCGCCGCGCTCGGAAATGGCCTCGAACTCCCGGTACACCGCCTCCTCGACCAGGTCGGTCAGATATTCGAGCGCGAACGAGCCCTGCCAGGGGTTCTGGGTCTTGTTCAGTCCCAGCTCGCGATTGATGACCAGCTGGATCGCGACCGCGCGGCGCACGCTCTCCTCGGTGGGGGTCGTCAGCGCCTCGTCGTAGGCGTTGGTATGGAGGCTGTTGCAGTTGTCGAACAGCGCGTAGAGCGCCTGCAGGGTCGTGCGGATGTCGTTGAATGAGATCTCGCGCGCATGCAGGCTGCGGCCGGAGGTCTGCACGTGGTACTTCAGCATCTGACTGCGGGGCCCGCCGCGATAGAGATCGCGCATGGCCCGCGCCCAGATGCGGCGCGCAACCCTGCCGATGACGGCATACTCCGGATCCATGCCGTTCGAGAAGAAGAACGACAGGTTGGGCGCGAAGTCATCGACCGCCATCCCGCGGGCGAGGTAGTACTCCACGATGGTGAAGCCGTTGGCGAGAGTGAAGGCGAGCTGCGAGACGGGATTGGCGCCCGCCTCGGCGATGTGATAGCCCGAAACCGACACCGAGTAGAAATTGCGCACCCGCCGGTCGATGAAGTACTGCTGCACGTCGCCCATCATTCGCAGCGCGAATTCAGTCGAGAAGATGCAGGTGTTCTGCGCCTGATCCTCCTTCAGGATGTCCGCCTGAACGGTGCCGCGCACCGCCTGCAGCGTCTCCGCCTTGATGCGCTCGTAGACTTCGCGCGCCACCAGTTGATCGCCGGTGATACCGAGCAGCGCCAGCCCCGAGCCGTCATGACCCGCCGGCCGCTCGCCCTTGTAGGTGGGCGGCGCGGTGCCGCGCTCGCCCGCCTCGCGGTGGAGCTCCGCGATACGGCGCTCCGCTTCGCTCCAGCGTCCCTCGCCCCGCAGGTAGTGCTCGACCCGCTGATCGATCGCGGTGTTCATGAACATGGCGAGGATCATGGGCGCGGGCCCGTTGATGGTCATCGACACCGAGGTCGACGGCAGCGTCAGGTCGAAGCCCGAGTAGAGCTTCTTCATGTCATCGAGGGTCGCCACCGACACGCCGGAATTACCCGTGCGTCCGTAGATGTCCGGCCGTGTGTCAGGATCCTCGCCGTAAAGCGTCGTCGAATCGAAAGCGGTGGAGAGTCGGACGGCGTTGCCGCCCCGCGCGAGATAATGGAAGCGGCGGTTGGTCCGCTCCGGGGCGCCCTCGCCCGCGAACATCCGTGTCGGGTCTTCCTCCTCGCGGCGGTAGGGATAGACGCCACCGGTGTAGGGATAGTAGCCGGGCAGGTTCTCCGTGCCGATGAAGCGCAGCTGCTCGCCCCAGTCGGCGAAGCGCGGCACGGCGATCTTCGGAACCCGCTGGTGCGATAGCGTTTCGGTGTAGTTCTCGCCCGTCACTTCCCGGTTGCGGACCTTGTAGGAGTAAGTCTCCTCCGTCGCCGCCCGCACCCGCGCCGGCCACGCCTTGAGCTCGTTGAGTCCCTCGGCGCCGACTTCGTCCAGCGCCCGGTTGTAGGTGGCTCGCAGCTCCCGCCGTGTCGCATCGGCGGCGGGGTCGGCCAGCGCCCCCTCGGCGTAACGGTCGAGCGCCGCGGGAAGCGGCGCGTCCGCGAGCGCCTGCAACGATTGATAGAGGCCGAATGCGCGGCCGGCCGCGGCTGCCTGGCGCTCCGTCGTCTCGCGCGCGCCACGGCCGCTCTGCGCGATCTCGGCCAGATAACGCACCCGCGCTCCCGGGATCAACGGGTCGCGCTGCGTCAGCTCCACCGGACCGGGATCCGAAACCTGCCAGGTGGTGGCGCCGATGCCTTTGGCGGCGAGAGTGGCACCGAGCGCGGCGAAAAGTCGGTTGACCCCGGGATCGTTGAAGCGGCTCGCAATGGTCGGGAACACGGGCAGATCTGCGTCGGGCAGGCGCGCTTGCGCCGGATGATTGCGGCGCCACTGCTTGCGCACATCCCGCAGACTGTCCTGCGCGCCGCGCTTGTCGCTCTTGTTGAGCACGATCAGATCGGCGTAGTCCAGCATGTCGATCTTTTCCAGCTGGCTGGCGGCGCCGTACTCGCTGGTCATGACGTAGAGCGACACGTCCGCGAGATCCACGATCTCGGTATCCGCCTGCCCCGTGCCCGCAGTCTCGACGATGATGAGATCGAACCCCGCCGCCTGATAGAGCTGAATGACTTCCTTCAGTACCACCGCGGTCGCAAGGTGCTGTCGCCGCGTGGCCAACGAGCGCATGAAGATGGCGTCCGAGGCGAGACTGTTCATGCGGATGCGGTCGCCGAGCAGCGCGCCGCCGCTTCGGCGGCGGGTCGGATCCATGGCGACCACGGCGATCTGTCGGTCCGGGAACTGTCGCGTCAGCCGCGCGAGCAGCTCATCGGTGAGGCTCGACTTGCCGGCGCCGCCGCTACCGGTGATGCCGATGACGGGCACGCGCGTTCGCGACCGGCCCAACGCGCGGCGGAGCTGCTCCCCACCGGCGCTGCCGGGCTCGTCGTTCTCGAGCATCGTGATTGCGCGGGCAATCTGCGCGTGATCGCGGGGGTTAAGCGGTCGAGGCTCGTATGTCGGCTTCAAGGCAGAGCGCACGCGCGCGAATACATCGTCCACCATGCCGTTAAGCCCGAGCTTTCGCCCATCCTCAGGCGTGTAAATGCGCTCTACGCCATAACGCTGCAGCGCTTCGATCTCGTGCGGCGCGATCGTGCCGCCACCGCCCACGATGACGCGAATGTGCTCGCAGCCCCGCTCGCGGAGCATGTCCACCATGTAGGCGAAGTACTCGTTGTGGCCGCCTTGATAGGAGCTTGCGGCAATCGCGTCCGCGTCCTCCTGGATCGCGGCCCTGACGATCTCGGCGACGCTGCGGTTGTGGCCAAGGTGGACGACCTCGGCGCCATGAGCCTGCAGCAGGCGGCGGATCATGTTGATCGCCGCGTCGTGCCCGTCGAAGAGCGAGGCCGCGGACACGAATCGGAGCGGGGGCGAGGCTCGCCCGGGCTCGGTCTGCGGTGGAAGAGCGGCCTCGGCGCCGATGCTGGATTTGGGTGCCATAAGGAAGTGCTCGCTTGCAAGCTCGCGGCGGAGGGGCTAGTTTACCTTTACGCGCCGGTAGGATGGCTACCGGTGAGTATGGTCCAGAGGCGGGCCCGCGGTCAACGCAGGCCGCGCGGCGCCCCGGTCCGCTATACTGGCCGGCGCACCCATAGCCGATTCCTTACCGAAATGCCGAGCAATCGTCCGAAAGCAGGCTCGCCGCAGGCGCCATCGCTGGCGGCGCGCGCGGATTCCGCCGCCTCCCCCTGGCGGGCCAGCCGCGAGCGGCTGCGCGACCGCGAGATCAAGCGCGACGCGGTGATTCGCGCCGCCGCGCGCGCCTTCAACCGCAAGGGCTATCACAACACCTCGCTGGATGACATTGCCGCGGCGCTCGAGGTGACCAAGCCGACCGTTTACTACTATGTCAGCAACAAGGAGCAGCTCCTGTTCGAGTGCTTCGTCACCGGCATAGAGGAGATCCGCGCCGCGTTCCGCGAGGCGCGCTCCCTGCAGGCGTCGGGCGGGGAGCGGCTGAAGGCGGTGCTGCGCCGCTACGGCGAGGCCGTCACCTCGGAGTTCGGCTGGTGCATGGTGCGGGTGGCGGACCAGGACCTCTCGCCCGACATGAGCGCCCACATCAAGGCGATGAAGTCCGAGATCGATCAGGGGATCCGCCGGCTGCTGCGCGAAGGGGTGCAGGACGGCTCGATCCATCCCTGCGATCCCAAGATGACCGCCTTTGCGCTCGCCGGCGCCCTCAACTGGATCGCCCACTGGTACCGCGAGAGTCAGTCGATGAGCGGCGCCGAGATCGCCGACGCCTTCATCGAGGTGTTCGAGAGCGGGCTGAGGCCCCGCCTCGAGATTCCCAACGAGGATCCAACATGTCGCAAACCGAAATCGTCATCCTCTCGGCCCGGCGCACCCCGATCGGGGCGTTCCAGGGCGTCTTCGCGCCGGTAACCGCGCCGCAGCTGGGTGCCGCGGCGGCCAAGGCCGCCATCCAGGCCGCCGGCATCGCCGCGGCCGACCTGCAGGAAGTCATCCTCGGGTGCGTGCTGCCGGCCGGGATCGGCCAGGCGCCCGCCCGCCAGGCGGCGATAGGGGCCGGCATTCCCCTCGCCACTCCCGCCACCACCATCAACAAGATGTGTGGCTCGGGACTCAAGGCCGTGATGATGGCCGCCGACCAGATCCGCGCGGGCAATGCGGACCTCATCCTCGCCGGCGGCCTGGAGTCGATGACCAATGCGCCGTACCTGCTGCCCAAGGCGCGCAGCGGCTATCGCATGGGCCACGGCGAGGTGCTCGACCACATGTTCTACGATGGCCTGCAGAGCCCGTTCGACGGCAAGCTCATGGGCTGTTTCGCCGATGCCACGGCGGCCAAATACCACTTCAGCCGGGAGGAGCAGGACGCCTTTGCGTCGGAGTCGGTGCGCCGGGCGATGCGGGCCGTGGAGGCCGGGGAATTCGACGCCGAGATCGCACCCGTCACGGTAAAGGGCAGGAAGGGTGAGACCGTCGTCGCGCGCGACGAGACGCCGGGCACCTGCGACATCAGCCGCATCTCGAGCCTGAAGCCTGCCTTCGGCAAGGACGGCACGGTGACGGCCGCAAGCTCCTCCTCGATCTCGGACGGCGCGGCGGCGCTCGTGATCGCAAGCGCCGAGGCCGCGGCCGCTCGCGGACTGAAGCCGGTGGCGCGCATTCTCGCCCAGGCGAGCCACGCCCAGGAGCCGGAGTGGTTCACGACCGCTCCCGTGGGCGCCATCCGCAAGGTCCTCACCCGTCTCGGATGGAAGCCGCACGACGCCGATCTCTACGAGATCAACGAGGCGTTCGCGGCAGTCACGATGGCCGCGATGCGCGACATCGACATCGATCATGCGCGTGTCAACGTCAGCGGCGGCGCCTGCGCGCTCGGCCATCCCATCGGAGCCACCGGGGCACGTATCCTCACGACCCTGCTGCATGGCTTGCGCCGCCGGGGCGGCCGGCGGGGAGTCGCGTCCCTGTGCATCGGCGGCGGCGAGGCAGTGGCGGTGGCGGTCGAGCTGATCGGCTAGATATAAGCGACGAGCAAAAGCGCGGTTTTTGCTCGTCGCCTCCGCCACCTGCGGCGGCGGGGCACATCCATGTGCCTAGGGTTGCTTCGGTTGCAGGGGACCTTATGAAGATTCAAGACGCCCGGGCCGTCGTCACCGGCGGCGCTTCGGGGCTGGGTCACGCCGTCGCACGCCATATCGTCTCGCTTGGCGGCAAAGTCGTCATCGTGGATGTTCAGGACGGCCCGGGGCGCGCCGCGGCGGCCGACCTCGGCCACAACGCCGCATTCGTGCGCTGCGATGTGACGTCCGAGGCGGAAGTCACTTCCGCAATGGAGGCCGCGCAGACCCACATGGGCGGTATCAATCTGCTGGTCAACTGCGCCGGAGTGATCGGCGCCGGCCGGGTGCTCGGCAAGAACGGCCCGATGGCCGGAGACTTCTTCACCAAGGTCGTGCACATCAACCTGATCGGCACCTTTCTCTGCGACAAGGCCGCCGCCGCGCTGATGCAGCACAACACTCCGAGCGAGGACGGCGAGCGGGGCCTCCTGGTGCATACGTCCTCCGTGGCCGCCTTCGAAGGTCAGATCGGCCAGGCGGCGTACGCGGCGACCAAGGCCGGGCTCGCGGGCATGACGCTGCCGATCGCGCGGGAGCTGGCGAGATTCGGCATCCGCTGCGTCTCCATCGCCCCGGGCATCTTCCACACGCCCATGGTGGATTCCATGAGCGCCGAGGTGCAGGCCTCCCTCGCCAGCCAGATCCCCTTCCCCAAGCGCCTCGGCAAGCCGGAAGAGTTCGCGCGCCTGGTCGTCGCCGCCTTCGAGATCCCGATGTTGAACGGCGAGACCGTCCGCCTCGACGGCGCCGTGCGCATGCAGCCGCAGTAATGAACGCGCCAACCGAAGAACAAAGCAACATTCAACGTGACGTCATGGAATATGACGTCGTCATCGTAGGCGCCGGCCCGGCAGGGCTCGCATGCGCCATCCGCTTGAAGCAGCTGAAGCCCGAGCTGAACGTCTGCGTCCTGGAGAAGGCGGCCGCCGTGGGGGCGCAGGCGCTCTCCGGGGCGGTAATCGAGCCGGGGCCGCTCGATGCGCTCGCACCGGAGTGGCGCCAGTCCCCGCCGGGGATCTGCGTGCCGGCCGTCCGGGACGAGTTCCGGCTGCTCACGCGCAAGGGGAGCCTGCGGTTGCCGCTGCCGCCGCAGCTGCACAACCGCGGCAACTTCATCATCTCGCTCGGGCTCCTGACGCCTTGGCTGGCGCAGAAGGCGGAGTCGCTCGGAGTGGACGTCTTCCCCGGATTCGCGGCGGCGGTTCCGCTCCTCACGGCCGACGGCGTCATCGCCGGCGTGCAGCTGGGCGACATGGGACTCGGGAAGGACGGCAAACCGGGCCCCAACTTCACTCCCGGCGCGGAAGTGCGTGCGCGCACCACTGTCGTCGCGGAAGGCGCGCGTGGCAGCCTCGCGAAGCAGCTCATCCGCCGCTTCGGCCTCGATGCACGCTCGAGCCCGCAATCGTACGGCCTCGGGATGAAAGAGCTGTGGCAGCTGCCGGAGGGCCGGGTTCAGCCCGGGCTCATCCAGCACTCGCTCGGCTGGCCGCTCGACTCGCGCACCTACGGCGGCAGCTTCATCTATCACCTGGACAAGAATCGGGTCTACGTCGGCTTCGTGGTCGGGCTCGACTACGAGGATCCGCGGCTGGCGCCGTTCGAGGCATTCCAACAGTTCAAGCATCACCCGGAGGTCAAGCCGCTGCTCGAAGGCGGCGAGATCCTGTCGGCCGGCGCGCGCACCATCGCGGCGGGCGGCTGGCAGTCCATCCCGCGGCTGGAGATGCCGGGCGCCATGCTCATCGGCGACTCCGGGCGGCGGCGTCAACGTGCCGAAGATCAAGGGTGTGCATCAGGCCATCCGCTCGGGAATGCTGGCGGCAGAGCACTTGGCGGAAAGCGGCAGCCCCGCCGGATTCGACGCCCGCTGGCGCGCCTCGCCCGGCGGCCAGGAGCTGCGCGCGGTGCGCAACTTCAAGCCCGCCTTCAAGCGCGGCCTCTGGGTGGGCATCGCCAACGCCGGCCTCGAGGCGATGATGGGCGGACGCACGCCCTGGACCCTCTCCGGTCGCAAACCCGATTATGCGCGGCTCAAATCGCTGGACTCTTACGAGAGCCCGGACCGTGGCTGGGTGGAGCGGACCCTGCCGCCCCGGGACCGCCTCGCCTCGGTGTTCTTCGCCTCCACCAGCCACGACGAGAGCCAGCCGGCGCACCTGAAGGTGCTCGACCCCAGCATCTGCATCGAGCAGTGCGCGCGCGAGTTCGGCAACCCGTGCCAGCGTTTCTGCCCGGCGAACGTCTACGAGATGGTCGACGACGGCGCGGGCGGCAAACGCCTGCAGATAAACGCCGCCAACTGCGTGCATTGCAAGGCCTGCGACATCAAGGATCCGTACGAGATCATCAACTGGACGCCCCCGGAGGGCGGCTCCGGGCCGAACTACCAATCCTTGTAACCATGAGCGAGCTCTGGCGCCCCTCCGCGGCCCGTGTAGCCGACTCCAACCTGACACGATTCACTGCCTGCCTCAACGCCCGCAAGGGGCTGAAGCTCGGCGGCTTCGCGGACCTCTACGCCTGGTCCGTGTCACGCCCGGAGGAATTCTGGACTGAGCTCGCGCGCTTCGCCGACGTGCGGGCCGTCTGGGGCGACGGACCGGTACTGGAGAATCCGCACTCCATGCCGGGAGCGCGATTCTTCCCCAACGCCCGGCTCAACTTCGCGGAGAACCTGCTCAGGCGCGACGACGACCATGCCGCCATCGTGTTCGTCAACGAGCGCGGCGCGCGCCGGCAGATCTCGCACCGGCAGCTGCGCGCAGAGGTGGCCCGTATTGCGGCGGGCCTGCGCGCGACGGGGGTCAGCGAGGGCGATCGGGTGGCGGGCTATCTGCCGAACCTGCCGGAGACCACCATCGCCATGCTGGCAACCGCCAGCCTCGGTGCGGTCTGGACATGCTGCTC
The DNA here is from genome assembly GCA_963812925.1 of uncultured Pseudomonadota bacterium. GTDB lineage: Bacteria > Pseudomonadota > Gammaproteobacteria > Steroidobacterales > Steroidobacteraceae > 13-2-20CM-66-19. The sequence continues at coordinate 135,079 of CAWEXF010000010.1, read as the reverse complement.
ACCGGATTTCGGTGTGCACGGCGTGCTCGAGCGCTTCGGTCAGACCGCGCCCAAGGTGCTCTTCACGGCGGATGGCTACTTCTATGCCGGCAAGACGTTGGATTCGCTCACCACCATGGCGGAATTGGCTGCGAAGCTGCCGAGTGTGGAGCGGATCGTCGTCATCCCCTATGTGAACGCGGAACCGCAGCTCGGGCGCCTCGGGACAGCCGCTGCCCGCGCCGCGCATTGGCAGGCGTTCGGCGACCGCGGTGCGCCACTGCGCTTTGCCTCCCTGCCGTTCAACCATCCGCTCTACATCCTCTACTCCTCGGGCACGACCGGCTCTCCCAAGTGCATCGTGCACGGGGCCGGAGGGACCCTGCTGCAGCACCAGAAGGAACACCTCCTTCACACGGACCTCAAGCGCGGCGAGCGTATCTTCTACTTCACCACCTGCGGCTGGATGATGTGGAACTGGTTGACGAGCGCGCTCGCCGCCGACGCCACCATCGTCCTCTATGACGGCAGCCCCTTCCATCCGGACCCCGGAGCGCTCTGGAGGTTGGCGGAGCAGGAGCGGGTGACCGTCTTCGGCACCAGCGCCAAGTATCTTTCGGCGCTGGAAAAGAACGGTTACACCCCCGCGCAGCATGCCGACCTGACGGCGCTGAGAACCGTGCTCTCCACCGGCTCACCGCTCCTGCCGGAGGGCTTCGACCATGTCTACCGCGCCATCAAGTCGGATGTCCACCTGGCGTCCATCTCGGGCGGTACCGACATAGTCTCCTGCTTCGCTCTCGGCTGTCCGACGCTGCCGGTGCATCGCGGCGAGATCCAGTGCCGCGGGCTCGGCATGGCCGTCGATATCTTCAGTGAAGACGGCAAGGCCGTCCGGGGGGAGCGCGGCGAGCTGGTCTGCACCGCGCCCTTCCCGTCGATGCCCGTTGGTTTCTGGAACGATCCGGAGGGCGCGCGTTACCGGGCGGCGTACTTCGAGCGGTTCCCGGGTGTGTGGCACCACGGCGACTACGCTGCGCTCACGGAGCACGGCGGCATCGTCATCTACGGCAGGTCCGATGCCGTGTTGAATCCCGGCGGGGTACGCATCGGCACCGCGGAAATCTACTCCGCCGTCGAGAGCCTGCACGAGATCGTCGAAGCGATCGCAGTGGGTCAGGACTGGCGGAATGACGTGCGGGTCGTCCTGTTCGTACGTCTGCAACCAGGGAGAGAGCTCGACGAACCGCTGAAGAAGAGGATCCGCGAGGCCATTCGCGCGCGCACCACGCCGCGGCATGTCCCGGCCAAGATCATCGCGGTCCCCGATATCCCTCGCACCCAGTCGGGCAAGCTCACCGAGCTCGCCGTGCGCAACGTGATCCACGGCCACCCGGTGAAGAACGCCGATGCGCTCGCCAACCCGGAAGCGCTGGAGCACTTCCGCAACCTGCCCGATCTCGCGGAATGAGGCTGATGACGGAGTCAGGCGCGCGGACACTGCGCGAGATCTACGACCGTCAGATCGCCGAGCGGGGATTTCGCGCCGACCCCGCGCAGATCGCGGTCGTGGGCCGACTGGAGGCGTTGCGCTCGCGGCTGATTGCCGCCGATCGCGCCAGCCGCTCGCTCCGCGGGCGCCTGTTACGCTCGCTGCAGCACGGTCATGCGGCAGCGCCGGTGCGTGGCATCTATCTTTGGGGACCGGTCGGCCGCGGCAAGACCTGGCTCATGGACCTGTTCTTCCGCAGCTTGCCGTTCCAAGAGCGGCGGCGGCGTCATTTCCACCGCTTCATGCACGACGTCCACTCCGAGCTCAAGGGCCTGCGTGAACTCGAGGCACCGCTCGAAACAGTGGCCGAGCGCCTCGCAGCCAACACCCGGGTGCTCTGCTTCGATGAGCTCTTCGTCAGCGATATCGCCGACGCGATGATCCTCGGGGCTCTTTTCGACGGCCTCTTCCGCCGTGGCGTCACGCTGGTCGCGACTTCGAACGTGCCGCCGCAGGATCTTTACCGCAATGGGCTGCAGCGCCAGCGCTTCCTGCCGGCGATCGAGCTGATCGAGCGGCACACGGAAGTCGTCGCGGCCGAGGGCGATCGGGATTATCGCCTGCGTCAGCTCACCCAGGCGGGCACATACCTGGCCTCGGGCGATCCCAACACAGACAGGCGGCTGCGCGCTCTCTTTGCGGAGCTCTCCGACCACGCCGACGCCGCGGATGGTGCCGTTGAGATCGAGGGCCGGCCGATTCCCGTCCGGCGCCATAGCGAGCGCGTCGTGTGGTTCGATTTCGAGGCCCTCTGCAACGGCCCCCGCAGTCAGGACGACTACATCGAGATTGCGCGCAACTACCAGTCGGTGGTCGTCTCGGACGTTCCCGTCATGGATGCGATGCGCGACGACGAGGCCCGCCGCTTCATCGCCCTGATCGATGAGCTCTACGATCGGTGCGTGAAGCTGGTCATCTCGGCCGCGGCGCCTCCCGGCCAGCTCTATCGCGGCGAGCGCCTGCTGCTCGAGTTCCAGCGCACCGCCAGCCGCCTCACGGAAATGCAGAGTGAGGACTACCTGGTTCGCGGGCACTGCGGGTAAGCCACAGCGCGACGTCCCGCACGCCCGCGCGCCGGCTCAGACCTTGATGTCCTTCACGCCGGCCGACACCTTCAGAGGCGCCTCGGTGCGACTGACGATCTCATCCACCGCCACGCCGGGCGCGCGCTCGATCAGCTCGAGTCCCGCCGCCGTGACATCCATCACTGCCAGCTCCGTGATGATGCGGTTCACCACCCGCAGGCCCGTGATCGGCAGCGTGCAGCGCCGCTTGATCTTGGACTCACCGCCCTTGGCGCAGTGCTCCATGACGACGACGATGCGCTTGGCGCCCGAAACCAGATCCATGGCGCCACCCATGCCCTTCACCAGTTTGCCCGGAATCATCCAGTTGGCGATGTCGCCGGCCTCGCTTACCTCCATGGCGCCCAGAATCGCGAGATCGATATGTCCCCCGCGGATCATCGCGAAACTCTCCGCACTGTCGAAGATCGCCGCGCCGGGCAGCAGGGTGACCGTCTGCTTGCCCGCGTTGATGAGGTCGGCATCCTCCTCCGTCTCGTAGGGGAACGGACCGACTCCCAGCAGCCCGTTCTCGCTCTGCAGCACTACCTCCACCCCCGCCGGGATGTAATTGGCCACCAGCGTCGGGATACCGATACCGAGGTTTACGTACTGACCGTCCCGCAGCTCCTGAGCCGCGCGCATCGCCAGTTGCTCTCGCGTCAGCATGCCAGTCGTTCTCCGATCTTCAGACGATGTTGGGTCGCGTGGTACGGCGCTCGATGCGCTTTTCGTGCTTGCCGACCACGACGTGCTGCACGAAGATTCCGGGCGTATGGATTTGAGCCGGTGCGATTGCGCCAACGTCGACCAGCTCCTCGACTTCGGCGACGGTGATGCGACCCGCCATCGCGCACAGCGGATTGAAGTTGCGCCCGGCAAGGCGGTACTGCAGATTGCCCAAACGGTCACCGCGCCACGCCTTGACGATGGCCCAATCGGTGCGGATGCCGCGCTCCAGCACGTATGAGCGGCCCTCGAACTCACGCACTTCCTTGTTCTCCGCGACCACCGTGCCGACTCCCGTGGGCGTGTAGAAGCCCGGGATGCCCGCTCCCCCGGCGCGCAGCCGCTCTGCCAGAGTGCCCTGCGGCACCAACTCGACCTCGATCTCACCCGCCATGAGCTGCCGCTCGAATTCCTTGTTCTCGCCGACATAGCTCGAGATCATCTTGCGGATCTGCCGGTTGGCGAGCAGCAATCCCAGGCCGAAGTCATCGACGCCGCAGTTGTTCGAAGCGATCGTCAGATCGCGCACGCCCATCTGGCGCAGCGCCTGGATGCACGCTTCCGGAATACCGCACAGCCCGAACCCGCCCGCGGCGATGCTCGCGCCGTCGCGGATCCCCTGCAGTGCCTCGGCGGCGCTCGCTCGTACTTTGTTCATGACCGGACGCAAACCCCCAAAATGGCATATCGGTGTGGCACCGCGAGAATACCCCAGCTTCGGGCGCGAGAGTACTTGCAGGGTTGTCTCTCAGGAGCGCGCCTCGGCCCGCGCGCGCTCGAGTTGCTCCGCCAGGCGCTGCTCGGAAACCCGGGTCACGGTCCGCAGGTCCTGCGCGAACAGCGAAACCCGGAATTCCTCGACCATCCAGCGAAGCTGCTGCAGCTCGGGCCTGATGCCACCGGCCGGCGGCAGCGCCAGCAAGGTTTTGAGCGCAATCATGAATGGACGAACGCGCGCGGCCAATTCCTCATCGCGCCGCGCCTCCGCCGGCAGGCGCCCGAGCCGCCGCGCGATGGCCTTCAGGTAGCGCGGCAGGTGCCCCAGCCATGGTTGCGGCGTCGACTCGATGAAATCGGGCGGCAGCAGCATCGCGAGTTGGGCATTGACGTCGCTCAGCGCGGCGGCATTGCGGGCCGCGTCGACTCGGCTGCGGGCGGCGCGCCATTCGGTGAGGCTACTCCTGATCATCCCGACCAGCGGAGCACCAACCTCCTCGAGTCTGGCGCGAGCGAGGTCGAGCCGTTGCGTGAACGCCTCCCGACTCCGGGGCAACGGCTCATCGGCTGGCACGAAGACATCGAGGAAGATTCGCTGCACGAGCGCAGCCGCGAGCGGCTGCGCCAGCTCGAGTCCGCGACTTTGCAGCACCAGCTCCCGATCCTCGCTGACGCGCTTGTGCCAGTAACGGGCCTGTTGTGGCAAGGCAAGAAGCGCCAGGCGCGCAATGCCCGGCCGCGTGATCTCCTCGGCGGCGAGGGCGCCGCGCGCCTCGACCAGAGCAACCCCGCCGTGCCGGTCCTCGATCGCCGGATACACCGTCAGGAGCAACCCGTTGCGCTCGACCTGGCGGCTGACCGGCAGCTCGCCGAAATCCCACTGCCGATGTTGCGGCGTGTTCTCCTCTGCGGCGCCACGGATGCTCGCTGCGGTCCCCAGCACCCTGCGCTTCAGAACGGCCAGATCGCGCCCTTCGGCCAACACTCGATCCTGCGCATCCACGACCCGTATGTTCATTCGCAGCCAAGCGGGCAGCGCCAGGGCTGCAAGATCCGCGGGCGCGATCGGCGCGCCGATCCGCTCCGAGATCCACGCTGCCAGGCCGGCGTAAAGCCCCTCGCTCGCGCGCGCCGTGAGTTCCTCCAGAGCCTGGCGCGCGTGCTCCGGAACAGGCACCAGCAGCTTGCGCTGGGCCTTGGGCAGCTCGCGCAGCACGGCAATGACCTTTTCGAGTTGCCAGCCCGGGACCAGCCATGCCAACCGATCGGCCGCCAGCGCATCGAGCAGAAGGTCCGGCACCACCAGCGTAACGCCGTCATCCGCTTCGGCCGGCTCGAACCGATAGCGCAACGGCAGCCTGTTGCCGCCAACCTCGAGAGCATCCGGGAAGCGGAGCTCGTCGATCTCCGCAGTCTCACGTTGCATGAGGTCCGCGCGCGACATATGCAACAGCCGCGGCTCGCGACGCTCGGCCTGCGCGCGCCATTGCTCGAAGTCGCCGACCGAGCTGACACGCTCGGGGATGCGAGCGGCATAGAACGCGACCTCACTGTCCTCGTTGGCGAGAATGTCCCGCCGACGGATCTTCGCCTCGAGCCGCTCGATTTCAGCGCGCAGCCGGCGGTTGGCCTGGAGAAACTCCCCGCCAACCACGGCCCGATCGGACCCGCCCGCGGGAGCGATGAGCGCCTCGCGGATGAAGATATCGCGTGCCTCCCGCGGCGCGACCGGCCCGTAATTGACACGCCGTCGCGCTGCCAGAGGGAGCCCGTAGATCGACACCGATTCATACGCCGCCACGAATCCGCGATTCGCCACCCAGTGCGGCTCGCTGTAGGAGCGCTTGACCAGGTGCGCGCCCGCTCGCTCGACCCAGGCGGGATTGATCGAGGCAACCATGCGGGCGTAGAGACGGGTGGTCTCGAGGAGACTGCCGGCGACGATCCACTTGGGCGGCTTGGACGCCAGCGGGGTACCGGGGGCGATGACGAAGTGCGTGGCGCGCACTCCGTCGTATTCTCGTCTTTGATCGAGCGCGCCGATCGATCCAAGGAAGCCCGTCAGGATCGCCTGATGCAGATCCGCGTAGCTCGCGGGCGTGTGATTCGGCCGCAGATCGAGCTCGCGGACGCTGCGGGTGAGCTGGTGGTGAAGATCCTGCCACTCGCGCATGCGCAGGAAGGAAAGGAAGTGCTCGCGACACCACTTTCGCAGTTGATTGCCCGACAGCGCCGCGGCCTGCTCGCCGAAGGCGCGCCACAGATTGAGCACCGTGACGAAATCGGACTGGCGATCCGCGAACAGGGCGTGCTTCTCGTCCGCCTGCTGTTGCAAATCGGCCGGGCGCTCCCGCGGGTCCTGTGTCTCGAGGAACGCCGCAATGACTACCATCTCCGCCAGACAACGCTGCCGCGCAGCGGCCAGCAGCATGCGGCCGAGCCGCGGATCGACCGGCAGGGTGGCGATCTGGCGGCCGAGGCGGGTCACGCGCCGCTCGCCGTCCATGGCCTGCAGCTCTTCGAGAAGCCGCACGCCGTCGTTGATGAGGCGCGTATCCGGCGGATCGAGGAACGGAAAGCTCTCCGGATCCCCCAGCCCCAGCGTCGCCATGCGCAGGATGACGCTCGCCAGATTGGTGCGCAGGATCTCGGGGGGCGTGTAGGCCTCGCGCGCCGCGAAATCCTCCTCCGAATAGAGGCGGATGCAGATTCCCTCGGCCTCGCGGCCGCAGCGACCCTTGCGCTGCTCCGCGCTCGCCTGCGAGATGCGTTCCACGTGCAGGCGCTGCACCTTGCCCCGGACGCTGTAGCGGCTGACCCGCGCCAGCCCGGAGTCGACGACGTGGCGGATGCCCGGCACGGTGAGCGAGGTCTCCGCGACGTTGGTCGCCAGTATCACGCGCCGTTGCGAATGCTTCTGGAAGATCCTCGCCTGATCGGCGGCTGACAGCCGCGCGTAGAGCGGCAACATCTCGACACCGGCAAGTCGTGCTTGCGACAAGGCCTCGGCCGCCTCGCGAATGTGCTTCTCCCCGGGGAGGAAAACGAGCGTATCCGCGCTGGTGCCTGCCGCGCGCAAATCGAGCTCGCGCACGGCCTCGACGATGCCCTCCGGGAGCGACAGCTCCGCGGCGTCTTCGTCTTCGGCAACCAGCGGGCGGTAGCGAACCTCCACGGGATAGCTGCGGCCCGACACCTCGACGACGGGCGCGCCGCCGAAGAACTCCGATAACCTGCCCGGATCGATGGTCGCGGACGTTACGATCAACCGCAGATCCGGCCGCCGCGGCAGGAGTCGCTGCAGTACTCCAAGCAGCAAATCGATGTTGAGGCTCCGCTCGTGCGCCTCGTCGATGATCAGCGTGTCGTAGCGCCGCAGCTGCGGATCGCTCTCCAGCTCCTGCAGCAGGATGCCGTCGGTCATCAGCTTCACACGCCCCTGCGGCCCGGTATGGTCCGTGAACCGCACCTGGTACCCGACGGCGCCGCCGACCGTAGTTCCAAGCTCCTCCGCAAGCCGCGTAGCGAGAGCGCGCGCCGCGATGCGCCGCGGCTGAGTGTGTCCGATCAGACCCGAAGTGGCGCGCCCGGCCTCCAGACAGAGCTTGGGCAACTGCGTCGACTTGCCCGAGCCGGTGGCTCCGCAGACGATGAGGGCCGGATGGCGCGCGAGCGCCGCCATGATCTCTTCCCGATGCGCCGTGATCGGCAGCGCCGGGTCATACTCGAGCCGTATGGGGAGCGCGGGCCGCGGCCCGCCGCGGGCGGAAGCCTCCATGCCCGAAAGTGTAACTAAATCACCCCGCGGCGGATCTGGTCCTGCTCGATCGACTCGAAGAGCGCGCGGAAGTTGCCCTCGCCGAAGCCTTCGTTGCCCTTGCGCTGGATGATCTCGAAGAAGATCGGGCCGATCACGTTGCAGGTGAAGATCTGCAGCAGCAGACCTTCGCCGCGCTCGGGATTGCCGTCGATCAGGATGCGGCGGCGGCGCAACTCCTCCAGCGGCTCCCGATGCCCTTTGACGCGCCCTTCGACGGCTTCGTAATAAGTATCGGGCGTGTCCTGGAAGGCGAGCCCGCGGCTGCGGAGGGCGTCGACCGTCCGATAGATGTCATCGCTAGCGAGTGCGATGTGCTGAATGCCCTCGCCGTGGTACTCGCGCAGGTACTCCTCGATCTGGCTCTTGTCGTCCTGCGACTCGTTGATGGGGATGCGGATCTTGCCGCAGGGGCTGGTCATGGCCCGCGAGAGCAGGCCCGTCTGCTTGCCCTCGATGTCGAAGTAGCGGATCTCGCGGAAGTTGAACAGCTTCTCGTAAAAGCCTTTCCACAGGTCCATGTGGCCGCGCTGCACGTTATGCGTCAGATGATCGATGCAATTGAGGCCCGCGTCCTGCGCGGTCGGCGCCGGGACCGGCCGGAAATCAACGTCGTAGATCGAATGGTCGCCGTACCGGTCGACCAGGTAGATGAGCGATCCGCCAATGCCTTCGATGCACGGGATGTTGAGCTCCATCGGCCCCGCGCTCTGCGGACCGGGCTTGGCGCCGAGCTCGAGCGCACGGCGATACGCATAGGCCGCGTCCTTGACGCGAAATGCCATGGCGCACGCGGACGGACCGTGCTGGCGGGCAAACTGTTGCGCCAATGACGCCGGCTCGGCGTTGATGATGAAGTTGATCCCTCCCTGGCCGTGCAGCGTCACGTTCTTCGATCGATGCTGTGCCTTTACCGGGAAGCCCATGCGCTCGAAGAGCGTGCGCAGGAGCTGCGGGTCGGGCGCGGTGTATTCGACGAATTCGAAGCCGTCGGTACCCATCGGGTTGTCGCGGGACTGGCTCATTTGCATCTCCGCTGCATCTGGTTGCGCGTGCAACTATTATAGCGCGCCCAGCCTCCGCTGCCCATGCGGTCGGCCGGCGGGCGCCCAGATATATATAATCGCGGCCATGCAAGCACCAGATCCTTCGTCAGACGACAATCGTCTGCTGCGCAGCATTCCTCCCTCCCGCCTGGCGCTGATCGAACGCATCGTTCGCACGCGCATCACCGCTCGACAGGGTCCGCCCGCCGGTTCGGACCGTGAAATACCGCAACGATTCCTGCGGGCGTATTTCCGTGGCGTGGGCGAGGAAGACCTGGCGGAGCGCGCCCCCGCAACGCTCGCGGGGGAGGCCCGCTCGCACCTGGAGCTCGGCTGGCGACGCGCGCCCGGGCAGTCCCTGGTGCGGATCTTCAATCCGGACCGTGAGCGCGATGGCTTCGAGTCGCCGCACACGCTGGTGCAGATCGTCACCGACGACAGGCCCTTCCTGGTCGACTCGGTCGGCATCGCCTTCGCCCGCGCCGGTCTCGCCATGCATCTCATCGTGCACCCGGTGCTGGAGGTCCGCCGTGATGGCCGGGGGCGCCTCGCCGGCCTGGGAGCCAACGGCGGCCAGCCCCACCAGGCGGAGTCCTGGGAGCTGTACGAGGTCGACCGTCAGACCGATCCGGCAGCGCTCGAGCGGTTGCGCCACGACATCGAGACGACACTGAGCGATGTCACCCTCGCGGTCGACGACTGGCCGGCGATGCGCGAGCGCGTGCGCTCCCTGGTCGCGGATCTGGAGCGCGACCCGCCTTCACTGCCGTCCGATGATGTCAGCGAGGCGCGCCAACTCCTCGAGTGGATGGAGGAGCGTCATTTCGTCTTCCTCGGCTACCGGTATTACCGCCTCGAGCGTGGCGCCAGCGAGGATCGTCTGGTTGCCGAAGCGCGCAGCGGGCTCGGCATCCTGCGAGCGCGCGGCGCCGGCGGCAAGGCCGCCGCAACCGTACTGACGGGCGACGTGCGTGCGCGCGCCCGCGATCGCGAGCTGCTGGTCCTCACCAAGGCGAACTCGATCTCGACGGTGCATCGCGCCGAGTATCTCGACTACGCGGGCGTCAAGACCTTCGATGCCCGCGGCCGGGTCACCGGCGAGCACCGCTTCCTCGGGCTCTGGACCTCCACCGCCTACAACCGCAGCCCGCGCGACATCCCGGTGCTGCGGCGCAAGGTCGATCGCGTCATAGAGTATTTCGGCCTCGACCCGCACGGTCATGACGGCAAGGCCGTCCTCAACGTGTTGGAAACGTACCCGCGGGACGAGCTATTCCAGGCGAGCTTCGACGATCTGATCCGGATCGCCCGCGGCGTCGTCAACCTGTACGAGCGGCGCACGGTGCGTCTGCTCACGCGGCGCGACCCGTATCACCGCTTCTATTCCTGCCTGGTGTACGTGCCGCGCGACCGCTACAACACTGAAGTGCGCCAGCGCATCGAGCAGATCGTGCTCGAGGGGTTCTCCGGCCGCTCGGTGGAGAGCCAGGTGCAGATCTCCGGCTCGAGCCATGCGCGAGTCCACGTGGTCGTGCGCACGGAGCCGCCGGGACCGCGCAAGGTCGATATCGCGACGATCGAGCGGCGCATCGCGGAAGCGGCGCTGACGTGGACGGACCGCCTGCGGGAGGTGCTGGTGGCGCGCGAGGGAGAAGCTGCCGGCATTGCGCTCGCGACGCGCTACCGCCGGGTCTTTCCGCTTGCCTACGAGGAGGATGTCGCGCCCGCCGACGCGCTGGCCGACATCGCCGATCTCGAGCGGTTGCGCGCCGCTCCCGAGGCGCGGCGGCTGAGCCTGCATCGCCCGCCGCAGCAGAAACCCGGGCGGATGCATCTGAAGATCGTGCGGCTCGGCGATCCGGTGCCGATTTCGGATCTGCTGCCGATTCTCGAGAACTTCGGCATGCGGGTCATCGCCGAGCGGCCCTACGAGCTCGCCTGGCCGGAGGGCGGCGCCGCCTGGATCCAGGACTTCGAGCTCGAGCATCGCGACGGCCTCGCGATCGACATCGGCCGCATCGAGCAGCGCTTCAAGGAAGCGCTCGAGATGACCTGGACCGGAGACACCGAGAACGACGGCTTCAACCGCTTGCTGCTCGGCGCCGATCTGACGGCGCGCGAGATCACCGTGTTGCGGGCCTATTGCCGCTATCTGCTGCAGACCGGCGTGCCCTTCAGCCAGGCTTACATGGAGCGCGCGCTCGCCGCCAATCCGGCGATCGCGGCGGGATTGGTGCGTCTCTTCGAGGCGCGGCTCGACCCTGCGGCACAGCCCGCGGCGAGCCGCCGTGGCCGTACGCGCGGCAACCCATCCGAGGAAATCGTCGGCCAGATCAACGCCAGCCTCGACTCGGTCACGAGTCTCGATGAGGACCGGATCCTGCGCGCGTATCTCGGCCTGGTGCAGGCGACGCTGCGGACCAACTTCTATCGGCGCGATCCCGCCGGCGGAACGCTGCCGTACCTCTCGTTCAAGCTCGATCCCGCCGCCATAGCCGACCTGCCGCTGCCGCGGCCGAAGTTCGAGATCTTCGTCTACAGCCCGCGGGTCGAGGGCGTGCATCTGCGCATGGGCTACGTCGCGCGCGGCGGCATCCGCTGGTCGGACCGCCGCGAGGATTTCCGCACCGAGGTCCTGGGCCTGATGAAGGCGCAGAACGTGAAGAACACGCTCATCGTGCCGGTCGGCGCCAAGGGCGGGTTCGTTCCCAAGCGCCTGCCCGGCGGCGGCCGTGAGGAAATTCAAGCCGAGGTGATCGCCTGCTACCGCACGTTCATCCGCGGCCTCCTCGACCTGACCGACAACATCGTCGGCGGCAAGGTGGTGCCACCGCCCCAGGTGGTGCGCCGCGACGGCGACGACGCCTACCTCGTGGTCGCGGCCGACAAAGGCACGGCTACTTTCTCCGACATCGCCAACTCCATTTCCGCGGACTACGGCTTCTGGCTGGGCGACGCATTCGCCTCCGGCGGCTCGGCCGGCTACGACCACAAGAAGCTCGCCATCACCGCCCGCGGCGGCTGGGAATGCGTGAAGCGGCACTTCCGCGAGCTCGGCGTCGACATCCAGAAAACTCCCTTCACGGCGATCGGCATCGGCGACATGTCGGGCGACGTGTTCGGCAACGGCATGCTGCTCTCGCCGCACATCCGCCTGCAGGCCGCCTTCGACCACCGCCATATCTTCCTCGACCCCAACCCCGATGCGGCGGTGAGCTTCGCGGAACGGCAGCGCCTGTTCGATCTGCCGCGCTCGAGCTGGGACGACTACGAGCGCGCGCGCATCTCCAAGGGCGGCGGCGTGTTCGCGCGCACCGCCAAGTCGATCACGCTGTCGCCGGAAGCGCGCGCGCTGCTCGGCCTGGAGTCGGCCACCCACGCCCCCAGTCGAGATCATGCGCGCAATCCTGCGCATGCCCGTGGATCTATTGTGGAACGGCGGGATCGGCACCTACGTCAAGGCGAGCCGGGAATCGAACGCCGAGGTCGGCGACCGCGCCAACGACGGGCTGCGGATCAACGGCCGGGAGCTGAAGGCCAAGGTGGTCGGCGAAGGCGGCAATCTGGGATTCACGCAGCGGGGGCGCATCGAGTACGCCCTCGCCGGCGGCCGCCTCAACACCGATTTCATCGACAACTCGGCCGGCGTCAACACCTCCGACGTCGAGGTCAATCTCAAGATTCTGCTCAATCCGATCATGCAGGCGGGCCGGCTCAGCGCCGGCGAGCGCAACCGGCTGCTCGCCAGCATGTCGGGCGAAGTGTGCGCGCTCGTGCTGCGCAACAACTACCTGCAGAGCCAGGCGATCAGCACGCTCGAGCTGCAGGCTCGCGCCCGTATGTCGGAATTCCAGCATCTGATCCGCTCCCTCGAGCGCTCGGGCGAGCTCAACCGCGCGCTCGAGTTCCTGCCCACGGATGATGAGCTCGCCGAGCGGCGCGAGGCCGGGGCCGGGCTCACCCGCCCGGAGCTCGCGATCCTGCTCGCCTACAGCAAGATCTGGCTCAACACCCATCTCCTCGACTCGGATGTGCCGGAGGACCCGTATCTCTCCACCGAGCTCGAGCGCTACTTTCCGGCCCCGGTGCGCCGCCGTTTCGCCCGCGCGATCCCCCGGCACCGTTTGCGCCGGGAAATCATCGCGACCGCGACCACCAACAGCCTGATCAACAGGATGGGTCCGACCTTCGTGCCGCGCGCGCAGGAGGATACGGGCGCCGAGCCGGCGCAGATCGCGCGGGCCTACAGCGCGGCGCGCGAGATCTTCGAGATGCGCACGATATGGACGCGGATCGAGGATCTCGACAACAAGGTGCCGGCGAAAGTGCAGTACACCGCGACCTTCGAAACCAGCCGGCTGCTGCGCCATGCCACGTACTGGCTGCTTGCCCGGCGGCGCGCGCTCAAAGTGGACACCGCGGTCGCGGAATTCCGCGCCGGCGTGCACGAGCTCGAGTCGCGCATCGGCCACGTGCTGTGCGGTTCCTGGCGCGAGCACTTCGACCAGGTGCGCGCGCAGCACCTGGAGGCGGGCCTGACGCCGGAGCTGGCCGCGCGCGTGGCGAGTCTCGAGGCGCACAACGCCTCGCTCGACATCGTCGAGCTCGCGGGCTCGCAGCGCATCGCCGTGACGGAAGCCGCCCGGCTCTACTTCGAGGCGGGCGCCCGCACGGGTCTCGATTGGCTCCGGCAGCAGATCGACCGGCTGCCGGTCGAGGGTCCGTGGCAGGCGACGGCGCGCACCGGCCTGCGCGATGCGGCCCTGCGCCTGCACCGCAGGCTCGCGGAGCGCGTGTTGAGTCGCGGTGGTCGCGGCAACGCCGAGGAGCGCGTCTCGGCATGGCAGAAGGCTGCGGGCAAGGAGCTGACACACTGGCAGCGAACGCTCGCGGACATGCGCGCCGCCGGCGCGGCCGATTTCGCCACGCTCACCGTCGGCGTCGAGTCCCTGAGAAAGCTGACCGAATAGCCCCAATACGAACCTACCTTCACGGACGAGGTTCGCCCGGCGAACCTCGTTAAGACCTGCGCGCAGCGCATGAGAAATCAATGGGCACCCCCGGAAAACTGATATTGGTCCGCCACGGCCAGAGCATCTGGAACCTGGAAAACCTGTTCACGGGCTGGACGGACGTCGACCTGGCGGACCAGGGCCGCGAGGAGGCAGAGCGCGCTGGACGGCAGCTTCTTGCGGAGAAGCTGCTGGTCGACGTTGCATTCACTTCGGTGCTGAAGCGCGCCATCCGCACGCTCTGGATCATGCTCGATGAGATGGACCGCATGTGGATTCCGGTCGAGCGCTCCTGGCGGCTGAACGAGCGCCACTACGGCGCGCTCCAGGGCCTGAACAAGGCGCAGACGGTCGAGCGTCACGGCGAGGCCCAAGTGAAGATCTGGCGCCGCAGCTATGACATCCCGCCGCCTCCGCTCGCCGCCGATGACGAGCGTCACCCGCGCTTCGATCCGCGCTATGCGGAAGTGCCGGCCGAGCAGCTGCCGGCCGCCGAGTCGCTGCAGGATACGCTCGCGCGGGTGCTCCCCTTCTGGCACAGCCGCATCGCGCCGGAGCTGCGTCGCGGCCGCAACGTGCTCGTGGCCGCGCACGGCAACAGCCTGCGCGCAATGGTCAAGATGCTGGATGACGTGTCGGAGAGCGAGATCGTGGAGCTCAACATCCCGACGGGCGTACCCCTGCTCTACGAGCTCGACGCGCAGCTCCAGCCGCTCGCCAGCCGCTATCTCGGCGACCCCGCCGCCATCGCCGCCGCTGCCGAAGCGGTCAGGCGTCAGACCGAGAAGCGCTGAGCGCCTACACCGCCCATCCGTCGTAGCGGCCGTGGAACTCGGCTGCGATCTCGGTCATTCGCCGGCTGAGCTCCGACACGTCGGCGATGAGCAGACGCATGGTCTTGGTGGCGTGGAGGCCGAGCGGCAGGCTGTCCTGGCTCTCTGACTGGCCGAACAATTTCGTCGTCATCGGCTTGATATCGATGAGGAAGCCGTCCGGCTCCAGGCGTGCCCGCACCGCGCTACAGGAGGCCTCATCAGGCAACGCCAGGAAGAATGCCACCGGGTACTCGTTGAAGGGAGCAAAGCCGCGGGCGCGCAGGCGCTCGACCATCTTCTCGTCCCAGGTGTCCTGATGCGCGGGGCGCAGCCTGCGCATGACGAAGTAGAGGCGCACCACGAGGAATGCGCCGATGACGGCGAACGCAATTATCAGCCAGAGGACGTGAATGGCCGGCTCCCCGCTCTCATTCGTCCGGAGCGATGGTGACCCGCAGTCCGGCGAGCTCCGGCGTGAACTCTATCTGACAGGATAGGCGCGAGTTGTCCTGGGTATGCGCCAGCTCCGTGAGAAGCTCCCGTTCATCCGACATCGGCGCCGGCAGCCGGTCCTGCCACTCGGCATCGACATAAATGTGGCAGGTGGCGCACGAGCACATGCCGCCGCAGATGGCCGCGACGCCATAGTCGAGCTCCCGCAGCGTCTCCATGACTTTGAGACCGGTCTTCGCCTCCACCTCATGCTCCCGTCCGTCACGGTCGATCACGCGCAGCAACGCCATTCACCTACCTCGAGTTCATACAGCCAAGCATTCTAGTCTGCCGATTCGCGGCCTCGCGCGCCAGCTCAAAGGGGACCCAGCACCTTCAGGACGAACGCCGCCTTGCCGCCCTGCTGCCCCCGGCTCTCGAAGGTCACGCGCAGCTCCCGGCGCAGGGTCTCGAAGACGTGCTCGTACTCCCCGAAGATCTGGGTGCTCAAGCTGCCGCTCACCACCTTCAGGTCCGCCACCGCGGCGAGGCGGGCGATGAAATCGTGGATCTCCGGAACGAAGTGTTCCGCCAGCGGGTACAGACTGATCTCGACGCCGATCTCCATGGGACCATTGTAATTCATGGGCTAGAATGGCGGCCCTCGGCCGCGGCCGACCGTCCGCCCACGGACGGGGAACCGGAGCGATGACTCACAAAATCCAGGTGCATCAGGTGGATGCCTTCACGGTGGAGCGCTTCACCGGAAATCCCGCCGGCGTTGTGCTCAATGCCGACGGCTTGACCGACTCGCAGATGCTCGCCATTGCCCGCGAGCTCAACAACGCCGACACCGCGTTCATTCTCGCTCCCGAGGGTGAAGGCCACGACCTGCGGGCGCGGTTCTTCACGCCGCGCACCGAGGTCGGCTTCGTCGGTCATGCGACCGTCGCCGCGCACTACGTGCTCTCCCGCAGGCATGATGCTCCCCGGCAATTGCGGCAGAAATCCAGGGCGGGGATCGTCGACGTCGAAATGCGTGGCAGCGGCGAGGACCGCAAGATCGCCGTGCGCCAGAGCGCGCCGCCCCTGGGCCGGGAGCTCAACGATCGGGAGCGGCTCGCCGTCCTGGATGCGCTGGCGCTCGCCACCGACGACCTCGATACCCGCTGTCCGTTGCGGATCGCCGGCTCCAGCAGCACGCGGCTGCTGATCGGCGTGCGCGGCACGGAGCAACTGAAGTACCTGAAGCCGGACATGACTCGCCTGACGACGCTGTCGGCGCAAATCGGCGCCGCCGGCTTTTTCGTGTTCGCCCTGACGCCCGACAAGGCGGATCACCTCACGGAGTCGCGCATGTTCTGCCCGGCGCTCGGCATCGGCGAGGACCCGGTGAGCGGCAATGCCCACGGCCTGCTGGGGGTGTACCTCGCCCACTACGGCTTTCTGACTCATGATCTGGGACGCGCGTCATTCCGGGGCGTTCAAGGCCAGCACCTGCACCGTCCCGGGCGAGTCGAAGTGGAGCTGGAGTTCAAAGAGGGGAGCGTCGCCGGCGTGTGGATCGTTGGCCAGGCGGTCTCCGTCTTCGAGACCGAAATCGCTCTCTGACCGGTCCGGCGTAACGCACCTCACCCCGCGCCAGCTCGAGCTCATGGCTTGCGCAGGGCGGCCATTCCGAGCGCCGGTGAGTCGTCATCACGACTGCGGTGCCAGCGGCGACCCTGTCCTCGATGCGCTCCGACAGGTCCCGCCGCGTAGGCTCGTCCACACCCGCGAATGGCTCATCGAGCAGCAGCAGCACGGGATCGCGCACCCATGCTCGCGCGAAGAGCACACGCCGCAGCTGGCCGTAGGACAGCTCCCGCAACGTCCGGCCGGCGAGCGCGCTCAAACCAAACGCCCGCAGCGCACGTCGGCCCGCGGCGCGATCGGCGGCGCTCGGCGGATCGTTCAGACCGATGCTGGCGTGGCGGCCCGACTGTACGACGGCGTCGGTGGTGAGATCCTGAGGGTGGTCGGCCTGTAGGTGCGCGGCAACGAGGCCCACGCGCTCCTTGAACACCTGTAGTGGCACGCCCGGCTCGATTCCCGCGCGCTCGATGCGTCCGCCGACCGCCACACCGTGATCGCCGTAGAGTGTGCGCAGCAGGGTGGTCTTGCCCGAACCGTTGTGTCCGTGCACCACCCAGCAGTCGCCCGCATGGATGGCAAGGGATACGTCCTTCAAAGCGATGTGCTCGTCGAGGTGCACGTCGGCGTTGGTCAATCGGACCAACGCATCATCGGAAGATGCGCGCACGTGCGAGCGCGGCCGGTTCGTGGCGCGAGTCTCCATCGAACGCGCGAGCCATCGGCTCAGTGGCGCGCGCCGCATGCTGCCTTTGTATACGATCCGCCCGCGCTCCAGCACCAACGCGTGTGTGGCGCTAGCCGGGACGTCCTCGAGCCGATGCGTCGACAACACCCACGGCAGCCTGGATCGCGCCGTACCTTCGAGCCAGCGCCGCGCCCGCTCGTGGTTGACTTCGTCCAAGCCGTTCAACAGCTCGTCGAGCAGCAGCATCCTCGGCCGGGAAGCAAGCGAGCGCGCCAGCAGCGTGAGCCGCCGCTCGCCATAGGAAAGCGTGAGAAAGCTCCGTCCCGCCAGCGGCTCCAGCCGTAGCCGCCGGAGAATCGCGTCAACGCGCCGGCGATCCGCATCGCTCGTGGAATGGAGCGGGATGTCGGTGCGGTGGACACCCGTAGCAACGATCTCCGCGACGCTGTGATTCCAGCCGTAGCGTGTGTATTTGTCCTGGCGCTCCGGCCCGACATATCCGATCTCGTCCTGGATCTCCTGCGGCGTACGCCACAGGTCGCCTCTCCAGCGGTATTGACGCACGTCGCGGCCGGTGGGGGTGGGCCATACCGAGCCGGCGATGAGCTTCAGCAGCTGGGTCTTGCCGGCGCCGTTCGCACCGACCAACACCCACCTCTCGCCGGGACGGATGGTCCAGCTCACATCCTCGAGCACCCGCCGTCCGTTGCGATCGAGGCGCACGCCCTCGAGTCGCGCCTCGACGTAGGAATGCCCGGCCCCGTCCCTGCGCCGGGCCCTTCGGGCCGGCTTTCGCCGTCCAAAATCGCTCCTGGCGATTTTGTCACGATATGATCGGGCCATGCGGTATTCTGGCACATACGATCTTCTGATCGTCGGTGGCGGCATCAACGGCGCCGGGATCGCGCGGGATGCTGCCGGGCGCGGCCTCTCGGTCCTGCTCTGCGAGCAGGACGATCTCGCCGCTCACACCTCCTCCGCCAGTACCAAGCTCATCCACGGCGGCCTGCGATATCTCGAGCACCTGCAGCTCTCGCTGGTGCGCAAGGCGCTCATCGAGCGCGAGATCCTCCTCAACTCCGCGCCGCACCTGATGCGGCCGCTGCGCTTCGTCCTGCCCCACGATGCGCACCTGCGGCCGGCATGGATGATCGGCGCCGGGCTCTTCCTCTACGATCACCTGGCCCGTCGGCGGCGCCTGCCGGGCTCAGCCGGCATTGACCTACGTAGTCACGTAGCGGGCGCGCCTCTGAAGCAGCAATACGTCCGTGGATTCGTCTACTCGGACGGCTGGACCGACGATGCCCGCCTGGTGGTGTTGAATGCGATAGATGCCCGCGAACGGGGCGCGCTCATCCAGACGCGCACCCGATGTGAGAAGTTGGAAGCTACGCGAGGACAGTGGGTTGCGACACTCACGAGCCCATCTGGATCGGAAACGATCAACGCCAGAGCCGTGGTCAATGCCACCGGGCCCTGGGTCAGCCGATTCACGCGCGACGCCTCGCCGGTGAGTGTGTGTCACTCGATCCGGCTGGTGAAAGGCAGCCACATCGTGGTGCCGCGGATCTACGGCCATCGCTTCGCCTATCTCTTCCAGAACGAAGATCATCGGATCGTGTTCGCCATTCCCTATGAGCGTGAATTCACCCTCATAGGGACGACGGACGTCGAGTACGCGGGCGATCCGGCGGCCGTGCACATCGACCCCGCAGAGGTCAGCTATCTCTGCGCCGCGGTCAGCCGCTATTTCGCGAAGCCCGTGCGTCCGGAAGACGTGGTGTGGAGTTACAGCGGCGTGCGTCCGCTCCTGGATGACGAGGAGGCGGATCCGGCCAGCGTCACGCGCGACTATGCTCTCGAGCTCGATCAGCATCCGGCCCCGCTCCTCACCGTCTTCGGCGGCAAGATCACGACCTACCGCAAGCTCGCGGAGAGCGCCGTCGACATTCTGGCGCGTCCGCTAGGCTCACGCACACCCGCCTGGACGGCACATGCACTGCTCCCCGGAGGCGACCTGCCGCGCGGCAACTACGCCAGATTTCTGCGCAGCCTCGAGCGTGCTTATCCTTGGCTTCCTCCCACGCTGCGAAATCGGTATGCGCATGCGTACGGCACCCGCGTCACGCACATCCTCGGCGACGCCCGCTCGGTGGCCGATCTCGGCGAGGAGTTGCTGCCGCAGCTCTACGAGCGGGAAGCCGATTACCTCTGCCACATGGAGATGGCGCAGACCGCAGAAGACATTCTCTGGCGGCGGACGCGCCTGGGACTCCATGTTGGGCGCGGCCAGAACGGACGCCTCGAGGAGTGGCTGGCGCGCCGCGCCAGCCAGGCTCCAATAGCAGAGCCTCGCCCCCTTACCGCATGATCGAAAGCCCATGCGCTCGCTGTCCACGACCGGCGCTCGCGGCTGGATCCTTCTGACCCTTCTCGCCCTGGCGCCGATGTGGCTCATCGGCACCCTGGATCGTGGCGCTTGGACGCCGGATGAGCCGCGAGAGGCCGACATTGCATGGCGCATGAGCGTGCAGAGCAGCTGGGTGCTGCCGCACCTCGGCAACCAGCCCTTTCTCGAGAAGCCGCCGCTGTCGTACTGGATGTCCGCCGGATCGATGCGCCTCCTCGGGCCGTCCGTAGTCGCGGCGCGCGCACCCAACCTGCTGTATGCCGCCGTCACGGCGCTCGCGATGGGTACTATCGGATTCGCCATGGACGGTGTTGCGGCGGCGATCGTCGCCGCATTGGTTGCAAGCACGGCGATCACGGCATTTCGGGTGACGATGTGGCTGGCGCCCGATGCCGGTCTCCTCGCCGGCTGCGCGGTCTCACTCCTCGGGGCCTATCTCGGCTACATGGCTGCCCCGGGGCGCCGGAAGCTCTACGGGTATCTGCTCATGCATGCCGGCGCGGCCGTCGGCTTCATGGCGAAGAGCGCGCCGGGATGGCTGGTGCCGGGTCTGGCGCTGCTCACGCTCGTTGCATGGGAGCGGCGCTGGTCGGAGCTCGGACGTCCGGAGCTCTACGCCGGCCTCCTGCTGCAGGCGATCGTCATCGGCCCATGGGTCATGGCCGTTGCGCACACGGGTAACGGCGCCGAATCGCTCCGCGTACTCTTCTGGTACAACCTGGCCGGGCGCTTCACCCACATTGCAGCCCCACCGGCGTTTCTCTACGGCACGGGCCATCGCAACTCCCCAGGGAAGTACTTCATCGAGCTGCCCGTTTACCTGCTGCCATGGACCGCGCTCGCGGCAGTGGCCGTCTGGCATGCGCGGGACCGCGTGCGGCTGCGCGACCCACGGCGTACGGCCCGGCGATTTGCCGTCGCAGCGTCACTCCCCTTCCTCCTGCTCCTCTCGGTGGCAGCGACGGCACGCGACGTCTATGCGGCACCGGCGCTGCTCGGCGTGAGTCTCCTCATCGCGCTCGAGGTCAGCGAGGCGCAGCGGCTCGAGGGTCAGCTCGAAGGCAAGAGCCGTCCCGATCTCCTGCTGTGGACGCGGCGGCTGGTTGCCGCGATCGCGTGTGTCTTCGCCGCGACGCTGGTCGTGTTTGCCATCGCCGGACTATCGGCCGGCGGTGCCGCGATCGCCGTGGGCGAATACTTCGGCGCCGCAGCAGTAATGCTGGTGCTCGTATGGCAAGCCCTGCGGCGCGCAGCCGCCTCGCAAAGCCGAGGACAGGTGTTGCGAGACTTCCAGTGGACGTACGCTGCCTACGCCGCGGTCTTCTGCATCACCTCGCTCGCAGTGTTTCCGACGATTGATCGCTGGCAAGATCTTCCCCTTCTGGCCGCGCAGATTCATTCTGATACCGAGCGCGCGAGCCTCGCCCTGCTCGACCCCGACGAGACGACAATTGCCATGCTCGATCGCCGGTCGGGCACCCCGTTCACCGTCCTGACAGCGGATACGGACTCGCCGCAGCACGTGGTCCTGGACTGGTTCGCCACGCGGGGCAATCGCGCTCGGGTGCTCGTGCTGCTGCCCGGACATGCCGCAGGCGAGCTCACACCCCTGCTCGAGCGCGCGCATCTCGTTCGCCCGGCTGGTGACGGCCTTGCGGGGCAGCTCCAAGCGGCTGGAATCGCCTCCATCGCCCGCCGCTATGAGTTGCCACACGGGCGCCGCTACGCCCTGCTCGCCCCCCGCCGCGCGGTCGCCAGTGCCGGCGAACCAGACTACATGCGCCGATTCGGAGTTCCGTCGGACCACTTCTGCACGATGACCATGAATACCGTGACCGGCTCATAGGCCGCGGCATCGGCGGCCATCGGCGAGTCGGGCAGATTCGCACCCCAATCGGCCGGCTTTGCCAAGCCGTAGAACATCACGTGCGAATACCAGGGACCGGCGGCCGTGTCGTTTATATAGGCCTGCTTGGACATCATGTAGCAAACGGACCCTGGCGCCGGCAACATGGGCTTGCGAGTTCCGGCACGGGCGCGCATCCTGGCGATGGACTCTCCCGCGAGCACCCACCGGGTTCTCGCGAGATACTCGGGAAGTACGGAGCTCGCGCCGGCGGCATTCAGGCATTGCGGCGAACGGACCTTTGGATTCCAGAACTCGGAACTGTTGAAATTCATATCCCATGACCGCTCCACCAGGCACACGAAGCCATTGCCGCCCTTGAAGGCGGTCTCGTAGCCGCGTTTGCCGAGCACGAGGATCCGTGCGCCGCCGGAGATGGATGCCGGCGCCGCGCTGCGCGCGAGCGCAATCTCCGCGGCCCGGTCAGCGATGTCATATCGGGCGATCGGCGCCATGGCCGGGTAGACCGCTGCGCCGGCGCACGACAATGTCGATGCGGCCAGCAGTAACGACAGGCGGACGAGCTGGACTGGACGGTTCATGATTCCTCAGCACATAGGTCGTTCGACCCAGATAGTTTATCTGTTGGTAAAGTGTTTAGCAATGCGGCCGCGAGGAGATGTCGTCGCAATGGACAATTGGGAAATGGCGCGCCCGGAGGGATTCGAACCCCCGACCACCTGGTTCGAAGCCAGGTACTCTATCCAACTGAGCTACGGGCGCGCAGTGAGGCCGCCATTCTATTGCATCCCCGGCGACAGGGCACGTCCGACGCTCCCCGGGTTTGGCAAGTCGCAGTTGCCGAAATCCCGCATGGAACCATGACCCCGGTCACAAGTCTGGTAGATTCCCGCCGCAGCGCATGGGAATCCCGACCGTATTCGCATATGTAATCCGCCCGGAAGGCCTAAAAAACCCCCTGGATGAGCTTACGAATTAAAGTCATCGGCTCGCTGGCGCTGCTATTCGCCGCCCTGAGCGTGGCCGCGTTCCTGATTCAGCTCAGAGTCGTGGAGCCCAGCTTCGCGCGGCTGGAACGGGCCAACGCCCGGACCGCGATGAGGCGCGTGCACTACGCCATCGATCGCGATCTGCAGACCCTGCAGATCGATGCGACGGATTGGGCCAACTGGGAGGATGCCTATCGCTTCGTGCAGGGTCGCAACCCAAAATTCGTCGCGACGAACTTCACGCACACGGCGATAGCTCAGATACAGATCGACAGCATCCTGATCGTCGACCTGAAGGGACGGGTCCTGGCCTGGACCGGCGATGTCATCCCCACGAAGCTGTCGCTACAGGGCAGCCTGGAGGACGGGGATTCCCTGCCGGCGAGTTTCCCCTGGCGAAGTGATCTCGGAACCGATCGCGCGGTACATGGGCTCGTCAAGACCAATCTCGGGGTAATGATGCTTGCCGGCGCGCCGATCTTGAACGGCACCGGCAGCGGCCGCCCCATTGGCATGACCATCGTCGGACGCCTGTTGACGCCGGACCGCCTGCGAGACCTCGGCTCGCGCACGCAGTCGAATCTCATGCCGATGGACATGTCGCTCCCGTCAACCTCCGATTTGCTGGTCAACAGCAGTCAGTACACGAGCGTCTATCGGTCGTTCAACGACATTTACCACCGGCCGGTCATGACCCTGCGGGTCGAGGTTCCGCGGCGCATCGAGGCGAGCGGCCTGAGGGCGATTCGATACGCATCCCTCTCGATCATCGTGGTTAGCGTGATCGTTCTGCTTCTGGTCGTCGTGCTGTTGAATCGCCTCGTACTGACACCGCTCACGCGCATGACCCGCCACGCCGTCGCCGTCGGCGAGAGCGCGGACCTGTCGGCTCGGCTCAACTATGCGACTGACGACGAATTCGGGCAGCTCGGCCGCGAATTCGACCGCATGGTCGCGACCTTGCAGGAAGCGCGGCGGCAGCTGATCGATCAGTCGTTCGAAGCGGGCTTCGCGGAAATGGCCAAGGGGGTATTGCACAATCTCGGCAATGCCCTGACGCCGCTGGGTGTGAGAGTGGCCGCGCTGGGGGAGCGCCTGAATGGCGTGCCGATCGCTGCTATCGAGCGGGCCGCGGCGGAGCTGACCAGCGGCGAGGACAACCCCGGCCGGCGCGCCGAGCTGGCGCAGTTCATCGAGCTGGGCTGCCAGCACGTTGCATCGGTGCTGCGCGAGTCGTCGGCCGACGTCGACGCCATGAGCCGCCAGGCCGACGGCATGCGCGCCGCTCTCGCGGAGCACATGCGGGCCGCCACCAGTGCCGAGCCGGTTTTTGAATCCGTCAGGCTCGCGGAGCTGGTTGCGCAGTCGCTCGACATCGTTCCGGATGCCAGCCGCGCCAGGTTGCGTATCGATGCCGATGAGTCGCTGAGCCGGCTCGGCACGATCCGGGTTGTGCGTACCGTGCTGCGACTCGTCCTGCAGAACGTGATCATCAATGCCGCCGAAGCGGTACGTGACGCTGGCAGGGATTCGGGAATGCTGCGCCTGTGGGCCGAGGTCACCCGCGAGGCCGGTCGCGATCAACTGCATCTGCATGCGCAGGACGACGGCGTCGGGATTCGAGCCGAGAACATCGATCGCATTTTCCAGAAGGGTTATACGACGAAATCCCGTGGTACGAATCACGGCATCGGCTTGCACTGGTGTGCGAACGCGATTCGAGCTCTGGGTGGGCGAATTTGGGCAACCAGCGATGGCTTGGGATTCGGAGCCGCCATCCATGTCACCCTGCCGCTCGGCGACGGCATGGCGCGTTCCGCATGATGAAGATCCAGGAGATGACCGATGGATGACCGCGCTCGAGCGCCAATACGCGTACTCGTTACCGACGACGAAGTCGACGTGCGCGATGCGTATCGACAAATCCTCGCCGCCCCCGCTGTCGATGGTGGTCTCGAGAGATTGCAGCGATTGCAGGCACGCCTCTTTCATGATTCGTCCGCGCGCCAGGGGCGCCAGCCCGCGGCTTCGCAAACGGCATTTCAGCCCGTGTTCTGCAACGATGCCGCATCGGCGGTCGCCGCGGTGCGCGAGTCGGTGGCGGCCAACGACCCCTTCGCGGTCGCATTCCTCGATATGAGAATGCCTCCCGGGCAGGACGGCGCCTGGGCGGCATCGGGCATTCGGACGTTGGATCCAGCCATTGAGATCGTCATCTGCACTGCTTACTCGGACACGGATCCCGCCGCAATCGGCCGACTCGTACCGCCCGAAGAGAAGCTGTCGTATCTGCAGAAGCCATTCCATCCGCACGAGGTCAGGCAGATGGCGATCTCGCTTGCGAGCAAATGGCGCGCCGAGCATCGCATCGTCAAGCTGGCGTATTTCGATCCGTTGACGGGTCTGGCGAACCGCTCGCAATTCCTGGACCGATTGCAAAGCGCCATACTCACGTCGGGCACCACCGGCCAGCCCATGGCGGTTCTGTTTCTCGACCTGGACAACTTCAAGCGCGTCAACGATTCCCTTGGTCACGGCGCCGGCGACGAGCTCCTGTGCCTGGTTGCCGCTCGTCTGCGTCGTACGCTGCGCCACGACGACGGCCCCGGCGCCGTCAAATCAGCCTCGTTGGCGTCCGGGCACATCGCACGTCTCGGCGGTGATGAATTCGTGGTGATTCTGCCGGACCTCGCCAACATCGAGGATGCCGGGATCCTTGCCCGTCGACTCATTGATGAGCTGCAGGCGCCGATGCAGATCGCAAAACATTCCCTGGTGATCACGCCCAGTGTCGGCATCGCCATATTTCCGACGGATGGGACGGATGCCGATACTCTCCTGCGCAACGCCGACTGGGCGATGTATTTCGCCAAGCGCCGCGGCCCGGGAACATACGCCTATTTCGATCCGCAGATGACCACGGCGGCGCGGCAGCGCTTTGCGGTCGAGGAGAAGATGCGCGGGGCACTGCAACGCGGCGAGTTCGCCGTGCATTACCAGCCGCTATTCGACGTGGACAACGGCACCGTTGCGGGCCTGGAAGCGCTGCTGCGGTGGACCAATCCCGAGCTCGGCATGGTGGCACCCGTCGAATTCATCCCGATCGCCGAGGAGACGGGGCTGATCAGCGAGCTGGGCGCTTGGGTCTTGCGCACCGCCTGCGCTCAGGCGAGGGCGTGGCGCGATCAGGGGCTGCCCGCGGTTCGTCTGGCGGTCAATGTATCGAGTCATCAATTCGCCTCGAGGGAGTTTCCGCAGTTGGTGGCGGCGATCGTCAAGGAAAGCGGTATCGACCCCTCGGCTCTCGAGCTGGAGATCACGGAGTCGGTCCTCATGAAGGACGACGAGTGGGCGAAACAGGCATTCGTCCTGCTCAAGAAGATCGGCGTATCGCTCGCGATCGACGATTTCGGCACCGGTTACTCGAGTCTCGGACGATTGCGCCATCTCCCCGTGGACCGGCTCAAAATCGATCGCTCGTTCGTGACCAACCTCATCGATTGCGCGGAGGATCGTGCCATCGTGATGGCAATCATCGCGATGGCGGGCTCCCTGTCCATCGAGGTCACGGCCGAGGGCGTGGAGAACCTCAGGCAGCTGATGTTCCTGCAGGAAAACAAATGTCAGGAAGCTCAAGGATTCCTGTTCAGCCGGGCGTTACCGCCCACGGATGCCGGGGCCCTGCTGCGGCGCGTAGCAGACACCGCCGACGGCTCGCGGACCAGTCGGCTCCGTTCCCTCATCGGATGATCAGACCGCCCGCACCGGTTGCGGTTTGGAGCTGAGATAGCCGACGCCCAGCAGGCCGAACCAGATCGGCGCGACGTACAGCGCGACCCGCGTGTCGGGTTGCAGCCAGAGCATGGCGGTGACGAACAGCAGGAAGGCGACTACCAGCCAGTTCACCACCGGCGCCCCCGGCATGCGGAAGCTCGCGGCTGCCACGCGCCCGTCCCTCACCGCGCGCCGGTATCCCAAGTGGGCAACCATGATGATGCCCCAGGTCCAGAGCGTTCCGATCAGAGACAGGCTGGTGACCCAGATGAAGACGTGCTTGGGCACGCTGTAGTTGAGGAACACTCCCACCAGCATGACTGCGGCCGAAACATGAATGCCCGCCGCCGGCACGTTCCGGCCGCTCAAGGACGCGAAAGCCCGCGGCCCCTGGCCGCGACAGGCCAGCGAGTAGAGCATGCGGCCGGTGCTGAAGATTCCGCTGTTGCATGACGAGCTCGCCGCGGTGATGACCACGATGTTGATGATGCTCGCGGCCGCCGGAATGCCCAGCTTCTGGAATACGAAGACGAACGGGCTGGTGTCAGGGCTCAGCTGATTCCAGGGTACCAGCGCCATGATGACGACCAGCGCGCCGATGTAGAAAAGCAGGATGCGGAAAATGATGCCGTTGGTCGCCCGCGGCAGCACCACGGCCGGGTTCTCCGCCTCGCCGGCAGTGACGCCGATCAGCTCCACCCCGGAGTACGCGAACATCACCATTTGCAGCGTCAGCAGCACGCCCAACATGCCGAATGGCGCGAAGCCGCCGTTGGACCAGAGGTTGGCGAAGCTCGCGTGCGAGCCGAAGTCGCCAAAATGGAAGACGATCACGCCGACCCCGGCCACGATCAGCGCCAGGATGGTCACGATCTTGATCAGGGCGAACCAGAACTCGAGCTCGCCGAACAGCCGCACGGCGAACAGGTTGACGCCATACAGAATCGCCAAGGCGGCGAGCGGCGGCAGCCATTGCGGCACCGCGGGCAGCCAGAAGCGCACGTAGACCCCTATTGCGGTGAGCTCCGCCATCGCCGTCAGGACCCACATGAACCAGTAGGACCAGCCGGTAACGAACCCGGCGAACGGCCCGCAGAACTCGTCGGCGTATATAGCGAAGGAACCCGCGACGGGCCGGTAAGTCAGCAGCTCGCCGAGCGCGCGCATGACGAAGAAGATCACGACGCCTGCCACCACGTAGGTCAGGATCAGCGCGGGGCCGGCCTTGTGGATGGCCTGCGCCGAGCCGAGGAAGAGCCCCACCCCGATCGTGCCGCCCAGGGCGATCAGCTGGATGTGACGGTTGCGCAGGTTGCGCGACAGGTGCGACTCGGATTGCGGCATGCTGACCTCGTTTAGGCGACCTGCGGCGGGGCACCTGCCTGTGCCTGGGTTACGGGCTCGACATCACATGTTACCCTGCGGCACCCCAGCCGAGGCTGCCATCAAGCGAGAGAATCGTGGCTTTCAAACGCGCTGCCGGCGCCGCTCCACCCGCGGAGAAAGGTCGCTGCGGCTGGGTCCCGGCCGGCGATGACGAATACACCCGCTACCACGATCAGGAGTGGGGCCGCCCGGTGCACGATGACCGGCATCTGTTCGAGATGCTCACGCTCGAAGGTGCGCAGGCGGGCTTGTCGTGGTCCACCATCCTGCGCAAGCGCGCGGCCTATCGAAAGGCCTTTGCGGGCTTCGTGCCGGCAAAAGTAGCCCGCTTCGATGCACGCCGCCGCGCCGCCTTGCTGCAGGATGCCGGCATAGTCCGCAACCGGCTCAAGATCGATTCCACCGTGAGCAACGCTCGGGCTTTTCTCGCGGTACAGAAGGAGTTCGGCTCCTTCAGCACCTATCTGTGGAACTGGGTCGGCGGCCGTCCCGTCCTCAACGGCTGGCGAACCCGCAGCCAGGTACCGGCTTACAGCGAGCTGAGCGACCGGATTTCCCGCGATCTGAAGAAGCGGGGCTTTCGTTTCGTCGGTTCAACAATTATTTACGCCTACCTGCAGGCCGTGGGTGTAGTCAACGATCACACCGCCGGGTGCTACCTTTATGTCGCTACGCATCCCGGAGGGCGTAGGGTGGCCCGCAAAGCGTCCCGCTCTTAAGATAGACAACCGATCAACCAGGGGAATCCCTCATGAAATCGCTCTTCGCGGCAGCCGCAGTCGCCGCCGCACTGCTCGGACCCGCAGCCTATGCCGATTGCAGCTACCCGCCGGCGCCGACGGACCTTCCGGACGGCAATTCGGCTACGCTCAAAGAGATGCTCGCCGGCATGCAGCGGGTAAGCTCCTATAACAAGGAGATGACCGCCTATCTCTCCTGCATCAAGCTCGAGCGCGACAGCCGGGTGGCCGCCGCCGGGGCTACGCTCACCAAGCAACAGAAGCAGGAGCTCGAGGCCATCGAGATCCAGAAGAACAATGCCGCGGTCGACCAGCTGCACGCGGTGGCAGACCAGTTCAATGCGCAGGTGAAGATCTTCAAGGCCAGGGACAAGAAGCCCGACAGCAACTGACCGTGCTCAGTCCCTCCCAGGCGGATGAGCTCATCGCGCAGCACCTGACCTGTCTGCCGATCGAGTCGCTGCCGCTGGCGCAATGCGCGGGGGCGGTGCTCCGTGAAAATGTCTACGCCGAGCGTGACCAGCCACCCTTCGACAGGGTGACGATGGATGGGATCGCGCTCGACAGCCGCGGTGTGCGCGACGGCGCACGGCGCCTGCGCGTTCAGGCCATGCAAGCCGCCGGCGACCCGCCGCTCACTCTGGCGGGGCGCGACCACTGCATAGAGGTGATGACCGGTACGCCACTGCCGGTAGGCTGCGATGCCGTAGTGCCGGTGGAGCGGATCACTGTGCGCGACGGGCAGGCGGAGCTGGCCCACGACCTTGCAGTGGAGCCCGACCAGAACGTTCACCGCCGCGGGACCGACACGCGCCAGGGCAACCTCCTGCTGGCTGCCGGAGCGAGGCTCGGGCCGCCGGAGATCGCCGTTGCAGCCGGGGCTGGGATGGCAAGGATCCGGGTGAGCAGCCAGCCGATGCTGGCCGTCATCTCCACGGGAAACGAGCTGATCGAGCCCGGCGAGCCCATCCTGCCGCATCAGATCCGGCGCTCGAACCCGTACTCCATTGCCGCCGCGCTGCGGCTGCATGGCTTTCAGCGCGTGGCGGACGACCACATCGCCGACGACCTGGCGGACCTCAGGCGCAGGTTGAAATTTCACCTCGAGACGCACGACGTGCTCGTCCTCAGCGGCGGCGTCTCGATGGGCAAGCTCGACCTGGTCCCCCGCGTTCTCGAGGAGCTTGGAGTCCGCTGCGTCTTCCACCGGGTGGCGCAGCGACCCGGCAAACCGCTCTGGTTCGGCATTGCAAGCTCGGGCGCCGCTGTCCTGGGACTGCCCGGGAATCCGGTATCGACGGCTGTATGCGTCGCGCGCTATGTGCTCCCTGCGCTCGCCGCGAGCCAGGGCCAGACACCCTCTCCCCCGGAGCGGATGGCGCTCGGCGCCCCCGTCACCGTCGAGCCACCTTTGACGCTTTTCATGCCTATTCGCATCGAGATCGACGACTGGGGCCGAAATTGGGCCATACCAGCGCCCACGAACGGCTCCGGCGATTTCACCGCGCTCGCCGGCACGGACGGATTTGTAGAACTTCCCCCTGGCCCCCATACCTACCCCAAGGGTTTCGTGACCCGAATACACCGGTGGTAGGCTGGATGGCCAGATGAGCTCTCCTGATGTGATCCCAATGCCAGGGCCCGGGCCGCGCGACCGGCGCGGGCGGCCTGTACGCGATCTCAGGATCTCGGTGATGGACCGGTGCAACTTCCGCTGCCCTTACTGCATGCCGCGGGAGACCTTCCATGACCGCTACCGCTTCCTCGGCTCGCACGAACGCCTCTCGTTCGATGAGATCGTCCGCCTGGCGCGGCTGTTCGTGCGACTCGGGGTGCACAAGCTGCGCCTCACCGGCGGCGAGCCGCTGCTGCGGCCGGCTCTCCCTGATCTCATTGGCGACCTGACGGCCATCGACGGGCTCGACGACATCGCCCTGACCACCAATGGTGTCCTGCTGGCCAAGTACGCCTTCGAGCTGCGGGCGGCGGGCCTGCAGCGCATCACCGTCAGCCTCGACAGCGCCGACCCGGAGGTTTTCCGCCGCATGAGCGGCGGCTTTGGCGGCCCGGAGGATGTGCTCGCGGGAATCGAGCAGGCGCGGCGCGCCGGCCTCGAGCCCATCAAGATCAACGCGGTCGTGCAGCGGGGCGTCAACGACCACACGGTGCTCGATCTGGTCGAGCGCTTCCGCGGCACCGGTGTGATCGTACGGTTCATAGAATACATGGACGTCGGTAACCGCAACCACTGGTCGCCGGAGCTCGTAGTGCCTTCGCGCGAGCTGTTGGCGCGCATCGGTGAGCGCTGGCCGCTCGAGCCGCTTGGCAGGGAATACCGCGGCGAAGTTGCGGAGCGCTATGCCTTCGCCGACGGCGGCGGCGAGGTGGGCTTCATCTCATCGGTCACTCAGCCCTTCTGCGGTGATTGCTCGCGTGCTCGCCTCTCGTCCGACGGAGTGCTCTACACCTGTCTCTTTGCCACGCATGGAACGAGCTTGCGCGATGCGCTGCGCAGCGGCGCCAGCGATGATCAACTGCTGGAGGTCCTGCGCCGCGTCTGGTCGGACCGCACCGACAACTACAGCGAGCAGCGGCAGATACTGCGGGAATCGGCCGGGGGCGCCCGCAAGGTCGAGATGTTCTACATCGGTGGCTGATGGGGCGCTCCGGACTCTCTCACCTCGACAGCCGCAACCGCCCGACGATGGTGGATGTTGGCGGCAAGGAGGTCACTCACCGGGAGGCGGTCGCGGAGGCGAGAGTGCGCCTGCCGCGGAACGTCGCCGCGGCGTTGCGCGCCAGTGGTCACCGCACCAAGAAGGGGCCGGTGTTCGACACGGCGATCGTCTCCGGTGTCATGGCCGCGAAGCGCACACACGAGCTCATCCCGTTCTGCCATCCGCTCGGGCTCGAGCACTGCTCGGTGGAGATAGCGGACGGCCGCGGCGGCGAGATCGTGGTGCGGTGCCGGGTCGCGGTGCATCACCGCACGGGAGTTGAAATGGAGGCACTGACCGGCGCCACGATAGCGGCGCTCACCATTTACGACATGTGCAAGGCGCTGTCGCACGACATCGAGATCACGGGTGTCCGGCTGCTGGAGAAAACGGGTGGCAAGCGTGCCTACAAGCGTGCCAAGCGATAGGGCGCCCCTCTTCGGGCTCGTGCTCGCCGGCGGCCGCAGCACGCGCATGGAGCGCGACAAGGCGATGCTCGAGTATGCGGGGCGCAGCCAGCTCGAGCGTGCTGTCGAGCTGATCACCCCTCTCGTCGAGCGCGTCTTCGTCTCCGTCCGGCCCGACCAGACCGCAGATCCGCTGCGCGCGCGCTTCGCGCAGATCGTCGACGCCGGCGATGTTGCGGGGCCGATCGCCGGAATCATGGCCGCGCAGGCGCGCCATCCCGATGCGGCCTGGCTCGTGGTCGCCTGCGACCTGCCGCTGCTCGATCAGGCAACGCTCGAGCATCTATTGCGCTCGCGCCGGCCCGAGCGGCAGGCGACCGCGTATCGATCGACTCACAACGGTCTGCCGGAGCCTCTGTGCGCCATCTACGAGCCCTCGAGCCGCGAGGCGATCCGCGCCCATGTCGCGAGCGGGCGCGACTGCCCGCGCAAATTCCTGATCAACGCGAGCGCGGAGCTGATCGACCAGCCGCAGCCGGGTGCGCTCGACAACGTGAACACCCCGAAGGATTACCGCTCCGCATCGGATCGGCTCCTTCGCTCGGCAGGAGCACCGGCGGCGGCGCAGCAGATCAACATCCAGTACTACGCCCTCCTGCGTGAGCAAGCCGGACGCAGCTCAGAGACGCTGGTCACCACCGCGGGCACTCCGCGCGAGCTCTATGAGCAACTCAGGGAACGCTATCCGTTCTCACTCGCGCCGGAGATGCTGCGTGTCGCGGTGAACTCCGAGTTCAGCGATTGGGGACAGCGCCTGAACGCGGGGGATTCGGTCGTGTTCATACCACCTGTGGCAGGAGGCTGAGGCCGGCGCCTGCGTCCATGTTCCGCTTCTCCTCAACTCCCCTCGACGAGTCGGCCCTGCGGGCCGAGCTCAGTGATCCAAGCTGCGGCGGCTTCGCCGCGTTCGAGGGTTGGGTTCGCGACCACAACGACGGCCGGCGCGTGCGCCGGCTGGAATACGAAGCCTTCGAGCCGCTTGCGATCAAGGAAGGCGAGCGGATCATCGCTGCGGCGATCGCGCAATTCGGCGTGGAGCACGCATCCTGCGTACACCGGATCGGTGCGCTCGAGATCGGCGAGACCGCGGTGTGGGTCGGCGTCACGGCGCGCCACCGCGACGAGGCGTTCCGCGCCTGTCGCTACATCATCGACGAGGTGAAGCATCGGGTGCCCATCTGGAAGAAGGAGCACTACGAGAACGGTGATTCCGGCTGGGTGAACTGCGAGCGTTGCGCGGCGCACCCCACAGAGCACACGCATACTCCCGCGACGCCCGACTATTCGCGCCAGACGGCGCTGAAGGAAGTGGGCGCGGCCGGCCAGCAGAGGCTGCGCCGCGCATCGGTGTTGGTGGTGGGATGCGGCGGCCTCGGCGTGCCGGTCATGACCTATCTCGCGGCGGCCGGTGTCGGCCGCATCGGCCTGGTCGACGCCGATCGACTGGAAGCATCGAACCTCCACCGGCAGACGCTCTACTCCCTGGCGGATGTGGGCAGGCCCAAGGTCGAGCTCGCCGCGGCGCGTCTGCGCGCCCTGAACCCCGAGGTCGAGATACACACTCACGCGGTGCGACTCGACGCGACCAACGCGCCCGGAATCGTCGCGCCCCACTCGCTGATCATCGACTGCACGGACAACTTCTCGACCAAGTTCATGTTGAATGACACGTGCGTGCGACTGCGCAAGCCGGTCATTTTCTCGAGCGTGTATCAGTACGAGGGGCAGCTTCAGGTCGTGCGCCCGGAGCGCGGCGGCGCCTGTCTGCGGTGCGTGTGGCCGGAAGCGACCCGCGACGGTCTCGTCGGCAACTGCGCCGAGGCCGGCGTACTCGGTCCCGTACCGGGCACGTTCGGCAGCCTGCAGGCGCTCGAGGCACTGAAGCTGCTGTTGGATCTGCCGGGCCAGCTCGCGGAGGAGCTGCTGGTCATGGACCTGCTGACACTGACCGTCACCCGGGTGCGCGCGCGGCGCGCCGCTGATTGTCCCGGGCACGCGCGGGCACAGCGTGGCGAGCAGGCGGAGATAGAGCTGAGCTTCGACACCCTGGAGGAGGCGTTGGCGGACGGCTTCGAGGTCGTCGACGTTCGAGAGCCCGACGAGCTCGCGCGACTCGCCACACCCTGCTCGAGCGCCCGGCACCTGCCCGTCGCACAGCTTCTGCATGGCCGGCCGGACATGGCTGCCGACAACCGCTATCTCCTCGTCTGCGCCAGCGGCAAGCGGAGCCTCGCCGCGGCGCAGGAGCTGCGCTCACGCGGCTACGGCCAGGTGTTCTCGCTGCGCGGCGGAATCGCCGCGCTCACCCACAGCGGCGCTGCTACGGTCTGACCTGGCCGGAGCCGCGCACGACGTACTTGTAGCTCGTCAGCTGCTCCACACCTACCGGGCCGCGGGCATGGAAGCGATCGGTGGAGATGCCGATCTCCGCGCCCATCCCGAACTCGCCTCCATCGGCGAACTGCGTCGAGGCGTTGTGAAGCACGATGGCGCTGTCCACCCGCTGCAGGAAGCGCTCCGCTGTGGCGTCATTCTGGGTGACGATGGACTCCGTATGCGCTGAGCCGTACTTGGCGATGTGCGCAATCGCGCCGTCCACCCCGTCCACTACGCGCAGGGCGATGATTGCATCCAGATATTCCGTGTACCAGTCTTCCTCCGCTGCTGCACGAACGCGCCGGTCCGCCTGCTGCGCGATGGGATCTCCGCGCACCTCGCAGCCCGCATCCAACAGCGTGCGCACGACCGGGCCGAGGTGCGTGTCGATGCAGGCGCGGTCGATGAGGAGAGTCTCGGCCGCCCCGCATATGCCGGTCCGCCGCATCTTCGCGTTGAGGGCGATGGTTTGCGCCATGCGCAGGTCCGCATCGCGATCGACATAGACGTGACAGTTGCCCTCCAAGTGGCCTATGACCGGCACCCGCGCCTCCCGCTGGACACGAGCCACGAGACTCTTGCCGCCGCGGGGGACGATGACGTCCAGGTAGTCCGCCATCCCCGCCAGCATGTAGCCGACCGCCGCCCGGTCTGTGGTCGGGACGAGCTGAATGCAGTCCGCCGGAAGCCCGGCCGCGGTCAGTCCCTCGACCAGGCAAGCGTGTATGGCGGCGTTGGAATGGCGGCTCTCCGAGCCGCCGCGCAGGATGACTGCGTTCCCCGATTTCAGGCAAAGCGCACCGGCGTCGGCGGTCACGTTCGGGCGGCTCTCGTAGATGATCCCGATGACGCCGAGCGGCACCCGCACCCGCTGGATCCTGAGTCCATTCGGCCGCCGCCACTCGGCCGCAGTGGTGCCGACCGGGTCCGGCAGCGCCATGACTTCCTCGATGCTTCGCGCCACCGATTCGACCCGCTTCGCATCGAGCGCCAGCCGGTCCAGCAGAGCATCCGTCAGAGCAGCAGCCCGCGCCGCCGAGATGTCGCGCGCGTTGGCTTCGAGGATGTGGGTGGCGCCGGCACGGATCGCGCGGGCGGCGGCGGCGAGAGCGCCATTCTTCGCCTCGGTCCCGGCCTGCGCCAGAACTGCAGCGGCGGCAACGGCATTGCGTCCGAGCCGTTCCATCAGCTCGCCGAGCTCCGCGCTCGCCGGCTCGACACTCATCGATCAGCTCCCGACCCTTTCCTTCAGCACGGGCTCCTGGTTGAGGAGCACCAGGTCGTCGCGATGAATCATCTCATCGCGCCCGCGAAAGCCGAGGATGCTCTCGATGTCGGATGACCTGCGGCCCATGATCTTCGCCGCATCGACATCCGAGTAGGCGACGATGCCGCGCGCCATCTCGGCCCCGTCCATGGCAAGAACGCTGACGGTGTCGCCGCGCTCGAACCTGCCGCGAGAATTGATTACGCCGGCCGGTAGAAGACTTTTGCCTTCGAGCAACGCGCGCAGTGCGCCCGGATCTATCGTCACGGCCCCGGCAGGCCGCAGCGTACCGGCAATCCATTGCTTGCGGGCGGCGACGGGCGTGGCGCTCGGCACGAACCAGGTGCACCGAGCGCCCTCTTCGAGGCGCCTGACGGGATGACGATGGTGGCCGGCCGCGATGCACATGTGACAACCGGCAGCCACGGCGATCCGCGCGGCCAGGATCTTGGTCGCCATGCCCCCCGCGCCGACATCCGAGGCCGACCGACCGCACATGGCCTCGATCTCCGGCGTGATCTTGAGCACCTCGCTGACGAAAGTCGCGGCGCGGTCCTTGTTCGGGTCGGCGGTGTAAAGCCCATCGACATCCGACAGCAGTACCAGGCAGTCGGACGCCGTCATCTGGGCCACCCGGGCGGCGAGTCGATCATTGTCGCCGTAGCGGATCTCCGCGGTCGCCACGGTGTCGTTCTCGTTGATCACCGGCAATGCGCCCATGGAAAGCAGCGTTTCCAGGGTCGCCCGAGCGTTCAGATAGCGACGTCTGCGCTCGCTGTCCTCGAGGGTGAGCAGTACCTGGGCGACAGTGACGTCGCGGCTCTCGAGCAGCTCTTTGTAAGCGTGCGCCAACCGGATCTGCCCGACGGCTGCCGCCGCCTGGCTTTCCTCTAGCCGCAGAGAGCCTTTCGGCAGACCGAGCTGGCGCCGGCCCAGCGCAATCGCCCCGGAGGAGACCAGGATGACCTGCTGACCTCGCCGCCTCAGCCGCAGAAGGTCCTCGACCAGGCTCTCGAGCCAGGCCCGGTTGATGCGTCCGGTCTCGGCGTCCGTAAGCAGTGCGGAACCGACCTTCACCACGACCCGTCGCGCCCCGGCAAGGGGCGAGGAGGATGGCGTGTGGGGGATGGTCATCGGAAAACTATACGCTAAACTTGCAGCCGCCAACCTGAGGAAGCAAATCGGTGAGCAGAGACTACGAGCCGGTCCCCGGACAGTGGTACGAGAACCTGGAAGACGAGGAATCATTCCGTGTACTCACGGTAGATGAGGACTCGGAGCTGGTCGAGATCGAGTATCTCGACGGTGAGATCGAGGAGATCGACCTCGAGACCTGGCATGAGATGGACCTCGAGAAAATTCAGGAGCCGGAGGGCTGGGCCAAGTCCGACGAGGAAGAGGAAGAGGAAGAAGAGGAAGAAGACGAAGAGGATGAGGACGACGACTGGGACGAGGATGAGGACGACGAGGACGAGGACGACTGGGACGAAGACGAGGCAGACGAACGCGATCAATACTAGTCGCACGCTGCCTACTTGAGCCGTCCGAAAGCAAATGATGTAGCAGGGCTGGCCGCTAAAACGGCCGCAGGCTTGTTTTAGCCAATGAACCTAGACAGTTGGTACCACGAGAAAGAATCGGCGTGGTTGTACCGACAGGTCGCCGCGGCAGAGCCGGACCCTCACAAACAGCGGCTCTTCAGCCAGCTGGCCGGTGCCGCCGACGAGCAGGCAGCCAAGTGGGAAACCTCGCAGAGCACTGCGCGAGCTCCAGCGGCGGGTCGCGTGTTCACGCCCTCCATGCGCGCGCGTGTCGTCGCAAGGCTGCTGCGGTTGCTCGGGCCACGCGCCATGCGCTCCGTGCTCGCCGCGATGAAGCTGCGTGGTCTGTCGGTATATACCGCGCCGATCGCCAGCGGCCACGCGATGCCAACTACTTTGTCGGACGTCGGTGTCCGCCATCGCGGCGGCTTGGGCGGTAATCTCAGAGCCACCGTGTTCGGCGTGAACGACGGGCTGGTGTCCAACGCGAGCCTCGTGCTGGGCGTCGCGGGCGCCGCAGCCCCGAGCTCGTTCGTGCTGGTGAGCGGTGTCGCTGGTCTCCTCGCCGGCGCGCTGTCGATGGCGGCGGGGGAATACGTCTCGGTGCGCTCGCAGCGCGAGATGTACGAGTATCAGATCGCGCTCGAGCGCGAGGAGATCGCTGAATATCCCGAAGAGGAGGCCGAGGAGCTGGCGCTGATCTATGCCGCGCGCGGCGTAGCCCTGGCACAGGCCCGCGAGGTCAGCCAGGCGCTGCTCGCCCACCCGGAGCAGGCTCTCGACGTCCTGTCCCGGGAAGAGCTCGGCTTGAATCCGGACGATCTGGGGTCGCCTCTGGGAGCGGCCGCGGCTTCCTTCATCTCATTCGCCGCCGGGGCGGCCGTACCGCTCGTGCCCTTTCTCATCGGCGACCGAGGCTCCGGCGCGCTCGCCGCGACGGCGGTGCTCACCCTGATCGCGCTCTTTGGGGTGGGGCTCGCGCTCAGTCTTTTCACTGGCAGGCAGGCGCTGCGCGGCGCGCTGCGCATGGTGCTGATCGGCGGTGGTGCGGGCCTCCTGGCCTTCGGAGTAGGCCGCGTATTGGGTGGGTTGATTCGCTGATCCTTGAAAAGCCGTTCCCGCGGCCCCACAGCTCCGCCATGAAGCGCATCGTTCTGCTCCTCGTCACCAACCTGGCGGTGCTGGCGGTACTCACGATCGTGGCCCATTTGATCGGGCTCGATCAGTGGCTTGCGGCCCGCGGCAGCAGCCTCGGCGCCCTGCTGGCCTTCGCCGCCGTGTTCGGTTTCGGCGGCGCGTTCATCTCTCTGCTCATGTCCAAGTGGATGGCGCGCAATGCCATGGGCGTGAGGGTCATCAGCCAGCCGGCGACGCCGTCGGAGCGATGGCTGGTCGATCTGGTCGCGCGGCTCGCGCGCGCCGCCGGCGTCGGCATGCCGGAGGTCGGAGTATTCGACTCACCGCAGCCCAACGCCTTCGCCACAGGCTATAGCCGCGATGGCGCCCTGGTGGCCGTGAGCACGGGCCTCTTCGCCACCATGAACGAGCAGGAGATCGAGGCGGTGCTGGGGCACGAGCTGACGCACGTCGCCAATGGCGACATGGTGACGCTGACCCTGATCCAGGGAGTGGTCAACACCTTCGTTATCTTTCTGTCGCGCATCATCGGCAACCTGGTCGACCGTACGCTGTTCCGCTCCGAGGACGGACGCGGCCCGGCCTACTTCCTCTCGGTCATCGTGTCGCAGATCCTGCTCGGCATCCTGGCCAACATGATCGTGATGGCCTTCTCCCGCTGGCGCGAGTTCCGCGCCGACCGGGGTGGCGCGCACCTCGCCGGAACTCCCAACATGATCGCGGCCCTCGAGGCGCTGAAGAGGGCACACGAGCCACTGCCGTCGCAGCAGTTCGCCGCCTTCGGGATCACCTCCGGGCCGGTCTCGCGCGGCATCCAGCGCCTCTTCATGAGCCACCCGCCGCTCGACGAGCGCATTGCCGCGCTGCGCGCGCTGCCAGTGGCCTGAAGACACCGCCCGTGCCGCCCCTCGACCCCGCGCAGGCGCTGAGTGGCCTCGAGCGCATCCTCGGACCGCAGGGTATGGCGACGGATGTCGAGCCTTATCTCACCGACCACCGCCGCCTCTACCAGGGCCGCGCGCTAGCAGTCGCTTTGCCTCGCACCGTAGCCGAGGTGACGGCGGTTCTCGCCTTCTGCAACGATCATGACATCGGCGTCGTCCCGCAGGGCGGCAACACCGGATACTGCGGCGGCGCGACGCCCGACGAATCAGGGCGGCAGATCGTCGTCTCGCTCTCGCGCCTGAACCGCATCCGGCACCTCGACCCGCTCAACTATTCGATCGTCGCCGAGGCGGGTTGCGTGCTCGCGAGCCTGCAGCGGGCGGCGGCTGAGGCGCAACGCTTCTTTCCCGCTGAGCCTGGGCTCCGAGGGAACCTGCCAGTTGGGCGGCAACCTGTCCACCAACGCCGGCGGCGTCCACGTGCTGCACTATGGAATGATGCGCGACCTCGTGTTGGGTCTCGAGGTGGCGCTCGCCGACGGTCGCCTCCTCTCCGCGCTCGGGACGCTGCGCAAGGACAACACCGGCTACGACGTCAAGTCGCTCTTTCTCGGCGCCGAAGGCACCCTCGGCATCATCACGGCCGCGAGCCTGAAGCTGTTCCCGAAGCTGCGCGCCTTCGCCACGGCCTTCGTCGCGATTCCCGACCCGCGCGCCGCGGTGGCGCTGCTCGCCCGCCTGCGGGATGCGAGCGGCGATCGTGTGAGCTCGTTCGAGCTCATCCCGCGCATCGCGGTCGATCTGACCACCCGGCACATACCCGGGGTTCGGGATCCGCTCGATGCGCCGCATCCCTGGTATGTGCTGTGCGAGCTCACCTCTTCTCGCGCCGCCGACCCGCTCGAGGAGTTGCTCGAGCAGAGCCTCGCCGGCGCCCTGGAGGAGCGGCTGGTGTTGGATGCGGCGGTGGCTCGAAACGCGCGCGACCGGGCGGCCTTCTGGAAGCTGCGCGAAACCATTCCGGAGGCTCAACGCCAGGACGGCGGCAGCCTGAAGCACGACATCTCCGTCCCGGTCGCCTCGATCCCCGATTTCATCGAGCGCGGCTCACGCTGGATCGCCGCCAACGTGCCCGACGGCCGTCTGGTCTCATACGGCCACGTCGGTGACGGCAACCTCCACTTCAATCTCAACCAGGCCCCTGGCGCCGACCGCGCCACCTTCCTCGCGCGCGAGGAAGCGGTCAAGCGTGCCATTCACGACCTGGTGCGGGATTTCGGCGGCAGCTTCAGCGCCGAGCACGGCGTCGGCCGGTTGAAAGTGGGCGAGCTCGAGCGCTACGCCCCGCCCGTGGAGTTGGATCTGATGCGCGCCATCAAGCGTGCGCTCGATCCCAACGGCATACTGAATCCCGGCAAGATCCTTCGGCAGGCAAGTTAGGCACATGGATGTGCCCCGCCGCCGCAGGTCGCTTTAACCAGGACGCAGTCTTACCAGGCCTTCCTGCGCCGTGCTGGCGACCAGCCTGCCGTCCCGCGAGTACACGCTGGCGCGCGCGAACCCCCGCGCCCCGGAGGCGCTCGGACTCTCCACTGCGTAGAGCAACCAGTCGTCGACCCGCAGCGGCCGGTGAAACCACATCGCATGGTCGATGCTGGCCATCACGACGGAATTTCCGCGCAGCGCCGAGCCATGCGGCAGGGTCGCCGTGTCGAGCAGGAAGTAATCCGACAGGTAGGCGAGCAGGCGCCGGTGCAGCCGCTCGTCGGAAGGCAGACGGTCCACCGCCCGAAACCACACCTGACGCGATGGCGGCGCGTCGCGCGGTCCCAGAAAGTCCATCGGCTGCACCAGCCTGAACTCGAACGGCCGCGGCTGCTCGAGAAAGCGCCGCACCCGCTGCGGCAGCCGCGCCAGCAGTTCTGGCGGCGGCCGGCTGGAGTCCGGCAACTCCTCGGGCGGCGGCACCACCGGCATCGCGATCTGATGCTCCAGGCCCTCCTCCAGTACCTGGAAGGATGCCGTCATGCTGAAGATCGGCTCGCCGTGTTGGATCGCGACCACGCGGCGGTTGGAGAAACTGTGACCGTCGAGGCTGCGGTCCACCTGATAGACGATCGGCGCGTCGAAATCGCCCCGGCGCAGGAAGTACGCGTGCAGGGAATGCACGATGCGGCCGTCGACCGTGGCGGAAGCGGCGGTGAGCGCCTGGCCGAGCACCTGGCCGCCGAACACCTGCGGACTGCCGATGTCGCGGCTCTCGCCGCGAAACAGGTTGACCTCGAGCGGCTCCAGCTCGAGCTGCTGCAGCAGATCCGCGAGCTGTGGGTTGTTGCTCAATCGGGAACGCCGAGACGCTGATGCATGATCGGGCTCGTGGTCGTGTACTGGAGGAACTGGCGCTTTTGCGGGTAGAGATGGTGCTGGATGGCAAAGGCGGCGAGTGCAGCCTCGTGAAAGCCCGACAGAATGAGCTTCTTCTTGCCGGGATAAGTGTTGATGTCACCCACCGCGAAGACGCCGGGCAGGCTCGTCTGGAACTTCTCCGTATCCACCTTGAGGGCCTTCTTTTCCAGGTCGAGCCCCCATTCGGCGATCGGGCCCAGCTTCGGATGCAGTCCGAAGAAAACGAGCAGGTGATCCGCCTCCAGCGCATGCACCGTGCCGTCCGGGGTCTTGATGTTGACGCCACCCAGGGTCCCGTCCGCGGTCGTGAGGGAATGCGGCAGCGCCTCGAAACAGCGCATGCGGCCGGCCGCGACCAGCTCCCTCATCTTGGCCACCGACGCCGGCGCGGCGCGAAACTCCGCGCGCCGGTGCACCAGCGTCATGCTTCTCACCCGCGGCGCCAGCTCCAGCGTCCAGTCGAGCGCCGAGTCCCCGCCGCCAAAGACCACGAGGCGCTTGCCCTCGAGCGCGCCGGCATTCTTCACCCGGTAGAGGATCCCGTTGCCTTCGAAGGGCTCCGCGCCCTCGATGCCGAGGCGCCGGGACTGGAATGAGCCGACCCCCGCGGCGATCACCACCGCTCCTGCATCGAAGCGCGTACCCGCCGCCGTGGCGATGGAGAATCGGCCGTCCTCGCGGCGTGAGAACTGGACGACCTCCTGTCCCAGGTGAAACTGCGGCTTGAAAGGCTTGCTCTGCTGCATCAGCCGATCGACCAGCTCCTGCGCGCCGCAGACCGGCAACGCCGGAATGTCATAGATGGGCTTGTCCGGGTAGAGCTCCGTACACTGCCCGCCGGGATGCGCCAGTGAGTCGATCACGTGGGCGCCGATGCCGAGCAGTCCCAGCTCGAACACCTGGAAGAGGCCGCATGGGCCCGCACCGACGATCACCACTTCCGTCTGGATCGGCTCGCCGGTGGCTGTCGAGGAATCAAGGCTCAATATCGGCCCCTTTCGGCTGTGCTACTGGCGCGGCTATGCGCGCGGCAGCCGACATTCTAGAACGCTCAGCAGCGCTTGGGGGCACTGCAGCCGGCGGCTAGGCGCGGCCGGCGTTGGCGTCCGTGGGGGTGTGGAAATACTCGCTTTCCGACGCCAACTGGTCGATCAGGCGCCGCAACTCCGCCATGCGCCCCTCGGCGGTGCTGATCGGCATGCAGTCCTGGCAACGCGGGTCGCCACAGGGCTGGCGCGAGTACAGCCAGTACTGCAGGGCGCCCGCAAGCAACCCATCGGCGATATCCCAGAGATCTGCGTCCCGGTCCTTGTCGGCAAGGCGGTTGCCCAAATCGACGGCTTTGGTGAAGGCCGAGTCGAATGTGTCAGCGATCTCGGTCATGGGCCCTGCTCTGCATCATCGCCCTAGTATAAGGCAATCGCCGCATTCGTTTGGTCACCGGAACGGACTGACCCGGTCATCCTGCGATGCCGGCCACGGACTCCCGGCCCGGCGCCGGCGCATGATCGGACTAAGCTCGGGGGCAGCCTTGGCCAAATTCGGCCGACAGCTCCGGCTTATGTCGCATGCATGAGACAGAGCAAAAGCAGCGGAGCCGTCTGCTGCCGCGATTCGGCATCGGTGCTCGGCTGACGCTGGGACTAGCCGCCGTGGCGGCGGTGGTCGTGGTGGCGCATGTGCTCGCTACGCGGACCACCCGTGCGGCCGCCCAAGCAGTGAGCAGCATGCGCAGCCAGCACGAGCCGCTGGCCTATCGCGCGAGCGTCATCCTGGAGAAGCTGAGTGCCTACGATCGCGCCGTCGGCGACGATCTGCACTCCGACAACGGCGACTTTCGGGCTCTGTCCTCGGCGGGCGATGACCTGCAGCATGCGGTCGACCGATACTTCGACGGCACAGTAATACTAACCCCCGCCACCAGGCAGCTGCATGACGCGCTTCTGACCCACATCCAGGACGGACGGCAGGTCGCGTTGGATGCAGTGCAGCAGATGGAATGGCGCCAGCAGCGTTGGCAGGGACTGGATCGCGTTTATCAGCTCGTCGCGACGGCCGGCGGCACCGGCCTCACCATCCACGGCCAGGTGATCGCGCGACCCTCCCTCTCGGCGCTCGCGACCGCCATCGATGCGGTTCGCTACAGTGACGGCTCGCCCACTCTCATCGCTTCCCGCGAGCGCAACTTCGAGGCCGTGCTGCGCGCGCATGCCGCCGAGCTCGGCCGCTCGCCCGGGCGGGCCTGGATGGACGTGGTTCGATCCGACTTCGAGCGGGCGGTTCGCCTGCGGCGCGACATGGAGCAACTCGACTCACGCGATCTGGCAGCGAGGCGCGCCCTGCTCGAGCAGAGCAAGGTACTGACGATGGACGTGCAGACCGAGCTGCAAGCGCCGGCGCGCCAGCAGATGTTGGACGCCGCCCGCTACGCGGCCGTCTCGGCCGAAGCGGCCGAGCAAACGGTAACCGATTCCGGCATCGCGATCCTGATCGTCATGGTCATCGTCTCGGCGTTGCTCGTCGTCAGCATCAGCCTGCCCGTGCGCCGGCTCACCGCCGCCACGCGCCTCCTCGCCAGCGGCGATCGCACCGCCCGGGCGCCGCGGGGCGGATCGGCGG
Source organism: uncultured Pseudomonadota bacterium (assembly GCA_963812925.1). Lineage (GTDB taxonomy): Bacteria > Pseudomonadota > Gammaproteobacteria > Steroidobacterales > Steroidobacteraceae > 13-2-20CM-66-19. The sequence continues at coordinate 91,016 of CAWEXF010000010.1, read as the reverse complement.
AAATCGACCAGCTGGCCGAGTCTTTCAACACCATGGCCGACCGCATCGCACAGGGCGAGGCCGACCTGCTCGCTCAGCAGGCGGAGCTCGAGCGACACGTCGCCGAGCGCACCCAACAACTACATCACCTGGCGCACCACGATCCGCTGACGCAACTGCCCAATCGCCGCCAGCTCGCGGGCCGCCTCGCCGGCGCGCTCGCGCGCGCCAGGCAGACCGGGCGGCGCGTGGCGCTGCTCTTCGTCGACATGGACAACTTCAAGTCGCTGAACGATACGCTGGGACACAACTACGGCGACCGCGTGCTGCAGGGCATCGCGCAGCGGCTGCAGGCCGCGGCGGGACCCAACAGTCTGGTCGCGCGGCTCGGCGGTGACGAGTTCACTCTTCTCATCGAGGAGCTGCGCACCGTCGAGGAAGTCGAGCGGCGCGCCGGCGCGCTGGTCGCGACGCTGCAGCAGCCGCTCACCATCGATGGGCGGGCGCTCGCAACCACCGCGAGTGTCGGCGCGAGCCTGTTTCCGGATCATGCCGACGACCCGGAAGGTCTCTTGCGCGCGGCGGACGTGGCGCTGTTTCGCGCCAAGGAGCTCGGCCGCAACCGCTTCGCACTCTACCGCGCGGCGCTCTATGACGCGGCCGCGCAGCGTTTCCGCCTGGAGCAGGCGCTTCGCCACGCGGTCGAGGCCGGCGAGCTGCTGCTCATGTTCCAGCCCGAAGTGGCCCTCGGGGGCTGCGAAGTCACCGCGCTCGAGGCCCTGCTGCGCTGGCGCAAGCCCGGCGGCCGGATCGCGACCGCCACCGAATTCATCCACATCGCCGAGAAGAGCGGTCTCATCCACGAGCTGACCGGCTGGGTTTTGCGCTCGGCGACCACCACCGCTGCGGCCTGGCGCGCCGCCGGATGGCACGATGCGCGAGTAGCCATCAATGTGTCGCCGCCCCAGTTCTTCGAGAGCGATTTCGTGAGCCACGTCGCCCGCGACCTCGAGATCGCCGGTCTGCCCGCCAGCGCCCTGGAGCTCGAGCTCACCGAGACCGTCCTCCAGACCGGCAGTGCGACCATCGACGCCCTGCGGCGCCTGCGCGAGCTCGGCATCTCCATCGCCCTGGACGACTTCGGCATCGGTTACTCCTCCCTGACGTCGCTGGAGCAGCTCCCGATCAACCGCGTCAAACTGGACCGCATGCTGGTCGAAGGCGTCGACTCCAACCCCCGCTCCGCCGCCATCGTGCGCTCCATCGTAACCCTCTGCCACGGCCTGGGGCTCGAAGTGGTAGCCGAAGGCGTAGAGCGCTCCACCCAGCTGGAATTCCTGGCCCACTGCGGCCCCATAGCCGTACAAGGCTACCTGCTGGCCCACCCGGTAGAAGCCGCCGCCGCCCCCGAAGAAGCCAAGGCAGCCGCCGCCCGCGCCCGCACCCTCCTGGCCGCCAACCCCGTTCCCCCCCTCGCCCTGGTCAGCTCCCGCAAACTCCCCGCCTGACTCCAACTCTCACGCGACGGGATTCGCGTTCACGAATCATTTGGTGATGCGTTCCGCAGTTGCGGATTCAACGTAAACATCCCTCGCACGCACACCAACATCCGCCTGATCCGTGAAGAACCCGTCTATTCCCGTGGTCAAAAACTCGCGCAATTCCCCTTCCAAATCCATGTCCGTGGGCAAAAACGCGCCCTCAGCCCGAAACGTCCATGGGTGGACCCCCAGCCCTGCAGCGTGTGCATCCGCAACCAGCGAAGTAGGCCGCTCCAGCCTTCCCGCCCCATCCCGCGGAATGATCAGCGACTTCGACGGCCCGATGCACGCCGCATAAGTCGCAATCTCCGCCAACCCCTTCGCCGTGACGAGATCCGCGTAACTGCGCGAATCGCCGTTCGCAACCAAATCGTACGGCGCCCCCGACGCCTCGATCAGCTGCACCAACGGCAACCTCGTAAGCCCCCGCAACAGCTTGAGATTCCCCGTCTCGAAGGACTGCAAAAACGCGCGCCCATCGGCTCCACGATACCCATACCGCTCCAGCGTCGCGACCAGCCGCTCCTCCATCGCGAGGCCCAACCCCGCGAAATAACTCGGATGCTTGGTCTCCGGATACACTCCAATCGGCTCCGGCGCCGCCAACCCGAGCTGCCCCGCGCGCACGAGACGCCGCTCCTGCGCGCCCCTCGCCAACGCGAGTATCTCCTCCAACGTTGGAATCTCGAGCCTCCCGTCGAGCCGCGTGTTCCCCGGCCGCAGCTCCGGAATCCGCTCCCGCGCCCGCAGCGTCTTCAGCTCCTCCAACAGAAAATCCTCCGTGAACCAACCCGTGACACTCGCTCCATCGACCACCTTGGTCGTGCGCCGGTCGGCGAACTGCCTGCGTTCGGCGACATCCGTCGTGCCACTGATCTCGTTCTCGTGCCGCGCCACCATCACCCCGTCGCGCGTCATCACGAGATCCGGCTCGATGTAGTCCGCGCCCTGCTCGATGGCGATGAAATACGAGGCAAGCGTGTGCTCAGGCGCATAGCCGCTCGCGCCGCGGTGAGCTATGACAATGGGTTGCGACATTTGCGACATTCAGGAATGGTAATTGCTAAACTCGCCGAGTGCTGCTCACCGACCAGGACATCTATCTCTTTCGCGAAGGCACGCACGTGCGTGCGTACGAGAAGCTCGGGGCGCATGCAGTCGCACGCGGACCCGATGGCGAGCAGGGCACTCACTTCGCCGTCTGGGCCCCGAATGCCGCCAGCGTGTCCGTGGTCGGCGATTTCAACGGTTGGAATCCCGCCACACAGCCGCTGACCGGCCGCGCCGACTCCTCCGGCATCTGGGAGGGTTTCCTCCCCGGAGTGCGCGCCGGCTCGATCTACAAGTATCACATAGTCTCCCGACAAGCGGGCTACACCGTCGACAAGGCGGATCCGTTCGCCTTCTACTGCGAGACGCCGCCGCGCACCGCCTCCGTGGTGTGGGACCTGTCGTATGAGTGGGGCGACGGCCAGTGGATGGGTGCCCGCGGCCCCGCCAACGCCCATGATGCCCCCTGGTCGATCTACGAGCTGCACCTCGGCTCCTGGCGGCGCGTTCCCGATGAGCACAACCGTTGGATGACTTATCGGGAGCTTGCGCACGCGGTCGGTGACTACGCGGTGGAGATGGGCTTCACCCATGTGGAGCTGCTCCCGGTCATGGAGCACCCCTTTTACGGGTCCTGGGGCTATCAGGTCACGGGTTACTTCGCGCCGACCTCCCGCTACGGCACGCCGCAGGACTTCATGTACTTCGTCGACCACCTGCACCGGCGGGGCATCGGCGTCATCCTCGATTGGGTGCCATCGCATTTCCCGTCCGACGAGCACGGCCTGGCCTATTTCGACGGCACGCATCTTTACGAGCACGCCGATCCGCGCCAGGGATTTCACCCGGAGTGGAACAGCTCGATCTTCAATTACAGTCGCGCCGAGGTGCGCAATTTCCTGGCCAGCAGCGCGCTCTTCTGGCTGGACACCTACCACATCGATGCGCTGCGCGTGGACGCGGTCGCCTCCATGCTCTATCTCGATTACGCGCGCAAGGCCGGCGAGTGGATCCCGAACCGCTTCGGCGGCAACGAGAACCTGGCGGCGGTGGAGTTCACCAAGCAGATGAATCTCGCCGTCTACCGCGATCATCCCGATACTCAGACCATCGCGGAGGAGTCCACCGCCTGGCCGATGGTCTCGCGGCCGACGTACCTGGGCGGACTCGGCTTCGGCCTCAAGTGGAACATGGGCTGGATGCACGACACGCTGAAGTACATGCAGACCGACCCGGTGTTCCGCAAGTACAGCCAGAACCAGCTCACCTTCAGCATCTGGTACGCCTTCACCGAGAACTTCGTGCTACCGCTGTCGCACGATGAGGTGGTACACGGCAAGGGCTCGCTCATCGGCAAGATGCCGGGCGACGAGTGGCGGCAGTTCGCATCGCTCCGGCTCCTGTTCGGCTACATGTGGACACATCCGGGCAAGAAGCTCCTCTTCATGGGCGGGGAGTTCGGGCAGAGGCGCGAGTGGCAGCACGACGAGAGCCTCGAATGGCACGTCCTCCAGTATCCGCTGCACGAAGGGCTGCGGCGCTGGGTGCGCGACCTCAATCACGTCTACCGGCTGACTCCGTCTCTCTACCAGCGCGATTTCACACCCGACGGCTTCCAGTGGATCGACAGCAACAACTCCGATGAGAGCGTGCTCGTGTACCTGCGCAAGGGACAGGCGCCGGGCGACGTGGCTCTGATCGCGTGCAACTTCACACCCGTGCCGCGGGACAACTACCGGATCGGCGTGCCGCGCGGCGGCTGGTGGCGCGAGCGCCTGAACAGCGATGCGGCGGAATACGGCGGCAGCGGCATCGGCAACTTCGGCGGCCTGGAAGCCTCGCCCTTGTCATCTCACGGGATGACTCACTCCGTGGTGCTGCGCCTGCCGCCGCTTTCCATCCTCGTCCTCAGCCCCGACTGACATCGCGCATCGGAGGGCTGATGACCAAGGCGCGCGTCGTCATCGAGGATTTGACTCCGCGAGTGGACTGCGGTCGTTTCCCCGCGCGACGCGTGTTGGGTGACACCGTCGTCGTGGAAGCGGACGTGTTTGCCGACGGCCACGATTCCGTTGCCGCCTCCCTGCTGTACCGACACGAAAGCGAGTCGCAGTGGCACGGAATGCCGATGAGCTTCGTAGGCAACGATCGCTGGCAGGGGCGCTTCACCGTGCAGACGCTCGGCCGCTATCTCTTCACCGTCGAGGCATGGGTCGATCACCTCGAGAGCTGGCGGCGGGGACTGGCGAAGAAACACCAGGCGGCGCAGGACATCGACATCGACCTGCAACAGGGCGCGGCGCTGGCGCGCGCGCACGCCGGCCGTCTGTCCGACCCTGAGGCGCGCCGCATGCGGGAGTGGGCCCATGCGCTCGCCGATCCGGTGCGCACCCGCGAGGAACGGGCTCAGCTCGCGCAGAGCGAGGCGCTGCGCGAGCTGGCGCGGCACAGCCCGGAGCCGCAGCTCGTCCAGCGTCACGACCCGCCGCTCGCCATCGAGGTCGACCGGGAGCGGGCACGGTTCTCGTCCTGGTATGAGATGTTTCCGCGCTCCGCCGGCCTCCCCGGCGCGCACGGCACGTTGGCGGACGTCGAGGCTCTACTGCCCTACGTCGCCTCGATGGGCTTCGATGTCCTCTATCTGCCGCCGGTGCATCCGATCGGCGAGATCGAGCGCAAGGGCCCCAACAACCGCACCGGCGCGGCGGCCGACGACCCCGGAAGCCCCTGGGGCATTGGCAGCCACGAAGGCGGCCACAAGTCCGTGCACCCGCGCCTCGGCACGCTGGAGGACTTCCGCCGGCTGCTCGCCAGCGCCGGCGCGCTCGGCATCGAGATCGCGCTCGATATCGCCTTCCAGTGCGCGCCCGATCATCCGTACGTGCGGGAGCACCCGGAATGGTTCCTCAAGCGCCCCGACGGCTCGGTGCAGTACGCGGAGAATCCGCCGAAGAAATACCAGGACATCTATCCCTTCTGGTTCGAGTGCGATGACTGGCGGGCGCTCTGGGCGGAACTGAAGAGCGTGTTCGACTTCTGGATCGCCCAGGGCGTGCGCATATTCCGGGTCGACAACCCGCATACCAAGCCGTTCGCATTCTGGGAATGGGTGCTGGGCGAGATCCGCCGTGCGCACCCGGAGGTCATCTTCCTTGCGGAGGCGTTCACGCGGCCGAAGGTGATGTACCGGCTCGCCAAGCTCGGCTTCACCCAGTCCTATAACTACTTCCCGTGGCGCAACAGCAAGCGCGAGCTCATCGACTACTTCACCGAGCTCACCTCCCAGCCGGTGTGCGAGTTCTTCCGTCCGAACCTCTGGCCGAATACGCCGGACATCCTCACGGAGTACCTGCAGTTCGGCGGCCGGCCGGCCTTCGTGACCCGGCTCATCCTGGCGGCGACGCTGGGGGCGAGCTATGGCATATATGGGCCCGCGTTCGAGCTCATGGACAACCGCCCGCGCGAGAGCGGCTCGGAGGAGTATCTCGACTCCGAGAAGTATCAGGTGCGCTCGTGGAACCGCGATGAGCCCGCGAGCCTCAAGGACCTCATCGCGCGGGTCAACCGCATCCGCCGCGAGAATCCGGCGCTGCAAAGCGATGCCACGCTCAGGTTCCACGCGCTCGACAACGAGGCGATGATTGCCTACAGCAAGACCAGCGGCGAGGATTCCATACTGGCCGTGATCAACGTCGATCCGCACCATGCGCAGACCGGCTGGGTGGAACTCGACCTCGCCGCGCTGGGACTGCCGGCGGATACGCCCTATCAGATGGATGATCTCCTCTCCGGGGCGCGCTTCCTTTGGCGCGGCGCCCGCAACTACGTGGCACTCGACCCCTGGGGCGCGGCGGCGCATCTCTTCCGGATCCGCCGCAAGGTGCGCACCGAGCGCGATTTCGATTATTTTCTGTGACATGAACGCACCGGCCGAGCCACCGCCATTCACGGGCGATCCCCTTTGGTACAAGGACGCGGTCATCTATGAGGTGCATGTCCGGGCGTTCTATGACAGCAACGATGATGGCATCGGCGATTTCGGCGGCATCACCCGCAAGCTCGACTACATCCAGGAGCTTGGCGTCAACACCATCTGGCTGCTGCCCTTCTACCCCTCGCCCGGTCGCGACGACGGTTACGACATAGCGGACTATCACAACATCCATCCGCAGTACGGTACGCGGCGGGAGTTCCGCGCCTTCGTTCGCGAAGCGCACCGCAGAGGCCTGCGCGTCATCACGGAGCTGGTGATCAACCACACTTCCGACGCGCATCCGTGGTTTCAGGCCGCGCGGCGCGCGCCCGCCGGCTCTGCCAAACGCGATTTCTACGTGTGGAGCCAGACTCCGGACCGCTACGCCGGCACGCGCATCATCTTCCGCGACACGGAGAGCTCCAACTGGAGCTGGGACCCGATCGCCAACGCGTACTACTGGCACCGCTTCTTCGGCCACCAGCCCGACCTGAACTTCGACAACCCGCACGTCGTCCGCGCGGTGACCCGCATCATGGAGTTCTGGCTGGCTCACGGGGTCGACGGCTTCCGCCTCGATGCCATCCCCTATCTCGTCGAGCGGGAGGGCACCAACAACGAGAACCTGCGCGAGACCCACGAGATCATCAAGCGTATCCGCAAGGTGATCTCGGCGCGGCATCCCGAAGGCATGCTGCTGGCAGAGGCCAACCAGTGGCCCGAGGACGTGCGCGACTACTTCGGCGACGGTGATGAGTGCCACATGGCCTATCACTTCCCGCTCATGCCGCGCATGTACATGGCGATCGCGCAGGAGGATCGCCACCCGATCGTCGAGATCATGGACCAGACGCCCGAGATTCCCGACGTCTGCCAGTGGGCGGTCTTCCTGCGCAACCACGACGAGCTGACGCTCGAGATGGTGACCAGCCGCGAGCGCGACTACATGTACCAGGCCTACGCGGCCGATACCCGCGCGCGGCTCAATCTCGGCATCCGCCGGCGCCTGGCGCCGCTGATGGAGAACGATCCCGAGCGCATCAAGCTCATGAACAGTCTCCTCCTCTCCATGCCGGGCTCGCCGATCATCTACTACGGCGATGAGATCGGCATGGGAGACAACTTCTATCTCGGCGATCGGAACGGCGTGCGCACGCCGATGCAGTGGAGCCCCGATCGCAATGCCGGTTTCTCGCGCGCGGATCCGCAGCAGCTCTATCTGCCGCCCATCATGGACCCGATCTACGGCTACGAAGCCGTCAACGTCGAGGCGCAGACCCGCGACCGCTCCTCGCTCCTCAACTGGATGCGGCGCATGCTCGCGGTGCGCAAGACCTCACAGGCCTTCGGTCGCGGCAGCCTGCGGTTCATCCGGCCCGGCAACCGCAAGGTGCTCGTGTACCTGCGTGAGTACGCCGCGGACACCATCCTCTGTGTGGTGAATCTGTCGCGCTCGGCGCAGCCGGTGGAGATCGATCTCGCGGAGCACAGAGGCGCGATCCCCATCGAGCTGCTCGGCCGTACGCCGTTCCCGCCGGTGGGGGAGCTGCCCTATCTGCTGACACTGCCCGCGTACGGCTTTTACTGGTTTCGCCTGAGCCGGGAGGCGACGCCGCCGCCCTGGCACGACGAGCGCCTGCCGCGCGAGGATCTGCCGGTGCTGGTGCTGGTCGAGGGTTGGAACAGCTTCTTCCCGGACAAGGTCGCTGCCTGGCGTGCCGGCCTCGCGCGGCGGCTGCGCACCCAGCTCGAAGAGCGCATCGTGCCGCAGTACATCGCGGCGCAGCGCTGGTTCGCCGGCAAGGGTGCGCCCATTACGAGCGCGCGGCTCCTCGATCACACGGAGCGTCAGGACCCGCTGCCGCGCTGGTTCGCCGGCATCTACAGCGTGGAGAGCCAGGGCGTGAGCGAGCGCTATTTCGTACCGCTCGCCATTGCCTTCGAGGACACCGAGGAGGCGCGCTGGCGCAGGCTGCAGAATTCCGCCATCGCGCGTGTGCGCCAACAGGCGACAGTCGGGGTACTCGCGGACGCTTGCGGAGACGATGGCTTTGCCCGCGCGACCATCGACGCCATCGGCGCTTCGGCGGAGCTGCCCACTCAGTACGGCCGGGTGCGGTTCACGCCCACCGCGCTTTACGCGGAGCTGCGCGGCGATCCGGCCGCGGAGCTGGCAGTCAATCCGACCGGCGCCCAGAGCAGCAACACCACGCTGCGGGTAGGCGATGGGCTCTTCCTCAAGGTCTACCGCAAGCTGCAGCCCGGGCTGAATCCCGAGCTCGAGATCGGCCGCTATCTCACCGAGGTCGCACACTTTCCCAACATCGTGCCGGTTGCCGGCGCCGCGGAGTACATCGACCAGGAGTCCGTCTCCTACACCATGGCGCTGCTGCAGGCGTTCGTGGCCAACCAGGGCGACGGCTGGACCTACACTCTCGATTATCTGGCGCGCTTCCTCGAGGACCGCCGCAGCGGCGTTCCCATGCTCGACGATGCGCACGGGCTCTACCTCTCGCAGGTGAAGACGCTCGCCATCCGCACGGGGGAACTGCATCGCGCTCTCGCCAGGCCGACGGACGACCCGGCCTTCGCGCCGGAGCCGATTGCCGCCGCGGACGTGGCGGCATGGGGCGCTGCCACGCGCGCGGCCGCGCAGACCACCCTGAAACTACTCTCGGACCGGCTGCCGCAGCTTTCTGCGGCGGTCGCCGCGGACGCCCAGGCGCTGCTCGCACGGCGCGAGAACCTGATGAAGCGCATCGAGACATGCACGGCCACGGTGCCTGTCGGCCTCAAGACCCGACGCCACGGCGACTATCACCTCGGCCAGGTCCTGCTGAAACGCAATGATTTCATCATCGTCGACTTCGAGGGCGAGCCTGGACGCACGCTCGAAGAGCGCCGGCGCAAGCACTCCCCGCTCACCGACGTTGCCGGCATGCTGCGCTCCTTCGCTTATGCGCGTCATGCTGCGCTCGAGCGCGGTGCGGCGCAGGCAGGCGAAGAGTCCGGCCGCTGGGAGGCGCTGCTGCACACATGGGAGCAGGAGGCTCGCCGGACATTCATCGCGTCCTATGATGAAGTCGTACGCGCGTCCGGCCTCTACGAGTCGCTGCAGGAGTCGCGGCGGCTCCTTACCCTGTTCGAGATCGACAAGGCGCTTTACGAGGTCCGCTACGAGCTAGGGAACCGCCCGGACTGGACCCGCATTCCCCTTCAGAGCCTGCTTGGGCTGAGCGAATGACACACCGGAGGCGCCTTGGACCAGCCATCAACCCGCCGACGCACTGCCCCCATCCCCCAGGCAGGGCAGAGGATCGGCGCCGTATGGCCGGGACAACCTTATCCACGGGGAGCCACCTGGGACGGAGAGGGCGTCAACTTCTCGCTCTTTTCCGCCAACGCCGACAAGGTCGAGCTGTGCATCTTCGACCCTTCGGGCAGGCACGAGACGCAACGGCTCGCAGTGCGCGAGCGCACGGATGAGGTCTGGCACTGCTACCTCCCAGAGGCCCGGCCGGGCCTCCTGTACGGCTACCGGGTCCACGGCCCCTACCGCCCGGAGCAGGGACAGCGCTTCAATCCCAACAAGCTGCTGATCGAGCCATACGCCAAGCGGCTCGAGGGCCAGCTCCTCTGGAGCGACGCGCACTTCGGCTATAGGCTGGGACATCCCAAGGCCGATCTCTCGTTCGACAAGCGCGATACCGCCGCCGGCACGCCGAAGAGCCGGGTCATCGACCCCGCCTTCACCTGGGGCGACGACCGGCCGCCGCGGGTTCCCTGGCACGACACGGTGATCTACGAGGCCCACGTGCGGGGGCTCACCAAGCGCCATCCCGAGGTGCCGCCGCAGTTGCGGGGTACCTATGCCGGACTGGCGACTGCGCCCGTGATCGAGCATCTGCTGCGCCTCGGGGTCACTGCTCTCGAGCTCATGCCCGTCCATGCCTTCGTCGATGACCGGACACTGCTCGACAAGGGACTGCGCAACTACTGGGGTTACAACACCATCGGCTTCTTCGCGCCGGAGCGGCGCTATTCGGCCACCGGCCAGGTCAGCGAATTCAAGACGATGGTGAAGGCGCTGCATTCCGCCGGCATCGAGGTGATCCTCGACGTCGTCTACAACCACACGGCCGAAGGCAACGAGCTCGGACCGACGCTGTCGATGCGCGGCATCGACAATGCCGCCTACTATCGTCTCAGCCCGGAGAACCCGCGTTACTACATGGACTTCACCGGCACGGGCAACACCCTGAACCTGCAGCACCCGCGGGTGCTGCAGCTCATCATGGACAGCCTGCGCTACTGGGTGCTGGAGATGCACGTCGACGGCTTCCGGTTCGACCTCGCCTCGGCGCTCGCGCGCGAGCTCTATGACGTCGATCGGCTCGGCTCCTTCTTCGACACCATCGGCCAGGACCCGGTGTTGTCGCAGGTGAAGCTCATCGCGGAGCCGTGGGACATCGGCAGCGGCGGCTACCAGGTCGGCAACTTCCCGCCCGGCTGGAACGAATGGAACGACAAGTACCGCGACAGCATGCGCGCCTACTGGAAGGGCGACGAAGGTCTCATCGGCGAGTTCGCCCGCCGCCTCACCGGCTCCTCCGATCTCTACGAGGCGAGCGGCAGGAAGCCCCACGCCAGCATCAACTTCATCACCGCCCACGACGGCTTCACGCTCGAGGACCTGGTGAGCTACAACGAGAAGCACAACGAGGCCAACGGCGAAGACAACCGCGACGGCGCCAACGAGAACCGCTCCTGGAACTGCGGCGTCGAGGGAGCGACCGACGATGCCGCGATCCGCGCCCTGCGCGCGCGGCAGAAGCGCAACCTCATGGCGACGCTCCTCCTCTCGCAGGGTGTGCCCATGGTGCTCGGGGGCGATGAGCTCGGCCACAGTCAGAACGGTAACAACAACGCCTACTGTCAGGACAACGAGCTGTCCTGGCTCGACTGGGAGCTCGATCCCGAGCGGGAGGCGTTTCTCGAATTCACCGCCGCGCTGATCGCATTGCGCCGTCGCCATCCGGTGTTCAGCCGCCGGCGCTTCCTGCAGGGTGATACGGCCACCGCAGACGGTCTGCGGGAGATCATCTGGCTGAGCCCCGACGGGCGCGAGATGACGGAAGCCGAGTGGGGCGTGGCGTTTGCGCGCTGCCTCGGGCTCTATCTCGCGGGCGCAGCCATCGAGCGGCGCGACCGGCGCGGGCGGCTGGTGACGGACAACAACTTCATGCTGCTCTACAACGCGCACCACGAGCCTATTCCGTTCCAACTCCCCGCGCCCCTCGCGGAGAAAATCTGGTGGACGGTGCTCGACACCGCGGCTGGCGCTCCTTTCGCGCAGCGGCGCCTCGAGCCGGCCACACCCTACCCGCTGCAGGGACGCTCGCTCGCGCTCCTGCGTGAGACCGCGTACCGATGAAACGGCGGCACGAGATGCCTTTCGGGGCGCAGGTGCTCCCCGGAGGAGAAGTTCGCTTCCGCCTGTGGGCGCCCGCGGCCCGGCGCGTCGCTCTGGTGCTGGAGTCGGCGGCCGGCAACGGTCGTGTCCTGCCGCTCGAGAAGAGCGCCGACGGTTGGGTCGACATCACCACCGGCGAGGCGCAGGCGGGTAGCCACTACCGCTATTCGATCGACGGTGAGACGCTGGTGCCCGATCCGGCGTCGCGGCGCAACCCGCAGGGTGTCCACGGCCCGAGCGAGGTGGTCGACCCGGAAGCCTTCGAGTGGACGGACGCGGACTGGCGCCCGCCGCCGTGGCGGGAATCCGTGATCTACGAGCTGCACGTCGGCACCTTCACGCCGGAGGGCACCTTCGCGGGCGTGGCGCGCAGGCTCGAGCATCTGCAGAAGCTCGGGGTGACGGCCATCGAGCTCATGCCCATAGCCGAGTTTCCGGGCTCGCGAGGCTGGGGATACGACGGAGTGTTGCCCTATGCGCCGTATTCCGCGTACGGCTCGCCGGACGATCTCAAGTCGTTGGTGTGCGCCGCGCATGCGCACGGCATCGCTGTGATGCTGGATGTCGTCTACAACCATTTCGGCCCCGAGGGCAACTTCCTGCACCTGTATGCGCCGCAGTTCTTCACCGACCGTCACTCGACTCCGTGGGGGGCGGCGATCGACTTCGAAGGACCGGAGAGCCGTGCAGTCCGCGATTACTTCGTCCATAACGCCCGCTACTGGCTCGAGGAATTTCACCTCGACGGGCTGCGGCTCGATGCGGTGCACGCGATCCACGATGCCGGCGAGCCGCACGTCCTCACGGAGATCGCACGCGCGGCGCGCGCCGGACCGGGGCGGGAGCGGCCGGTGTATCTGGTGCTCGAGAACCTTGCCAATGAAGCGCGCCGGCTCGGTCCTCCCGGCAGCCCCGCGACCTTCGATGCGCAGTGGAATGACGACTCTCATCACTGCCTGCACGTCCTTCTCACCGGCGAATCCGCCAGCTACTACACCGATTATCAGGAGCGCCCGCACGCGCTGCTCTGCCGCTCGCTCGCGGAGGGGTTCGCTTACCAGGGCGAGGTCTCGCGACACCTCGGCAACGCCCGCGGCGAGCGCAGCGGACACCTGCCCCCGTCGGCATTCGTCAACTTCCTGCAGAATCATGATCAGGTCGGAAACCGCGCCCGCGGCGAGCGGTTGGCGCAGCTCGCGCGCCCCGAGGCCCTGCGGGCCGCGGCGGCGGTGTTGCTGCTCGCGCCGTCGCCGCCGATGCTCTTCATGGGCGAGGAATGGGGCGCCACCGAGCCCTTCCCATACTTCTGTGACTTCGAGCCCGAGCTCGCCGACAAGGTGCGGCAGGGACGTCGGCGCGAGTTCGCGCACTTTCAGGGCTCCCTGCCCGACCCCTGCGATGAGTCGACATTCGCCTCGGCCCACCTGGATTGGAGCCGCCTGGAGGCGCCGCAGCATGGCAGGATGTTCGATCACTACCGCCGCCTGCTCGCGATCCGGCGGCGCGACATCGTGCCGCTCATGCCGCGGATTCTCGGCGGAGCGTGCGTCGCCTTCGATCCGGGCGGCGCTTTCGCGGTGGACTGGCGGCTGCGCGACGACGGCGTGCTGCACCTGCTGGCCAACCTGAAAGACAGCTCCGCCCCGGTCATCGGCCGGCCGGCGGGCCGCATGATCTTCGCCACCCACCCGGGAATCCGGGCTGCCCTGGCGCGCAATGAGCTGGCCCCGTGGAGCGTCACCTGGCTCCTCGAGCGAAGCCGTGTCGCGCGCTGATTCAAAGCACATCCCTGTGCCTGAGCCGGAACCCACCCACACGCGGGCGGCGGCGCGGATTCCGCGCGCCACTTACCGCGTACAGCTCAATGCCGGCTTCACCTTCAGAGACCTGACGGCGATCGTCCCCTACCTCGCCGCGCTGGGCGTGAGCCACGTCTACTGCTCGCCCTATTTCCGCTCGCGCACGGGCAGTGCACACGGCTATGACGTCGTCGATCACAACTCGTTCAATCCGGAAATCGGCAGTCGCGAGGATTTCGAGCTTTTCGTGGCGGAGCTGCGCGCGCACGCCATGGGTCATATCCTCGACATCGTCCCGAATCACGTTGGCGTCATGGGATCCGACAATGCGTGGTGGATGGATGTACTCGAGAACGGGCAGGCCTCGGTCTACGCGGACTTCTTCGACATCGACTGGAACCCCGTCAATGCGGCCCTCGCCGACAAGGTGTTGGTGCCCGTGCTCGCCGAGCCCTACGGAGTCGTGCTCGAGCGCGGCGATCTCAAGCTCGCATTCGAGCGCGAGCTGGGCTCGTTCGCCATCCATTATCACGAGCACCGCATGCCGCTCGATCCGCGCACTTACCCGCGCCTCATCGATGCGGTGCTCGCGCTGGAGCGCAATGCCGAGCTGGAGAAGCTGCGACGCCTGTTCGGCGCGCTGCCCGATCGGCGTGGGGCGGCCGCGGAGCAGATCGCGGAGCGCAATCGCGACAAGGAGACGCACAAGCGCGCGCTCGCCGAGCTCGCCGCCGCGGATGCGAGAGTTGCCGCCGCGCTCGATCAGGCCCTCGCCGGCATGGCCGGCAATCCCGGCGATCCCGCGAGCTTCGATCCGTTGCACGAGCTGCTCGAGGCGCAGGCTTTCCGGCTGGCCTACTGGCGGGTTGCGTCCGATGACATCAACTACCGCCGCTTCTTCGATATCAACGACCTGGCGGCGCTGCGCGTGGAGAACGAGGCCGTGTTCGAGGCGACGCACCGCTTGGTCCTCGAGCTCATCGGGTCGGGAGCGCTCGATGGGCTGCGGATCGACCACGCCGACGGCCTGTATGATCCGCTCGGCTATTTCCGGCGGCTGACCGCCAGAGTCGCGCAGGTCACGGCGGCGGCGGGCGCTGCCCGCTCCGTGTATCTGGTTGCCGAGAAGATCACCGCCTCCTTCGAGCGCCTGCCCGCGGACTGGCCGCTGCACGGCGAGACCGGCTATCACTTCGCCAACGTCGTGACTCGGCTGCTGATCGACACTGCCACCAAAGGCCGCATGGATCGCACGTACCGGGCCTGCGTCGGCGAGCCGCGCCTCTGGCCGGAGCTGGCGCATGACTGCCAGCTGCGCGTGCTGCGCAAGTCGCTCGCTTCCGAGCTCAACACCGCCTCGAACCTCCTGGCGCGCATCGCGCATGGCGACAGGCTTACGCGCGACTTCACGCTGGCCAGCCTGTGGCGGGCGCTCGCGGAAGTCATCGCCTGCTTTCCCGTCTACCGGACTTACGTGACGGACAGCGTCTCCGAGAGCGATCGGCGCTACATCGACTGGGCGATCGGAGCGGCACGGCGCAGCGGCTCCGCGATCGAGCAGCCGGTGTTCGATTTCGTGCGCGGCGCCCTGCTGCTCGAGTTGCCCGGGCAGAGCGAGAGCGCTCGCCAGCGCATGCGCCGCTTCGCCATGAAGTTCCAGCAGATCACCGCGCCCACCACGGCCAAGGGCATCGAAGACACGGCGCTCTATCGCTTCAACCGCATGGTGGCGCTCAATGAAGTCGGCGGCGAGCCCGATGTCTACGGCTCCACGGTCAGCGCCTTCCACACCGATGCGCAATATCGCGCCAAAAACTGGCCGCACGAGATGCTCGCCACATCCACACACGACACCAAGCGCTCGGAGGACGTGCGGGCGCGCATCAGCGTGTTGTCGGAAATGCCGGCAGCGTGGCGCCAGGCCGTGAATCGCTGGCGCCGCCTGAATCGCACGCGGCGGCGGGAGGTCGGCGGCATGCCGGCGCCCTCGCCCGATGACGAGTACCTGCTCTACCAGACTCTGGTGGGAACCTGGCCGCTCACGGAGCCGGACGATGCCGAGTTGGATGCGTACCGCCAACGCATCGAGGCTTACCTGCTCAAAGCCGCGCGCGAGGCCAAGGTGCGCACGAGCTGGGACAACGCCAACACGGAGTACGAGGAGGCGCTGAGCCAATTCGTGGCGGCCATACTCGAGCGCCGCGAGGGCAACCTGTTCCTGGCCGATTTCCGCGCCTTCAACGGCCGCATCGTCGGCTTCGGGCTGCTGAACGGCCTGTCGCAGACGCTCCTCAAGCTCACCGCTCCCGGGGTTCCTGACATATACCAGGGAAACGAGACCTGGCAGTTCTCGCTGGTCGATCCGGACAACCGCCGGGCGGTCGATTACGGCGCGCACCGGCGCTTGCTGGAAGCGATGCCCGCCGGTCAACCGGCAGCCGACTTCGCGCGAGCGCTCGCCGATGACGTGACCGATCCACGCTGCAAACTCTTCCTCCATGTCAGGTCGCTGCAGCTCAGATGCCGCGATCCCGAGCTCTTCGAGCGCGGTGAGTACCTGCCGCTCAAGGTGACGGGCCGGCGCGCCCCGCATCTGTGCGCTTTCGCGCGGCGCCTGGAGGGGAGGCTCGCCGTCGTCATGGCGCCGCGCTTGTATCTCAAGCTCATGGGCGCCGGCAGTGCGGCCGGCGGCCGGCGCCTGCCGCTCGGCGCGGAGGTTTGGGCGGACACCGTGGTGCAACTGCCGTTCGGTCTCGAGGCGCCGCTACGGGGTGTGCTGGACGGCACGGAAGTGGCGCCGACGGGAGACCACGAGCAGCCGGAGATCAGCGCGGCAGCAGCCTTGCAGGCGTTCCCGGTGGCCTTGCTGACGAGCGGACGCTGAGAGCGCGCGGGGGTCAACCCCGGGGTACGCCGCCCGTTGTACAATATGCGGGGGTGAACGGAGCCGATCACATGTCATTCTCAAGGTCCTGCCTTCGAAGCGCCTGGCTGCTCGTCGCCGCGGCGCTCCTCGCTTCGTGCTCGGGCATCCCTCTCAAGCAGCGTGACGCGGCCGAGCGCGCCCGCTACGAGGCCTACGCCGGCAAGCCGGTCGATCATTTCACCTGGCTCACCAACTATGAGGGCTGGGAACCGATCTCACCCGATCAGCTCGTGGTCTGGACGGACCTCAATACGGCCTATCTCATCACGGTGTTCCATCCCTGCATCGACCTGATGTTCGCGCGTCGGATCGCGCTCACGCCCACCGCAGACACCATCTACGCGCATTTCGATTCGGTGCATGTCGAGGGCTGGAAGTGCATGATCAACACCATACAGCCGGTCGATTACCTGCGCATGGAACACGATCTGCGCGCGCAGCACGAGGCTCAACGGTAACCCCGGGCCTGCAGCGTGAAGAGCCGCGCGTAAGCGCCATCCAGGCGCATCAGCTCCTCGTGGCTGCCGCGCTCCCTGATCCGGCCACCCTCGAGCACTACGATCTGATCGGCCATGCGCACGGTCGAGAAGCGGTGCGAGATGAGGATGGTGATGCGCTCGTGCGCGAGCTGGCGGAAATGCTCGAACACCTCGGCCTCCGCCTGCGCGTCCATCGCCGCCGTCGGCTCGTCCAACACCAGTATGTCGGCGCGTGTGCGCATGAAGGCGCGTGACAGCGCGACTTTCTGCCACTGGCCGCCGGAGAGCTCGCGGCCGTCCTGGAACCACTTGCCGAGCTGCGTGTGATATCCCTGCGGCAGCGTCTCGATGAAATCGCTCGCCCTGCCCTTGGTGGCGGCCTCGTGCCAGCGCACTTCATCTTCGAAGTACCGCTCGTCCCCCGCTCCCACGTTCTCGCCTACCCGCATCTGATAGCGCGTGAAGTCCTGGAAGATGACACCGATCCGCTCGCGTAGCGCGCCCTCTTCGAAGCTCGCCAGAGCCTCGCCGTCGAGCAGGATGCGCCCGCTGGTCGGCGAGTAGAGCCGGGTCAGCAGCTTGATGAGCGTGGTCTTGCCGGAGCCGTTCTCGCCCACGAGCGCGAGGCTGGTGCCGGGCTTCAAATGCAGCGTGACATCCTCGAGCGCCGGGCTCTGCGCACCGGGGTACGTGAAGCTGACATTCTCGAACCGCACGCCATCCTCCGGCCGCGGTCCGCGGGTCAGGGCGCCGCTGGGCGGCGGCACCTCCGTCTCGAGGTACTCGTACAGCGTCGACAGGTAGAGGTTGTCCTCGTACATGCCGCTGACCGCGGACAACATCGCGCTCACAGCCGACTGCCCCTGCCGAAAGAGGGCTATATACATGGTCATCTGGCCCAGGGTGATTGCCCGTCTGACGGTGCTGAGCGCAATCCAGGCGTAGGCCGCATACAACGTCAATGTCCCGATGAGGCCGAGGCTGAATCCCCAGACTTCACGGCGCACGGTCAGATCGCGATCCTCGTCATAAAGCATCCGGAAGATGTCACGGTACCGCTGCAGAAGCCGCGGCCCGAGTCCGTAGAGCTTGACCTCTTTGGCATGATCCTCGCGCGCGAGAACCGTCTCGAGGTAGGTTTGCATGCGCGTTTCGGGCGAGCGCCAGCGGAATACGCGGAATGCGTCCCCTGAGAACTTCGCCTCCGAGATGAAGGCGGGCAGGCCCGCAAGCAGCAGTACGGCGACCGCCCAGGGGGAGAAGCGCGCGAGCAGCACGGCGTAGCTGATGAGTTGGATGCCGTTCTGCGCGAGGCCGAACGTACGTGTGACCAGACTGACCGGCCGGCTGGAGGCCTCGCGGCGGGCGCGGGTCAGCTTGTCGTAGAACTCGGAGTCTTCGAAGTGGCGCAGCTCGAGGGTGAGAGCTTTCTCGAGGATCATCTCGTTGACGCGTTGTCCGAGCTGGACACGCAGGAGGGACTGCGCGAGTGAGAGACCGCGCTGCGCGCCGGCAATGGCGGCGACCAGAATGCCTTCGAGAACCACGAGGGCGACCACGTGGCTGGTATCGATGCCGCGGGTGCGGATCGCGGCGACTACGGCATCGACTATTAGCGAGGTGATGTAGGCGACGGAGGCGGGGAGGACGCCGGCTACTAGTGTGAGGGCGGCGAGAGAGAGAGTCAGGGGGCGATTGGTGCTCCAGACCAGCTCGATGGCGCGGCGGCTGTAGCGGAAGACGCCGAAGAATCCGCGGAGGGTGAGCTCTTCTACGGGGGTGGCGGCGGGGGGGCGGCGGAGTTTGCCTGGGCGGGTGACTGGCATTCGCCTGGTAGTTTGGGGGCGTGAGGCGGGGAAACCAATGGGCGTGCGATCGACCCGTCAGGGGAGGAGGACGTTGCGTTTTTCGGCCACGGCTCGCTCGGCAATGAGGAAGGCGGCTGCGTTCCAGGATTGGTGGGGCATGCCGCGGGGGGTGGCTTTGGTGCCGTGCAGCCATTCGGTGAAGGCCCAGTTGCGAAGGGCGCAGGCGTGCGCGAGGTGCTCCAGCTCGAGGCGTGCTTGCGGCACGTGGCCGGCGGCGGCGAGCGCGACGACCCAGAAGCCGCCGACCATCGGCCAGATACCGCCGTTGTGGTATTGCCAGACTTCATTCTGGCGGTGGCGGGACATGTAGGGACGCCAGAGGGCGCTGCGACGCCTGATGGGGTGCGTGACCACGCGCACCGGATAGAGGCGGCTTACCCTTGCTCGCTGCAGGGCATTGAGCGTGCGGCGCGTGGCTCGCGGGTCGGCGAGACCGCAGAGCAGTGCCAGGAGGTTGCCGAAGACATCGCCCTCTTCGCCGAAGGAGGTGAAGTTGACGAAGCTCAGATAGAGATCGCGATTGCGTGCGTGGCGCAGCGCGTACTCGTTGAGTAGGCGCGCGCGCCGGTAGCGTGCGAGTCCGGCGGAGAAGGGATGAAACAGGCCGTTGAAATTGTCGCGAGTGTCCTCGGCGCGATCCAGGCCGTAGCGGAGCTTGACGGCGTACCACAGCGCGTTGGTGTAGAGCACGAATCCGGAGCGCGGCATGATGTCCGCCCAGTCGCTGGCCTCGTTCTGCTGCAGCAGGAAGAAGCGCTGATGCTCCTGGGCGAGCAGCCACTGCAGCGCCAGCTCGACTCGCCGCGAGCGCTTTTTGCGGGCGGGCGGCGAGAGGCGCTCGAGGAAGTCGCGGGCCAGCAGCCACCAGAGAGTGGAATCGATACAGCCCAGGTACCAGAAATCGGCGTCGCGCGCGCCGGGCTCGACGAACTTCGGGATCTGGCCATTGGGGGCCTGATGCTCAGCCAGGGTGTCGAGGCCCGTCATGGCCGCCCGCTCGAGCAGCGGATCTCCGGAGAGGGCCATACCGATGGCACAAATGGCGGCATCTCGTCCGAAAATGGCGGTATACCCGCGGCTTCGGGCGCGATCTCCGGGGCTGGCGGCCAGGATGCCGGCCGGGGTGAGGTTCCGGCGCAGCAGTTCGATCGACTTGCTGTGGCAGGCCTCTATGAGCGCCTGGCCGTCCGCGATACCCGTCAGCTTGAGCATGGGAGGACCATCATACCGTCCGGCAGCAGAGCCTGATATAATTGATGGTCTTTGTGTAGCGTGGACCGCACCGGCCCCGCCACCTGCCCACCCAGACCCCATGAACCGTCCCATCCGCAACATCGCCATCATTGCGCACGTCGATCACGGCAAGACGACCCTGGTCGACTGCCTGCTCCGGCAGTCCGGCACCTTCGCAGCTCACGAGAAGCTGACGGAGCGCGTCATGGACTCCAACGACATCGAGCGCGAGCGTGGCATCACCATTCTCGCCAAGAACTGCGCCATCGAGTACGGCGGCACGCGTATCAACATCGTGGATACGCCGGGGCACGCGGATTTCGGCGGCGAAGTCGAGCGCGTGCTCTCGATGGTGGATGGCGTGTTGCTTCTCGTGGACGCGGTCGAGGGCCCGATGCCGCAGACGCGGTTCGTCACCCGCAAGGCGCTGGCGCTCGGCCTCAAGGCCATCGTGGTGGTCAACAAGATCGACCGCCCCGGCGCGCGTCCCGGCTGGGTCGTCGATCAGACCTTCGAGCTCTTCGACAAGCTGGGCGCCAACGACGAGCAGCTCGATTTTCCCGTGATCTACGCCTCGGCCCTGCAAGGCTGGGCCAGCACCGATCATCTCGAGCGCCGCCCCGACATGTCGGCGCTCTTCGAGGCGATCCTCAAGCACGTGCCGCCGCCGGCCGCCGATTCCGAGCTGCCGCTGCAGCTGCAGATCTCCACGCTGGATTACAACAGCTACGTCGGCCGCATCGGCATCGGACGGATTCGCCGCGGCTCGGTGCGGCCCGGCCAGACCGTCGTGCTCCGCCACGGCGACGAAGATCGTGGCCCGGCAAGGATCGGCCAGGTGCTGACCTTCACCGGACTGGAGCGCCGTCCCGTGGAGGAAGCGAACGCGGGCGACATCGTCGCGATCACCGGCATCGACGAGGTGAACATCGGCCTTACGGTCTGCGATCCCCAGTCGCCCGAAGGCCTGCCGCCCATCAGCGTCGACGAGCCGACGCTGCAGATGAATTTCCAGGTCAATACCTCTCCCTTGGCCGGCAAAGAAGGCAAGTTCGTGACCAGCCGGCAGATCCGCGAGCGCCTCTATCGTGAGCTGCAGAGCAACGTCGCGCTGCGCGTCGAGGACACGGACGAGCCGGACGTGTTCCAGGTATCCGGCCGCGGGGAACTGCACCTCACCATCCTCATCGAGAACATGCGTCGCGAAGGCTATGAGCTCGCGGTCTCGCGCCCGCGGGTTTTGACACATGTCGTCGACGGCGAAGTGCATGAGCCTTATGAGGCCCTCACTGTCGATGTCGAGGACACCAACCAGGGCGCCGTGATGGAGGCGCTCGGCACCCGTCGCGCGGAGCTGACCGACATGGCCGTCGATGGCAACGGGCGCGTGCGCCTCGATTACCGCGTACCCGCGCGCGGCCTGATCGGTTTCCAGGGTGAGTTCATGACGCTAACCCGCGGCACCGGCCTCATGAGCCATATTTTCGATGGATTCGCGCCCGTCAAGGGTGAAATCCCCGACCGTCACAACGGCGTGCTGGTGAGCAACGAGCAGGGTGAAGCCGTGGCCTATGCCCTCTTCAACCTGCAGGAGCGGGGGCGCCTCTTCGTGAGTCCCGGAGAGAAGCTCTACGAGGGCATGATCATCGGCATTCACAGCCGTGACAACGACCTCGTGGTCAACCCCATCAAGACCAAGAAGCTCACCAACATCCGCGCCGCCGGCAAGGACGATGCGATCCTGCTGACACCGCCGATAGAGCTGACGCTGGAGTACGCCGTCGAGTTCATCGCCGACGACGAGCTGGTGGAGGTCACTCCCGCCTCCATCCGCATCCGCAAGCGTTTCCTCAAGGAACAGGACCGTAAGCGCGCAGAGCGGCAGGACGCGGTGCTCACGGCCTGAGAGCTACACGGCTCTCGCGCCCGTGATGCCGATGAATTGCAGGAACTCGGCGCGGGTGCGCGCGTCCGAGCGAAACGTGCCGGTCATGCGGCTGGTGATCAGCGATACGCCGCGCTTGTGAACGCCCCGGGTGGTCATGCACTGATGCACCGCATCCACCACCACGCCCACTCCGCGCGGGTGCAGCACTTCATCGATGCACCCCGCGATCTGGGCAGTCAGCTTCTCCTGCACCTGGAAGCGCCGCGCGTATCCATCCACCACCCGCGCCAGTTTGCTGATGCCGACGACTTTGTCGGTCGGCAGATAGCCGACGTGCACGCGCCCGATGATCGGCGCCATGTGGTGCTCGCAGTGGGATTCGAAGGCGATGTCGCGCAGCACGATCATTTCGTCGTAGCCGCCGACCTCCTCGAACGTCCGCCGCAGATAGTCCGCCGGATCGGAGCCATAGCCGCCGAACCACTCCCGGTAGGCCGAGACGACCCGGCCCGGCGTGTCGCGCAGGCCTTCGCGCGCCGGGTCTTCGCCCGCCCAGCGCAGCAAGGTCCGCACCGCCTCCTCGGCGGCCTGACGAGTCACGGGACGTGTGCGCTTCGCGGCCATTGGTGCATCAGTCGAGCAACCGCTCCATGCGGCCGATGATCGTCGACGGCTGCACGCCGAGCGCCCTGCAGAGCTTCACCAGCGTCGTCAGCGTGGGCTGACGGATGCCGCGCTCCATCTGGCTGACGAAAGACCTGTCGACATCGGCGCTCAGCGCAAGGTCCTCCTGGGAAATGCCGCGCGTCTCGCGCTGCTCGCGCAGCACTCGGCCGAAGGCGCTTGCGATATGATCGGACTGCATGTAGACAATGATTCGCGAGCGCCGTGACGGCCCTCCGGGCGCCGCGTCTGCCGGTATCGAGGGGACACCGGCGGGATGATTCTTTCGCTTGAGGCTTCAGGTCCACGGGATATATCCTACGAGCACCATGTCAACCGCCGCCGATGACGCCAACCTCGCGCTCTTTTGTGACTTCGAGAACATCGCTCTTGGAGTGCGCGACGCCCGCTATGCCCAATTCGACATCACCCGCGTGCTGGAGCGGCTGCTCCTCAAGGGTTCGATCGTCGTCAAGAAGGCCTACTGCGACTGGGAGCGCTACAAGGACCTCAGAGCCGGCATGCATCACGCCGGCTTCGAGCTGATCGAGATCCCGCACGTCAAGCAGTCAGGCAAGAACTCCGCCGACATCCGCATGGTGGTCGATGCGCTCGATCTCTGCTACACCAAGCCGCACGTCGACACCTTCGTCATCATCAGCGGTGACTCGGATTTCTCACCGCTCGTCAGCAAGCTGCGCGAGAACAACAAGGGAGTGATCGGCGTCGGCGTCAAGAACTCGACCTCCGACCTGCTCATCGCCAACTGCGACGAGTTCATCTACTACGACGATCTGGTACGCGAGCAGCAGAAGCCGCGCCGCCCCGCGCGCAAGCGCGCGCCCGCCGCGGATGCCGCGCACGGCGCGCATGAGAGCAAAGGCGGCGAGCACGCTCACAGTGAGGAAGACCGCAAGCAGGAAGCCTTCGAGCTGGTGCTGGCGACGCTCGATGCGTTGCTCGCCGAGCGCGGCGCGGAGGATCGGATCTGGGGCTCGATGGTGAAGCAGACCCTGAAGCGCCGCCGGCCGGGATTCAACGAGAGCTACTACGGCTTCCGTTCCTTCAACAATCTGCTCGAGGAAGCCGCACAACGCCACCTGCTCGCGCTCGAGCGCGATGAGAAATCAGGCGGCTATGTCATCCACGCGGCGGAAAGCGCCGGCTGAGATCGACCGGCGCGAGGGGCACGCCGGCGACCACGGACTCGGGCACGATCCCCGCCGAGCGGAAGAGTTCACAGGAGAGTGGCGGCGATGCGCCGCGGGAATCCAACCGGGTGGGCGCGCCCGTCAGCGCCCGGGGCCCGCGGACCCCCTCCTGCCGTACCGTGGTCAGCTCGTGTACTTGCATGCGACTGCGCAGGATCGAATGCGGCGCATGATACTCGCAATGGTCGCGGTGCGCTCGCGCCGGGCGCCTCGTCGCCGCGTGCGCCGCTGGCTTTCGCCCAGTGACGCCCCGTGCTGCAGCGCCCGCGCCGCGGCTCCTGCCGCGTGAACCTATCGGGTGGTCGCCCATTGCTTGCTATTGAGGCGACCGTCGGTAAGATTGCAGATCGCGAGACTGCTGCCGCGAGGGTTACTGCTGTGGCAGCCATTTTTTCCTACTCCCGTAATGCATCTGTCAAGAATCGCTAAGAGGCGCGCAGGCGGCGCCCTGCTCGTCGCGGCGGCGGCATCGCTCGCGGCCTGCGGCTCATCGGGCAAGGGCGCCCCACAGGCCGCCCCCCCGCCGGTGACCGTAGTCGCGGTCGAGCCGCAGCAGATCGCGCTCACGAGCAGCTTCACCGGGCGCCTGTCCGCCTATCGCGAGGCGAACGTGCTCGCACGGGTGTCCGGGGTCCTCCTCAGGCGCCTCTACAAGGAAGGGACGGAAGTAAAGACCGGCCAGCCGCTGTTCGAGATCGATCCGGCGCCCTACCAGGCGGCGCTCGATGCAGCCGTCGCGGCTCTCGCACAGGCACGGGCCAGCGCCGTCAACGCGCACGCCAACGCGCAACGCGACCGTGATCTCATATCGAGTCACCTGGTCTCGGAACAGCAGCTCGATACGGACGAGGCAACGGAACGTTCCACCGCTGCTGCGGTCAAACAGGCCCAGGCAAACGTCGAGTCAGCACGCATCAATCTCGGTTACACCAACGTAACATCGCCTATCCCAGGTATCGCAGGCGAGCAGCAGGTGACCGAAGGCGCGCTGGTCGGACAAGGCACACCGACACTGCTGACCACCGTCGACCAGATGGACCCTATCTACGTGAATTTCGACGAGCCCGCGACCCAGATCGAGCAGCTCACGAGCGAGCAGCAATCGGGGGACGTCATCGCGGCGAGCGGCAGTCAGGCGAAGGTACAGCTCACTCTTCCCGACGGTACGCCTTATGGCGTTCCCGGGGTCCTCGACTTTCATGCCGTCACGGTCGATCCGAGCACCGGCACCGCTGCGCTGCGGGGCATCCTTCCGAATCCGGACCACGCCCTCCTCCCGGGCATGTATGTCAACGTGCTCGTGACGGTCGGCTTCGCGCAGCATGCCTTCCTCGTGCCGCAGGCCGCGCTGCAGCGTGACAATCAGGGCGCTTATGTCCTCACGGTCGGCACCGACGACACCGTCGTCGAGAAGCGTGTGCAGACCGAGGGAGCCTCCGGTGTCGACTGGATCGTGTCGAGCGGGCTCGCGGCCGGTGACCGAGTCATCGTCGCGGGCATCCAGAGTGCGACTCCGGGCGCGAAGGTCGCCGCCATCGAGGAGCCGAGGGCGGACGTCAAACCAAAGGCCGCCGCCATGGCAGTATCGCCGGCGACGGCACCGCATCGCGTGGCGTCCGCCGACACCGCCCGGTAGGAGCTGCGCGTGTCGCAGTTCTTCATCGACCGGCCGGTCTTCGCCTGGGTCATCGCGCTGCTCGTCATGCTGCTGGGCGGAATCGCCCTGTCGCGGCTGCCGAGCGACTCCTATCCCGATATCGCCCCACCGCAGGTCGAGATCAGCGCGAGCTACCCCGGAGCGAATGCGAGCACGGTGGAAGCCACCGTCACGCAGGTAATCGAGCAGCAGCTCACCAGCATCGACAACCTGCTCTATTTCACCGCGCAGTCGAGCTTCGGCCAGGCGCAGATCACGCTCACCTTCGCCACCGGCACCAACCCTGACATCGCCGAGGTGCAGACCCAGAACCGCGCCTCGCTCGCCGAACCGCTCCTGCCCGCGGAAGTGAATCAGCAGGGGCTGCAGATCAACAAGACGAGCGCCGGCTTTCTGGCGGTGATCGCGCTGCGCTCGGTTGCCGGCGGCCTGAATGCCGCGCAGCTCGACCACCTGGTCGCCTCGCGAGTCCTGGACCCGATCGAGCGTATCAACGGCGTGGGTTCCGCCAACCTGTTCGGCTCCGATTACGCGATGCGGATCTGGCTCAATCCGGACAAGCTCCATGCCTACGGCCTGTCGGCAGCCGCGGCGTTGAATGCGGTGCAGGGGCAGAACATTCAGATCGCCGCCGGCTCGGTCGGCGCGGCGCCGGCGATCGAGGGCCAGCAGACCACCGCCACCGTGACGACCCAGGGTCAGTTCAGCTCCATCGACCAGTTCAGGAACATCCTGCTGCGCACCAATGCCAACGGCACGTCGGTGCGGCTCGGTGACGTGGCGAGGATCGGCCTAGGGCCGAACAACTATTCCTTCGGCTCCCACGTCAACGGCACACCCGTGGCGGCCTTCGGCATCCAGGTCCTGCCGAGCGCCAACGCGCTGACCGTGATGAAGGCCGTGAATGCGGAGCTGGCGCTGCTGCAGAGGTCATTTCCGCCCGGCGTGACCTGGTTCGCGCCGGTCGACACGACGCTCTTCATCAAGGCAGCCATTCACGACGTGGTGATCACGCTGCTCGAGGCGATCGGCCTGGTCTTCGTCGTGATGCTGATCTTCCTGCAGAGCCTGCGCGCCACGATCATTCCCATGCTGGTCGTGCCCACCGCGCTCCTCGGCGCGCTGATCGGGGTCTATGCGCTCGGGTACTCCATCAACCAGCTCACCCTCTTCGCCATGGTGCTGGCCATCGGCATCGTCGTCGATGATGCCATCGTGGTCGTGGAGGCCGTCGATCGCATCATGCATGAGGAGCATCTGCCGCCCAAGGACGCGGCACGCAAGGCCATGCGGCAGATCAGCAGCGCCATCGTGGCAATCACGCTGGTGCTGGCGGCCGTCTTCATTCCGAGCGCGATGCAGACCGGCAGCACCGGCGTCATCTATCGGCAGTTCGCCCTCACGATCGCGCTGTCGATGCTGTTTTCCGCGTTCTTCGCGCTCTCCTGGACGCCATCGCTGTGCGCCACGCTCCTGCGGGCGCAGCCGCCGAAGTCCAACATCATCTTCCGTCTGTTCAACAAGGCCTTCGATGGCACTCGCGCCGCCTACGTGCGGCGTGTGTTCCAGTCCGTCACGCACCTGCCGCGCTGGCTGATCGGATATGCGGTGATGCTGGTGCTGGGGGTGTTCCTCTTCGCCAGGCTGCCGGGAAGCTTCGTGCCGGAAGAGGACCAGAGCGACGTCATGGCGAGCGTCGAGCTGCCGGCGGGCGCCACGCTGCAGCGCACCGAGCAGGTGCTGGGGCAGGTCTACCACATCCTCATCGGCGATCGCGCGGCCCACGACGTGTTCAGCATCGCCGGCTCGGGCTTCGCCGGCAACTCTGAGAGCTCGGGCCAGGCTTTCATCCACCTCATTCCCTGGCATGAGCGGCGCCAGACGGCGGATGAGTTCGTGAGCTGGGCCAACACCGCGCTGCAATCGAAGATCCACAACGCCCAGGTGTTCGTGACCAACCGACCGGCGATCCGCGGCCTCGGGCAGTTCGGCGGATTCGACTTCTACCTCGAAGATCGCAGCGGTTTCGGACGGGCCGCGCTCACTGCGGCGCAGAATTCGCTGATCGCCCATGCCGCCAACGATCCCGTACTATCGGAGGTGCGGCTCGACGATATCCCGCCGCAGCCGCAGTTGCTGCTCACCGTGGACCGGGTGCAGGCGCAATCGATGGGTGTCTCCGTCAATGATGCCTACACCGCCCTGCAGCTCATGCTGGCGCCGGTGTTCGCCAACAACTTCATCTATGACGGCCGCGTGCTGCAGGTTCTGCTGCAGGCCGATGCGCCCTATCGCATGGGCCCCGACGCCCTGCAGCACTACTATCTCGCCGGCGCCAACGGCGCCATGATTCCGCTGTCGGATTTCGTCAAGACGCAGTGGGTCATCGCGGCGCCCGCGCTCACACGCTACGACGGCTACCCCGCGGAGGAGGTCATCGGCACGTCCGCGCCGGGCTACAGCTCCGGGCAGGCGATGCAGGAGATGCAGCGTCTGGTCAACATGTATCTGCCGCATGGCTTCGGCTACGACTGGGCGGGGCAGTCACTGCAGGAGCTCGTCTCGGCCGCGCAGGCGCCAGCGCTCTTCGCGCTGTCGATCCTCGTCGTCTATCTCGCGCTCGCCGCGCTGTACGAGAGCTGGAGCATTCCCGCGGCGGTGCTGTTTGCCGTGCCCGTGGGACTCATCGGCAGTACCTTGGCGACACTGGCCCGGGGGCTGCCGAACGACGTCTACTTCAAGGTCGGTCTCATCACCATCATCGGGCTCACCGCCAAGAACGCGATCCTGATCGTGGAGTTCGCGGTCACCGAGCAGCGCAACGGGCGCAGCCTCCACAACGCCGTGTTGGAGGCGGCGCGACTGCGCTTCCGCCCCATCATCATGACCTCGTTCGCCTTCATCCTCGGCGTCTTTCCGATGGTCACTTCGACGGGCGCGGGCGCGAACGGCCGGCATGACATTGGCACTTGCGTGGTGGGCGGAATGTTCACCGCGGCGGTCCTCGGAGTGCTGCTGATTCCGGTGTGTTATGTGGCGATTCGCCGCCTCCTCGGCGATGTGCTCGATCAGCCGGGCCGCAGTGAGATCAGTCCGCCGCCGGCGGAAAATCCATAGCCCGCGCTAGCGGGCGCTGCGACGGGCGGAGAGCGCCTTCCAGACGGCGTAGGCCGGCAAGCCGATGGCGATGACGAGCAGTGTGATTCCCGTATCCCGGGGATCAGTGACCAGCGCGTTGCCGATCAGCGCAACCGAGGCGAGCAGGAACAGCGCCGGCAGCAGCGGATAGCCCCAGACCCGGTACGGCCGCGGCAGGTCGGGCCGCTTGCGCCGCAATACGTACACTCCCGCGACGCTCAGCGCATAGAACGGCCACTCCCCGAGAACGAACCGGTCGGCGAGCTGCGCGAAATCGTTTTGCAGGACGTACACACAGCCGAAGGCCACCGACAGGGCGATCGCGACCGAGGGGCTCTTGAACCGCGGCGAGACGCGCGCCACGGGACCGAAGAAAAGCCCGCGGTCGGCCATGCCGTAAATGATCCTGGGGTCGGTCATCATCGAGCCGTTCAGCCCGCTGAAGCTGGACACGAGCACCAGGCCCGCGACCAGGCCCGCACCGGCGCTGCCGATCGCCGGGATGCGTGCCGCGGCAGTCGCAGCAACCAGCGGCGAACCGGCCATTTCCGCACCCGACAGGGCGTGCCAGAAGCCGAGGTTGAGCAGGATGTACACCAGAACCACGCAGGCAGTGCCGAGGACCAGTCCGACGGGCAGCGTCGTCTGCGGACGCGACACCTCACCGCCCACTGATGTGAGATTCGACCAACCGTCGTAGGTCCAGAGGACGGGGATCAGGGCGCTCGCGATCAGCGACATGTTGGCAACGTGTGTCGTGGCCGCCGCCGGCAGCGCCGCAGTCTGCGGCCCGCGCACCGCAGTGAATGCGAGCAGCCCCAAGAGGATGACCGCGATGAATTTCGCCGCGGTGGTGACGTTCATGACGGCCGAGGCACGCCGCAAGCCGATGTAATTGATGACGCCCATCAAGGCGATCGTCAGCGCGGCAACATAGTGCACTGCCGCCGGCGAGATCGGCAGGAAATACCCGAGATACTCGGCGAAGATGGTCGACGTGGCACCCAGGGCGGCGGGTGTGATGACCGTGAGACAGGCCCATCCATAGAGAAAAGCGGGCACCGGGCCGAAGCATTCGAGCAGGTAAGCGAATATGCCGCCCGACCGCGGCAGCGCGGCGCCGAGCTCGGCAACCGAGAGCGCGCCGCACAGGGTGATGAGCCCGCCGATCAGCCAGCAGAGCATCGCCGGCCCGGGCGCATGCAGTTGCGCCGCGACCGTGGCCGGTACCCGGAAGATGCCACTGCCGATCGTGACACCGACGACGACGGCCGTCGCGCCCCAGGGACCCAGAGAGCGCGGCATGCGCTCTCCCCAGCGATCGGCGGGCGGATTCTGCGTCGGCTTGTCGATGGGGCCGCCCTGGAGCCTGTCAGTATTTGTTGAGCAGCGCTTGGACGTCGGTACGCTCGGCCTCGATCGCCTGGAAGAGAGGCACGTGCTTGTACTCGGGGCCGCCGTTGACGATGGCCGCAAAGGCGATCCAGCCGCCGTTGCGCTTGCGCAGGTAGCCGGCGATTCCACAGACCGAGCGCGGCTCGTCCAGAGTGCCGGTTTTCAGCGCCACCCGATCCAGCCACGCCGCGCCGCCCTGGCGTAGAAAGCCGAACGGAGCATCGCGTGGCACGACCAGCCCGCCGTAAAACGCGGGGAAGCGGCGCGCATCGTGATACTGGTAGGCGAGCAGGCGGACGAGATCGTTGGCGGAGAGGCGGTTATCGGTGGTGAGGCCGCTGCCGCTGTAGATCGGTGGCGGCACGCGGGAGTTGGGATGGTACCGCGCCTGCACCCGCTGCACGAAATCCGACAGCAGCTGGCCCGCCGACGCCAACGCCTGCGGCGGATGATCGTCCACGCTCGCGGCCATGTCCATGGTAAGCACGTCGGCGATGTAGTTGTTGGAGAACCGGAGCATGCGGCCGAGCTGCTCGCGCAGGCTGAGCCCCTCGATATCGCCCAGCGCGTAGCTGCCCGCCGGCGGCTGGCTGGCGCGGACGACGACCGGTCCGGCGACCTCGACACCGATCTCGTGCAGCGTTTCCCGAAGCAACAGGCCGACGCCGAGCGACGGATTCGACATGGAGCGATACACCGTCTGATCGTCGCCCATCGGCACATCGCCGCCGACCTGCAGCGTGTCATCGCCGCCGGGGCTGGTGCGCCGCTCGATCCACAAAGTCTGCCTGCGGCCGCGCGCCACGGTGCGGATCACTCCCTGTACGGCAATGGGCAGCCGCGTGACGCCGCAGCCGCGCACGAGTGCCGCGACACCCGGCGTGGTCGGCCGCACGACCACGCACCAATTGCCGAAGTCGACACCGACCGAGGCGAGCGGCGCGTTGTATGCCGAATCGCTGCTCTGCAGGGCGTGGCAGCGGTCCTCGGTCTCGCAGGTCACGACACCGAAAGGTGCGGGATCGACGAACAGATCACCGCTCACGACCTCGACGCCCGCGCCGCGTATCTGCGCGGCGAGCTGCCACAGCGACTGATCATCCAGCGACGGATCGCCCGCGCCTTCCAGGATGAGATCGCCCGTCACCCGCCCGCGGACGATGGGGGCGTTGGCAAGCAGATGCGTATCGAACATCTTGTCCGCCGGCCAGGTTTGCAGTGCGAGCGCGGCGGTGGCGAGCTTGGTCAGCGAGGCCGGAGTGAGGCGTTGCGTCGCATCGAGCTGCTCGATGACACTGTTGTCGTCATCCAGGTCTATGGCCGCGGCTGACACGAGCGCGCCGCGCTGCTGCAGCGCCTGGAGCGCACGCCACTGAGCATGCGCCGGAACCGCGACGAGGGCGGCGGCAAGGAGCAGGGACAGGATCCGGGGACGCGAGAGAAATGAGCGGCTGAACATCAGCGGGAACTTACCATATCCCCGCACGGCTCACTCCCGCGGCGGGTCACGGCAGGGTGAAGTAGAACGCCGCGCCCCGATCGGGCTCGCTCTCCGCCCAGATGCTGCCGCCATGGCGCTCGATGATGCGCCGCGTGATCGACAAGCCGACTCCAGTCCCCTCGAAGTCTTTCGCGGCGTGCAGGCGCTGGAAGATGCCGAACAGCCGCTCGGCACGGCGCGGATCAAAGCCCGCGCCGTTATCCCGTATCGAGTACAGCTTGTGCTCGGCCCCTCCCGGGCCGCGACCCTTGTCACCGGCCTGCGCGGCGCCGCCTATCTCGATGAGCGCATTCTCGCGGCGGCGCGTGAACTTCAGCGCGTTGGCCACGAGGTTCACCCATACCTGGCGCAACAATGACGGATCGGCCTCCGCAGCCGGCAGCTCGCCGATCCTGATGTCGAGTTGGCGCACCGGCTCGGCGGCGTGCAGCTCGTCGACGACCTGTTGTACGAGGCCGCGGATGTCGACCGGGTGCTTGCTCAGCGGCTCGCGGCCGAGACGCGAGAGGCGCAGCAGGTCCTCGGTCAGCTCACTCATGCGCGACGCCTGAGCGGCGACGGTCTCGAGGTGCCGACGCGCTTCGGGCGGTATGCCGTCGCCGAAATCTTCCTGCACCACGCGCAGCAGGCCGTCGATCGTGCGCAGCGGCGAGCGCAGGTCGTGCGAGACGGAGTCGCTGAACGCTTCGAGCTCGCGGTTCGCGACGCTGAGGTCACGATTGGCCGCTTCGAGCTCCTCCGTGCGCGCCGACAGGCGCTCGAGGAGGGCCGCATTCTCGCGGCGCAACCGCAACATGCCCTGCGTGCGCGCCAGCACTCGCAGGATCACACGCAGATCGAAGGGCTTGAGGATGTAATCGAACGCACCGGCCTTCATCGCCTCCACGGCGGTAGCGATGGTGCCGTGTCCGGTCATGACGATGCCCGCGAGTCCCGGGTCGATCGCCCGCGCGGCGTTGAGGAAAGCGACCCCGTCCATGCCGGGCATGGTGAGATCGGTCAGTACGATGTCGAAAGCGCCGGCGCGCAGTTCGCCCAGCGCCGCTGCCGCGCTGGTGAATCCCTTGACCGAGTAGCCCTCATCCTCGAGTGTATGGCACAGCGCCTGGACCTGCGCCGCCTCGTCGTCGACCACCAGCAGCCGGTTGATTGCCTCGCCATCCATCGTTCGCTCCTCCGCAGCCCGAGAATACGAGAAATCTGCCGCGCCGGAGAGACTACTCGGCCCACCCGGCCTTCCGGCCGCCTCCAGAAAATCAGCCAAAATGGTATATTTGGGTAAATAGAGAATAAAGTCTAATTAGGGTATAATTTGCCGCTCACGAGACCCGGAAACGCGGCCATGACCACCTCGGCAAAGACAGCCACCTTTCTGCCTCTGGCAAAACTGCCCCGCACAGCTGCCTCCGATCTCAAGAAGCTCGGGTGGCGAGGAATGATGAATGCGTTGCGGAGCAAGGGCAAGCTGTTGGTCACGAACCACGATGAGCCCGAGGCCGTCATCATTCCCGTGGCCGAATATGACGCCCTCATGCAAATCGTCGAGCAAGCGGAGGCTCAGACCGAATCGGCGCTCGCAGGACTGCGGAGAGGCTTTGATGAGCGGCTTGCGGTGCTTCAGGGTCGATCCGCAACGGCTCGCCTGCAGTCGACGATTCGCGGTCGCGCCAGATTGGGCGGCAAGGTAAAGGCCGGCTCTGACTACTGATGCGCCCTGTTCTCTACGTTCTTGCTGGCGTCAACGGAGCCGGCAAGAGCTCGATCGGCGGTCATCTCCTGGCGCGTGACGGACTGACTTGGTTCAACCCCGATACGTTCGCACGCGAATTCAAGGCTGTGTCCGGATGCGACCAGGAAACGGCGAACGCATATGCGTGGAACGAAGGCATGCGGCGCCTTGACGAAGCGATCGCCAAGGGCCTGAACTACGCCTTCGAAACAACACTCGGGGGAAAGACCGTCACTGCAAAGATACTGGAAGCGACGAAAACGCACGACGTCTTGCTTTGGTTCTGCGGGCTGTCCTCCCCGGAGCTGCACATCGCGCGCGTCAAAGCGCGCGTTGCAGCAGGAGGTCATCCCATCCCCGAAGCAAAAATCCGGGAGCGCTACCCGCTGGCGCAGCTGAACCTCATCAGACTCATGCCGCACGTCTCCTATATCAAGATCTACGACAACAGCACCGAAGCTGCCGCTGATGGCACAGTCCCCGACCCCCTAGTTGTACTCGAGATGGAACACGGCCGCGTGATCGCGCCCACTCCCGATGACCTCAACGCTTTGCAACGAGTACCGGAGTGGACAAAATCAATTCTGGAAGCTGCGCTCCGCGGCAGACCCCCGTAATCTCCGGCGATGGCACGCGGGCAGAGAGCCTGAGTTAAGTTAGCCGCTCCGCCATTTGTGCCATTCAATCGCCGCAAACGCCTAGGTCTGGTCCTTTACGATCAAGTACTTGGAAAGGCCAATGGCACAAGAAAAGCCCCTAAGGCTTCAACTCGAGGTGCTACTTGGGAGTCTCGGCGAAGGCCGTCTCACAGACCACCTCTTCAAGTTCGAGATCGGTACCGGAACGCTTCTCGGGCATCGGTGTCCTCGGCTTGCTGTACGATCTACCCCACTGCGTGCCCGGGGCACAAATGCACGGGCGCATTGGGCGCACTGAGGCAAGCCCTAGCTCTGCACCACCAGGGCGAAACCGTCTTGGCGCTGCGTCGGTCTGGCACGGATGAGCGTCTCGGTTGCGCAGAGATTCGGGAGCTCTGGATCAAGTATCAGATGATCTGATTCCATCGGCCCTGCGGCTATCAGCCGCGCAGCCGCCGAGGCGAGCGCGCCGCGCGGATGCCAGCGCCTTTGGGCTCGGATAACGACTCTGTTCATGCACCTTCTGGACCGCCAGACACAACTTGAAGAACTCAACCGGTGCTTCCAGGAGGCACGCGCGGCGTCAGGTAAGCTCGTCCTCCTCGCTGGCGAAGCCGGGATTGGCAAGAGCTCGCTGGTTGAGCGATTCGTGTCAGAGCATCGGCGCGATGCGCGCACGCTCTGGGGAACCTGCGACGCACTGAGCACACCACGGGCATTGGCCCCTGTTCACGAGATTGCTGCACAGACGGCAGCGCTGGGTGGCCGCGGCATACACGACGACGAGTCGCGTGACCGGCTCTTTCGGGTTCTCCTCGAGGATTTCGCCAGGTCCGAGCGCGTCTGCATAGTGGTCCTGGAGGACATGCATTGGGCCGACGCGGCGACGCTGGACTTCCTGCGATTCGTTGGCCGGCGCATCCAGCGAACCAGCGCGGTCTTCATCGCCACCTATCGCGATGAAGAGCTTTCTGCAAGTCATTCAGTTCGCATGACCATCGGCGAGCTGACTGGTGATCAGGTGGTTCGGATCCGCCTCCGGCCGCTCTCGCTCGACGCAGTCGAAGTCCTGGCGCGAGCGAGCGGGCGAGACGCCAGTAGCCTCCACCGGGTGACCGGTGGCAATCCATTCTTCCTGCGAGAGGTGCTCGCCAGTTCGGGTGAGCTTGTTCCGGACACGGTGCGCGATGCGGTTCTGGCGCGCCTGGCGCGCTGCTCGTCCGCCACGCACGAGCTCGCCCAGCTCGTGGCGATATCACCGGGCAGGACCGAAACCTGGCTCGTCGAATCCGTTCTCGGTCCACGGCAGACGGCCGTCGACGAAGCCGGTGCACGCGGCTTGCTCGAGGTGCAGACCGAGTTTGTCGCCTTCCGGCATGAGCTCGCGCGACTTGCAGTGCTGGGCACGATTCAGTCCAACCGGGTGCGCGAAATGCACGGCCAGGTGCTGCAAACGCTCGTGGACCATCGCGCCGATCCGGCGCGACTCGTTCACCATGCGACCCTCGCTCAGCATGCCGCGGCCGTTCTCGAATATGCACCGCTCGCCGCTCGAGAGGCGGCACGGCTGGGTGCTCACCGGGAGGCCGCCGCGCACCTGAGTGCCGCCCTACGCTACGGTGCTTCGCTGGCGACGCCATTGCGGGCCGAGCTCCTCGAGCGGCATGCTCAGGAAAGCGCCCTCGCGAATCAGACGCGTGACGCCATCGCCTCGGGAACCGCGGCGGTTGCATCTTGGCGTCAGGTCGGCGATGTCGAAGCACAATCGCGCGTATTGAGTTTACTGTCGCAGGAATACCGTACGGTGGGCGACAAGGCGGGGGCCGATGAGTGCGCCGCCGGTGCCATCGGCCTGCTCGAGCCGTTGCCAAGCAGCGCTAATCTGGCGATGGCGTACGGTGCTCGATCCCTGCTGGCGGTTCAAAGGGGCTGGGATCGCGAGGCCCTCGAATTTGGGCAGCGCGCGCTCGAACTCGCCCGCGAGGTCGGTGACCGCGCGGCTGAATCGCATGCACTGAGCAACATTGGGGGAGCCTTGCTCGGCACCGGTGACCGCGCAGGGTACGAACCCCTTGAACGGAGTCTCGCGCTGGCGCTCGAGTACAGGCTTGAAGACCATGCCGCCCTTGCGTACCGCCACCTGGAACACTACGCGGGCCTGATACACGACTTTGCGCGCGCGCAGCGTGCATTTCACGAGGGCGTTGAATACTGCGAGGAGCGCGGAATCTTCTCGCATAGCGCCTACATTCGCGCTTACTACACTGGTTGTGAGTTCGACCGGGGCGAGTGGACGGAGGCCGCACGCATGGCGACCGAGCTGCTACAGAGCTCGGAGGTGAGCGGAGTGACACAACGCGTCGCCATCATGACTACACTTGCGCTCGTGCGCTTGCGTCGCGGGGATCCGGGCGCAGACGAGTTGCTGGATCGGGCGATTGACCTCGCTATACCCACGAGTGAGTTGAACCGCATCGGCCGCGTGGCGGCGGCGCGCGCTGAACAGGCCTGGTACGGGGGGCGGCTCGCCGACGTCGCGCGCGAAACGGCAATCGGGCTGGCGCACGTGCGCGGCCATACCGCACCGTGGATCAACGGCGAACTTCTGTTCTGGCAGTCCCGCGCCCAACCCGACGCACCGATTGCGGGTGAGGTTGCAGAGCCTTACCGGCTCATGCTCGCGGGCGACTGGCGGGCGGCGGCTAGCGCGTGGGAGTCTATCGGCATGCCGTACGAACAGGCGCTGGCTCTCGCGGAGGGCCCTGAAGAGGCCCTGCGCGAAGCGCTCACCATCCTAGACCGGCTGGGTGCCGGTCCGCTCGCTGCCATCGTGCGCCGGCGCTTACGCGAAAGCGGGGTGCGTAGCGTACCCCGCGGTCCACGTGAAGCCACTCGCGCAAACCCCTGGGGTCTGACCGTGAAAGAGCTGGAGGTGCTGCAGCTGCTTGCACGAGGCTGCACAAACGCGCAGGTCGCGCGTCGAATGCATCGTTCACCGAAAACCGTAGATCATCACGTTTGCTCGCTTTTGGAGAAGCTCGGCGTGCATTCCCGGGCGGAAGCGGTCGCAGCCGCGTATGCGCGCGGCATAGTCAGCGCGGGCGAGCATGCCACCGCGCCACGACAGGCGGAGTGAACGCGTGCGAGCGGACTCGCCGCCCGGACTGGCGCGCCCGGAGAGATTCGAACTCCCGACCTCATGGTTCGTAGCCATGCGCTCTATCCAACTGAGCTACGGGCGCGCCGCGAGATACCGGGCGCTGGGATCACGAAATGCCATGTGGAATGGCCACCCTGCGCCGGGCCGCGAATCCTAGCATGCCCGCGCGCCTTGCGTCGAGAACGGCAGCTTGACCGCTGCAGGCGGGTAATTGCGTGCCGGAGGTCGATTGGCTAGGGTGGTGGCCCATGATCAAAGCGTTCATTGTCGGCGTCATCGTGACGATCCTCGCCGCGGTGGCATGCGTCTACGTGATTCTCGCCAAAGGCGTGGTTCCCGCGAGCGCAGACTCCGGACCGCTGCCGCTGGAACGGTGGGCGTCGAGAATGTCGCTGCATGCCACCCTGGCGAAAGAGGCACCCACGACCCCGAATCCGGTGCCCCTGACGGACGCCAATCTCATCTCGGGGATACAACTCTATGGCGATCACTGCGCCGTCTGCCACGGCACCTCGGCCGGAGACGCGTCCGCCAGCCCCATTGCCAAGGGCGAGTATCCGCGGCCACCGCAACTCGCAACTGACGGCGTGGAGGACGACTCGGAGGGCGTGACCTACTGGAAGATCGCCCACGGCATCCGCTGGACGAGCATGCCGTCCTGGAAAGCGACGCTGTCGGATCAGCAGATGTGGACCGTGGCGCTGTTCCTGAAGCACATGGACAAGCTGTCGCCGGCCGCCGAGCAGGCGTGGCAGGCCGTGAAGAACTGAAGCTGCCGTCAGCCGCGCGCGCGGCGCGCGAGCTCTCCGATCAATCTCAATCCGGCCTCGATCCGGGCGTCCCAGCCATGGCCACAGCTCAGGCGCAGACAATTGCGGTAGCGCCTGGCGGCTGAGAAGACATCGCCGGGCGTGAAGCAGACATCGCGAGCCAGCGCCGCATCGAAGAGTACGCGGGTGTCGATCTCACGGGGCAGCTCCACCCAGAGGACGAATCCGCCGGCCGGACGGCTCACCCGCGTACCCGGCGGAAACGCTTGCTCGATCACGCTCGTCATGCGCGCGATGCTCTCGGCGAACACCCGGCGGATCCGCCGCAGATGGCTGTCGTAGCCGCCGCAGGAGAGGAACTCGGCGAGCGCCGCCTGCGGCAGCGCTGGGCCGGAGAGCGTCGAGGCCAGCTTGTGCTCGAGGATCGCCGGCGCGTAGTGCGCCGTAGCGAGCCAGCCGACGCGGTACCCCGGCGCAATCGTCTTCGAGAACGAGCTGCAGTAGATGCTGTTGCCTGTTGGGTCGAAGGTGGCAAACGGCCGCGGCCGTTCAGCACTGAAGTAAATATCACCGTAGACATCGTCCTCGATGAGCGGAATGCGGTGCTTGGCCAGGAGGCGCATCACCTCTCTCTTTTTGTCATCCGGCATGGTGCAGCCGAGCGGATTGTTGTAGCTGGACGAAAAGAGGCACGCCGCCACCGCTCTTTGCCTGAGCGCACGTTCCAGCGCCGCGAGATCGACACCCGCCGCCGGGTCCGTCGACAACTCGACCGCCTTCAGGGATAGCTCTTCGAGGATATGAAGCAGGCCGAAATAGATCGGAGACTCGATCGCAACGGCATCACCGGGTCGGGCAACCGTCCTGAGCGCCAACGCCAGCGCTTCGGTACCGCCGCAGGTGACGATGATGTCCTCGGGCGAAAGGCCCTGGCCCCATCGCAGCGCACGGCGGGCAATCTCCTGCCGCAACTGCAGGTCGCCCTTGGG
This sequence comes from uncultured Pseudomonadota bacterium, assembly GCA_963812925.1. GTDB lineage: Bacteria > Pseudomonadota > Gammaproteobacteria > Steroidobacterales > Steroidobacteraceae > 13-2-20CM-66-19. Next base: position 51,956 of record CAWEXF010000010.1, on the reverse strand, counting down.
GTGCGTATAGACGTTGTAGTGCGTGCCTTTGAGTCTCGCTGCCCGGGCGAGGAAGCGATCCAGGCGGCCCCCCGCCAGCAATTCGGCGCTTGGAATGGCGCAGCCGAGCGGGACCAGCCGCGGGTCGGCCGCGTACTCGAGGAGCTGCTGGACGGTCGTCGCGATCGAGATCCGGGTCGGCGCCCCGGACGGGCTCGAAGCGGCCGGCGCGCGCAGCGCGGTGGCGGCTCGCCGCGCGACATAGAAGCCCGAGCGTGGCCGCGCCTGCAGGATGCCGCGGTCCTCGAGCAGCTGATAGGCCTGAAGAGCGGTCGAGAGGCTGGCGCCGTGATCCTTGCAGAGGCGCCGCAGGGAGGGGGCGCGCGTGCCGGGCAGGAGCGTGCCGCCCTCGACGGCCTGGGCGATGACGTCAGCCAGCAGCTCGTAGCGGTGGCGCAAATTCGTACCCATGCAGGCCCCATCTGTTCCGGTCGCAGAGCGGGAAAAGTGTATCTGTTATTGAGTCGATCTGCCGGCGATGATCATTGCCGGGAGGCATCCATGAACCATCGACCGATCAACCTGCAGCAGAAGTTCTCGCTCTTTCGGGAGCAGTGGCAGCCCAAGGTCATCGCCGCGATGAACGATTACCAGTTCAAGCTGGCGCGCCTCGAGGGCGATTTCATCTGGCACGATCATCCGGAAACGGACGAGACTTTCATCGTTCTGGAGGGCACGCTGCGCCTCGAGCTCGAGGACGGAGTCCTCCGCCTTGCCGCTGGCGAGATGTACGTCGTTCCGAAGGGAGTCAGGCATAGGCCGTGCGCCGAGGGAGAGGTGAAGCTGATGTTGATAGAGCCGCGCGGCACCGTGAACACCGGGCATGAGGGTGGCGAGCGAATGGCGCAGAACGACGTCTGGATCTGAGGCACATCCTTGTCCGTCCGTCACGTTGGCTCGTACACCATCTCTGACGACTCAAACCGCCTCGACCTGCGCGCGATACACGCGTACCTGAGTCGATCCTATTGGTCAGAAGGCATTCCCTTCGAGACCCTGCGACGGGCCGTCCGAAGCTCGCTGTGCATCGGCGCCTATGACGCCGCCGGCGCGCAAGTCGGCCTCGTGAGGGTGATCTCAGACTATGCAACGTTCTGCTATGTCTGCGATGTGTTTGTGCTCGAGGACCACCGCGGACGGGAGTTGTCGAAGGCCATGCTGGCAATGGTCATCGACCACCCGAAGCTTCAGGGTCTTCGCCGCTGGAGCCTCGTGACTGCTGACGCGCATGGCCTCTACCGTCAGTTCGGCTTCTCTCCCGTCGCGCAACCCGAGCGCCACATGGAGCGCCTGGATGCCGACGTCTATCGGGCGAGATGACCTGGGGCGCTAGGCGCCTGTCTGCTGCAACTGCCGCTGCTGCTGTCTGCGCTGCTCCTTCTCCTCGCGCTCCTTCTTCTTTGCCATGTGGTGGCCGACGATGCAGCCGGCCGCGGCGCCGAGCACCGCGTGATGGTGTGCTACATGCCCCGCTACCGCGCCCACGGCGGCACCCTTGAGGCAGCCCTTTGCCTGGACGCCGTTCGATGCGGCGAGCAGGAGAAGCGCGGCCAGAGGCGCCGCAACCCATTGTTTCGATTTGGTCGAGACCATCGGAATATCCCCGTCACCTGGTACACACAGGCCGTATAACACCGCAACGCCGCAAAGGTTACACCTGGGCTGCGGCTCACTGGGACCGCGGGCGCTCGAGCTCTTCCAGAATCGGGCAGTCCGGGCGCTGATCCCCGTGGCAGTGCCGGGCAAGCTCCGCGAGCGTGTCGCGGATCCGCGTGAGCTCGGCGATCTTCTGATCGACGTCGGCAATATGCGCCAGCGCGAGGCGCTTTACGTCCTCGCTCGCGCGCCGCCGGTTGCGGTACAGCGCCAGGAGCTTGTCTATCGCCGGCAATGAAAACCCGAGATCACGCGCGCGGCGGATGAAACGCAGCGTCTGAACGTTGCTCTCATCGTATGCCCGGTAGCCATTGGCGAGACGCTCGGCAGGTTTGAGGAGGCCCAGCTGCTCATAGAAACGGATGGTCTTCGACGGCACCCCCGAGCTTACGGCAGCCTGCCCGATCGTCACCACAGCTCTGCTCTTCATCTCACTCTCCGAGCGGCAGCCGGACGCCAGCGTCGCAGCAGCAGCGCGTTCGACACCACCGTGACGGAAGACAGTGCCATGGCCGCGCCGGCGATCATGGGATTCAACAGTCCGAATGCCGCCGCCGGCAGGCCGATGACGTTGAAGATGAATGCCCAGAAAAGCCCCTGGCGGATCTTGCGGTAGGTTGCCCTGCTCACCGCGATAGCGTCACCCAGGAGACGCGGATCGCCTCGCATCAGCGTCACACCCGCCGTCTGCATCGCGATATCCGCGCCTGTACCCACCGCGAAGCCGACATCGGCCGCGGCAAGAGCGGGCGCGTCGTTCACGCCGTCGCCCACCATGCCTACCTGTTGGCCTTGCCCCTGAAGCCGCCGCACTTCGGCTGCCTTGCCCTCCGGTAATACGCCCGCGAGCACACGGCGAATCCCCAGCTGCGCCGCCACCACGGCGGCGGTCCGCTCGTTGTCGCCGGTCAGGAGCACGGTCTCGATGCCGATCGCACCGAGCTGACTCACCGCCGCGGCCGCCTCCGGCCTGATCGGATCCGCGACACCGATCAGGCCCAGCCATGTCGGCAATGGATCGAGTGCCGCCACCCACATCACGGTCCGCCCGAGCGCTTCCAGCCGCCCTGCCTCCGACTCGCCATCCTCGGTGAGAATGTGATGTTCCTGCATCAGGCGGCGGTTGCCGATGACAACGCGCTTGCCACCGACGCGAGCCGTCAGTCCCAGGCCGGCGTGGCTCTGGAAGTCCTCGAGCAGCAACGGCGAAGAATCCTCCGAGCCAACCTCCGTGGCCCTGGCCAGCACGGCACGAGCAAGCGGATGCTCGCTGCCCGCCTGCGCCGCCGCGGTGAGCCGCAGGAGCTCACGCTCCGAGATGCCGTTGGGAATGACTTCGGTTACCGCAGGTTTGCCCTGCGTGACCGTCCCGGTCTTGTCCAGAACGAGCGTATCGAGCCGATGCGCGCGTTCGAGCGCCTCCGCGTCGCGAATGAGAATGCCGGCCTTCGCCGCCACGCCGGTACCGACCATGAGCGCCGTGGGCGTGGCGAGGCCGAGCGCGCACGGGCAAGCGATGACCAACACTGAGACCGCTGCGATGAGTCCGGCGGTGAATTCGCCGGCAAAGAGCCACCATCCGAGAAAGGCCGCCGCCGCGATGGCCAGGACCACCGGGACGAAGACCCCGGCGACCCGGTCGACGAGATGTTGCACCGGAGCCTTCTTGGCCTGCGCGCCTTCGATGAGCGCGATGATCCGCGACAGTGTCGATTCGTTGCCGACCGCCGTCGTCTCGAGGCGCAACAGTCCGTGACCGTTGATGGAGCCGCCGGTCACCTTGTCCCCCGCCACTTTCGCAACCGGCAGGCTTTCGCCCGTCAGCAGGCTCTCATCGACTTCGCTGTGCCCACCGATCACAACACCATCGACCGGCAGCCGCTCGCCGGGCCGCACCACCACGACATCACCGACGGCCACGGCGTTCGCGGGAATCTCGATCTCCTCCTCGCCACGGACGACACGCGCGCGCTCCGGCCGCAGCGACAGCAGCGCTTTGATTTGCGCCGTGGTGGAACGCTTGGCGCGCGCTTCCAGCCATTTGCCTGCGGTGACCAGCGCGATCACCACGGCTGCGGAATCGAAGTAGAGACCCGTCCCGGCCGAGCGCGCCAGCAGCAGGTAGAGGCTGTAGAAGTAAGCCGCGGAGGTGCCGAGCGCCACCAGCAGATCCATGTTCCCCATACGCGCCCGCATCGCCTTCCAGGCGCCGACGTAGAACCGCGCGCCGATGAGAAACTGCACGGGCGTCGCCAGCACCAGCTGCAGCCAGCCCGGCAGAGTGACGCCAACCATGGGCGCAAGGAACGGCACGCTCAGCACGGCCGCGACCGCGAGGCGCCGGCTCTCGGCCTGCATCCGCCGCGCCTCGGCCGCCGCGATCTCGCGATCGCGCTCGCTGTCGCCGGTCAGGAGCTCCGCCTCGTATCCCGCACGCCGGACCGCGGCGATGAGATCGGCGGCCCGGAGCTCTTCGGCCTCGCCTTCCACGGAGCCGCGGTTGGTGGCCAGATTCACTTCCACGCGCTGGACGCCGGGTGCGGCCGAAAGCGCCCGCTCGACCCGCAACGCGCAGGTCGCACACGTCATCCCGGAGATTGCGAGCGCATGCCTCACGCTCAGGCGGGCCCGCCGTCGAAGCCGGCGTCCTGCACTGCACGAATCAGCTCCTCTGCGCGGGCCGTCCCGGTCACGGTGGCGCGGCCGCCCGCCAGGTCCACCCGCGCGGCGACCACACCCGGGACCGCGGACAGGGCACGAGTCACCGCGCCGGCGCAACCGCCGCAGGTCATGCCCGAGATCGCGAGCACCATCGCGGCGGCGGCTTCCTTCGAGCCTTGAACAGCCATCGGGCCACTCCTTCCAGTTAACTGGAACCTATATAGACCCTCCCCCCGCTGGAAGGTCAAGCGCTATCGCGTGTCATGGCCCCGATACGTTCGTGCCATACATTTTCGTGCGGCGCATGCGCTAGTATCGAGGCTCGGCCCAGCGGACTCCCGAGGCGGTAAGTATGGCGGCAGAAACCTTTCCGATCGATCTCAGACAGCTGCGGCCGCTCAAGCTCGATCCGAAACTCGGCACTCTCACCGATGCGCAGAAAGCGGATCTGCGCCACAACATCCAGCTGTGCCGCGACACGATCGTGTTCTTCACGGCGCTGGCGGGCGCCAAGGGTCTTTCCGGGCACACGGGCGGCGCGTACGACACGGTGCCGGAGATGACGATCATTCGGGCATTCATCGCCAACGGGGCGCCGATCGTGCCGATCTTCTTCGACGAGGCCGGCCACCGCGTCGCGACGCAGTACCTGCTCTCCGTGCTGGAGGGGGCGATGCCTGCCGAGCGCTTGCTGCACTATCGCGAGTTCGACAGCGGTCTGCCGGGGCATCCGGAAAAGATGCTGACGCCCGGCGTCAAATTCAGCTCCGGCCGGCTCGGCCATCTCTGGGCCTTCTGCAATGGCGTCGCGATGGCGAATCCGGGCAAGGCGGTCGCGCTGCTCGGTTCCGATGGCAGCCAGATGGAGGGCGACGATGCCGAGGCGGCACGCCTGACGGTGTCGCAGCAGCTCAACATCAAGGTGCTGATCGATGACAACAACGTCACGATCGCGGGACACCCGCAGGAGTACATGAACGGCTACGACCTGAGCCGCACGCTTGCCGGCTACGGCTTGAGCATCGAGACGACTCTGGGCGAGGACCTCGACGCGCTGTATGTGGATCTCGCGCGCGCGTTTGCCGACACGCTGCCGCGCGGTATCGTCATCAAACGCCTGATGGCGCCAGGAATTGTCGGCGCCGAAGGCAGTCCTCACGCCCACGAAGTGTTGAAGCCGGAAACGGCGATCGGCTATCTCGAGTCGCGCGGCGGCTATGAGCAGGCGATTGCCATGCTGAAGGCTGCGCACCCCGAGAAGAGCCCGCTCACCTACCGCGGCTCTTCCGGTGTCGGCAAGAACCGCGACGATTTCGGCAAGATCATCAACGAGATCCTCGATGGCATGAGCGACAGCCAGCGCATCGCCAGCGTCAAGGTTTTCGACAATGACCTCGAGGGCTCCTGCGGGCTGCACCACATCCGCAAGAAGCATCCCGAGGTGTTCGTTCGCGGCGGCATCATGGAGCGCGGCAACTTTTCGGCCGCTGCGGGCTTCGGCTCGGAGCCCGGTCGCCAGGGGATCTTCGCCACCTTCAGCGCCTTCCTGGAGATGTGCCTGAGCGAGATCACGATGGCTCGGCTCAACTTCTCCAATGTGATCGCGCATTTCAGCCACAGCGGCGTCGACGACATGGCGGACAATACCTGTCATTTCGGCATCAACAGCATGATCGCCGACGGCGGCCTGACGCCCGTGCATGGCGAGGATACGACCCGACTCTACTTTCCGGTTGATCAACACCAGTTTGCCGCCTGTATCAAGCGCATCTTCAATGACCCCGGCCTGAGATTCGTCTTCACGACCCGCGCGCCGGTGCCCGACATCCTCGACAAGGACGGCAAGCCCCTCTATCAGGGCAAGCCGTTCGAGCCCGGCAAGGACTACATCGTGCGCGAAGCGCCGCCGGGTGGCGGTTATATCGTCGCCATGGGAGAGACCGTCTACCGCGCACTCGATGCCGTCATCGAGCTTGGGGAGAAAGGCGTGAAGGTGGGACTCATCAACAAGCCGACGCTGAACGTGGTGGACCGGGAGGTCATGCAGCGGCTCGCGACCGCGCCCTTCGTGCTCGTCACGGAGGCGTGGAACGTGCGCACCGGGCTCGGCAGCCGCTTCGGCAGTTACCTGCTGCAGGCCGGATTCAAGGGCCGCTACGACCACATCGGCACCAACCGCGAAGGCTCCGGCGGGTTGTGGCAGCAGATGGGGCATCAGGGCCTCGATCCCGCTGGAATCAAGCAGGCCGTCCAGGCACTGCTGTAACTGAATCCACGTGCCGGCTGAATCCGGCCCTCGAGGTTCTCTCTTGCAATACGGATGAGAATGATTATCATTTGTCTTCTAATCCGTACCACGGGAGAAGGTCTTGTATCCACCCGCCGCCCCGCCGCAGCAGCCATCCGCACAGGAGTCGGACGACAGTAGCGACCAGCTCTCGGAAGTGACGGTGACCGGCGTCCGGACGCTGCTGCACGATAAGCTGGCGGAAAGCGAACAGAACGCCCCCCAATCCATCACCGTCGTCTCGCGCCGGCTGATGGCCGCACAGGGGACGACGAATCTGGAGGACGCCCTGAGGAACGTCCCCGGAATTACGATGAATGCCGGAGAGGGCGCGGCGCGCGGCGACACTGTCAATCTGCGTGGCTTCTCGGCGTTCAACGACTTCTTTCTCGACGGCATTCGCGACGCCGCGGTTTACACCCGCGACGACTTCGACCTGCAGTCGATCGAAGTGCTCAAAGGTCCCGCGGCGGTGCTGTTCGGTCGCGGCTCGACGGGCGGTGCCATCAACCAGGTGAGCAAGGCGCCGCTCATGACTCCTTTCGAAGACGTCTCGACGGAGATCGGCACGAACGATCTCTACCGCGCCACCGCCGACCTGGACACTCCGATCGGACAGACGGCCGCGGTACGTCTCAACCTGATGGGACAATCATCGGCGGTAGCGGAACGGGACGACGTCCGTAACCGGCGCTGGGGTGTGGCACCGGCGCTGGCGTTGGGATTCGGCGACCAGGACTCACTCGTTCTGGCGTATCTACATCAGCAGGAAGACGATGTACTGGACACGGGCATCCCGTTCGTGGACGGACGGGTGGCGCCGGTTCCTCGGAATGCGTTCTTTGGCCTCGATTCCGACAGCGCTACCACGGACGTCGACATCCTCACCGCCCGCTATCGCCATGACTTCAGCGACGGCGTCTCGCTCAACAACACTGCACGCTATGCCCACTACGAGTTCGACTACCAGTTCGAGGCACCCAACTTCGGTGATGACGTGCCCACTGCGACGACACCGCTCGACGACATCCTGGTCGGCCGGGACGCCCCGGACAGCTCCGGTGTCCAGACCAACCTCGACGACCAGCTCGATCTGACGGCGCACTTCGCCACGGGTTTCATCGCGCACACGCTGGTGGCCGGCGTCGAGATCGCGCGTCAGACCTCGGATCTCGATCGCTACACGAATCCCTTCAACACGAACAACAACTGGGTCCCGGAGACACCGCTCCTCGACCCGGACCCGAGCGAGATCCGCCCCGCCGAGCCGGTCGCCTCCAGGCAGGACACCACGGCGCCCTCGGGCGGCGCCTATGTGCTCGACACGCTGGCTTTCGGGCGTTACGTGAGCCTGACCGGCGGCTTTCGTTACGACGACTTCTCCGCCACCTACGACAGTCTGACGGTGCAGAGCGGCGCGCTGCTGCGCCTGCATGAGCTCAACCGCCTCGGCAGTCCGCGCGCCTCGCTGGTCATCAAGCCGACGCCGCGGCAAACATATTACTTTTCTTTCGGCACCTCGTTCGACCCGTCGGCCGAGGCGCTGACACTGACGACCAAGACGGCGGACCTGGGGCCGGTCAAGGCCAAGAGCTTCGAGGTGGGAGCGAAGTCGGAGTGGCTGGACGACCGCCTCATGCTCACCCAGGCGCTTTTTCGCACCGAGGTGGACAACGCCCAGACCAACGATCCCGACAATCCGACCATCACGGTGCTGAACGGCAACGAGCGGGTCGACGGCCTGGAGCTGCAAGCCATCGGTCGCCTGACGCGGCGGTGGGAGATATTCTCCGGCTACACCTATCTCGACGGGCGGACGATCGCCTCGGGCACTGCCGCCGACGTCGGCAAGGTGATGCCGAACACCGCGCACAACCAGCTCAACCTGTGGACCGAGTACGAGCTGCCGGGGGGCTGGGAATTCGGCGGCGGCGGCAACTGGCTCAGCCACCGCTTCGCCGATAGCGCCGAAACCGCATACGTGCCGGGCTATGTGGTCTGGAACGCCATGGTCTCCTACGAGGCGCACGAGCATCTCAGCGTGCAGCTCAACGGCTACAATCTCTTCAATAAGCTCTACTACGATGGGCTCTATTACACGAGCGCCGCGGAGAACCACGCGATCCCCGGCGCCGGACGGAGCGTCGCGCTGACACTCCACTGGAAGATGTGACGCGATGATCGTCCGTGTCCCGGGATTGCTCGACGCGGAGCGCCTCGCAGCGGTCGATACGCTGCTGCGGGACGCCAGCTGGGAGGACGGACGCGCGACCGCGGGATTCCAGTCGTCGCAGGTGAAGCACAACCGGCAGCTCGCGCAGGGTTCGGCCGCGGCGCGCCAGGCGGGCGACATCATCCTGCGCGCACTGGAGCGTCATCCGGATTTCGTCAGCGCCGCCCTGCCGCGTCACGTCTATCCGCCGCTCTTCAATCGCTACGAGCCGGGCATGTCGTTCGGCAACCACGTCGACAACGCCGTGCGCCAGATTCCGGGAACTCATCACCGGCTGCGCACCGACGTGTCCGCTACCCTCTTTCTCTCCCCCCAGGGGGACTATGACGGCGGTGAGCTGGTCATCGAGGACACCTTCGGGACGCATGCGGTGAAGCTGGGGGCGGGCGACCTGGTGATCTACTCCGCCCGCAGCCTCCATCGTGTCGAGCCCGTCACCCGTGGCGCGCGCGTGGCGGCTTTCTTCTGGGTGCAGAGCATGGTGCGTGACGATAGCGCGCGAACTACGCTTTTTGAAATGGATACGGCCATCCGCGAGCTCACTGCTTCGGGGGCCGACGGCGGCGCACTGCTGCGCCTGACTGCCTGCTATCACAACCTGCTGCGTCGGTGGGCGGACGTCTAAACCGATGGCGTTGACGCGTGCGCAGTTCGAGCGGGCCGCCGCCATGGAGGAGAACCAACAGAGGCTCACGCGTCTCTCGCGCATGAGCTATGGCTCACTCCACGCTCTGCTTGCCGGCGATCCGATCAAAGCGGCGGCTTGGGTTCGCTGCGCCGCGGAATGCGGCGTAGCGGCCGCGCAGGTGCGTCTGGGGAGGATGCTGCTCGATGGCAGCGGGGTGAAGTCGGACGAGCAGGCGGCATTCGCTTGGTTCGCACGCGCCGCGGACCAGGGAGACGCCGAGGCGATGAACATGGTGGGCCGCTGCCACGAGAACGGATGGGGTGTGCCGGTCGACCTGGAAGCCGCCGCCGCGAGCTATCGTGCTTCGGCCAAGAGCGGCCACGACTGGGGGCAGTACAATTTCGGCAACCTGCTGTTCGACGGCCGCGGCGTCACGCGCGACCGGCCCCAGGCTCTGCGCTGGTTCCTGCAGGCGGCATCCCAGGGCCACGGACGAGCGATGAACCTGGTCGCCCGCTGCCTCGAAGAGGGCTGGGGCTGCGGTCGCAGCCTGGAGGATGCCGCGTACTGGTACTACCAGTCGGCACGGTCGGGCTACTTTCGCGGCCAGTTCAACTACGCGGTGCTGCTCGCCGAGCGAGGACTCCCCGAGGCTGCTGCGGACTGGCTGTTGCAGGCAGCGGCCGGCGGCAGCCCGCAGATGCGCCAGGTCATCACTTCGGCACTCGCGAGCTCGGCTCATCCCGCGTTGCAGCGCGTCCGTGCACGCGTCCTCGAGCTTCTGGCAGAGTCGCAGAACGGATAGACACTGTCACGGATCGCGCCAAAAAGGGAACAACTCGGGACCGCGAGATCCTCCCGGACCAAATCGGGAAAAACTCCCTTGTCGTGTCCCAGGGGGTCTTGCACCGTAAGGTGGCGTGATCCGACAGACAAGAACCTCAGGGCGCTGGCATCCGTCGACTTCGTTCGCTGGCTTCATCTGCGTCGGAGCGCTCGGATTGCTCCCCGGTACTCCCCCGGCGAGCGCAGCCGATGCCGATGCCGCCGCCAACCCGCCGACGCTGCAGGAATTGCCGCAGGTCCTGATCATCGGCAACACCCCATTGCAGGGCTTTGGCGTGCCCTTGAACGAGGTCCCGTCGAACGTCCAGACGGCGACCGGCGTGGACCTGCAGCGCGAGCAGTCGCTGGATACGGCCGATTACCTCAACAACAACTTCAGCGGCATCAACGTCAGCGAGAGCGCCGGCAATCCGTTCCAGATCGATGTCTACTATCACGGCTTCACGGCTTCGCCCCTGCTCGGAACCCCCGAGGGGTTATCCGTTTATGTCGACGGCGTGCGCGTGAATGAATCGTTCGGCGACACCGTCAACTGGGACCTGATTCCGGACTCCGCGATCAACGCGGTGTCGCTGATCTCGGGCTCCAATCCCGTGTTCGGCCTGAACACGCTCGGCGGCGCGATCTCGATTCAGACCAAGAACGGCCGTGACGACCCCGGCACCGAGATCGAGGCCTACGACGGCTCCTTCGGCCGACACTCCTTCGAAGCACAAACCGGCGGCACGCTGGGCGCCTTCGACTATTTCGTCAGCGGCAACTACTTCGATGAGACCGGCTGGCGCGATTTCGGCAGCTCGCGGGTCTGGCAGGGCTTCGGCAAAGCGGGTTGGCAGACCCAAACGACCGACTTGCATCTGAGCTATACGTACGCGGACGATTTTCTCTGGGGCGACGGCGCAACGCCGCTCAGCATGCTCTCGTATCTGCGCGAGCAGACCTATACGCCCGACTACACCCAGAATCTGATGCACTTCGTGAATCTGACAGGCACGCAGATACTGGGTGACCACCTGCTGCTCTCGGGCAACGCGTTCTACCGCTACGTGAGCACCGGCGTGCTCAACGGTAACGTCAACGATTTCTATCTGGAGGATAACTACGCCGGGCCGCCAACCGATTGCACGGACTCCGGCGCCAACCCGGCGACGCTCGCGTACTGCGCGCCCGGCCAGGACTCCACGTCGACTCTGACGCAGCGCTCGAAGGGATTCGGACTGCAGCTGACCGATTCAAGCGCAGTGCTCGGCTGGAAGAACCAGGGCGTCGTCGGTGTCGACTACGACGATTCCGCGGACGACTTCAACGAATTGACCGAGTACGGCGGGATTGCGCCGGACCATCAGCTGGTGTACGAGCCGAGTCCCTACAACGATTTTCCCCTGGTGACCGTGGGCGGCGGCAACAAAATCCTCGGCACCTACTTTACCGACACGCTGTCGCCGAGTGAGCTGCTCCACGTGACGGTCGCGGCGCGTTACAATCGCAACCGGGAAACGATCGACGGTATCTCGGTCGATGCCGACCCTGGCGACTACGGCAACGGATTTCTCGACGCAACTCCCGTCACAGGCGATCACACCTTCACCCGCCTCAATCCGTCAGTCGGCTTCACGCTGACGCCTACGAGCTACACGACCTATTACGCCAACTACAACGAGGCGAGCCGCGCACCTACCGTGATCGAGCTCGGCTGCGCGGATGCCGCCGTACCGTGTGGGCTGCCGGATGACTTCGCCGCCGACCCGGACCTCAAGCAGGTCGTGGCACGGACCTTCGAGATCGGCCTGCGCGGCAACCTGGCCGATCAGAGCTTCAATTGGTCGGCGGATGTATTCCATACAGTCAACAGCAACGACATCCAGTTCGTCGCCACGAGCATCAATGCCGGCTTCTTTGATAACGTCGGCAACACCCGCCGCGAGGGCCTGGACGTCGCCTTCGGCGGCAGGGAAGCCGGATTCACCTGGAAACTTGCTTACAGCTACGTCCAGGCGACGTTCCAATCGAGCTTCGTGGTGAACTGCGCCATCGAACAGTACGGCCGATGCCTACGGCAATATCGAAGTGCAGCCGGGGGATCGCATGCCGCTGGTGCCGCAGCACAATGGGCGGCTGGTCCTCGACTACGAGTTCAACAAGCATCTCGATGTCGGCGCGAACCTGATCGCCGTCTCCGGCTCCTATCTGCACGGGAACGAGAACAACGCCAACGTCGCCGGGACCACCGATGCTGCGACAGGCAGCTACGTCTCCCCGGATGGCACGGGTTGGATTCCGGGCTACGTGCAGCTCAACTGCAATGGCACCTACCGATTCGACGACAACCTGGAAATCTTTGCGCGCATGACCAACGTGCTGAACAGGAACTACTACACCGCCGGCTTCCTGACGCAGAGCGTATACACTCCGAACGGCACTTTCATCGCCAACCCCGACAACTGGAGCAACGAGAACAACGTGGTCCCGAGTGCGCCACGCGAGATCTGGGGTGGCGTGCGCGTGACATTCTGAGGCCGCGCGTCAGTTTCCGGGCGCGCCGGCCTTCACCGGCAGCTCGGCTCGCCTCAGCCCCGGGAACAGCCGCATCCACAGCCCCGCCGCCAGCAGAGCGCCGCAGCCGCCGGCGAGCACGGCAGGCACCGCGCCGACGAGCGCGGCGAGCAGGCCCGATTCGAAAGCGCCGAGCTCGCTCGAGGTGCCGACGAACAGCATGTTGACCGCCGCCACCCGACCGCGCAGCTCGTCCGGCGTTGCGATCTGCATGAGTGACGAGCGAATGTTGACGCTCACCATGTCCGTGGCGCCGACGGCCATCAGCGCGAGCAGCGACAGGACCAGGGAGGTCGAGAGCGCAAAGGCTATGGTAGCGAGGCCAAACGCCGCCACGGCGGCGAGCAGTTTGAGGCCGACCGAGCGTTCGGGCGGGTGACCGACCTGCCAGAGCGCGATCCCGCAGGCACCCACGGCGGGCGCGCTGCGCAGCAGCCCGAGGCCCATGGGGCCCACGTGAAGGATGTCGCGCGCGAATACCGGCAGCAGCGCGGTCGCGCCGCCGAGCAGGACCGCGACCAGATCCAGCGAAATCGACCCGAGCAGAATGGGCTGTGAGCGCACAAACCCGACGCCTTCCGCGACGCGCGCAATACGTCTTGCGATCGTAGCAGTGTCCGCGGGCATCATGCGCCGTCCGGAAACCATCACGGCGCCGACCGCGGCCGCTAGAAACGCAGCGCAGCAGAAACCGTAGGCCCCGGCCGCGCCGAGCGTATAGGCCAGACCTCCCAGGGCAGGACCGGCGATCACGGCGAGCTGCCACAATGAGGAGCTCCAGGCAATCGCTCGCGGCAAACGCTCCGGCGGCACCAGGAAAGGCAGCAGCGCCTCGCTGGCCGGCTCGGCGAGGGCGCGCGCCGCCCCGGACAGAATCAACACCGGATACAGCGGCCACAACGGCATTCCGGCTCGCAGCGTCAGCACGAGGAAGGCGCCCGCGCACAGGGCCTGAAAGGCCAGCCCGGCGGCGAGGGTGCGCCGGGGCTGCAGCCGATCGCACAGCTCCCCCGCGGGCAGCATGAGCAGCGCCATCGGAACGAACTGCGCCAACCCCACGAGGCCGAGCGCGAGCGGCGCGTTCGAGCGCTGGTAGACGGTCCAGCCAATCGCGACGGATTGCGCCAGCCCCGCCGCCTCGGCAAGGAACCGAGCCGTCAGATAGGTCGGCAGATCCCGCCGGCGATATGCATCGCGGCCGGGCAACTCGACGCGTTTGGTGAATACGAGCACAATGCTCATATTGTGGCACGACAGATCCGCTCGGCTGCTCGCATTGCTCCCCGCTCGGGTGCAATGCGAAAACAGCCGCAACAGGCGCGTTCCCGCGCGACCATCGCGGCGATCCTGCAGGCGGCGGCTCACATTCTGGGGGAGCGCGGTTGGGAAGGGCTCACGACCAACGAGGTGGCCGGCATGGCCGGCGTGAGCATCGGCTCCCTGTATCAGTACTTCCCGCACAAGCTTGCTCTGGTCGAGGCCGTCCGGCGACGCCATTTCGACGATGTCCTGGCCGTTCTTCGCGCCGCTGCCGACAGACGACTGCCGCGTGCCCACCGCATCGAGTCGCTCGTCGATGGAATGATCAGCGTCCACAGCCGATTCCCCACCGCTCATCGGGTCCTGCTGGAGGAAACCCCGCGCTCACACGATGCCGGCAGCCTCCATGACCGATTCGCCGCCAAGCTGCATCAGCGCTACGAGGCCATCGTCAGAGTGAACGCGCGCAGCGCTTCCCCTGCCAGCTTGCGCATCGTCGCGCGGGTGCTCGCCGCGGCGGTTGCCGGAGTCGTTCACGATGCGGCAGGTCAGGGGACACTGCAGTCCGAGCGTCTGCGGTTCGAGCTACTGAGACTGGTGGACTCTTACCTTCAGACGTGATTGTCGGATGTCAGCTCGAAGGAGACGACCTCATAATGTCTGTTCAACAATTCGAGGACGTTCATGGGCGGCCCTGCGGCTTCCGCCTGCCGCCACGAGAGCTCGAAGCAGAGGCATGCCGGGCGGCAGTCCTCGCCTACGCTCTGCTTGCGCAACGTTGCCCTGCAGCCCAGGGGCTCGATCAGCTGCGCCAAAGCTGCCGGCGAGAATGATCCGATATCGCCCTTGAGGCAGAGCAGGCCGCGGTGATCCCGCGGAATGCGCGCGTCGACCGCCACGAGCGCCCATAACGTGAGGACGGTGAGGCCGGTAGCGCAACCGCCCAGGACGAGCTGATCGCCCCCGAAGCAGAGCCCGATCACCGTCACGACCCACAGCGTCGCGGCGGTCGTCACTCCGGTAATCATGTCACCGCGCCGGAGAATGGTGCCCGCGCCGATGAAGCCGACGCCGGTGAGGATGCCGAGGGGCATGCGCATCAGGTCCATCACCCCGAAGGAGCCGGGAGTCTTGCCGCCGACCGGCAGCAGGAGGTTGGCCTGAATCATCGCAACGCAGGCAGCCAGCGCCACAAGAATGGTCGTCCTCAGCCCCGCCGCGTGACCCCGCACGCCGCGATTCAGGCCGACGAGCGCCCCCGCGAGGACGGTAAGGAAGAGGCGAAGACCGATGTCTTCCCAGCTTGCGTAAAGAGGCACGGGTGCAGACGAAGCATCCCGGGTGCCCGGCCGGGCCCGCCTGGGACGTCATTTCGGCGCTGTCAATATGTACGTTGCCTGAGTGCTACATAATGTGGCTTTACGGTATTGTAGCCTTAGAAAGCATGAGTTTAGCCTCGCTTTCGCTTGCGATGATTCGTTGTATTTTTGATACATAGTCGGGCCAGGCCATCCTGTGCTGTCGCCCGCAACCAAGGAGTGACCATGAAGATGAAGAAAGCTCTCCTCGCGTTTGCCCTCGCCGTGCCGGCCATCGCCGCGGCAGGTGAAGCCGACCACTGGTACCTGACACCCGAGATCGGCGGCATTTCGCCCGACTACCGCCGCTCGCTCCAGGATTACAACTGGCTGTTCGGGGTCGCGCTCGGACGCGAGATCAACCAATACTTCAATCTCGAGCTGAATACCCAGGCAACGCGGCTCGACTATCACCATAGGCCAGGGGATTGGTACAGCTACGACGCGACACTCGACGGGCTCTTCATTCTCAACCGCGAGGGGACAGTTGCGCCGTATCTCCGGCTGGGCGTCGGCGTGCTGCGGAACACGCCGGCCGGTGCACCCAACCAGACGCATTTCGGGACCGACGCGGGCATCGGTACTTATCTGAACTTGTGGCGCAGCGAGGATGAGACCGCGGCGTTCTCCCTGCGCCCTGAGATCAAGGTCCTGTGGGACGAGCCCGGACGCGGCCAGCATCTCAACGATTACATAGCGACTCTGGGCTTTCAGTATGCGTTCGGAGGTCAGCCGGTAGCGCCCCCGCAAGCGGCGCCCCCACCACCCCCGCCACCGCCGCCGCCGCCCGCCGCCACACAAGCGGCGCCGCCCGAAGCAGCACAGCCGGCGCCGCCGCCGCCAATCAAAATACCCGCGAAAGGCTCCGTGACGCTGACCGGTGTCACGTTCGCCTTCGACTCCGCAAACCTCACCGATTCGTCCCGCCCGGTGCTCGATGGGGTGGCCGGCGGCCTCAAACAGCACCCGCTCATCAAGGTGCAGTTACAGGGATATACCGACAGCAAGGGCTCGTTCGCCTACAACATGCGGCTCTCGCGCCGGCGAGCGGAGGCAGTGCGGCAATTCCTGATCGGGGATGGTGTCGATCCCTCGCAGCTCACCGCGCGCGGCTACGGCCCGGAGCACCCGGTTGCCAGCAACCGCACGGCTGATGGCCGGTCGCAAAACCGGCGCGTGGTGCTCGAAGTGCTGAGCAATCCCAACGGCGTCAAGGTGAAGGGTCAAGGCTCGACCGACTGAGGGCCGGCGGCACGGTGGCGGAACGCGCCACCGTGCCGCGCCGTACGCCAAGCAGGATGGAGAAGATCAAGCATAACCATGGAAAGACATCACCGATCCGCGCGTAGAGCGTCGGCCCCGGGCCGAGCGGAAGGTTGGTGACAACCATGGTCAGGCCCGTCGGCGCGTCCTTCTGCGCAGCGACGAGTCGCCCTTGCGCATCGGAGGCGATCACCAAGCCGTCATGGGCAGGCCGCATCATGGCGAATCCGTCCTCAACGGCGCGCATCACTGCCATGCGACCGTGCTGCCATTGGTCGATGCCGAAGTCGCCGGCCGGCACACCCATCAGGCGCGCGCCTTTCGCGGCATCGGGGCGGATGGTGCCGGCAAAGTCCATGTCTTTGCAGATCTCCATGGCGCGGCCGTTGCCCAGCCAGCCCGAGACCTGGCCCGGAGTAAAGCGATTCTCCAGTCCCGGCACGGGGTGGCGCTTGTCGTAGCGCTCGACCGACCCATCCGGCGTGATCGACAGCGCGAAATCGGCCGGCGGCGTGTCTGAGTGGAAGCCGGCGATGATCTGTACACCCGTCTGCCTGGAAACCGCAACGAGCGGTGCAACAATCTCGCTCTGCGCATCGGGGATCGACGCCATGTCGCCTTCGGACGTTACTACGAATGTAGCGCCCTGCTCAGCCGCCGCTCGTATGTCCCTGGCGTAGGTCTCGGCAACCTCGCGATCGGCGGTGGGGGAATGCGCGTGCCAGGCATCAGCCAACGCTGTCTGGTCGACGATTCCTGCCACCCGTACCGTTTGCGGCTGCGGCCGCTCCAATCGCACGACGCCGAATACGACGTTGGCCGCGCAGATCAAACAGCCGAGACCGATTGCGAGCGCTGCCTCACGCTTCGGCCGCAGCGCCATGGCGAGAGTATTGGCAAAGAGGCAGATCAGGAACGTCACTGCGGACAACCCGAGCAACGAGGCGCTCTGGATCAGAACGGGCGCCGACATCGTGCTGTACGCGAGCGCTCCGTACGAGCCGTTCGGACTCCGAATCTCCATGAGGAATTCGAAGGCTGTCCAACAAGCCGGAAATGCGAACAGGGTTGCAAGCGGTGTCGCGCGGTGCTGTACGAAGCGCGCAAACCACACCGCGGTGCAGAAGAGCGCGCTGTAAGCCACCAGGGCCGGCATGAGGATCCCGAGCGGCGGCGTGTACGAAAGCTGCAGCAGCGAGCCTACGCTCGCCAGTATGGCGATTGCGCTCGCCGACATGACCTGCCAGGTGGGCGTCTTCCCGTATGCGAGCCACAACAGCGGCAGTGGCGCGAACCAGGCAAGTATCCATACGTTATCGAATCCCTGCGACAGATAGAACATGATGCCGCTCAACACGGCAGCCAGCAATGGCGATCATTTGGTCTCCCCGGACGATTTGAGGGAATCGAGGAAATGCCGCTGCGCCGCGCGGTAGAGCGTCTTGAACTGCTTTTCGCCGCCGAATCGCTTGGCGCGATGCATCGAGACGAACCCCTGTCCGAACGCCGCCAGCGCCAGGGCAGCCTCCAGCGTTGGCTTGTCGCGCAGCCGCCCCTCGGCCTTCGCCTGGTCGATGCGGGCCATCACCATGGCAATCGCCGGCGAACGGCCCGCCGCAAAGTCATCCGGAAACCGGCGTGCCGCCGGCGCGGGCAGGAAGAAGGCGGCATCGAAACGGTGCGGCTGCGTGAGCGCAAAATCGAGATACGCCTCGCCGAGCGCCTCCAGCCACTCCAACGGGTCGCGAGCGCGGATGCCGCGGACGATCTTCTCCCAGGCGGCAAGACCGTCCTCCATCAGAGCATTGAGCAGCGCGTCCTTGTCAGCAAAATGGCGGTAGAGCGCCATCGGCGAAAGCTCGGCTCGCTGCGCGACCCTGCGAATGGTGAGGCCGTCGATGCCCTCGGATTCGAGCACCAATTTGGCGGCTGACAGGATGCGATCCTTGGTCATGTGTACACTGTACACTGATCTGCGTACGATGTACACATATTCCGTGGCGAGCCTGCCGGAATCGCGCGGTACACTACCGGCAGGTCTGCCGTAAGGAGATGCCTGCCGTGCCTTCGTTTCGCCCCTCCATTGCCCTCGTTCCGGCACCTGTTTGTCACCGCGCCCGCCCTGCTGCCTGGTACGCGGCGTTCGACGTCAAGCCGGGAGAGGCGTTGTATCTGCCGCCGGATGAGCGCGTGCGGATCTGGTAGTCAGCGGGGGAGCCACGGTGACGCATCGAGTGCTTGTTTTCTACGGGTCTTATCGATCCGACCGCCGCGGCATCCGCCTCGCCAACTACCTGGTACGCGGGCTGCGTTCCCGGGGCGAGGACGTGGAGTTCATCGATGCGAAAGAGGTAGGCCTGCCGATGCTCGATCGGATGTTCAAGGAATACCCGCCAGGCCGCGCCCCGGAGGCGATGGCCAACCTCGCGGCAAAGATCCGACTGGCCGACGCTTTCGTGTTCGTCGTCGGTGAATACAACTGGGGTGTACAGCCTGGATTGAAAAACCTCACGGATCATTACCTCGAGGAGTGGTTCTGGCGCCCGGCGGCGATAGCCAGCTATTCCGGCGGGAGGCTCTCCGGGACGCGATCGAGCTTCGCATGGCGGAATATTCTCGCGGAAATGGGCATGGTCACGATCTCCAGCACGCTGTCCGTGGGTCCGATCACCGCCACACTGAACGAAGCGGGCGAGCCGATCGGTGAGGCCGGTGCGGCACTCGAGCGCGCGTTCCCGCGGTTCGCGGACGATTTGGCGTGGTGGACCGAGGCCGTCAGCGCGCAAAGGCAACACAAGGCGCCTCCCTACTGAAGGGATGGCATGATTGGAGGCTCGCTACCCCGTTGCTGGACGCTCAGCAACCGTAAGCCTCTTTTACCGACCAGAGGTGAACAGCTGATATAGCAGCGTGATCCACACCATGGCGCAGGTGAGCAGCGCCAGCATGACGGCGGCGCTGCCGTAGTCCTTGGCGCGCTTCGACAGACCATGGTGCTCGAATGAGATCCGGTCGATTGCCGCCTCGATGCTGGAGTTGAGCAGCTCGACGATCAGTACCAGCACCACCGATCCGATGAGCATCAGGCGGTCGACGGCGCCGAACGGCAGCAGCAGCGCAAGGGGGATGAGGCATGCCGTCAGCGTCAGTTCCTGCCGGAACGCGCTCTCCTCCCGTACCGCGAAGACCAGCCCGCTCCAGGAATTCTTGGCGGCCAGCCACGCGCGAGTCAGTCCGCGATTGCCTTTGTGTGGGTTGCTCTCGCTGGAGTACTCGGTCTTCGTCTCTGGCATCAAGCCCGACTCGCGTTGGCCAGTGGGGATGCCAGCTTCGCACCTCGCGAACGCGGGCGCAAATGGCCGAGGAATTGCTCGGTTGCGGCCCGCCAGGAGAACTTGCGGGCATGGGCCGCCGCGTCCTCGCGGCGCAGCTTCAGGGCTTCGAGACAGGCGGTGCGCAGGTCTTCGTGCATGACCCCGGCCGTCTTGCAGTCACCGATGACATCCAGGGGGCCGGTCACCGGATACGCCGCGACAGGCAGTCCGCAGGCCATGGCCTCCAGCAGCACCAGTCCGAACGTGTCCGTCTTGCTGGGAAACACGAAGACGTCCGCGGAAGCGTACACCTCCGCCAACTCGTGCTGATCTAGCACACCGAGATAGTTGACGTTCGGATACCGCTCCTGGACTCCCTTCAGCGCGGGCCCCACGCCGGCGACCCACTTCGAGCCTGGAAGGTCCAGCTCGAGAAAGGCCTCGATGTTCTTCTCGACGGCAATCCGGCCGACGTACAGGAAGATCGGCGGATTGCTCTTCAGCCGCTGGCTGTGCTGGGGCTTGAAGATCTCGAGATCGACGCCGCGCGACCAGGTCACGACGTTCTTGAAGCCGTACAACTCCAGATCTCGCTTGACCACCTGGGTCGGAGCCATTACGGCCTCCGAAGGTCCATGGAACCAGCGCAGGAACCCATACGTCCAGGTCAGCGGCACGCGAGCACGCGCCTGGATGTATTCGGGAAATCGCGTGTGATAAGCGGTGGTGAACGGCAAGCCGCGGCGCAAGGCAAAGCGCCGCGCAGCCATGCCGAGCGGACCTTCTGTCGCGATATGCAGGGCATCAGGATCGAACTCGGACAGGCGCCGCACGACCTTGCGGCGGGGGAACAGCGACAGCCGAATATCAGGATAGGTCGGGCACGGCAGCGTGGAGAACTCGAGCGGTGTGAGGAAATCGACCGTGTGGCCCATCGCCTGAAGCTCCCGCGCGGTGGTCTGCAGCGTCCGCACGACACCGTTGACCTGCGGCTTCCAAGCATCGCTGACGATCATGATCTTCATCGGTACCCTCGAATCATGCCGGCGCCGAGTCCGCCACGGGCAGCTCTTCCTCGATGCGGCCCAGGTTCATCGGCTCGGCCAGGCGGCTACGCCAGTGGATCAGGTGAAGCTTGCCGTCGAAATCCTCCGCAAGCGCGGTCAGGCTCTCCACCCAATCGCCGTCGTTGCAGTACAGGATGCCGTTGATCTCGCGCACCTCGGCCTTGTGGATATGCCCGCAAACGACGCCGTCGCAGCCGCGCCGGCGCGCTTCCTCGGTCATCACGTGCTCGAAGTCGGAGATGAAGTTGACCGCATTCTTCACCTTGTGCTTCAAGTACTGTGACATCGACCAGTACGACAATCCGAAGCGCTGACGGATGGCGTTGAGCCAGCGATTGGCTTCCAGAAGAATCGTGTACATCCAATCGCCGAGATGAGCGAGCCAGCGCGCATGCTTCATGACGCCGTCGAACAGGTCGCCGTGCACGACCCAGAGCCGCTTGCCGTCCGCCGTCGTGTGGACTGCGTCTTCGACGATGGCGATCCCGCCGAGGTGCAACCCGATGAACTGGCGCACCAGCTCGTCGTGATTGCCCGGAACGTAAACGACCTTGGTGCCCTTGCGCGCGCTGCGCAAGATCTTCTGCACCACATCGTTATGGGCCTGCGGCCAGTACCAGCTCTTCTTCAGCTGCCACCCGTCCAGGATGTCGCCGATCAGATAGAGGGTGTTGGCCTCATGCGTGCGCAGGAAATCGAGGAGATAGTAGGCCTGGCACCCGGGCGTGCCCAAATGGATGTCTGAGATCCAGATCGTTCGAAAATGATAGTGATCGTCTGCTGCGGACACCGCGTGGTGCTCGCTCACTGTAACCGCGCGGAGTAGACCATGGTTGCATGACAGATTGATGACAACCGGGGTTTTTTCGGGAATTTATGTAGCAGATTGGTGACCCGCACCCCTTTCGTATCTGCGCGGGGCCGGTCGCGCCCTGGGAGCGCAGCTCGCGGCTCAGCCCGCCCGGGCCCGGTGACGCGAGTGAGCGAATGCGGGCGAGGGCCCGGCGGGCGCGGCAGCGAGCCGGTCCTTGATGATCCCGAGAGCCGCCGCAGGCTCGTCCGCAAACTGGAAGAGCTCGAGGTCCGCAGCGTCGATCATGCCGTGACGGCTCAGCGCCTCGAAGTTCACGATCTCTTTCCAATAGCTCTCACCGTAGAGGATGACCGGGATGTCGCGCGAGAGCTTGTGCGTCTGGACCAGCGTCAGGATTTCCATCAGTTCATCCAGAGTGCCGAATCCGCCGGGAAAGGCAATCAACGCCCTGGCCAGGTGCGCAAACCAGAGCTTGCGCATGAAAAAGTAGTGGAATTCGAACAGCAGCTCGCGCGTGATATACGGGTTGGGTGCCTGCTCGTGCGGCAGACTGATATTGAGACCGATAGTCTTGCCGGCTGCCTCCGAGGCTCCGCGATTCGCCGCCTCCATGATTCCCCCGCCTCCACCCGAGCAAATGACGTAGCAATGCTCGTGGGTGGGCAGCGACTTCGACCATTCGGTGATCAGCCGCGCAAGCTCGCGCGCGTCCTCGTAGTAGCGTCCGAGCGGACCGTCCGGCTTCAGCCGCGCCGAGCCGAAGAGCACGATCGTGTCGTGAATGCCGGCTTGCTGGAAGCGAGCCAGCGGCTCGAGGTATTCCGCCAGGATGCGCAGCGGCCGCGCCGCGTCGCTTTCGAGGAATGATCGCCGCTCGTAGGCCGGCCCGGGGCTCGTGGGCTCATGAGGCATTAGTATCTCGCTCGGGTAAAGTCGATGAAACCGCGCTCGACGTCCGTGTGCGCCAGTCGTACTCTCAGGCGCTCCCCTACATCCGCGCCCTGGGCTCCCTCGGTCAGCTTGCCCTCCACCGGCGGACTCAGGATCCGAACCCACGTCCCTTTGGGCGAGGCGCCGGTGACGATGGCATCGAACACTTCACCGGTCCGACCCGCCAGCAACAGCGCGGCGGCGGACTTGGCAACCTGCCGCTCGACTTTGGCGACGACATTCTCCTGGACGGTGCAGTGAGCAGCCAGACCTTCGAGCTCCTCTTCCGCGTAAGGCGAGGAGCCGCCTGCCAACGCCGCTTTGAGCAAGCGCTGGTTGATGACGTCGGGGAAAGCGACGGTTGGGCGCCGTGGAGTGCGTGTAGTCCTTCACCGCCAAACCGAAGTGACCGGGCACTCTCTGGCCTGGCCGATCGGCGACGTACTCGCCCGAGCCGAGCAGCTTGACCACTGACAGCGATAGATCCGGAAACCGCTCGGGATCGACTTGCCGCCGGCGCGCGAGAAACGTATTGAGCGCCGCCGCATCCGGGACGGATGGCAGCTGCTCTCCGGCGTCAGCAGCGAGAGCCACGATGCGGTCCCAACGCTTCGGCACGCGCAGCACTCGGCGAATCGATGGCAAGCCGCGGCGCTCGAGATATTCCGCGACGGCGCCATTCGCTGCGATCATGAGGTCCTCGATCAGCTCATGAGCACGGCTCTTGCGGTCGGGCAGCAGGTCTCGCAGCGCCCCGTCATCGAAAACCGGGTGGGCTTCGATTGTTTCCAGCGCGAGCGCCCCATGAGCATGACGCTGCGATCGCATGGCGGTGGCAACCCTATCCTGCAATCGAAGCTGTGCGTCCATGCCTGGTACGCTGGAAACCGCCGGCGGTGGTGCGGCTGAACCGTCCAGCCACGCGGCAACGGAGCGGTACGCGAGCTTTGCCCGGTTGAGCACCATGGCCCGGTAGAGATCCGACCGCACTCACCCTGCCGTCGGTGTCGACGACCATCTCGGCCACGACTGCGAGTCGCTCCTCGCCTTGCCGCAGCGAGGTCAGATCCGTCGACAGCCGCTCCGGAAGCATGGGGAAGGTGTGCCCAGCGGTGTAGACCGACGCCGTGTTGTGACGGGCGTGATCGTCAATCGCCGAGCCGCGGTGCACCAGCGCATCGACATCCGCGATCGCGACCCAAACACAGACCGCACCGCCATCGCGTGGTTCCGCCACCGACAGCTGATCGAGATCCAGGGAATCGTCGTTATCGATGGAGGCCCAGAGCAGGTGTCGCAGATCGCGTATTTCGCCCACCGCCGGCGGGTTGGCCGCACCCTTGAAAGCACTCGTCTCGCGCATCGCGGCAGCCGAGAAATCCGGCAGCAGTCCGTGCTCGAGCATCGCGGTCTGCGCCAGGCGCCGAAGTATCTGCCGTCCGCTCGCTGAATTTGAACTCATTCACGACCCGCCATCCAGATTTGCAGACACTATAATACTGGCAACCAAGGCGTGCGCCACCCATGAGCGCCATGAAATCCCGCAGCTTTCCGTCTTCATCCGCCTTCAGGGCGTGGCTGGTGAAGGAACACTCGCGATGCGACGGCTTGCTGCTGCGCATCTACAAGAAAGGCTTCCGGCGTTGCCAGCGTGACATACGCCGAAGCGCTCGATCAGGCCCTGTGCTTTGGCTGGATCGACGCGCAAAAGCTCCCTCTCGATGACCTCTCCTGGATTCAGACGTTCAAACCGAGACGACCGAGGAGCAAATGGTCGAAGAAGAACACGGAGCACGCGGAGCGCCTCATCAAATCCGGCGAGATGACGGATGCTGGTCACAGTGAGGTGCGCGCCGCGAAAGCTGACGGTCGATGGAGCGCCGCCTACGATTCACCGTCGACGGCCACCATGCCGCAGGAATTTCTCGAGCAACTGGCGCGAAGTAAGAAAGCGAGCGCCATGTATGCGACGCTGAACAAGGCGAATCTGTACGCGATAGCCTACCGACTGCAGACGGCGAAGCGGGAAGAAACCAGGCTCAAGCGCATGAAGGCGATCATCGACATGCTCGCGCGTGGCGAGAAGTTTCACTGAGGCCCACGCGGTCGTTGAACGGCGAGTCCCTCCGGGCACGCCAATTGTCATAAGCCGGGGACACCGCTCGGGCAAAGAGCCCCGGGGATGGCCATTCCCAGGCCATAAAGAGCGCCTGATGGGGGCACTAAGTGACTGAAATCACGAAGATTTAAAAGCAGCGATGCGTTTCGGCCCAAATTGCGTTTAAATGGCCGGAGGAAGGGGATTGGCGTGAACAAAAACATATGAACCCCCCGAAGACGACGGCTCGACCATCGGTCGACCTCGATGCAACCGATGAACTTCCTGTCTTGGATCCCGCTGCATACGAGGCGGAAGTCCTTTCACGCGAATCGGTCGGCCCGGCCGATGACTTGGCGACCGCAACGCAGCCCGCCCTGCCTGTCGGGGCGACGGCCCTCGCGCCAGACCGGGGCGCGCCGGGCGCCGCAGCTCCCACGGCCGACTCAGACGTCGTGTTGGCCGTTGAGCATTGGATCGCGGAGAAGACCGAGGAGCTTCGCGCTCATCACGACGCGCTGAGCCTTGCACAACACGAGCGCACCGCGGCGATGGCGCGCGCCGGCGCACTGAGTCGCGAGCTCGCCGAGACGAGCGCAAATATCGAGGCGCGCAACAGCCGCGAGCGAGCGCTTGCGGAAGCGCTGGCCAGCGAGCAAGCGGAGGCACAGCATCGCGCCGCCGAGTTGGATGCGACGCGGCGCGAAGCCGACCGGCTCGCGCAGCAACTGGTCGATTCGCGTGCCGCGGAAGCAGAGCAGAAGGCGACGCTCGCGGCCTCCGGGGCACTTCTCGACCAACGTTCCGGGGAGCTTCAGGCCCTGCAGCGTACGCACGAGACGCTCATCGCGGAGCAGCAGCGTACTATGCGCGAGCTTTCCGAGCTCGAAACCCGGCTTCGCGACGGCGAGGCCCGCGAGCGCGGCTTACAGCGCACCATCGAGTCGCAGAATCTCGCTCACACCGAACTGACGCAACGGGCGCAAGTCGAGACGAGCGCACGCGAGCGGCTTGGCATGGAAGTCAAAGCCCTGCAAGCCCAGCTCGCGAGCTGCGTCGAGAGCCTGCACACACGCGAGTCGTACCGTACGATCTACGAGAGCACCCTCCAGGAGTTGGACATCGAGCTCGCCACCGCGAAGCTCGAGACAGCCCAGCAGGAGGCGCGGGCCAATCAGCTCAATGCCGAGCTGCAATCGCGCGATCGGGGGCTCAAGGTTGCGGTGCGGGAGCGTGACGAGGCGCGGCATCTGCATGATACGGAGATCACACAGCGCGCCACTGAGCGGGGCGAAGGCGAGCGCAGGTTCGTCGCGTTGGAATCACGGCTGGCCGAATTGACCGCCGAACATGCCGATGTGTCTGCGCAAGCGCATTGCGATGGAGGCGACGCTGACGGCCGCCCAACAGCGCGCGGAGGCCGAGGCCGTGGCCAGCGGCGCCGCCGCCGAACGGCTACGCGAGCTCGAGACTGCGATTGCGTTGCGCCAGGCCGAATTGACCGACGCGCGGCTCGAGATCGACCGCAACCGTGCATTGCTCG
Source organism: uncultured Pseudomonadota bacterium (assembly GCA_963812925.1). Lineage (GTDB taxonomy): Bacteria > Pseudomonadota > Gammaproteobacteria > Steroidobacterales > Steroidobacteraceae > 13-2-20CM-66-19. The sequence continues at coordinate 25,406 of CAWEXF010000010.1, read as the reverse complement.
CGGACCTGACAGCGGCGCTGCTCAAGAGCCAGACCATGTTCTCCGACCAGGGTCGCCTGCTAGAGGAACGAGAGGCTGCGGCCGGCCACATGGCCGCGAGTCATGCAGAGCAATCCACGCAAATGACGATATTGCGCGGACAAGTAGATGAGCTGACTGCCCGACTGGCGACGCCGGACGCGGAGCGCCGCGCCCTCGAGGAGCGGGTTGCCGCACTGACCAAGGAAGCGGCAGAGGCCGATTCACGCGGCACCCGTCTCGAGTCGATGATCTCGGAGCTGCGCGGCACGATCGGGCAGCTGGATACCTTGCTGGCCGAGCGCGATGCCGAGCTCCAGCGCGCCACCCAGATGGCGTCAATGAACGCCTACGCGCTCGGGCGCGTACAGACGAGCATCGACGAGCTCGGCCGCACCCTGACGGCTTCAGAGAGCGCGTCCGCCCAGGCTCAGGTAAGCATCCTGACACGGGTCGACAACAGCCAGAACCACAGTGTGGTGTTGCGCGGGCGGACGACGATCGGCCGCGATCGTGACAACGACCTTTCGCTCGCAATGCGTTCGGTCAGCCGTCATCATGCCGTGCTGATCCCCGGCTTCCGAACCGCTTTCGTCCAGGATCTGAGCAGCACCAACGGCGTGCTCGTCAATCAGCGTCGCGTGCGCTGCGCGCGGCTCGAGCATGGCGACATGATTTCGATCGGCGAAGCGCAATTCCGCTACACGGTGACTCCGGCGCCCACGGCGGCGGCGTCCACGGGGTCAACGGGCTCCAACCCCACTCGCGCATCCCTGAAGCACGCGCCCTGAGCAGCCACGGCAAGCACGCCGTGTCGTAGCCTATCTCAGTCGTCGAGGCCCAGGCCTTGCAGAATCCTGGGCGCGTGCTTCTCCACGCGCGCGGTGCGTGTCGCCGACTGTTTGGCCGCGGCGAAATGCAGCAGATAGCCCCGCTGTCGTCCCGGGGTAAGCGCGCGGAAGGCTTTCGCCAGCGCAACGTCGTCATCCAAACGCTGTTGAAACTCCGCCGGCACATCGAATTGGGCCACGCTTTTTTTCTTCACTCGAGCCCCGGATTTCTCGAGCGCAATGGCCTCCTGGATGTAAGCCTTTACGGTCGCCTGCTGCTTTTTGACATCCGCAACAGATGCAAACCTGAGTTGCCTCGCGGACTGGACGTTCTTTGTTTGCTGAATGAGGATCCCCTTGGAATCCTCGAGCAGTGCCCCTTTCATGAACAGCAGGGCACAGTAGTCCTTGAAGCCATGGATGAGGACGACGTTACCGCCGTCCAAGTCGTAACAGGCCTGACCCCATTTCAGCTCCTCATTGAGACCAGACGCGAGACACAGTTGTCGCAGAGCGGCATATTCAGCGCTCCAGCGCTTTTCCCTGCGATGAGCCTGACTGACATGTGGGTTCATTTTTCGATTTTATCCGAATGCTCTGCCTCGCTATAAGCTGATGATTTTACTAGACACTTTCGCGTCACGGTGTCCGTGGCCGGCGGCTTGAGGGTACTCGTGCGCGGCTTCTGCATGAGCTCACGCGACGCTAGGGTCGATACTTGCTAATAGCTTGATGGCATCAGACGGGAGAGGCTCCATGACGCGGTTGATACTCGGCTCCAAACTCGACGGCGGCCGGAACAAGCAAAGGGGCGCAATGGGCTACGTGCTGGCGTGGCTTCTGGGCGTGCCGCTGCCCATTCTGATCCTGGTCGCGCTGCTGCGCGGCTGCTCCTGATCGAGAATCCCCGGAGCATAGAGATGGCTAGCAATATACCCGATCAACACATGCCTGCGGTCGTGGACGAGCACCCGGTCATGCGCTGGGGCGCCGTGTTCGCGGGCTGGTTCGTGGCCACTGGCATCGCCCTGGTGCTGTACACATTCGGACTGGCGCTCGGCCTCTCGGCGCTCGACCCGCACAACACCACCGCGGTCACGCGTGGTGTGTCGGTCGGAGCCGCCGTCTGGACGATCCTGACCTGGGGTGCGTCACTTTGGATGGGCGGCATGTTCGCGAGTTGGTTCGACGGCCGCGATGACACTGAGATGGGCGTCGTTCGCGGCCTAACGGTGTGGGGCCTCTCGATGGCATCGACGGCCCTACTCGCGGCCAGCGGCTTGATCCACGTAGCGCTTGTCAACATGATGCCGCAGGCCGGCGGCCCGCCCGCGAACCCGACGCAGGCGGCGCACTATATAGCGACCCTCATGTGGGTGGCCTTCGGTAGCGCGCTGGTGTCACTGATCACGTCCGTCATAGGCGGATGGCTGGGATCGCACCAGATACACCACGTATACCACTTGCGAAAGTATGCGAAGCATAGAGCGGCAAGCTTAGGGCGGTAGCCGCCCGACCCCAAGGAGTGCAGAGCATGAGCGCAGTTCTAGCCGCATTATTCCCCAGCCATACGATTGCCGAAGATGTCCGGACCCGGCTCGTTACGGACGGTTTCCCGACGGATCGTGTTGAGCTCACCTCCCGCGAGGAGGCCAAACAGGCAGAGTTGGTTCCCGCAGACTCGATGGCCGAGAAGCTGTTCCTGCATTTCCAACAGCTTTTTCCTGCGAGCGAGGACGCCGAAGCCACGCGGGCTCTCTGCCACGGCGTGGCCACGGGTGGCGCCGTGATCGCTGTACATCCTCGCGGAGACATCGAGACACGACGTGCAGTCGAGATTCTCGAGCATGCGGGGCCGGTCGAGCTGCGTGCGACCGACCTCGACAAGCAGAGCATGGAACACGCGGCTTCGCGCAGCGACGATACCGTCATTCCTAACGTCCGCAAGATCCTACTCGGACCCGGACAACCGTAACGTTTGAGATCAGCGCGTCCGCAGCACCTTCACGCCGCAAGCCCGGATTGAGCTGATCTTACGAGGCGAGGTTGATGCGGGGACGACGACAGCTGCCACTTCGGACAGTGGAGCGATGACGAATGCCGAGGCCGCCAGCAGTTTTTCCGATGATGCCAGGACGATTGTCTCGGCTGCGCGCTCGTGCAGAGCCCGCTTGACGGCCGCCTCCTCGGCGTCTCCCGTGCTCAGGCCCGCCTTCGGATGCACGCCTGTGACACCCATGAAGTACGAGTCCGCGCGAACTTTCGAAGCCGCGTCGATCAATGCCGCTCCCACGTTCACCATCGAGTGGCGAAACAGCCTTCCGCCCAGCATGACTATTTCTATGCCGGAGTGCGCGGCGAGCTCCACGGCGACATTCGGACTGTGTGTGATCAACGTCGCCTTGAGATCCGGGGCGAGATGGCGGGCGACTTGTATGGCTGTCGTCCCACCGTCCAGAATGACGACTTGCCCGGACTGAATCATCGCGGCAGCCGTCCTGCCGAGTGCCACTTTCTCTCGGACGGAGACCGATTCACGGACGCGCAGATCGCCATCGGCCAACGACGCGGGTAAAGCACCCCCGTGGACCCGCTGCAGTCGTCCTCTTGCGGCCAACTCGCGCAGATCCCGCCGGATCGTGTCTTCGGAGACGCCCCACTCGCCAGCGAGATCCTTGGCGATAACCTGCCCCTCCTGAACGAGGCGGGCGAGAATCAGCTTCTTTCTCTGCGCGGTGAGCACTGCGGTGATGGTCCGATCGCCAGCATCCAATACTACACGAAGTTGCACGAAATTGCACGAAAAGGTATTCTTGCCCGCATGCTTGCCATCTCACCGATGCTGATCATGGTCTGCGGCCCGTACACGTCCGGCACCGGAGGTGATCCAGACAAGATCACGGCCAATCGCGAGCGGCTCGAGAGCTTTGCGCTTCCCATCTATGAGAAGGGCCATCTGCCGGTGATAGGCGAGTGGCTCGCGTTGCCGATCATTCGTGCTGCCGGCGGCCGGGTCCCCGCGGACGAAGTCTTCCGCAAATACCAATACCCTGTGGCACACCGACTGCTGGCGCGGTGCGATGCGGTACTGCGCATCCCGGGGGAATCCACCGGCGCGGATCTCGATGTGCAATGCGCCCAGCGGCTTGGACTGCGCATTTTTTCTGACCTCGCTGATATTCCAGGCCATCCGGAGAAGTTTGAATGAGTGGGACGACCGAAGCGCCGGCAGAAGGCATTCGTTTCCTGAGTGAGCAAGTACTGTCCGATGATTGGTATCTGCTGCGCAAATTCATATTTGATTTTCGGCGGCGAGACGGCTCGTGGCAGCGGCAATCGCGCGAGGTGTATGACCGCGGCAACGGTGCCGTCATCCTGTTGTACAACGTCGCTCGGCATAGCGTCCTGCTGACGCGTCAATTCCGCATGCCGGCTTACCTCAACGGCTGCGGTGATGGACTGCTGATCGAGGCCTGCGCCGGCCTACTGGATGGCGACGACCCGGCGGCGTGTATCAGGCGAGAGGCCGAGGAGGAGACGGGATATCGCGTACGCGCCCCGCGGCAGGTGTTGGAGGCTTACATGAGCCCGGGGTCGGTAACGGAGCGGCTACATTTCTTCGTGGCCGAATACCAGGACGGGGATCGCGTGTCCGCCGGCGGCGGCGATGTGAATGAGGGCGAAGAGATCGAAACCATCGAGATCGCGCTCGAGAAAGCCATACACATGGTCGATTCCGGGGCGATTCGCGATGGCAAGACCATCATGCTGCTGCAGTATGCGCATCGCATCGGGCTGGAGAATCTACAGAATTCGACGACGGCTCCGTGACCTCCAGCTAGGAGGCTGGCACCACCTTCACGGTGTGCCTGCGCCGCTCGGGCTGACTCCGAAATGCCGGAGCGCCTCGCCGAGCGTGTGTGTCTCTGAGATCGTCGCCTCGGTGGGGGGCCGGCCTGACGCCCCCCGTACTCTTACGCCTTGTTCGCCGCAGATGGATAGCCGGACCCGCCGAAATAGCACTCGATGGCCTCGATTTTGTCGTCCTTCAGTTGGAGATACTCGACGTTCCTGAAGGATTGTCCGTTCTTCGTCCGGCACGTATATCTGACGAACGCCTGGTTGCCAATTACGAAAACGCGGTCAAGATCGTGTCCCGCGATGAGGGCATGTTGAGTATCCCAGCACCCCGTTTTGAAGGCAGTCTTGCTGATGCGGTCGTCGACCGGGCTGGTGAACCTGAAATCGTCCGTCAGCATCATGTCGACCGGGTGCCACTCACTCTGCTGCGACCACAATGAATAGTATTTGCGGATGATCTCTTCGTTGCGCCGATTCTCTCCCGTCCCGGGCGCAGCGCTGGAAAGTGCCGGCAGCGCTGCCGACGCTGCCAATGCGCACGCTCCTATCTCGAGCAGGGCCCGGCGCGACATTGCTGTGTTTCTCATGAGCTATTCCCCCCTTCGCGTTGTCCGCTACCATACCGACTGGTTGGTATATAGTCAACGAGCCCCGCGCGTAACCGATAACTCACTGATTCTGCGGGAGATACTCTCTTCCGGTTACCGGGGACTCGAGGGCTGCCATCCCTCCATGTGCGGCATAATGCGGCTACGCATTCCAAGCCGCTCGCCGACAAGCAGAATCAACGTGGGGAATTCCATGGAACTGACTGGCGGATGTCTGTGCAAGGCCGTTCGTTACCGTATTACCGCGGCACCGGTCACGGCCCGGGCGTGCTGGTGCCGGATGTGTCAGACGATCGGCGGCGGCAGTGGCACGGTCAACGCAATCTTCGATACCGCCGCGCTGGCCGTCGGCGGTGATCTCAGGGAATTCAAGTTCGTCGCCGACAGCGGCAATATCATGTACTGCAGGTTCTGTCCTGTATGTGGCACCCACGTACTCATCACCTCGCAAAGGAGGCCGCACTTCACTGCGGTGAGGGTTGGTACTCTCGACGATCCGAACGAGGTGTCACCCGAATCCACGATCTGGACGTCGATGGCGCCCACGTGGGCAGCGATCGATCCCGAGCTTCCTCGCCTCGATGGACAACCTCCGCCAGGGAGGTCGACGCTACAAAGCTGACAGGCGGGGATGGCGGGTCACGTGGATCGGAACGACGGTTCCGACCGCTGTTGCACGACCGTCGCTCCAGAGCCCACGCAGGCGGAGCCCCCGTCTTCAGGCGTTCGCGGCCGCCTTCATCTCGATGACTTCGGCGATCACTTCGTCCGCCACACTCTTCGGCACCGGGTCGTAGTGCGAGAACTCCATGGTGTACGAGGCGCGACCGCTGGTCATCGAGCGTAGCTGGCCGATGTAGCCGAACATTTCCGACAGCGGTACGGTCGCCACGACCGCGATGTTGGCGCCGCGCTCGAGCTGATCCTGGATCATGCCGCGGCGGCGGTTCAGGTCGCCGATGACATCGCCCAGATAGTCGCCAGGCGTCACAGTCTCGACCTTCATGACCGGCTCGAGCAGGATGGGAGAAGCCTTGCGCATGGCTTCGCGGAAGCAGGCCTTGGCCGCGATTTCGAAGGTCAGTGCGTTCGAGTCGACATCATGGTAGCTGCCGTCCGTCAACGTGGCGCGGAAGTCCACGGTCGGAAAGTGCGCCAGCACGCCATCTTCCTTCTGGATCTTGAGACCCTTCTCCACTGACGGCACGTACTCGCGCGGCACGGAACCGCCCGAGGTCGCATCGACGAATTCGAAACCCTTGCCGCGCTCGAGCGGCTCGAACGTGATCCACACTTCGGCGAACTGACCGGAACCGCCAGTCTGCTTCTTGTGCACGTACTGCTCGTCGATCCGGCGCGTGATGGTCTCGCGATAGGCGACCTGCGGCTCGCCCATGACGCCTTCGACATTGAATTCCGTACGCATGCGGTCGAGCGTCACTTCGAGGTGCAGCTCGCCCATGCCGCGCAGAATCGTCTGGCCTGTCTCGCGATCCGTCTCCAGATGGAGCGAAGGATCGGCACGAACCATCTTCCCGAGCGCGGCGCCGAATCTCTCCTGTTCGCCCTTGAGCTTCGGTTTCACGGACACGCTGATCACAGGGTCCGGGAAGCGCATGCGCTCGAGGATCACCGGATTGGCCGAATCACACAGCGTGTCGCCGGTTTCCGTTTCCTGCATGGAGACGAGCGCGATGATGTCACCGGCGCGAGCCTCTTCGATCGGATTCGCTTCCTTGGCGAACATCTCGACCATGCGGCCGATCTTTTCGCGCTTGCCGCGCGTGGTGTTCTGTATGGAAGCGCCCTTGGTGAGGACACCCGAGTACACGCGTACGAACGTCAGAGCACCGTACGCGTCGTTGATTACCTTGAACGCCAAGCCGCTGAACGGCTCGTCGTCCGAGCACTTGCGCTCGCCGACGACGTTGCCGTCTTCGTCCAGGGTCTTGATGGCCGATACGTCCGTGGGGGCCGGCATGTAGTCGACAACGGCATCCAGCACCTGCTGCACACCCTTGTTCTTGTACGAAGATCCGCATAGCACGGGGGTGAACGCACCCGTGACGGTGCCTTTACGCAGACACGCGCGCAGCACGTCGGCCGACGGTGCATGACCGTCCTCGATGTACTTGTGCATGGCGTCGTCGTCCATCTCGAGACAGGTGTCGACGAGCTCCGTACGGTACTTCTCCACGTCCGCGAGGATCTTGCGATCCGTCGGCACGTGGATGCTGAGCTTGTCGGCGATATCCGGCGTCACCTCGAGGCTCTGCCACTCCGCATCCTTGTCGTCTGACTCCCACACCAGCGCCTTCATCTCGACAAGATCGATCATGCCCTTGAAGTTGTCTTCAGAGCCGATCGGGATCTGTATCGGCAGCGGGCGCGCGCCGAGGCGCTTCTTGATCATGTCCACGCAGCGCGTGAAGCTGGCGCCGCTACGATCCATTTTGTTGACGTAGCAAACGCGCGGCACGCCATAGTTGTCCGCAAGACGCCAATTCGTTTCGGACTGGGGCTCTACGCCAGCGACACCGTCGAACACCACTACGGCGCCGTCCAGCACGCGCAGCGAGCGATTCACCTCGATGGTGAAGTCGACGTGCCCGGGAGTGTCGATCAGGTTGATCTTCTTCTCGCGCCAGAAGCAGGAGACCGCGGCGCTCTGAATCGTAATGCCGCGCTTCTGTTCCTGCTCGAGGTAGTCCGTCGTCGTCGACGTCTTCAGATCCTTGGTGTCATGGATGTCGATGATCGTGTGCTTGCGCCCGGTGTAATACAGGATGCGCTCCGTCGTCGTCGTTTTGCCGGCATCGACATGAGCGATGATGCCGATGTTGCGGATATCAGAAAGAGCGGTTGTGCGGGCCATGGCAAGGTTCCGTATCGAATGTTCGGTTTACACTGTCGGGGTGCCGGACAGGCGTGCTGGCCGGGCTCATGTATTCAAAAATGATCTGCGCTGAAGTGAGCAGCGCCCTCCTCGATCCCATACCTGGCGCTGGTAAATCCGGGAGTCGAGGGCAGAAGGGGCCGGCATCCTATAGAGATCGCATCAGAAGTTCAATGGTGCTGTGCCAGCTTTGTGAGGTCGGGATACCGAAGAAGCAAGGCACATTGCGGTTTGCCGGGTGCATTGGAGCTGATCGCTGACCCTCCCCCTGGGGATTCAATAAAAACAAAGACTTATGGTGTCACCGGGGTTCGGGTTCGCCCGGGGAGCCGGGGCGCATGGATGCTCGGCGTTCCCATCATCCTGCTGTAAAGGATGCGAGCTAGGCTCGAAACCAGCCTGCTTTGCATTCCGCGGGCGGCTTTAGGGGAGCAACCTCAATGAAAGCGAACCGGCTGGCCCGTAGCGGGATTTGTGCGGCTGCAACCTTGGCATTCTTGAGCTGCGCCATATGCGCAGCCGTACGACCGGGACGGGCCTGGCGGGCGGTTGATCCATAGCACCTGGTGGAAGGCTACCTCTGCGGCGCGGGAGTGCGTCGCAGACGCACTCCTAAAATCACCATGGCCGTCGCGGTCCCCACGCTGGCGACCAGCAGTATGGGAGTCAGCCAACCCAACCAGGCCAACGGACCCATCAGGTACAGCGAGTCATCGGGATCGAACCCCCACCGGCCGGAGATGGCTTTGGTGCCCGGCGGGGAGCGCGACTCCAGCCGCTCGGCGAAAATGCTCGCCAGAAGCGTCGCGACCCCGCTCAGCAATCCCAACGGCATCGACCAGTCGCCAAGCATCGAGTGGCGCAGGCCGACACCAATGGCGATGAAAAACAGGGAGTTGACCGAGACGTCGGCGAGATAGTCGTAGCGATGCCCCTGCGGGCTCATCATATTGGCCAGGCGAGCGAGCTCGCCATCGGCACGGTCAAGAAAGGCCGAAACCATCCACAAGCCGCCACCCCACTCCATTCCCGCGCGATTGCCCCAGGCAAAGGCCACGCACGCGGCAATACCAGTCAGCAGGCGTAGCGTCGTGATGTGATTCGGTCGCACTGCCGTGCCGATCAGAGGTCGTATGACCGGTCGGGCCAGTAGATGGGTCCAGGTCGTGGTTGACACTCAAATACTCCGGTTGTCGATCAAAGCGAGGCCGCAGCCGCCGCGGTCATCTTGGCTTCTGTCCGATGCCAAAGAATGAGGCCGGGAATACCCAACACGACCTCCCGCGCCCGTTTGATGAGAGACAGCGCGATCGCGGTCTCCGGTGGAATATTCAGCAGCCGACATACGACGACATACCCGCCCTCCTGCACCCCGATCGCGCCCGGCACCGCAAACCCGACCGCCTTGAGCGCTTGCCCGAAGCTTTCGATGATGAGACCGGTACCGGGTCCAACGTCAGTGCCGAAAAAGTGCAAAATCAGACACACTTCGAGACCGCCCAGCAGCCAGGAAATCAGATGCCAGAGCGCGGCCAACGCCACCCGCGGCAGCGAGCGGAAGCGACCGGCCAATGCCGCGTGCAAACCGCCAATCTCGGCGCTCGCCGGCCACGCAAGCAACCGGCCCACGCGCAGCACAGCCCGTTCAATGAGCGCCGCCAACCCGAACCGCAGCGCAACGAAAGCGCCGGCAACAATCGCACTAGCCACCCACAGCGCGCGGGTCGCAAGGTCCGAAACATCGCTGCGGCCGGCGATGTGTGCCAATAGCGCGACCCCGATTACGGTGAATAGAACCTGCGTGCTCATTTCCAACAACAGATCGGCGATCGTGCCGCCGATCGCCGCCGCAAGCCGCACGCCCCGCCGCTGCAGAAGCCGTGCGACCACAATCTCCCCACCAATCTGCGCCAGCGGCAACAAGTTGTTTACCGCCTCACGGATCCAACGCAGCAACAGATAATCTTTCAGGCGCGGCGCTGACGACAGCGACGCCGGGCTGTCCGCGGCGACCGACGTGGCGATCACCTCCCAGCCAAGCGCCGAGAACAGCATTTGCGTCAGGTGAAAAGCAACAATCGCCGCAAATCCCCACGCACCGGCGTGAGCCAGAACATCCAGCACCCTGACGAAGTTATAGCTCGCGAACAGCCACGCGATCAGCCCCAGTCCCACCAGCCCCCCGACGAGGGCTCCGAGCTTCAGGCGCGAACCCTGACTAGACTCTGAAGACGTAGGTCTTCTCTCCGTCGCGGTCGATGTCCGGTGGAAACGACGCATGCTTGTCCGCGAAGTAACGCGCGCGATGATCCCCTTCACTCGCGAGATTGTACGTAATATAGAGAATCCGGCGCGCTGCGTCGGTCAGATTCGCCTTCGAGGCATGGGGGACGTAGCTATCGAAGAAAATGACATCGCCTGGAGCGGTCGGAACCGGCTCGAGGCTCAGTCCCTGCTCCTCCAACGGCACCCACTGTTGGCCGATGAGGCCTTCGCGGTGACGACCGGCTTCGATCTCCAGGCAGCCGTTCTCCAGCGTTGCGGCATCGAGTGTCACCATCGCCGTGACGAATAGCGGCGCGTACGTGCTCCAGCCCGCCTGTTGATCCTGGTGGGCCTTGAAGCCGGCTCCCCCGGGCATCTTGAAATTGATCTTGTCCTTGAACAGCACAACCGGGCCGCCCATCAGGCCCCCCGCCCAGTGAGCCAGCGCCCCGTAGCGGATGAGCCGATCGAACCCCGCGTGATAGGGACAGAAGTTCTCGATTCGTTGAATCAGGCGAAGACCCGGCTGGCGCACGCTGTCCTCGTGATATACCCAGTGGCGCCCGGATACCTCGGGGGCGTTCTGCAGCTCTTCAGTCCATTGCAGCAGCTCCTCCACCTGGGGGGCGTCGAAGAAATTTCGCACCACCAGCGCCCCATCCCGCTGCATCTGTTCCTGGTCCGCAGTGGTCGGATTGCGATCAATCGTGGCCGGACTTCGAAACAGGAACGCATCTGTTTTAGTTAGCATAGGGGAGTATTATCCTTTTGGGACACGGGTGTCGCAACCCCGAACCTCGTCACCCGACTATAACCCCTTCCTCCGCTCTCTCCATGGCGGGACTCCCGAGGCGCGCAGCGCCTCAGGCCGGGGGTTGTGTGTGTGTTGGGCTGCCCGCGCCGGGATTGGCCGAATGACGCGGATGAACCGAGTATCCTTGTGGCTATAGAGTGGCGACACCCCCCGAATGGGTGACCCGGGCCCCTGTCCATCGTATCATTCCCGCCGCCTCCACCGGCAATTGGAGACCGATCCGTCATGCGCGCTCGAATCCTTCTTCTGGTCATTGCGGCAACTTTCGGCGTCCAGGCCCACGCGGCCTCGCTCCTCAACGTTCCCCTGAAATGGCGACCGACTTCGGACCTGAGGCTGGGCGCCGGGGAAATGTCGCAAGCGCCAGTGCAGTTCGATGTTTTCACCGACCTGCGCGCCGACAAGCAGGCAATCGGGGAGAATCGCGAGGATCAGACGCCAAAGCCGGTGACGACGAAGGACGACGTCGGGTCGTTCGTGAGTATGCACATGCGTGCGCTCTTCGATGGCGCCGGCCTGAAGACGGTCGACAGCGGCGGCACAGTGACGATCAAGGGAGAGGTGACGCAATTCTTCGTGAGGGAGACTTCGCTCTACCGATCCGAGGTCGCAGTCCACCTTACCGTGGTGGGCCGGGATGGGAAAGTGCTCTGGAGCGGTACCGCCTCCGGAGAGGCGAAGCGGTTCGGGCGATCCTATGAACTGGAGGACTACTACGAGGTTCTCTCTGACGCGATCGTCAACACCGTGAGCTCCATGTTGCAGAGCGCGCAGTTCCAGAAGGCATTGTCGGGGAGCTGACCCGCACAAACTCGGCGTACTTGGGTGCTCGACAGGCGGCTATTTCCGCGCGGACCCAAGCAGCTGCTGCTCCCAGGCGAACGCGACTCCTCAGGCGTGCTTAGCCGAGCAAGGGGTGACCGGCGGGCAATTGATGCGCATACCAAGCCGCCAGCCGATGGCGAATCGTCTTCTCGCCGACCTGTTCCTCAGGCATTGGCGAAATGACTTTGTCATGCACGAGCAACCGATACACGTACAACGCTTTGTTGCTTGCCGAATCTGTCGCCTCGAATTCCACCGCCTTGCGGCGCTCTGCATATTCAATGGCGGCTATCAAGGCCGCCTTGAACAATTCCGCTTCGTGCTTGAACTTCTTCATACGCAGACTCCCTCTAGACGCTATTGTCTGATACTAGCATCCGCGACTGTGGCTACATACTCCCGATGCGGGAAACCCTGGCGTGACGCTACGCTGGGCTTGGGCTACGCGGGCACTCGGCCTTCCGGAGGTCCACGCCTGAGTATGTCCGGCAATGCCTCTCCCTGCTCTGTAAACGACAATGATACGGAGTTGAGGCAATGACGCTCACCCGTCGGCGGCGGCCCGTCCGGAAAAACGTGCCCGAGATGACTACCGCAGCGCCCACACACCTCTTCCACGCGGACCATTCCGTAGCTGGTGTCGCGGACCCGCCGAATGTGGGCTTCGTTATACGGCTCGAAGAAGCTGGGCCACCCCGTACCGGAGTCGAATTTCGCACTCGACCGGAAGAGAGGCAAACCACAAAAGCGGCACGTGTAAACACCATCCTTGTGGTTGTCGAGAAAAACACCGCAGAAGGCGGCCTCCGTGCCGTGCTCGAGCAACACGTCGCGTTCCTCCTCGGTGAGGCGGGCAATAATCGCCTCGCGTTGAACTGAACTTGGCGGAGTTAGGTCGAATCTTGGCATGATAGTGTCTTTCAGTGTAGCAAAGAGTGCGGGTTTATTCCGTCAAGCCGTGGCACTTTCCAGGGCTGCGATGAGCGGACAGCGGACCCTCCCCTTGTTGCTGCGGCACTTTCTGACCAGCGTGGCCAACGCGCTCTCGATCGTCTTAAGTTGCGCGATCCGTTCGCGTACTGTCGCCAGCTTCTGCCCGGCGATCTCTTCCACAGCGTGGCAGTGCAGACCATCCTCCAGAGACAGCAGGTCCCCGACCTCCTCCAGGCTGAAACCCAGCTGCTGTGCCCGCTTGATGAAACGAAGGCGCTGCGCATGTTGCGGCGCGTAGTTCCGGATACCACCCAGGGGCTTCGCAGGCTCGGGGACGAGCCCGCGCCGCTGGTAATAGCGGATGGTCTCCACATTGACCCCGGCGTCTCGGGCGAGAGCACCGATTGTGCACCGCGCAGCCATATTGACTCCGTAGTTGACTACGGTCCTAAGATTACCGCGTCCACAGGAATTGCGACAGACTCCGGTACGGCTCTCGGCTATATCAAGATGAGTGACAAACCCAAGATTCTCGGCGCTACCGGTGGAGCCGTGGCCCTGAGCGCATTGGCGCTCGCCTTTGGCGCCTGCTGCGCTGCGCCTTGGGCCGTGGGTCTGCTCGGCGTCGGCGGGGCCGTGATGCTCGCAAGATTGTCCGGCTTGCAGTCTCCAGTCGTGGCGGTGACGCTCGTGCTCGTAGGCCTGGGATTCTGGTATGCCTATCGCACGCGATCCGCCACGGAGGGCGGCACGTGTCCGGTAGAAGATCGTAAGGGCCTGCGCATCGCGGTATGGATCGGGGCATTGATCGTCATCTGCCTCGACATCGCTTCCTACCTGCCGCAGCTGGCATCGTTCTGGTGATGGAGCGGTCAATGCAACCACGCAAGATACTGCTGGCCGTGCTCGCAGTCATGATGGTACTCAGTTTCGCAGGTAGTAGTCGCGGCCGCGATGCGACTGCCAACCACGTTCATTACGCCGTTCTCGGGTCCGACGACGGGCAGCTGCGTGAGGACTTCAACCGCGACCGCGGCGACGTGAGGCTCGTGTTCTTGGTCGACCCGATCTGCCCGGAATGCCTGCGCGGGATGGCGGACATGGGTGACGACCTCCTTGCCAACCTGGCCGTTAGCGCGCCGGTAAAGGTGTACGTCGTGTTCGAGCCTGTCATCGGCGGTCAGGCCAAGGATATTCCGGCTGCTGCAGCGTTACTGCGGTCGTCGACATCGAGACTCTACTGGAATCCGACAGGTGACTTCGGTCGACAGATGTCGCATGCGCTCCACTACTGGAACGGCCACGAGTGGGTGTATGCGTGGGATACGTGGCTCATCTATCGGCCCGATGCGGTCTGGAGTGACGCGGCACCACCCGAGCCCGCCTTCCTCATGCATCAGCTCGGTGGATTGCCGCACACTCCACAGTTCCCGCATCTCGATCCGCGTGTCTTCGCTGCCAAAGTGCACGCCATGATGGATGGGATCAGCCCAACGGCTGTCTCCAAATGACGGCGGTAGCATCTTCGAGCGCACCGGTCATGAGCTCGGAGCTGATCTGCCCAATCTGTGGCGCGCGGCAGACGGAGATCATGCCGGTCGACGCCTGCATCTATTTCTTCGAGTGCGCTGCGTGCGGCTCGACGTTGAGACCGAAACCCAGCGATTGCTGCGTGTTCTGTTCGTATGGCTCAGTGCCTTGCCCGCCCGTTCAGTTGGCGCGCGCCGCAGGTGGTCGGGGCTGTTGTGAGTGACCTTGGAATGACGGAAACCACAAGCTGCGCACCCATAGGGGCCGCCAAGTCTAGAGATTGGTTGCGCCAGCCGATCGGCATCATCTTTTGGTGGGCGCTGCCGCTTGCCCTCGGGATATCCACAAATTTTTTGCATCTGCCGCTCGCGCAGACCGGTCTCATATGGGCTCTAGCATTGGCGTGGATGGGAACGGGGTGCGCACTCAATGCGCTGCGCTGTGGCCGTCGCCATTGCTTCATATCGGCCCCGGCGCTATGGCTTGGTGCGATAGCCGCAGGCCTTGTGGGCTTTGGAGTCATATCCAGCCCAAACGCCCTCGGCGAGGCCGTTAATGGCTCCCTCGCGTTGGCGGCCCTATCCTTCTTGTCGGAATGGCTGTGGGGACTCTACGCCCGAGTATGGTAAGCGTCTCGTCAACACACGTTGATTCACCCAAAACTATTCTTCGTACTTCGGTAGGGTGCCAGATATCAGTTTTAGCGAGCCGTCCCTCTGAAGCGCCAATACTGCTGTCTTTTGCCAAGATTTCAGCGGCAGGAGCCTCCCATTATTATCGGTGGAGCGCTTGCATGAACGCCGCTAACCCAAACCTACCGTTACTGGAATCAGTAGTCGCTGCATTGGGGCCGTTGTGCCCGCGGTTTGTATTCGTGGGCGGCTGTATCACGGGGCTGCTTGTGACCGATGGAGCCAGCCCATCCGTGCGGGCTACGCGCGACGTCGATGCCATCGTGCAGGTCGTATCACTGGGCGAGTACCACGTCCCTCCGACGCGCTTGTCTCAGCGGACCCGGTCGCGAGAGTCATCACGAGGACTAGATCGCCTACGATTGAAATCAGTGAGAATCCTCTGACCGCACCCATGAAGTTCGGCGAAGCCGCTACAGGTCGTGTTGTCTCGCGAGCTCGATGGCACCGGCGCGGCTGGTGACCCCCAGCTTGTTGAATATGTTCTTCAGATGGAACTTGACGGTGTTCTCCGTCATCTGCAGCGTCCGCGCAATCACCTTGTTCGAGGCACCGCGCGCGAGCGCCGCCAGTACTTCCGTCTCACGCGGACTCAGGGGCAGGGGGCTGCCGCGATCGCCGACCCGGAAGCGCTCCACCGCCGAGCTGAGCGCGGACAGGGCGTGCCGGACGCGGATGCTGGTGGTGGATTCGCTCGCCTGGATTCGGGTCTGGACTGTACGTAACAGGGGCGCGATGACGGCGCCCAATCGCGCGATGTTCTGTACGTCATCTTCCGCCATGCGTGCCTCGATGACTTCCAACAGCGCTTGACTCGCTCCGGCGGCATCCCCCCGGCGCAGCCGCAGCACCGCGTGGAGTGCGCGCGCCAGCGTCAGCGGCCCTTCCCGTTGGCCCGCCGCGGCGGCCTGTGACAGGTCGTTGAGGGCGGCCTCGGCGCCCGTCAGGTCCTCGCGGGCGAGCCCGAGCAGAGCCGTGGCGAGCGCGGCCTCATCGTCCACCCGCCACCAAAACGGATGATCGCGCCATCTGCCGGGCCGGTAGAGCGGTGAGAGACGAGCGAGCGCGGCCTCGGCCACCGGGTAATCGCCGCGCAGAATTGCCAGCCGCGCGACCAGGGTTTCCCGCAGTGCCGCGAGCCGGCGCAGTCCCCGCTCGCGGGCGGTCCGCTCCATGCGCATGAGCACATCCTCCACGGCACGCAGCTCACCGTTGGTGAACGCAATTGCCGCGGCGGTCTCGTAGCCCTCGAGGTACACATCTATCCATCCATCTCCGGCCTCCGCCTGCGCGAGCGCGGGATCGAGCCGCTCGCGCGCGCCAGCGATGTCGCCGCGGGCGTAGAGCGCGACGGCGAGCATCACATCAGAGCAGGCGCGCAAACCGCTGTCGGCGCCGAAATTCTCCTCGGCCAGCGCGCTCGCCTCGCGGAATGCGGCCTCGGCATCACGCAGCTGGCCGAGTCGCAGGTGAGCGGTCCCCACGTGCAGGTAGCAGTGGTTGATACCCACGACGGAGCCCAAGTGCCGCATCGCCCGGACTCCCTGGTTGGCGAGATCGAGAGCCGTGAGCATGCCGCCGAGGCTATGAGCGTAAAACGCCGCCACATTGAGCAGCACGGCGCGCGCCACGCCCTCACTCGCCGGCAGCTCGTCGATGAGCCGGTACACACCCTCGAGCGTGTCCGGACCGACCGGCAGGTCGCAGTACCCTGCCACCACGTGGTACACGAGCCGGGCGTCGCGTTTGGTCGCCTCGAGCTCGTCAGGCGCGAGACGGGAAAAGCCAGCCGTGGCCTCTTCGGTGGCTTTGAAAAGCTGCAGCGCTTCGAGCGGCCGCGAGCTCTTGGCCAGAAGAATCGTGCGTCCGAGCTGGACACGCGGATATTCCCGAGCGCGTTCCACCGGGATGGGGGCGAGCAGACGCCGCAGCAGCGAAACGCCGCCGTACTGTGTCAGCTCCCAGATGCCCTGACGCGCGATCACGTGTGCTGCGTGTTTGAAGTCGCCCGCCGCGCTCGCGTGGCGTACTGCCTCCGCCGGCATGCCGTGCGCCTCGAACCACCGCGAGGCGCGGCGATGAAGCGCCGCGACTTCCTCGAGGGGCTGATCCCGCAAACGCCGCCGCAGGATCTCGCCGATGAGGTGGTGATAGCGCAGCCAGTAGCGTTGCTGATCCAGCGGCACGATCAGATACTCGAAGGCGCGCGCTCCGATCACTTTGGACCACGCGTCGGCGTTGCCGGTGACGGCAGTGACCAGATCCGGGTTGAAGGCGTCGAGAATCGATACATCGCGCAGCAACGCGGCTTCCCGGTCGCTCAGGTTGGCCAGCACCTGCTCCGTGAGGTAGCTCACGATGCCGTCGACGCTGCCTGATAGCGCATCCGGCGCAAGAGCGCTTGCAGGGTGAGTCTGCAGCCAGCTGCGCAGCAGCTGCAGGACGATAGGCCAGCCCTCGGACTGCTCTGCGAGCCGCTGCGCCTGTGCGGGCTCGAAGCCGGCCAACAGCTCGCGCGCTTCGTCGCGAGAGAAGCGGAATTCCGCCGCATCGAGCCGCACCAGTAAGCCTCGTCCCTCGAGCTCAGGCACGTTGAGCGGCGGCGGATCCCGGCCGCTCAGGACGATGTGCATCGAGTCCGGCGGCGCGCGCAGCAGGGGACCCAACACCGTGGCGAAGGCCGCGGGCGAAACCCGATGAACGTCGTCGATGATGAGCACGAGCGGACGAACCTCCTGCGCGAGCGCTTTCGTGAGTCGATCGACGACCGAGCCGGTCGGCAGGTCCGCGAGTCCGTCCTCTGCGAGTCCCGCCAGCCGGCCAAGACTGCGGCCAGCGCGGGTGATAGCCAATACGAGGTCGCCGACTAGCGTCTGCGCGTCCGTGCCCTCATCGACGATGCTGAGCCACGCAACATCAGTGCCTTTTTCGAGCAGGTCGCAGCGCCACTGCGCGAGCACCGAACTCTTGCCGTAGCCAGCGGGAGCCGCGATGGCCGTCAAGGGATAACGCAGTGCGACATCGAGGCGCCGGCGCAGCACCGTGCGCGGCAGCAACTCAACGCGGTAAAGAGGTGGGTGAAAGCGGTCATATGCACCCACGGAAGAGAATTCTGTTGCGTGCATACAACGATCGCGGGGGAAAGCTTCGTTCAGCATCCTACCCGATGGTGGGCGGCGCGCGAAACACCTACCCGAAATAGCAGCCGCGCCCACACCATCGAAGCGGCTGCCGATGCGGCTCGGCCGATAGCATCTAGCCAGCCTGTCCCATTCGCATCACCGCCTGGTGGGACTCGGTCACGGGGGTCGCGCAAGAAGACCCCCGTCGTGTCCGCGGGATTGCTCGCGGATGGGGGAGGCGGTACGTCGAAAGAATGAACCGCATGATAATCCGTCACAAACGTGGGATCGTCTATCTGCTCATCGCCTCCGGCGTGCCTCTGGTCGCCGCCCACGCCGCGAGCGCTGACGCTGAGCAATCCGCGGATAGCGACACCAGCACCCCGCTGCTGCTGCACGAAGTCATCGTCACCGCGGAGAAGCGCGCGGAGCCTCTGCAGCGGGTCCCCGCCCAGGTCGAAGTGTTCACGTCGCAAGAGATCGCGCAGCGCGGGATCACGGACACGGCGGACTACATCGCCGAGATTCCGAACATGACTTTCGACCGCGCCGACACCTACAACAACAGTTGGGTGGTGGTGCGCGGCATCGCTTCGGTCACCAATGCAGACCCGCCCATCGCGGTAGTGGTGGATGGAGTGCCGCAGGTCGATCAGCTGCAGCTCAATCAGCAGATGTTCGACATCCAGAGCATCCAGGTGCTCAAGGGCCCGCAAGGAACGCTCTACGGCCGTGACGCACTCGGCGGCGCCATCGTCATCCAGACGCAGCCGCCGACGCCGGAATTCTCCGCCAGCGGCGATCTCACTTACGGCAACGGCGGGATGACCGACCTGCGGGGCGAGGCCGCCGGACCCATGGGGTCCGAGGCGGTGGGCTACCGAGTCGCGGCCACTTATCTCACCCAGAAGGGCCTGGTATCGGACACCTACCCCGGGGCGGGCGGCACCTCGGACTTCATCCACTACGACTATGACACGCGCGGCAGCCTCCTGGCTCATCTGCCGGCAGATTGGACGCTGGAGTTGACCGGGGACTTCGGACGGCACAGCGGCGCTACCAACGAATACAGCTGGATCCAGTCCGACAATCCGAACCAGTTCCTCAATCCAACCTACGGGTTCTACCCGAGCGATGTCGGCATGACCGGCGGCATGAGCGCCAAGCTCGAGGGGCCGCTGTCGTTTGCGACGCTCACCTGGATCAGCGGCTACAACCGGATGTACGAAGACAACCGCGCGAGCATTTCCTACAGCAATCCTGTTCAGGACCCGCTCGGCCTCTTCGATCTCGGATTCCAGGCGGCACAGGGCCAGGATCTGGGGCTGACCAGCTACTTCCAGGAGCTGCGCCTCACCTCACCGTCCCAGCAGCGCTTTCGCTGGGTGACCGGCCTCTCTTACCAGTATCTCGACAAGTCCCTGCTGACACGCGTCTTCATCGACGAGAACGGCAGCCCGAGCCAGTTCTGGGATCCGAGCCTCACCATCGCGAACTCCGATTACGATTGGGTCGAGAGCTCGTTCGGAGCTTACGGCCAAGCCGACTACGACATCCTGCCGGACCTGACGTTCACCGGCGGACTGCGGTACGACTTCGACGACCGGACGCAGCAGAATCTCGTGACCGGCTCGTTCCTGCACTCCGATTTTCTCGCCTGGCAGCCCAAGGCCACCCTGAGCTGGCGCCCCACCGACCGGCAGACTTACTACATCACGGCGAGCACCGGCTATCGCCCGGGCGGGTTCAACCCTACGGGCAGTCCGTCGCACTTCACCAGTGAATACCTGCGCAACTATGAGGCGGGATTGAAGACGCTGTGGCTCTCAGGAAGTGTCCACGTCGATGGCGCGGTGTTTTACGACACCGACCACGGCTATCAGTACTTCAATGTCTTCAGCTCACCCGGCGGCGGCTTCACCCAGGTCAACCAGAATATCAACCTGGTGGTGATCAAGGGCGCCGAGCTCGAGAACTCATGGTATCCGACCGAGCGGTGGGAGCTGTTCGCCAACGCCGGCTATACCGATTCAGCCATTGCCAAGCTCGACGGCGTGCCTTCCTGCTCGGGTCTGTCCGCCTCGCAGGTCGCGGCGGTGGATTACGGATGCTACGGATCCTATACGCCTTACCTGACACCGTGGACCGGGCAGGTCGGCACGCAATATCGCCAGCCGATCAACTCCAGCCTGAGCTTCTTCGGGCGCGCGTCGCTCAACCTGTACAGCAAGAAGATCTGGGAAGTGAACAATATCGCAATACAAAACCCGAAGGAGTATCTCGATCTGCGTGCCGGCATCGAGAGCGTTCGGTGGAGCGTGTGGCTGTGGGGAAAGAACATCACCGATACCCGCGCCTACAGTCAATTCGTGCGCGCGACTCCCTTCGGCATCGGCGTCGCGGGGATCGGATACCTCGTGCCGCCGGCGACCTACGGCGTCGAGCTGAGCATGAAATATTGAGCAAGGGAGGATCGCGATGGCTCTTAAGACGAATGCCCCAGGTGATGCGCGTCTCGTCCTCGGGATCGACGTAGGGGGTACCAACACGGACGCGGTGTTGATGAGTGGGCGCGAGGTCCTCGCCAGCGCCAAACGGGCAACCACCGCGGACGTGGGCGACGGCTTGGTTGCCGTCGTGGACGCTCTGCTGCGCGATGCGAAGGTCGCTCCGCACTCGATCGGCTCGGTCATGATCGGGACGACCCAGTTCATCAATGCCTTCGTGCAGCGGCGCGGGCTCTCGCGGGTGGCAGCGGTGCGTGTCTCGGCTCCGAAAGGCGACGGAGTGCCGCCCTTCGCCGCATGGCCCCGTGATTTGCTGGCTGAAACTGGGGAAGCAGGATACTTCGCGCAAGGCGGCGCTTTCTTCGATGGCAAGGAGTACGCGACGCTCGACTCCGGGGAGCTCGAGCGGATCGCGCTCGATATCCGCGGCAAGGGGATTCGTGCCATCGCGGTAACGAGCTGTTTCGCGCCGGCGCGCCCCGACATCGAGCGGGAGGCCGCCCGGATCTTGCACCAGGCCCATCCGGAGGCCGACATCACGCTGTCGGCTGAGCTCGGCGGCCTCGGGCTGGTCGATCGGGAGAACGCCGCGATCATGAACGGCACGTTGCGCGCGATGGCGCGACGCGTCGTGGACGGACTCTCACAGGGTCTGCGGCGGGTCGGCATTTCATGCCCGGTCTTCTTCAGCCAGAACGATGGCACTCTGGTCTCGGCCGATTTCGCCGGCCGATTCCCGGTCATCACCTGCTCGGCCGGTCCCACCAACAGCCTGCGCGGCGCCGCCTTTCTCACGGGTCTCGAGGACGCACTGGTGATGGACATCGGCGGCACCACCACCGATCTCGGATTCCTGGTGCACGGATTTCCGCGCGAAAGCGCGCTGCCACGCGAGATCGGGGGCGTGCTCACGAACTCGCACATGCCGGACCTCCTCTCCATTGCGCTCGGCGGCGGCACCCTGGTGCGTGAGAGCGAGACCGGGTTGAAGCTCGGTCCGGACTCAGTGGGTTACCAGCTCACCGAGCGGGCGCTGGTGTTCGGCGGCTCGGAGCTCACGGCGACCGACATCGCGGTGCGGGCCGGTCAGGCGCGTATCGGCGATCCCGCGCGGGTCAGCTCGGTGAGCAGCGCGGTGGTCGAGCGGGCGATCAGCCTGATGCATACGCGCATCGAGGACGCGATCGACCGGATGAAGACCAACAGCAAGCCAGTGCCGGTGATCCTGGTCGGCGGCGGCCATATTCTGCTCAGCCGGCCGCTGCGCGGCACGCTCGAGGTGCATCGGCCGCGTTATGCGGAGGTGGCCAATGCGGTGGGCGCGGCGATCGCCATGGTGAGCGGCCGGGTGGACCGGCTGTATGACTACTCGAGCGGCCGGGAAGCGGCGCTGCAGCAGGCCAAGGACGAGGCGAGCCAGGCGGCGCGCGCGGCCGGCGCCGATCCGGCAACCATCACCATAGTCGAGATGGCCGAGCTGCCCATGACGCACATTCGCACCAACCTCGTGCAGGTGCGTGTGCGCGCCGTCGGCGAGCTCGCTTCGTTGAGGAATTGAGCATGTACCAGGTGGAATCGGAGATCGATGTGCGAGACATGGCCCGCGGGGCCGTATTCCTGGGCGGCGGCGGCGGCGGCGACCCTCGGGTGGGCGCGCTCTTCGTCATCACCCAGATGCGCCGTGGCCGATATCCTCGGGTGATCGACGCTGCGGAACTCGCCGATGATGCGTTCGTACTCTCGATTGCGGGAGTCGGTGCCCCGACGGTGCTCGAGGAATACCTGGTGTCGGCGAAAATGCTGCGGCGGCTCCTCGAGGCGTGCACGGAATTCTACGGGAAGCGGATCGACGCCCTGATCAGCGCCGAGATCGGCGGATTCAATTCGCTCATGCCGCTGGCTGCGGCAACCGAGGTAGATTTGCCGGTCGTCGATGGTGATGGGATCGGACGCGCGGTGCCGCACATAGAGATGACGGCATTCTCGATTTATGGCTGCCGCGCCACGCCGAGCGTCGTCACCGACGACGCGGGAAACCTCTCTCATATCTTCGCAGTAGATGACCGCGCGGCCGAGACCATCATCCGGGCCACCTGCGTCGGTATGGGCAGCAGCATCGCCGGCGCCTTCTACCCGATGTCGGGCCGTCAGGTCAAAGAGGCCGCTGTCCTTGGCTCGCTGATGCAGACTCTGGATATCGGTCGCCGCATCCGCACCGCGCGCGAGCGGCAGTCGGACCCGGTTCAGGAGCTGCTGACGTATCTCGATGTCCCGTCCGAGCAGCGCTTCGCGCGGCTCCTCTTCGAGGGGCGCATCGTGGACGTGCAGCGGGAAACGCGTGACGGCTGGCACTGGGCACGGGCGCTGCTCAGCGCCTCGGCGGGCGGTGAGCCCGAGTTCTCGCTCGAGATCCAGAATGAGATCCTGGTCGCCCGCAATCGGGGGCGAATCGTCGCGACCGTCCCCGACATCATTACCGTCGTGGACTCGGAGTCCGCCGAGCCCCTGCCGGCCGAGCGGCTGAACTATGGTCAACGGGTGCACGTTATCGGTTACAGCGCCGATCCGAAAGTCCGCCGGCCCGAGGCCGTGGCGGTCATCGGACCGCGGGCTTTTGGATTCGATTTCGACTTCGTGCCGATCGAGGGCGTTCTGACTTAACGTATCAGGCGGACATGAAAGACATCATATCGGCGATCTTCGGCGCCGGACTCATCATCAACGCTGCGCTCTTCGTGCCACAGGCGTGGCATCTCTGGAAGGCCAAGCGCGCTGACGGTGTGTCCATTCCGTCGTTCCTGGGATTTTGCGCCATCCAGCTGGTCGGTGTACTGGACGGCTACTATCAGCACGATAACGCGCTCCTCGTTGGCATGACGGCGACGGTTCTGACCTGCGGTACGGCGACGGGCCTCGCGATCTACTACTCGGTTGTCAGACGCATATGATCATCGTGTTTTCAGACACCAAGGTGTTCGATGGCGACTCCCCGATATTGGCGATCCGGTCGATGGACCTGACGAATTGCGGCGCGTGGTGCGCGAAGAGCTGCGCCGCGGCGCCCACCAGATCAAGCTCTTCGTTTCCGGCGGCCACCGCGGTCAATGCCGAGCTGCTGCAGATCGATGACGAAGTAGGACGCATCGCACCCGGGAGGCGCGCATCCCGATCCTCATGCAGGCGGGACGGTTCATCTGCAACGCGCTATAGACGCCCGAAGCGGTGTCCCAGCCCTATCGATAGTAGGCACGCACACCGTCGGCCGATAAGGTCGCTCTCTGCGGCCGATATACGGCCGATATATGCCGATAAGCTGACCGTCCTCTCCTTCCTGCGCGCTCATCCTGCCGCGAGTGCCTTGAGCACGTGCGTCGGGTCGCGTCGGATCGCTGTCAAGAGGGCTTTAGCTGGGCCAGTGGGCTCTCGCCGTCCCTGTTCCCAATTGCGCAGCGTGCCTACATCCACATGCAGGAGCGCGGCGAACTTCGGTTGTGAGAGTCCGAGTTTCGAGCGAAGTTCCTTGATTGCAAGCGGCTCGACGTGAAACTCCCGCGACGGCGCGCGCTCGCCCCGAGCAATCTCGTTCATCTGGGTCATGCTCTCGACGAGTTCGGCGAAAAGCTTCTTGTTCATGTGGGTTGTTCCGTTCATGCCGACTATAGCTTGAGTCACCAATCAGTGTTGAGCTTGCGGAGGACCTTCTTCTCCGCAGCGCTCAGATCGTCTTTCACGCCCTTGCGATAAATCAGCAGCAACCGGATCTGCGAGTGCGCGACGACGTGAAAGTAGATCACGCGCACACCGCCGCGCTTGCCGCCGCCGGGTACCGATCAGCGCACCTTGCGCAGGCCACCAGTGCCTTGGATCACGTCACCCATCAACGGATGGGCCGCCAAGCACTGCTGGAACTCACCGTAGCCTTCGTCGGTCAGCAGTTCTACAACCTGCCGCGTGAAGACGGGTGTTTCGATGAACACCATGGAATTACATAGTACGTCATTGACTTATATAAGTCAATGACGTACTACTGGCAACAAGATTAAGAGACAGATCCCGCCCAAGCTCAACTCGCGACAGCGCCGCACCCGTTTCTTTCTTGAGGTCCACTGCTGTCCAGGTGCGCGCTTCCGGCGGCCACATGCACGGTAGGAGAATACTCGGAATAAAGCCGACATTCATGGCTTGCGCTACCGGCGAGCGGATCGATGCAAGAGGGTAAACCTAATGCCGTAAGTTGAATGGCGCTCGGACCTTAGTCCTATTTTCCATGTGGCACGAATATCGACAGCCCCAAGAGAAATGCTCCGACCACAATGATGAGCCCCCCGGCCTGAGTGGTCTTCTCGCTGCCCTCGCCACGAGACCACGTGGAAACGCCCACTAGGGCGAGCCCGGCAACGATCAGAACTGTTCCCATGATCGCGGGTAAATCGTTTACGCTCATTGCTTCGCCTCCCCGTCGTCCACGACCGCGACGTTTGATCAACCAATATCTCAAGCGTCGT